>NZ_JBPGYA010000006.1:0-5950 GCF_048015635.2 Sphingomonas sp. GlSt437 | reverse complement strand
GTGCCCGCGGATTGGTACTGCCCGGACTGCGGCGCGACCAAGGAAGATTATGAACGTCTAGACTTCTGACGGAGCGCCAGGTGCCACCGTGCGACTTCAACAGCCATGTCATTGTGAGGAGAGCCCCATGAATGTCCAAGCATTCCCGCGCGCCAGCTCCGACCCCGGTCTCGACGCGAATCAGATCCAGGCTCTCTTCGCCTGCCAGCGCGAGGCGGTCGAGCGTGATAGAGCGCGGTTCGGCTTGCGGGATCGGCTGGATAGCCTGACGCGGCTGAAAATTACGATCAAGCGACGCGAAGGTGACATCATCAGCGCGCTTGCCTCTGATTTCAGGAAGCCGGAACCAGAGGTGCGGCTGACCGAACTCTTCCCGGTCTATCAGGAAATATCACACGCCAAACTGCACCTGAGGTCCTGGACGAAACCCCACCGCGTTCCGGGTTCGCTCGGCATGTTCGGCACCAGCGCGCAGGTGCGCTACCAACCCAGGGGCGTGTGTCTGATCATCGCGCCGTGGAACTATCCCGTCAATCTGAGCCTCGGACCGTTGGCGTCGGCCTTGGCCGCGGGAAATACCGCTATTATCAAACCGTCGGAGCTGACGCCGGCGACGTCCGCCATCATCCGGCAGATCGTTGAAGAGACATTTCCGCCCGAGCAGGTCGCGGTGTGCGAGGGCGACGCATCGGTATCGCAGGCACTGCTGGACCTGCCGTTCGACCATATCTTCTTCACCGGCAGTCCTCAGGTCGGCAAGATCGTGATGGCAGCCGCCGCGAAGCACCTCACCTCGGTAACACTCGAACTTGGCGGCAAATCCCCCACGATCGTCGATTCGACAGCCGATATCGACGACGCAGCGCGCAAGATCGTCTGGGGAAAGTTCTCCAACAATGGCCAGACCTGCATCGCACCCGACCATATCTATGTTGCGCGCGATCAGGCGCGGAACCTGGTCGATGCCCTCCGGCGCGAAATCCGGCGCGTGTACGGGAAGGCCGAGACCGATCAGAAAGGCAGTCCGGATTATGGGCGGATCGTAAATTCGCGGCATTTCGACCGCCTCAGCGCACTACTCGACGATGCAACCTCGCACGGCGCACTGGTTCTCGAAGGCGGCACGCGAGATCCGGCGCAAAAATATATCGCACCCACCCTGATCGGGGGCACCACCCATCAAATGGCGATCTCGCGGGAGGAGATATTCGGGCCGGTCCTGCCTCTGATCGAGTTTGACGATATCGATAGCGTCATCGAAGCTATCAACGCCGGCCCCAAGCCGCTCGCTCTTTATATCTTCAGCAAGGACGCCGCTGCCTGGGAGGCGATCATCGCGCGGACCAGTTCCGGCGGTGTTTGCATCAACCAGAATGTCGTCCAGTTCCTCCATCCCAATCTACCGTTCGGAGGGGTCAATAACAGCGGTATCGGAAGCGCGCATGGCTTCCACGGCTTCAAGGCATTCTCGCACGAACGCGCGGTGTTGAGGGACAGGTTCTCCGTCCTGCGACTTCTGTTCCCGCCCTACACGCCCGCCGTGAAGCGATTGATCGATATCACAGTCCGCATTCTCGGCTGACCGCCCCAACAAGAGAGTGGTGCTGGCACCACCGATCGGAGACATGGATGTTTGACTATATCATAGTGGGGGGCGGGTCCGCCGGTTGTCTGCTGGCAGAGCGTTTGTCGGCCAACCCCGAGATACAGGTCTGTCTGCTTGAGGCGGGACCGCCCGACCGCAGTCCGCTGATCCACATGCCCATCGGGATCGCGCTTCTTTCCAAGAGCAAGACGCTCAACTGGGCCTATGAAACGCAGCCGCAGCCCCATCTCGGCAACCGACGGCTGTTCTGGCCGCGCGGAAAGACGCTCGGCGGCTCAAGCTCGATCAATGCGATGGTCTATATCCGCGGTCATCGCGAGGATTATGACGCCTGGGGAGAGGCGGCGGACCCGA
Organism: Sphingomonas sp. GlSt437; assembly: GCF_048015635.2. Classification (NCBI taxonomy): domain Bacteria; kingdom Pseudomonadati; phylum Pseudomonadota; class Alphaproteobacteria; order Sphingomonadales; family Sphingomonadaceae; genus Sphingomonas; species Sphingomonas sp. GlSt437. The sequence goes on along the minus strand of NZ_JBPGYA010000006.1, from coordinate 3,990 downwards.
TCTGGTCCTTCGACAATGTGCTTCCGCTGTTCAAGGCCATGGAGGCCAACGAGCGATTTGGAAGCGACGCGCACCATGGCGGCTATGGCGAGCTGCACGTCAGCGACCTTAGGACCGTCAACCGGCTGAGCGAAGCTTTCGTGGAGGGCGGCCAAGAGGCGCAGTTTCCGCGCAACATCGATTTCAATGGCGAAACGCAGGACGGTGTCGGCTTCTACCAGGTCACGCAGCGCAAGGGGCGGCGCTGGAGTTCCGCGCGGGCCTTCCTATCAGGGGCAATAGGGCGGCCCAACCTCCAAATCATCACCGGAGCGCGGGCAACGCGGATCATCCTCGAGGGGCGCAAGGCGGTCGGAGTGACCTATACGTCGGGCGGCAAGCTCACCGATCTGCGCACGAGGGGTGAGGTCATTCTTTCAGGCGGCGCGATCAATTCACCACAACTGCTGATGCTGTCCGGCATCGGCGACGCTGCCGAGCTGGACGCGCTCGGCATTCCGGTCGCCGTCGACCTTCCGGCAGTCGGAAAGAACCTGCAGGACCATCTCGACATCACGATCATGCACGAAGCGAATGATCGCACGCCGATCGGCATCGCGCCCTCCTTCATCCCGCGGGCGCTGGCTGGGGCTTTGTCCTACATCTTCCAGGGGAAGGGCTTCCTGACGAGCAACGTCGCCGAAGCCGGCGGCTTCGTCAAAAGCTCGCCCTCGCAAAGTCGGCCGAACCTGCAGTTCCACTTCCTTCCGACGCTGCTGAAGGACCATGGGCGGCAGATCGCCTTCGGCTATGGCTACACCTTGCATGTTTGTGATCTTTTGCCGAAGAGCCGGGGACGGATCGGGCTCAAGAGCCGCGATCCGCTCGACGATCCCTTGATCGATCCCGCCTATCTCTCGGCTCCCGAAGACATAGAGACGATGGTCTCGGCGGTAAGGATCGGGCGGCAAATCCTGTCGGCGCCTTCGATAGCGACCTTTTCGAAACGCGAGCTTGTTCCCGGATCGTCGATCGAGAGCGAAGCGGACATCATAGCGGACATCCGCCACCGAGCGGAAACCATCTACCACCCCGTGGGCACGTGCCGGATGGGGAGGGACCAGCAGTCGGTTGTCGATCCGGCGTTGCGCGTCCGCGGGGTGGAGGGTCTTCGTGTCGTCGATGCCTCGATCATGCCGACGCTCGTCGCCGGGAACACCAATGCGCCGACGATGATGATCGCGGAACGCGCCGCGGGGCTCATTCTCCGAAAGACCAAGCTCATCGCGGGCGCGGACGACGAACAATCCTCTGCCGTGTCGCCGAGCGCCAGGCAGTGGAGCCGGGCTGGATAGAGCGGCCCTCCGGACGGAATATCGCCGACGATTTACCGACACCTTCCTGAACCTGGCGGGTCATCATAAGAGGAGGAGACTATCATGACCATCATTCGCAAGACTGCTCATACATCGCCGTTGCCGCTCGTCGGAGCGCTGTTTGTTTTTGCCTGCCTGGCTCAGCCTGCTTCCGCGCAGGATTCGCCGGAACTCAAGCGGTGGGCTGTCACCGTGAATGCGACGCGGGTCCTTGTGGATGAGAACGCCCCGAACATCACCCTGGCGGGCGAACCTCTTCCCGGCTCCAACGTGCGAATTGGCAACGCGACCACCGCGACCGTGGACGTCGGCTATTTCTTCACGCCGAACATCGCCGCCAATCTGTTCCTGGGCGTGCCGGCCCCTGCCGAGATCGACGGCGCCGGCACCGTCGCACCGCTCGGAACACTCGCCAAGGTCCATTACGGGCCGGCGGTCCTTTCTGCTCAATATCATTTCAACAGCCGAGGCAAGCTCCACCCCTATGTCGGGGTCGGGGTGGGCCGTGTCCTGTTCTTCAACAAGCGCGACAGGGCTCTGAGCGATTTCGACATCCACGATAGCTGGGCGCCGGCCGGCCAATTGGGCGTTCGGTACGAACTCAACCGATCGTGGATGCTGAACGCTGACGTCCGGTATGTCCCCTTCTCCACGCATGCGTCCGGTTCGCTTGGGGGAGCGCCTGCGCGAACGCGCCTCGACATCGATCCCATTCTGACGAGCGTCGGGATCACTTTTCGTTTCTGAGCGCAGATCCCGACACATTGCATGGAGAATTGAATGCTGGGCCTGATGATGGACCGTCCATTGCTCATCTCGCAGATTATCGAACATGCGGCCGAGTATCATGGAGACAATGAAATCGTATCCCGGTCTATCGAAGGCCCCATTCATCGTTATACCTATGCCGCAGCCGCACGGCGCTCGCGCCAGCTTGCCAATGCGCTTGGGTCGCTGGGCGTCGTTGCGGGGGACCGGATCGGCACGCTGGCGTGGAACGGATATCGACATCTCGAAGTCTACTTCGCGGTGTCCGGCAGCGGGGCGATCTGCCACACGCTCAATCCGCGTCTCTTTCCGGAGCAGATCGCCTACATCATCAACCACGCCGATGACCGGTTTATCTTCGTCGACCTCAACCTCCTCGCCATTCTCGAAGGGGTCCAAGCCGAGCTTTCGGGCGTGCGGGGGATCGTCGTGATGACCGACCGCGCGCATATGCCTGCCGCAACCAGCCTGACCAACCTGCTGTGCTACGAGGATCTGATCGCCAAGGAGGACGCTGCGTTCGACTGGCCCGAATTCGACGAGAAAACGGCCGCGTCGCTCTGCTACACCTCAGGCACGACGGGAGACCCGAAAGGCGTTCTCTACAGCCACCGCTCAACGATCCTGCACGCCTGGGCCATCAACGGCGCTAATGCCATGGGCTTCACCGCCGATGACATCGTCCTGCCTGTCGTCCCCATGTTCCACGCCAACGCCTGGGGTATCCCCTATGCCGCTCCCATGGTCGGAGCAAGGCTGGTGCTTCCTGGCTCCAGGATGGACGGAGCCAGCCTTTTTGAGCTGTTCGAAGACGAGGCGGTTACTTTCGCCGCCGGCGTTCCGACCATCTGGCTGGACTTGCTTCGCCATTGCGAAGCGAACGGCCACCGCCTGTCTAAGCTGCAGCGGACCCTGATCGGCGGAGCCGCGCCACCGCGCGCCATGATCGAGCGGTTCGACAAGGAACATGGCGTGCGGGTCATACAAGGCTGGGGAATGACGGAAATGAGTCCACTCGGCACAATCACGTCCGCGCGTCCGGGCGACGGAAATCTGCCTGAGGAGCAGCGCTATGGTCTGATTTCAAAGCAGGGCCGGCCCGTCTTCGGTGTCAATCTCAAGATCGTCAATGACGAAGGCGTCACGCAGCCAAGGGACGGCGTGGCCTTCGGTGACTTACTGGTACGCGGACCCTGGACGGCAAAGGCATATTTTCGCAGCGAGGAAACCACCGCGCTCACGCATGACGGCTGGTTTCACACCGGCGACGTCTGCACGATCGATCCCCAAGGGTACATGACCATCACCGATCGGTCCAAGGATGTCATCAAGTCGGGAGGCGAGTGGATCAGCTCGATCGATCTGGAGAACACTGCCGCCGGTCATCCTGCGGTTGAGGAGGCGGCTGTGATCGGCATCCCCCACCCCAAATGGGACGAGCGGCCGCTGCTGGTGCTTGTTCGGAAAGCCGGCGCGACCGTGACTCGCGAGGAGATGCTGACGTTCTTCGAAGGAAAGGTCCCGAAGTGGTGGATTCCGGATGACGTCATCTTCGTCGATGAACTGCCGCACACAGCTACCGGAAAATTACTTAAAGCAGAGCTGCGAAGAAAGTTACATGCGTATACGCCCGTTGTTATGGGCTGAACCATATGAGGTATAATCACCGGCGACAGGCCTCCAGTGCACACCTCCAGGCCGTTATTGGTCAGCCGGTGAAACGGTCTTTCATTTGTTGACCTGTTATAGTCGTAGCACGTGGGCGTAGGTGCCGGCGCGGAGCGGCGGTTCTAGGCGGCAGGTGGCAGCTCTAGCGTAGTATAAGCTGCGACTCGTATTCGTCCCATTTATCCACGCTGGGGCGCCA
>NZ_JBPGYA010000005.1:0-39689 GCF_048015635.2 Sphingomonas sp. GlSt437 | reverse complement strand
GCGCCATTTCGGTTCAAAACCACGAACGCCTAGCACCGCCGCCTCTACGCCAGAGGCGGCGGTGAGGGTCCGCAGCAACTCGCTGCGCTTGCCGAGGATGCGAACCTCGGACTTGCTCACGACCTCGACCCGCTGCGCGATGGCTCTCAGATAGTCCCGAGCGAAAGAACCATCGTCCCGGCGCAGCTTGCGACGGGCGGCCATCGCGAACGCGCGCAGGCTTTCGACGGTGATGGCCGGGCCGATCTTCTCGATATGGGAGACGGCGCGCTCGGCGTCGCCCCTGGCCTGATCGCGGATCGCGGTCAGCTCGGCGATACGGCCCTTGAGCGACGAATCGCCCATATCGACCACGCCGTTCTCGATTGCCTCGTAGAGCCGCTTGAGCTTGGCTTCGGCTTCGGTCGCCCGTCGCTCCAGATCGGCGACATGCTGCCGGCGCTGACCGACCCACTCGTCGCGCCGCTCCAGCAGCGCATCCATCATCTCCTCCAGCCGCGTCGCATCGAGCAGGCGCGATTCGAGATGCTCGGCGACGGCGGTGTCGAGCTTGTCCATCGGGACGGTGATGCCGGGGCAGCCGGTCTTGCCCTGCCGCGCTTTGGTCGAGCAGGTGTAGTAGCGATACTCGCGCCCCATGCTGCTCGTGCCCGAGCGCAGCGTCATCGCCCCGCCGCAGCAGGCGCAGAAGCAGATGCCGGTGAGGAGGATCGAACCGCCCACCGCGCGCGGCGGCATTATCTTTGGGCTGCGCGCCTTCAACGAGCGTTGGACCGCCTCCCATTCCGCCCTGGTGATGATCGGTGGCACCTCCATCACCGAATGCTCGGCCTCCGGCTTGGGGCTGCGCGTCTTGTGGTCGCGCGTGTTGAAGCGATGCTCACCGATATAGGTGGTGCGGGTCAGCAGCAGATGCACCGAGGCAATGCCCCATCGACCGCCGTCGCGAGTGCGGACGCCGTTCTCGTTCAGCCAGGTGGCGATCGACTTGAGTCCCATAGGCCCGTTGTTGTCGATGCCGTTGAGCGCCATGCGGTAGATGCGCCGCACCGTTTCGGCATGGATCGGGTCGATCTCCAGCTTCTTCTTGATCTTCGCCCCCCGGCGCTCCGCTTCGACCACCCGGTAGCCGATCGGAGCGCGGGCGCCGTTCCAGAAGCCCTGCCGCGCATTCTCGTTCATGGCGCGCAGCGTATGCTTGCCGTTTTCCTTCGACTGATACTCGTCGAACAGCGTCATGATCTGGCGCATCATCACGCTCATGGGATCGTCGCCCAAATCCTGCGTGATCGAAATCAGCCGCACGCCGTTCTTCGAGAGCTTGCGAATGTAGAACTCGAACTGGAACTGGTCGCGGAAGAAGCGGGAGAAGCTGTGCACGACGATCACGCTGAACGCCGGCGGCTTTTCCATCGCTGCATCTATCATCGCCTGAAAGGCGGGGCGGCGATCGTCGGTCGCGGTGTTGCCCGGCTCGACGAACACTTCCGCAACGTCCCAGCCGCGCGAGAGGCAATAGCTCTCGATCTGGCGGCGTTGGTCGGGAATCGACAGGTCGCTCTCGGCCTGCCGGCCAGTCGAGACGCGCAGATAGAGCGCGGCGCGCTGCGCCGGCTGGATGGCGGCGGCGTCGGAGAATGCGGCGGTGGCGTTCATCATGGTTCGACCAATCGTTGGATGACGTGCATCGGCAGCACGAGGCGTTGGGAATCGGGCAGGCGCACGAAGCCGTTGCCTTCGTAGAAGGCGGCTGCGCGCTCGTTGATCGCGTCCACGACAAGCATCGACGAGCCGACGGAGGATGCGGTGAACCACGCACGGCGAACGGCATCGGCGATCAGCACCGCGCCGAGCCGCTCACCCTGCCGCGCTTGGGAAACCGCAAGCTGGCCGATCAGCGTCGCGGCGACGAGCGGGTAACGCGGAACATGCCGCCGCGCCGCCGCCGGCACGTCGCCCTGCGCGATCCCGGTCGAACTCAGCGTGTAATAGCCGAGGACCACGCCGGGCTCTGTTCGTTCGGCGAGAACGAAAACCCCTGCCGCCTTGCGACGAATATCCTGTCCGGCCTGCGTTCGGAGATAGCGATCGAGACTGTCGACGCCGCACGAAAACCCTTTCCGGTCGTGGTGCGACCCCAACGGCTCGATCAGCAAGTCTCCCTGCGGCTGCGCCATGATTATGACGCGACCCGGCGTTTGTGCTCGTCCAGCGCACGGATCAGGCGCTCGCTCGGTTCGGGCGGATTGACGAGCGCATCGAAGAACGCCGTCCGATCGCGGTCCGACAGCACCAGCGTTTCATGGTCGGCGATCATCCGCCGGGCCGTATCCGCCAGCGCGGTCACGCAGAAATCGCTGACCTTGCGACGGCTGAGATGAGCGGCCCGTTCGATCAAATCCTTGGTTTCCTCGTCAATGCGGAAGCCGAGGCGCTCGACCCGGTTGCCTCGGGGGGATTCCGCTACAGGAAGTTTGCGCGGCATGGGTGTCACTCCTGATCGATCCATCACCGCTTCAATGTGCGTCATTCAGACTAACAAATCAACCCTTCCGCAAATGGCGATCGGATCAGGGGAGCGGCCCGAACAGCGCGTCCAGTTCCTTGCGGAGATGGCCTTCGAGGACACGCAACTCCATATCGCCGATCGGGACACGCTCCGGCCAGTCGTCGGTGACGACGATCGGGCCATCCTTCTCCGGCGGCCGGGAAGCCGATCGGCGGTCGGGCGTGGGTTGATAATAGTCGTGCAGGTCATCGAGACCTTCCGACCAGCGGCGGGGCGCACGGAGGCGACGTTTGCGGGATAGGGCCATGCGCTCAAGCTGCCGCGCGCACTGATGGAATCCAGAGAAATCGCCCTTGGAATGTCGCACCCGCCAGCGTGGTCCCGGCGGTGCGATTCGGCGCATGGCGGCACGCGGCGGAATTGGCGTAGCGGGGCGTAGTAGAGGCGGCGGCAGATAAGTGCAGACGGCGGGATGCGCTCGACGATTCTGATGCAAGGAACGCTGTGATCCTGTGCTGATCCGCTGACCGGGGCGGGATAGGCTTCCGCAGAATCGGTCGAAAAGCACCGTGGGGGAACAGATCGAGCAGGTAGGTTGGCGCCTCCCTTCGGGACCGCCGCTCTATCTCCGCTCCGCTCCGACCGAACCCCTGACGGGTTTCGTCCCATGCGGGTCACGATCAGCATGGCGGGGCGGCGTTCCACGCCAATCCGTAAATCCGCCGATGCGGATTTGCGCTTCTTCGTATCTGCGGAGATCGGGCCAGGGCGTGCGCCGGCCCGATCGCTTTGGCTGGCTGGTCGCTACGCTCCCCTCCCGCGGTGTGGGCGTCGCTTCCCTCTAGGCCCGCCGCGCCGGGCCGCAACGCGCGTGCCGCGCTTACCTCCTCTTCGTTCCGGCCCTGCGGGTGCTGCCCGGCTCCGTCGGCGGGCCTGCCGGTCGCTCTTTCGCCGCCCACCCCGCTCCGGGGTGCGTGTGCTTTGAAGGAGTAAGGACAATGAACGCTGTAACCGAAACCGTTGCCGCCGAGCCTGTGTCCGGCGTCGAAATCTTCGTGCCGCTGAACAAGCTGAAGAAGTCCCCGCGCAACGCCCGCAAGGTGCCGCATGGGGAAGCCGCCATCGAGGCGCTGGCCGCGTCGATCCAACACAAGGGGATGATCCAGAACCTTGTCGTGGAACCCGAGGTGAAGGCGGACGGGACGCCCACCGGCTGCTATTTCGTGACCGCTGGCGAAGGCCGCAGGCTGGCGATGCTGCTGCGCGCCAAGCGCAAGCAGATCAGGAAGTCCGAGCCTGTGCGCTGCTGGCTCGATACGGCGAACGATCCGGCCGAGGTGTCGCTGGACGAAAATGTTACGCGCACGGCGATGCACCCCGCCGACCAGTTCGAGCGGTTCGCGGAGCTTTCCCGCGACAAGGGATGGGGCGCGGAGGAAATCGGCGCGCGGTTCGGAGTGTCGCCTGAGATCGTCAAGCGGCGGCTCCGGCTGGGCGCGGTGAGCCCGAAGCTGATGGACGTCTATCGGCAGGATGGATTGACGCTCGACCAGTTGGCGGCGTTCGCCATCACCGACGACCATGCCCGGCAGGAGCAGGTTTTCGAGAACCTGTCGTGGAACAAGGAGCCGTGGATCATCCGGCGCGACCTCACGGCGAGCAACGTGCCCGCGAGTGATCGGCGTGCCGTGTTCATCGGCGCGGATGCCTATGTCGAGGCGGGCGGCAACGTCATCCGCGACCTGTTCACCGAGGACGACGGCGGTTTCTTCGAGGATGCGGGCTTGCTCGATACCCTTGTCGTGGAGCGGTTGCGCGAGATCGCAGGCGAGGTTCTGGCCGAGGGCTGGAAGTGGGCCGAGGCGAGCATCGACTATCCGCACGGTCATGGGATGCGGCGCTACTACCCGCAGCATGTCGCCCTGTCCGACGAGGACGAGGCCCGGCTATCCGAAGCGGCGGAAGCGCATGACGCCCTGATCGAAGGCTATGACTCCTATGAGGACATGCCGGAGGACGTGGCGGCGAAGGCGGAGGCGTTGAGCGACGAGATCGACGCGATCAGCGCCAAGCGTTCGGCCTACGATCCCGCCGTGATCGAGCGTGGCGGCGTGTTCGTCTCGCTCGGCTCCAATGGCGAGGTGAAGATCGAGCGCGGCCATGTCCGGGCCGAGGACGAGCCGCAGCCCGAAGCGGAGCCGGAGGACGAGGGCGAACGCGCCAGCGCGGAGGACGGCGAAGCCGTGGAGGACGACGAGGACGCGGACGAGGAAGAAGAGGTGGACGAGGCCGATCCGGGCAAGCCCATTTCCGACAGCCTCATTCGTGACCTCACGGCCCACCGGACGCTTGGGCTTCGGCTGGCCTTGGGCGAGCAGCACGACATGGCGATGGTCGCTCTGACCCATGCGCTGGTGCTGGACCTGTTCTATCATGGGTTCGGCAAGTCCTGCCTCACGATCACCGCCAAGAGCGAAGACCTCACCACCCACGCCGAGGGCATCGGTGACACCAAGGCGGGCGAGGCGCTGGCGGCGCGGCATAACCAGTGGGGCGCGCAGCTTCCCGACGAGACGGCGGACCTGTGGCCGTTCCTCGTCGCGCTGGACGGCGACAGCCGGACCGCGTTGCTGGCGCATTGCGTGTCGCTCACCGTCAATGCGGTGAAGGTGCCGTGGGAGCGTTCCGCCAGCCGCATCGAGGCGGCGGAAGGACTGGCCGAGGCGGTGGACCTCGACATGACGGCGACGTGGACCGCGACCGCCCGCAGCTATTTCGGGCGTGTCACTAAGGCGCACATCGCGCAGGCCGTGAGTGAGGCCGTCTCTTCCGAAGCCGCCGAGCGCATCGTTCCGATGAAGAAGGCGGACATGGCCGACGCGGCGGAGCAGCTTGTCGCCGGGACCGGCTGGCTTCCGGCCCTGTTGCGCACCACCGAGGCCGAACCCGAGGCGGTGGAGACGGAGAACGTCGCAGCGGACGAGCAGCCGTCCGAAGCGGAGGCCCCCGATACCGAAGCGGAGGCCCCCGATACCGAAGCGCAGGACGTCGAGGACGCGATGGCGCAGCCGACCGAGGCCGAGGCGGACCCGAGCGAACCGGAACCGGAGGACGAGGATCAGTCGCATTATGCGGTCGCCGCCGAATAGGGGGCGGGCCGGGGCCGCGTAAGCGGTCCCGGCCTTTCGTTTTGCGCACCGTATCGGTCGCGGCCGCGCCCTGCAGGGCGCGGCCGATTTGTCGTGGGGGAAAAATCGCGCTCGCCGGGCCACGGCCCGGCTCGCCGTCCTTGTTGGCGTGCGATCGTGCCAACAGTATTGCCCGCACATGGCGACAGCACCGGATAACCTACGAATCGACACGGCTTCCCGCACCATCCTGGCCGCGCCACGCGCCATCTTCCGGGCCATGACCGACGCCGAATCGGTGGCGTCCTGGCGGCCCCCCAAGGGGATGCACGCGCGCATCGAGTCGTTCGACCCGCGCACCGGCGGCGGCTATCGCATGGCATTCATCTACGACGATCCCGCGCCGGATGTGGTCGGCAAGTCCTCGGTGCGCGAGGATCGGTTCACCGGCCGTTTCGTCGAGCTGCTCCCCTATGATCGGATCATGGAGGATGTCGTGTTCGTTTCGGACGATCCGGCGTTCGCAGGGACGATGCGCGTGACGACGACGCTGACGCCCGTTGCCGACGGCACCCGCGTCACCATCGCCTGCGAGAATGTGCCGCCGGGCATCGGCGCCGAGGATCATCAGGCCGGGATGGCGTCCACGTTGCGCAATCTCGCGGCCTTCATCGAATAGCCTCAGCCGAACAGACCGGGCAGCACCGGCATGGGTTCACCACGCCCGGCGCGCACGGCATTGCCGGCCGCCGCGACCGTCACCCATTCCACCCGCCAGTCGAGGCGCAGAACATCGGCTGCGCCGTCGCGCTGAATCCGTGCGATCCCGGCGCCTTCCTCACTCACCGCGAAGCGGCAATCGTCATCCTTGCCATAGGCCGCCTCGACCAGCGTGCCATCGGAGAAGCTGAGCCAGCATCGGCCGGTGCCGCCTGTCGGCACCGCCAGCTCCGCTTCGATGTCGCCCGTCACCTTCAGTCTCGCGCGGTCCTCGCCGCGGATCATCACGCTCATACGCCGTCCTTCGCGCTGTCGAATCGGAAAGCGATAATCTGGAACATAATGCGAACATGAAGCAAGGGCATTGCGTCCGGCCGTTGGGAGGAACGGGCGCACCCGCTGGCTTCCGCAGGGCATGGCGGGGGAAGAACCGGACACGGTAAGCCGGTGTCCGCCCGATCGAGGCGGATTGAGATCGGCGGGCGAATAGCCGGGAACCCCGAGCGAGACTCCAGACACATCCTTTGGTCTTTCTCGGCGCCGCCGCCGCCCGTCGCCGTCAGGCAGAGGCAAGCGCAGGGCCGAGCTTCATGTCGTCCCCTGCACCCCGCTTCGCTCCCCACGTTCACCCGGCAAGGCACGATCACCGGGACCATAGCGATCGGTAGCGGCGCGCGATTACCATCGACCTTCTGCCAGTCCCGAGATCTTGCCGGGCGGCGCTGCCACACGGCCTCTCGAAAGGCTTGTCTGGCCGAGGGCCGCCTGCCTTCCCGCAACGGCGTCGAACGGCTTTTTTCCGCCGCCGGCGATGCCGGCTTTGCAGCGCGAAGCAAAAAAGCCGTCCGCCGCCGCCTGCCACTTCGTTTCGCCCTTCGGGTGCAGGTCAGTCGTCCCCCGGCCGGTCGACAGCCATCGAGGCCGCGATGGGCGCGGTCCGAGGCAAGAAAGGACTGACGACATGATCCGCGGCATCTTCACCACCACCGATCGCGGCTACACCGGCGAAATCCGTGCCTTCGGCACGCGCGAGCAGGTCGAGCTTCGCCAGGTCGAGGGCAAGGACAACGACAAGGCCCCCGACTTCCGCATCCATCCGGCCGACGACGACCGGATCGACTACGGCGCCGCTTGGGCGAAGACCAGCAAGGAGAAGCGTCCTTACGTCTCGTTCAAGCTGACCGTCCTCGGCGGCACGCCCGTCTATCTTCGGATGTTCGAGTCCGAGAAGACCCCCGGCACCTACGAGTTAGTCTCCGACTGACCTTGCCGCGCCCCGCCGTTCGGCGGGGCGCTCCCTCTCCAACCTTCCGCAGAAGGGACCGACGCCATGCGCAAGCCGCTCGGCCACAATGGCGGGCCGCCGCTCGACACCGATCCGCCGCGCCTTCCCGACGGCGCTTGCTGCGCACGATGCCGCCACTGGCGGGCGCCGAGCGAGCGCGAGGAAAGCGATTATCGCGCCTACCAAATGGGTCTCATCCGTCGTCGTGTCGCTGAGCCGTCCGGCGCCTGCGACCGGGTGATTCTCCGGCCCGGCGGCCCGATCGCGTTCGCTGGCACGAAGGGCCGGAGCCGCTGCTACAATTTCGAGGCGAAGCCGGAACCGGCCTACGAGTCCCGCTACGGTCAGGCGTTCGTCACGATCTACGAGAACGACCGCGTCGTCTGGCAGGGCCGCGAGGGCGAGGAACCTGCCGAATACCGGCAAGGCGAGCTGTTCTGACCGTTCCATCCGGCGGTGCTGATCGTCGGATGAAACGTGTCGTGCTGTCTTGCCGCCGTCATCTAGTGCGGCTAACTTGAGAACGACTCGCAATAAGCGAAAAGGGGGATAGCGCAGAGAGGATCGACGATGACCCGCCATTTCACGCCGCCGACCCGGCAAGAGACCGCGCCCGCCGCGATTATGATCGACGCGGCCCGCTGCTGGCGGCAGGCGCGCGATGCCGGCCATCCGATCCAGCCCTGTCTCACCCTCGCGCTCGCCGCGCATGATTGCACGATGCTCGCGCCGGTTCTCGACAGCCTCTGCCTGTTCTACGAAACGGCGCTCGGCCGACCACTCGCCGTCGGCGAGGCGCTGACGCTCTCCGAAGACGAGCATCTGCTGCTCGGCCTGCTCGACGGCTCTCGCCCGCGCGCCTGCCTTGGCTGCAAGGAGAGCGCGGCGAGCGCCCTCGACTGCGCTCTCTGCTCGACGCGCATCATGCTGGCGCTGACGCTCGGCGGCCCTGCGCCGACATTGCAATGAGCGGGCCGATCGCCAGCATCGACGCGCTGGAAGGCGTGATCGGCAAGACGCCGGGTGCGATGCACCTCAAGGTCATCGACCATCTCGACGCGGGCGCGCTGCGCTGGATCGGGGCCGCGCCGCTGCTGTTCGCCGGCTTCGGCGACAACGCGGGCATGAGCGTGACGCTCGGCGGCGGCGGCCCCGGCTTCGCGGAAGCCGGGACGCGCGAGCTGCGCTTGCCGCCCGCCGCGCTCGACGATCCCGCGCTTGCGCGGCCCGGTGAGGCGTTCGGTTCGCTGTTCCTAGTCCCCGGTATCGGCGAGACGCTGCGCGTCAACGGCCGCGTGACTGAGGCCGGCCCGGACGGCATCCGCATCGCCGTCGAGGAATGTTACGGCCATTGCGCCAAGGCGCTGATCCGCTCCGACCTATGGGCGGCGGTGCCGGTCGCGGACGCGCCCGACGATCCGGCCGCCTTCGTCGCCGCGAGCCGCTTCCTCGCACTGGCGACGTTTGGCGAGGAAGGGCGCGCTGACCTCAGCCCCAAGGGCGATCCGGCCGGCTGCATGGCGCGGCTCGACGGCGATACGCTGTGGTTCGCCGACCGGCCCGGCAACAGGCACGTGGACAGCTTCCGCAACATCCTCACCCAGCCGCGCGTCGCGCTGGCGCTGCTGATCCCCGGCGCGAACCGCGTGGCGATCGTGCGCGGGACCGCGCAGCTCTCCACCGACGAGGATGCCCGCGCCCGGTTCGAGGTGCAGGGCAAGACCCCGCTGCTGGCGATCGGGATCAAGGTAGAGGCGATCGACCTGCGCGCCAGCCCAGCGCTGGAGCGGGCCGCGCTGTGGCCGGTCAAGCCGGACGCGCACGGCATCGAGCCCGCCAAGCTGTTCGTCGAGCATATCAAGCTCAACCGCAACGCCGGCCTGGCCGGGAAGCTCGCCAGCGCCGCGCTGGCGGTGCCGGGGATGCAGGGCTTGCTCAAGAAAGGCTTGGATAAGGACTACCGCGACAATCTCTATTGATCGGCGCTCGACGTCGCCCGATCAATTCAGCGCGCCGCGTTCGCTGGCCTGTTCGGACCAATGGGCGAGAACATCCTGCGTAAGCGCGCTGGTACATCTATTATGCCGGGCGATGAGCGCATCCAGAGCTGCTCGCTGATCCCCCGTCAGCTTCGCCTTGTCCAGCACGGCCATCATCTTGATGAAGACGAGCGCGGCTTTGGCATATTGCTCGCGGAATCCCGCATCATCGGCCAGATCGTCAAAATCGACTTCTTCCATGCCGGCAAGTGTCTGCCGGGCGTGGTCCAGTCCTTCCTCGATTTGCCTCTGTGTGAGCTTCATCCTGCCGAGTCGCCCGCCAGTTCACCAAATATATCCATACTATAGAGGCTCGCGCGTCTCACGAAGAGAAGCGGCCATCCTGGCCGCATCCTGGAATTGCTTTGTTCGTGCGCGCCGGCAGGCCGGCGCGGGGCGCTAAGGGCCAGCCCTCGCGCCGGACAAGGGAAGCTGTCGCCGTCCGGGCCGGTATCCCCAGCCTTCCGCGCCTTCGGCTTGTGCAGGCCGGGTGATTCCCCTCCGGCCCGGCCGCCCTTGTCCGTTGCTACCCCGGTCTCGCCGACGGGCAGGGTTTCAGCGCGGCGCTTCCGCTGCGCGGAAACCCAAGCCCACGGAAGGACAAGACCATGAGCATCCATCATCTCGCCACCCGGTTCGGTCGCAACGCCCACCAGATCAGCGGGCGCGAGGCGCTCGACAACGAGGCGCTCTATCGCCACGTCCCCTCCATTTTCGCTCGCGAGGCGCACGACAGCCGTTCGCAGCGCTATGTCTATGTCCCCACCATCGACATCGTGGAGGGGCTGCGCCGGGAAGGATGGTTCCCGTTCTTCGCCGTCCAGTCGGTCCCGCGCGACGGAAGCCGCCACGGCCACGCCAAGCACATGCTGCGCCTGCGCCGGGATGACGGTATCGGCAAGCCGGAAGCAGCCGAAGTCATCATCGTGAATAGTCACGACGGAACGAGCGCCTATCAGATGTTCGCCGGGATGCTGCGCTTCGTTTGCACCAATTCCATGATTGCGGGCGAGCGGTTCGAGGAAGTCCGCGTGCCGCATAAGGGCAATATTCAAGACGATATCATCGAGGGCGTTTACACCGTGGCGGAGGACTTCCCCCGGCTGATCGACGCCAGCGAGAGCATGAAGGCGGTTCGGCTTTCCGATGACGAGCAGCGCTTGCTTGGCGAGGTCAGCCTTGTCGCCCGCTATGGCGAGGACGAAAGTCCGCTGCGCCCCGACCAGATCATCGAGCCACGCCGCCGCGAGGACATGGACCGCAGCTTGTGGACGACGTTCAACGTCATTCAGGAGAATGTCATTCGCGGCGGACTGCATGGCCGCAAGCAGAACGCCGAAGGCCGTATCCGCCGCAGCCGGTCCCGCCCGATCAACGGCATCGACCAGAATGTCACTCTCAACCGCGCGCTCTGGACGCTGGCCGAGGGGATGCAGCGCCTCAAGGCAGGCTGATCGCTTTGCCGTAGGGCCGGGCCGTCCGGCTCTACGGCTTCCCCCTTTTTGCAAGATTGCCGCCGCCGATCCGGCTTCCCCGGATCGGTGGCGGTCGCGCGTCCCAAAGGTCCGCGCGACCGCGATGGGCGGGCTCGCCGGGCTATGCCCGGCTCGCGGTAGGGAGTGGTCAAAATCTTCACACTGTCCTATGAAGGGGCCGGGCCGCTACGCGGCGGCCTGGGGTTGGTAGCCCCACGTTTAGCGGTTTGAGCGCCGGCCGTGACGGCGCCGCCATCCTTGACCACATGGTCGGGGAGCCTGTGACGTATACAACAGGTTCTCCGAACTAAAGGTCATAGGAACCGACTAAACGCGGTTTACCACTCCCCGATCAGGGTCAGGAGCGATGTTTGCGGGGGCGCACCGCAGACGCAGCCTTCGGGCTGCACCGTGATGCCGAATCCGCGTCCAGTGAGGCGGATTTGCGGGCACGGACAGAGGCCCTGGGTGACGCGGTTTGAAAGGCAACTATCGGAGATCATCCGTGACGGCCGGCAGGAAATTCGAGGATCGCCCTCCCGACAAGCCGCATCTCACCGGCTATGACGAGGCGCATTTGTCCGATTATCTCCGTCTGCTCGACGCCGATGCCGAAGGTGCGGACTGGCGAGAAGCGGTCGCGGTCATCTTCGGAATCGATCCCACTTGCGAGCCGGAGCGGGCGCAGGTCGTGCATGACACCCATCTGGCCCGCGCCCGCTGGATGACCGAAGTCGGCTACGCTTGGTTACTGGGACCGCGCCTCCATTAAATGGTCCAAAATGAACCATAAATAGATGTGCAGTCGTTCGCCAAGTAATTCTTGGATCATTCTAAACCATATCTCTGTCTCTACGGTGGTGCTTCCTTCGCACTATCCGACAAGCCGGTCTTTCCTGAATCCTGCCCGGCCCGAGCCTGACCGCAGGCCGGAAGGGAGGATGCCGATGCCACCACGTCCTGGGTGGCGTTCGCGCGCGGCCGGCGATGAGCCGGACGCCCCCGGACGCCCGGAGTTCGCCGCCGAGTTCCTACGCCGCAACCGCCGGTATCGGACCGAGCATGATGCCATGATGCGCCGGATCAAATCCGGCACGGTGAGCGAGGAGGCCGGCTTGGCGGCACTCGCCCGCCGATGGGGGTTATCCTTTCGCCTATGCGCCCTCCCAGCTTGCCGGACCGCTGTGCTGGCCGCCCGAGCTTGTCGCCACCACGATTGTCCTCGCCGCCGCGCCAGACGGATTCCTGCGCGCCAAGCCGGTTGACCCGGCCGCGCTCGGTCCGCTGCTGGCCGATCTTTCCGGCCCCAATGGACGGCACGTCATTCTAGCGGACGCCGAAGGCGAGCACCGCCTCTGGATACGCGACGCAGCGCCCGGCCAGCCGCTTGGGGCGTTCGTGCCGCTGGACCCGGATTTCGAGACGCGGATCACCAGCCTGCTGCGCTTCTACCGGAGGCTGCTAGGCCGGCGATCCGGGGCGCAACCCCGAGGCTGGCCGTTGACCGCGCAGCGCCGCGACCGGCTCGAACGGATGCTGCGCGCCCTCGACATGCGGCTGGCAGGCGCGAGCCACCGCGAAATCGCCGCCGCCTTCGGCCATGACAAGGCTGCGCGGTTGCCGGCCACGCAATGGAAAGTCTGCTCCGCGCGATCCGCAGTGGTGCGACTCGTGCGTGATGCCGAGCGCAAGATGAATCGGGATTACCTCAAGCTGCTGCGCATCCGCTGACCACAAGCCACGGGATCAACCGGCGGCGACCCGCTCCCGCAGCGTCTGATGATAAGGCCGATGGCGGCGCTCCTCGGCGTTGACGGCGGTCTGCCGTTCCGTCTCCTGCGCCTGACGGCCCATCTCATCCCAGCGCTCCGCCGACACTTCGTGCAGGCGGCGGCGCTGGGGAAGCTGTTCGCGGCTCGCTTCCGCGCGCATCGCGGCGGCTCTCTCGAAATAGTAGCTGGCACTCATCGCGCGCTTATCCGGCGTTCCCGGCCGCAAGACAAGGCAGGCCGGCGGCCGCCCATCCGATCCGCGGGGGTGGTCACATCCGTGCCCCGCATATCTTCGAACTCCACCCCGCCGTCGTTCCTTCGCCATTTTCGCCTCCTGCCGCCGTGACACCCGCAGGAGCCGCCGGATGCCGAAGCCGAACGGAAATCCCCAAAATTTGCCGCCGCGCCTGCTGCGCACGCCGGAGGCCGCGCGCTTCCTCGGCCTGTCCGGCCGGACGCTGGAGAAACATCGCTATTTCGGCACCGGGCCGGCTTATCGCCGGCTCGGCGGCCGCGTCGTCTATACCGTCGACGATCTCCAGTCATGGGCCGATCGCGGCACCAAATATTCGACCTCCGATCCGGGGCAGGACGACCTCATGCCCCGGCCGCATCCCGAACAGTCGCCGGCCCGGTCATGAGCAGGTCAGCTTCCCCCAAGGCCGGAGCCGATGACGGCGAACGCGCCCAGCTCACGCTGTTCCCGTCGATGGGTAATGGTATCGCGCCACGCGACGCACAGGATCTGATGGCGTGGCCCTTCTTCAGCCTCGCCAAGTCGAAACGGGTCGAGCCGATCGACTTCCGCATGGGCACCACATGGATCTCGGTCGAGGCGGTGCTGGATCATGGCATGGCGACGATCTGGGACGCCGACGTGCTGATATGGGCGGCGAGCCAGATCGTCGCCGCGCGTGACGCCGGCAAGCCCACGTCGCGGCTGATGGCGGCGACGCCCCATGAAATACTGACCTTCACCCGACGCGGCACCGGCAAGGCGAGCTACGAGCGGCTCAAGGCCGCGCTCGATCGTTTGCAATCGACCACCATCGCCACCTCGATCCGCCAGCAGCATCAGCGCCGTCGTCACCGCTTCTCGTGGATCAACGAGTGGCAGGAGCGGCTCGACGGCAATGGTCGCCCGCTCGGCCTCGAACTGATCCTGCCCGACTGGTTCTATGCGGGTGTTCTCGATCAGAGCCTCGTGCTCACCATCGACCGCGCCTATTTCGATCTCACGGGCGGTCTTGAGCGGTGGCTTTACCGCATCGTGCGCAAGCATGGCGGGCGGCAGGCGAATGGCTGGTCGTTCGATGTCGCCCACCTCCACCTCAAATCGGGGGTTCTATCCCCGCTACCCAAATTCGCGTTCGACCTGCGCGCAATCGTCGGTCGCCAGCCTTTGCCCGGCTACCGGCTCGGCCTGGAGCGCACCTTCGGACGCGCGCGCCTAACCTTCGTCGCCATTCCCGAAGACCCGCTCGATCGCGCCATGCGCCGCCTGCGCCTCCAGCCTGTGGATAAGTCATGACCGGACTCGGACTATCGGTAATGGCGAGGCTCGGACTATCGGTAATGCCGGAGTCGGACTATCGGGAATTTCATTCCCTCGCAAACCCGTGGAATCGCTCGCGGAATCGCGTCTCTTCTAACTATGCTAATAGAGAAGAATACTTCGTATTCTTGCTAACGGCGCTGCGCGCTGTGGAAAATTCATCGCGACGCGGCTCGCGGATAGCGCCGCTTTCGCCGTTTCTACTACGCTATACTACTACGCCTTCGCTGGCGGCCTTGCAATCGCGGCAGGTTCGCGCGGGTATGATGCCTGGCGATGGCGAGCTGGCGTATGCGGCCAGCCTGATCGTCGAGGCGTTCGGCGACGTCGTTCCTTGCGCCAACCCCAAAGCCATCGGCGACGCGATCCTGCGCCCCGACACCGTGCTCGATCCCGTGTCGGGCAAACCTCCATCGATGTCTCCGGAGACGAACGATGAACGATAACCGACCGGCCGGCGCGCGCGCTGGCCGCACGCTGAGCGTGCTTGCCGGCGACGGTCTCACCCATGTCGAGCTGACATGGATCGAGAAGAAGCTGGAGCATTGGATACGCTTCGGCCGTGTCGCCCAGGACCGCATCCTGACGCGCCGCACCCGCGTTGTCAGCTTCCGGCCCGGCGCGGTGTTCGCGTTCGTGCGCTGGGCGTCCAACGACTTCGGCACGATCGTCTCGCGCATCGACGTGGTGCGGGCCGTCGCGCCGCGCGAGCCCTACACGACTCTGCCCTTCGTGCGGCCGGGCGGCGACATCCTGCTCAAGATCGAGGGTTGGCCGAAGGTCGCCCAGGTGCTCGCCGCGATCGACGCGGTGGAGGCGGAGGGCGTCGATCCCTGCGACGCCGCGCCCGATCATTGGCGCCACGTCCATAACCGCATCGCCGCCGGCCATCAGCCGCGCCCCTACACGCTGGAACGTCATCGCGCCTGGCTCAAGCGCCGGGAGATCGAGGGATGACACGTTTCGGCTATGTCCTCGCGACCGTCACCACGGCGGAATTGTTCGCAGCGCTATTCGTCACGGTCGCGATCGTCCAGCCGCGCCCGCGCCTGATCTGGAACGCCAGCGCGAGCGCGCCGATCGGCCTCTACCGTCTCGAACGGGACGCCCATCCGTCCGTCGATACGCTGGTCGCCGTCCTGCCGCCCGCGCCGATCGCCCGCTGGCTCGCAACGCGCCGCTATCTCGCCGAGGGCGTGCCGCTGCTCAAGCATGTCGCGGCACGGCCGGGGCAGCGGATTTGCCGCACCGGCGCCGTGGTCAGCGTTGATGCGCGACCCGTCGCCGTCGCGCTCTCCCGCGACAGCCGGGGCCGGCCGCTGCCGGTCTGGCGGGGATGCCGGACGGTCAGGACCGGCGAGCTGCTGCTGCTCAACGCATCCGTCCGCGACAGCATGGACGGCCGCTATCTCGGCGCGCTGCCCGCAGCCGGGCTGCTTGGCCGCGCGATCCCGCTGCTCACCCGCGATGCGCCCGGTGCGTCGCTGCGCTGGCGCGGCTTTCGCGCTCGCCCCGCTTTCCACCCTGCCAACGCAAAGGAGTCTGGCGATGTCGCCCATGATCTTTGAATCCACCGTCGATGGCTATGCCGGCCGCGTCCGGCTGTTCGGCATCGACGAAGCGATCGTGCTGGTCGCCGCCGATCCGAGCGACGCTGAGGGCGCGCCGGATTACCGGGTCCACCTCGACGACGAAGACGGCCCCGACATCGGCGGCGGCTGGAAACGGGTCGGTGAGCGGGCCGGCGACTACATCGCGCTGGAGATCGACAGCCCGCTGTTCGGCGCGCCGTTCCGGCCTGTGCTGTTCCGCGCCGACGACAACGGGCGCGCGCTACGGCTGTCGTGGAAGCGTCCGCGTCCGCGCGACGACCGGGCCTGAGCGACGAGCGGCCCAAGCCTTCCACACACCCGACCGCAAACACGAGGCAGACCCATGAAGACAATCACCATTGGAATTTTCCGCCACATTCGAGGTGCCTATCAGGGGCGTCTCCAGACGCTTGGCATCGACACGCCGCTATGCCTGTTGTCCGTCGATCCGCGCGAAGGCGAGGACGCACCCCACTGGCGCGCCCATCTCGGCGACAGCGCGGAAGGCGCACCAGTTGGCGAAGCATGGAACCGGCTCGGGGGACCGGGCGGGTTCCACGTCGCGGTGTCGATCGACGGCCCGCTTTGCCCCCGGCCGATCGACGCGATGCTGCTCACCGCCGGACGTGGCGACGTTCACCATCTGGTCTGGAGCCGGCCGACCGAGCCCGGCAAGGAAGGCTGAGGCGATGCGCCGGCTCGCCTGCCATCTGACCGCCGCGGCGTTCGCCATCACGTCGCCGCCCGGCATGGCGGCCGCGCAGGAGGTGCCGCCAGCGCGCACGGCCGTCGCACCCGTCGCGTCGTCCATTGTCGAGGCGGCGCGGCGGTTCGGGCTCCCCGAAGCGTGGATATGGGCGGTGATCCGCGTCGAGAGCCGGGGCAACGCCGCGGCGGTCTCGCCGGCCGGTGCGATGGGGCTGATGCAGGTCATGCCCGCGACATGGGCGGCGATGCGGACGCGCTATGGCCTGGGAGCCGATCCGTTCGACGCGCATGACAACATCGTCGCGGGCGCGGCCTTTCTGCGCCTGATGCTCGACCGCTACGGCAATCCAGCGGCGATGCTGGCGGCCTATAATGCAGGACCGGGGCGCTATGACGACTGGGTTGCGCGGCGTCGTCCGTTGCCGGCCGAGACCGTGGCGTATGTGGCGCAGCTCGGCGACGTGACTGGCGGATCGGGAGTTGCCGGTGCCGCGCCCGATCCGCTCGCATGGACGCACGCGCCGCTGTTCATCCGTGTTGGCGCGGATGGTCCGGCGGCTGCTCCAGCGCGCGCCGACGACACATCGGGAACGCTGCCGCTGCGCATCGCCGCCGCAGAAGATGCGCGACCTGACACGCTCTTTGCCGTCCGGTTCGGTGTTGCGTCGCCGCAGCCGGATCGCACGCGGACCCCCGACCGGAGGGAGGCCGACACACCATGACCGCCCGCCTTTTCATAGTGTCCGGTCCGAAGGTGAAAGGGGTTCGGAAGGCAGAAAAGTGCCGAAATCTAAGAGGGCAAGATACAAGCCGCACCCCAAAATCGCTGAAAGCCCTTGTCTTTCAGCGATTTGGCGCGGGTGCGTCGGTCGGCGAGCGTGCCGCTCGGAAGAAAAAGGCTAAGGATTTCAAAGGAAGTCGCAGTGCCACCGGCCAATCCGGCCGGAAAACGGTGCTGCCGTGAGCGAGGACGGCGAGTTCCGCATCCGGCCGGGCAAGGTCCGGCGTAGCGTATCGGCCTCGCGCAACGCGCGCGGCCTGGTGGCCGAGGTGCTGCGCGCCGCCGCCAAGTCGGGCATGGGCCGTCGCCACGGCTGGTCCGCCACCGCCCGGCGGGGGCAATCGAATTTCGGCCGGGGCCGGACCGCGTTTGCGCGCAGCCGTCTGTTCGCCCCGAGCCGGCGGGTCGCCGTCAAGGTGCTGCCGGTTGTCCAGCGCGGGCGGATGGCGCCGCTCTCCGCGCATCTGGCTTACCTCAAGCGTGAGGGTGTCACCCGCGAGGGATCGCCGGCCCATATGTTCGGTGCCGACACCGATCGCGCCGATGATCGCGCCTTCGCCGAGCGATGCAAGGATGACCGGCATCATTTCAGGATCATCGTCTCGCCCGAAGACGCGACCGAGCTTTCGGACCTGCGCGAATATACCCGCGATCTCGTCCGCCAGATGGAAGTCGATCTCGGCACCCGGCTTGAATGGGTGGCGGTCGATCACTGGAACACCGACAACCCGCATGTCCATCTGCTGGTGCGCGGCGTGGACGACCAGGGCGCGGACCTGCGCATGTCCCGCGAATACATCAGCCACAACCTGCGTTCGCGTGCCGAGGAATTGGCGTTCGCGGAGTTGGGGCCGAAGCCCGAGCACGAGATCGAGCGCGGGCTGGAACGCGAGGTGACGGCGGAGCGCTGGACCCGGCTCGATACCGAGATCGGGCGTTCCGCCGACGAGCTGGGCATCATCGACTTACGGCCCGACCGGGCCGGCCCCGACGATCCGCGCATCCGGCGCCTGATGGTCGGCCGCCTCCAGCATCTCGAAACGATGGGCCTCGCGACGGAGGCCGAACCTGGCCAGTGGGCGATGGCGCCGGATGCGCAAGCCAGGCTGCGCGAGCTGGGCACGCGCGGCGACATCATCCGCACGATGGGCAAGGCCCTTCAGGACCATGGCCAGCAGCGCCCGCTCGACAGCTACGAGATCGTGAGCGCCACGCCCGCCCGCCCGATCGTCGGCCGACTACTCGACAAGGGACTGCACGACGAGGTTGCCGGCACCGCCTATGCCGTGATCGACGGCACGGACGGGCGCACTCACCATGTCCGCTTCCCCGGCCTTGAAGCGCTGGAGCACAGTGCGCCGATCGGCGGCATCGTCGAGCTGCGCGCCATAAGCCGGCCGAACGCGCCGGCGCCGACGCTGGTCCTCGCCACCCGTTCCGATCTCGATCTCACCGCCCAGGCGGGGGCGCGGGGCGCGACGTGGCTCGATCATCGGCTGATCGAGCGCGGTGCCGGCATTGCTGACGCGGGCTTCGGCGCGGAGGTGAAACGGGCGATGGACAGTCGTGCCGATCATCTGGTCCGCGAGGGGCTGGCCCGTCGCTACGGCGAGCGCATCGTGTTCGAGCGTGGTCTGCTCGATACGCTCCGCCGCCGTGAACTGGACGCGGCGGGCGCCGAGATCGCCGGCAGGACCGGGCGCACATACCGGCCGGTCGCGACAGGCGTGAAGGTGGCGGGGGAATACCGCCAGCGCCTGACGCTCGCTTCCGGCCGCTTCGCCATGATCGAGAGCCTTGGTGGTGATGGGGGCCTCGGGTTCAGCCTCGTGCCCTGGTCGCCGGGCCTCGAACGACAGCTTGGGCGTCAGGTCGCGGGCGTCGTGCGCGACGGGGGCGGCATCGACTGGTCGCTCGGCCGCAAGCGCGGCCTCGGTCTCTAGCTTTGAAAGGAGTCGTTATGCCTGCCACCAAAATCCTTTGGGGCCAGATCGCCGCGGTGTTCCTGATCGTGCTGGTCTCGATCTGGAGCGCGACGCAATGGACGGCGGCCGCGCTCGCCTGGCAGCCCGAACTCGGCCGGCCATGGTTCATGGTGCTGGGGTATCCGGTCTATCTGCCACCGGCTTTCTTCTGGTGGTGGTTCGCCTTCGATGCTTATGCGCCGACGATCTTCGAGAAGGGGGCGCTGATCGCCGCCTCCGGCAGTTTCGTCGCGATCATCGTCGCCATCACCATGTCAGTCTGGCGCGCGCGCGAGGCGAAGAATGCCGAGACCTACGGTTCGGCCCGCTGGGCGACGCTGCGCGAGATCAGGACCGCCGGGCTGCTGGGTGAGGATGGCGTGATGCTGGGCAAGCTCGGCATCCATTATCTGCGCCATGACGGCCCCGAGCATGTGCTGTGCTTCGCGCCGACCCGCAGCGGCAAGGGCGTCGGCCTTGTCGTGCCCTCGTTGCTGACCTGGCCGGGCTCGGCGATCGTCCACGACATCAAGGGGGAGAACTGGACGCTCACCGCCGGGTTTCGGTCGCAGCACGGTCGGGTGCTGCTGTTCGATCCCACCAACGCAGGTTCCGCCGCCTACAATCCGCTGCTGGAGGTGCGGCGCGGCGAGTGGGAGGTGCGCGACGTGCAGAACGTCGCCGACGTGCTGGTCGACCCGGAAGGGTCGTTGGAGAAGCGAAATCACTGGGAGAAGACCAGCCATGCGCTGCTGGTCGGCGCGATCCTCCACGTCCTCTACGCCGAGCCCGACAAGACGCTGGCGGGCGTCGCCGCCTTCCTCTCCGATCCGGGCCGCACGATCGAGCAGACACTGGCCGCGATGATGGCGACGCCACATCTCGGCGAGGCGGGCGTTCATCCCGTGATCGCCAGCGCCGCGCGCGAACTGCTCAACAAGAGCGACAACGAACGCTCAGGCGTGCTGTCCACCGCCATGTCGTTCCTCGGCCTTTATCGCGATCCGGTGGTGGCCGCCGTCACCCGCACTTGCCAGTGGCGCATAGCGGATCTTGTCAAAGGCGACCGGCCGGTGACGCTCTTCCTCGTCGTGCCGCCGAGCGACATCAGCCGGACCAAGCCGCTTATCCGCCTGATCCTCAACCAGATCGGCCGCAGGCTCACCGAGGAACTGAACCCGAAGGGCAACCGCCATCGCGTGCTGCTTATGCTCGACGAGTTTCCGGCACTCGGCAGGCTCGACTTCTTCGAAAGCGCGCTGGCATTCATGGCGGGCTACGGGCTCAAGGCGTTCCTGATCGCGCAGTCGCTCAACCAGATCGAGAAAGCCTACGGCCCGAACAACGCGATCCTCGACAACTGCCATGTCCGCGTCAGCTTCGCCACGAATGACGAGCGGACCGCCAAGCGGGTTTCGGATGCGCTCGGCACCGCGACCGAGATGCGGGCGATGAAGAACTATGCAGGGCATCGCCTCTCGCCGTGGCTCGGACATCTCATGGTATCGCGCTCCGAGACGGCCCGCCAGCTTCTCACCCCCGGAGAGGTCATGCAGCTTCCACCGGACGACGAGATCGTCATGGTCGCAGGTGTCCATCCGGTGCGGGCCAAGAAGGCGCGCTATTATCAGGATGCGCGGTTCATGGCGCGGATCACGCCGCCGCCGGAGCCGGAACCTTCGGCGCCGCGCGCAGACGACTGGACCGGCCGCGTCGCGCAGGCCGACGAACAGGCGCTCGCCCGCATCGCCCGCGAACAGGAGGATGCCGCCAATGGCGGGCTGCGGCGTGAACCCGAGCTGCCCGATCATGTCGCCATCGTGAAGGAAACGACCGACACGCGGTCGCCCGCGCAGGAGTTCTCGGTCGTCGATGACGAGCCGGAGGATGCGGCGCGGCAGGCGGCCGCCCGACGCCAGCAGATGCGCGGGATTGCACGCCAGGCGTCGCTCGATCCCGGTGATGGCCTCGATCTGTAGGAGCGAACGATGCGCGTGAGGCTCAACGTCTATTTCCCGCCGGAGCTGGCCCGTCAGGTGGACGAACTGGCGATCCGGCGGCGCATCTCGCGCTCGGCGATCGTCGAAGCGGCGGTGGCGTCGTATCTGTCGCCGGATGGGTCCGACCGGCTCGAAGCCGCCTTCGCGCGCCGGCTCGATCGGCTGACCCGTCAGGTCCAGCGGCTCGAACGCAATACCGGCCTTGCCACCGAGGCATTGGCGCTATTCGTGCGCTTCTGGCTGTCGGTCACACCGCCGCTTCCCGACGAGGATCAGGCGGCCGCCCAGGTGAAAGGGCGCAAACGCTACGAGGGGTTCGTCGAGACGCTCGGGCGACGTTACGCCAGCGGCAAGAGTCTGCTCGACGAGATCGGCGAGGATGTCGAGCGAGGGAGTGACAAGGAGACCGCCCTATAATGCCGGCCGAATATGGCGATAAGTCGGGACCGTCGAGACGGAGCCGGAGCGATCGACTATGGCGTCCCGATGGCAGACGTCGATTCCGGGACTGACGCAAGACAACGCCGAGCAGAGGCTCTGGCGATGCGCCGCTCGGGCATGACCCTGCGGGAAATCGGCGAGACATTAGGCGTGAGCGCGAGCCGGGCGGGGCAGCTCGTTCATAATGCGGTTCGTGACGAGCCTTGCAGGCTTTCGCCAACGTCGCCCGTGGAGACGAAAATTAAGGCTTCCACCAAGATCAGCGATCTTCCGTGGAGCTGGCGCACCTACAATGTGCTCATGAACTGCGGCTTCCACACCGTAAGCGACTTCCTGCGCTCCGATCGTGCTGAGTTCGAGCGCGAAATGCTGAGCGTGCCGAACTGCAATCGTCGGTCTTGGGAGGAAATCGCGTCGATCCTGGACCGGATCGAATCCGACTGAAGCGGTCATGTGACGTGAACGCCGACTCGAAGGCTGGAAGCCTCGCTCGGCATCCCTGTCGGCTGAAATTGAGCGCCATCGTGACGATTGGAGTTCTGGCCGGGCGACCTTGATTCCGCCTTCGACACTTATCTGCCGCCGCCTCTACTACGCCTCGACATAAGTGTTGCTCCCACTGCTTTTGCGGTTCTCTTGATGTGCCCCTGAGGTCGAGCGGCGGTTCGCTCGGCTCAAATCAGGGGCCGTTGCTTGACCGTCCAGCCGATCCGTTCCGAAGCCAGGGCACGCGGCGCGCGAATGCTGCGCACGGCGCTGGGACCGTCCATCGCGGCGTGGCTGGACGATGCGACCGTCATCGAGGTGATGCTGAACCCGGACGGCCGCCTGTGGGTCGATCGGCTGGGTCAGGGCATCTCCGACACCGGCATGATGCTTGCCGCCGCCGATGGCGAGCGGATCGTCCGCCTGGTCGCCCATCATGTCGGCGTCGAGGTTCACGCGCGAAGCCCGCGCGTATCCGCCGAGCTGCCGGAAGGCGGCGAACGGTTCGAGGGATTGCTGCCGCCCGTCGTCGCGGCTCCGGCCTTCGCGATCCGCAAGCCCGCCGTCGCCGTGTTCACGCTCGACGACTATGCGGCGGCTGGGATCATGTCGGGCGCGCAAGCCGGGGCGCTGCGCGCCGGCGTGGCGGACCACGCCAACATTCTAGTGGCCGGCGGCACCGGCACCGGCAAGACCACGCTGGTCAACGCGCTGCTCGCGGAAGTCGCGCGGACCACCGATCGGATCGTGCTGATCGAGGACACGCGCGAGCTGCAATGCGCCGCACCCAACCTCGTCGCCATGCGGACGCGCGACGGCGTGGTCTCGCTCTCTGATCTCGTCCGCTCGTCGCTTCGCCTGCGCCCCGACCGCATCCCGATCGGGGAGGTGCGGGGCGCCGAGGCGCTCGACCTCCTCAAAGCCTGGGGCACCGGCCATCCCGGCGGGATCGGCACCATCCATGCCGGCACCGCGCTCGGCGCGCTGCGCCGGATGGAACAGCTTATCCAGGAGGCCGTCGTCACGGTCCCGCGCGCGCTGCTCGCCGAGACCATCGACCTGATCGCGGTGCTGGTCCGCGACGGCGCTGGCCGCCGGCTCGCCGAGCTGGCCCGCGTCGAGGGGCTCGACCCCGCAACCGGCGACTACCGCCTCACGCCTTTTGTCCAAACCCAACCGGGAGACCTGCCATGATCCATGCCCTTCGGCATGGCGCACGCCGCGCCATGCTTGCCGCCTCGGCCAGCGCCGTCGCACTCGCGATTTCCGCTCCCGCTTATGCCTCGGGCTCGTCGATGCCGTGGGAGACGCCGCTCAATTCGATCCTCGAATCGATCCAGGGGCCGGTCGCCAAGATCGTCGCGGTCATCATCATTATCGTCACCGGCCTGAGCCTCGCATTCGGCGACACCAGCGGCGGCTTCCGCCGCCTGATCCAGATCGTGTTCGGCCTGTCGATCGCGTTCGCCGCGTCGAGCTTCTTCCTCAGCTTCTTCTCGTTCAGCGGCGGGGCGCTGGTCTGATGGCGCTGGCGGGGGACATCGGCGAACCCGTCGCCGGCTTCATCGCGCCGGTGCATCGCGCGCTGACCGAGCCGATCCTGCTCGGCGGCGCGCCGCGCAGCCTCGCGATCCTCAACGGGACGCTCGCGGGCGCGCTTGGCCTTGGCCTGCGCCTCTGGATCGCGGGCCTCGTCCTCTGGGCGGCCGGCCATGCGGTCGGCGTGTGGTCGGCGCGCCGCGATCCGCAGTTCGTGGACGTGGCGCGACGCCACCTCCGCTATCCGACCTGGCTCCGGGTGTGAGGGCGGCCCGATGATGAGCTTGCGCGAATATCGCAGCGGCGCCGCGCACCTCGCCGACTTCCTGCCCTGGGCGGCGCTGGTCGGCGGAGGGGCGGTGCTCAACAAGGACGGATCGTTCCAGCGCACGGCGCGCTTTCGCGGTCCCGATCTCGACAGCGCGACGCCCGCCGAGCTGGTCGCGACCACGGCGCGGCTAAACAACGCGCTGCGCCGGCTCGGTTCGGGCTGGGCGATCTTCGTCGAGGCGCAGCGCGCGCCCGCGCTCGCCTACCCGGATTCGGAGTTTCCCGATCCGGCCTCGGCGCTGGTGGACATGGAGCGGCGCGAACAGTTCCGCGAGGAAGGCACGCATTTCGAGAGCCGCTACTATCTGACGCTCGCCTGGATGCCGCCGGCCGAGGACGCGGCGCGCGCCGAAGGCTGGCTTTACGAGGGCCGCTCAGGCAGCGGCGTCGATCCCTGGGAGCTGCTCAAGGGCTTCATCGACCGCAGCGACCGCGTGCTCCATCTGGTTGAAGGTTTCGTCCCCGAAGTCCGCTGGCTCGATGACGCCGAGACGCTGACCTACCTGCACAGCACCATCTCGACCCGGCGCCAGCGCGTCCGCGTGCCGGAGACGCCGATCCATCTCGATGCGCTGCTCGCCGACGAGCCGCTGACCGGCGGCCTCGAACCGAAGCTGGGCGATCATCACCTCCGAACGCTCACCATCATCGGCTTCCCGAGTGTGACCTTTCCCGGCCTGCTCGACGAGCTGAACCGGATGGCGTTCGAGTATCGCTGGGCAACTCGCGCGATCATGCTCGACAAGACCGACGCGACCAAGCTGCTTACGAAGATAAGGCGGCAATGGTTCGCCAAGCGCAAGTCGGTCGCGGCGATCCTCAAGGAAGTCATGACCAACGAGGCGTCGGTTCTGATGGACAGCGACGCCTCGAACAAGGCCGCCGACGCCGACACCGCCTTGCAGGAGCTGGGCGCCGACTATGCGGGCCTCGCCCTCGTCACCGCCAGCGTGACGGTGTGGGACCGCGACCCGGCGGTGGCATCCGAGAAGCTGCGGCTCGTCGAGAAGGTCATTCAGGGCCGCGACTTCACCGTGATCCCCGAAGGCATGAACGCGATCGAGGCATGGCTGGGGAGTCTTCCGGGCCACGTCTATGCCAACGTCCGGCAACCGCCGGTCTCGACGCTCAATCTCGCCCACCTGATCCCCCTGTCAGCGGTATGGGCGGGGCCGGAACGGGACGAGCATTTCGGACAGCCCCCGTTGCTCTATGCACGGACCGAAGGCTCGACCCCGTTCCGGTTTTCCCTTCACGTCGGCGATGTCGGCCACGAAATCATCGTCGGGCCGACAGGTGCTGGCAAGTCGGTGCTGCTCGCGCTCATGGCGATGCAGTTCCGCCGCTACCCGGACTCGCAAGTCTTCGCCTTCGACTTCGGCGGCTCGATCCGCGCGGCCGCGCTGGCGATGGGCGGCGACTGGCAGGATCTCGGCGGCGGCCTCTCCGACGAGAGCGAGACGGGCGTGCAGCTCCAGCCGCTCGCCCGCATCGACGATCCCGCAGAGCGAACCTGGGCTTCCGAATGGCTGGCCGCGATCCTCGCCCGCGAAGGCGTCACCATCGACCCGCAGGCCAAGGAGCATATCTGGTCGGCCCTCGGCTCGCTCGCCAGCGCGCCGGCGCCCGAGCGCACCCTGACCGGCCTTGCGGTGCTCTTGCAGAGCCAGCAGCTCAAGCAGGCGCTGGCGCCTTATTGCGTCGGCGGGCCGTGGGGCCGCCTGCTCGACGGCGAGACCGAACGGCTGGGCGAGGCCAGGGTGCAGGCGTTCGAGACCGAGGGCCTGGTCGGCGCCGGATCGGCCGCGGCGGTGCTCGCCTATCTGTTCCACCGCATCGAGGGCCGGCTGGACGGCTCGCCGACGCTCATCATCATCGACGAGGGCTGGCTGGTCCTGGATAGCCCGGAGTTCGCGGCGCAGCTCCGCGAATGGCTCAAGACGCTCAGGAAAAAGAACGCCAGCGTCGTCTTCGCCACGCAGAGCCTCGCTGACATCGAGACTTCGGCCATCGCGCCGGCCATCATCGAGAGCTGCCTGACGCGCATCTTCCTGCCCAACGAGCGCGCCGCCGAGCCGCAAATCACCGCCGTCTATCGCCGTTTCGGCCTCAACGACCGCCAGATCGAGATCATCGCGCGGGCGACCCCCAAGCGGGATTATTACTGCCAGTCGGCGCGCGGCAACCGGCTGTTCGAGCTGGGGCTGGGCGAGGTGGCGCTGGCCTTCGCGGCGGCCTCCTCGAAGACCGATCAGCGCCTGATCGCCGAGTTGATCGACCGTCACGGCCACGATGGCTTCGCCGCCGCGTGGCTGCGCGAGCGCGGCGTCGCCTGGGCGGCGGACCTGCTGCCCGCCTTCGCGCCCGCCGATCCGCACGAGGCGCGGGAGCGCCAGCCTGAACTTCCCCTCATGCCTGACATGGAGATCGAACCATGAAATCTTCGCCGATCCGCCGCGCCCTGATGGCAGGCGTTCTCGCTGCAACGGCCGTCGCCCCGGCCTTGATGCCCATGCCGGCCTACGCGCAATTCGGCAGCGGCATCGTGTTCGATCCGACCAACTACGCCCAGAACGTGCTCACCGCCGCGCGCGAGCTGCAACAGATCAACAACCAGATCCAGCAGATCGAGAACCAGGCCACCTCGCTGATCAATCAGGCGAAGAACCTCGCTTCGCTGCCATACAGCACGCTGGCGACCTTGCAGGCGCAAATCCAGCGCACCCAGCAGTTGCTCAACAACGCCCAGCGCATCGCCTACAGCGTCCAGTCGATCGATCAGGCGTTCACCACCCGCTACAATGGCGCCACCGCCTCGACCTCCGACGCGCAGATGGTCGCCAACGCGCAGGAGAGCTGGAAAACCAGCGTCGCCGCGTTTCAGGATACGATGAGGGTTCAGGCCGGCGTCGTCGGCAATATCGACGGCGCCCGCACCAGCATGAACGGCCTGGTTTCCGCCAGCCAGTCGGCGACCGGCGCGCTCCAGGCGGCACAGGCAGGCAATCAGCTTCTCGCGCTCCAGTCACAGCAGATCGCCGACCTGACCGCGCTGGCCGCTGCGCAGTCGCGCGCGCAGGCGCTGGAAATGGCCCGCCAGACGCAGATCGAGGCGGACGGCCGCGAGCGGTTCAGCCGCTTCTTCGACAACGGCAACTGACGACCGATGCCCTCGCGCAACCTCAAGATCGCGGGCGTCGCGGCGCTCGCCGGCATGATGATGGCGGTGGTGATCGTCGGCACGACGAAGCGGGACCAGCCTGCTCCGGCGGACATGAACGCACCGCCTGTCGCCGCGGCCTCCGATCCGCTCGCGCGCGAGCTGGACCGCTGCGCCACGCTCACCATGCCCGATGCGGGGTGTGAGGCGGCGTGGGCGGCGAACCGCCGTCGCTTCTTTGGCCAGAACGACCCGTCCGCCGAGACGGTCGGCACAGCGGATCAGGTCGCAGCGCAGGGACAGGGCGAGCCGCAGGACGCGGCGGCGCTCCCCATTAAGACGGGAGCACGGCCATGAATACCGGCGTCATCGACACCTTCCTCGACACCTTCACGCGCTACATCGACAGCGGCTTCGGGTTGCTCGGGAGCGAGGTCGGCTTCCTCTCTTCGACGCTGATCGTGATCGACGTGACCATCGCGGGTCTGTTCTGGGCCTGGGGCGCGGACGAGGACGTATTGCAGCGCCTCATCAAGAAAACCCTCTACATCGGCGTGTTCGCCTTCATCATCGGCAATTTCTCGAACCTGGCCACAATTGTCTTCCAGAGCTTTGCCGGGCTGGGGCTCAAGGCCAGTGGCGGCGGCATGGCGCTCGCCGACTTCATGAAGCCGGGCAGCATCGCCGCGGCCGGCTTGACCGCCGCCCAGCCGTTGGTCGATGCGACCAAGGAATACGGCAGCATCTGGGCGGTCTTCGCCAATCTTGCGGCCATCATCGTCCTGATGCTCGCTTGGGTGATCGTCGTGCTCGCCTTCTTCGTGATGGCGGTGCAGGTCTTCATCACGATCATCGAGTTCAAGCTGGTGACGCTCGCCGGCTTCGTGCTGCTGCCGTTCGCCTTCTGGCATCGCACCGCCTTCATGGCCGAGAAGGTGCTGGGCCACATCGTCTCGACCGGCATCAAGGTGCTGGTGCTGGCCGTCATCACCGGCATCGGCACCACCTTGTTCAGCCAGTTCACCCCCACGGGTCTCGGGGCGACGCCGAACGCCCAAACCGTGATGGCGATCGCACTCGCGGCGCTGGCACTGCTTGGCCTCTCCATCTTCGGTCCCGGCATCGCCAACGGCATCGTTTCGGGCGGTCCGGCGCTCGGAGCCGGTGCGGCCGCCGGAACGGCGCTCGCGGCCGGCGGCGCGATCATGGGCGGCGTCGCCGGTGCGCGCCTCGCGGCCGGGGCCGCAGCCGGCGCGATCGGCGGCATGGCGACGGGCGGAGCCCGCGCCGCGGGCGCCGCCTCCGGCGCTTATTCGGCCGGATCGGCGGGCAAGTCGGGCGCGGCTTCGGTGGCCGGCGGCCTTGGCGGCGTCGGCAAGGCGGCGGGAAGCGCCGCCATGTCGCCGCTGCGCCGCGCCGCCGCCTCGATGAAGCAGAGCTACCAATCCGGCCGCGCCGCGACCTCCGCACCAGCGGCCACGTCCGCCGCGCCGGAACCATCCGGCACGTCCGGCCCGCCGGCCTGGGCGAAGTCGATGAAACAACGCCAGACGATGAGCCACGGCGCGAGCGTCGCCGCCCACACGCTGCGCGGCGGCGACAGCCACGGCGGCGGCGCTTCGGTCGATACCAGCGAGAAGGACTAGCCGCATGTTCCGACGCCCCTCCATCCGCTACGGGCAGACGCCCGAGCCCGAGACGCCCTACCAGCGTGCCGCGCAGGTCTGGGACGACCGCATCGGCTCGGCCCGCGTGCAGGCGAAGAACTGGCGGCTCGCCTGCCTCGCTTCGCTGGCGCTGTCGGGCGGGCTTGCCGCCGGCCTTGTATGGGAGTCGGCGAGCGGCTCGATCGTGCCGTGGGTCGTGCAGGTCGATCGGCTCGGCCAGGCGCAGGCCATCGCCCCCGCCGATTACGGCTATCAGCCGACCGATCCCCAGATCGCATTCCATCTGGCGCGCTTCATCGAAGAGGTGCGCGGCATCGCCGCCGATCCGATCGTCGTCCGCCAGAACTGGCTTCGCGCCTATGACTTCACCACCGACAAGGGCGCGGTCGCGCTCAACGACTATGCGCGATCCAACGACCCGTTCGCCAGCATCGGCAAGGTGCAGGTCGCGGTGGACATCTCCAGCGTGATCCGGGCCTCGCCCGACAGCTTCCGCGTTGCCTGGATCGAGCGGCACTATCAGGACGGGAGCCTCGCTTCCACCACGCGCTGGTCGGCGATCCTGACGATCGTGATCCAGACCCCCGCCACCCCCGACGCGCTCCGCAAGAATCCGCTCGGGATCTACGTCAACGCCATCAACTGGTCGAAGGAGCTGTCCGATGACGCATCCTGATGCACGCCGGGCTACGCTCCCGGTCCTGCTGCTCTCCGCCTCCGCGCTCGCCGGCTGCGCCGGCGCCGGCGCCAAACCGCCCGCCATCTCCTATGATGATGCCACGCCCGCCATTCAGGCCGTGTCCGAGCCCGAACCGGCCAAGCCCGTCGAGGTGGTGGCGATCCCGCAGCCGCTGCCCTTGCCGGGTCAGTTGAAGCCGGTAACGGCCGGGCCGCGCGTTCCCGAGCCGGCCGATCCGAAGGAGCGCGTCGGCGTCGCCAATGCCGCCGCCCGCGTGCAGCCGGTCAAGGATGGCTTCCTCAACGCCATCCAGCAATATCCCTATGCCGATGGCGCGCTCTATCAGGTCTATACCGCGCCGGGCGAGGTGACGGACATCGCGCTGGAGGAGGGCGAGCAGCTCGCCGGCTCCGGTCCCGTCGCGGCCGGCGACACGGTGCGCTGGGTCATCGGCGACACCGAGAGCGGATCGGGCGCGACGAAGCGCGTCCATATCCTCGCGAAGCCCACGCGCCCCGACCTG
This sequence comes from Sphingomonas sp. GlSt437, assembly GCF_048015635.2. Classification (NCBI taxonomy): domain Bacteria; kingdom Pseudomonadati; phylum Pseudomonadota; class Alphaproteobacteria; order Sphingomonadales; family Sphingomonadaceae; genus Sphingomonas; species Sphingomonas sp. GlSt437. Next base: position 9,336 of record NZ_JBPGYA010000005.1, on the reverse strand, counting down.
ACCACGAACCTCGTCATCAACACCGACAGGCGCACCTATCACCTCGAACTGCGCGCGACAGCCGCGACCTATATGGCCTCGGTCTCGTGGACCTATCCGCAGGACAGGTTGATCGCGCTCCGGCGCGACAATGCGGCGGCCGCCAGCGCCGCGCCGGTGGCGGCCGGCGTGGACATCGCCGCGCTGAACTTCCGCTATGCGATCGACGGCGACAATGCGCCGTGGAAGCCGCTGCGCGCCTTCGACGACGGCCGACAGGTGTTCATCGAGTTTCCGGCCGGGATCGCGCAGGGCGAGATGCCGCCGCTGTTCGTGGTTGGGCCGGCCGGTGGCGGCGAGCTGGTGAACTACCGCGTCCAGGGCCGCTACATGGTGGTGGACCGGCTGTTCGGCGTTGCCGAACTGCGCATGGGCGACAAGAAGTCCCAGCAGAAGGTGCGCGTCACCCGCACCGACGGCACGCGCCGGGGGCGGTCATGAGCGGGGCCGAGCAAGGCCCGGCCACGCCGGAGACCCCGGCGAGCGCGGCGGCGCCGGCCGCTGCCGGGGCGCCATCCGAAGCCTTCCGGCTGCGCGGGAGCCCGCCGCGCGTGATGCGGCTGTCGCGAAAGGCGCTGGCGGCGGTCGGCGTGGTCGCCGGCCTCGGTATCGGCGGCTCGCTGATCTACGCGCTGCGCCCGGCCGGACAGCACCAGGCCAAGGAGCTATACAGCACCGAGAACCGGCCAACCGCCGATGTCATCGCCACCGCGCCAAAGGATTACGGGCATGTCCCGAAGCTCGGCCCCGCGCTGCCCGGCGATCTCGGGCCGCCGATCCTGTCTGCCGAGCAGCGCCGCGAGGCCGCGCTGGGGACGCCGGGCACGGTCCCGCCCGGTCAGGGTGCGCAGGCGAATGCCGCCATCGAGGCGCGCCAGCGCGTCCTTCAGGAGCGCGACGCCGCGCGCACCAGCAAGCTGTTCCTCGGCGGCGAGCCCGCGCCGGCCTCGGCTCCCGCGCTCGCCCTCGCGGATCAGGCCACAGGTGCAGTGTCCGCCGCCACGCCCGCCACGCAGTCCGAGGACGCCAGCCCCAACGGTCAGGCGGCCAAGCGCGCCTTCCTCAAGGACGATAGCGACCGCCGCGCCGTCAGCGCCGAGCGGCTGGCTGCGCCGCCGTCGCCTTATGTGGTCCAGGCCGGCAGCGTAATCGCGGCCGCGCTCATCACCGGCCTCCGCTCCGATCTTCCCGGCCAGATCACCGCCCAGGTGACGCAGAATATCTATGACAGCCCCACCGGGCGCATCCTGCTCATCCCGCAAGGCGCGAAGTTGATCGGTGCCTATGATTCCTCGGTCTCGTTCGGGCAGAGCCGCGTGTTGCTCGCTTGGGATAGGCTGATCTTTCCCGATGGCCGTTCGATCGCGCTCGAGCGCCAGCCGGGCGCCGATGCCGCAGGCTATGCCGGGCTTGAGGATGGCGTGAACAACCATTGGGGCAAGCTGTTCAAGGCCGCGCTCCTCTCGACTATGCTCAGCGTCGGCAGCGAGGCCGGCACCAGCCAGAGCGAGAACAATCTGGCGCAGGCGCTCCGGGCCGGCGCCGCCAACGGATTCAGCCAGGCCGGACAGCAGGTCGTCGAGCACGAGCTGAACATCCAGCCCACACTCACCATCCGTCCCGGTTTCCCGGTCCGTGTGATCGTGACGCGCGACCTTGTATTGGCTCCCGCTGGAGGCGGCCAATGACCGCCAAACTCAGGCTGGGGCCGATCGCCGACGACAAGCCGGTGAAGCTGACGGTGGAGTTGCCCGCCGCGCTTCACCGCGATCTCGTCGCCTATGCGGCGGCGCTCGCGGCCGAGACCGGACAGCCGCCGATGCCGCCCGAGAAGCTCGTTGCCCCGATGCTGGCCCGGTTCATGGCGACCGACCGCGCCTTTGCGCGGCATCGACGCACGCGGGTGGACTGACAGGCCAACCGGCCGGTTCCTCAGTGACCGAAGAACTTGTTGAACCGCGCCCTGCCGTCCGCCTCGATGACGGCTTGGCCCGCGTTGAAGCACTCGTCGCCGCGCACCGAGCCGGACTGACATCCCGCCACCACCTGGCGAGCTTCCTCGATATGCGCGGCGAAATACTGCTGGCTGCGCGCACCGGCGCTGCTCGTCGCCGCGATCCTCCCAGTGTCGGCAACAGTCGCGGGCGCGGCCATCGGCGCGAGCACCGGCCGCAGCGCAAATCCCGCGCCGAACCCAACGATCAGCGCCATGATGAAATAATAACGACGTTCAACTTCATCGTTCCTCTCCTTCGTCAAAATAAATCGGAGACAAAGCGACAAGGTCTTTCCATCAGTCGATCTCGAACGCCAGCGAATATCGATTGCGCACAAAGGTGAGGAAGCGCCTCAGCGCCGGATTGTCGCTCGCTTTGCGCCAATAAGCCGAATAACCGATCAGCGTCCGGCCGTGCGCATCGTGAACCTCGCGCAGTACGACGTCGGGATATTGGGCACCCGATGCGCCCTCGTAGGTAATGGTGACACCGATGCCGCCGCCTAGCACGCTCATGATCCATTCGCGGCTGACGCAACGCATCCTGATTCTGGGGCTCATACCGAAGGCGGCGAGATGGCCCAGCACCAAGTCGCGCAGCTCCGGGCCGGGATCTTCGACCGTGAGCAGAAAGGTCTCGTCGCGCAGGTCTGTCCAATTCACACTCTCCTGCTCCGCGAGGCGGTGGGAAGCCGGCAGAGCGACCAAGAGGCGCTCGCTCCAGAACGCAGCGCGGCGTAGGCCCTGATAGCTCGCCTCGCCGGGGATGATGGCGAGGTCGACGGCGCCGGCATCGAGTCCCGCCAGCAGCGCCAGCCGTTCGGCCTCGATGCCCTCAATATCCACTTGGGGATTGCTGTCCCGCCAGGCGAACAGCGTCGCCCGCAGGTTCCCGGCGGAGATCGGGCCGTTGAAGCCGACCGCGAGCCCGCCGGCACGCCCTTGGCCGGCGAGCCGCATCGTCTCCACCAGCCGGTCGGAGTTGGCGACGAGATGGCGAGCCTGCGGCATGAACTGGCGGCCGGCGACCGTGGTCGTCACGCCGGTGCGCGAGCGGATGAACAGCTTCACTCCGATTACGCGCTCTAGCCGAAGGATGTTGCGGCTCAGAGTCGACTCCTCCACCCCGAGCGCCCGCGCGGCCCGATGAAGGCTGCTATGGTCGGCTGCGGCAAGTGCAAAGCGGAGCTGTCGGATGCTGAACGACACGGTCAATCCCCCTTGCGGGGTCCTCTTATTTAGAATCACTCGGAACTTGTCTGCGCGGGGAAATCAAATTCTTGCGCCGGCATTGATCGACAAACGATGTTTGTCAGGCGATCCACTACGTTTCGATCGCTATAAAATTCTGCAATGTAAGAAGTGGCGTGAAGGTGCAGTCGATTCGTGTCTTCCATAATCGACCGAACAGATATGGCTTATTCTAAAATTCTCATATCCTCAGCCCTCAAAATCGCTTGGACACGGCTTCTGACTTCCAACTTGGAGAATATGTTATGAACGTGCCATTTGACGGTATCTTCGCTAATGCGGTGCCTGGCCGCGATATCGCGATTTGACAGTCCTTCCTTTATCCTGTGCAGAATTGCGAGTTCCTTTCTCGTAAGAAGAACGGTGTCGGTGGCTATCGGTGCGTAGGAAGGACGGTCGCCCGGCGCGATGCCGCGTCCACCAAATTCTCGCTCATCTGGCATGAGATCGAGCAGCGGGAGCGATACCGGCCCCAACACCTCCAGATACTGACGCTCATCGAGCAACGTGCGATAACATCCGCTTCGCGCAGCGATATCAACCGCGTCCGCGACGCGTTGCTCGGCGGCCGCCGACCTTTCCGTTGCTGCGTTGGCGCCGGCAAGACACAGCAGAGCCGAGATTTCCAGCCTGCTTGATTGGCTGCGGCGCGCATGATCCAGCGCGGCGTTCGCAAGCCGGCCACACAGATGATATTTTGCCTGCCGCGATGCGATACGAGCTTCGGTCAGCGACTTGAGCGCCCGCAGATACGGGCCATGCGTTGTCTGGAAGACGGGCTCGCTTTGCGCCGGCAAGACAGCGTTTGCCTCGCCCGCGTCGTCCAGGACCAGTAGATCCGCCAGTGCAAGACGCGCGAGCGCATCAAGCCGCGGAAAGGCGCATTCCCTGGCGATCACGCGAACTTCCTGAAAAAGTTCGATGGCGCCCTTTCGGTCGCCGTCGCGATGGGCGATGGCTGCCGCGGTCCGAAAGGCCGAAAAGACGAAATCGACCACGCCGTGCTGACGCACGAAATCCAGAACGTCATCGACGCGCGCGGCGATCCCGTCGAGCTGGTTTGCCTCGTATCGTAGCTCGAGTTCCAGCATATCAAGGAGATTGGCGGAGAACGGCGTGGCGTTGATCTGGGCATTGTCGTCATTTCGCGCGCGTCGAAGCAGGTCGGTGCCGGCCTGCATATTGCCCCTCGATATTTCGCTGAAGATCATGGTGCTGTGAAGCCAGCCGAGAGCGTAGCGATGGTTGGCGACAGTATTGACCGACGAGGCTTCAGCGCTCAGTTTCGCGAGATCGTCAGGCCGGCGTTCGCTGGCCGCGATAAAGCAAAGGCATGTGAGGATCGCGCCCCGGCAGACGAGATCAGCCTCGTCATGGAGCTTCAGCCATAACTCGCATTGCCGCCTGCTTTCCTCCAGATTGTCGGCGGTCGCCTCGCCGATCGCGGCGATGAGATCGCACCACCATTCCATCTGCCGCCTGGCCGCTTCGTCGGAAAGGCCGACGCTGACGGCGCGCAGTTCCGACAGCAACGCGGCCGCGTGCTTCTGGTCGTGACTGAAAATCTGCGCCCAGACCAACCCGAGAATGATCGTCGGGGCAGAGACCGCCTCGGAGAAGCTGCGCCGCCATAGCTGGATCTGATCCACCTCGCCCTGGCGCAGCGCGATGTCCATCATGCTCGTTGACGCGACTTCGGCTGCAGCATCCCTGTCGCCGGCGCGCAGATAGAGGCTGATACTTTCGCGGCTATGGCCGCTTTCCCTCTGCCATTGAGCAGCTCGGGCGAACAGTTCCGGCCTGGGACCGTGATGCTCTACCGCAAACCTGTGCTCGAGAAACTCGCGCAGCAGCGGGTGAAACTCATAACCTGATTGTGCTCTATCCAGTGGGGTGAGCAGCATGCGCTCAGCGGACAGCTTTTCAATGACGTAGGCCCCATCACTCCTGCCGAACACATGGTTAAAATAGTCGGCGGAGATCGGCCCCAGGATCGAGGCGCGAATGCAGAACTCCCGTACCTCACTCGGGAGACTAGCCAATATGGCGCTGCGAAAATATCGATCCAGATCGCTATCCCGGCCGGTGACGCGCTCGACGACCAGACGCCCGACAGTCGCTTCATCCGTGGATGCGGCCTGCAACAAGATGCATAGCGGTTCCCCCCAACCTTGCGTGCGTTTCCAGAGCGTATGGACGTCCGGTTCCGGGATGAGAGTTCCAGGCTCCCCCCGCGCGACCGCCTTTGCTTCATCGAAGGTGAACGCGAGCGCATCAGCTCGAACTTCCCGTAGTTGTCGCCGGGCGGCGATGCGTGCAAAGCCGATGCCCGCGGTCGTTGCCGCCACGATCTCGACATCGGCCGGCGCAGCCAGCATGAAATCCTCGATCTCATCCGCGAGGTCGGGATGGAAGCCAATGTCGTCAAGACAGAGAAGGATACCCGAGCTAGATCGCGCGGTGGATTCTCGTAGCCAGCCGGCGAGACCCTGGAGCGTTCGGGGGACGGTGTCCAGCAGCGTTGGGGCATCCTTGCCGCTGGCGCTGCCGGCTGCGAGTATCTGGGCGTGAATGCGCTCTGTAAGCAGGCGGGAATCATATTCGCATTCCCTGGCCGACGCCCAGGCTGCAACGGCACCGGCTTGTCGGCGGTCTTCCCAGATCTGGGCCATCGCAACGCTCTTTCCATAGCCGGGGGGCGCGCGAAGGAGGTGGCAGCGCCTCGCCTCATCGGCCATGAAGAGGCGCGGACGCGCAAGGCATCCGGACGCCAGTAACGCTACCCGCTCGCTGACAGCATCCATGATCTCCAGACTTCCTCTCTTGCTTTGGTCCGCCATGTTCTCCGGCGGCTTCTCAGCGGTACAACCAGGCTCCTATCACATGTGATCGCCCTGCATCTGCGGCTCCCGTCGACCGGCGAACAGGACGAATCAGATCACGGCCTCCTTCAAGGGGATCGCGGCGTCGCTCAGCTTGTCGGGGTCGATACTCGCGCGCACGCCGATGAACTGCTTGCCAACCAGGAAATCCTGTGGCGAATTGATCGCCTCGACGCACTGGATCCGATCGCCCTTCAAATGGAAGATCGCGAAACTCTCGGGAGAGGGGCCGCCGCGCCGCAGGACGCGGTCGACATCGATCGCCTGGCCGGCGATCTGCAGCTTCACGTCATATTGGTCGGACCACTGCCACGGAACCTCGTGGACCGGCGCGGGACGGCCGACAATGGCCCCGACGGCCTGTTTCGCCTGTTCGAGCGCATTGGGCACACTCTCGAGACGAGCCACGTGGGCATAAAGGGGGATTGGTCGGCGGGCGACGTCACCGATGGCGAAGATGGCCGGATCGGACGTGCGGGCTTCCAGATCGACGAGGATGCCGGAGGCTGTGTCCAGCCCCGCATCCCGGGCGATTTCATCATTGGGGACGGCGCCGACGCCGACAAGGGCGGCATCGCAAGCGATCGTTCGACCGTCGTCGAGGTGCACACCGGTTATGTGTCCACCCTGTCCCTCGAACCCGGACACGGTGGCACCCAACTCGAAGTTGACGCCTTGCCTCGCATGGCAGTCGTGGAAGAAGGTGGAAAGCTCCCGACAGGCTACGCGGGCAAGCAGCCGCAGCTCGCGCTCGATCACCGTTACGTCCGCGCCGAGCGCTCGCGCGGATGCGGCCACCTCCAGGCCGATATAGCCGCCGCCGACTATAGCAAGGCGCTGGCCAGCCTTCAGGGCCTTTTTGAGCCGCTCGGCATCGCCCGCCGTCCTTAATTCCAGCACCCCGTCCAGATCCGATCCTGCGACCCGCAGCCTGATCGGGCGAGCGCCCGTCGCGATAACCAGATGGTCGTATTGCAGATCCTCGCCGGTCGAGAGCGTCACCGTCCTGGACTGGCGCTCCAGCTTGTCCGCGCGGATGCCCAGGCGGAGTCGTACCCCGGCTGTTTCGTAGAATTCGGTTGGTTTCAGGAGCGTCGGAGCTGCACCCGATGCGGCTCTGAGCGAGGCCTTGGAAAGCGGCGGACGATGGTAGGGCGGGATGGATTCCTCGCCAACGAGCGTTATCGCGCCCTCGAATCCGTACTGGCGAAGGAGGGCTGCTGCGGTTCCGCCCGCATGGCCCGCTCCCAGAATGACGACATGTGCATCGGCTCTGCCCATGAAAGCTCTCTCTCCTGAAACGCTGTAGTTTAACCGACAGGCGACCAGCCTGGCCTTCAGGCTCATTCGATACAAAATTCGGATCGATCCAAAACCACACTTTAGTTGGGTTGCTCCGGGACGCGGGGCGGCCAAGACTGAAAAGTGCGGCCCGATGTGCCCAAAGTTAAGGACGCAGGAAGTGCGTCACGCATCGAGAGGATATGTCTATGAGCACCATCGCTAGAAGCCTTCCGGGTGATGGCACGCCTGATCGCTATGTCGACAGGAAGCGCTACCTATGGGTATTGTCGGTCGTTTGGCCGGCAGCACCACTCATCGGGCTTTATCTCGTCCACCTGACGGGATGGAGCATCTTCTATGCCTTCACGCTGTTCGTCTGGTACGGCGTCATCCCGGCTTTCGACGTCCTGTTCGGCAAGGACCCGAACAATCCCCCCGAAACGGCAGTGGCCCGCCTGGAGGCGGATAGGTATTACCGGGTTCTCACCTGGCTGACCGTTCCGGTGCACTATGCCTCGCTGGTCGGCTGTGCATGGTGGATCGCGACGCAGCCGATCGCGTGGTGGGGGGTAGTGGCTCTCGCTTTCTCGCTGGGCATCGTCAACGGGCTGGCGCTGAATACCGGCCACGAACTCGGCCACAAGAAGGAGCCCTTCGATCGCTGGATGGCCAAGATCGTCCTGGCCGTCGTCGGCTATGGCCACTTCTTCATCGAGCACAACAAGGGTCATCATCGCGACGTGGCGACCCCGGAGGACCCCGCCACCTCCCGCATGGGTGAGAACATCTACAAGTTCTCGCTGCGCGAAATTCCCGGCGCGTTCCTGCGCGCGTGGAATCTTGAGAAAGTGCGGCTGGAACGTGTCGGCAAGAGTGTCTGGAGCCTAGACAACGAGATCATTCCCCCGCTGCTGATCACCCTGGTCGTTTACGCCGCGCTCCTGCTGGCTTTCGGCCCGAATCCGAAGTTGCTGGTGTTCCTGCCCATTCAGATGGCGTTCGGCTGGTGGCAGCTCACCAGCGCCAACTATATCGAGCATTATGGACTGCTGCGCCAGAAGATGGCGGACGGCCGGTACGAGCGCGCTCAGCCGCGCCACTCGTGGAACAGCAACCACATCGCGTCGAACCTCATCCTGTTCCACCTGCAGAGGCATTCCGATCATCACGCCCATCCGACGCGCAGCTACCAGTCGCTCCGTGACTTCAAGGGCTTGCCGGAACTGCCCACCGGCTATCCGGGCATGTTCTTCATGGCGCTGATCCCGCCGGTCTTCCGGATGGTCATGGATCCCCGCGTCGTGAAATGGGCCGATGGCGATATCGACAAGATTCAGATCGATCCGGCGCGCAGGAAGCAGATCGGCCGTAAATATGGTTCGGCGCGCCGGGCTTCCCAGCGTCCGCTCAACTAGGTTTCAGCGCGGCCGAGCGATCCGTCCGGTCTGAATCTCTCTTCGGAGTGTCGGACATCCGACGGCGCGCCTCGAAACGGGGAGACTTCCATGGCGCTCCGGTCGGTATCGTCATTCCAGGCAGCATCGCTGCGTCGCCGCGCCAAGAAGAAAGCAGCATGATGACTCAATACCAATGCCCTGATTGCGGCTATATCTACGACGAAGCGACCGGAGACCCGCACGAGGGCTTCGCGCCCAACACGACTTGGGCGGAAATTCCGGACAGTTGGGCATGTCCCGACTGCGCGGTTCGCGACAAGCCGGATTTCATTCCCCTGGGGACAGGTGGCATCGCTACGGCGCCGGTCGCCCTTCCCGCGGACGCGGAGCCGTTCGCGAAATGGCACTGCGTGACCTGCGGTCACATCTACGACGAGGCGCTTGGCGACCCGGCGACGGGGCTCGCCCCCGGCACGCGATGGGCCGA
>NZ_JBPGYA010000003.1:0-442587 GCF_048015635.2 Sphingomonas sp. GlSt437 | reverse complement strand
CAGGAGTCGAACCTGCGGCCTCAAGATTAGAAGTCTCGTGCTCTATCCATCTGAGCTACGGGCGCGCGCGCTACGGCTGTTAGCGCGGATTGTGCGCCCGCGAAACGTCGATATGACATAGGACCAAGAACCAATGGGGGTGGCATGCGCTTAAAGCAAGTTAACGCGATCGACACGCGCGGCGCGCAATTCCGCTATTACGACATCATGATGACGGCGCTCGTCGTCATCCTGGTGCTCTCGAACGTGGTGGGGGCCGGCAAGCGCGCGGTGATTGACCTGCCCGGATATGGCGCATGGCCGTTTGGCGCGGGTATTCTGTTCTTCCCGCTGTCCTACCTGCTCGACGACGTGCTGACCGAGGTTTACGGCTATGCCCGCGCGCGCCGCGTGATCTGGGTGGGCTTTGTCGCGCTGGCGTTCCTGGTGGTGATGGAATGGACCGTCGTCGCGCTACCGCCCGCGGCCGACTGGACCGGCCAGCCGCAATATGAATATGTCTTCGGTCTGCCGCCGCATTGGGTGAAGACATTCCCTTACATCAGCGTCGGCATCGGCGGGCGGATCGCCTTTGCGTCGCTGTGCGCCTTCTGGGTCGGCGACTTCCTCAACAGCTATGTGCTGGCCAAGATGAAGATCCTGACCGATGGCAAGATGCTCTGGACGCGCACCGTGGGCAGCACGATCGTGGGGGAGGGCGCGGACAGCCTCGTCTTCTACCCGCTTGCCTTTTACGGCCTACCCGATTGGCCGGTCGGCGCGATGCTGGCGGTGATGCTGAGCCAGTTCGTCCTCAAGGTGAGCTGGGAAGTGCTGCTGACGCCGGTGACATATGCGGTGGTCGGGTTCCTGAAGCGGGCGGAGGGCGTCGAAGTGTTCGATCGAGGAACAGACTTTTCGCCGTTCCATGTGGGGGTCTAGGCGCAAGCGACGGCGGTTTGATCGGGATCAAAGCGGATGACGGCTGGATTTGACAGGGTTGCTCCACAGACGTTGAGCGAAGGAGCAGACCATGTCGTTTCAGTATCGCGCCGCCAGCTTTGCACCTGAAGCGTCACCTGCCATTGCCGAGCCTAGCCAGGCGCTGAGCAATGGCCGCACGCCGCATGTGTTCGATTTGCCGCCGATCCTCCACATCGGCATGTTTGCCGGGTTCTTCGTCTTTCTCGGGATTATGTGGAGCGCATTTGCCGACCCGGAACTGGCTATTCCCTTTGCGATCTTTGCCATTTTGCTGGGTGCCGCGCTGGTCGTGCCGGGATTATGGGCGCATGTCGCCCCCGCTTCGGGAACCGCCCAGACCTGGGGAGATTTTCAGCGAGACGGCATTGTTTGCGCGACGGGGCATGTCGCTGCGACCGCCGCGATCGCGCAAGTGATGATCATGCCGGCAATGCTGATCATCTGGGGGTTGGCGGTGGCGCTGATCCACGCCTTCGCCTGAGCCGATCAATCGGCAGCGGCGCGCAACGCCGATGGGTTGAGGATCGCGATCGATTTCAACCCACGGCGCTCGATGGTGCCATCCCGTTCGAACCCCGTTAGCTGGCGACTGACCGTCTCGATCGTCAGGCCGAGCAAGGTCGCCATCTCACCGCGGGTCAGTGGCAACACGAATTCTCGGTTCGCCGATGGCGATGCTGTGTCGACTTCATCGGCCAGTACCAGCAACAGACCTGCGACCTTGGCACGCGCTGACCGGCGTCCGACCAAATCAAGCATGTCGCGCGCCGACGCTAGCTGCGCGGTTGTTGCCTGCAGGATGCGCTCCATGAACCCCGGGTGGCTCCGCATCTCGCTTTCGACCAGGCTGCGTGGGAAGACGCACAACTCGCTGTCCGTGAGCGCAACGGCATCGCTGTCGATATCCGCCGCGAAGAGGCGCGCTAACATGCTTGACGGCTGCAAGAGCGCAATGGTGCGCTCAACCCCGTCGCGATCGCAGCGCGACAGCTTGACGGCGCCCGCAACGAGCGTGGCGCAGGCCACGGACTCGTCGCCGCTCGCGAAGATCAGCTCGCCACGCCGATAATGCCGCTTCAGACCCAGCCGTGCCAGCGCCAGGCGTTCCTGTTCCTCAAGTCCACTACAGATTGCCAGGTCGCGAACCGGGCAATCGCCGCAGCCGAGCGGGTCCGAGTGGGTCGTCAAGCGCCGACCACTTCCAGCAGCCCCTCGAACAGGCGGCGGCCATCGCTGCCGCCATGCGCGGCTTCGATACGGCGTTCAGGGTGGGGCATCATGCCGAGCACATTGCTGGCGGCATTGACGACGCCGGCGATATCGCGGGCGGAGCCGTTGACGGGCTCGGCATAGCGGAAGGCGACGCGGCCTTCGCCTTCGAGCCGGTCGAGCGTATCGGCATCGGCGAAGTAGTTACCGTCATGGTGCGCGACGGGCACGGTGATCGTCTCGCCCGCTTCATAGCGGCTGGTGAAGGTCGTCTGAGCGTTGGCGACCGACAGCGCGACATCGCGACACACGAAATCGAGCCCGGCATTGCGCAGGAGCGCGCCGGGCAGCAGGCCGATTTCGGTCAGCACTTGAAAGCCGTTGCAAACGCCGACGATAGGCGCGCCGCGCTCGGCCGCAGCGACCACCGCCGGCATGATTGCCGACCGCGCCGCAATCGCCCCGCAGCGCAGATAATCGCCGTAGCTGAACCCGCCGGGCACCGTGATGAGGCCGATGCCATCTGGCAGCGCCGTCTCGCCGTGCCACACCATGTGCGGCTTGCTGCCCGTGACTGCCTCAAGCGCGACCGCCATGTCGCGATCGCAGTTGGAACCGGGGAAGACGATGACGGCCGTTTTCATACACTTTCCTTCGTGGTCGCATCGCCGGACGAAAAACCGGTTCCCACTTTTTCTGGCGATGCTCGCTCAACCCGGTAATTCTCGATCACGGTATTGGCGAGCAGCTTGCGGCACATCTCGTTGATCTGCGCATCGTCAACCGTATCGTCGACATCGAGCTCGATCAGCTTGCCGGCGCGCACGTCATTGATGCCCGAAAAGCCCAGGCCGCCCAGCGCCTTTTCGATCGCCTTGCCCTGCGGGTCGAGCACGCCGTTTTTCAGGGTGACGAAAATGCGGAGTTTCATGCGCGGGCCCGGTTGTTGGTCGAAGGGAGTGCTGAGGCCGCCTATGCCGCGCCACTCGGCTCGCCGCAACCTTCATCACTCGTTTACCGACCGGGCATAGCTTCGGCCAAGCTCGCGTGTGTCGGCGGGCACGACCGGAAAGGACCGCGTTATGGCCGGACTGGCATTGGCCTTGTTCATCGCCCTGTTCGCTTTTGGCCAGCAATATTTCGGCTGGGAGGATACGCAGGGGCGCATTCAGCTGGCGCTGTTCAGCTGCTTCGTCTTCGGGATCATCTGCGGGCTGAAGGCAAAGGGCTGATCGCCCTTATTTGCCGCGCCGCAGCCGGTGGCTCTCCAGGTCGAGAACGGCGTTCTCGGCGCCTTCGGGCAACAGGCCCAGCCGCCGCGCGACTTCCTGATAGGCTTCCATTTCGCCGCCCAAGTCGCGGCGGAAGCGATCCTTGTCGAGCTTTTCGCCCGTCGTCATGTCCCACAGTCGGCAGCCATCGGGGCTGATTTCGTCCGCCAGGATGACGCGGGCATAATCATTGTCCCAGATGCGGCCGAATTCGAGCTTGAAGTCGACAAGCCGGATGCCGATCCCCGCGAACAGGCCTGATAAAAAGTCGTTTACGCGGATCGCCATGTCGGCGATATCGTGCATTTCTTCCTGGCTTGCCCAGCCAAACGCGGCGATATGCTCTTCGGTGATCATCGGATCACCGAGCGCGTCATCCTTGTAATAATATTCGATGATCGTGCGCGGCAGCTGCGTGCCTTCCTCGATCCCCAGCCGGGTGCTGAGCGAGCCCGCCGCGACGTTGCGCACCACCACTTCGATCGGGATGATCTCGACCTGGCGGATCAACTGCTCGCGCATGTTGAGGCGGCGGATGAAGTGCGTCGGCACGCCGATATTGGCGAGCAGCGTAAAGACATGCTCGGAAATGCGGTTGTTGAGCACGCCCTTGCCGTTGATCGTGCCCTTTTTCTGGGCGTTGAAGGCCGTCGCGTCGTCCTTGAAATACTGGATCAGCGTGCCCGGCTCGGGGCCCTCATAGAGGATCTTGGCCTTGCCTTCGTAGATCTGGCGGCGGCGTGCCATGTCGGCGAACCCTTCATGTAAAAAAGCGATTTGCCCCGAACAGCTCGTGCGGCGACGCAAGGCTGGCCGGGGCAGGAAAGCTGACGCTATATCGGATGGCTGGTGTCCGCGCAATCACTGGAGGCGCTCAGGTGACTGCGCGGCGCTCGGCGAAATCAGGGCGGAGATAGCGACGGTCGGCGAGGATATCGGCGAGGATCATGCCGGCGCGGGCAATATCCTCGAAGCGCAGATAGAGCGGCGTCAGGCCGAAGCGGACGATGTCGGGATCGCGGAAATCGCCGATCACGCCCTCGGCGATCAGTGCCTGGCAGAGCGCGTAGGCATGGGGATGGCGGAAGGCGATGTGGCTGCCGCGCTGCGCCGGATCGCGCGGGGAGACGCATTCCAAGCCAAGCGCGTCGCCGATGGCGGCCATCGCGCGGAACAGGGCGGCGCTCTTGGCTTCGATCAGCGCCATGTCGGCGCTGAGCATCACATCGACGCCGCTCTCCAGCGCGGCCATCGCCGTGATCACCGGCGTGCCCGCCAGCCAGCGGCGGATGCCGGGCGCCGGTGCATAGCCATCAGTGAAATCGAACGGCCGAGCATGGCCCATCCAGCCCGAGATCGGGTTGTGCAGCCGATCCTGCCAGCGCTTGGCGACGAACTGATAGGCCGGCGCGCCGGGACCGCCATTCAGATATTTATACCCACAGCCGACCGCGACATCGACATTGCAGGCGTTGAGATCGATGTTCACCGCACCGGCGGAATGGCTCAAATCCCACAGCACCAGCGCCCCGGCTGCATGCGCCCGCGCGGTCCACTCGGCCATGTCGAACCGCTCGGCGGTCTTGTAATGGACATGGGTGAGCAGCAGCAGCGCGGTCTTGGGCCCGATCGCTTCGGCCAGATCGCCGCGCCGCACCGCCTTCAGTCTCGCGCCCGGCACGCTCGCCACGGCGCCTTCGGCGATGTGGAGATCGGTCGGGAAATTGCCGAGCTCGGTCACGACCTCAGTCCGCGCCGGATCGAGGCGCAGCGCGGCGACGATCAGCTTGTACAAGTTGGCCGAGGTCGAATCGCAGGCGATCACTTCGCCCGGGGCTGCGCCGACCAGCCGGGCGATCTTGTCGCCGATGCGCTGCGGCGCTTCGATCCAGCCCTCGTTCCAGCCGCGGATCAACCGCTCGCCCCATTGCCGCTCGACCAGATCGGTTACCGCGCCCGGTGTCGCGCGGGGCAGAGGGCCGAGCGAATTGCCGTCGAGGTAGATCACGCCTTCGGGCAGCGCGAACCGGTCGCGAAAGCCGCGCAGTGGATCGGCGGCGTCGAGAGCGCGCGCCTCGTCCAGCATCATCACTTCAGCGCCTCCGTGATGCGTTGCCGCGCGACGGCCCAGGCGCGCGTCTCGGGCGCCACCAGCTCGGCGTGCCCGGTATCCTCAACCGTATCGAGCGTCGCGACATCGCCCGCCGCGCGCGCCGCTTTCACATAAGCTGGCGCCATCCGCGCCGGGATGATCCGGTCGAGCGCGCCATTCACCAGATGCTGCGGCACGCCGAGCGGCAACAGGCGCGGCACCGAGGTATCGGCGAACACGTCCGGGTGCGCCGCCGTCGCTGCGCCGGTGAGCCGCGCGACCACCTCGGTGCCGCAGCCATTGTCCGGGCTCGCCGCGGTCGCTTCCAGGTCGGGCAAGCCGCCCAGGCTGACGACCGCTTTGATCGGCAACGGATCCGTCGACCACAGCGCGCTCGATCGTGGCAGCCGATGCCGCGCCGCCAGCCACAAAGCGAGATGCCCGCCGGCCGAATGCCCGACCGCGACGACCCGGTGCGGGTCGAGATGATAACGCGGCGCCACGTCGCGCAGCATGTCCGCCGCTGCCGCCACATCGGCGAAGGTGCCCGGATAGCCTGCGCCTGGCCGATCGACGCCGCGATAATCGATGTTCCACACCGCAATGCCGTGCCGGCGGAGATCATCGGCGATCCAGTCCATCAGCGTCCGGTCGGCGATCGCGGTCTGCCAGCAGCCGCCATGGACCATCACGACGACCGGATGCAGCCCGGGGCCTTTGGGGAGCCACAGATCGACCTGCTGATAAGGCTCCGTGCCATAACGCAGCACTGCGTCGCGCGCCGGGCGCGGGCGGCTGGTGAGCTCGGCCCAGGTGAGCAAATGCGGCGGATCGGCAGTCATGGTCGTCCCTGCTGCGACGAAACCCAAGGCCAAGGCAAGACGGATCATCAACCCAGCCTAATCGACCGTACAACCTCTCGCCAGCGCGATATCGCGCTGCTAATCGCGAGCGGACAATGACCGACCTGATCGACCCGCCTGCCGTGCCCGAGCCCCCCATCGGCATTTTCGACGCGCCGTTCGATAGCGCACTGTCAGAGCGCTACCTCGTTTATGCGCTGTCCACCATCACTGCGCGGTCGCTGCCTGATGTGCGCGATGGGTTGAAGCCGGTGCATCGGCGGCTGTTATGGGCGATGCGGCTGCTGCGGCTCGATCCGGCGCAGGCGTATAAGAAGTCGGCGCGCGTCGTGGGTGACGTGATCGGCAAATATCACCCGCATGGCGATGCCTCGGTCTATGACGCGATGGTCCGCCTCGCCCAGGATTTCGCGCTGCGCTATCCGCTTGTCGACGGGCAGGGCAATTTCGGCAACATCGATGGTGATAACGCGGCGGCCTATCGCTACACCGAAGCGCGGCTGACCCAGGTCGCGATCGACCTGATGGACGGGCTCGACGATGACGGCGCCGATTATCGCGCGACCTATAATGGCGAGGATGAAGAGCCGGAGCTGTTCCCCGGCCTGTTCCCCAATCTGCTGGCGAACGGCGCGGCGGGGATCGCGGTCGGCATGGCGACGAGCATCCCGCCGCACAACGCCGCCGAGCTGATCAACGCCGCCATCCACCTGATCGACAATCCCAAGGCCGATGATGCTGCGATGCTGGGCTTTGTGCAGGGGCCGGATTTCCCGACCGGCGGTCTGGTGGTCGACAGCCCAGCGGCGATTGCGGAAGCCTATGCGACCGGGCGCGGCGGCTTCCGGGTGCGGTCGCGCTGGCATGTCGAGGATCAGGGGCGCGGCACCTGGGTCGCGGTGGTTACCGAGATTCCCTATGGCGTGCAGAAGGGCAAGCTGATCGAGGCGATTGCAGCGATCGTCAACGACAAGAAGCTACCGATCCTGGCCGATGTGCGCGATGAATCGGATGCCGAGGTGCGCATCGTGCTGGAACCGCGCGCGCGGACGGTGGACGCCGATACGCTGATGGAAAGCCTGTTCCGCTTGTCTGACCTGGAGACGCGGTTTTCGCTCAACCTCAACGTGCTCGATGCGCAACGGACACCGCGGGTGATGAGCCTGCGCCAGGCGCTGGTGGCGTGGATCGAGCATCAGTTCATCGTGCTCCAGCGGCGCACGCGCTTCCGGCTCGGCAAAATCGCGGATCGGCTGGAGCTGGTCGATGGCTATATCATCGCTTTCCTCAATCTCGATCGCGTGATCGAGATCATCCGCACCGAGGACGAGCCCAAGCCGGTGATGATCGCGGAGTTCGAGCTGACCGATCGGCAGGCCGAAGCGATCCTCAACATGCGGTTGCGCAGCTTGCGCAAGCTGGAGGAGATGGAGCTGCGCCGCGAGCGCGACGACCTGACTGCCGAGCGCGAGGGGCTGGAGGCGTTGCTCGGTTCCGATGCGCGGCAGAAGACGCGGATGAAGAAGGATCTGGGCAAGCTGCTCGATCGCTATGGCCCCGAAACCGCGCTCGGCAAGCGACGAACGACGATCGCCGAGGCCGGGCCGGTCAAGGAAATCCCGCTTGAAGCGATGATCGAGCGCGAGCCGATTACCGTCATCCTGTCGCAGCGCGGCTGGATCAGGGCGATGAAGGGGCATATCGAGCTGGCCTCGGCTGAGGCGCTGAAGTTCAAGGAAGGCGACGGGCCGGGCTTTGCCTTTCATGCGCAGACGACCGATAAATTGCTGCTCGCGGCGGAAAATGGCCGCTTCTACACGCTGGCGGCGGACAAGCTGCCGGGCGGGCGCGGGTTCGGCGAGCCGGTACGGCTGATGATCGACCTGGAAGGCGAGGTCGGCATCACCGCGCTGTTGCCGGCGAGCGCGGCGGAGAAGCTGCTGGTCGCGGCGAGCGACGGGCGCGGCTTCATCGTCAAGGTGGCCGACGTCATTGCCGAGACGCGCAAGGGCAAGACGGTGGTCACGCCGCGCCTCAATGCCAAGCTGCGCATCGTGCGGCCGATCGCGCCGGTCGACGATTATGTCGCGGTGATTGGCGACAACCGCAAATTGCTCGTCTTTCCGCTGTCCGAGGTCGCCGAGCTGGCGCGAGGGCAGGGAGTGCAGTTGCAGCGCTATCGCGACGGCGGTCTTGCCGACGCCAAGACCTTCGTGTTCGCACAAGGGCTGAGCTGGGCAATGGGTGGCGAGAGCGGTCGCACGCGCAGCGAGACCGACTTGACGCCATGGCGCGCGGCGCGCGGTGCGGCCGGGCGGATGCCGCCGACCGGCTTCCCGCGCGACAACAAGTTCTGACGCTGCAGGCATCGCTTTGGCGCCAAGCCGCTGGGCGATCGGGCCAATTCAGAGCGAATTAACCCTCTGCCGCTAAGCCGGCTGACAATGCTGTCACTGTTCCGGTCTCAAGGCGCCACGCCGCCAGCCGTTGCCAGGGCGCGCGAGCCGCGCGCGCGCGTCGCCGGGGCTGTTCGGGCGGGAACGCCGCAGGCGCTCGCCGTCCGCGCGATCGGGCTGCTTCCCGTTGCTGCGGCGCTGATGATCTTACGCGACGACGGCAGCATCGGCTTTGTCGGTGCCAACCGCGCGTTCGATGCGACCGGGCTTGGTCCGTCGGCACCGGGATCGCCGATCGTGGCGCAATTGGGGGATCGCATCCGCGCCTTTATCGCCAGCGACCAGCTGAGCGAGGAATTCCAGTGGCAATGGGGCGATGCGGTCGAGCGGCGGCACTTCATGGTGTCGCTCGCACGGCTCAAGATCAAATCGGGCGGGCGGTTCCTGCTCAGCCTGGTCGACCAGACCGCCGAACGCCGCACCGAGCGCAATCTGCGCCGCGAAATGCTGACCGACAGTCTGTCGGGCTTGCCCAATCGCGCCGGCTTTAGCGATGTGCTCGAAACCACGTTCGGCGCGCCCGATGCTGATCGGTCGAACTATGCCGTGCTGATCGTCGATCTCGCCCGCTTCGCGCGGATCAACGCATGCCTGGGATCGATGGTGGGCGACGAGCTGTTGATTACCGTCGCGCGCCGGCTGAAAGGGGCGCTGCGCGCGCGCGACGTGCTGGCGCGCACCGGCGGCGACGAATTCGGCATATTGATGACGCTCGACGATGGGCCGGGCGATGCCGACCATGTCGCGCGCCGCATCCAGGGCGCGCTGGCGCTGCCGTTCCAGCTTTCCGACTATGAAATCCGCGTGTCGTGCTCGATCGGCGTCGCGTTCGGTGCCGAGGATATCGCCGATCCCGAGGACCTCGTTCGCCACGCCCAGTTTTCGGTCAAGCGCGCCAAGACGAGCGGGCTGGTCGAGATTTATCAAAGCCGGGCGCATGATCAGGCACGCGAGCAATTCGGCCTCGAGACCGAGCTGCGGCGCGCGATCGAAAACCGCGCGCTGACGCTTGCCTATCAGCCGATCTGGGATCTCGCATCGGGCGATATCCTGAAATTCGAGGCCCTAGCGCGGTGGTCGACCGAGGACGGGGTCGATATTCCACCGCAGGACTTTATCCGCGTCGCCGAGGAATCGGGGCTGATCGTGCCGCTTGGCCGCTGGGCGATCGATGAAGCCGCGCGGACAATCGCGGCGTGGGACAGCGCTTATGGCGGGTCGTTCGGCGTGGGCCTCACCGTCAATGTCTCGGCGATCCAGCTGCAGCGCGACGACATCGTCGCGGTGGTCGAGCGGGCGCTGGCGACGCACAAGCTGAGCGGCGATCGCTTCACGCTCGAACTGACTGAAAGCGCGCTGGTGAGCGAAGGCGACACGATCGGCCGCACCATGCACGCGTTGAAGGACCTGGGCGCGAAGATCGCGATGGACGATTTCGGCACGGGCTATTCCAACCTCGCTTATTTGCAGAAGCTGCCGATCGATTTGCTCAAGATTGACCGTAGCTTCGTGACCGGGATGCTGGCCGACCGTGACAAGATCGCGATTGTTCGCGCGATTCTCTCATTGGCGCAGGCATTAGGGCTGCGCGCTTGCGCTGAGGGCATCGAAACGCAGGAATTGGCGCAGACGCTGGCCGCGCTCGGCTGTGCTTATGGCCAGGGCTATCTCTACGCGCCGCCATTGACGGCGGACGCGGCGTATCAGCTGGTCGAATCGCGCCGTGCCGCGGCGACAGCGGCGTCGACGATGGCGGTCAGACGCTCGGCGTCGGGGAACCCTTCCGCGACCCATTGATCCTCGACCGCGCGCAACAGCCGCGCGACTTGGGGTCCCTTATCGATGCCGCGCGCGACGATCGCGCCGCCGCTGATCGGCAGGCGCGGTGGCTGCCAGCCTTGGATTTCCCGCGCGTCATCGACACGCCCGGCGAGCAGCAATTGGTCGACCGCGCTTTCGGCGCCGACGCGATAGGCAAGCGCGCGCGGGTTGGTCTCATCGGGTGCCGAGACCGCGTGCGCTAGCCGCTTGCGATCGGCATTCGAGAGCTTGAGCCGTGCGGCGACGTTATCGGCGATGGCGGGGTCAGCGGGGAGCAAGGCGGCGAGCCGACGGATGGCGTTGGGCTCGATCGCTGCGGCTTGCTCCGCCTGCGCAAGCCGCGCGAGCCGGTCAGCGCCGCCCTGATCGATCTCGGGCAGCACGGGGAGGAAGATGCCGCGTTCGACCATCAGCGCGACGACGGGCACCGCGTTCTTCGCGACCAGCAGGCGGGTGAGTTCGCTGGCGATGCGCTCGCGCGACAAGGCCATCAAATCGCGGGCGCGATCGGTGCAGGCGGCAAGGCCGACCACGTCTATCGTGGTGCCGAATCGGGCATGGAAGCGGAAGAAGCGGAGGATGCGTAAATGATCCTCGGCAATGCGCTGATACGGATCGCCGATGAAGCGCACGACGCCGGCCGCCAGATCATCGAGCCCGCCGAAATAATCGTGAATGTCGCCCGAGGGGTGATCGGCGTAGAGCGCGTTGATGGTGAAGTCGCGGCGCATCGCGTCCTCGCGCCAGTCATCGGTAAAGGCGATGGTGGCGTGGCGGCCATCGGTGGAAACGTCGCGGCGCAGCGTTGTGACCTCGACCGGCCCGCTCGGCAGCACGGCAGTGACGGTGCCGTGGGCGAGGCCGGTCGGCACCGAACGGATGGTTGCCGCTTTTAATCGCTCGATCACCTCGTCGGGAGCCAGGCGGGTCGCAAGATCGATATCGGTGACAGCGCCGCCGAGCAGCGTATCGCGCACTGCGCCGCCGACGAAGCGCGTCGCGCCGCCCGCCATATCGAGCGCGTCGGCCAGCGTTGCTAGCCCCTCGCGGTGGCGCCATGGCGCGTCGGGCAGGCGGCGGGCGCTCATGCGAAGCCCTTGAGCCGCAGCGACAGGTTGACGATCATCGCCGCCGTCGCACCCCAGATGCGCCGGTCCTGCCAGAGGATCTCATAATAATGCCGCTCGCGTCCCTGCCATTCGCGGGCGACGCGGCGGTGATTGGCGGGATCGAGCAGGAAAGCGAGCGGCACCTCGAACACCGCGGCAACCTCGTCGGCGCTCGGCACCAGCACGATATCGGGTGTCACAACGCCAACGACCGGCGTGACTTCATAGCCGGTGACCGTCCGATAAGCGTCGGTGATGCCGACCACGGTGACCTGCGACGGCGGCAGCGCGATTTCCTCCTGCGCCTCGCGCAGCGCCGCCGCGACCGCGCCATCGTCACCGGGATCGACGCGGCCGCCGGGGAAAGCCACTTGGCCGGCGTGGCGGCGCATCGTGTCGGGGCGCTGCGTCAGGATCACGCCGGGCTCGGCACGATCGGTGACCGGCACCAGCACGGCGGCAGCGGTCACCTGATCGAACGGCAGGCCGGCGAGATCGACATGGTCGCCGGGCAGCACTGGCGCCGCCTCGGCCATGCCGGCGGTCAACGCTGCCCCCAGCCGCTCGGCGAGCGTCATGCGCTTGGCTCGATCGGGAAAAAGGCGCCGTCGCTCCAGATGCCGGGGGGCTGATCGTTGCCGGCGAGCGCGAGTTCGGCGAGGTCGTAATAGATCGGTCGCGCGACAAGCGCTTCTAGGCCGCCGCGAACATGGAGATAGGGGCGGGGCCCGTCGGCCGTTTCGGCGAAACGCAGGCGATGATCGGGGCCGGCAGTGACGAGATCGCCGGTGTTGAGGCGGAAAGCGAGCCGCGCTTCCCGGCCACTGCCTGCCGCCTTCATCTCGACCGCCAAGAACGGTGCATCCTCGACATCGATGTCGAGCTTTTCGACCGGCGTCACCAGCACATAGCTGCCGTCAGCCTCACGCCGCAGCACGGTCGAGAACAGCCGCACCATGTTGATCCGCCCGATCGGTGAGCGTTCGTGGAACCAGGTGCCGTCGCGCGCGATGCGCATGCCGCTATGGCCGCAATGCGCAGGGTTCCATTGCTCGACCGGCGGCAAGCGCTGGTCCTCCACCAGCCGAGCGATATCGGCGAGCGACAAGCTGCTGAGATCGGGGAAGGGCGCCATCGGCATGGCAGCGGGTTAGGGCAGCGGGTGCGCGGGGTAAAGCGTTCCGCGCGTCACCCGGTGACGGCAGGGCGGATGATGCCCGCGCCTCCGGGCACGCCAGCACCGCGCGCGAGCAGGCGGTGGCGCTCGACCGGGCCGTCGATCCGCCACAGCGCCGTCTTCTCATCGGTGAAGCCGAAGAAGCGGCCATAATAATCGGGATCGCCGATCAGCATCAGCGCGTCGCACCCGTTGGCGGCAGCAGCGGCGAGCATCGTTGCCATCAGCCGGTGGCCGATGCCGCCGCGCTGGACCTCGGGATCGACCGCGACGGGGCCGACCATCACCATGGGCACGCGTCGCCCGTCATCGCCCAGAAACTCGACCGGCCAGCATTGTATCGAGCCGAGCAAGCGGCCGGTGCCGTCGATTGCCGCGAAAGAGAGGGCGCCGATCGCGCTCGTCCCGGCGCGCAAGCGATACGCCGTCCGCCCGTGCCGATCGGTGCCGAACGCGCGATCGAGCAATGCCTCGATCGCTTTGGGCGCGACGCTGTCGAGCGGGGTGAGGGCAATGGTCGTCAACGGCGGTCCAAGCGGTTCGAAACGGGCGTCGCGCCTTAGCGTCACTGCGCCGGCGCGCAAGCCGCTTTCGCGCTCGCGCCAATTTGCTATGGGCCTCGCCAAAGAAAGGGCCGCGCGCTTGGACGATCAATTGCTTCTGGAACTGCACAATCTCGAAGTGCCGGTGCTGACCGGCATCTATTCCGAAGAGACGCATCTGCCGCAGCCGCTCCGCATTTCGATCACCGCCGAGCTTGATTGCCCGCGCCATTTCGCGCCCGACACGCGGCTGGCCGATTCGAAGAATTATCTCGACCTGAAGCATGCCGCGACGACCGCGCTACCCGAGGGCGTGCATTTCACGCTGATCGAAGGCGTCGCCGACCATATCTGCGAAACGCTGTTCCTGCAGGACAAGCGGGTGCGGCGCGTGACGGTGAAGATTGTCAAGCTCGCCATTGCCGAGGCCGGCGAATCGATCGGCATCACGCTGACACGCAACCGCCGCGCGCCCGGCAACTGAGCTCAGGGCGCCGCGATCGTCCGCCCGCACGCGCCGAGCGATTGCAGCACGAAGCGATAATCTTCGCGAGCGGCAGCGGCGTTGCCCTCATCGTTGCTGGCAAGCGCCGCAGCGGGCAGTGCGCGCGGCAGGAAGCAGGCGAGCCGGTACCACAGCAATGTATCCCTCGCCGGCGCCTTGGCCGATTCGTCGACGATTTCGCTCAGCGCCACTGACCAGCTTTTGGGCTGGCCGGGTCGGCTCAACACGCTGATCGACACCGGGCGGCCATCCGTAGTGGAGAGGAACAGCTGCGTTTCGCCCTCACCTGGCAGCGCGCCCGGCACGTGAAACGCATTGCCGATGCCGGTCACTTCAGGCGGCGCGGCGGGATCGACCACCTCGGCGGTGATATGACGGGTCGTCGTATCAAGCGCTGGGTTCCATGGCTGCTGCGAATTGTCGCCGGTCAGCTGGATCTGGTCGGATTGTCCCGAGACAGGACGCCCGAACGCGAGCACGCGCTGTTTTTTGAGCTTGGGGATGTGTCCCTTGGCATCGCTCGGCACGTCGATCAGATACTGAATTTCCTTGGGCAATGCCTGGGTGCCACGCAGCAGATTGTTGAGCGTGGCGGTGACCAGCAGGCGCTGCTTGCCCGGCTTCACGCCCACCGCATCACGCGGCTTGACCTTTTGCACCGCATGGATGGTGACATCGGCAATCACCGGCGATTTCACAATCAGATCAGCGATATCCGCATAGCTTGGCGCCGGCGCGGCCGGTGCCGAGGCAACCACTGGCGCCGTGGCGCGTTGCGCGCTAGCGGTGGGTGTGAAGGGTAACCCTCCACCAGCCGCGACCAACAACAGCGCGGACGTCGCGCAACGGATGCAAGGGGAGGAGCGCATGGCGACGGCGATTAGTCGATCACGGGCCAATCATACAGCAATAAAATTGCCATGCGATGCCGCTACGACAGGGCTGCCCGACAAAGCGTTTGCGTCATCCAAAAGCTGGCGATAGAGACTAGGGCGAGTGAGTTCGGACAACGTGGCTCATCGCGCCATGCTGCCGGTCGGACGTTATGGAACGATCGGGGCGGGCAATATGCCAAAAGATATGGGAGTTACGTACCTGAATGGCTTACGCAGACCGCAATAACAGCGGCAGCCGGCTGGTCGCGATCATCATCGTGGCAATCCTTCAAGGCGCGCTGGCCTATGCTTTCATCACCGGCTTGGCGCAGAATTTCGTCAAGAAGGCGCAGGAAAAGCTGAACACGTTCGACGTGGCGCCGCCGCCGCCGCCGCCGCCGGACCAGCCGCCGCCGCCGCCGCCGCCGGATCAGCCGCTCCAGCCGCCGCCGGTCGTCACGCCGCCCGCCGCCGTGGTGATCCAGCAGCAGTCGCCGGTCGTGATCAATACGACGCCTATCGCGCCGCCGGCCTACACGCCAGCGCCGCCCGCGCCGCCGGCCCCACCGCCGGCACCGCCGGCGCCGCATCTGGCGAAGGGCGCCCAGGCGAAGGGCAGCTATCAGGACTGGTTCTCGCAGGACTATTATCCGCCTGCCGCCAAGAAGGCGTCGATTGAAGGACGCGTGGGCGTGTTGCTTTCAATCGGCGCGGATGGGCGCGTATCAGGGTGCAGGGTCGTCTCTTCGAGCGGCAATCAGGACCTCGACGATACGACGTGCAGGCTCGCCCAGCGCTTTGGCCGGTTCAGGCCAGCGCAGGACGATGCCGGCAATCCGATCGCATCCGAACTTCGCTTGCCGCCGGTGCGTTGGCAGTTGAAGGACGAATAACCCATCCGTACCGCGTTGGGCCGGGTGGCTGAGCTTCCCGGCCTTGCGCAAATCGACCAATTGATGTTGTCGCAAACAAGATTTTGACGAGGAAAGAACCGAAATGCTCACCACCATCCTTGCAGCTGGCGCCGGCGCCAAGACCGCGGCCGAACAGTATGGTTTCTTCAACGCGCTGAACCAGGGCGGCGTTATCTCGTACAGCGTCGCAATCACGCTCGCGCTGTTCCTGTTCTTCTCGCTCTACATCCTGTTCACCAAGCTCATCGAGCAGAACAAGGTGATCTCGCAGGGCAAGCGCGTCCGCCAGGGCTTCTGGAACGCGAACAATCTGCGCGAGGCTTCGGCCAAGCTCGAGAAGAACTCCGCGTACAAGCAGATCGTCGATGACGGTCTTGCGGCGCAGGAGCAGCACACGCGGTTGACCGACCCGGTCGAAGCGCATGACTGGCTGCACGGCTCGCTCGCGCGCTCGGAAGCG
This sequence comes from Sphingomonas sp. GlSt437, assembly GCF_048015635.2. NCBI lineage: Bacteria > Pseudomonadati > Pseudomonadota > Alphaproteobacteria > Sphingomonadales > Sphingomonadaceae > Sphingomonas > Sphingomonas sp. GlSt437. Next base: position 426,330 of record NZ_JBPGYA010000003.1, on the reverse strand, counting down.
TCGATCAACTCGTCGCTCAACGGCGGCTTGGCGTTCCTCGCCACGGTCGGCGCGACGGCGCCGTTCATCGGCCTGTTCGGCACCGTGCTCGGCATTTACCGCGCGCTGATCGCGATCGGTGCCGCTGGTCAGGCCTCGATCGACAAGGTCGCAGGTCCGGTCGGTGAGGCGCTCATCATGACCGCGCTCGGTCTCGTCGTCGCCGTGCCGGCGGTGCTGGCCTATAACTGGCTGCAGCGCCGCAACAAGGCGATCGCGGAAGACCTGTCGGCCTTCTCGAACGACGTGCTTGGCTATCTCGCGTCGAACGGCGCGGTTCGCCCGGCGCCGACCGGCAAGGCTGCCAAGGCTGCTGCCCCTGCCAAGCCGGCCGCTTGATCGGACATGTGGGCAGGCCCGGCGCACGCCGTTGGTGTGGCGCCCGGCCTGCCCGCACGCTCCAGGCTCCACTCGGAGCCTGGCCGATGGATGCAGATAGGATAGTTCGCGATGGCGATTAGTGCAGGTGGCGATTCCACCGAAAAACCGATGTCGGACATCAACACGACGCCTCTCGTGGACGTCATGTTGGTTCTGCTCATCATCTTCTTGATCACCGTTCCGGTCGTCGTGCAGAACGTTCAGCTCAAGCTGCCCGACGTTCGCTTCGACCCGACCACGACCAAGCCCGAAAACGTCGCGCTTTCGGTGCGCGGTGGCCCGGGGGGCGAGTGCCAGGTCTATTGGGGCATGGCGCCGGTCACGAACGAGGAATTGTTCGATCGCGCGGTCAAGAAGCTGAAAGCGGAAATCGACCGTCAGGGCGGCCCCAATGCTGCCGGGCTCGAATTGCCTGAAGTGCATATTCGTGGCGACGTGGATACGCCGTATCACTGCATCGGCGGCACGATCTACACGATGCAGCGCGCAGGCTTCATCAAGGTCGGCTTTATTTCGCAGCCGCCGGCCAACGACGTTGCCAGCTGATCTGGCCACGGCTGATCTAGCTTAACGTCGCGGCGACTGGTTTCAGGAGAGTTAAGACATGGCAATCAGTGGCGGTTCCGATGACGGTGAACCGATGATGGACATCAACACGACGCCGTTGATCGACGTCATGCTGGTGCTCCTCATCATGTTCATCATCACCATCCCTCCGCAGACGCACGCGGTGAAGGTTGATCTGCCGCAGAACAACCCGAACCAGGTGAAGCCCCCGGTCGAGCCCGACAAGAACACGATCGGCATCGATCCTGCCGGTATCGTGTCGTGGAACGGCACGCCGGTCGACGATCTGACGCTGCGTCAGTATCTCGACCAGACGACGCGCCTCAACCCTGAGCCGGAACTGCACTTCCAGCCCGACCGCAATGCGCGGTTCGAGGTGGTCGATCGCGTGCTGGCAGTCGTGAAGCGCTCCGGCGTGTCGAAGCTGGGCTTCGTCGGCAACGAGCAATACGCGCGCGACTTCTGATCGCGAAAGCCTCGCTCGGGCGAGGATGATCGAGATGGGGCGGTTCCTCGTAGCGAGGGGCCGCCTTTTTCGTAGGCGCGGTGGGGGCGCAGGGTTGGGTCATCTCGTCACCCCGCCCTTGAGCCGGGGTACCGCTAAAATCTAGCGGTCAAAGAAGCGGGACCCCGGGTCAAGCCCGGGGCGACGAAGAAGCAGAGAGCCGGGGTGACGATGAGCTGGAGTTGCTAGAGATCAACTCTATCTCAGCCCAAGCCGGAAACTTGTCGCCTTTATTACCCGGATCACAACCGCGGCAGCGTCACGCCGCGCTGGCCCATATATTTGCCGGCGCGATCGGCATAGCTTGTCTCGCAGGGCTCGTTGCCTTGCAGGAACAGGAACTGGCAGGCGCCTTCATTGGCATAGATTTTGGCCGGCAGCGGCGTGGTGTTGGAGAATTCGAGCGTGACATGGCCTTCCCAGCCGGGCTCGAGCGGGGTGACGTTCACAATGATGCCGCACCGCGCATAAGTCGATTTGCCGAGGCAGATGACGAGCACGTCGCGTGGCACCCGGAAATATTCGACCGTGCGGGCGAGTGCAAAGCTGTTGGGCGGGATGACGCAGACATCGGTCTTGCGATCGACAAAGCTGTTCGCGGCGAAATCCTTGGGATCGACCACCGCGCTGTCGACATTGGTGAAAATCTTGAACTCGTCCGCCACCCGCGCGTCATAGCCGTACGACGATAGCCCATAACTGATGCAGCCATCGCGCCGCTGGCTTTCGACGAAGGGCTCGATCATGCCATGCGCCTGCGCCTGCGCGCGAATCCAGCGGTCCGACATGATCGACATAGGCTTCTCCCCGGGTTGCGGGGCTTGCATTGCCGTATTGGCGGCGGGAGGCAAGAGCGGCGTAAGCGACTGAGGAACAGAACTGGGGAGAGCCGCCGCCGTGGCGCAAGAGGATCGTCCCAAGGTAGAAGTCGCCAACCGCGCCGAGCTGCGCGAATGGCTTACTCGGCATGCGGCGACCAGTGGCGCGGTGTGGCTGGTCACCGGCAAAAAGGCATCGGGCGATCGCTATCTGGCTTATGCCGATATGGTCGACGAATTGCTGTGCTTCGGCTGGGTCGACAGCTTGCCCCGCGCGCTCGACGATCGGCGATCGATGCACTTGATCGCGCCGCGCCAGGCGGACAGCGGCTGGTCGCGCGTCAACAAGGAGAAGGTGGCTCGGCTGATCGAAGCGGGGTTGATGACGCCGCTCGGGCTTGCTGCGATCGACCGTGCGAAGGCGAGCGGGGCGTGGGATAAGCTTGATGCGGTCGAGACGCTGACAAAACCCGATGATTTAGCGGCGGCGCTCGCCTCTTACCCCGCCGCGGCGGAGCATTTCGAAGCATTTCCGCGTTCGTCCAAGCGCCTCATCCTCGAATGGATCGCGTCGGCCAAGCGCCCCGAAACGCGGGCGGCGCGGGTGGACGAGACGGCGCGGCTCGCCGCCGACAACATCCGCGCCAATCATTATCGCCAGCCCAAATCAGCCGGTAACGACTGATCGCCCCGCTCAGACCGGCGGCGGAACCAGGCCGATGCTTTTCAGGACCAGTGCCTGCACCACCATCAAGGCGAGCCAATGGAGGCAATCGAGCAGGGCGGTGCCGACGCCAGCACGGCGCGCGGCGTGGGTGACGATCGTCGCCGGTGCCACGAAGCCGATCCAGATGACGACCGCGCTGCCGATCGCCATCACCCAGGGGCTGGCCTTGGGCGGCGCCAGGATGAGCGCGCCCGCCAGGATCGCGGCGAACCAGAATTCCGCCGCCGTGATCGTTATCGTCGCCACAAGGCCGGGGAGCCGCAGCCCGGCGATCCATAGCCACAGCGCGCCGACCGCCAATCCGGCGAGCGTCGCCAGCAGAATCGGCACAAGGTTGAGCAGGATGTAGATCATCGACACAGCCTTCCCACGGAGGAGCATGCCGATTGTGTCGACAATGACAATCGCGCGCAATCGAGGCTTTTGGGGCACTATATCGATCTGCTACGTGCTTTAGGGCAAGCTCGCGAAAAATCCCCAATGTTCCTCTTGCAATATATCGTGAGCGCTCGCACCTAAGTGGTAGTACAGGGGTGGCATCGATGATCGGCCCGACGTGGTCGGCGCGGCGCTGATGCCCTTCATATCAGGGGCCCCATGCACGGTTACGCCACGCCACCGATCCGCCCGGGCCTGATCGGATTGACCCTGATCGGATTGACCCTGATCGGATTGACCTTGGCCGTCGCGGGCTGTTCGCGCGGCGGGCCGCCGCCACCGCCACCGACGCAAGTGACCGTCGCCACCCCGCTGCAGCGCGATATCGTCGATTGGGACGAGTATATCGGCCGGTTCGAAGCGCCGCAGGATGTCGAAGTGCGTCCGCGCGTATCGGGCGAGATCGATCGGGTGTTGTTCGCCGATGGCCAGCGCGTCGGCAAAGGCCAGCCGCTGTTCATCATCGACCAGCGCCCCTATCGCGCCGCGCTCGAGCAGGCACGCGCGCAGCTCGCCAAGGCGCAGGCCAGCGACATCAACGCGCGCACGGAGCTTGCCCGCGCCAAGACGCTGCTCGCCGCGCAGGCTGTAAGCAAGGAAGAATACGAAACGAAGGAAGCCAATGCGCGATCGGCCGCCGCCGATGTGCAGGCCGCGCGCGCGGCGGTGACCAATGCCAACCTCAATCTGGGCTTCACCGTCATCCGTTCGCCGATTTCGGGCCGGGTCTCCGATCGCAAGGCGAGCCGGGGCAATCTGGTCGCCGATGGCCAGACCGTGCTGACTCGCGTCGTGTCGATCAACCCCATCTGGTTCTCGTTCGACGGCGCCGAAGCCTTTTATCTTAAATATCTGCGCCAGGATAAGTCGGGCCAGCGCAAATCCTCGCGCGATCACCCCAATCCGATCGAGATCCAGCTCGCCGACGAGACCGGCTATCGCTGGCACGGCCATATGGATTTCGTCGATAACGCGATCGACCCCAATTCGGGCACGATCCGTGCGCATGCCGTAGTCGACAATCCCGATGGTTTCCTGACGCCGGGCCTGTTCGGCCGCGCGCGGTTGCTCGGATCGGGGACCTATCACGCGATGCTGGTGCCCGATTAGGCGATCATCACCGATCAGACGCGCAAGCTCGTCTATGTCGTCGGGCAGGATGGCAAGGTCGCGCCGCGGCCGGTGGTGACCGGGCCGCCCGTGGAGGGCCTGCGCGTGGTGAAGGAAGGGCTCGCGCCGAGCGACCATGTCGTCATCAACGGCTTGACGCGGTTGCAGCCGGGCATGCCGGTGCAGGCGCGGATGTCGAAGATCACGCCACGCGCCGCCGATACTTCGCCGAGCGCACAACCCGTGACGACGCCACCGTCCGCTGAAGCGCAGCCGGCGCAATAAGATGCGCTTTCCGCATTTCTTCATCGACCGCCCGATTTTCGCGGCGGTGCTGTCGATCCTGATCGTCGTGTTCGGGCTGGTGGCCTATCCCGGCCTGCCGGTGGCGCAATATCCCGAAATCGCCCCGCCGACGGTGGTGGTGACGGCAAATTACCCCGGCGCTACCGCCGAGACGCTGGCGGAAACGGTCGCTGCGCCGCTCGAGGAATCGATCAACGGCGTCGAGAACATGATCTACATGTCCTCCTCGGCAACGGGTGACGGCGCGCTCGCGATCACGGTGACGTTCAAGCAGGGCACCAATGTCGATCAGGCGCAGGTGCTGGTGCAGAACCGCGTCGCCACTGCCGAGCCGCGCTTGCCCGAGGAAGTCCGCCAGATCGGCGTGACGGTGAAGAAAAATTCGCCCGACATCCTGCTCTGCGCGACGCTGTTCTCGCCCGACAAGTCTTTGAGCCAGCAATATATCTCCAACTATGCGACGACCCAACTGATCGATCGGCTGACGCGCATCCAGGGCGTGGGCGACGCGCGTATTTTCGGCGCGCGCGATTATGACATGCGGATCTGGATCGACCCCGATCTCGCCGCCGCGCGCAACCTGACGGTCGACGAGATCACCACTGCAATCCGCAACCAGAACGCCCAGGTCGCGGTCGGTTCGGTCGGCCAGCCGCCGTTCAATCGCGGCGGCACGGCGTTCCAGCTCGGCATCCAGACGCAAGGCCGGCTGACGACGCCCGACCAGTTCGCCGACATCATCATCAAGCGCGACGACCAGGGCCGGCTGACCCGGGTGCGCGATATCGCTCGGGTCGAGCTCGGCGCGCAGGACTATACGATCAACCCGTTCTTCTCCAACCAGCCGACCACCGCGGTCTGCATCACCCAGCTGCCCGGATCGAACGCGCTGCTGACGGCGCAGGCAGTGAAGGACGAAATCCACCACAGCTCGCTCAGCTTTCCGCCGGGGATGACCTACGCCATCCCGTACAACCCGACCGAATATATCCAGGCCTCGATCGAGGAAGTGCAGCGCACATTGTTCGAGGCGCTGCTGCTCGTCGCATTCGTGGTGCTGCTGTTCCTGCAGAGCTGGCGCGCGGCGATCATCCCGATCGTGGCGATCCCGGTGTCGCTGCTGGGCTCGTTCGCGGTGCTCGCGGCATTCGGTTTCTCGATCAACAACCTGTCGCTGTTCGGCATGGTGCTAGCGATCGGCATCGTCGTCGACGATGCGATCGTCGTCGTCGAGAATATCGAGCGGTTGATGGAGGAAAAGCACCTCTCGCCCAAGGACGCCGCGCACCAGACGATGGACGAGGTTTCGGGCGCGCTGGTCGCGATCGCGCTGGTGCTGTGCGGGGTGTTCATCCCGACGAGCTTCATTCCGGGCATTTCGGGGCAATTCTATCGCCAGTTCGCGCTGACGATCGTGTCGGCGACCGCCATCTCGGCATTCGTGTCGTTGACCTTGTCGCCGGCGCTGGCGGCTTTGGTGCTGAAGCCCAAGGATCATGAGGCGGAGAAGGAACCGCCGGCGGGCCTGCGCGGTTTGCCGGGGCGCTTCACGCGCGGATTCAACCGTGGCTTCGACAATCTGGGCGAGCGGTATGGCCGGTTGACTGCGCGCGCGGTGCGGACGCTGGGCGTGGTGCTGGTCTGCTATGCGGTGCTGATCGGGCTCACCGGTTGGCGGTTCAGCGCGACGCCGACGGGCTTCATCCCGGCGCAGGACCAGGGCTATCTGATCGTCGCCGTGCAATTGCCGCCGGGCTCGTCGCTCCAGCGCACCACCGAAGTGCTGCAGCGCGCGCAGGGCATCGCGCTCAACAACAAGGCGACGGCCGGCACGGTGGCGTTCGCGGGGCTCGACGGCGCGACGTTGACCAACGCGCCCAACACCGCCGCAATGTTTGTCGCGATGAAGCCGCGCGACCAGCGCGAAGGCGCCGATCAGGTCGCCAATGAGCTGCGCAAGGCGTTCGGGCCGATTACCGATGGCGTGCTGCTCGTCATCCCGCCGCCACCGGTGCGCGGCATTGGCACGGGGGGCGGCTGGAAGATGCTGATCGAGGATCGGCAGAACCAGGGCTATCCGACGCTGGAAGGCGCTGCCTTCGCGATGATGATGAAGGCCAACCAGACGCCGGGTCTGGCCAGCACCTTCACCACCTTCAATGTCCGCACGCCGCGCCTGTACGCCGATATCGACCGGCCGCGCGCGGAACAATTGGGCGTGCCAGTGGAGAATATCTTCCACACCCTCGGCACGTATCTCGGCTCCACCTACATCAACGATTTCAATTATCTCGGCCGCACGTATCGCGTCACCGCGCAGGCCGATGCGCCGTATCGCGACGAAGCGGGCGATGTCGGGCGATTGCGCACGCGATCTGCATCGGGCGCGATGGTGCCGATGGATGCAGTGATGACGCTCAAGAACCAGAGCGGGCCGTACCGCGTCGTGCGCTATAATCTCTACCCCTCAGCCGAGCTGCAAGGCGATACCGCGCCTGGCTATTCCTCGGGCCAGAGCCTGGCGACGCTCGACAAGATGGCCAAGGAAATCCTGCCCGCCGGCATGAGCTATGAATGGACCGAGCTCGCCTTCCAGCAGCAACAGGCGGGCAATACCGGCATCATCGCCTTTGGCTTGGCGGTGCTGTTCGTCTTCCTGCTGCTCGCGGCGAATTATGAGAGCGTGGTGCTGCCCTTCGCGGTGATCCTGATCGTACCGATGTGCCTGTTGGCGGCGATTGTCGGCGTCAATCTGATGGGGATGGACAATAATATCCTCACGCAAATCGGGTTGGTCGTGCTGATCGGGCTGGCAGCGAAGAACGCGATTCTGATCGTCGAATTTGCGAAAGCCAACGAGGATGCCGGCATGGCATTGCGCGAGGCGGCCGAGCATGCCGCGGCGCAGCGCCTGCGGCCGATTTTGATGACGTCGATCGCGTTCATCCTGGGCACTTTGCCGCTCGTCATCGGCACCGGGCCTGGCGCCGAGATGCGTCGCGCGCTCGGCGTCGCAGTGTTCTTCGGGATGATCGGGGTGACGACCTTCGGCTTGCTGTTCACGCCGAGCTTCTACGTCATCAGCCGGACGGCTGGCGACAGAGTCTCGGCCTGGATCAAACGCCGGCGCGGCGGGGAGACGGCGGCATGACGCGCGGGTTGCTGATCGCGGTGCTCGCGGCCGCACTGCCGCTCACCGGCTGTGTCGTTGGGCCGAATTATCATCGTCCCCAGGAGCCGGCGTCGGCATCGGGGTCGCTGAAAGAAGCCGGGGGTGCCGGCTCATCGTCGGCGACGGCGGCCGGGCTCGACCAATGGTGGCGGATGTATAATGACCCGGTGCTCGACCGGCTGGTCCGCGAGGCACTGACCAACAACACCGATATCCGCGTCGCCGCCGCCAACCTCGCCAAGGCGCGCGCGGTGCTGAGCGCGCAGCGCGGCGCGCGGCTGCCGACGACCAACGTGTCCGCGCAATATCAGCGCGAGCAGAGCAACAGCGCTAGTGCTGCAGCTTTTGGCGGCGGCGGTGGCAATGTCCAGACCTTCCAGTTCGACTTGTTCCAGCTCGGCTTCGATGCATCGTACGAAGTCGATCTGTTCGGCGGCGTGACGCGCGCGATCCAGGCAGCGCGCGGCGATACCGAAGCGGCGGCGGCCGAGCTCGATGCCTCGCGCGTGTCGGTCGCGGCGGAGACGGCGCGGGCGTATTTCTCGGCCTGCAGCAACGCCGCGCAGCTGGCGGTAGCGAAGGATAATGTCGATCTTCAGCAGAAGACGCTCGACCTGACCAACAAGCTGTTCACCGCCGGGCGCGAGACCAAGGCGGATTATGAACGCGCGGATTCGCTGCTCGCGCAGGCCCAGGCGCAGGTGCCGGGTTTTGAGGCCGAGCAGCGGGCGTCGCTCTATGCGCTGGCGACGCTCACGGGTCGCCCGCCTGAGGAAGTCGATGCCGATGCATCGCGCTGCACCGCCCCGCCCCGGCTCAGCCAGCCGGTCCCGGCGGGCGATGGCGCGGCGTTGATCGCCCGCCGGCCTGATGTGCGCGCTGCAGAACGCACGCTGGCAGCGGACACCGCGCGCGTTGGCGTCGCGATCGCTGATCTCTACCCCAAGATCACGCTGATGGGGAATGTGAACGCTTATGGCACGCGCGGCAGCCAGTTGTTCCAGCCGAGCGCGGTGCGCTATTCGTTCGGCCCGCTGATCAGCTGGACCTTCCCCAACCAGACGCAGGCCCGCGCGCGGGTGCGCGAAGCGCGCGCCGATGCCGATGCGAGCCTTGCCAAGTTCGACAAGGCGGTGTTGACCGCGCTCACCGACAGCGAGCAGGCGCTCGCGCGCTATTCCGGCCAGCTTGATCGCAACGCGGTGCTGCTGCGCGCGGAGAGCGCGAGCAGCGAGGCAGCACGGCTCTCCCGCCTGCGCTTCGATGCCGGTTCCGACAGCTTCCTCCAGCTGATCTCGGCAGAATCGACGCGGGTCGGCGCCCGTGCCGCGCGCGCTGCGTCGGACGCGGCTCTCGCCGACGCGCAGATCAGCGTTTTCAAGGCGTTGGGCGGCGGTTGGGAAGGGGCGCCAAAGCCCGAGCGCCTCGCGCCCGATCATGCTAAGGATGGCGCTGCCGACTCCCCCGCAAAACCCTGACGGACGGACTTCATGACCGATCAACGCCCCATTCCCGCCTCGCGCGAGCAATTATGGGGCATCCTGTTCGAGGCCGCCGAGATCGAGCACAATCTGATGTGCTGCTATCTCTACGCGATGTTCAGCCTGAAGAGCGATGTCTCGGAAGGGGTTAGCGCGGCCGAGCTTGACGCGATCCGGCGCTGGCGGGGCGAAATCCTTGACGTCGCGATCGAGGAGATGGCGCATCTTGCGATCGTCTCCAACATCCTTTCCGCACTTGGCGCGCCGGCGCATTATGGCCGGCAGAATTTCCCCGTCGCGCCCGGCTATCACCCCGCCGGCGTGGTGGTGCGGCTGGCGCCGTTCAACGTCCAGACGCTCGACCATTTCATCTATCTCGAGCGCCCGGAGACGATCGACATCGCCGATGGCGAAGGCTTCGCGCCCGACCGCCACTATGTCCGCGCGATGGCGCCCGACCGGCTGATGCAGGCGACAATGGATTATACGACGGTCGGCCAGCTTTATGCCTCGATAGAAGACGGCATTCGCGCGCTGGCGGAGAAGATGGGTGAGGACGCGCTGTTCGTCGGCGATCCCTGCCATCAGCTAAGCCCCGACGTGGTGCGCTTGCCCAACCTGACCGTCGTGCGTTGCGTGAAAAGTGCGTGCGAGGCGATCGAGGCGATTGTTCGTCAGGGTGAGGGCTCGGCGGCGGGCGAGGAGCGCTCGCATTACCAACGTTTCCTCGGCATTCGCTCGGAATATCAGGCGTTGCTCGCCGCCCGACCCGATTTTGCGCCGGGGCGGCCTGCCGCGAATAATCCGGTGATGCGCCGGCCGCCGACGCCCGAGGGCCGGCTATGGGTCAATCAGGAGCCGGCCGCGAGCCTCGTCGATCTCGGTAACGCGGTCTATGCGCATGCCGTGCGGTGCCTGGCGCTGAGCTATGCCGGGGTGGACGCTGGGGCGCAGCGCGCGCTGGTCGACGCGGCGATTGAGCTGATGCGGATCATGACGCCGATCGCCGAGGAATTGACCCGGCTCCCCGCGAACGCTGATGCGCCCGGCTGCAACGCGGGCTTAAGTTTCGCGACGCTGCGCTCGATGGCGGCGCTGCCGCCCGAGCAAGGCGCGATCGCCGTGCTCGCCGAGCGGCTGACCGATATGGCGACGCGCGGGCGAGTCATCGCCGATGTGCATGATGCCGCCGCACCGACCGCGAGCGCCGCCGCCGACGCGCTCGATCGCCTTGCCGGGCGGCTGGGCCAAGTGCAGCTCGCCTCGCGCGCCAAGACCGAAGCCGCCCCTGCCGCCCCCTCACAACCGGAGCCTGCCATGGCGACCCCTCCTGCTTCCACGCCACCGACGCCGCAGCCGGGCGAGGACGGCAAGGAAATCATCCCCGGCGTGGCGATCGACCTGGTGTTCGATGGCGAGCGCTGCATCCATGCGCGGCATTGCGTGCTGTCGCAGCCGGCGGTGTTCAAGGCGAATGTCGAGGGGCCGTGGATCGATCCCAACGCCGCGACTACCGAGGAGCTGGTGACGGTTGCGCATATGTGCCCCTCGGGTGCGATCGGCTATCGCCGCCACGATGGCGGGCGGGAGGAAGCGGCACCGCCGATCAATCTGGTGCAATTGCGCGAAAATGGCCCGATCGGCTTTCGCGCCGAGCTGCTGCTCGACGGCCAGCCGATCGGTTATCGCGCGACCTTGTGTCGCTGCGGGGCGTCCAAGAACAAGCCGTTCTGCGACGGCAGCCACAATGCCATCCATTTCCAGGCGACGGGCGAACCCGCGACCAAGGACTCGCAGCCGCTCGCCGAGCGGGGTGGGGTGCTCCATGTCGATCCGCAGACCGACGGCCCGCTGGAAGTGACCGGCAATCTCGAGCTGTGCGCGGGCACCGGGCGGACGTTCGATCGCGTCACCAAGACTTGGCTGTGCCGCTGCGGTGGATCGGCGAACAAACCCTATTGCGACGGCACGCACCGGCGGATCGGGTTCAAGAGCAGCTGAGCAGTGCTTTCCGCTTTTCGCGTCACCCCGGGGCCTGACCCGGGGTCCCGCTTCTTCAAGCGCTGAATAACAGCGGGACCCCGGCTCAAGGCCGGGGTGACGAGTAAGTCGAGCGCATTTAAGGCCTAGCCGCCCTTATCCCCCTCAAATCGCCTTGGCGTAGATCCGGTACACCCGGTTGACATGGCTGTCGATCGCGTCAGCAATCGCGACCATCCCCTGATTGTCTTCCAGGATCCAGCCGATCTCGCCCCGCGTCGCGCCGTAATTGCTCACCGAGGCGCGGCGGATATATTCGATCATCATGAAAGCAAGCTGGCTCGCCATCCGCGAGGCCTGCAGCTTCTTGACGACGCCCATCAGCGGCACGCGCATCGTGCGGACGCGGGGTTTGCGCAGCCAGAGCAGCAGCTTGGCCCAGCCGAACGGAAAGAGCTTGCCGTTGAGCGGCTTGATCGCCTCGTTCAAGTCCGGCAGCGTGATCATGAACGCGACCGGCTCGCCGTCCAGCTCGGCGATACGGATCAGGTCGTTGAACACGATGGGTTTGAGCTTGGTGCTGACATCGTCAAGCTCGGGCTGAGTGAGCGGCACGAAGCCCCAATTATCCGACCAGGCATCGTTGAGGATGGCGATGATCAGCTTGGCTTCGTCGGCAAAACGCGACTTGTCGACTTCGCGGATACGGATGCGCGGGTTCTTCTCGCCATTGGCGACGATGCGCTGCACAATCGGTGGGAACTCTTTCGAGATATCAAGCTCATAGGTGTAAAGCTGCTTGACCCTCTGATACCCCGCCGCCTCAATCCACGCCTGGTAGCGCGGCAGATGGTGCCCCATCATCAGCGTCGGCGGGTGGTCGTGGCCCTTGATGAGCAGGCCCGGCTCTTCCCAGATCGACAGGCTGACCGGCCCGAGCGCGCGCGTCATCCCCTGGCCGCGCAGCCAGTCCTCGGCCGCCTTGATCAGCGCATGCGCGGCATTTTCGTCCGCCGCGTCGAGCATGCCCCAAAAGCCGGTGCCGGGGCCAAAGCCTTGCTCGGGCGCCATGTCGAGCGCCAGCGTGTCGATATGCGCGGAAATGCGCCCGACCGGGAGCCCGCCGCGCGTCGCGAGGAACATCTGCGCGCGGGCATGGCTGAACCAGCCGTTTTTCTTAGGGTCGATCGTGCCGGCAGCTTCTTGGCGGAGCGGCGGCACCCAATTGGGATCGCCGGCGTTGAGCTGATAGGCGAGATCGATAAAGGTCTTGATGTCGGCCTTGGTGGTAACCGGCTGAATCGCAAGCGGAGCGTTGGCCAAGGCGATAATCCCCCTCAAATGTCGGCGCGGTGACACGCGCTTGTCTCGCTGTGCCAAGCGCACCGGCTTTGCGCAAGATCAACGTCGGTGGCTTGGCGTGCCACCATAAAGCCACTATTTCCGGGCTATAGGATGACCATGACCGCCGCTGTTTCCCTCTCTGCCCGCACCGATGCGCGTGATGCCCCCGCCGCTGCGCCCAAGCCAGTGCGGATCGCCGATGATATGGCGATGCTCCGCGCCGCCGCCGAACTGACGCGCGATCTCAATCCGCCCAAGCCCTGGGTGTATTGGACCGATCTGCTGCTGTCGTGCGCGCTGGGCTATGGTGCGCTGGCGGTGGCGATTGTGGGGAGCAACCTTTGGGTGATGGCGGCGGCCATCGTCGTGTCGATCCTGGCGCTGTATCGCGCGGGGAGCTTCATTCACGAACTGACCCACATCCGCCACGCCTCGGTGCCGTGGTTCCGCTTCGGCTGGAATGCGCTGGTCGGCGTGCCGCAGATGATCCCGTCGTTCATGTATGAAGGGGTCCACAGCCTGCACCATGCCCGCACCCGCTATGGCACGGCGGAAGACCCCGAATATCTGCCGCTCGCCTTAATGAAGCCCTGGAGCGTGCCCGTGTTCGTCGTCGTTGCCGCACTCGCGCCGATTGCGATGATCGTGCGCTTTGGGGTGTTGTCGCCCTTGGCCGTGGTGTTCCCTGGCGTGCGCGAGATGGTGGTGGCGCGCTATTCGGCCTTGTCGATCAACCCGTCGTTCCGCCGACGCGCGCCTGAGGGCGAGCTGGCGCGGCAATGGCGCTGGCAGGCAGCGGGCGCGAGTGTCTGGGCGATTGCTCTTGTGTCGCTGACGATTGCCGGCATCGTGCCGCTCAAGGCGTTCCTGATGTTCATCGGCGTCGCCTCGGGGGTGATGGTGATCAACCAGGTCCGCACGCTCGTTGCGCATTTGTGGGAGAATGAGGGCGAGGTGTTGACCCAGACGGCGCAATATCTCGACTCGGTCAACGTGCCGCCGCCGGGCGCGCTGCCACTGCTTTGGGCGCCGGTCGGCTTGCGCTACCATGCGCTCCACCATCTGTTGCCGGGCTTGCCCTATCATGCGCTGGCGGAAGCGCATCGGCGGCTGTCGGCGGACCTGGCGCCGGACTCGCCTTATCACCGCGCCAATTATCGCAGCCTGACGGGGCTGGTCGCGCGGCTGGTCAGCAATTCGGGCCGCGCAACGCCGGTCTGATCACTCTTCGGTGCGGATGAGCACGAGTTCGCCGATCAGCAGGAACAGCAGGAACGGCGCCCAAGCCGCCAGTAACGGCGGATAAGCGCCGAGATTGCCCATCGCCAGCGCGAAACTGTCGGCGACGAAATACGCGAAGCCCAACGCCATGCCGATCACCGCGCGGAGCAGCAGCCGGCCCGATCGTGCCAGGCCGAACGCCGCGACCGAGGCGAGCAGCGGCATCAGGATGCACGAAATCGGCGCGGCAAGCTTGTGCCACAACGAGCCTTCCAGTGCCTTGGTCGGGCGACCGGCATCGGCGAGATCGTGGATCGCCGCGCGCAGTTCGCCGAATGTCTCGCCATCGGCATCGACCGAGGCGAGCGTTACCTGATCGGGTCGCACGCCCGGTGCCACGATCCGCGACCCGATCCGCACCAGCCTGCTCGTGGCGATGTCAAACTGCGTGCCGCCCGGAATGCGCCAGCCGCCGCCCTCGTGAACGGCGCTGGGCGCAGTAATGATCGAGGCGAGCGTGCCATGCGCGCGGTAGAAGACGGTAACGTTGGTCAGCCGGGCCTTGTCGCCGCGGCCACGCACCTGCTCGACATTGACCAGATCGTCGCCGTCGCGGACCCAGACGTTGAGCCGATCGCCATGATCGACCGGCAGCGGACCGTATTCGACCTTCTTCCATTCATCGAGCGTCGCGGTCGCGGGCACCGCGACCAGCTCATTGAAGCCGAACGATACCGCCGCAACGATCATGCTTGCCGCGATCAACGGCGCGAGGACCTGATGCGCCGAAAGCCCCGCTGCCTTGAGGGCGATGACCTCGCTGTTATGGTTGAGCGTGCTCATCGTGAACAGCGCCGCGCCGAGCACCGAAAAGGGCAGGAATTGCTGGGCGATGCCCGGGGCGCGGAGCGAAATGTAGCGCCACACATCATCCTGGCCGTTGCCGGGATGCGCGAGGATGCGCCCCGATTCCGATAGTGCGTCAAGCGTCTGCAGCACCAGCACGAGCAGGACGATGATCGCGAATGTGCGCGTCAGCAGCATCCGCGCCATGTAGAGCGACACCGTGCGCGAGGGGAAAAAGCTTGCCTGCATCAGGCCAGTGCCTCCCGGCGCTTGGGCAGAATGCGGCGGAACAACTTGCCGAGCCGCGCCACCGCGCGCTCCAGCCCGCCGATCGGCTGACCGCCCGGCACGAACGCGATTGTCCGGAACATCCAGAGCACGATCGCGGCGAAAATCGCGAACGGGACCCAGAGCGCGAAGAACGGATCGATCTTGCCGAGCCCACCGACTGCCTGACCATATTCATTGATCTTATGGTAAGTCACGATCATCACAATCGCGAGGAAGATGCCCAGGCCCGAGGTCGACCTTTTGGGCGGCACGCCAAGCGCCAGCCCAAGCAGCGGCAGCAGAAACATCGTCGCGACTTCCGCCAAACGGAAGTGGAAAGCAGCGCGGCTGGAATAGCGCATTTCGGGCGTTGCGTTTTCGTCGCGGCCTATCCGGGCGAGCTGGGGCAAAGTGAGCTCGAGATTATTGCCGCCGCGGGCGCGGAAATTCTCATATTTGGGCAGCGGAATCGGCAAATCGTTCGAGCTGAAACGCAAGGTGCGTGGTGACGTGACCCCATGTTCGGTGCGGATCAACACGCCATTGGTGAGGCGGAAGATGATCTCGTCGGGATTGTCGGTCGCGAAGAACTGGCCGCGCTCGGCGGTGACCGACAGGCTGCCGCCCTTGCCGTCCGAGGAATGCACGAAGATGCCGCGCAGGTCGCGCCCTTCGTCGCGGCTCTGCTCGATGCGGACCGTCGCACCATTGGGGAAGCGGGTGAACTCGCCGACCTTGATCGAAGCGCCGAGCGCGCCGGTGCGCAGCTCGAAGCGCAGCCCTTCATAATAATAGCGCGCATAAGGCTGGACGAAGCCGACGATCGCGAGATTGATGAGCGCGAGCCCGAGCGCGAACATGTATGGTACGCGCAACAGCCGCACATAGCTGATGCCGACCGCGCGCATCACATCGAGCTCGGAATTGGTCGCCAGCCGCCGGAAAGCGAGCAGCACACCAAGCAACAGGCCGATGGGGATGCCGAGGCCGAGATATTCGGGCAGCAGATTGGCGAGCATCCGCCAAACGACGCTGACCGGCCCGCCTTCTTCGGCCACGAACTGCAGCAGGATGCGGATGCGGTCGAGCACCAGCAGCATCGCCGCGACCACCAGGTTTGCGATCAGCGGTACCGCGATCAGCCGGGCCATGTAGCGATCGATGGCAGTAAGGCGCAGCGGCATGGTCCGGGACTAGAAGCGCGGCGGGAGAGCGTGCCGTGCCGCGCGGCTATATCGCTGGCTTTGCGCAGGTGCCACGAAAATCTACGCGGCGACTCTGCGGGCGCGGTGCGCCGCCATGGCGTCATCGATGGCGCGCGCAAGGCCGGCAATAGTGAAGGGCTTGCGAAGGACAATATGGCCATCGAATTCGTGGCTGCCAGCGTCACCGGTAAAACCGGTGACGAACAGCACGGCGATATCGGGGAAGCGCGGGGTAAGCTCGGCGATGACCTCTGGGCCGGTCTTGCCGGGCATGCGCACGTCCGAGAGCACGAGATCGAGCCGCTCGGCCGCTTCGGCCATGGCGAGCGCGGCCAGCGGATCGCCGCAGGCAATCGGCCGATGACCCAACTCCTGCAGCGCCGCCAAGGTGGCGTTGAGGACGCGCGGATCATCCTCGACGACGAGGACGTCGTAGCCCGCCGTCTCGGCAGGTTCGGGCTGCGTGGGCAGGGTCACCACGTCGGGCGCGGGCGCTGAAGGCGCCTCGCCGCGATAGCGGGGGAGGTAGAGCGTGACGGTCGTGCCGACGCCCGGGGTCGATTCCATCGTGATCTCGCCGTCCGATTGGCGAACGAACGCGAAAATCTGGCTGAGGCCGAGGCCCGTGCCTTTGCCGATCGGCTTGGTCGTGAAAAACGGCTCGAACACGCGCTCGAGCACCTCCGGCGTCATGCCGCAGCCGGTGTCGGTAACGGCGACCGTCACATAATCGCCCGCAGCGCATTCGCCGATCGCATTGGCTTTCAGCGTGGCGCTGCCGGTTGCAAAGGTGAGCGTGCCGCGGCCTTCCATGGCGTCACGGGCATTGACGGCGAGGTTGAGCAGCGCGTTTTCGAGCTGGTGGCGGTCCGCCCAGATCAGCCAGTCGCCATTGCCGGCGCGGCGATCGACGACGATCGCGCCGCCCAGCGTGCGATCGAGCAAGTCGGACATGCCCGAGATAAGGTCGCTCGCATCGATCGCCTCGGGCAACAGCGCTTCGGCGCGCGAGAACGCCAGCAAGCGGCGGGTGAGCGCGATAGCGCGTTTGGCGCCTTCGGTCGCATTCTCGACATGGCGCGTCGCGGCATCTTTGTCGGTCAGCCGTCGTCGCGCCAGTTCCAAGCCGCCGAGAACAACCGCCAGCATATTATTGAAATCATGCGCAATGCCGCCAGTCAGTTGCCCGACCGCTTCCATCTTCTGGATTTGGCGGAGCTGCTCCACTGCGGCAGCGCGTTCGGCGGCTTCGTGGCGCAGTTCGGCGGTGGCGGCGGCGACGGCGCGCTCAAGCTCGTGCGATCGCTCGCGCTCGGCTTCGACCTCTGCGCGTGCCATGGCGCGTTGACCGAACGCCTGGATGGTCAGCCAGCCGAGCGCGATGGCGCCCAACACGATCGCCACGCCGAACCCGATCAGCACGCGCGCGACCTGGCTCTGGCTGTCGACCGAGTGCATCGCGTCGTTGGTTCGCGCGGCGAGCAGCGCGCGTTCGCGATCGATAATTTCCTCGAGCAGTTCGCGGATACGCGATAGCGATGGCGACTGCCGCGCCCGATAAAAGAGCGACAGCGCTTGCTGGTTTTTGGCGTAGCGCGTGCTGAGCGCAATGGTGGTCAATTCGTTGCTGCGTTCGGCATAAGCACGCCGCAGCGCGTCAATCTTGGCGGTTTGCGCCCGGTTGTCGACGGTAAGCTCACGCAATTGGTTGATCTGGTCGCTCGCCTGGCTCCATTGCTCGCTGTAGATTTGCCCCAACTGCTTATCGCCGCTGCCGCTGATCACGTAACGGCCGAGCGACGCCTCCGCTTCCGCCATCGTGGTGGCGAGGGTGCGGACGAGGATCATTACCTGGAAACTATGCGCTTGCAGGGCCAGGGCGCGGTCGCGCTGGCGGTTGGCTTCGTTGAGCGTCGCGACCAAGGCAACCAGCACTGCGATGCCGAGTATTGCCGTCAGCGCCAGCATGACCGAGCGCCACCCCGTTTCCCGGGCCGAAATAAACGGCGAAGGGTCGGTGTCGCTCATGTCGCGCTATCCCTAACGCGCCGACAACGCCAAGAAAAGCGCTGTATGTGCTAGCCGATTACCCTGGTCGCCTCACCGGCTGCCTGGAACATCGCCAGCACCTGGTCGATCTGCTCGGTGGTGTGCTCGGCGCAGAGCGAGCAGCGCAGCAGGAAGGTGCCGGCCGGCGTCGCGGGGGGCCGCGCCATGTTGACGTAGAGCCCTGCCCGGAGCAGCGCATCCCACATCGCGACGGCCTGTATTTGATCGTTGAGGATCACCGCAATGATCGCGGATTGCGGCGTGTCGGTGCCGAGCTTGAAGCCCATGGCTTTCAGCCCACCGTGCAGCCGCCGAGCATTCTCCCAAAGATGCGCGCGCTTGTTGTGGGCGTGCATCAGCTTGCGGATCGAGGTGGCGGCGGTGGCCACGACCGACGGCGGCAGCGAGGCGGTGAAGATATAGGGCCGACACGCCATGCGCACCGCTTCGAACTTCGGGTGGTTCGAGATGCAGAAGCCGCCAACCGTGCCGACCGACTTGGAGAAGGTGCCGATGATGAAATCGACCTGACCTTCGAGCCCCTGGTCTTCATAAACGCCGCGGCCATGGGCGCCGAAAAAGCCCATCGAATGCGCTTCGTCGACCAGCACCATCGCGCCATGCTTCTTCGCGATCGCGACCATCTCTTTCAGCGGGGCGATATCGCCGAGCATCGAATAGACGCCTTCGAGGACGACGAGCTTGCCGGCATTGGCGGGCAGGCGGCCCAAGCGCTTGTCCAGATCCTCGACCGAATTGTGGCGGAAGCGGACGATCTCGGCGTTGCCCATCGCGCAGCCATCATAGATGGACGCGTGGCTGTCGGCGTCGAGGATGACGTACTCGCCCTTGCCGGCGAGCGTCGCGATGATGCCGAGATTGGCCTGATAACCGGTCGAGAACACCATGGCCGATGAGGCGCCGTAGAACTCTTTCAGCGCCTCTTCCGCCTCAACATGGTCGCGGAAGGTGCCGTTGAGCATGCGGCTGCCATTGGTGCCGGAGCCGAACTTGTCGAGCGCTTCCTTGCCCGCCTGGATGACGTCGGGGTCGAAGGTCATGCCCATGTAATTGTACGTGCCGAGCAGGATCGTTTCCTTGCCGCGGATGATCGCGACGGTCGGCGATTTCACTTCGTCCATCACGATGCCGAACGGATCGCGCACGCCGCTGTCGATCAGCATCTGGCGCTCGGCGATCAGCGGGTCGAACTTGCTCAGCAAATCCTGCTCGGGCGCGACGAAGGGCGGGTCGAGCGGCAGCGCGTCGGCGGTGGCGAGGGCATCGGTCACTGGTTTACCCCTTGAGCTTCACGACCGCGTCGACCAGCTGGCCGACCGTTTCGATTTCCGCCTGCATGTTCATCGTGATGATGATGTCGAACTCGTCTTCGACATTGGCGACGAAATCGAGCACCGTCAGGCTGTCCCACTCCAGATCATGCTGAAAGGTAGTCGCATCAGTGAGCGCGACGCCTTTCTTGTTGAACGGCTGGATCAGCCCGGTCACGGTATCGTACGTCTCGGCGCGGTCGCTCATGTCAGTCCCTGTTGGTCGTCTTGCGGTGGCGTGGCAGGCAAATGCGGCGCCAATCCGGCGATTCTATAGCAGGCCATTCGCGCGATACCATGCCGCCGTCTGGGCAAGGCCCTCGCGGGTCGCGATGCGCGGTTGCCAAAGAGCAGGAGGCGGGGCCTTGTCGGGGTCGGATACCCAATCGGGGTGGCACATATAGCCGACGCGATCGGGGGTGAGTTTGGCGTGCTCGCCGCGGAACAGCCGGTCGGCAAGGGCGGCGAGCATCAGCAGCGGGCGGGGCAGGGCGAGAGCGAGCGGGCGGGTGCCGACGGCTTCGCCGATCGCGCGGGCGAGGAAATCGCGATGGCTCCAGCCGCCGGGCGTGCCGTCATCGGGTTCGAAGATGGTCGGTTCCGGCGGGCTTTCGGCGAGGGCGAGCAGCAGCCGGGCGAGATCGTCGACATGGATCACGGATATCCGTCCCGGCGGCGGCATCAGCGCGAGTCCCAGCTTGGCGGCGCGGAAGGTGTCGCGCATTTCCATGTCGCCGGGGCCATAGACGGCAGGCGGGCGGACGACGGTCCAATCGAGCGGGGTGGCGGTGACGAGCTTCTCGGCTTCGACTTTCGACCAGCCATAGTTGGAGAGTCCCGGCTCACGCGCGGCGAGCGAACTGACTAGGATAAAGCGCCGGATGCGTGCCGCACTTGCCGCGTCGATCATCGCCCGCGTTCCGTCAATATTGCCGCGCGAAAAGCCGTCGCGATCGGGCGCGTTGACGACGCCGGCGACGTGGATGACGGCATCGGCGCTGGTGACCAGCCCGGCGAGGGCGGGCGGCCCATCGAGCGCGCCTTCGATCCACCGCACGCCAGCGCGGTCAAGCTGCGGACGCCGGGTCAGCGCGGCGACTTCGTGCCCGGCGTCAACCGCGAGATCCACTAGCCTTTTGCCGACAAAACCGGTGCCGCCGGTGATCGCGAGCTTCACAGCAGCACCAGATGATCACGGTGGACGAGCGCCGAGCGCGGCGCGTAGCCCAGGATCGCGCCATGCTCGTCGCTGCGCTTGCCGAGCAGGCGCTGCGCGTCGATCGCGTCATATTCGCTCAAGCCGCGAGCGATCGGCCCGGCGGGCCCTTCGATCGTCACCGGATCGCCGCGGAAGAACACGCCCTGCACCGCGATAGCGCCGGCGGCGAGCAGGCTCTTGCCCTCGATCAGCGCGGCGGCGGCGCCGGCATCGACGATGATCGATCCGCGCGCGGTCAATCGCCCGGCAAGCCAGGCCTTGCGGGCGCGCGCGCGCTTTTCGGGCAGGAACAGCGTGTGGCGCGCCGATGTCAACGCCGATAGCGCCAGAGGCCGCTCGACCCGCCCCGAGGCAATCGCCAGCGCAACGCCCGCGCCGCACGCGATCTTCGCTGCCGCCAGCTTGGAGACCATGCCGCCCGAGCCCATCCCCGAGCCCGAGCCGCTATCCGCCATTGCCTCGATCGTCGCGTCGATGCGCTCGACCTCGGCAATATGCGTCGCGCCGGGCAGCGCCGGGTTGCGATCGTACAGGCCATCGACGTCTGACAGCAGCACCACGCCCTGCGCCGCCGCCGCCTGGCCGACCCGCGCCGCCAGCCGGTCATTGTCGCCGAAGCGGATTTCGGCGGTCGCGACCGAGTCATTCTCGTTGATGATCGGCACGACCTTCAGGCTCAATAGCCGATCGAGCGTTGCGCTGGCGTTGAGATAACGGCGGCGATCCTCGAGATCGTCGAGCGTCACCAGCATCTGCGCGGCGGTCAGGCCTTCCGCGCCGAGCAATGACGCCCAGGTCTGGCTGAGCGCGATCTGGCCGACGGCGGCGGCCGCCTGCGCATCCTCGAGGCTCGCGCGGCCACCTTTGGCCAGCGCCAGCCGCCGCGCGCCGAGCGCGATGGCGCCTGATGAGACGACCGCGATCTGCTGGCCTACCGCCATGCGATCGGCAATTTCGCCCACCAGCCCCGCCAGCCATTCGGTCCGCACCGAGCCCGCCTCATCGACGAGCAGCGCCGAGCCGACCTTGACGATCAGGCGCGGGCAAGTGGAGGGCGGGAACAGAACCATCAGCGATGGGCGTTAATCGCTATGCGCGCCCGCGCCAATGGCCCGCATCGTAGCGCGGCCCGAACACCAACTAGGCAGCATCTTTCTCGGGCTTGCCGATAAGCAGGATGATCAGGCGCGCTGGAACAGCGATCAGCAGCAAATTGGGGAGCCACCAGCTCAAGGTGCAATCGCCGCGCAGTGCCCAGAACGAAATCGCCATCAGGCCGGCGCAAAAGGCCAGCGCCAGCGACAGCAGGGCGACGTGTTTCCACAGCGCATTTCGCCGCCGTAAAAGCGCGACGCTGATCAGACCGAGCGTCGAGAACCCAAGGTCGAGCGGCGCGAACGACCAGTTCCACGCATCGATCACCGGATCGACATAGCCCTGGTACATCGCCGCCGGCGGCAGGTGGAGGATGCCGGCGCACGCCAGCGTCGCGATCGTCCAATAGAGCATCATGCCGCCATCCATCGCCAGCATGCTGGCGTGAAAGCCGCGCGGCGCGATCAGATCGGCGACCATTCGACCGGCACTTCGGGATCGTCGGGTGCAAAGGCGCTGGCGGCGGCGCTTGGCGCAATCGCGTCGAGCAGTCGGTCGAGCACAGCGGGGATGCCGTCGCCGCTCGCGCCGGAGAGCGGCATAATCTCGGCCTTGCTCGCGCGCTTCAGCTTGGTCGCGAGTTTCTTGACATCGGCTGGATCGAGCGCGTCGATCTTGTTGAGGCCGATGATCTCACGCTTGTCGGTCAGGCCCGCGCCATAGGCGTCGAGTTCTCCCCGCACGATCCGCCAGTTATCCACAGGGTTATCCGCGGTTGCATCCACAAGGTGGAGCAGCACCTGGCAGCGTTCGATATGGCCGAGGAAGCGGTCGCCAATACCGGCGCCTTCCGCCGCGCCCTCGATCAGCCCGGGGATGTCGGCGAGCACGAACTCACGGCCGCCATGCTTCACGACACCGAGCTGGGGACGCGTCGTGGTGAAGGGGTAATCGCCAACCTTGGCCTTGGCGTTGGTCGTCGCGTTGATGAAGGTCGATTTGCCGGCATTGGGCAGCCCGACTAATCCGGCGTCAGCGAGCAGCTTCAGTCGGAGCCACACCCAAGCTTCCTCGCCCGGCCAGCCGGTGCCGTGCTGTCGCGGCGCGCGGTTGGTGCTGGACTTGTAGCTCGCATTGCCGCGTCCGCCATCGCCGCCACGGAACAGCACGGCGCGATCGCCGGGCTTGGTGAAGTCGAGCAGCACTTGTTCCTTGTCTTCGGACAGCACCTGAGTGCCGACCGGCACTTTGATCAGCAGATCATCGCCGCCCGCGCCGGTGCGATTGGAGCCCGCGCCGCCCATGCCGCGCGGGGCACGGAAATGCTGGGTGTAGCGGAAATCGATCAGCGTATTGAGGCCCGCGACCGCTTCGAACACGATGTCGCCGCCCTTGCCGCCATTGCCGCCATCGGGCCCGCCATATTCGATGAATTTCTCACGCCGAAAGCTGACCGCGCCAGGCCCGCCGGCGCCCGAGCGCACGAAGATCTTCGCCTGATCGAGGAAATGCATGGCGCTATGCCCGCTCTTTGACCGCGCCGGCGGCCAGCTGCCGCGCCGCAAGCTCGCGCGCGGTGGTGGCGGGCAGGCCAAGCGCCTTGGCCATTGGGCGGCCAAGCAGCGCGTCGCCGAGTGCGGTCAGCACCAGGCTGAGTGTCAGCTCGTGGATCGACACATCGGGGTTCTGATGGTCTTCGGACAAGCGATCGACAAGATTGTGAATTGCTTCGAGGATCGGGTCGAGCGCATCCTCATTGCCCGAAAGGATCATCCAGCTCGCCAGCGCGCCGGCACCGCCGCGCCCGAAGGCATCGAAGGTGAGGTCGACGATCTCGTGCGGGTCCTGATCGGTCGAGCGCGCTTTCACCACCGCCGGTTCGATGGTGTGAACGATCGACTCCGCCATGCGCGCGATCAGCGCTTTCTGCAGCCCTTCCGCCGAGCCGAAATGGTGAAGCAGATTGGCGTGCGTCCGCCCGATCCGCGCCGCCACTGCCTTCAGCGTAACGGCTTGCGGGCCATGCTCGACCAGCAGGGCGCGGGCAGCTTCAAGCGCGGCATCGCGGGATTCATCGGGACTGAGGCGCTTGCGAACGGGCGGCACTGTGTATTCGATAACCTTGATCAGCGCGCGAAGCTCAGCGCGCGGCATTCTGTTGCGAGGAATCGGCTGCAAAAGCAACCGGACACGCCGGTCCGGTTGCTCATCGGGGGATCAAGCGGCGTGGCGACAGTCTGCGTCGGTCGGCGTTTGCGCTTCTGCCAGCAAGTCGATCGCCAGGGGCACGCTCGGGCGTTCATCGCCGCTCGCCAGGCAAAAGCGCGACACCGGTTCGCCGCTCGGCCGGAAGCCAAGCTTGCACAGCACGCGCGCGCTGGCGGGATTGTCGACGAAATGGCTCGAGCGGAGTTCGCGAAGCCCCATCGCATGCCGCGCTATGCCCAGCATCGCGCGCCCAGCTTCGGTCGCATAGCCGCGCCCCCAGGCGGACGGCGTCAACCAATAGCCGAACTCATGGCCATCGCCTTCTGGGTGGATGCCGATCACGCCGATCAGGCGCGGCCGTGCGGCGCCTTCATGCGCCAAAACCGCGAGCGTCGCTTCGCCCGGTTGCGGCGCGCGGCCAAGCCAGGCGCGCGCGTCGTCCAGGCGATAGGGCCAGGGCACGCGGGCGAGCTTGTAGACGACCGCCTCATGAGCGATCGCCTGGGTGATTGCCTCGGCGTCCTCCATCCATAGCGGGCGCAGCGTCAACCGTTGCGTTCGGGCGAACATCGCAGTCTCTCCTCGTTGGCGCGTGCTGTCGCGTTGGCACGTCTGGATGACGGAAACGCGACAGAACTGATTGAGGGAGCAAAAGAAAAAAGGGAGGCGGGCTGACCCGTCTCCCTTGTGCGATCGTCCGGTTTGTGCCGGACCCTTCGGGTCGCCCGCTGGGCAACCCGGCTGGCTGCCCGATGTTATTCGGCCGCGATTGCCATCGCGTCGACCGAACAGAAGGTTCGGCCGAGTTTGCCCGAATGGAAGGTCACGCGACCGTCGACGAGCGCGAACAGCGTGTGATCCTTGCCAAGCCCGACATTGCGGCCCGGATAGAATTTGGTGCCGCGCTGGCGCACCAGAATGTTGCCGGCGACGACTTCCTGCCCGCCGAACTTCTTCACGCCCAGGCGACGGCCTGCCGAATCGCGACCGTTGCGCGAGGAGCCGCCTGCTTTCTTATGTGCCATTGTCTCTTCCTCGAAATCTGGTTGCAGTTCAGGCCTGGGCGGCCTCGGCGGGGGCGGTTTCCGCCTCCACGGGCGCGGCATCGGCCTTCTTGGCCTTGGCCTTCTTCTCAGCCGCGCCAATCGCGACGATCTTCAGGATCGTGTGCTGCTGGCGGTGGCCGTTCTTGCGGCGATAATTGTGGCGGCGGCGCTTCTTGAAGATAATGACCTTCTCGCCCTTCGCCTGCGCGACGATCTCGGCCGCCACGGTCAGGCCGGCAACGGGCTTCAGCTCGCTGCCTTCGCCGGCGAGCAGCACGTCGCCGAGCGTTACGGCTTCGCCGGCCTCGCCATCGATCTTCTCGACAACGATCTTGTCTCCTGCGGCAACGCGATATTGCTTGCCGCCCGTGCGCACGACTGCGAACATGGCTTTTATCACTCTTTCAAACGATAACCCCGCGCTCGGCAATTACCGGCGCGGGAAAGTCCGGCCAGCTAGGCGAAGCGCGCGTGCCTGTCAACCGGGATTGCGCTGCTTTGCACAGGGATGGCCTTAGTGGCGGTGCTCGCGGCGCAGTAGATAGCGGCCATCGGCATAATCGCTGAACAGCCCGTCGATCGCCGGATGCTCGATCGGTTCTTCGCTGTCGTCATGCACCAGATTCTGCTGGCTGACATAGGCCACATAGCTCGACTCGGCATTCTGCGCGAGCAGGTGGTAAAAGGGCTGGTCCTTGCGCGGGCGCACCTCGGCCGGGATCGCTGCATACCATTCCTCGCTGTTGGCGAAGACCGGGTCGACGTCGAAAATCACGCCGCGAAAGTCGAAATGGCGGTGCCGCACGACATCGCCGATCGCGAATTGGGCATGTGCGACGGGCGGCGGGGCGGGGGTGTCGTTCCCGGCGGAACCGGGTTGCAGGGCTTTGCTCATGGACCAAATCTAATGGCATTGTCGCCGCTGACAAGCGGGTGCTTGTGCGGGCAAGGCCTTTGAGCTAGAGGCGCGCGCTCGACCGCCGCCCGCAGCCTTTGCCGGGCGCGATCCTCGACCAAGCGGAGAGGTGCCAGAGTGGTCGATTGGGACGGTCTCGAAAACCGTTGTGCCTTCACGGGTACCGTGGGTTCGAATCCCACCCTCTCCGCCACCGATCACCGTTATGTTTGATAACCATTTCACGGGGCTCCGCTACGCATCGCGGTATGGACATTGCGTCGATTTTGATCTAGAAGTTTCAGGAAATACTGAAACCCGTGAAGAGATCGTGACATGGCTGATCTCCCGACCCTGGTGCAGCGTTTCGTGCTCCATTTCGGCGAAATGGGCAGCCGCTGGGGCGTCAATCGCACCGTCGGGCAGATTTATGCGCTGCTCTATCTCTCGGATCGCCCGCTGATCGCCGACGAGATTGCCGAGGCGCTGGGCATGTCGCGCTCCAACGTGAGCATGGGGTTGAAGGAGCTCGAAGCGTGGCGGCTGATCCGCAAGCGCCACATGCCGGGCGATCGCCGCGACTATATCGAGACGCCCGATGATCTCTGGCAAATCCTGCGCATCCTCGCCGAAGAACGCCGCAAGCGCGAGGTTGACCCGACATTGTCACTGTTGCGCGACATCATCCTCGAAACGCCGGCATCGCCCGAGGAAAAGCATGCTCAGGCGAAGATGCGCGAGATGCACGACCTGATCGACTTGCTGACCGGCTGGGCGGATGACGTGCAGAAGCTCGACAACCAGAGCCTGATGCGGCTGCTGTCGCTCGGGCGCGGCGTGGTCAATGTGCTGGAGTTCAAGGGCAAGGTTGCGTCGCTCGGTGGGCGCCGGCGCGCGAAGGATGCAGGAGGAGCGGCATGATGGACGCGGTCACCCTGGCGCGCGCGCAATTCGCGTTCACCGTCTCGTTCCACTTCATTTTCCCCGCTTTCTCGATCGGGCTGGCGAGCTATCTGATGGTGCTCGAAGGAATGTGGCTGCGGACGGGGCGCGGCGTTTACGCCAATCTCTATCGCTACTGGCTCAAGATCTTCGCGGTCGCGTTCGGCATGGGCGTCGTGTCGGGGCTGGTGATGTCGTACCAGTTCGGCACCAACTGGTCGGTCTTCTCGACCAAGGCCGGCCCGGTGATCGGGCCGCTGATGGCGTATGAAGTGTTGACGGCGTTCTTCCTGGAAGCGGGCTTCCTGGGCGTGATGCTGTTCGGCATCTCGAAGGTGGGCCGCGGATTGCACTTCTTTGCGACGTGCATGGTCGCACTGGGCACGCTGGTGTCGGCGACGTGGATCATCGCGGTCAACAGCTGGATGCAGACGCCGGTGGGCTTCGCGATCAACGCCAAGGGGCAATTCGTACCGGCGGCATCGTGGCTGACGATCATCTTCAACCCAAGCTTTCCCTATCGCCTGATCCACACGGTGATCGGCGCCTATCTGACCACTTCGCTGGTGGTGGGCGCGGTGGGCGCGTGGCATCTGCTCCAGGATCGCAAGAACCCAGGCGCGCGCAAGATGTTCTCGATGGCGATGTGGATGGCCGCGCTCGTCGCGCCGATCCAAATTCTTGCCGGCGATGCGCATGGGCTCAATACGCTTGAGCACCAGCCCGCCAAGGTGCTCGCAATGGAGGGTGATTATCACCCCAGCCCCAATGGTGCGCCGCTGGTGCTGTTCGGCCTGCCAAGCGACCAGGAGGCGCGCGTTAAGGGCGAAATCGCCATTCCGCAGATGGGCTCGCTGATCCTCAAGCACGATCCTAAAGCGCCATTGCCGGGGCTCACCGATTATCCGCGCGAGAAATGGCCGCCCGTGGCGATCGTATTCTGGTCGTTCCGGATCATGGTCGGGCTGGGCTTTGCGATGCTCGGGCTGGGGCTGTGGAGCCTGCTCGCCCGATCGCGTGGGAAGCTTTACGACTGGCTGTGGCTGCATCGCGCCGCTGTCGTGATGGGACCATCGGGCTTTGTTGCGGTGCTGGCGGGATGGACGACCACCGAAGTCGGTCGCCAACCCTACACCGTCTATGGGTTGCTGGAGACGGCGCAGTCGCACTCGCCGCTTGGCGCGCCGGCGGTTGCCGCATCCCTGGTCGCCTTCGTGCTCGTCTACTTCTTCGCGTTCGGGGCGGGGACCTGGTATCTGCTGCGTCTGATGGCGAAGCCGCCCGAAGCCGGTGAGCCCGAGCCGCCGCACCAGCCGCAGCGCGCGGCAGGGATTACGCCGGCGCCTGGCCTGGGCGCGGTGCTGGCGCCGGCGGAGTAAAGCGGATGAGCATCGATCTCACCATCGTCTGGGCCGTCATCATCGGCTTTGCGGTGTTCGCTTATGTCGTGATGGACGGCTTTGATCTCGGCATCGGCATCCTGTTTCCATTGTTTGGGGTGGGCGAGGAGCGCGATCAGGCGATCAACTCGATCGCGCCGGTATGGGACGGCAACGAGACCTGGCTGGTGATGGGCGGCGGCGGCCTCCTCGCGGCGTTTCCGCTCGCTTATGCGATCATCCTGCCCGCGACCTACCCGCTGATGATCGCGATGCTGCTCGGGCTGGTGCTGCGGGGCGTGGCGTTCGAGTTCCGCTGGCGCGATCCCAATCACCGGCCGCTATGGGATGTGGCGTTCACATTGGGCTCGACCGTGGCGGCGCTGGCGCAGGGGATAACGCTGGGCGCGATCCTGCAAGGGATCAAGGTCGTCGATGATGCCTATGCCGGCGGCTGGCTCGACTGGCTGAGCCCGTTCAGCCTGCTGACTGGCGTGTCAGTCGTTGCCGGTTATGCGCTGCTCGGCGCGACCTGGCTCAACTGGAAAACGGAAGGCTCGGCGCAGTACAAGGCCCGGCGCTGGGCGCTGTGGCTCGGGCTTGCCACGCTGGTGATGCTGGCGGCGGTCAGTGCGGCGACGCCGTTTCTGGCGTTCGATTATTGGCGCCGCTGGTTCGCCTTTCCGGGCATCTTGCTGACCGCACAGGTGCCGCTGCTCGTAGCGCTGGTTGCGGTCGCGTTTTTCTTCAGCCTGCGCCGCGAAGGCGAGCGCCTGCCGTTCGTGCTCGCGCTGGCGCTGTTCCTGCTCGGCTATCTCGGGCTGGGGATCAGCATCTACCCCTATGTCGTGCCGCGATCGGTGACGATCTGGGACGCTGCCGCCCCGCCGCAGAGCCAGCTGTTCATGCTCGTCGGCGCGCTCATCATCCTGCCGGTGATCCTCACCTATACCGCCTGGGCCTATTGGGTGTTTCGCGGCAAGGTGGGCACGCAGGGATATCATTGATGGCGGCGGCGCCCCTCTGGCAGCGGCTGCTGTGGATGGTCGGCATCTGGGCGGCGAGCGTGTTGGCGCTTGGGGTTGTCGCTGCGATCGTCAGGCTGGGACTGCGCACCTGAACTCGTAAGCTCGCCAAAGCGCTACGTCTGGTCAGGTGCCAACGCGGCTGTTAGGCCGCGGTGCAATGCTTGAGAGCGCCGCGCCAATATCATTACCCCATCTCGCCACACCCGAGCTGTCGCTCGTCGTGCCGAGCTATAACGAGCGCGCCAACATCGCGCCGCTGGTCGCGGCCGTCGGCGCGGCGTTGGGCGATATTGCTTGGGAAATCCTGATTGTCGACGATGACAGCCCGGATCGCACCTGGGAGGAAGTCGGCCGTATCGCGATGACCGATCCGCGCGTGCGCTGCCTGCGGCGTGTCGGCCGTCGCGGCCTGGCCTCTGCCGTGATCGAAGGCGCAATGGCGGCGAACGGCGCGGTGATCGCGGTGATGGATGCCGACTTTCAGCATGACGAAACCATTCTGCCCGCCATGTACGCCGCCATCGCCGCGGGCGCCGATGTTGCAGTCGGCACGCGCTATGCGCTGGGCGGTGGCACCGGGGAGTGGGACGAGCGACGGGTGCGCATGAGCAGTTTTGCTACCCGCATCGCCCGCGCATTGATCGGCAATCGTACGACCGATCCGATGAGCGGCTTCTTCATGGCGCGGCGTGACGTGTTCGCCGCCTCGATCTACAATCTGTCGAACCAGGGCTTCAAAATCCTGCTCGATCTGCTGGCGTCCTATCCCGGCAAGCTCAAGGTCGTCGATGTCCCCTACACCTTCCGCAATCGCCGCGCGGGGGACAGCAAGATCAGCCCGATGGTGATTGCCGAATTCGCGTTCCTGCTGATCGAGAAGCTGAGCCGTGGCCTTGTCTCGCCGCGCTTCGTGCTGTTCGCGCTGGTTGGCGGCCTCGGCCTGATCGTCCACCTGCTGGTGCTCTCGGCCTTGATCGGGCTCAAGCTCAATTTTCTGCCGGCACAAGTCGCGGCGCTGCTCGTCGCGATCGTGTTCAATTATGCCGTCAACAACGAGTTCACGTATCGAGATCGCCGGCTGACGGGCATGGATTTTGTCGGCGGCCTGGTCGTGTTCGCCATCATCTGTTCGATCGGCGCAATCGCCAACATCGGCGTCGCCAATCTCGCGGTTGAGGAGCATGCCAGCTGGTCGATCGCGGGTGTCGCCGGCGCGGTGATGAGCGCGGTGTTCAACTTCGGCGGCACCAGCAGCCTGGTCTGGGGGCGGCGGCGCTGGCGCAGCGCGAGCTAGGCGGTGGGCGGCGTGCCCGGCAGGATGACCGTCACGCGCAAGCCACCCAGCGGCGAAACGCCCGCTTCGATGCGACCGTGATGCGCCTCGACGATCGCTTGCGCAGTCGCCAGTCCCAGGCCTGAGCTGGTGCCCGTTTCGCCGGTGGCGTGCGCCGTGCGATAAAAGGGCTCGAAAAGGCGCTGCGCCAAGTCGACATCCACGCCAGGGGCGCTGTCGTCGATAATCAGCCGCCACGCATTGCGGCTGCCTTCCAGGCCCAGCGAGATCTCGCCGCCCCGGGGCGTGTAATGCAGGCTGTTATCGATCAGCGCGGTGAACAACTGTTCGATACGCGGACCATCCCATTTCACGATGATCGTCGATGTCGGCAGCGCCGCCGTCGTCAGGTGTACGCCGGCAGCCTCGGCGCGGCGACGGTTGGCCCACATCGCATTGTGGATGAGCGCGCACGGATCGACCGGCCCGAAGGTGACCGGCAACCGGCCGAGATCAGCCAGCGCGACGGCGTGAAGATCGTCGGCCATTTCGACCAGCCGCTGCACGTCATCGCTGATCGTCAGCAATTCGGCCTGCGAAATGTCGGTGCCGCGCTCATGCAATTCGGCGAGCCGATCGCACACCGTCCGCACCGGCGCCTGCAATTCCTGCGCGATGCCGACGAGGAAGCTCCGCCGCGCGGTTTCGACGCGATCGAACGAGCGCGCGATCCGGCCCAGATTGCGCATGGTGAGCGCGGTCTCGATCGGGCCGGACTCGGTGAAATCGGCGTTAAAATTGCCATCCGCGACTTGCACGCTTGCCGCATAGAGCCGCCGCTGCGGCCTCGTCCATTGCGCCGCAATAAAGCGGGTGAAGACCAGCGACAGCACCAGCGCAATGCCCAGCGTCGCGCCGATGATCACGATCATGGCGCGCAGGAATTCCATGCCGGCGGGCGTATCGCTTTGTGCGGGGAGATACAGGCCAAGCAGGTAAAGCACCGCCGAAATCAGCAGGGCAGCCGCGCCCGACAGGATCAGCAGCGAAATCGCCGCCAGCAGCATGTACAAGCTGCCGAACACCCGCACGATATTTCTCCCCATACCCGAGCGCGCAAACAAGCACCGCGCAGCGCTCAACGATGCTCTCTAAAGCGCCAAACTGGCCGAAACAATCAACCTTCGCGCTGGACAGCGCTGTCCCCGGGCGGGACGGCGTCGGCAAGCGCTGCGAGCACGCGCGGCGCCCAGGCCGGCTGGCAGATCAGCAAGTCAGGCAGGAACGGGTCCTCGCAATTATAGCTGAGCGCGCTGCCGTCGATCCGCGAGGCGTGCAGGCCCGCCGCGAGCGCAACAGCGGCGGGCGCGCAATTGTCCCACTCATATTGGCCGCCATCATGAAGATAGATGTCGGCGAGGCCCTCGACCACCGCCATGGCTTTTACGCCGGCGGACCCCATCGCGATCAATTCCGCGTCGAGTTCTTCTGCCACCCGCGCCACGATTGCCGGTGCACGGCTGCGGCTGACGACGATGCGCGGGCGCGCGGTGCGGCATTGGGGCAAGCGCGGCGGGTCGTCCGTCGCAAAGACCTTGCCCTGTGCGGGGAGCGCGACAGCGCCGACGCTGGGCACGCCATTGATCGCTAGCCCGATATGCACGGCCCACTCGTCGATGCCGCTCGCATATTCGCGCGTGCCGTCGAGCGGATCGACGATCCAGACGCGGCGCGCGGCACATCGCCGGCGATCGTCCTTGGCTTCTTCGGACAGGATGAAATCGTCGGGCCGTGCCGCGCGCAAGCGATCGATGATGAGGTTATTGGCTTCGCGATCGCCCCGATCGCCGCGCTCGCCAGCCGCGCAGCCCGAGGCAAGAATGTCCCGCAACAGCGTCCCCGCCTCAGCGGCGATTGCCCGGGCAAGTTCGGCGTCGGTCAAAGATTGTAGCTCCACACGCCGACGATATGCTCGACGATCCGATTGGCGGCATCTTCGGCGCTTTCGAGCGTGGTGTCGATGTGGAATTCGGGATTGACCGGTCGCTCATAGGGGCTGGTGATGCCGGTGAAGCTCGCGATTTCGCCAGCCCGCGCCTTGCGATACAGGCCCTTCACATCGCGCGCTTCGGCAATCTCGATCGGCGTATCGACGAAAATCTCGACGAAATCACCCGGTGGCAACATCGCGCGCACCATCTCGCGCTCAGCGCGGAACGGCGAGATGAAGGCGGTGAGCACGATCAGGCCGGCATCGGTCATCAGCTTGGCGACTTCGCCCACGCGGCGGATATTCTCGACGCGGTCGGCATCGCTGAAACCGAGATCCTTGTTGAGGCCGTGGCGGATATTGTCGCCATCGAGCAGGAAGCTGTGCCGGCCCATCGCATAGAGCTTCTGCTCGACAAGGTTGGCGATCGTCGATTTGCCCGAGCCCGACAGGCCGGTGAACCACAGCACTTTGGCTTGCTGGCCCTTTTGCCGGGCATGCGCGTCGCGGCTGACATCGGTCGCTTGCCAATGGACATTCTGGGCACGACGCAGCGCGTTGCGGATCATGCCCGCAGCGACGGTGGCGTTCGATTGCCGGTCGATCAGGGTGAAGCCGCCCAGCGCCGGATCGTCGGCATAGGGTTCGAAGACCACCGGGCGATCGGTGTAGAGTTCGACCAGACCGATATCGTTGAGCTCGAGCGTGCGCGCCGGCATCCGTTGCAGCGTGTTGACATCGATCGCGTACTCGGGTGGCTTGACGCTGGCGCCGACCGTCTGCGTGCCAAGCTTGAGCAAATAGGAACGATTGGGCAGCAGCGGCGCGTCGGCCATCCACACCAGCATTGCCGCGAATTGATCGGAGGATTGGGGTGGGGAGGCGGCCGCCGCAATCACATCGCCGCGCGCGCAATCGACTTCGTCGGCGAGCGTCAGCGTGACCGACTGGCCTGCAACCGCCTCGTGCAAATCGCCGTCCATCGTCACGATCCGGGCGACATCGGTCAGTCGCCCCGATGGCAGGATGCGGACCTTGTCGCCGGGACGAACGGTGCCGCTGGTGATCAGCCCGGCAAACCCCCGGAAATCGAGATTGGGCCGGTTCACCCATTGCACCGCCATGCGGAACGGCCCGTCGGCCCGCGCGGTCGTGGCAACCTCGACGCTTTCGAGATGTTCGATCAGGCTCGGCCCGGTGTACCACGGCATAGCCGATGATCGCGCCGCGACATTATCGCCTTTGAAGCCCGACAACGGGATCGCCGTGAAGCGATCGATGCCAATTTCGCGGGCGAACGCGGCATAATCGGCGACGATCTCGTCGAACGTGTCCTGCGCGTAATTGACCAGGTCCATCTTGTTCACCGCCAGCACGACATGGCGAATGCCGATCAGCTTGACGAGGTAGCTGTGCCGCCGCGTCTGGGTGAGCACGCCCTTGCGCGCATCGATGAGGATGACGGCGAGGTCGGCGGTCGACGCGCCGGTCACCATGTTGCGGGTATATTGCTCGTGCCCCGGCGTATCGGCGACGATGAATTTGCGCTTTTCTGTCGCGAAGAAGCGATAAGCGACGTCGATGGTGATGCCCTGTTCGCGTTCGGCGGCGAGGCCGTCGACGAGCAGCGCGAAATCGATCTCCTGCCCCTGTGTACCGGCGCGTCTCGAGTCGGCTTCGAGCGCGGCGAGTTGATCTTCGAAGATCATCTTCGAGTCGTAGAGAAGGCGCCCGATCAGCGTCGATTTACCGTCGTCGACCGACCCGCAGGTGATAAAGCGCAGCAGCGATTTCTGCTGATGAAGGGCAAGGTACGCGTCGATATCAGCGGCGACCAGCGCGTCGGGGCGGTAGGTGGTCATGCGCTAATCCCGTCATCCCAGCGAAAGCTGGGATCGCTTGCTGCCAGCGCAACCCGTCGCCCCAGCGAAAGCTGGGGCCGCATGCCAATTCGCGATGCCTGTTGCCGCAAGCGATCCAAGCGTTCGCTGGGATGACGAGTGAGGCAGCTGCCCATCAAAAATACCCCTCGCGCTTCTTTTTCTCCATGCTCGCCGCCTGATCATGGTCGATCGCGCGACCTTGGCGTTCGGAGGTGGTCGTCAGCAGCGTTTCCTGGATCACTTCGCTCAACGTCGTCGCCCGGCTTTCGACGCCGCCGGTGAGCGGATAGCAGCCGAGCGTGCGGAAGCGCACCCAGCGTTCGACAGGCTGCTCGCCGGGCTCGAACCGAAAACGATCGTCATCGACCATCAGGATCAGCCCGTCGCGCTCGACCGTCGGGCGCGGCGCGGCGAAATAGAGCGGCACGATCTCGATCCCCTCGGCCATGATATATTGCCAGATGTCGAGCTCGGTCCAGTTGGAGATCGGGAAGACGCGGATGCTCTCGCCCTTGTTCTTGCGGGTGTTGTAGTGGTTCCACAGCTCGGGGCGCTGCTGGCGCGGGTCCCACTGATGATTGGCCGAGCGGAAGCTGAAGACGCGCTCCTTGGCGCGGCTTTTCTCCTCGTCGCGCCGCGCGCCACCGAACGCGACATCGAAGCCGTGCTGGTCGAGCGCCTGCTTCAAACCCTGCGTCTTCCACATATCGGTGTGGAGCGGACCATGGTCGAACGGGTTGATGCCCTGCGCCTTTGCCTCGGGGTTCTGGTGGACGATCAACTCCATGCCCGCTTCCAGCGCGGCTTTCTCGCGAAGCTTGTACATCGCCTGGAATTTCCAGGTCGTGTCGACATGGAGCAGCGGGAAGGGCGGCGGCGCGGGATAAAAGGCCTTGCGCGCCAGATGCAGCATCACCGCCGAATCCTTGCCGACCGAATAGAGCATCACCGGGCGCTCGGCCTCCGCCACCACTTCGCGCAGGATGTGGATGCTTTCGGCTTCGAGTCGTTGCAGGTGCGTGAGGGCGACCGTCATTGTCGCGTCACATAATGCGCGCGCGCGACGTTGCCATCAACTTATCCTGTGACAGGGCGAAGCGGGAATAGTCGCTTTCACGGCCCCGCGCGCTCGCGCTCGAGCGAATCGAGGATGCGCGCGCCGGCCATGAACACCGCGACCGGCGTAAGGCAGAACAGCATCTTGCCGCCAATGCCGGGATATTGGTGGAGATAATGGACACCGCGCTCGACTGCGCCGGTGCCGAGGCCATAAATGACCAGAAACGCCTCGAACTTGGACTTGATGATGAACAGCTTGGCGAGATTGCGGATCATGACCAGGAATTAAGCAAGCCACGGGCCAATCGCGGAAACGCGTGGTTTCGTCTTAACAAACAAGGTTAAGTGTCAATTAACCCGACAAGATCGAGCGCGGTGAGCAAGGCGCGGCGCGCGCCTTCGATCTGGGTAATGAGCGCAGGGTCGCCGATCTGGTCCGAATGGATCGCCTCGGGCCAATGCGCTTCGACGATCCCGGCGAGGCGATCGAGCTTGCCATGGTCGACCAGGAAGCGCGGGTCGATTGTCGCAGGGTCGGCAACGACGCGCAGCCGCAGGCAGGCCGGCCCGCCGCCATTCGACATCGATTCTCGCACGTCGACGACTTCCAGCCTGCGGATCGGGCCATTGCCGGCAACCAGCCCCTGCAACCAGTGCCAGACGGTAGTGTTGGCTCGGGCTTCTTCGGGCAAGACTAGCGCCATGGTGCCATCGGGCAAGGTCACCAGTTGCGCGTTGAAGAGATAGGATTGGATCGCGTCCGCGAGGCTGACTGCCGATTCCGGTACTTCGATGATCTCGACCTCGGGCAGCAGCCCGCGCACGTCAGCGTAGAAGCGGTCCTTGTCGGCAAAGGCGCGCTCGTGCGCGAGCAACACGCGTTCGTTGGCGACGGCGACGACGTCGTTGTGAAAGGCCCCGGCGGCGATCGCTTCTTCCGATTGCTCGACAAACAGCGTGCGCGCCGGATCGAGTCGGTGTGCGCGTGCGACAGCTTCGCTGGCACGGCGGTGCTGCCGCGCCGGGAAAGCGCCGCCGCTGACGCCATAAACGAATATTTCGACCCCCGGCTCGCCATGCCTGGCGCAGAGCCGCATGTGATTGGCAGCGCCCTCATCGCCGAACGGCGCGGGGACCGGTTCGTGGACCGCAAAGGCAGCGTTAGCGAACGCGACGCGCAACTGCGCCAGCGTGCCCGGCCATTCGTGGCTGCGATGCGGCATCGTGCCGAGATTGGCGACGGAGAGGTGGCAGCTGCCGTCGGTAGTATCGGGCGCGGGCGAAACGGTCGCGGCATTGGCTGCCCACATTGCCGAGGCAGAGAGCGCCTGCGCCTGCAGCACCCGGTCAGCGTCGGTGTAATTCAGGTGTAACCGCTCCAGCCAGCGATGATCGGGCCTTGCGTGCGGCAGCAGGATGCCTTGCGTCAGCCCCAGCGCGATGTTCGCTCGCATCTTGGCGATGCCCTGCAGCGCCGCAGCGCGCGGGTGCGAGGTCTGGCCGGCATGGTTGGTCGCGGCCAGATTGCCCGGGCTCAGACCCGCATAATTATGGCTGGGCCCGATCAGACCGTCGAAATTGATCTCAATGAGACGATCAGAAGCGGCCGACATGCCACACCTCGTCATCCGGTCCGACGCCAAGCGCCTTAGCGGTAGCGGCGTCGATGGCGACGCCTTGGCCTTCGACCGGCCGCAGCTTGCCGAACGCCGCGCGGAAATCGCCCAGCCGTCCGGCGGCGAACAGTGCATCGCTGCCGCCATCGCTATCGACCGAGACGATGCGGTCGCGCCGCGCCTGCGCCACTGATCGCACCTCGTCAACGCGCGCGGTCATCGTCGGGCCGCCGTCGAAAATGTCGATATAATTGTCGAAGCGAAAGCCTTCGGTCTCAAGCATCCGCATCGCGGCGCGACCCGATGGATGTGGCTTGCCGATCGCGGCGCGCGCGCTTTCCGACAGCATCGCGGTGTAGATCGGGTGCTTGGGGAACAGATCGGCGATGAATTGATGGCCATGAACGGCGTTGAACTGGTCGGCATCCTGGAAATCCATGCCGAAAAAACGCCCGGCGAGGCCATCCCAGAAGGGCGATCCACCGCTCTCATCGATAATCCCGCGCAGCTCCGCCAGGATGCGATCGGCAAAGCGCGCACGGTGCATCGCGATGAACAGATAGCGGCTGCGCGCGAGCAGCATGCCCAAGCCCCCGGCGCGCTCGCCGGGGTGGAGGAACAGGCCACCGACTTCGCTCGATCCCTCGAGATCGGTGGTCAGCGAAAGCATCTCGGCGCGGAAGGTGCGATCGAGCACCTGGCTGTGCTGAGTCAGCACGCCCATGCGATAGCTGTAGAAGGGGTGGCGCTGGCCGACCTGGGTGAAAATCTGGCAAGTACCGCGCACCTCACCGGTCTCGGCATTCTCCAAGATCAGCACGAACAGCTCGTCGGTCACGCCCTCGCCATCGCGTGCAAAGGCGTCGCGGCACCGATCGAGCTTGGCCTCGAGCGCGCGGCGATCGGCAGGGAGGTTGGTGAAGCCCCCGCCGGTCAGCTTGGCCATTTCATAGAGATGCTGCAGATCGCTGTCGCGCGCGGCGCGGATGCGGAAGGTCATAGCCCGCCCTTCTCGGCGATACGCAGAATGGTAACGGCCGACAGCGCGGCTCGCTCGGCGAGGCTTTCGGGAATCAGGAATTCGTCCGCCGAGTGGATCGCGCCGCCGCGCGCACCCATCGTGTCGACCACGGGAATGCCGCAGGCGGCGATGTTATTGCCGTCGCACACGCCGCCGGTGTCGCGCCAGCCAATGGCAAGGCCGAGGTCAGCGCCGGCTTGTTTGACGAGATCGAATAATTTGGCGGCGCCGGCATCGATCGGCTTGGGCGGGCGGTTGAAGGTGCCGTGGCGGTGGATCGAGACGTCGTGCTCGGCAGCAACGGTGGCGATGGCGGCGTTGATCGCCGCATCGGCGCGAGCAATGGCCTCGGGCGATTTCGGGCGAAAGTTGACGCGCAACACGGCGAGATCGGGAACGATATTGTTCGGGCCACCGCCATCGATCCGCGCCGGATTGACCGACAGATCAGGGCCGATTAGCGCGGCGAGGCGCAATGCGAGGTCGGCGACAGCGACGATGGCATTGCGCCCATCCTCGGGATTGCGGCCGGCATGCGCGGCGCGACCGTGGATAACGATCGAGAAATTGCCGGTGCCGCCACGCGCGCCGGCGAGCGTGCCATCGGGCAGGGCGGGTTCGTAGGTGAGCGCTGCGGTGCGCCCTAGTGCCGCCTCGGCGATCAGCGCGGATGACGAGAGCGAACCCGTCTCTTCATCCGAATTGAGAATCACGCGATAGCCCAAGCGCGGGGCGAGCGGCGTCGCCTCAACAGCCTTGAGCGCGGCAAGCATCACGGCGATGCCCCCCTTCATGTCCGCCGCGCCGGGCGCATTGAGATGGCCATTGTCGAGCCAGCGGGCGGTCTGGAACGGGTGATCCGCCGCGAACACGGTGTCCATGTGCCCGGTCAGGAGCAATTGTATCGGCGCATCGGGCCGCACCGTGAGGCTGAGATGATCGCCATGCGCGAGCGGCTCGACGTGCCCCGCGCTCGTAACGGTGTCGACCGGAGCCGCCGGGACAAGCGCGATCTCACCCGGCAACGCCCCGAACGCATCGGCGAGCAACCGCGCCATCGTCGCCAGCCCGGCAAGATTGCGCGTGCCGCTGTTGACCGCGACCCAGGTAAGCACCTGATCGAGCATTGCACTGCCATCGATTCCGGCAATCGCGTCGCGCTCGATGGTCGAAAGATTGGTCATGGCGTCGCCCTAGCCGCTTGGCGTGCAAACCGAAAGGCGTCAGGCCGGGCTCAGATGATCGGCAAAAGCGGCCATTACCTCTGCGTACAGGTCGCGCTTGAAGGCCACCGCGAGCGCTAGGACCTCGTGCCGGTCAGCCCAGCGCCAGGCCGAGAATTCCTGATGATGGGTGGCGAGGTCGATGTCGGCGTCACTGCCGGTGAAGCGGAACAAGAACCACCGCATCCGTTGGCCGCGATAGCGCCCGTGCCAGGCGCGGCCGATCAGTTCTGGCGGCAGATCATAGAAATAGTCGCCCGGCGCTTCGGCGATCAGCTCGGCATGGTCGCTGGTTATCCCGGTTTCCTCGGTCAGCTCGCGCCAGGCGGCGGTGGTAGCATCTTCGCCATCGTCGATGCCGCCCTGCGGGAGCTGCCATGCCTCCACCTTCTGATCGATCCGCCGCCCGACAAAGATGCGCCCCTCGCCGTTGATGATCATCAGCCCCGCGCAGGGGCGATAGGGCAGGGTGGCGGGATCGACGCTCATGCCGCGGCAATCACCTGTTTCAACGCCGCGAACGCCTTGGCGACATCGGCTTGGCTCGATCCGATTGCCTGGCGCAGATTGGCGAAGCCGTGGATATTGCCCTTGGCTTCCTGAAACACCGTCGGAATGCCCGCCTTGATGAGCGCGGCGGCATAAGCCCGGCCCTGATCGCGGATCGGATCGAGGCTTGCGGTGACGACCACGGCGGGCGGAAGCCCGGCAATATCGCCCGCCATCGGCGAGCCGCGCGGGTGGGACAGATCGGCTTGATAAGCGGCTGAGAACCAGTCCATCGTTTCGCGGGTCAGGAAGAAGCCCTCGGCAAATTCGCTGTAAGACGGGTGTTCGGTCGCCATGTCGGCCGCGGGATAAAACGGCATCTGCGCGATCACCGGAACAGCGGCGGGGGCATCGCGCAGCGCCATCGCGGTGACGATGGCGAGCGTGCCGCCGGCGCTGTCGCCCGACAAGACCAGCCCGGT
The DNA here is from genome assembly GCF_048015635.2 of Sphingomonas sp. GlSt437. Taxonomy (NCBI): domain Bacteria; kingdom Pseudomonadati; phylum Pseudomonadota; class Alphaproteobacteria; order Sphingomonadales; family Sphingomonadaceae; genus Sphingomonas; species Sphingomonas sp. GlSt437. The sequence continues at coordinate 385,692 of NZ_JBPGYA010000003.1, read as the reverse complement.
GATGGTCCGCCCGAGAGCAGCCGGGCTGCCAGCCACCCAGCGCGCGGCTGCTTCGCAATCGTCGGGGGCTGCCGGCCAGGGATTTTCGGGCGCAAGGCGATAGTCGACCGAGATCACCGGCAGGTCCATCACCCGCGCCATTTCCGCGCAGAAGCTGGCATGCGTTTCGATATTGCCGAGGACGAAGCCACCGCCGTGAAAGAAGACGACCGCCGGCCCCGCCTCGCGCTGCTCGCGCGGATCGAACAACCGAACCGGAATGTCACCCGCCGGACCCGGGACAATCGCATCGATGATCGCGCCCAAGGTACCGACCGGCGGATCGACGATGTCCTTCATCGCGACATACATCGCCCGCGATTCGGCGGGCGCCATTTGCTGACGCTGGGCCGCGGGCGACGCCGCCAGAAAAGCCAGGAACGCCTGGGCATCGGGTCGAACATGGGGGGCGGTCATCTTGATCCTTTCCTTGAGCACCTTGGCGCGGGGCGGGTGTTGCGCTTAGCTAAAGGCGATGATCGCCGTCGTCCATCACCCTGATTATGTCGCACCCGCCCCGCCGGGCAGTCCCTATCAATGGGCCAAGAACGGCCTGGTCCGCGATGTGCTGCGCGACAGCGGTGCGTCGATCGAATGGGTTGAGCCCGAGCTGATGCCGCGCGCGTGGATCGAGGCGGTGCACGACGCCGATTACGTCGCCGAGGTGCTCGAAGCGCGCGTGCCGCGCGCCAAGGAGCGGCGCATCGGCTTTGCGGTGACGCCCGAGGTTGCGCGCCGGGCGCAGCGGGTGCCGGGTGGGACGTATCTTGCGGCGCGGATCGCGCTCGAGTGGGGCTATGCCGCGAACAGCGCCGGCGGCAGCCATCATGCGCTGGCGGATACTGGGGCGGGCTATTGCGTGTTCAACGATCTCGCCATTGCAGCGGTGCGGTTGGTCGAGGAAGGGACGGTCGCCCGCGTGCTGATCGCCGATTGCGATGTCCATCAGGGCGACGGCACCGCCGCGCTCACCGCCGGGCGCGCCGATATCGCCACCTATTCGATCCATGCCGAGCGCAACTTCCCGGTCCGCAAGGCGCGCTCGACGCTCGACGTGCCCTTGCCAGATGGGGTGGATGACGATGGCTATATGGCCGCGCTCGTCGAAACGCTGCCGCCGCTCGTCGATCGGTTTCGGCCTGACATTATCCTCTATCAGGCGGGCGTCGATCCCTTCGAGGGCGACAAGCTCGGACGCCTGGCGCTGAGTGAAGCGGGCCTTATCCGCCGCGACCAATGGGTCATGCGGCTCGCGATGGAGCGTGGCGTCCCGCTCGCCAGCACGCTTGGTGGCGGCTACGGTCGCGACACGCTGGCCGTCGCGCGCCGCCATGCCACCTCTATCCTGACCCTGGGCGAGACATCCCAAACCGCCGCCGTCGCACAGCCGACGTAATTTATGCTTGGGTGACGCGCGCGACGGGCGTAGAGGCCCCCACCAAATCACGTCGCGCAGGAACGCTATGGCAACCGCCACCAAAACCCTTCCCCCTTCACCCGTTGATGCAACCACCCATGGCGAGTCGGTCGTCGTTCGTTTCGCCGGCGACTCGGGCGATGGCATGCAGCTGACCGGCGGCCAGTTCACGCTGTCGACCGCGCTGGCGGGCAACGACCTCGCGACGTTTCCCGATTTCCCCGCCGAAATCCGCGCGCCGCAGGGCACGTTGTTCGGTGTCTCGGCATTCCAGATCAATTTCGGCTCGACCCAGATCGAAACCGCCGGTGACGCGCCCGATGTGCTCGTCGCGATGAACCCGGCGGCGCTGAAAGTGAATGTCGACCAGCTCAAGCCTGGCGGCCTGATCATCGCCGACGAGGGCGAGTTCACCGAGCGCAACCTCGCCAAGGCCAAATATGACAGCAATCCGCTGAAAGACGGCAGCCTCGCGAAATGGCAGCTGCTCGCGTTCGACATCAGCGCGCTGACGCTCGAATCGGTCAAGGCGTTCGGGCTCGGCAACAAGGAAGCGCTGCGCTGCAAGAATATGTGGACGCTGGGGTTGGCGCTGTGGATGTTCGATCGCAGCCGCGCCCCGCTGATCGAGTGGCTCAAGGCCAAATTTGCACAGAACCAAGTGCTCGCAGACGCCAATATCGCCGCGCTGAACGCCGGCCATGCCTATGGCGAGACGGCGGAGATTGGCGGCAGCGGGTTGGGATCGCATCGCTTGCGCCAGCTGCATGTCGACGCGGTTGAGGCGGAACCCGGCCTGTATCGCACCGTGACAGGCGCGGAGGCGATTTCGCTGGGGCTGGTGGCGGGCGCGAACCTCGCCGAACTGCCGATGTTCTTCGGCGGCTATCCGATCACGCCGGCGAGCGCGATCTTGCACACGCTGTCGCGGTTCAAGGAATTCGGCGTCACGACCTTCCAGGCCGAGGACGAGATTGCCGCAATCGCCTCGGCGCTCGGCGCCTCCTATGCCGGGTCGCTCGGCGTCACCTGCTCGTCGGGCCCAGGCATCGCGCTCAAGACCGAGGCGATGGGGTTGGCGATCATGACTGAGCTGCCGCTGGTCATCGTCAATGCCCAACGCGGTGGTCCCTCGACCGGCCTGCCGACCAAGACCGAACAGTCCGATCTCTATCAAGCCGTCTATGGCCGCAATGGCGACGCGCCGTTGCCCGTCATCGCCTCGCGCTCGGCGGCGGATTGCTTCGACGTCGCGATCGAGGCGGTGCGCATTGCCACCCAATATATGACCCCGGTGATGCTGCTGACCGACGGCTATATGCAGAACGCCGCCGAGCCCTGGCGCGTGCCTGATATGAGCGGTTATGAGCCCTTCCCGGTGACGTTCCTCGAAGAACCGCCGGCCGATGGCTTCAAGCCCTATGCTCGTGACGCCAAGCTCGCGCGGCCCTGGGTCAAGCCCGGCACGCCCGGCCTGCTCCACCGCATCGGCGGCATCGAAAAGGCGCAGGGCACCGGCAATATCGACTACAGCGCCGCCAACCATCAGGCGATGACCGACACCCGCCAGAACAAGGTGCTCGGCATCAAGGTGCCCGACCAGGAAGTGACGCTGGGCGAGGCGGGCGGCAAGCTCGCGGTCGTCGGCTGGGGATCGACTTATGGCCCCATCCACCAGGCAGTTCGCCGGGCGCGCCGCAAGGGGCTCAGCGTCAGCCACATCCATGTCCGCCATATCTGGCCGCTGCCGGCCAATCTGGGCGAGCTGCTCAAGAGCTATGGCAAGGTACTGGTGCCCGAGATGAACACCGGCCAGTTCAAGACGCTGCTCCGCGATCAGTATCTGGTTGACGCCAAGCCACTCAACAAGGTGAGCGGCCAGCCCTTCCGTATCTTCGAGATCGAGGATGCGATTGAGGGCATGTTGGCAACATAAGCCGTCACCCCAGCGAAGGCTGGGGTCTCTCGCGGCAAGAGATGCCAGCTTTCGCCGGCATGACGTTGAAAGGTTTGAACATGAACGACATGACCCCCGTCCGCCCGACCACGCCCAAGGATTGGGAAACCGACCAGGAAGTGCGTTGGTGTCCCGGCTGCGGCGACTATGCGATCCTGAAGGCGGTGCAGCGCACCATGCCCGAGATCGGCGCGGTGCCGGAAAACACCGTGTTCGTCAGTGGCATCGGCTGCTCGTCGCGCTTCCCTTATTATATGGAGACCTATGGCTTCCACACCATCCACGGCCGCGCGCCGGCGGTGGCGACGGGGGTGAAGCTCGCCAATCCCGAGCTCGACGTGTGGATCATCACCGGCGACGGTGACGCGCTGTCGATCGGCGGCAACCACACGATGCACTTGCTGCGCCGCAACCTCAATTGCCAGATCCTGTTGTTCAACAACGAGATTTATGGGCTGACCAAGGGGCAATATTCGCCGACCAGCCGCGAGGGGACGCGGTCACCCTCGACACCTTACGGTTCGGTCGATCACCCGGTGAAGCCATGTGCCTTCGCGCTTGGCGCGGGCGCGCGGTTCGTCGCGCGCGGGATCGATATCCACAAGAATCTGGGCGGGGTGCTGAAGGCTGCCTACCACCACCAGGGCGCGGCGTTCGTCGAAATCTACCAGAATTGCATCGTCTATAATGACGAGGTGTTCGAGGAGTTCACCGCTAAGACCAACGCCGCGACGCAGCAGCTCTGGCTGGAGAATGGCAAGCCGATGCTGTTCGCCGGGGGCTCGAAGGGCATCGCGATCGACCATAAGACGCTGACGCCGATCGTCGTCGATGTGGTCGATGGTGACTGGGAAGCGGCGGGCGTCATCGTCCATGACGTCACCAACCGCACCGTCGCGCACATGCTGGTCGAGCTGCCGTTCGGCGAGTTTCCGATGGCGCTCGGCGTGCTCTATGACGATCCCAAGCCGACCTTCGAGGCGGCGGTGGTCAGCCAGAATGAGAGCGCTGCGCAGGGCAAGATCGCTGATCTCCAGAAACTCGTGGCCAAGGGCCAGACCTGGACCGTTGGCGATATGGCAGGCGAGGGCTGAGCCGCGCTAATCGACGCGGATGACGGCACCCACGCTCCTCTGGCTGCGGCGCGACTTGCGTTTGGCCGATCAGGCCGCATTGGCGGCGGCGATTGCCGAAGGGCCGGTGGTACCGGTCTATATTCTCGATGACGAGACGCCCAAGCATTATGCGATGGGTGGGGCGTCGCGGTGGTGGCTGCATCACAGTCTGAAGTCGCTTGTGCAAGGTCTTGAGGAGAAGGGCTCTCGCCTCATCCTGCGGCGCGGCAAATGCGACGAGGTGCTCGCTGCGCTGGCCGAGGAGACCGGCGCTACCCGTGTCCACGCGCTTCGCCATTACGAGCCTTGGTGGCGCAATGCCGAGCGCGCGGTGGCCAAGCGGCTCGATCTCGTCCTTCACAACGGCAATTATCTCGCGCCGCCGGGCAGCGTCACCACTGGCGCCGGCGCGCCTTACAAAATCTACACACCCTTCTGGCGCGCGCTGAGCGAGGCCATGCCGCCACCCGATCCCCGCGCCGCGCCGCGCACAATTCCGGCACCCGAAAGCTGGCCGGCGAGCGACCGGCTCGAGGATTGGGACCTGCTGCCGACCAAGCCCAACTGGGCCACGGGCTTCGAGGAATGGCAGCCCGGTGAAGCGGGCGGGCATCGGCGCCTGAAAGCGTTCGACACGCGCGCCGCCGCTTATGCCGAGCAGCGGAACTTGCCCTCGGTAGAGGGCACCTCGCGGCTTTCACCCCATTTGCATTTCGGCGAAATCTCGCCTGCCCAGGCCTGGCATGCCGCGGCTGATGCCGGTGGATCGGTGGCGACCTTCCTCGGCGAGCTTGGTTGGCGCGATTATGCCGCCAACGTCATCCTGCAATTCCCCGATTACGGCCGCCGCAACGCACGCCCCTCGTTCGATGCCCTGCAATGGCGCGACGGCGCCGCTGCCGATCGCGACTTGCGCGCCTGGCAACAGGGCCGCACCGGCTATCCCATCGTCGACGCCGGCATGCGCCAGCTTTGGGCAACGGGCTGGATGCACAACCGGGTGCGGATGATCACCGCTTCCTTCCTCATCAAGCATCTGCTCATCGACTGGCGGCGCGGCGAGCAATGGTTCTGGGACACGCTGGTCGATGCCGATTACGCCTCCAACGCGGTGAATTGGCAGTGGACGGCGGGGACGGGCGTCGATTCCAACATGTTCGTCCGCATCATGGCGCCGCTCACTCAATCCGAGAAATTCGACGCCGCCGGCTATATCCGCCGATGGGTGCCCGAGTTGGCCAAGGTACCCGATGCCTGGATCCACGATCCCGAGGCGAGCGGGGCGCGGCCGCGGGATTATCCCGCCAAGCTGATCGGCCATCGCGAGGCACGCGACCGCGCGCTCGCCGCGGTGCGCGCCATCAGTTAGCCGGCGTTACAAAACCCACTTTTCAGCGCCAAAAGTTCGGGGCATGTAGCGCGCCGAGATGAATGCCATCCTGCCCGAGCCGGAATCGCCCGCCCAGCGATCGCGCGCTTCTGGGCGGACATTTGGCAGTCTGTTGCTCGCGCTCACGGCGCCATTCTGCCACCGTATCCTCGACCGCATCGACCGTGGCCTCGCCGAGGGCGAGCTGCGCGTCACCTTGCCGGGTGGCGAGGAGCGGTTGCTTGGCGGGCGCGCACCGGGGCCGCGCGTCGTTGTCGATCTGGCCAGCTGGCGCGCATTGCTGCGACTGGCGAGCGGTGGCTCGGTCGGCTGGTACGTCGCCTGGTCGAAGGGCGAATGGTCGAGCCCCGATCCGGTCGCCTTGTTCGAGATCTTCTCGCGCAATCGCCGCACCTTGGGGCGAACGGGCCGGTCGAGCGGCATCGGTCGCGGCGTGCGCCGGCTCTGGCATCTGGCGAACCGCAACAACCGAGCCGGGGCGCGGCGGAACATCCATCGCCATTATGATCTGGGCAATGACTTCTACTCGGTGTGGCTCGATCCGACGCTCGCGTATTCGAGCGCGCTGTTCGAGGTGCCGGCCGGGGCCGGCGAATCGCTCGAGGTGGCTCAGCATCGCAAGCTCGAGGCGATCCTGGCGCGCACCGCGACCGAACCCGGCGAGCGCATCCTGGAAATCGGCTGCGGTTGGGGATCGTTCGCGCGCGTTGCCTCGGCGGCTGGGCGGCGCGTGCACGCAATCACCATTTCGCAGGAGCAGTTCGACGCGCTGAGCAAGGCGTCGCTGCCCGGTGTCGAGGCGTCGCTCACCGATTATCGTGATGTGACCGGGGTTTACGATGCCGTTGCGAGCATCGAGATGGTCGAGGCGGTCGGGCAGGAATATTGGCCGTCCTACCTCCAGATGATCGCGCGCTCGCTCAAGCCCGGCGGCCGCGCCGCGATCCAATATATCGCGATCGATGATGCGATTTTCGAGGCTTATGCCGAGAATGTCGATTTCATTCAGGCCTATGTGTTCCCGGGCGGCATGCTGTTGTCGGAAAGCCGTTTCCGCGCGCTTGCCGAGGCCAACGGGCTGGAATGGCAGGATAAAACGGCATTTTCGCTCGATTATGCCGAAACACTGCGTCGCTGGCGCGCCAGCTTCGATGCCGCCATCGCCGACGGCCATTTACCGCGTCGATTTGATCGCGGTTTCCAAGCGTTATGGCGTTATTATCTCATGTATTGTGAAGGCGGCTTCCGGGGCGGCGGCATCGAAGTCGCGCAGGTGACGCTGGTGAAGCAGCGATATGCGGCGGATGCATCGCGGCGATGCGAAAGAGCCTGTCGCGCCCTACCAAAGATCGGGGATGTAGGACAGGCGCCGGCGAGTGCCGCAACCCCTCATCCAATCGTCTCGTAATGTCCCGTCTCGAAATCGCGGAGGATCAGCCCGGCGATGTGGTCGCCAACGATTTCTGGATCCTTCACTGAGGCGGGGTCCTCGCCCGGGTAAGCGCGGGCCCGCATCACCGTGCGGGTCGCGCCGGGATCGACCAACGCGACGCGGATGGGGCTGATGCCGGCAACTTCATCGCCGTAACAGCGCAGCATCACTTCGAACGCCGCTTTGGAGGCAGCATATTCGCCCCAATAAGCGCGCGCGGTCTGCGCGACTTTGCTGGTCAGGCCGATCACCCGGGCATTGCCGGACTTGCGCAGCATCGGGTCGAACGCGCCGAGCAGCGCCACCTGCGCATTGACGTTGAGTGCCAGCACCTTGGCGAGCTGCTTCTGCTCGATCGCGGCGACCTGGCCGAGCGTGCCCAGGATCGCGGCGTTGAGCACCAATATGTCGAGCGCTTGCCACCGCCCCGCAATCGCATCGGCGAGCCGGGCAATGCCGTCGCCCTCGACCAGATCGAGCGGCGCGATCGTCGCCGAGCCGCCGGCGGCGTGGATCGCCTCCTCGACTTCTTCCAGTCCGCCGGTGGTGCGCGCGGTGAGCACGACATGCGCGCCCTTCGCCCCAAGCGCCTTGGCCGTCGCCGCGCCGATGCCCCGGCTCGCACCCGTCACCAGCGCGAGCTGGCCCGTCAATGGCTTATCGCTCATCAGGCGACGCGCTCTTCGAGCAGGGCAAACTGGTCGACCGGGGTCAATTCGTCCTGGTCGGTCAGCGTGGTGGGGTAGTCGCCGGTGAAGCAGGCGTCACAATAGCGCGGCGCTCCATCATCGCGCCGCGCCTCGCCGAGCGCTTTGTAGAGGCCGTCGATCGAGACGAAATTCAGGCTGTCGGCATGGATGAAATCGGTCATCCCGCCGACATCGAGCTTGGCGGCAAGCAGCTTGGCACGCTCGGGCGTGTCGACGCCGTAAAAGCAGCTGTGCCGGGTCGGCGGGCTGGCAATGCGCATATGGATTTCGGCGGCGCCGGCCTCACGCATCATCTGGACGATCTTGAGCGAGGTGGTGCCGCGCACGATCGAATCGTCGATCAGGATGATGCGCTTACCCTCGATTAACGCGCGGTTGGCATTGTGCTTCAGCTTCACGCCCAAATGGCGGATCTGGTCGCCGGGCTGAATGAAAGTCCGGCCGACATAATGTGAGCGGATGATGCCGAGCTCGAACGGGATGCCCGATTGCTGGGCATAGCCAATCGCCGCCGGCACGCCCGAATCGGGGACGGGGATGACGAGATCGGCATCGACCGGCGATTCGATCGCCAGTTGCGCGCCGATCGCCTTGCGCACCGAATAGACCGACTGCTCGTCAACGATCGAATCGGGCCGCGAGAAATAGACCCATTCGAAAATGCATGGCCGCGGGCGCTGGGCAGCGAAGGGGTGGATCGAGCGGATTTCCGAGCCCTGCGCAATGATCAGCTCCCCCGGCTCGACTGCCCGCACAAACTCCGCCCCGACCACATCGAGCGCGACGGTTTCCGACGCGAAGATCACCGTATCGTCCAATCGCCCCATCACCAGCGGGCGAATGCCGAGCGGATCGCGGCAGACGATCATCCCTTCCGGCGTCATCACGATCAGCGAATAGGCGCCCTCCACTTGCTTGAGCGCATCGATGAACTTGTCGAGCAATGTCCGGTAATTGGAGGTGGCGACCAGGTGGATGATCGTCTCGGTATCGCTGGTCGACTGGAAGATCGAGCCGCGCCGCACCATCTCGCGCCGCAGCTTGGCGGCGTTCGAGATGTTGCCGTTATGCGCGATCGCAAAGCCGCCCGATTGCAGCTCGGCATAAAGCGGCTGGACGTTGCGCAGCGCGGTTTCACCGGTCGTTGAATAGCGGACATGGCCGCAGGCGACATTGCCGGGCAGCGCGCGGATGATCTCGTCGCGATCGAAATTGCCGGCGACATGGCCCATCGCGCGGTGGGTGTGGAAATGCGCGCCGTCAAAACTGGTGATGCCGGCGGCTTCCTGCCCGCGATGCTGCAGCGCGTGGAGGCCAAGCGCCACCAGCGCCGCCGCGCCATCGCCGGCGGACACGCCGAAAATGCCGCATTCCTCCCGCAGCTTATCGTCATCAAATGGGTGAGTCGTGAGCATCGCCGCCGGTCTCGATCGAGGAGTCGAGCGCCATATAGGGGGGCAATGTGTCTTTGTCGCGTATTTGTCACATCAACGCGAGGGGTCGATGGTGGGCGAATGTTCCCTAATGTTCCCAGTGACCATGGGGGACTGACCGCGGGCCACCAGCCGCCCCGATGCCGCCCAAGCCGCGCGCTTTTGAGACGCCGATCGGGCTCCGCCCACCCCCGAGTCCCGCACCCGCCGGCGCGAGCGAAGTTGACGAAGTTGACACTACGTCCCCCCTTTGTTGCCCACTCCCGGTGCTGAACGAGGTGCGGACGGCTGGCGGAACGAGGCAGGACGAGCGCCATTGGGGGAGGGTGGCATCGGTTGGGGCGGTAGGACAGAGGGGGCACCAGAGCTGCGCGCACATCGCGCCTTCCGATGCGAACTGTGTCATCAGCCGGCGCTCAGACAGTGAAACGGACGCTATCGAACCCTATTTAGCGAAGCATCAGCGGAGGCTTCATGACGCACAAAATTTTCCTTAGTCACAATCACAACGACAAGCCCTTGGTCGAGGCCGTTGCCATTCGACTGGCCGGCATCTTCGGCAAGGAGCAGGTCTTCTACGACTCTTGGTCAATCCGACCCGGCGACGGCATCATCGACCAGATGAACAAGGGGCTTGAGGCTCCCGAGTTCGTCTTCTTCTTCGTGTCGAAGGCCAGTCTTGAGAGCGATATGGTCAAGCTGGAGTGGCAGAATGCGCTCTACGCGGCCTCCAAGGGCAAGACGCGGATCATCCCGGTGCGGGTTGACGGCAGCGCGATGCCGCCGATCCTAATGCAGACGCTTTACATCGACATGCACACCGTTGGCCTCGAGGCTGCAATCGCGCAAATAGTAAGCATCACTCAGGGCGATGCATCCTTTACGCCCCAGCACCTCGGGTTCTCAAACCTAAGCTTTAGCGCCTCGGCGGGGCCTGACGGCGCAATCGACATCGTCCTGCGCGCGTCCCATCTGATGGAACCAAATGTGAAGTTTGTTGCTCTCGTCAACAACCCCGAGGTTGAAGTTGGGTGGGAAACACCGGGCGTTTCTATGAACATCAGCGGATACAACGCTGGCGTTCGGCTCGACAATGGCATTGTCACGAACGGTATTTTTCTCCAACCCTCCGGGGCAGCGCTGACGCCAGCGCACCCGGTGCGTCTGCGACTTACGCAAAAAAGCGCTGCGCCAATCGATTTTCTCGGACTGCTGCACGAGCGGGGAGAGAACAACTGGGTCTCGGTGCCGCTGGCCTCGCGCTGATTTTTCTTTTTTGGCATCTGCGCGGCACCGCCCATAAATGCGGGATGCTATGGTTCGAGACTGTTTGAGACGCAAAGCTGGCGCCCCCCCAAACCTTGCCGCCCCCCATACCCCCACGCTACACCGCCGCGCATGACCTCCCGCGACACCTCGCTCGTCCTCGATCCCGCCTACGACGCCGCCGGCCTCATTACCGCGGTCGTCACCGATCGCGCGTCGGGGGAGGTGTTGATGGTCGCGCATATGAACGCCGAGGCGCTTGCCGCGACGCGGGCGAGCGGGGAGGCGACGTTCTGGTCGCGCAGCCGGGGGCGGCTGTGGAAGAAGGGCGAGACCTCGGGCAACATCCTGCGCGTCGCCGAAATCCGCATCGATTGCGATCAGGATGCGGTGTGGATCATCGCCGATCCGGCGGGTCCGGCGTGCCACACCGGCGCGCGCAGCTGCTTTTTCCGGCGCATCGACGGGGACGGGGAGCGCGACGCGCTGGCGCGGGTGCCATGAGGCGGATCGGCGCTGTTATGGCGGGCGTCGCGTTGGCGCTGCTCACGGCGTGCGGGGACAAGCAGCCATCGGCGCCGACCGCCAAGGCCTCCAGCGCGCCCGATCTCGAAAGCGCGGCGATTGCCGCCGGCGTGATCCCCGATCCCGCCAATACCGACCTGACCGGGCTCTATGCGCGCGACACCGATCGGGTGTGCGTGATCCCCGGCCGGCTCGATTTCCGCATCGGCGCGTATGTCGATTACGGGCCGGGGCATAGCTGCTCGGGCAGCGGCACCGCGACGCGGGCGGGCGATCTGGTGCATGTGCGGATGGACGGCGCCGAGGGGTGCGAGTTCGATGCGCGCTATGAAGGCGACCGCATCGTCTTTCCGCCCAATGTGCCCGCCGGCTGCGCGCATCTGTGCACCGGGCGGGCGTCGCTCGCCGCGCTCGACGTGGCGCTGCTCAGCAATTCGCTGTCGGAAGCCTCGGCGATGCGCAACGGCAAGGGGAAGTTGCTCTGCGGGGGGTAGGGTGACCGCAAATTCTAACCGTCATGCCGGACCTGTTCCGGCATCCACCTCACTTCCTGGGCTCAGGTGGCTGGTTATCCCGGTCGATGGACATCCCAGGCTGACGACATTGCCAGTGGCGCGGTGGATGCCGGAACGGGTCCGGCATGACGATAAAGGGTGAGAGTGAGCGCTTGACGTTCACGTAAACGTTACGTAAGAAAGGCGGTATGACGCCCGTCGCCGCCTATGCGCCGATCGATCCGCAGCCGGACGGGCAGGTCTATTCGATTTCCGACCTCTCGGCTGAATTCGGCGTCACCGCGCGCGCGCTTCGCTTCTACGAGGACGAGGGCCTGATCGCGCCCGAACGGCGCGGCACCGCGCGCATCTATACCGAGCGCGACCGCGCCCGCCTCGCCTGGATTTTGCGGGGCAAGCGGGTCGGGTTCAGCCTGGCCGAAATTCGCGAGATGATCGACCTGTACGACATCGGTGACGGCCGCCGCGTTCAGCGCGAGGTGACCATCGCCAAATGCCGCGAACGCGTCGCGCTGCTCGCCGCGCAGAAGAAAGACATTGACGCGGCGATCGACGAATTGTCGCACTTCATTGCCATGCTGGAGCCCGTGCTCGAGCAAGACCGCCACGCGCGCTGACGCGATAAGCGTTGATCAGCGCCGCTCATTGAGAGGAACTCATGCCTAATTACACGCCGCCCGTCCGCGATACGCGCTTCATCCTCGAGCATGTCGTCGGTCTCGCCAATTACGCCAATCTGCCGGGGTTCGAGAACTCGACGCCCGATGTGGTCGATGCGGTGCTCGATGAGGGCGGCAAGTTCGTGGCGGAAGTGCTGTTCCCGCTCAACCTGTCGGGCGATCAGCAGGGCTGCACGCGGCACGACGATGGCTCGGTGACGACGCCCGAGGGCTTCAAGGACGCCTATCGCCAGTTTGTCGAGCAGGGCTGGTCGACGCTGAGCGCGCCGGCGGAATTTGGTGGGCAGGCGATGCCGCATGTCGTGTCGACCGCGTTCGAGGAATATATGATCTCGGCCAACATGGCCTTCGCCATGTATCCGGGGCTCACGCACGGCGCGACGGCGGCGCTGCTCGTCAAGGGCTCGCCCGAGCAGCAGGCGATGTACGTGCCTAAGATGGTGTCGGGCGAATGGGGCGGCACGATGAACCTGACCGAGCCGCAATGCGGTACCGATCTGGGCCTCATCAAGACCAAGGCCGAGCCGCAGGCGGATGGCTCTTACGCGATCACCGGCACCAAGATCTTCATCTCGTCGGGCGAGCATGACTTGACCGAGAACATCATTCATCTCGTGCTGGCCAAGACGCCGGGCGCGCCCGATTCGACCAAGGGTATTTCGCTGTTCGTCGTGCCCAAGTTCCTGGTGAACGCGGATGGCTCGCTGGGCGCGCGCAATGCGGTGACTTGCGGCTCGATCGAGCACAAGATGGGCATTCACGGCAATTCGACCTGCGTGATGAATTATGACGGCGCCAAGGGCTGGCTGGTCGGCGAGGAAATGAAGGGCCTCGCCGCGATGTTCATCATGATGAACGCGGCGCGGCTCGGCGTGGGCTTGCAGGGGCTGGCGGTGGCGGAAACGGCCTACCAGAACGCCGTCCAATACGCGCATGATCGCCGCCAGGGCCGCGCGCTGACGGGTGCCAAGGAGCCGAACGAAAAGGCCGACACGCTGTTCGTCCACCCCGATGTCCGCCGCATGCTGATGGAAGGCAAGGCGCTGACCGAGGGGTTGCGCGCTCTGTGCTTGTGGGGCGCGCTCCAGGTCGATCTCGAGCACAAGGCGCCGACCGAGGCGGAGCGCGAGCTCGCCGCCGATTTGATCGGGCTGCTGACCCCGGTGATCAAGGGCTATGGCACCGACAAGGGCTATGAGATCGCGACCAACGCGCAGCAGGTTTATGGCGGCCATGGCTACATCGCCGAATGGGGGATGGAGCAATATGTCCGCGATGCGCGGATCGCGATGATCTACGAAGGCACCAACGGCGTGCAGGCGATGGACCTCGTTGGCCGCAAGCTCGCCCAGAATGGCGGCCGCGCGGTGCAGACGCTGTTCAAGATCGTCGGCGAAGAGATTGCGGCGGCGAAGCAAGTGGAAAGCCTCGCCGATTTCGCCGGGCGGCTGGAGCGGGCGAACAACGATCTGCAGGCGGCGACGCTCTGGTTCGTCCAGAACGGCATCAAGAGCCCCGACAATGTCGGCGCCGGCGCGCACAGCTATATGCACCTGATGGGCATCGTCGCGGTTGGCCTGATGTGGCTGCGCATGGCGACGGCGGCGACGCACTTGCTGAACGAAGGCGGCGAGGGGCTCGATCGTGGCTTCCTCGAAGCCAAGCTGCTGACCGCGCGCTATTATGCCGAGCGGATTTTGCCCGACGCGGGCGCGCTGCGTCGCAAGATAGAGGGTGGCGCCGATGCGGTGATGGCGCTGGCGCCGGAGATGTTCGATCGGGCGGCGTGAAGCGTCGGGGCTAGGCAATTCCTCTCCCCTCGCGGGAGAGGATAGTGAAGCTTAGCGCGCTAGCGCTTAGCGAAACTTGGAGAGGGGCACTCCGACCGTCGATAGCCGGGATTCACCCCTCTCCCAACTCCGACTAGGCAGCAAGCTGCCAAGTCTTCGTATCCAGTTCGGGGTAAACAGCGCCCCGCGCTGTTTAGGCCATGCCGGGGGCATGGCCGACCCCGAACTCCCTCAAGGGGAGAGGGTTTAGGTGGCGCATTCACCGACCGCTCGAATTCCCCACATCGCTCGCCAAAGGCGCATCGGCCGCCTTCGGCTCGGCGATCGGCACGGCGGGCTCGGCGGCCGGCATCACCGGCTGAAACGTCTGCGCTTTCATGCACTGCGCTTTGGGAATGCCGGCGAAGACGCGGCAATTCCACAGCATCTTGTCGAAGAAATGATCGTGATCGCGCAGATAGCTGAACGCCATCGTTGCGATCTGGCCTGAGCCGAGCGGCAGGCGTTTCGGCGTCTCGCGCGTCGAGGTCCACGCCATGAACTTGCAATAGGACCGCTCGCCGCAGCTGTGCACCGCGAGCCGCGCCAGATCGGCGGCGGGGATGCCGGCATCGATGGTGACGAGGAAGCTGCTCGCGTCCCCTGCGACCGGCGGCGGCAGCTTGGCGATGGCGCCGTTGACGAGTGCCAAGCGCTGCTCGGGCGTCAGCAGATCGCCGGCGAGTACCCCGGCGCGATGCGCGGGCGAATAAAGCGCCAGCGTCGCGATGGCCGGCTCGGCCCCGCCGGCGTGCGTGACGAACGCGGCGGGCGTGCCCCACCAGCCGGTCCAGCGAAAGAACAGATGCGCGCCCACCGCGGCGACCTTGTCGAGGCTCGCGCTCCAATAAGGCACCACCCAATCGGTGTGGTAATGCGTCGCATAGCCGACCTGCGCGAACACGGCGCCGCCCAGCGCTGCTTCGGCGATCAGCCGCGCGCGCGTCCAGGCGGGCGCCGACCAGGCGTGGCGTTGCAGCGCGCCGTCGCAAGTGAAGGTGAACTGGCAACCGGTGCTGCGGTCCGACCCCTGGAAGACGACGCCGCAAACGGTTTTGGGGAAAGCGGGATGCCGCAGCCGATTGAGCACGACTTGCGCCACCGCGCGCTCGCCGGTCGCGTCGTTACCGGCTTCGTAGAGTTCGGCGGCGGCAAGGCAGTCGACCGCGCGGGCATGGTCGACCGGATCGGTCTGCAACCGGAAGGGGCGCGCGGCAGGTACGACGCGATCGGTGAACGGCACCGCCGCATTGATCGCGCGCGCGTCATCGGGGCTGAGATTCTCGACGGCTACCGGCTCGACCGGAGGCAATTGCGTCGGCGGCACCACTTTCGGCGGCCGCCCGTGGTGATGCAAGTGCGGCACGGGTCGCGGCATGAACCGCACGATCGCGGCAGGCACGATCAGCGCCGCCACCGCAATCAGCAGCGTCAGCGCGCGGATCACCGGACCGGGCGCCGGGGCACGTTGGCGATCGGGTCGCTCAGGGGCAATCGGCGCATGCATCATCGGGCATTATCGCTCTGGGCGTTGTGATCGGCCAGCGCTGGCTCCCCGAGTTGGATTCGAACCAACGGCCGCTCGATTAACAGTCGAGTGCTCTACCGCTGAGCTATCGGGGAACGGCGGCAAGGGGCGGCGCACCGCCCGTCGAGGCGCGGCCTATAGCAGCGGCTTTTCCGGGAAGGCAAGGGGCATTGGCGTTTCGTTGCCCCCGGCGAAGCAGCCCGATCGTCACCCCAGCGCAAGCTGGGGTCGTTTGGCATCGGGAGAATTGGCGAGCGGCCCCAGCTTTCGCTGGGGCGACGATGGAGAACCGGGACGCCCTAAGCCAAAAACTGCTCCATCGTGATGCGATCGTCGAGCGCGTGTTCGGGGTCGAACAGCAAGGTCAGTTCCCGCGTGCGGTCGCTGGCGATATCGATGCGGGCGACGTCGCGCACCTCGCGCTGATCGGCGACTGCGCTGACCGGGCGTTTGGCGGCTTCGAGCACGCGGAACGAGATGCGCGCTTTGTCGGGCAAAATCGCGCCGCGCCAGCGCCGGGGGCGGAAGGGGCTGATCGGCGTCAACGCCATAAGCGCTGAATCGAGTGGGAGGATGGGGCCCTGCGCCGAAAAATTATAGGCGGTCGATCCCGCCGGCGTCGCGACCAGCGCGCCGTCGCACACCAATTCTGGCAGCACGACGCGCTCGTTCACCGTCACTTCCAGCTTGGCGGTCTGGCGGGTTTCGCGCAGCAGCGAGACTTCGTTGATCGCGGGCAGCGTGTGGATTTCGCCCTCGATCGTCTCGGCGGTCATCCGCAAGGGGCGGACCTGGAACGCCTTGCTCATGGCGAGGCGCTGATCGAGGCCGAAGTCGCGAAATTCGTTCATCAGAAAGCCGACGGTGCCGAGGTTCATCCCGAACACCGGCACCGGCGGCCGCCGGCTTTCCAGCATCATGTGCAATGTCTGCAGCATGAAGCCGTCGCCGCCGAGCGCGATGACGACATCGGCTTGGTCGAGCGGCGCCCATTCATGCGTTTCGCGCAACGCCGTCGCCGCTTCATGCGCCGCGTCGGTGGGCGACGCGAGCAGCGCGCGGCGCTCGAACGACCTCATCCGCCGGTAACGCTCATATGGCGGCTAACCGCAGGGCCGGCGCCGCGCGCGACCGAGAAATCGTGGCGGGCGGGCTTGAGCCGCATCGCTTCGTCGAGCAGCGCATCGACGGCGGCGAGCCCTTCGTTGCGCAGCGCCGTCTTCAGGTCGACCTGGTCGTCATGGCCGAGGCACATATAGAGCTTGCCCTCGGTGGTGAGGCGCACGCGATTGCAGCCGTCGCAGAAATTGGCGGTGAGCGGCGAGATCAGGCCGAGCCGGGTTTCGCTGCCCTCGACCTGCCAATAACGCGCCGGGCCGCCGGTGCGGTGATCGTCGCGGACGAGGGGGAACCGCGCGGCGAGATCGTCAAAGACCCTGGTCAGCGGCAGGAAGCGATCGGCGCGATCCTCGTCGATCTGGCCGAGCGGCATGGTTTCGATCAGCGACAGATCGAGGCCCTCGTCGGCGCACCAGGCGAGCATGTCGCCGATCTCGCCATCGTTGAGGCCGTTGAGCGCGACCATGTTGATCTTGACGCGCAGCCCCGCTGCCTTGGCCGCCGCGATGCCCTCAAGCACCTGCGCGATATCGCCATGCCGCGTGATGTGGCGGAACGTTGCCGGATCGCGGCTGTCGAGGCTGACATTGATACGGCGGATGCCGGCATCGGCCAGCGCCTCGGCATGCTGCGCAAGGCGCGTGCCGTTGGTCGTCATGGTGAGTTCGTCGAGGCCGTGGCCGACATGGCGGCCGAGCCGACGCACCAGCTCGATTACGTCGCGTCGGACCAGTGGTTCGCCGCCGCTCAGCCGCACTTTGGTCACGCCGCGCGCGATAAAGCGCTCGGTGATCAGCGCCAGTTCCTCCAGGCTCAGGATCTGCGCGCGGGGAAGGAAGGTCATTTCCTCCGCCATGCAATAGCGGCAGCGCAAGTCGCACCGGTCGGTCACCGAGACGCGCAGATAGCGGATCGTGCGGCCATGAGTGTCGATCAGGGGAGCAGCGCAGCTCATCGTGCGCCTGAGCTAGGCGCTTCGCCGGGGCCAGACAAGAGCGCGCTTGGTCGCGCAGGCGTTGCCGCTGGCCGAGAGACGCCCTAGACCGGGCCGATGGTGCCTGAAGACCTGAAGCCCCCGGTTGCCGCAGAGATGCCGGTCGGCGGGGGCGAGCCCTTGTTTTTGCTTTCCTTCCGCCAGCGTGACGAGCTTGCGGCGCTTGCGGCGGGCGCCGGCTGGCAAGTGGTTGCGGCGCGCCGCGCGGAGGCCTCGGCACAGCGTTTTGCGGCCAGCGGCGCGCGCGTGGCGGTGGTCGATGCGCGGGGTGCGCTTGGCGATGGTCTCGCGGCGACAGCGGTTCTGGGCGAGGGTGCGGCGGCGCGGGGCGCAGCGTTGCTCGTGCTCGTCTCCCGGCCTGATACGCCGCGCATCGGCGCTTTCTTCGATGCCGGCGCGACGCATTTCCTCGCCAGTCCGCATACCGAGGCCGAGCTGATCGAGGCATTGCGCTTCGCCGCGCGCCATGCCGAGCGCACCGTGCCCGATCGTCGCCGCGTGCTGCCGGCGATGGCGCTGGGCTGGCGGCTGGTCGGCAAGCAGCTGCGGCTGACGCCCGCGCTCGCGACCTTGCTCGAGGTCGACGACGATCCGCCGCCGCGCGCGGCCCTGGCGCGGCTGTCGCGCGATCAGCGCCGCGCGGTGCTGGGCGCGATCGGCAAGGCGCGGCATCAGGGGTCGACGGCGATCGCGCTCGATACCGAGGCGTTGGGCCGGCTCGCGTTGCACGTGCAATATGATGCGGCGGCGGACCGGATCGACGGGCTGATCGAGCGGCTGATCGACGTGCCGACCGCGCGCACGCTCGTTGCGGACGCAATGACGTTGCGCCGCGACTCCACGAGCGCGCGCGACTGGCTAAGCGAGCGATTGGCAGCGGGCGAGGGCGAACTCCACGCGATCATCGTCAGTCTCAGCCGGTTCGACATCGTCAACACCACTTATGGCCGCGCGATGGGCGACGCGCTGCTCCGCGCCGCATTGCAGCGGATCAACGAGGCTGCGGCGGCGATCCTGGATCCCGATTTCGTCGCCGTGCGGACGACGGGGGCCGACTTCGTCGTGGCGACGGCGGCACCGGCGGCGAAGGCCGAGCTGGCCGGCAGCCGCATCGCCGAGGCGCTGGCACGGCCGTTCATCGCCGGCGGGCAGATGGTGGTGATGGGCTGCCGCATCGGCCTCGCCACCGCGCGCGCCGGCGATGATGCCGATGCGCTCCTCGCTCGCGCCGGCGAGGCCTTGGCCGAAGCGCGCGCGTCCGACAGCGCGACGATGGTGGTGCGCCGCGGCGGCGCACCCGATGCCGCCTCGCTCGATACGCTCGCGGTCGATCTGCGCCACGCCATCGCGCAGGACGAGATCAATCTGCTGTTCCAACCCCAAGTCGCGATTGCGACGGGCGCGATTGTCGGCGTCGAGGCGCTGGTACGGTGGGAGCATTCGGCTTTTGGCGCCCTGGGTGCCGAGACGCTGTTCGCCGCCGCCGAGCGCGCCGAGCTCGCCATTGCGCTCTCCGACCATATCCAGCGCGGGGCGCTGGCCGCGGCAGCGCGCTGGCCGGCGCCCTTGCGCGAGTTGCGCCTGGCGATCAACCTGACCGCCGCCGATGTCGCGCGGCCGGGCTTTGCCGACATCTTCCTCGATCGGGTCGATGCGAGCGGCTTCCCACGCGGGCGATTGACCGTCGAAATCACCGAAAGCGGCCTGATCGGCGATCTCGGCGCGGCGGCGCGTCTGCTCGGCGTGCTGCGCGCTGCGGGGCTGCGCGTTGCGATCGACGATTTCGGCACCGGCTATTCGAGCCTCGCTTATCTGAAAGCCCTGCCGCTCGATTATCTGAAGATCGACAAGAAGCTCGCGCAGGATATCGCCGGCTCCCCGCGCGACCGCGTGGTGGTGCGCGGCGTGATCGACATGGCCCGCGCGCTCGGCCTGACCGTGATTGCGGAAGGGGTCGAGACCGAAACGCAGCTCGACCTGCTCGCCAAGGAAGGCTGCCAATATTATCAGGGTTTTCTGTGCAGCCCGGCGGTGGATGCGGACGAGCTCGTGCGGCTGATTGCCCGGTAAAGCGCTAACTCACCGCCCGCCGTTTCCCCCGCGCCGCCTGCTCCTTTGCCTCTTCCAGAATGAACAGCGTCTGGAACACCCCGCCCATCGCCTTGGCGAGCGCGCCGAGCAGCGTGGCGGTTTCATCTTCGATCGGGCCTGACTTGCGCCAATAGGCAGCGATGGCGCCGACCGGCTCATCGAGCCCAAAGGGATAAACCGCCATCCGCCGGACATAGGTAGAGAGGTAAAGGTTCAGCGGGACATCGTCCGACCGTTCGATATCGGGCACCAGGATCGGCTGGTTGCGCAATATTGTCGTGCCGGCCACGCACTCGTTCAGCGGAAAATCGCGCCCGGCCCAAAGCGGGGCGACGCTGTCTTCGGCGACATAGGCGCTGCGATCGCCGATGCGGCGGACGATCGCGATGCCATCCGCCCCGGTGATCGCGCGGCCGACGCTGCGGACGACCTCAACCGCCTCATCGATGGACACTGCCTGCATCAGCTGCGGCAGCGATCGCGCCAAGGCTCCCCATCGATCGTTGAGCGCAGGTTGCATCTTTCGAGCCCCTCCAACCCTGTGCAAAGCAGGATACAACGTTCCGAATCATCAAGCAAATTCAATCAGCCGGCGGCCTTGGCGAGCCCTTTTGCGAGTTGCAGCGCGCCATTGAGACGCTCCTTGGGATCGCCCCAGGCGCGCGCGATGACGAGCTTGCTGTCGGGGCGCAGCTTGGCGATCGCCCCCAGCCGCGCGACATAAGCGAGCAGGCCCTCGACATTGGGTGGCTGGTCGTCGTGGAAGCTGACCAGCGCGCCTTTCGGCCCGACATCGAGCTTGGCGATGCAGGCTTTCCGGGCGTGGAGCTTCACTTCGATCAGGCGGATCAAATTCTCGGTCGCATCGGGCAGCGCGCCGAAGCGATCGATCAGCTCGGCGGCGAACGCTTCGAGGCCCTGGGGCTCGTCGATCTCGTTCAAGCGGCGATAGAGGCCCATGCGCAGATCGAGATCGGGGACATAATCGTCGGGGATCAGGATCGGCGCATCGACGGTGATCTGCGGCGAGAAATCACGCGGCCGCTGGGCAAGGCCACCGGCGCGCGCTTCGAGGATCGCTTCCTCGAGCATCGACTGATAAAGTTCATAGCCGACTTCGCGGATATGTCCCGATTGCTCGTCGCCGAGCAGATTGCCCGCGCCGCGAATGTCGAGGTCGTGGCTGGCGAGCTGGAAGCCGGCGCCGAGCGATTCGAGATCTGACAGCACTTTCAGCCGCTTCTCGGCGGTTTCGGTGATGATCCGGTCCTTGGGGGTCGTCATATAGGCATAAGCGCGCGTCTTCGCCCGCCCGACGCGGCCGCGCAGCTGATAGAGCTGGGCCAAGCCGAAGCGATCGGCGCGGTGGATGATCATCGTGTTGGCGCTGGGGATATCGAGCCCGCTTTCGACGATGGTGGTCGACACCAGCACCTCGAACTTGCGGTCGTAAAACGCCGACATCCGCTCCTCGACCTCGCTTGGCGCCATCTGGCCGTGCGCGACGACATAGCGGACCTCGGGCACTTCCTTGGTCAGATACTCCTCGATATCGGGCAGGTCGGCGACGCGCGGGGTGACGAGGAAGCTCTGGCCGCCGCGATAATGCTCGCGCAGCAACGCCTCGCGGATGACGACCGGGTCCCACGGCATCACATAAGTGCGCACCGCGAGCCGGTCGACCGGCGGGGTCTGGATGACCGACAGCTCGCGCAGCCCCGACATCGCCATTTGCAGCGTGCGCGGAATGGGCGTGGCGGTCAGCGTCAGGACGTGGACATCGGTCTTGAGCGCCTTCAGCCGCTCCTTGTGGGTGACGCCGAAGCGCTGTTCCTCATCGACGATGACGAGGCCGAGGCGCTTGAACTCGACCGATTTGGCGAGCACGGCATGGGTGCCGATCACGATGTCGATCGTGCCGTCGGCCAGGCCATCGCGTGTTGCCTTGGCTTCGGCAGCGGAAACGAGGCGGGAGAGGCGGCCGATGCGGATCGGGAAGCCCTCGAACCGCGCGCTGAAATTCTGCGCATGTTGGCGCGCGAGCAACGTGGTCGGGCAGACGACCGCGACTTGCAGCCCGGCCATCGCCGCGACGAAGGCGGCGCGCAACGCGACCTCGGTCTTGCCGAAGCCAACATCGCCGACGATGAGGCGGTCCATCGGCTTGCCGGCGGCAAGGTCTTCCAGCACATCGGCGATGGCGCGGTCCTGATCGTCGGTTTCCTCGAACGGGAAGCGATCGACAAAGGCGGGGTAACCACTCGCATCGGGCTCGGCGATTTCGCCGGGGCGCAAAGCGCGCTCGGCGGCGATCGCGATCAGCTCGCCGGCGATTTCGCGGATCCGCTCCTTCATCCGGCTCTTGCGCCGCTGCCACGCCTCGCCGCCGAGCCGGTCGAGCGCCGCGCCCTCATCACTGCCGTAGCGCGAGAGGACGTCGAGATTTTCGACCGGCACGTAGAGCTTGTCGCCGCCGGCATATTCGAGCGCGACGCAATCGTGCGGGGCGTTGCCGACGGGAATCGAGGTCAGGCCGATATAGCGACCGATGCCGTGCTCGACATGGACGACGAGATCGCCGGGAGTGAGGGTGGCGAGCTCGGCGAGGAACGCGTCGGCCGATTTGCGCCGCTTGGTGCGGCGGACGAGCCGGTCGCCGAGCATGTCCTGCTCGGTGAGCAACGCGACATCGGGGGTGGTGAAGCCGTGATCGAGGGGGAGGACGATGAGGGCGCAGGTCCCGCGCGTCCCGGCTGCGGTCGGGTCGACCGCGCCCAGCGCGTCCTGCCAGCCATCGGCCATCACCGCGCCGGACAGGCCGTGCTCCTTGAGCAATCCCGCCAGCCGCTCGCGCGAGCCGAGCGAATAGCTCGCCAGCACCGGCTTTCGGCCTTGCGCGCGCAGGCTGGCGAGATGGCGGACGACGGCCTCGTAGATATTCTCGGCCCCGGCGCGTTCGGGCGCGAAATCGCGAGCGCCGTCGACGCCGAAATCGAGTACGGTCGCACTGTCAGGCTCGTGGAACGGGGTTGCGAGGTGCGCGCGAGAGGATACCAGCCGCTCGGCCCATTCCTCGCTGCTCAGATAAAGCATGTTGGGCATCAGCGGGCGGTAACTGCCCGGGTCGCTGGTCGCGGCGCGGATGCGGTTGCTGTAATAATCCTCGACCGCTTCCAGCCGCTGCTCGACCGCGGCGGCGACGCCGGTATCACGCACGATCAGCGCGTCGTCGCCGAGATGATCGAACAGCGTTTCCAGCCGATCCTCGAACAACGGCAGCCAATGCTCCATGCCGGCCAGCCGCCGCCCCTCGGACACCGCCTGATAGAGCGGATCGCCCGTCGCGGTGGCGCCGAAGCGCTCGCGATAGCGGGTGCGGAAGCGCTTGACGCTGTCCTCATCGAGCAAAGCTTCGGAAGCCGGGAGCAGCGTGAAGCCGTCAACGCGGCCGGTGGTGCGCTGATCGCTGGGGTCAAAGGTGCGGACCGATTCGATCTCGTCGCCGAAGAAATCGAGGCGCAGGCCCTGCTCTTCGCCCGAGGGGAACAGATCGACGATCCCCCCGCGTACGGCGAATTCTCCGGCATCGGCGACCGTCTCGACGCGGAGATAGCCATTGGCCTGGAGCAACGCCGCCAGCCGATCGCGGCCGATGCGCTCGCCGGGGGCAAGTTTGGCGATCAATTGCCGAATGCGGAACGGCGTCAGCGTACGCTGGGTGGCGGCATTGGCGGTGGTGAGGACGAGCTGACCGCCTTTCGCCGGCGCCTGCAAGCGGTGCAGCGCTGCGACGCGTTCGGCCATCACCCGCAGCGTGGGGGAAGCGCGGTCATAGGGCAGGCAGTCCCAGGCGGGATAGGTGATGACCTCGATCTCGGGCGCGAAATAGGCCGCGGTCTGCGCAATGCCGCGCATCTCCGCCTCGTCCGCCGCGATGAACACCGCGCGGGTCGGTGCCGCACGGGCGAGGTCGGCAAGCAGCCAGGGGAGAAAGCCCGATGGCACGCCGGCCAGCGTCAGCGAGGTCTTGGCGGAGAGGATTTTGGAGAGGTCTGTCATTATTTTCAGGCCGTCACCCCGGACTTGTTCCGGGGTCTACCGCGCTTCACTCCTGACGGTACGGGTTGATGAGTGGACCCCGGAACACGTCCGGGGTGACGAAAGAGGCTGGCTGCTATTCCGCGATCGGCACGTAATTCAGCGTCTTCAGCGCCGCCATCACCGTGCCGGCCCAGCGATCGGGCACGGCTTGCGTGCCCATCGCCCAGGCCATGATGTCGACGTTCTGCTCTTCGAGCAGCGCCTCGAACAGCGTGATCTCGGCATCGGTCCAGGTCGCGGCATGCGCGTCGAAAAAGCCGCCGATCAGCAAATCGGCTTCCTTGGTGCCACGATGCCAGGCGCGATAGCCCAGGCGCTTCAATCGGGTTTCGCGGTCCATCGGCTCCAACGACAATTGGCCGACGGCGCTT
Source organism: Sphingomonas sp. GlSt437 (assembly GCF_048015635.2). Taxonomy (NCBI): domain Bacteria; kingdom Pseudomonadati; phylum Pseudomonadota; class Alphaproteobacteria; order Sphingomonadales; family Sphingomonadaceae; genus Sphingomonas; species Sphingomonas sp. GlSt437. The sequence goes on along the minus strand of NZ_JBPGYA010000003.1, from coordinate 361,180 downwards.
TGCAGGCACCTCGGCTGACTGAACATCCCGCCCCGTTCGCCCTGAGCTTGTCGAAGGGCCGTTCTTGTTTCTAAAGAAGAGCAGGGCTTCGACAGGCTCAGCCCGAACGGCAGCGAGTAAAGCCCACTTAGCCATGCGGCCCGAAATCCTCAATCCATTGTTCGCGGAAGTGACCGCGCTGAAGGGCGTGGGACCCGGCCTTGCCAAGCCGCTCGAGCGGCTGGGGTTGCGGCGCGCGGTCGATGTCGCGTTCCACTTGCCGACGGGGTTCATCGATCGGCTCCCGCGCGACGAGCTGATGGTGGGCGATGTTGGGCGCACCATCGCGATCACGTTGACGCCGGTCGATTATCGCCAGAGCGCCGGGCGCGGGCCGATGCGGGTGCATGCGACCGACCGCCAAGGCAATTACGTCACGCTGGTCTATTTCGGCGGCAATGCCGGCTGGGTGAAGAAGCTGTTGCCGCTGGGCGAGCCGCGGCGTGTCTCGGGCCGGCTCGACAGCTATGGCCAGGATTTGCAGATCGTCCACCCGGACTACGTCCTGCCGCTCGACGAGGCCGCCGATCAGCCCGAGCGCGAGGCGATCTATCCGCTGTCCGAAGGCCTCACCTCGCGGCGGCTCGGCCAGATGGCGGAGCAGGCGATCGCGCGCGCGCCACAGCTGGCGGAGTGGATCGAACCCGGTCTGCTCGTGCGGCACGAATGGCCCGCCTGGCGCCAGGCGCTCGCTCGCGCGCATGCCGACCCCGCCGATATGAAGGCGCGCGAGCGGCTCGCTTATGACGAGGTGTTCGCCAATCAACTCGCCCTGATGCTGGTGCGCGCGTCCAACCGCGCGCGGCGGGGCAGGGCGCTCGTCGGCGACGGGCGGCTGCGCGCTATGCTCAACCTGCCCTATCAGCCGACAGGCGCGCAGCGGCGGTCGATCGCCGAAATCGAGGGCGATCTCCAGCAGCACCAGCCGATGCTGCGCTTGCTGCAAGGCGATGTCGGCTCGGGCAAGACACTAGTCGCGGTGATGGCACTGCTGATCGCGGTCGAAGCGGGCGCACAAGGCGCGTTTCTGGCGCCGACCGAAATCCTCGCGCGCCAGCATTATGACAGCGTCCGCGCGCTGCTCGCCGGGCTGCCGGTCAACGTCGCGGTGCTGACCGGGCGCGACAAGGGTCGGGCGCGGGAGAGCGTGCTGATGGGGCTGGCCGATGGCTCGATCGACATCCTGATCGGCACGCATGCGATCTTCCAGGAAGCGGTCGGCTATAAGGACCTCGGCCTCGTCATCGTCGACGAGCAGCATCGCTTCGGCGTGGCACAACGGATGCTGCTGACCGAGAAGGGCCAGCACCCGCCGCACCTGCTGGCGATGACCGCGACGCCGATCCCGCGCACGCTGACGCTCGCCATGTATGGCGAGATGGATGTCAGCCGGTTGGACGAAATGCCGCCGGGCCGCCAGCCAATCGAGACGCGCGTGGTGTCCGAGGATCGCTTGCCCGAAGTGATCGATGCGCTCGGCCGGCATCTGAGCGACGGCGGCCAGGCCTATTGGGTGTGCCCGCTGGTCGAGGAGAGCGAAAAGACCGATCTCGCCGCTGCCGAGGCGCGCGCCGAGGTGCTGCGCGCGCGGTTTGGCGCGGACCGGGTGGGGCTCGTCCATGGCCGAATGAAGGGGCCGGAGAAAGACGCGGTGATGGCGGCGTTCGCGGGCGCGCGCACCGGCGTGCTGGTCGCGACGACGGTGATCGAAGTCGGCGTCGATGTGCCCAATGCGACGCTGATCGTGATCGAGGCGGCGGATCGCTTCGGGCTGGCCCAGCTCCACCAGCTGCGCGGACGCGTGGGGCGGGGGAGCGGCAAGTCGAACTGCCTGCTGATCCGCGGCAACACGCTCAGCGAAACCGCGCGCGCGCGGCTGGCGTTGATGCGCGAGACCAATGACGGCTTCCGCATCGCCGAGGAGGATTTGCGGCTGCGCGGCGCGGGCGAATTGCTCGGCACTAGGCAATCGGGTGAGATGCGGTTTCGGTTGGCCAGCGAGGAACAGCTCAACACGCTGCTGCCGATCGCCAATGACGATGCGCGTCTGCTGATCGATCGCGATGGCGGCTTGGATGGGCCGCGCGGGCAAGCGGCGCGGGTGGCGCTGTATCTGTTCGAGCGCGAGGCGGGGGTGGCGCTGCTACGGTCGGGGTAATCAACGGCCCTTCAACAGCACCGCGAGCAGCTCGTAATAATCCGCCAGCGCGATCGTCTGATCGAGCTCGCAGCCGATGCGGCCGCCGAGCGACCAGCGCACTTGCGCCATCACCCCGCCGATGACCGGAAATACCACGCGCAGCCGTTCATCGACCGCGATCGGCGTCTCGCACCGCGCCATCAGCCCCATCGCCGAGATATTGACGATCAGCAGCGTGAACGGGTGCCCGTCGCTGCCGATCGCGCGGGCGCGGTAATGGACCTCATCGCGGACGAGGGTCCGGTCATCGGAAAACGCCAACGCGGCCCGCGTCGCCATGGTGCTGGTCCCCTTGCTGGCCCATGGCGACGCTAGGGGGCGAGCCGTGAAGCGGTGGGCAACAGACGTGATTAATGCCGTGTTTGCGATGGTTTAGTGTTGGCGGTCGGTCGCAAATCCCGTCGCCCAGGGGCAAGGCTGTTTGCCGAAAAACTCGGTATTATGACGGCGTCAGCAACCCATGGTGCTTCTTGCCCGCCGAGACGCGCACGGGTGCGTCCGTCAGCGTCACGACCGCCGCTTCATCTTCCACCCGCTCGCCCTCGACCCGCGCGCCGCCGCCCTTGATCAGCCGGCGGGCTTCGCCCTTCGAAGCGGCCAGGCCCAGCGCGACCAGGGCATCGACCACGCTGATCGAGCCGCCGCTCACCTGATGCGTCGGCAAGGCATCTCCGGCCGCCCCTTCCTCAAAGGTCTTGCGCGCGGTCTCTGCTGCTTCGGCAGCGGCAGCATCGCCCCGGCACAGCGCGGTGGCGGCGTCGGCAAGGCGCTTCTTGGCGTCGTTGATCTCGGCGCCTTCGAGCGCTTCCAGTCGGGCGATCTCATCGAGCGGCAGATCGGTGAACAGGCGCAGGAAGCGCCCGACATCGCGATCGTCGGTGTTCCGCCAGAATTGCCAATAATCATAGGCCGAGAGCTGATCTTCGTTCAGCCACACCGCGCCGGCTGCCGTCTTGCCCATCTTGGCGCCATCCGCCGTGGTGATGAGCGGCGTCGTCAGGCCGTAGAGCTCGGTGCCGTCGATGCGGCGGGTGAGCTCGATGCCGTTGACGATGTTGCCCCATTGGTCCGATCCGCCCATCTGCAACCGGCAGGCGACGCGGCGCGACAGCTCCAGGAAATCATAAGCCTGGAGGATCATGTAATTGAATTCGAGGAAGGTCAGCGGCTGTTCGCGATCGAGCCTGAGGCGCACCGAATCGAAGCTCAGCATGCGGTTGATGGTGAAGTGCCGGCCGACATCGCGCAGGAACGGGATGTAATCGAGCGCGTCGAGCCAATCGGCGTTGTCGACCATAATCGCGTCGGTCGGGCCGTCGCCGAAGGTGAGAAACCGTTCGAACACCCGGCGGATCGAGGCGATATTGCCCTGGATGGCGGCATCGTCGAGCAACCGCCGGCTCTCATCTTTGCCGGATGGGTCGCCGACCTTGGTCGTGCCGCCGCCCATTACCACGATCGGCTTGTGGCTCGCCTGTTGCAGCCGCCGCAGCATCATGATCTGCACCAGGCTGCCGATATGGAGCGAGGGCGCGGTCGCGTCGAACCCGATATAGCCGGGCACGACCTGCTTGACGGCGAGCGCATCCAGCCCCGCCGCATCAGTGAGCTGGTGGATATAGCCGCGCTCATCGAGCAGGCGCAGCAGATCGGACGAATAGCTGGTCATCACGCGCCCGCGCTTAGGGCAAAGCGGGGGCAATGCGCAACGTTAGCGCGCCGGCAGCTCGCTCAGCGGATCGACCGGGGTGCGGCCTTTGCGCAGCTCGAAATGCAGCTCGGGCCGGTCGGCGAAACCCGTTTCGCCCGATCGCGCGATCACCTGGCCGCGCTTCACGCTCTGGCCGCGCTCGACGAGCACGCGCGCCGCATGGCCGTAGACCGTGGTCCAGCCATCGCCATGCTTGACGATGATGAGCCCGCCCAAGCCCGCGACGCCATCGCCGGTATAAGCGACCACGCCGTCCGCCGCGGCCTTGACCGGCGTGTCGAGCGGGACGGCGATCTTGATCCCGTCATTGCGCTCGCCGGTGCTGGCGCGACCGAAGCGCTTCACGACCGTGCCGTCGACCGGCCAGGTGAACGCGCCGTTGAAATGGCTGGGGGTCGAAATCGGCACATCGGGCGGGGGCAGATGGGCAAGGGAGGTCCTGGCGCGCGTCGGCCGCTCGCCCGGCGTGATCGCGGGTTCGCCGCCGGTAACGATGTCGTCGATGATGAGGCCAAGCGAGCGATCGTCTTTTCCGGGTGTCGCGCTGCCGAGATCGAGCGGCGGCGGGCCAGCCGACGCGCTGCTCTCACCGGGGATCAGCAGCCGCATGCCGGCGCGCAGCACATAGGGCTCGACCAGCTCATTGGCGTCGACGATCCGCGACCAGGGCACGCCATAAGCCCGTGCGATGGCAATGCCCGTCTCGCCGGCATGGACGAGGTGGTAGCGTCCGCCGGGGATCCGCAGCCGCTCACCCACCGCGATCACGAAGGGCGGGGCGATGCCGTTGGCGCGCGCAATCGCTTCCGATCCGGCGCCGGTGGTGGCGGAGATGCTGCGCAAGGTATCGCCGGGCTGGACGATATAGTCGCCATCGGCAACCGTCTGCGCATCGGGCGTGACCGCACGCATTTCCCAGGGCTGGCGCGGCGCGGGTAGCGGCGCGGACCGATCGCCCTCATCCCCGCGATCGGGCCCGAAATCGGGCGGGACGAGGCGCTCGGGGGTGCGGCCTTGGGGTCGATCGGGCGGGGGCGGGGCGTCAGGCGGCTGATAGTCCTGATTGGGGATGCAGCCGCCGATCAGCAATGACAGCGCGAGGCCCGCCAATCTCCTTCCGGTCAATGCCATCCCCCCTCGCTCCTCCCGCTAGCGATAGATGCCGCGCAGCATATCAAGCGAGTCGCGGTGTGTCAGGTCGAGATGGAGCGGCGTCACGGTGACGTAGCCCTGCTCGATCGCCTCCAGGTCGGTGTCGGCGGCGGGCGTGTGCGCGACGCGGCGCAGGCCGTACCAAAAATAGGGGTAGCCGCGCGGATCGACGCCTTCGACGAGCTTGAGCCCGCCATAATCGCGCAATCCCTGGCTGACCACCTTGACGCCTACCACCTCGTCCGGCGCGACCGGCGGGAAATTGATGTTGACCAGGCTGCGGGGCGCGAGCGGCGCCTCGATCAGCGGCCGCAACACCTTGGCGCCCCATGCCTCGGCGCAATCGAACGTGACCTGGTCGCCGCTGCCGCGCACTGCCTCGCGCTGGCTGAGCGCGATCGAGCGGATGCCGGCGAGCGCGCCTTCCATCGCCGCGGCGACGGTGCCGGAATAGCTCACATCCTCGCCCAGATTGGCGCCGCGATTGACGCCCGACAAGATCAAGTCGGGCGGCGCATCCTTCATGACATGAGCGAGTGCCATCATCACCGCATCGGTCGGCGTGCCAGTGACGGCGAAGCGCCGCTCGCCGAGCGTGCGCAGGCGGACGGGCTGGGTGATGGTGAGCGAGCGGCTCTTGCCCGATTGCTCCTCGATCGGCGCGACGATGGTGATGTCGTCGGACAGCTCGCGCGCAATCGCTTCCAGCACCGCCATGCCGCGCGCGTTCACGCCATCGTCGTTGGTGAGCAGGATGCGCATCACGCAGGCTCCAGCCGGTTGAGACCTTTGAGATAAGGGTGCAGCGCTTCGGGGATCGCGACCGACCCGTCCTTCTGCTGATAATTCTCGATCACCGCGACGAGCGTGCGGCCGACCGCGAGGCCCGAGCCGTTGAGGGTGTGGACGAAGCGCGTTTGCTTCTCCTCGGCCGGGCGATAGCGCGCATTCATCCGCCGCGCCTGGAAATCGGTGCAGGTCGAGCAGCTGGAGATTTCGCGATAGCGGCCCTGACCGGGCAGCCAGACTTCGAGGTCATAGGTGCGGGCGGCGGAGAAGCCCATGTCGCCAGTGCATAGCTTCATGCGGCGGAAGGGCAGGCCAAGGCGTGTGAGAATGTCCTCCGCGCACCCGGTCATCCGCTCATGCTCGGCTTCGGACTGGTCGGGCGTGGTGATCGAGACCATTTCGACCTTCTCGAACTGGTGCTGGCGGATGAGGCCCCGCGTATCGCGGCCCGCAGCACCTGCTTCGGAGCGGAAACAGGGGGTGAGGGCAGTGAAACGAAGGGGGAGGGCTTCCTCGGGCAGGATTTGCTCACGGACGATGTTGGTCAGACTGACTTCGGCGGTGGGGATGAGCCAGCGGCCATCGGTCGTCTTGAACAGGTCCTCGGCGAATTTGGGTAGCTGCCCAGTGCCGAACGCGGCTTCGTCGCGGACGAGCAGCGGCGGCACGACCTGCTCATAGCCATGCTCTTCGGCCAGCACGTCAAGCATGAATTGGCCGAGCGCGCGGTGTAGCTTGGCGGCGGCACCGCGGATCAGCGTGAAGCGCGCGCCGGCAAGCGCAACGCCGGTCTCGAAGTCGAGGCCGAGCGCGGTGCCGATGGCGTCGTGCTCGGCGGGGGTGAAATCGAAGGCGGGCAGGGTGCCGCGTTCGTGGATCAGCAGGTTGTCGTTCTCATCCGCGCCGTCGGGTACGTCGGCAAGGGGGAGGTTAGGGAGCCAAGATAATGTATCCCTCAAATTCTCTTCTGCTTGTCGCTCCTTTTCCTCCAGCTCAGCCAGTTGCCTCTTTAATGCGACAACCTCTGTCATCAGCGACTGAGCTTTATGCTCATCTCTGGCCGCCTTCGCTGTTCCAATCGCATGAGATATCTCATTTCGACGGGCTTGGACGGTTTGAAGTTCCGTGGTGACGTTGCGGTACACCGTGTCGAGAAGACCCAGAGCCGATGTATCGAGCTCATACCCCCTACGCCGCAGCGCAGCCCTAAAACCTTCGGGATCGTTTCGGATGGAACGGATGTCGTGCATGGCGACGGGCTATGGCGAGGCGCAATGCCCCGCGCAAGCCCGCGTCACTCGCTTGAAGGTTAGACCGCCGCCGCCGCCTTCTTCGCCAGCCGCTTGCGGGCGACCAGGCCGCTCGCCCCCAGGCCGAACAGCAGCATCATCGGCGGCGCGGGCACGTCGGCGGGCGGGCCGCCGGTCGAGCCGGTTGCGCCGCTGGAGGTGCTCGACATGCCCGAACTGGTGATGCCGCTCGACGTGCTCCAGCCCGCGCTCGACGAGCCATAGGACGAGCTGCTCGTCGAGGACGACGCCGACGAGGTGATGTTGCCGCTCGATGACGAGGAGGATGACGTCGACGAGGACGACGAGACGTTACCGCTCGACGATGCCGATGACGACACATTGCCCGACGAGGAAGACGAGGACGACACGTTGCCGCTCGACGAGGACGAGACGTTGCCCGAGCTGCTGCTGCCGCCGCTCGCCGAGGAGATAAAGCCCGACGATCCACCCGAGCCGCCGCTGGCCGAGGAAATCGATCCCGACGAACTCGACGACGTGCTGCCCGACGAGAAGCCGCCGGTGCTCGACGAGGTCGACGATCCACCCGATCCGCCGGAGCCGCCCGAGCTGGTCGAAGACGACGACCCGCCCGTGCTCGAACCGCCAGTGCTCGACGAGGTCGAGGACCCGCCCGAGCTTGTCGAGCTCGACGTGCCGCCGCCGCTCGAGGTCGACGAGATGTTGATGTTGATGCCGCTCGATCCGCTCGAGCTGCTGGTCCCGCTCGAGGTGCCGCTGGAGGTCGTGCCCGACGACGTGCCCGAGCTGGCAAAGCCGCCGGTGCTGGTCGTCGAGGAAACGACGATACCGCCCGATCCGCCACCGCCACCGAAGAAGCCGCCGGCGAAGAACCCGCTCGATCCGCCAAAGCCGCCCGAACCGCCGATCAGCACCGCGCCGCTCGATCCGCCGCTGCCGGTCACCGGGAATTCGCCGCTCGATCCGACACCGCTGTAAACGGGGGGAAGCGGAACGGGGGTGCCCTGGCTGGTCAATTGCACAATGGCCGGCGCGCAGGCGCTCCGGGTCGTCGTGGTGACGACGCGGCGCACGCGCGACACAGGATGCCGCGCTGTCGTCGTGGTCGTGACGATTCGGCGGACATGCGTATAGCCATGATGCGTTGTTGCCCGCGCGCGCTCGGTCAGGTGCACGGCGCCGCCGCCGATCACCGCCCCGCCGCAAGCGCAAGCGCAAAGTTTCGCCATGGCCATCCGCACTGACATGCTAATAATCTCTCGCCATGTTCACCGGTTGGCGCTCGCCGAGTAAAGCTGTTCGCCAATCGTGCTCATATCCGCAAAAGGACGAAACAAAGCGTTAAGTTCAACGCTGTTAACCATCAATTCACCATGCTTTGGTCTTTTTGGCGGGCAGTGATCGCTCGACTTATGGTTAACGTGCCGTGGTGGGACGGAAATGCGCGCCAAGCTCCATCAGTCGAGTAGTTTTTATGACCGGCAGCCCCTGCATCGGGGTTGCTTGTGGATCGCCGGGCGCGTGGCTATAGGCGCGACCAGTGAGCGGCGATGTCATCGGCCCCCACGGCTGCGGACATGGCACGTGAGGGGAGAGGTATGGCGTCGGTTTACAAGCAGATCAGCGAGCCGGGTGACAGCGTGTCGGGTGAAGCGTTCCAAGCCGAAGACGGGTATCGGCCGAGCCCCGACGAACCATTCATGAATCCACGGCAACTTGAATATTTTCGCGCCAAGCTGCTGAAATGGAAAGACGATATCCTTGCGGAAGCGCAAGGCACGCTCTCGCAGCTGCAGACAGAATCGCTGCGCGAGGCCGATCTTACCGATCGCGCATCGAGCGAGACCGATTGGTCGATCGAGCTGCGCACACGTGACCGTCAGCGCAAGCTGATCGCCAAGATCGAAGCGGCGCTGCGCCGCATCGACGAAGGCGAATATGGCTATTGCGAAGTGACCGGCGAGCCGATTTCACTCGGTCGCCTGGAAGCCCGGCCGATCGCGACGATGACGGTCGAAGCGCAGGAACGCCACGAGCGGCAGGAAAAAATATCGCGCGAGGACTGAAAATCCGGCCGATCCGGCGCGATCGGTAAGGCTTTGGATACCATTTTCTGTTCTAGATTGCCCGTAGAAATCGGAGCAAATCAGGCAGCCAGATGGATCAGTTCTACGGCAAACCGCATGGGCTCGTGCCCGCCGACGATGTCGCTTCGCAGCGCACGGCGCGGGACAGCTTGTTTCTCATGGCCCAATTCCGCTTGTTCGGGCGGACCGAGGAAACGCAGGTGCGCGTGCGCAACTTGTCGGCCGGTGGCTTGATGGCGGAAGTGACCGAGCCGCTGGCGATCGGTACGCCGGTCGAGATCGACGTGCGCGGCATCGGCTGGGTGTTGGGCCGCGTTGCCTGGGCCGCAGCGGGACGCGTGGGCATCGCGTTCGAGCGCGATATCGATCCCCGCATGGCGCGCAAGCCGGTTGGCGGGGGCACGCAGACGCCGATTTTCGTCAAGCCCATCCTGCCGCGCCGCTGATCTTGCCGGTATCGCCGGCGGCTCGCTCGGGGCGAGCCGTCGGCGCGATTTACCGGATCACCGGCAAGCTATTGCGCGAACAACGCTTCCTTCACGCGTAGTTTCTGCTTTTTCAACGAAGCCAGCACGATCGCATCGGGCAGCGGGCGCTGCGATTCGGTGGCGATCTGTCGGTCAATTTGCGCATGCTTGGCTTCAAGAGCCGTCAGATGAGCGCTGTGCATGGAGTAAACCTCCTTGGCTGTTGACTGGCGGGAAATGCCGCCAGTGAGTGAAGTAAATCACGAACCGATAGCAAAGTCGCTAGCGAAGTTGGTTAGCGCGGATCGGCCCGGCGTGAATTCGCGGCGGCTGGCCTGGCGCGCGCGCGCGCGATCCGCTTGCGCGCCGGATGGCCAAGCTACCCCCTTGTGTTCGGCAGCGCGGGGCCGCAGGAAAAAGCCATGGATGAGCGCCTGATCGCCAAGCGAATCGAGCTGCTCAAGGTCGAGCATCGCGACCTTGATGCCGCTATCGGCGCGCTCGACGAGCAGGGATCGATCGACCAGCTGCAAGTCGCGCGGCTGAAGAAGCGCAAGCTGCGCCTGCGTGATGAGATCGCGTTGCTCGAAGACATGCTCGTCCCCGACATCATTGCCTGACGACAAGATGGTTACCGCGCCGATACGGGACGCTGCGCGGGATCGGGCAGCGTTATCGCCCGTTTCCAGCCGCGTCTGATTCTGGCAGCGAGAAGGGATGGGGGTCATTGAAGCCGAGTCGCGACTGCATCGCCACCTGATCGACGCCTTGTACGTCGATGCGATGCTGCTTGCCGACGAGGCGCGCGCTTATTTCGATGAAGCTGGGCGAGCGGAGCGCGACACTCTGTTGCCGATGGCGCGCGTCGGCTTTTCGTGCGAGTCGCTCAAGGTCACGACGCGGCTGATGCACGTCATCGCGTGGCTGTTGACCCAGCGCGCGGTTGCCGCCGGCGAAATGGCGCCGCGCGATGCACTCGATCCCGCGCGCCGCCTGGGTCCCGCACCCGAAAGCGACATGGCGCTCGTCCAGTCGCTGCCCGACAAGGCACGCGAACTGGTGCTGACCAGCATGGACCTGTTCCGCCGCACCGCGATGCTCGACGAAGGCCAGACGCTGCCGGTGCCCGAAGCGAGCCCGGTGCGGGTGATGCTGGAACGGCTGGCGGGGAGCCTGTGAAACTCCCATCCTCCCCCGCTAGGGGGAGGTGGCACGCTTTAGCGTGACGGAGGGGGAGGTTGTCGAGGCGGCCGTTGGGATCCTCGCCCTCCGTCGCCTGCAGCGACACCGTGCAAGGTCGCCCATGCCCCCCGGCATGGGCTTGGATTGCCGGGGGCAATCCAACCTCGCACTCCCTGGCGGGGGGAGGATAGAGACCTTTACGCCGTTCCCAACGCACCCGCCCAGCGATTGCCGGCGAGCGCCGCGCGGGCATCGCGATATTCCGCTTCCAGCTTGTCGACCAATGCCGCCACCGGCTGCACCTTGTCGATGGCGCCGATGCCCTGACCCGATCCCCAGATGTCGCGCCATGCCTTCGCCTTGGTGTTGCCGCCCGACGCGAAATTCATCTTGGTGACGTCGCCTTCGGGCAGATTGTCGGGGTCGAGCCCCGCCGCCTCGATCGAGCTGCGCAGGTAATTGCCGTGCACGCCCGTGAACAGGCTCGAATAGACGATGTCGGCGGCGCCTGAGGCGACGATCGCGTCCTTATAAGGCTGGTCGGCATTGGCTTCTTCGGTGGCGATGAACGCCGAGCCGATATAGCCCAGGTCTGCGCCCATCGCTTGGGCCGCCAGCACCGCCGCACCCGTGGCGATCGAGCCCGACAGCGCCAGCGGCCCATCGAACCACTGGCGGATTTCCTGGATCAGCGCGAAGGGCGATTGGCGCCCGGCATGGCCGCCCGCGCCGGCTGCCACCGCGATCAGCCCATCCGCGCCTTTCTCGATCGCCTTCTTGGCAAAGCGATTGTCGATGATGTCGTGCAGCGTGATGCCGCCCCAGCCATGGACGGCGGTGTTGAGATCCTCGCGTGCGCCAAGCGAGGTGATGACGATCGGCACTTGCCATTTGGCGCAGGTCGCCACGTCCTGCTCGAGCCGGTCGTTCGATTTGTGGACGATCTGGTTGACCGCGTAAGGCGCCGCCGGCCGGCCGGGATGGTCGCGGTTCCACGCGGCAAGCTCTTCGGTGATGCGGTGAAGCCATTCGTCGAGCATCGTCTGCGGCCGCGCGTTGAGCGCGGGAAAAGACCCAACGATCCCCGCCTTGCACTGGGCGATGACCAGCTCCGGACCCGAGACGATGAACAGCGGCGACCCGATGACGGGCAGGCGCAGGCGATCAAATAAAGGCGGCAGGCTCATGGGCACGTTTCATACCGCAACCGATCCGGCTGTCCAGCGCTGGTGTCCATGTTGTCGATAGCCATCCGTCATTCCCGCGAAGGCGGGAATCCATTGCCGCTGCGGTTGGTCATCGCGAGATCGGGCGGCCCGAATGGATCCCCGCCTGCGCGGGGATGACGGGTGGAGGCTGATTGGCTCAATCGATCCGCTTCAAGCCAGTGCGGTTGGCGTTGGCTTTCTCGACATAATGCGCGGCCGACACGCGCAGCATCGCCGCGGCCTGCGCGTCGAGCGTCCGCACCGCCTTGGCGGGCGCGCCGACGATCAGGCTGGCGGGCGGGAAGACCTTGTCCTCGGTCACCAGCGCGCCCGCACCGACGATGCTGCCCGCGCCGATCACCGCCCGGTTCATCACGATCGCGCCAATGCCGATCAGCACATCATCCTCGATCGTGCAGCCGTGGAGCACCGCGTGATGGCCCATCGTGCAGCGCGCGCCTACCGTCAGCGGCGCACCGGGATCGGAATGCAGCATCGCGCCTTCCTGGATGTTGCTGTCCTCACCCACGATGATCGGCGTGTTGTCGGCGCGGATGCAGGCGCCGAACCACACGCTCGCGCCCGCCGCCAGCCGCACATCGCCGATCAGGTCGGCGCTCGGTGCGATCCACACCCGATCTGGGTCGATTAAGGGCCTGACGCCGTTGATTTCATAGAGCGGCATGGACGTTTCCTGATAGCGAGCGTGAAAAGGCGCTATATCGACGGCGGTCAGCCGTCGCGAGTGCCGATTGGGCGGGGAGAGCTAGGATGCAGATCGGGCCGTTGAAACTCAAGGCGCAGATATTGTGCGGGGCCGAAGCCGCGATGGGGCCGGGCAAGGCGGATTTGCTCGAAGCGATCGATCGCACCGGCTCGATTTCGGCTGCCGGGCGCGACATGGGGATGAGCTATCGCAAGACCTGGCTGCTCGTTGACAGCATGAACCGCTGCTGGCGCGATCGGCTCGTTGATGCAACCGCCGGCGGCGGGGCAGGGCGGGGCGCGCGGTTGACACCAGCGGGGCGCGAGGTGCTCGCCGCGTTCCGCAAGCTCGAAGCGCGGTTGGCGGGCGTGGCGGGCGACGACGTCGCCACGCTCGCAGCGATGTTGCGCGAGCGGCCCGCAGCGGGCTAACCTTTAACAAGCAACAATAGTTCAACAGGGGATCAGCGATGCGTCAGGTACGGCAATTGATCGGTGCGGTTTCGGCTTTGGCGGTGGCGGGGGCGCTGGCGGGAGCAGGGGTTGCCGCCGCCCCGGCGGGCAAATCGCTCGAAGCGCGCTTCGATGCCGCGATTAGCGCGCAGGACCAATTGGGCTGGCTCAAGACGATGACGTCGGAGCCCAATCATGTCAGCTCGCCGCACGACAAAGCCAATGCCGAGATGATGCTGGCGCTGTTCAAATCCTGGGGCTGGGACGCGCGGATCGACACGTTCCAGGTGCTCTACCCAACGCCGATTTCCACAACCGTCGAGCTGGTCGCGCCCGAGCATATTCCCTTGGGCGGGCAGGAGCCGGCGATCCCCGAGGACGATACATCGGGTAAGACCGCCAACGCGCTGCCGCCTTATGTCGCGTTCCAAGGCGACGGCGATGTCACCGCCGACCTTGTCTATGTGAATTACGGCCTCCCCGCCGATTATGAAGCGCTCGCGCGGCGCGGCATCGACGTGAAAGGCAAGATCGCCATCGCGCGCTACGGCGCCGGCTGGCGCGGGTTGAAGCCCAAGCTGGCGCAGGAGCATGGTGCGGTCGGCTGTATCATTTATTCGGACCCGGCGCAGGATGGCTATGGCGCGTCCGACCCCTATCCCAAGGGCGACTCGCGGCCCTCGACCGCGGTGCAGCGCGGCTCGGTCGAGGATATGACGACCTTTCCGGGCGATCCGCTGACCCCCGGCGTCGGCGCAACCGAAGGCGCGCAACGGCTGACCAAGGAAACCTCGCCGGTCGTCCTCAAAATCCCGGTGCTGCCAATGTCCTATGGCGATGCCTCGAAGCTGCTCAGCCGATTGGGCGGCGAGCGCGTGCCCGATAACTGGCGCGGCGGCTTGCCCTTCACGTACCATATCGGCGGTGATGGCGCGGTGAAGGTGCACCTCGCGGTCAAGTCCGACTGGACGCTCAAACCCATTTACGACGTGATCGCGGTGATGAAAGGCGCGAAATATCCCGACCAATGGGTGGTGCGCGGCAATCACCATGACGGCTGGGTGTTCGGCGCGCAGGATCCCTTGTCGGGCAATGTCGCGCTGATGTCCGAAGCCAAGGCGCTTGGCCAGCTCGCCAAGAGCGGCTGGCGGCCGGCGCGCACGATCGTCTATGCGAGCTGGGATGCCGAAGAGCCGGGCCTGATCGGCTCGACCGAATGGGCCGAGGCGCATGCCGACGAGCTGAAGGCCAAGGCAGTCATCTACATCAACACCGACGGCAATCATCGCGGCACGCTGAGCGCGGAAGGCAGCCACGACTTCCAGCACCTAATCAGCGAGGTCGCAGCGGACGTGACCGATCCCGAAGCCAAGGTCAGCGTGCTCGAGCGGCTGCGCGCCAGCACGCGCGCCGGCGCCGCCGAGGGCGAGAATGTATCGCGCGCCGCCCTCGAAGCGGCCGAGAAGGGCGGCGACATGCCGTTGGGCGCGCTCGGCTCGGGCTCCGATTATTCGGCGTTTCTCCAGCATCTCGGCTTGCCCTCGCTCAACATTGCTTATGGCGGCGAGGAGCAGAGCGGCGGCGAATATCACTCGATCTACGACAGCTATTACCACATGACGACGTTCGACGATCCGGGCCTGGTTTATGGCACGGTGCTGTCAAAGACGGTCGGGCGCGTCGTGCTGCGCATCGCCGATGCCGATACGCCGCCGCAGCGCTTCGGCGATTTCGCCACGACGGTGGGGACGTATCTCGACGAGGTGAAGCGTCTGGCGAGCGAGCGGCGCGAGCAGGATGCCAAGCTCGCGGCGCTGCGCGAAGCCGGCGCGTTCGGCGCCGCGAGCGATCCGCTCCACCCGGTCGCCGCGCCTCCGGCCAAGCCAACGACACCGTATTTCGAGTTTGCCGCGCTCGACAATGCGGTCGCGACCCTGAAGCGCAGCGCGGGCGCCTACGATGCCGCGTTTGCCAAGCATGGTGCCGACCTCGACGCGAGCCGGCGCGAGAAGCTCAACGCGCTGCTCCGCGATGTCGATCAGCTGCTGCTCGACGATACCGGCCTGCCGTTCCGGCCTTGGTACAAGAACATGGTCTACGCGCCGGGCCGCTTCACCGGCTATGGCGCCAAGACATTGCCCGGCGTGCGCGAGGCGATCGAGGAGCGCCGCTTTGACGACGCGAACGCCTATGCCGGCCGCATCGCCAAAGTGCTGACCGCTTATGCCGCGCGGCTCGATGCCGCGCGCGCGGTGGTGGAGGGGAAATAGCGGGGCGCTCCCCCGCTATTTCGGCATGCCGCTCAACCCGCTGGCCTGGCGCAGCGCCTGTGCGTCGAGACGGTAGCCATCGAGGAACACCGTCTCGACGTGGCGCAGATTGCCGAGCTTCTGCGACACATCGCCATCGACTAGGATGATGTCGGCGGTCTTGCCCACCGCGATCGACCCGGTGCGGTCGTCCATCCCCGTCATATGCGCTGGGACGATCGTCGCGGTTTGCAGAGCTTGCGCGTTGGTCAGCCCCGCCTGCTGATACAATTCCAACTCGCGCACCAGCTCCAGCCCATAGCCGTCGGTGCCCGCCACGATCGGCACGCCGGCTTGATGCAGCCGCCCGACCAGCCCGACCATCTTCGCGAAGCTCTTGCGGAAATCGTCGCGCGTCAGGCCACCGAACAGCGGATAGCCGCCGATCTTCCAGCCGCGCACCACGGCGGGTGGCGACACCTCGGTGAAATCGGCATATTCGGGCGAGATCGCGCTGCCGTCAGAGGTCATCAGCGGCTCCCACACGGTCAGCGTCGGGTCGATGATCGTGTGACGTTCGGCGAGCTCCTTGTAGAAGGCCGTCATCGCCGGCGAATCGAGATCGACGTCCTTGCCGTATTTCGCCGGCCCTTCCAGCCGCGCGGCGGTGTTCGACTTGTCGACCACGTCCTGCGGCATCGCCTGCATCATGATGAAGTTGATGTGCGTCACTTCGTCATAGCCCGCGCGCACCGCATCGAGCGGCCGCATGCCGGCGGGCACATGGCCATGGACGTGCAGGCCGAGCTTGTGCGCTTCCGCAGCGCCCGGCGCGATCCAGGCGGGGTTCATCGAGGTGTAGAATTTGGCGCCCCACAGGCCGGCTGCCTTGATCTTGTCGACCGCGGCGATGGTTTCCTGCTCGGAGCTGACCGTCAGTGCGCCTTGCGCCGCGAGCGGGTCCTTGCGGTCGATAATCACCGAAATCTTGCCGTCGGGCGCGAGCAGATCGCCCGAGGCGCGGCGCTTGTAGATGCTGAGCGCATCGTCGATCGCCGAACCGGGGCTGCGATAATTGGTCATGCCGGTCGCGACATTCTGGAGCAGGTTCCAGTCGTCACCGACATGCTGGTGCGAGTCCCACAGGCCGGGGGTGAGCGTCTTGCCGTGTCCGTCGATCACGGTGGCCCCCGCCGGCGCGGCGATCGATCCGCCCGCACCGACCGCTGCCACCTTGCCATCGGCAATCAATACCGCGCGATCTGGCAGATATTGCCCCGCGACCGAATCGAACAGCAGGACGTGATCGACTAGCGTTGCCGTGCGATTGGCCGGCGTCAGAAAGCGATGCGCAATGTCGCGCACCATGTCGGCGGTCGCCTTGTCCTGGATTTCCTTCAGCTTCTGCCCATTGGCCTCATAGCCTTCGGGCAGGAACGAGACGACGCCGGCGACGCCGAAGAAATGATTGTCGGCATCGAGCCAGAAGGGGGCGGGGGTGAAGCCATAGCCGGTCGCAAAGGCGAGCTTGACCGTCTTGGCGCCTTGCGGCCCCTGAATCTCCGTCGATGGCCCGACCGAAATCGACGCATGGCCGCCGGGCAGGAGATCGATACCCTTGGGGCCGGCCGCAACCAGCGCGTTGATGTCGAACTCATTGGCGAGCGGCGGCCCGCCATAAGTGTTGTACCGCTTAGCGCCGAACGGCGCCGCGCCGCTGTCGATCACCGTCGTCCAATGCGCGATGCCGGCCTTGTCGACGCTGAAATTCTCGGTCGCTTCGCCCGTGTCGGTATAGCCGCGAATGACATAGCTCACCGGGCGCTTGGTGGCGTCAAGCGTGACCACCTCATCGGTCTCGGTGATCCAGCCGCGCAGCGACATCGACATGCGATAGGCCGCCCGCCCGTCGGGCAGCTGCCACGCCCACACATCGCCATGCTTCCCGGCGGCCGAGCTGATGGTGTAATGCCGCGCACCGGCGGGCGCGACCATCAGCTGCTCCTTGGGCGTCGGCGCGGCGCTGGCGATCGACGCGGTGGTGGCAAGCAAAGCGGCTAGGACAAGGCGGCGCATGATGATCTCTCCCCAAATTAATGAGGCAAAAGTGCCCTAGTAATGTATCACACGCAATGGGTATATCGCGATACAGCGGATACGTATGTCGGCCCTCGTTTTGTCGGAATGGCTTGTCAGCACAAGTCGCATTAGCCGATGATCGACGGAGAAAGATCTAACGATTCCGGCAGAAAAGGTGGTGGACGCACTAGGGCTCGAACCTAGGACCCGCTGATTAAGAGTCAGCTGCTCTACCAACTGAGCTATGCGTCCATTCCGGGAGCGGGCGCCGGCGCTGCGAGGGCCGGGTCGCGATCGGAAGCGGGCCGTTAGCACCGGTTTTGCGCGATTGCAAATGGGTTTTGCGGGCCTGGCGTCGCTGCTGGTGCCTCGGCTAGAAGCGCACGATCTCGCGGTTCTGGCGGTCGATCGACATCAGGATGCCCAGGCACAGCAGCATCGTCATCTGCGACGATCCGCCAAAGCTGATTAGCGGAAGCGGCACGCCAACGACGGGCGCGAGGCCCATCACCATGGCCAGGTTGATCGAGACGTAGAAGAACAGCGTCGACGCAATGCCGCCCGCCGCCAGCCGGGCAAAGCGGCTCTGGGCACGCAGCGCGACGTTGATGCCCCAGATGATGATCGCGAAATACGCGAGGATCAGCAGACAGCCGCCGAGCAGCCCCCATTCCTCGGCCATGGTCGCGAAGGCAAAGTCGGTCTGGCCTTCGGGCAGATAATCGAGGTGGCTCTGCGTGCCGTGCAGGAAGCCCTTGCCGAAAATGCCGCCTGATCCGATCGCGATTTTCGACTGGCTGATATGATAACCGGTGCCTTGTGGGTCGAGATCGGGGTTGAGGAACGTCATGATCCGGTTACGCTGATAACCGTGCAGCACATAATTCACCGCAAGCGGCACCGCCGCCGCCAGCGCCAGCGCGCCACCCGCGAACAGCCGGATCGGCACGCCCGCCAGGAACATTACCGCCGCGCCGCCCGCGCAGATCATCAGCGCGGTGCCGAGATCGGGCTGGTGCATGACCAGCGCTGCGGGAATGCCGATGAGCAAAGCCGCCGGCCAGATCGCGCCGAAGCGGCGGATTTCGTTGGGCGGCAGCACTTCATAGAAGCGGGCCAGCGCGAGCAGGATGGAGAGCTTCATCAGCTCGGAAGGCTGCAATCGAATGATGCCGAGATCGAGCCAGCGTTGCCCACCGCCGCGAATGCTGCCGATCGCCTCGACCAGCACGAGCAGGAAAACCAGGATGCCATAGGCCGGGAAGGCAGCGGAGGCCCAGAAGCTCTCGCGCACCCGCGACAGCACCACCGCGCCCGCCAGAAACGCGAAGAAGCGGATGCCCTGCGGCAACGCCCAGGGGCGCAAGCTGCCGCCGGCGGCCGAATACATGACGAGCAGGCCGAAACAGCCGATCGCCAGCACCAGCAGGATGATCCGCCAGGGGAGCTGCGCGAGTGGCGCGGGGACGACGCTGAAGCCGCTCATCGCGGGTCGTCCTGCGGCTCGGGCGAGCCATCCGCCGCGACGCCGCCGTCGCTCGAATTGGTGGCGAGCTCGCTGGCGGTGGCGTTGCTCGCTTCGGACGCCGCGTTGACCGCATCGGATTCGGTCGCGGCGTCGACATTGGTCTCGGTCGCGTCGGCGGCGCCTGGCGCGGTCACCTTGGCTTGCGCGGCGCGATAAGCGGTTGCTTCGGCCGTCATCCGTGTGCGGATGTCGCCGCCCCAGCTCGGCTCGACGGCGGCCAGCGCTGCCATCGCGCGATCGCGATCGAACAGATACGTCATGATGTCGCGGCCGATGCCCGGCGTGTCGAGTTCGCGGACAACGTGGCCGCCATGTTCGAGCACGATCGCGGCGGCGTAGCGCGGATTGTCGGCGGGTGCGAAACAGATGAACAGCGCATGGTCGCGCAGCTTGAAGGGCAGCTGGCCGTTCTTCAGCACGCCCGAATTGCGCTCGGCCTGGGTGATGCGGCGCACCTGCGCGGTGCCGGTCTTGGCAGCGAGCGCGACGCCGGGCACTTGCATCCGCGCCGCGCCGCCCGTGCCGCCGAGATTGACGACGCCGTACATCGCCTCGCGGACCAGCGCGATATGCGCAGGATCGAAGCCCATCGACGGCGCATTGCGGTGAACCTCGTCCATCAGCAATGTCGGCGTCAGCGCGCGGCCCGAGGCGAGGCGCGAGGCCATCACCGCCAGCTGCAGCGGATTGACCAGCACATAGCCCTGGCCGATCGAGGCATTGAGCGAGTCGGCGACGGTCCAGTCGGCCTTGTATTTGCGCTGTTTCCAGGCGGAATCGGGCACGGTGCCGAAGCGTTGGGACGAGAAGGGCAGATCGAATTTCTGCCCCAGCCCCATCGCGCGAGCAACGGGGGCGATATGATCATAGCCGAGCCGGCGCACCATTTCGTAGAAATAGATGTCGCAGCTCTGCATGACCGCGTTCTTCATATCGAGCGGGCCATGGCCATGGCGCTTGTGGCAGTGGAACTGGCCGGTGCCGACGCGGAGCACCCCGGTGCAATTGATCCGCTCCTCGGGCTTCACGCCGGCCTGGAGCAACGCCAGCGCGTTCATCGGCTTGACGGTGGAGCCCGGCGGATAAAGCCCCTGCAGCACCTTGTTCATCAGCGGCACATGGTCGTTGTCGGACAGCATCTGCCATTCCCAATGGCTGATCCCGTCCGAAAAGCTGTTGGGGTCGTAGGCCGGCATGCTGACCATGGCCAACATCTCGCCAGTGGTGCAATCGAAGACGATGCACGAGCCCGAATTGGTGCCCATGCGCCGCGCTGCATATTCCTGCAGGCCGACATCGATCGTGAGCCGCTGGGTCATGCCGGGGCGGTCGGGCCGGCTGGCGAGCTCACGCACCAATTTGCCGCGGGCCGTGACTTCGACGCGCTTGGCACCGGGCACGCCGCGCAATTGCGGCTCCAGCGCCTTTTCAAGCCCGTCCTTACCGATCTTGAACCCCGGCGTGACGAGCAGGGGGTCCTTCAGCTTGCGGAACAATTCCGGCGAGGCGACGCCGACATAGCCGGTCAGGTGGGCGACCGCAGCACCAGTGGGGTAGCTGCGCGAAAAGCCGCGCGAGGGCTGAACGCCGGGCAGCTCGGGCAAGCGGACACTGACCGCAGCATATTGGTCCCAGCTGAGATTGTCAGCGACTTGCACGGGCTGGAAGCCGGCGGCGTGCTTCAGGTCGAGCTCGATGCGATCGACATCCTCCTCGCTCAGCGACAGGATCGAGCGGAGCAGCGTCAACACTCGGCCCTTTTTCTCGAGCCGATCGGGGATGATGTCGACGCGGAAATCGGTGCGGTTGTTGGCAATCGGCGTGCCGTGGCGATCGACGATCCAGCCGCGGCGTGGCGGCATCAGCGTCAGGTTGATGCGATTGCTCTCGGCAAGCGTCTGGTAACGCTCATTTTCGGCGATCGACAGCCACGCCATCCGCCCCGCCAGCACCAGCCCGACCGCGCCCTGCGCCGAGCCGAGCACGATCGCGCGCCGGCTGAAGCTGTACGACTGGCTTGCCTCGGTAATGATCTTGGTCGGGCGGTTCATGCCGGGTCGCGCGTTCTTTCGATCCAGGCAACGAGCCTGACGATCACGGGATACAGCAGCGATGATACCAGAATTTGCGCGAGGAGTACGGTATCAACATGCGCGCCGAGCGGACTTGCCACCAATCGCCCCAATATGAGGCAAAAGGCGAGGGCGCCGGCTGCCAACGCCCAATCCTGCCAGAAATCGCGCCACACCAGCCGTTGGTCGACGAGATCGAACGCGATGAAGCACAAGCTCCACAACAGCATCGAGCAGCCGGTCGGCTGGCCGCTCACCAGATCGTCGAACAGCCCGAGCAACGGCGCTGCCCAGATCGCGATCGCTTCGGCTTGCGAGAGGCGCCAGGCAAGCAGCATCAACAGCCCGAACGGCGGCAGCAAGCCGATGCCGGCGATCACGGGCACGATCGTCGTCAGCGATCCCGCCATGACCGACAGCGCCGGGATCAGCCGATAAAGCAGCGTTGGTTCGTCATCGTCAAAGGCGCCGCGGATGCGCTGGTTCACGGCTTCTGGTCCGATTTGGGCTCGGGCGCGGCAGCGGCGGGGAGATAGGCTTTCTGCACCAGCGCGTAATCGAAGGAATCGGGGATTTCGAGCGGTTTGGCGAGCACGGTGTCGCGCGTGCGGCTCATCACCGTCGCGACCGGAATATTGGGGCCGTAAATGCCGCCCGTGCCCGAGGTGACGAGCAGATCGCCTTCCTTGAAGCTGCCATCGGCGAGGTTCGCCGCCTTGATCTCGAGCAGGCCGTCGCCACGGCCCGACGCGATGGCGGGGAGGCCGTCGCGGGTGCGGCGGACAGGCACGATGCTCTCGGGGTCGCCCAGCAGCAGCACGCGCGCGGTATCGGGACCGGCTTCGAGGATGCGGCCGATCAACCCATCAGGCCCGCGCACCGGCTGCCCGGCATGGACACCTTGGCGGAACCCGGCGTTGAGGATGGCATAGCGCCGCGTGCTCGACGCCGACGAACTCACCAGCCGCGCCGTCGCGACCGGATCGACGGTCTGATCGTACGTGCGCATCAGCCGCTTCAGCCGGCGATTTTCGACCGAGATCGCGCGCGCCCGCACGATCAGCGCGTGCATGTCGTCGATTTCTTTGCGCAGCTCTTCGTTGCGCGTGCGCACCAGGAAATAGTCCGACACCACCGCCGGCGTCGAATTGATCGCCGATCCCGCCATCGCGACACCGGTCGAGAGCGGTGCGGTCACTTCGCTCACCGCCAATCGCAGCGCGCCGAACGTGCTCGGGTCGAACGTCGCCAGCGCCAGCATGCCCGCGGCGATCAGCGAGCCGGCCACCAGGAAGACATAGCCCCAGAACAACCCCCATTGAGCGCGCCGGGAAAATCCCGGGCGGCGAGGGGCGGGCGCCGCCATGCTGCGCTGCCGCGGCTAGGCGCTGTGCAGAACGCCGCGGAAGACCGGGTCTTCCAGCGCGCGTCCCGTGCCAAGGGCGACGCAGATCAGCGGATCGTCGGCAATCGTCACCGGCAAGCCGGTTTCGTCGCGCAACACTTCATCGATGCCGCGCAGCAGCGCGCCGCCGCCAGTCAGCACGATGCCCTGATCGACAATGTCCGCCGCCAGTTCAGGCGCGGTGTTCTCCAGCGCGACGCGGACGCCCTCGACGATGGTCGCGACCGGCTCGCTCAGCGCCTCGGCGATCTGGCCCTGGTTGATCTGGATTTCCTTGGGCACGCCGTTCACCAGGTCGCGGCCCTTGATGTGGATCGTCTGGCCGATGCCGTCCGGCGGCGCCTTGGCGACGCCGACTTCCTGCTTGATTCGCTCGGCGGTCGCTTCGCCGATCAGCAGATTGTGGTTGCGGCGGACATAGGAAACGATCGCTTCGTCCATCTTGTCGCCACCGACGCGGACCGACGTGGTGTAGGCGAGACCGCGCAAGGAGAGCACCGCGACTTCGGTCGTGCCGCCGCCAATATCGACAACCATGCTGCCGATCGGTTCGGTAACCGGCATGTCAGCGCCGATCGCAGCGGCCATCGGCTCCTCGATCAGGAAAACCTGGCTGGCGCCGGCATTGGACGCGGCATCGCGGATTGCGCGACGCTCAACGCTGGTCGAGCCCGACGGCACACAGATCACGATCTGCGGCCAGCGCATGAAGCGCCGCTGGCCGCCATGCACCTTGCGGATGAAGTGCGAAATCATCTGCTCAGCGACGTCGATATCCGCGATCACGCCGTCGCGGAGCGGCCGGATCGCCTGAATGCTCTCGGGCGTCTTGCCCATCATCAGCTTGGCGTCGTCACCGACCGCCTTGACTTTCTTAACGCCGTTCAGCGTCTCGACCGCCACCACCGACGGCTCGTTGAGGACAATGCCGCGCCCCCGGAGATAGACGACCGTGTTCGCCGTGCCGAGGTCGATCGCCATATCGTGCGACATCAAATTGAAAAACCGCGAAAAAACCATCTACCGTCCCGTCTCTGGCCGCGGTTACCCCTTATGTCCCGGCGGCGAGCCTATTCCTCTCCCGGTCATCAGAATGTAGGGAACCCCACATGCTGGTTTGATGTGATGACGCGGGTCGCGGAATGCCGCCGCTTGGTCTAGAGTCACCCCCATGTCAATACGCCGCCTGCCGGAACATCTCGTCAATCGTATCGCTGCCGGTGAAGTGGTCGAAAGGCCGGCCAGCGCGCTCAAGGAACTGGTCGAAAACGCGATCGACGCGGGCGCGTCGCGGATCGCGGTGCGGCTGGCTGCGGGCGGCACCGAGCTGATCGAAGTGACCGACGATGGCAGCGGGATGGCGCCCGACGAGATGGCGCTGGCGCTGGAGCGGCACGCCACCTCGAAACTGCCCGACGAGGCGATCGAAGCGGTCACCACGCTCGGTTTTCGCGGCGAGGCGCTGCCGTCGATCGCGAGCGTCGCGCGGCTGACGATCGAGAGCCGGGTGCGCGGCGCGGAAGGCTGGGCGCGCACGGTCGACAACGGCGCGCTCGCAAGCGAGGGGCCTGCAGCGATCCCGCCCGGCACGCGGGTACGTGTCGAGGCGCTGTTCGCCAACGTCCCGGCGCGCCGCAAATTCCTGCGCAGCGCGCGCTCGGAATATGCCGCTTGCCTCGACGTGGTGAAACGGCTGGCCATGGCGCGGCCCGACATCGCCTTCAGCCTTCAGCATGACGGGCGGTTGTCGCTCAACGTTGCGGCGACCGACAATCTGCCCGACCGCGTCGCCGCGATCGTCGATCCGCTGCTGGTCGACAATGGCGTGCCGGTCGATCTGGCGCGCGAAGGGCTGCGGCTGGGCGGCATTGCGGGTTTGCCGACCTTTAATCGCGGCATTGCCGATCACCAATATCTGTTCGTCAACGGCCGGCCGGTGAAGGATCGTTTGCTCGTCGGCGCGGTGCGCGGCGCTTATGCTGAGATGCTGGCGCGCGATCGCCACGCGGTGGTGGCGCTGTTCCTCGATGTGCCGGCGAGCGAAGTCGATGTGAACGTCCACCCGGGCAAGACCGAAGTACGCTTCCGCGACCCGGCGTTGGTGCGCGGGCTGATCGTCTCCGGCCTGCGCCACGCGCTCGACGCGGGCGGCCATCGCAGCGCCCAGCGCCCGGCAGCGGACGCCATGGCGATGTGGACGAGCGAGCCCCCTCGTCATCCCGGCGACCCTCGTCATCCCGACGACCCCCGTCATCCCAGCGAAAGCTGGGATCGCTGGCCAGACGCTCCGCCCCCAGAGATGCCAGCTTTCGCTGGCATGACGAATAGCGGCGGAGATGGCAGCTGGGGGATTCCCACAGTCCACGACCGCCGTCCCGCCTTCTTCTCGCCACCCCCACAAGCCCGCGCCGAACCCGCAGCAGCCCCCATCCCCGACCGCACCGATTTCCCGCTCGGCGTCGCGCGCGGGCAGATCGCCAAGACCTACATCGTCGCCGAAGCCGCCGACGGCTTGATCATTGTCGATCAGCATGCCGCGCATGAGCGGCTGGTGCTCGAGCGGCTGCGCAAGGCGATGGCGAATGGCGGCGTTGCGTCACAAGCGTTGCTGCTGCCCGAAGTGGTCGAGCTCGATGAGCCCGCCTGCGATCGTCTCGAAGCGCGCGCTGCCGAACTGGCCGAGTTCGGCCTCGATCTCGATCGCTTCGGCCCGCGCGCGATGCTGGTCCGGGCAGTACCGGCGGCGTTGGGGCAAGGCGATATCCACGGCCTCGTCACCGACCTCGCCGATGAGCTCGCCGCTTATGACGAAGCGCTCAGCCTCAAGGAGCGGCTCGACCATGTCGCCGCGACGATGGCCTGCCACGGCTCGGTCCGCGCCGGCCGCGTGCTCTCGGTCGCCGAAATGAACGCGCTGCTCCGCGAAATGGAAGTCACGCCGCATTCCGGCCAGTGCAATCACGGTCGCCCGACCTGGGTAAAGCTGGCGCACGGCGACATCGAAAAATTATTCGGAAGGAAATAGCCGCGCTCGCGCGTTAACCCGGTGACGCAACTTTCGTCGTTGCCGGTCGTTAACCCTTTATGCGGCGCCCCTCGCCGCGAGGAGAGAGCCGATGAGCAAGTTTTTGCCGATCGTCTGCCTGGCAGTCCCCGCCGCGCTGATGGTGGCGGCGTTCACCGTCGTTCCCTAAAAGCACGACGCTAACAAAAAAGGCCCCGCCGGGTGGCGGAGCCTTTCTTGATCATAACGATCTGTCGATCGATCAGGCGGCGTCGCCAGCCGGTACTTCGGCAGTCGCACCGGGCTCGGCATTGGGATCGTAATCCTCGGTAAAGCCGGCCTCGTCCTTTTCGAACATCGCTTCCATCACGTTGACGCCCGCGGCCTGCATTTCGGCTTCCTCGGGCGAGCGCGCGACGTTGACCTTGATCGTCACAGCGACTTCTGGGTGCAGCGCCACCTTCACGTCGAACAGGCCGATCGTCTTGATCGGCTTGTCGAGCACAACGGCCGACTTGGCAACCTTGTGACCGTCAGCCTCAAGCGCCTCGACCACGTCGCGCACCGCGACCGAGCCGTAGAGCTGGCCGGTGTTGGACGACTGGCGGATCATCGTGACGGTGGCGCCGTCGATTGCCTTGGCTTCGGCCTCGGCATGGGTGCGACGCTCGGCATTCTCGGCGACAATGCGGTCACGGTTCGCCTCGAACACCTTGCGGTTGGCTTCGTTGGCACGCAGCGCCTTCTTGCGCGGCAACAGGAAGTTACGGGCAAAGCCGTCCTTCACCTTCACCACGTCGCCAATGGCGCCGAGCTTCTCGACGCGCTCCAGCAGAATGACTTCCATGGGCCTGCTCCTTACTTCACGACGTAGGGCAGCAAGCCCAGATGGCGGGCGCGCTTGATTGCCTGGGCAAGCTCACGCTGCTTCTTGGCGCTGACCGAGGTGATGCGCGACGGCACGATCTTGCCGCGCTCGGACACGAAACCCTGGAGCAGGCGGACATCCTTGTAATCGATGCGCGGCGCGTCCTTGGCGGAGAAGGGGCAGCTCTTGCGGCGGCGGAAAAACGGGCGGGCCATCAATAGGTCTCCATCTCTTCGCGGTCACGGCGCGGACGCTCAGGCCGGTCGCCACGATCATCGCGGTCACGGCGGCGCTCACGGTCGCGATCGCCCTTGCGCATCATTACGGACGGGCCGGCTTCAAGCGCGTCGACCTTGATCGTCATGTAGCGGATAATGTCTTCGTTGATCTGGGTCTGGCGCTCGAGCTCAGCCACGACGTCGCCGGGCGCGTCGAATTCGAGCATCACGTAATGCGCCTTGCGGTTCTTGGCGATCTTGTACGCCAAGCTGCGCAGGCCCCAGCTCTCGGTCTTGACGACCTTGCCCTGATTGTCTTCGATAATCTTGGTGGCGGTTTCCGCCAGCGCGTCCACTTGCGCTTGTGCCAGATCCTGGCGCGCAAGGAACACATGCTCGTATAGAGCCATGTTTTGCCTCATCTTTGGCCGATCGCTGACCAGCGCCCGATGCGCTGACCCCTCCGGCTGTCGTCTGTCTTCGTATGCCGTCGCAAGAGCATGCCCGTGCAACGGAAGCGGCGCCCTTAGCGGAAACGAGGGAAAAGGCAAGCGGCATTGCCCGGTTAACCGGCGCTGCACCTGTTCTCGCTACAACCGCTGCGATGACCAAAACCGCCCGACCCTGGTTTCCGATCGGCGTGCTGGCGCTGATTGCCGCCGCGCTGGCGATCGGGTGGACGGGATTCATCGCGTCGGACGACTCGCTCTATTACACCGGAGCGATCCATTGGCTCGATGCGCCGCCCTTTGCCGGCGACAATCACTGGTCGACGCGCTTTCCGTTGATGCTGACCTTTGCCGGCGTGCTGGCGACGATGGGGCGGGGGATGGCGGCGTTCGGGGTGACGGCGTTGCTGTGGTACACCGCGTTCGTCGCCATCGTGGCGCTTTTCGCGCGGCGGATGGCAGGCGCGCGAGCCGGGTGGATTGCCGCGCTGCTGGTCGGCACGATGCCGATGGTAGCGGTGGCTGGATCGATCGTCGGGATCGATTTGACCGAAGCCGTGGCGCTGATCGCGGGCGCCTGGCTGCTCGGCGAAGCGGCGCCCGGCCGAGCGGGATTGAGGCAGGGGGTGCTTGCCGGACTGTGCTTCGGCTTGGCGATCCTGTCGCGGGAGACGGCGGTGCTGTCGCTAGCTGGACTGACAATCGTCGTCCTATGGGGCCGACCGGTGCGGCGCGAGGTGCTCATCGCGGCTAGCATCGGAATCGCGTTGGTACTGGGCGCCGAGGCCCTGTTCCAGGGCATCATGACCGGCCACCCGCTGCGCCGCTACGACATTGCGTTCCACCATGACGAACATATCGATCGCGCGGCGAACCTGGAGGGCAATTTCCTCCTCCATCCCGCGATCGACCCGCTGCTGGTGCTGCTGATCAACGACGATTTCGGGCTGCTGTTCTGGGCGTTGATCGCGGCAGGTGCATTGGCGGGGCGACGGCTGAGCAAGCTCGCCCCGAGTGCGCTCGTCGTGCTGTCGGCCATGGCGGTCACCGACTTTTTGCTGGTCGCGGTGCTGGCCCATAAGCTGGTGCTCAATCCGCGCTATTTCACGCTTCCCGCTGTCGCGGCAGTACTGTGGGTGGTGCTGTCGCTCGAGCACCTATCGCCGCGGTGGCGGTGGGCCATCGTGGCAGCACTCGTGGCGGTCAATTTCGGTTTCCTGTCGCTGATCAACCGCCATCCGCGCTGGGATGTCGAGGCGCTGGTGATCGCAGCGGCGCAGCATCCGCAAGACGTTATTGTGGCCGATCCCGTTACCGTGCGCCGCGCCGCGATCCCGCTCAACTTCGCCAAACTGCGCAACGCTGCCCCCGGGCCCGCAACAGGCCTGCACCTCGTTGAGGAGGGCAAGGCTCCAGCGAGCTGGCCGATCGTCGATCGCTACCCCTCACCGCCCACCGTCGCCGGCGGCGTACTCCGTGCCATAGGCCTTGAAGCAATCGTGCCCGGCGCGCTCCGCCATCGCCTGTTCTCTCCCAGCCCGACGATGCTCCTCGTCCGCCCGCCGCTTGCCAGCCCGCCCGACCGCGCCTAACGAGCCCCGCTCAATGCGCCGAGCAGGGAGAGACCATGCGCGCTTTCATTTTTCCCGGCCAGGGCAGCCAGGCCGTCGGCATGGGCAAGGCGCTGGCCGACGCTAGCCCGCATGCTCGCGAAGTGTTCCAGGAAGTCGACGAGGCGATCGGCCAGAGCCTGTTCCGGCTGATGACTGAAGGGCCCGAGGATGAGCTGACGCTCACCGAAAACGGCCAGCCCGCGATCATGGCCAATGCCATTGCCACGCTGCGTGTGCTGGAGCGCGAAGGCGGCATCCGTATCGTTGAGGTCGCCGATTTTGTCGCTGGCCATTCGCTGGGCGAATATACCGCTTTGTGCGCGGCCGGCGCGATCGATTTGCCAACCACGGCGCGGCTGCTCAAGCTGCGTGGGCGAGCGATGCAGGGCGCGGTGCCGGTCGGCTTGGGCGGGATGGCCGCACTGCTCGGCGCGACGCTCGACCAGGCGCAAGCGATTGCCGATGCCGCGGCCGAAGGCGAGGTCTGCACGATCGCCAATGACAATGCCGCCGGCCAAGTCGTGCTGTCGGGCCATATCGGCGCGATCGAACGCGCGGTGGCGATCGCCAAGGACATGGGTGCGAAGCGCGGCATGATGCTGAGCGTCTCGGCGCCGTTCCATTGCCCGCTGATGCAGCCCGCCGCCGACCAGATGGAGCACCGCCTGAAGGCAACCCGTATCGACGCGCCGCTCGTGCCGCTTTACGCCAATGTGCTGGCCAGCCCGATCACCGAGCCCGACGAGATCCGCGCGCGACTGATCGACCAAGTCACCGGCGTGGTGCGCTGGCGCGAGACGATGATCAACATGGCGGCAGCCGGCGTCAGCGACTTTGTGGAATTCGGCGCCAAGGTGCTGACCCCGATGGTCAAGCGCACGGTGGACGATGTTGCCACGCACGCCGTGGTGTCGATGGACGAGATCGAGGCGCTGTTAAAGGCGATTTGATTTCACGCGGAGGCGCGGAGACGCGGAGGGGACATGCTGCGGGATATCGACAAAATCTCGGGTGATGTGCTCGATGTCGCGTTGCGGATTCACCGCGATTTGGGCCCGGGATTGCTTGAATCGGTCTATGAAATCGTTCTTGCTGGGCGACTTGCCGCAATGGGTTATGCCGTTGAGCGGCAGCGCGCAGAGTCGATCGAGTTTGAAGGAATAAACTTTGATGCGGCATTCCGTGTCGACCTTCTAGTCGATGAGCGTTTGGTGGTTGAGATCAAGTCGATTGAACGATTGAGCGCCGTGCATGGCAAGCAGTTGCTCACCTATCTGCGTTTGATGAAGCAGCCCGTTGGGCTGCTTCTTAATTTTGGCGGGGACACATTGAAGGAGGGGGTTAGGCGCATCGTCAACGATTATCGACCCTCCGCGTCTCCGCGCCTCCGCGTGAACGAAAATAAGGGAGAGGGATGATGTTCGACCTGACAGGCATGACCGCGCTGGTGACCGGCGCTTCGGGTGGGATCGGCTCGGCGATTGCGACGGCGCTGGCCGGGCAAGGCGCGCGGCTGGCGGTTTCGGGATCCAATGTCGATAAATTGGAGGCGTTCCGCGCCTCGCTTGGTGGCGATCATGTTGCGCTGCCGTGCGATCTCGGCGATCCGGCGGCGGTCGATGCGCTGGTGCCGGCAGCAGTGGAAGCGCTGGGCGGCAAGCTCGATATCCTGGTCAACAATGCCGGCGTCACCCGCGACAATCTAGTGATGCGGATGAAAGACGAGGAATGGGATCAGGTGATCCGCGTCAATCTGGAAGCCGCTTTCCGCCTCGCGCGCGCCGCGGCGCGGCCGATGATGAAAGCGCGTTTCGGTCGGATCGTCTCGATCACGTCAGTCGTGGGCGCCACCGGCAATCCGGGCCAAGCAAATTATGCTGCGTCCAAAGCCGGGCTTGTCGGCATGTCGAAAGCGTTGGCGCAAGAGCTGGCGAGCCGGGGCATCACCGTCAATTGCGTGGCACCCGGCTTCATCCGCTCGGCGATGACCGACGCGCTGCCCGATGCGCAGAAGGAGGCGCTCAACGCGCGCATTCCGGCCGGCCATATGGGCGAGGGCGCGGATATCGGCGCGGCGGTCGTCTATCTCGCCAGCCGCGAAGCCGCCTATGTCACCGGCCAGACGCTGCATGTGAATGGCGGCATGGCGATGATCTGATGGTCGGCTTCCACCCCTTGTCAGCGCCGAATGTGCGTTCTAGGGCGGGAACGATAACGCAAACCAACACCGGAAGAAGGACGTGCATATGAGCGAGACCGCCGATCGCGTGAAGAAGATCGTCGTCGAGCACCTCGGCGTTGAAGCCGACAAGGTGACCGAAGACGCAAGCTTCATCGACGATCTGGGCGCTGACAGCCTCGACATTGTCGAGCTGGTCATGGCGTTCGAGGAAGAATTCGGCGTCGAGATCCCCGATGACGCGGCCGAGAAGATCGGCACCGTCAAGGATGCGATCGATTATATCGACGAGCACAAGGGCTGAACCCTGGTTCGCCTTTGTCGAGCCGGTTCGGGCTCGTCATCATGAATTGCGCGGCTTCCCGCCCCGGGACTAGAAGGGGGCGGGGAGCCGTTTTTCAATTGGTGCGATCGGTGCTGATACCCTCAGTGCCGTTGGGGCACCGGATTTTGTGGAGAATGCGATGCGTCGCGTCGTCGTAACCGGCCTCGGCCTTGTCACGCCGCTGGGGGCGGATGTCGAAACCGCCTGGGCGAACCTGATCGCCGCCAAATCGGGCGCGGGCACCATCACGCGCTTCGACGCGACTGAATTCCATAGCAATTACGCCTGCGAAGTGAAGCCGGCCGATCACGCCTATGGCTTCGATGCCAACAAGCGCGTCGATCACAAGGTGCAGCGCCAGGTCGATCCGTTCATCGTCTACGGCATCGATGCGGCAGGCCAGGCGCTGGAAGACGCCGGCTTGACTGACATGCCCGAGGCGGACCGCTTCCGTGCCGGCTGCTCGATCGGCTCGGGGATTGGCGGCTTGCCGGGCATCGAAAGCGAGTCGCTGGTGCTCGAGCATAAGGGGCCGAAGCGGGTCAGCCCGCATTTCGTCCATGGCCGGCTGATCAACCTCATCACCGGCCAGGTGCAGATCAAATATGGCTTGATGGGGCCGAACCATGCGGTCGTGACGGCGTGTTCGACCGGCGCGCATTCGATCGGGGACGCGGCGCGAATGATCGCGATGGACGATGCCGATGTGATGCTGGCCGGCGGCGCGGAAGGGGCGATCTGCCCGATCGGCATTGCCGGCTTCGGCCAGGCACGCGCGCTGTCGACCGGATTTCGCGACGAACCATGGCGCGCCAGCCGCCCCTATGACCGCGATCGCGACGGTTTCGTGATGGGCGAGGGCGCCGGTGTCGTCGTGCTCGAAGAATATGAGCGCGCCAAGAAGCGCGGTGCCAAAATCTACGCCGAAGTCATCGGTTACGGGCTGTCGGGTGATGCCTATCACGTCACCGCGCCGCATCCCGAAGGCTCGGGCGCGTATCGCTCGATGGAAATGGCGATGAAGAAGTCGGGCCTGTCGCTGGGCGATATCGACTATATCAATGCGCACGGTACTTCGACCCCGCTGGGTGACGAGCTTGAACTGAACGCAGTGCGCCGGCTGTTCGGCAATGCGATCGGTACGCTGTCGATGAGCTCGACCAAATCGGCCATCGGCCATTTGCTCGGCGGCGCCGGCGCGGTCGAGAGCATCTTCTGCATCCTGGCGCTGCGCGACCAGATCGTGCCGCCGACGCTCAACCTCGACAATCCGAGCGAGAATTGCGCGGGCGTCGATCTGGTGCCGCACGTCGCCAAGCAGCGTTCGGTGAAGGCGGTGCTCAACAACTCGTTCGGCTTTGGCGGCACCAACGCCAGCCTGGTGATGAAGGCGGTTTAAGCGTTTTCGGGGTTCGGGAGGGGAAGCAGCGATGATCCGCAGACTGGGCTGTTTCGGCTTTCTGCTGGTGCTGGGTGCGTTCGCTTTCCTGTTCGCGGTCGCGCAGGATTGGGGCGGGCGCGGGCCGGCGCCGCACAACATCACCTTCGACGTGACCGACGGATCGAGCTTGTCGAACATCGCCGATCGGCTGGAGGAAAAAGGCGCGATCCGCTCGGCGGCGCGTTTCCGGCTTTATGCCAAGATATTTGGCGCCAATGCCCCGATCAAGTCGGGCGAATATCGCATCCCCGCGCATTTGAGCGCCGCCGATATCCTGAAGCTGCTGCAAGGCGGCAAGACGCTGCAACGATTCGTGACGATCCCGGAAGGCTTGCCGTCGATCCTGGTCAAGGAGCGGCTGATAGCCGCCGACGAGCTGACCGGCGATGTCGAGACCCCGGTCGAGGGCACAGTACTCCCAGACAGCTATGCCTATCAGCGCGGCGATTCGCGTGCGCAGGTGCTGGCGCGGATGCAGCGCGCGATGGCGAAATATCTCCTGGTCGCCTGGGACAATCGCAAGCCGAACATCGCGGTGAAAACGGCGCGCGAGGCGCTGATCCTCGCCTCGATCGTCGAGAAGGAAACCGGCAAGCCCGAGGAGCGGCCGATGGTCGCGGCAGTCTATTCCAATCGGCTCAAGCAGGGAATGATGCTGCAGGCCGACCCGACGATCATCTACCCGCTCACCAAGGGCAAGCCGCTCGGCCGGCGCATCCTGAAATCGGAAGTCGAGGCGAAGAACGACTATAACACCTATGCGATGACAGGTCTGCCGGCCGGGCCGATCTGCAATCCCGGTCGTGCCAGCATCGATGCCGTGCTCAACCCGGCGGACAGCCCGGCGCTTTATTTCGTGGCGGATGGCAGCGGCGGCCATGTCTTTGCCAACACGCTTGCCGAGCACAACGCTAATGTCGCGAAGTGGCGCGCCTATCGCGCCGCGCATGGGATTTAGCTGGCTGGCGGTGGCTCCGCGAGTAACCATTGCCGCGCCACCAGTCGGTCGGTGAATAGCCCGAAATTGCGCGTCGTCGCCAGGCGCGTGATCTGCAGTTTGGACAGCTGACTGGCCACCACGAAGGCATTGCGATCGCCCGGCAGCTTCACCGCCACCGTGCAATTGCGGACATGGAGCGCAACCGCCGGCGGCTGCACCGTTTCGACCACAACCAGCTGCAGCACGCGGCCATGGGCGGCACGAACCGCGCGACGCAGCGGATCGGTCGCATCGAAGAATCGATCGACCTGCGCATTGGTCCATACATCACGGATGGTGACGCCGATGATGCCGTCTGGCCCGATCGCGGCGTCGAAATTGCCATCGCCGGCGCGCAGATCACCGCGAATGGCAGGCGCCGGGATCGACACCATTGCTAGGCGCGCAGCCCCGCCGCTGCTGTGGCCAGCGCGCGTACCTCTGCCATCGTCGCGCCCTTGGGCGTCACCCAGCTGCCGCCGACGCACAGCACCGGATCGAACGCGAGCCAGTCGGGCGCCGTCGCGGCGCTGATGCCGCCAGTCGGGCAGAATTTGCATTGGAAGAACGGCGCGGCGAGCGCTTTCAGCGCTTTCAGGCCACCGCTGGTTTCAGCGGGGAAGAATTTGAAATGTTCCAACCCCAAATCCAGCCCGCGCATAATGTCACCCGCATTGGCGATGCCCGGCAGATAGGGCACGCCGCTTTCGAGGATCGGGGTTGCGAGGCGCTCGGTTAATCCCGGCGACACGATGAATTCGGCGCCGGCCGCCATCACCGCATCGAATTGCTCGGTATTGACCACCGTGCCGGCGCCGACGATCGCGCCCGGCACTTGCTTCATCGCGCGGATCGCATCGAGCGCTACGGGCGTGCGCAGCGTAACTTCGAGCACGCGCAGGCCACCGCTCACCAAAGCCTCCGCCAGCGGCACGGCAGCGTCGATGTCGTCGATCACCAGCACGGGGATGACCGCGCTCGTCCGCATGATCGTTTCGATGCCGTTCATCGGCTGTGCTCCTGGGCAAAGGCCGCCGCTGCGCCGAACAGGCCGGGCTGGGGATGTGTGATGAGCTTGACCGGCAGCGACGCCATCATCGACTGGAATCGCCCTTTCGCGACGAACCGCTCGGCAAAGCCGGATTGCGCAAAGCGATCCTTGAGCCGCAAGCCAAGCCCGCCGGCGATCACCACGCCCTTGGCGCCCTGCGCCAGCGCCAGATCGCCCGCCACGGCGCCAAGGCTGAGGCAGAAGCGATCGAGCGCGGCGAGCGCCAGGCTGTCCGATCCATCGAGCGCGGCCGCCCAGATCGCCTTGTCGTCAAGCCGGCGGATCGCGCGCCCTTCGATCTCGGCAAGCGTCTCGTAAATGCCGACAATGCCGGGCCCGGCGACGATGCGTTCGACCGAGACGCGCGTGAAGCTCTTGCGCAGTCGCTTGAGCAGCGCATCCTCGAGCGCGTCGAGCGGCGCGAAATCCATATGGCCACCTTCGGTTTCGAGGACATGATAGCCGGCGCTTGTCCGCAACACCTGCGCGACGCCGAGCCCCGTCCCCGGTCCGCAGACGGTCAGCACGCCCAATTCCGGAAACGCCACGTCCGGGCCGCTCAGATGCTGGAACTGGTCCTGCGGCACCTGCGCGACGGCATGGCCGATCGCGCCGAAATCGTTGATCAACACCCATTGATCGACGTTGAGGCGCTCGTTGATCAGCGCCGGGCGGATCACCCAGGGATTGTTGGTGAGCTTGATCACCTCACCGCCGACCGGCGAGGCAACCGCAATCGCGGCGGCGCGGGGCAAGGCGCGGCCGGCATCGCGCTCGAAATGCTCCCAGGCGAGCTGCAGGCTACCATGCTCGGCGGTCTTGTAGGTTACGGGGTCGCCGAGCGACACGACGCGGCCGCCGGCCACCTCCGCAATCGCGAAGCGCGCATGGGTGCCGCCGATATCGACCGCGACGACCTCCACGCCTTAGCCTTCCATCGCGGCGAGGAGTGGGCTGCCGCCGAGCTCCGCTTCATTGGCATGGTGGCGGAATAGCCCGAACAGCTCGCGACCTGTGCCATTCGCCTCAGCGGGCGGTTGGGCGTGGGCGCGGTTGTCCCACTCGATGCCGTCGACCAATGCCTCAAGCTGCCCGGTCTCGGCGCACACGCGCACCACGTCACCATCGCGCAGCTTGGCGATCGGGCCGCCGCCCAGCGCTTCGGGCGAGAGATGGATCGCCGCCGGCACTTTGCCCGATGCGCCCGACATCCGCCCATCGGTCACCAGCGCGACCTTGAAGCCCCGGTTCTGCAGCACGCCGAGCGGCGGCGTCAGCTTGTGCAGTTCCGGCATCCCGTTGGCGCGCGGCCCCTGAAAGCGGACGACGACGACGACATCGCGATCGAGCTCGCCCGCCTTGAACGCGGCCTGCACCGCTGCCTGATCCTCGAACACCCGGCACGGCGCCTCGATGGTCCAGCGTTCACGCTCGACGGCAGAGACTTTGATGCAGGCGCGGCCGAGATTGCCCGCCAGGATGCGGAAGCCGCCCTCGGGCGAAAAGGGGTTGGCAGCGGGGCGCAGGATGGTGTCGTCGCGCGTCTCGCCGGGGTCGGTCCACAGCAACGCCTCGCCCTCGATCCCCGCTTTGCGCCCATAGTCGCCAAGATCGTCGCCCGCGACGGTCAGGATATCGCGATGGAGCAGGCCCGCATCGATCAGCTCGCGGATCACGAACGGCAGGCCGCCCGCCGCCTCGAACCCGTTCACGTCGGCCGAGCCGTTTGGATAAACGCGCGCAAGCAGCGGCACGACGCGCGACAGTCGATCGAAATCCTCCCAATCGATGACGATGCCGGCGCAGCGCGCGATCGCGGGCAAGTGGATCAGGTGATTGGTCGATCCACCCGTTGCAAGCAGCCCGATCGCGGCGTTGACGATCGCTTTCTCGTCGACGCAATGGCCCAGCGGGCGGTAATCATCGCCCTCCCAGCCGATCTTCGCCAGCTGATGCACCGCCGCTCGGGTCAATTCCTGGCGCAGCTTGGTGCCGGGATTGACGAAAGCGGCGCCGGGCATGTGCAGCCCCATCATCTCCATCATCATCTGGTTGGAATTAGCGGTGCCGTAAAAAGTGCAGGTGCCCTTGGAGTGATAAGCGGCGATCTCGCTGTCGAGCAGTTCGTCGCGGCTGGCCTTGCCCTCGGCGTAAAGCTCGCGGACTTTGGCCTTTTCCTTATTGGCGAGGCCCGAGGGCATCGGCCCGCCGGGGATCAGGATCATCGGCAAATGGCCGAAGCGCAGCGCGCCCATCAGCAGGCCCGGCACGATCTTGTCGCAGATGCCGAGCAACGCCGCGCCCTCGAACATGCCGTGGCTGAGCGCAATTGCGGTGGAGAGCGCAATCGTGTCGCGGCTGAACAGCGACAACTCCATGCCCGGATAGCCTTGCGTCACGCCGTCGCACATCGCCGGCACGCCGCCCGCGACTTGCGCGGTTGCGCCCACCTCACGCGCCCACACCTTCATCTGCTCGGGGTAGCGATAATAAGTCGCGTGCGCCGATAGCATGTCGTTGTACGCGGTGACGATGCCGATGTTCATCGCGCGGCCGCTTTTCAGTGTCTCGCGATCTTCCTCGGTGCCGGCAAAGCCATGCGCGAGATTGGCGCAGCCGAGCACCGGCCGATCGACCCCACCCCGCCGCTCGCGCTCGATCAGCGCGAGATACGCCTCGCGCGTCGGCCGCGAGCGCTCGATCACGCGATCGGTGACGGCGGCGATCTCGGGGTGGAGGCTCATGCTACTCGCTCCAGTGGATATCGACCGGCAGCTCGACATCGGCGAGTACGCGACCAATGGGGTAGGGCGACATCGGCCCGTCCTTGATCGCGCGTTCGATCACTTGCTTCTTGGCGTCGCCGCTCGCCGCGATGATCAGCGCACGCGCCGAGACGATCGCGGCGCGAGTCAGCGTCACGCGCGCGACGGGCGCCTCGGGCGGCAGCGGATCGGGCATGACGCCGGTCGCGCGGCGATCCTTGGGGCCGTTGACCGCTTCGTCGAAATCGGGACCGGGGAAGATCGAGGCGGTATGGCCATCGGCGCCGACGCCGAGCAGGCACAGGTCGAGCGGCCAATGGACGTCCTGCAGCCGCGCATCCGCCGCGCGCCCCGCTGCCTTGTAATCCGCCGCCGCTTCGCTGGTGATCGGCACGACGCGCGCGCCCCTGGGGATGAAGATCTTGCCGATCGCGGTGACGTTGGACAGCGGATCGCCCATCGCCACCAGCCGATCGTCGGTCGGCACGATTGTCACGCGCTTCCAGTCGATCTTGGCCTTGGCAAGGCGTTCATAAATGGGCAGCGGCGTCTTGCCGCCAGCGAGCGCGATGACCGCGCCGCCGCGCGCATCGATCGCGCTGTCGATGATGAAGCCGATATCGCCCGAAACGGCGTCGGCCATTTCGTCGGCATCTTCATAGTCCCACCATTCAATTTCGGTCATCACTTGGTCTCCAGGGTGGGTCGTGTAGGGTCAACGGGTTGGTGGCGCGAGGTCACTCATCCTGCCAGGTGACCCCATCGCGCTCGGTCAAGGCGATCGCGGCGGAGGGGCCCCAGCTGCCGGCGGTATAGGGCTTGGGCCGCATGGCGTTCGCTGTCCAGCCCGCGCGGATGCGGTCGATCCACGTCCATTGCGCTTCCACCTCGTCGCGGCGGACGAACAAGGTCGGGTCGCCCTCGATCAGGTCGAGCAGCAGCCGTTCATAAGCGATGCGTCGTTG
This sequence comes from Sphingomonas sp. GlSt437, assembly GCF_048015635.2. NCBI lineage: Bacteria > Pseudomonadati > Pseudomonadota > Alphaproteobacteria > Sphingomonadales > Sphingomonadaceae > Sphingomonas > Sphingomonas sp. GlSt437. The sequence continues at coordinate 322,726 of NZ_JBPGYA010000003.1, read as the reverse complement.
CGTGCCGGCGAATTCGGCGTCGAGGCTGAGGTCGAGCGGCACTTCGCGCAAGCGGATGCCTTCGCGATCGAGCCCCGGCTCCTTCGCCATCACCAGCAGCCGGACATATTCCTGCGGCTGCAAGCGGATGACGAGCGCATTGGGCTTCAGCCGGCCGCCACGTTCCGCAAAAATCGAGTGCGGCACGCATTTGAACTGCACGACGATCTCGGATTGTCGCGTCGGCATGCGCTTGCCGGTGCGCAGGTAAAATGGCACGCCCTGCCAGCGCCAATTATCGACATTCGCCTTGATCGCGACGAAGCTCTCGGTGTCGGAGGGTTGGCCGAGTTCGTCGAGATAGCCCTTCACCGCCGCGCCATTCACCGCACCCGCGCCATATTGACCGGTGACGGTCAGCTGCGGCGCTTCGGCTTCGGTAATCGGGCGCAGCGAGCGCAGTACCTTGACCTTCTCGTCGCGGATCGCGGTGCCGTCGAAGCTTGCCGGCGGCTCCATCGCGATCAGCGCGAGCAGCTGGAGCATGTGGTTCTGCACCATGTCGCGCAGCGCGCCCGAGCCGTCATAATAGCCCGCGCGGCCTTCGAGCCCCACGGTTTCGGAGACGGTAATCTGGATGTTGGCGATGCCCGCCGCGTTCCAGATCGGCTCGAACAGCATGTTGCCGAAACGCAGCGCCAGGATGTTCTGGACGGTTTCCTTGCCGAGATAATGGTCGATGCGGAAGGTGCGGCTTTCGGGGAAAACCTCGGCGACGGCATCGTTGATCTCACGGCTCGAGGCGAGATCGTGGCCGAGCGGTTTCTCCAGGCCAATGCGCACCTTGTCGCCAGCGAGACCGGCTGCTTCGAGCCCCTTGATCGTCGGACGGAACAGCGACGGCGCGGTCGACAGGAAAATCGCGAGGCCGCCCGAGATGTCGCCAAGCTTGACGGCGAGATCGGCAAAGCCGTCGGTCTTGGACGCATCGAGCGGCTGGTAATGCAGGCGCGTGAGGAAGCTCGCCGTCGCCTCGGCATTTTTGCGATCCGCCGGCACGAAGGTGTCGAGCGCTTTCGCCGCAAAATCGCGGAAGCTCGCATCGTCATGATCGGAGCGCGCCGTGCCGGTGATTGTCAGCCCCTCGGGCAGCAAGTCATCGGCGTGCAGGCCGTAAAGCGACGGCAGCAGCATGCGCTGCGCCAGATCGCCAGTCGCGCCGAACAAGAGCAGTTTCGCCACGGCATCGCGCATCGATCAATTCCCCCGCAGCGAAAGACCGGCCAGGGGGTCGAGCCCGGCCATGATGTTGAGATTCTGCACCGCCGCGCCCGACGCGCCCTTGCCGAGATTGTCGAGCGTCGCGATCAGCCGGGCCTGACCGTCGATCGCCGTCCCGGCAACGCGCAGGGTCATCTGGTCGGTGCCGGCATTTTCCTCGATCATCACCATCGCCGCATCGTTCGGCACCACCTCGATCAGCGGGCTATCGGCATAAGCCGCGTGGAGCGCCGCGAGCAGGTCGCCATGGAGCGGCAGCTTGGGCATTGCCGCCAGCGCCAGCGGCACTTCGACGATCATGCCGCGATACCTATTGGCGACCGAGGGCAGGAAGATCGGCGGGCGCGACAGGCTCGCATGCGCCTGCATCTCCGGCACATGCTTGTGCGCGGCGGTAAGGGCATAGGCGCGATAGGCCGTGGGCGGCGGACCAGGCTCGAACTCCGCGATCATCGCCTTGCCGCCACCCGAATAGCCCGACGCGGCGTTGACCGAGAGCGGCCAATCGGCGGGCACCAATCCGGCCCGCACCAGCGGCGCGATGAGCGCGAGGAAGCCGGTCGGGTAACAGCCGGGATTGCTGACACGGGCGGCATCCGCAATCCGCGCCAACTGCACGGGCGACAGTTCCGGGAAGCCATACGTCCAGCCATCAGCGACGCGATGCGCGGTCGACGCGTCGATCACCCGCGTCCGATCATTCCTGATCATCGCGACGGCGTCACGCGCTGCATCGTCGGGCAAGCAGAGGATGACGAAATCGGCGTCATTCAGCGCCTCGGCGCGGGCGCGCTCATCCTTGCGGCGCTGATCGTCGAGCACCGCCAGCGTGATGTCGGTGCGATCGGCGAGCCGCTGGTGGATTTCCAGCCCGGTCGTGCCGGCGGCCCCGTCAATGAAGACCGTCGGCGTCATTGCTCGTTGGATGCCGCCGGGCCGGCGATCTCCACCGCGTGGCGATCGACATAGCCGACCAGGCCCAAGCCGGGAGCAATGCCCCACACACGCCCCGAGGCGATATCCAGCGCTTCGAAAATATCGCCCGTATTCAGCGTGCCCAGCGTCTCGGCCTCCATGGCGGGCGCCGCCAACAGAGGCGCCGCGCGCGTTACCGTCATTACCAGCGGTGCGGCATAATGGGGCGCGAATACGTATTCGGCGAGGCGGATATCGGCGAGATCGGGCCGCACTGCATTGTGCTTGGGGTCGAGCGCGACCGAATGGCCGCGCAGCGCAAACTGGTTAGGACGGGGCGACCCGATGTGCGTAGGGTTCGGCTTCGCCGATGAAATGCCCGAATTCTTCAAGAAACTTCGCCCCCTCGGTCGTCCGCGTAACATAGATATTACGCCGATCGCGATCGTCACGTTCGCGGCGCAGATAGCCGAGGGCGCCAAGCCTGTTCAAGGCGCGAGTGACCACGGGCTTGGAGACGTTGAGCGCTTTGGCGAGGCCGCGCACCGTGTGGGGTCCGGTTTCGAGGTAGACCACCATCAGCAGCGCCATCTGGCGATTGGTAAGATCAGGCTCGCCCGACCGGACATAGCCGACCAACGACGTCATCCATTCCGCCAACGGCTTGCGGGTGTTGAACTGAAGCTCGATCATGACTGTTTCCCACGCTACTCGACATCGCCGCACCTATGGCGACACCGCAAGTCGTAACGATGGGCAGCGGATTTGGTTGCATTGCCGTGCCGACTGCCCAAGCGCAAATTCGCCACGGTGTTGATCCCGGGCAATGACGCGCCTATGTCGCGCGCTCATTTCCCATAAAGCAAAGTCGATCGCGCCGCCGATGCTCACATTTGTCCTTGTTGTCCAGGCCCTCGTTGCCGCCGCTCTGGTCGGTATCATCCTGATGCAGAAATCCGAAGGTGGCGGCCTTGGCACCGGCGGCAGCCCTTCGGGCCTGATGTCGGCACGCGGCGCGGCGGATTTCCTGACGCGGACGACCGCCGTGCTGGCGACTGCCTTTGTGTCGCTGTCGATCATCCTCGCGGTGCTGGCAGCGATGCGCCATTCGACCGCGATCGACACCTCGGCGGCGCGCACCGCGCCGGCGGCGCCCGTCGCGCCTGCCGCCGCGCCGCCGGTGCCGGGAAGCCTGGGCCAAAGCGGATCGGCTGCCGCGGCTGCTGCGCTTGCCGCCAACGGCGCTGCCCCTGCGCCCGCGCCGGCCGATAACGGCGCGGTGCCGCTGCAGCGTTGAGCTCAATTCCCCTCGGAACAAAGGCTTAGCCGGGCCGGCGGCCGAGCCCCACAATTTTTTTGGTTGAAAACGGATTCGGGCGCTTGTCGGGCCGGGCGTTTCGCGGCTAGGCGGATGGTCCCATGGCGCGGTTCATTTTCATTACCGGCGGCGTGGTTTCCTCGCTTGGCAAGGGTCTGATGGCGGCAAGTCTTGCGGCCCTCCTCCAGGCGCGCGGCTATCGCGTCCGCATCCGGAAGTTCGATCCCTATCTCAATGTCGATCCGGGCACGATGAGCCCGTATCAGCATGGCGAAGTCTATGTGACTGATGACGGGGCGGAGACCGACCTCGACCTTGGCCATTATGAGCGCTTCACTGGTGTTGCTTCACGCCAGTCGGACAACATCACGTCGGGCCGCATCTACAAGACGATCATCGAGCGCGAGCGGCGCGGCGATTATCTCGGCGCGACGGTGCAGGTCATCCCGCACGTGACCGATGAGATCAAGCGCTTCGCCCAAGCCGAGACCGAGGACCTCGATTTCGTGCTTTGCGAGATTGGCGGGACGGTCGGCGATATCGAATCGCTGCCCTTCATCGAGGCGATCCGCCAGCTGAGGAACGATCTGGGGCGTGGCAATTCGATCAGCATCCATGTCACGCTGGTGCCGTTCATCTCGGCGGCGGGCGAACTCAAGACCAAGCCGACCCAGCATTCGGTGCGCGAACTGGCGGCGCTGGGCGTGCAGCCCGACGTGCTCGTCTGCCGCTGCGAGCGGCCATTGCCCGAGAGCGAGCGCGCCAAGATCGCCTTGTTTTGCAACGTGCCCAAATCGGCAGTGATCCCGGCGCTCGATGCGAGCAGTATTTACGCCGTGCCGGCGCAATATCATGCCGAGGGGCTGGACGACGCCGTGCTCAATGCCTTCGGCATCACGCCCGATGGCGAGCCCGATCTCTCGCGCTGGACCGATATCGTCGATCGCCTGACCAACCCCGAAGGCGAAGTGACCGTTGGCGTGGTCGGCAAATATGTCGGCCTGCCGGATGCCTATAAGTCGCTCAACGAGGCGCTCGTCCATGGCGGCATCGCCAATCGGGTGAAGGTCAATATCGAGTGGATCGATGCCGAGCTGTTCGAACAGCCCGACAGCGACGTCGCTGCCCGGCTGGAGCCGCTCCACGCCATTCTCGTGCCCGGCGCGTTCGGTTCGCGCGGGGCGGAAGGCAAGATCGCCAGCGTCCGCTTCGCGCGCGAGCGGGAGATTCCCTATTTCGGCATCTGCTTCGGCATGCAGATGGCGTGCATCGAAGGCGCGCGTGACTTGGGCGGCGTCGCTGAAGCCAGCTCGACCGAATTCGGCCCGACGCCCGAGCCCGTCGTCGGCCTGATCACCGAATGGATGGGCAAGGAAGGCCTCGAAAAGCGCGAGGCGAACGGCGATCTGGGCGGCACGATGCGGCTGGGCGCCTATGAAGCGCGGCTCGACGGCAACAGCGTGGTGTCGTCAATCTATGGCGCGACCGAAATCTCCGAGCGCCACCGCCACCGCTATGAAGTCAACACCGGCTATCGCGACCTGCTCGAAAAGGGCGGGCTGGTGTTCAGCGGCATGTCGCCCGACGGCACGCTCCCCGAAATCGTCGAGCGGCCTGACCATCCGTGGTTCGTCGGCGTCCAGTTCCACCCGGAGCTGAAGTCGAAGCCGTTCGACCCGCACCCGCTGTTCAAGAGCTTCATCGAAGCGGCGGTGCGGCAGAGCCGGTTGGTTTAGGCGATTACTGGTTACGCTTGGGTCGAAAAAACCGGCTTAAATCGTTGACCGATCAGCCTTGCTGCTCATTTCAAGATCGCCACGTTATCCGCTTGATTTTGGCATCGTAAGTAAACCGATGATCGAAACCATGGCCTGGGCTTGTGTCAGTGTGTCCATCTACCACGCCCTCGACCTGATGTGCCGACCGCCATTTGCGACAATGCACATAATAGTGAGCGGCTGATGGCTTTTCTGCTCCCTTCGGATTCCCTGGTGATTTCTGAATAATCTTGAACAGGCTAACCCCGAGACGTCTGTAGCGGTGCGGGTGAGAACATAGCAATCGGCGCCGTTACTACCCCAGTTGTTCTGCAAGAACACGCGCTGTCCATCGGGTGACCAACTGACGCCCAAGTTGCGACTCACAGTTGCAACTTGGACATGATGACCACGGCTATCCTCGTAAAAGACGGAGGCCGCCTGACTACCATCCCGGTCTATATGCGGTCTGTAGAAGATGCGGGCACCGGAGCCGTCCGGCGACGAAAGCGAATGGATTACGCCAGGGAAGAGAACCAACCGAGCTTGGCCCGCCGCCTGCGTCTCGGCAGGTAAATGCAATGCCGAGACCGTGAAAAGCAGGCAGCACCCCAGTGCTCTGTAATTTTGCAATTTACCCATCCAGACATGCTGTCCGAACAGTGAATTTCTGGCAAGCCGATTGGCCGTCGTAACAGCCACAATTTGGGCCGATGCCGCTTCCAACAAGGGCGCCCGAAGCAGTTGCCTCGGGCGCCCAACTCTTACCTAGTTTGAAGCAGCTTTAAGCCGCCGCGCTCTCATTGCCCGACTCGATCGCCTTCAGCGGCGCGCCGGTCTTGATCGCGATGGTCTTGGGCTTCATCGCCTCGGGCACTTCGCGGACGAGGTCGACGGTCAGCAGGCCGTCGTTCAGCCGCGCGTCCTCGACCCGCACGAAATCGGCGAGCTCGAAACGGCGCTCAAAGCTGCGCGTCGCGATGCCGAGGTGAAGGAAAGCGGCGTTGTCGCCCTGGGCGTTATCCTTCTTGCCCTTGACCAGCAGCAGGTTCTGCTGCGCGGTGATCTCGATTTCGTCGCGACCGAAACCGGCGACGGCGAGCGTGATGCGGTAGCGGTCTTCCGCCACGCGCTCGAGATTGAAGGGCGGGTAATTGTCGCTCGCCGCCTGGCGAGCGCTGGCTTCCAGCAGGTCGAACAGCCGGTCGAAACCGATCGTCGAGCGGCGGAAGGGAGTCAAATCGATCTGACGCATTTTCATCTCCTCATCTGAGCAACATGAACGTCGGGATGCCCGAAAGTGCGCGACATCCCCAGTTGCGCGGCCCGTTTCGGCGCCGCACGCCGCATATTTGGGACGCTTTATCGCCGCTTCAAGGGGCGAAAATGGCAGAAATGCGTGGGGCTAAAGTCCAGCTTTAAGCCGCGAAACAACGAAGTGGCTTAAATCCTAGCCCATCAGTCGGGATTATGACCTGGATCTTACATGGGGGACTTCGTCTAATGTTGTTGACCACTGCCGCGCTGCTGCTTGCCGCGACCAATCCCGATGCGGCGGCTGCGCCCAGCGATCCCGCCGCCGAGCCGCAGCAGAGCGCCAGCGCGCCGTCAGCGAAAGATCCTGGCAATCTCGGCCAGGCACAGCAAGGCGGCGGCAACGACATCGTCGTCACGGCGCGGCGGCGCAACGAGACGATCCAGAATGTGCCGATCGCGATTTCGGTGATCGGCGGCACAGCGGTGGCGGAGACGGGCGCGTACAACGTCAACCGGCTGACCCAGCTTGTGCCCTCGCTGCAATTCTACTCGACCAACCCACGCAATTCGGCTGCCAATATCCGCGGGCTCGGCGCACCGTTCGGCCTTACCAATGTCGGTATCGAGCAGGGCGTCGGCATCTATGTCGACCAGGTCTATTACAGCCGCATCGCGTCCGCCGCGTTCGACTTCACCGATACCGACCGCATCGAAATCCTGCGCGGGCCGCAGGGCACGCTCTATGGCAAGAACACCACTGCTGGCGCGATCAACATCACGACGCGCAAACCCAGCTTCACGCCCGAAGCGCGCGTCGAGCTCAGCGGCGGCAATTATGATTTCTTCCAGGGCAAGGCCTCGGTTTCCGGCCCGCTGATCGACGACAAGCTCGCGATTCGGCTGTCGACCTCGATCACCACGCGGCGCGGCACCATCTACAACCGCGCGCTCAACCAATATCAGAACAGCCAGGACAATCAGAGCTATCGCGGCCAGCTGCTGTGGAAGCCGACCGATAATCTCGACATCACGCTCTACGGTGATTTCAATCACCAGGATCCCAAATGCTGCGTGCAATATTATGTGCGGGTGGGGACGACGCAGCGCGCGGCGGCGCGGCAATATCCCGCGCTGGCGGCGGCGCTCGGGTACACGGTGCCGTCGACCAATCCGTTCGACCGGGTGACCGATCTGGACGCAGTGCCGCACGCCAAGCAATCGATCGGTGGCGCGTCGCTGGTCGCGAATTGGGATGTGGGGCCCGCGACGATCACCTCGGTCAGCGCGTATCGCTTCTGGGACTGGGTGCCCAACAGCGACCGCGATTTCACCGGCCTGCCGATCACGACCGTGTCAGCCAACAGCTCGCAGCAATATCAGCTGAGCCAGGAGTTGCGCATCGCGTCCAACGGCACGCGGCGGTTGGATTATGTCGCGGGCGCTTTCTACTTCTTCCAGGCGGTCGATGTGCAGGGGCTGCAGGTGCAGGGATCAGCGGCGAGCCGCTATCTGCTGACCGGGGCCGATGCCAACAACCCGGCCGTGCTCAACGGGCTCACGTCGACGCTGACCAGCCACCTCGGCAACACCAGCGCGGCGTTGTTCGGCAAGCTGACCTGGCATGTCACCGACAGCCTGTCGTTCCAGCCCGGCATCCGCATCAATTATGACGAGAAGAACGCGCTTTACAACGCCGTGGTGACGACCGGGGCAGGGGCGGTGATCACCTGCACCCCGGCACCGCCGGCAAGCAATGCGGTGCTGCGCGACCAATGCTCGACGCTGCCGCCGCAAAATTACCCGGCGCATCTCAGCAAGTGGAATGTCTCGGGCGATGTCACCCTGGCCTGGGCGATTGCGCCGGAATTCCATGCCTATGCGACCTATGCGCGCAGCTACAAATCGGCGGGCGTCAACCTGTCGGGCCTGCCGCTCGATGCGACCAATCAGCCGATTTATGCCTCGGCGACGGTCAAGCCCGAGGAAGTCAATCATTATGAGGTCGGGCTGAAGACGCAGTTGCTGGGCCACCGCGCCACCGTGAATTTCGCGGCGTTCTGGACCGACATCTATGATTATCAGGCAACGGTGAACAACGGGCAGCTCGGCGTGTTGCGGGGCTATCTCGCCAATGCCGGGCAAGTGCGGACGCGCGGCATCGAGATCGATTCGGCGTTCAAGCCGACCTCGCGGCTCAATCTTTATGCCAATGGCAGCTATACCGACGCGAAATATGTCCGGTTCGTCGACGCGCCGTGCCCGCCGGAATTGTCAGGCGGCACGACGGTCGCCGCCGGGCAGACGCCGGGGCCAGCGGGTGTGCCGGGGTCGCTGAGCCCGGCGAGCTGCGATATTTCGGGCCAGGTCCTGCCCGGCGTTTCCAAATGGGCGTTTTCCTACGGCGCCGAATATGACCTGCCGGTGCGATTGTTCGGCCGGCAGGGGAGCGTCTATGCGGGCTATGACGGCAGCTATCGCTCGCGCTTCTCGTCCAACCCGTCGCCGTCGGCCTATACCTATATCAACGGCTATGCGCTCAGCAATTTCCGGTTGGGGGTGAAGACGGGCGAGCGATTCAACATCTTCGGCTGGGTCCGCAACGCCTTCAGCCAGAATTATTTCGAGGTGCTGGCGCTGCAATCGGGCAATACCGGGCTGGTGGTCGGCCAGCCGGGCGATCCGCGCACATTTGGCGTGACGGTCAGCACGGCGTTTTGAGCCTCAATCCTCCCCCATCGGGGGAGGTGGCACGCGGAGCGTGACGGAGGGGGATAAGGCCAAACAGGCGATGGAGCACCCCCTCCGTCGCCTGCGGCGCCCCTCGCCAGGGGTAGGATCGTGCAAGGCCAGAAAAGCGAAACGCCCGGACCGTTGCCGATCCGGGCGCCTGCGTGACGATTGCTCGTCAGCCCCCTTGAGAGCCTTGGTTGCCGCGCTGCTGCTTGGTCGCAGCTGCCGCGCAAGGCCTCCCCGAACCACGGCCGTTGCCTGTGTCTCAGTGGCGTGAGCGTTAGGCGCAGCAGGACGGTTTGTCACCGTTGTGGAGCATTGGCGTCCAACAATTGGCGCGGCCTGTGGCGGAATCGCCACAGTTCTGCCGTCTGATCGCCATCGTTGCCAGCGCCTATCCGCGCCCCTAAGGCGAAACGAGGCGGTTTTGCCGCCAACAACCTGATCGCGGGGGCGGACAAGGACAAGAATGCTGCTGTCGCGTTACGAACGAATGATCGCCCGGCGCTATCTGCTGCCCGGGCGCGGCGAATCCTTCATCGTGCTGGTCGCGAGCATCAGCCTTATCGCGGTCATGCTCGGCACGGCCGCGCTGGTCATCGTGATGAGCGTGATGAACGGCTTTCGCGCTGAATTGTTCGACAAGATCGTCGGGCTGAACGGCCATGCCGTCATCCAGGGCTATGGCGGCGAGCTGCCCGACTGGCGTCAGATTGTGCGCGAGGCGCGCGCGACGCCGGGCGTCGTCTCCGCCACCCCGCTGATCGAGCAGCCGCTGATGTCGAGCTTCAACGGCCGCGTCGAGGCGGTGCTGGTGCGCGGCATGCGGCTGGAGGATATTCGCGGCAACAAGGATATATCAGGCCATGTCAAATCCGGCGCGCTTGCCAATGTCACCCCGGGCAGCGGCCGCATCGCGATCGGCAGCCAGCTCGCCGAGCAGCTCGGCGCGCAAGTCGGCGACCAGATCCAGCTGATCAGCCCGCAAGGCCAGACCTCGCCGTTCGGCACCGTGCCGCGCGTCGTGAGCTACACCGTCGGCGCGATCTTCGAGATCGGCGTCTATGATTATGACAAGGCCTATGTCGTCATGCCGATCGAGGATGCGCAGCAATTGCTGCTGACCGGCGACAGCGTCGGCATGGTCGAACTGACGACGAGCAACGCCGATACGGTCGGTACGACGCTGGCCGCGCTGAAAAGCCATGTCGCCAATCGCGCGGTGCTGAGCGACTGGCGCCAGATGAACGCGCAGCTCTTTCAGGCGCTGGAGGTTGAACGCGTCGCGATGTTCACCGTGCTGTCGATCATCATCCTGGTCGCGGTGTTCAACATCCTGTCGTCGCTGATCATGCTGGTCCGCGCCAAGACGCGCGATATCGCCATCCTGCGCACGATGGGCGCGACGCGCGCGGCGCTGATGCGGGTGTTCATGACCGTCGGCACCACGATCGGTGCGCTGGGGATGGTCGCGGGGCTGATCCTCGGCTTCACCTTCCTCTATTTCCGTCAGCCGATCGTCGATGCGATCCAGTATCTGACCGGGCAAAATCTCTGGGACCCGTCGATCCGCTTCCTGACCGAGCTGCCGTCCAAACCCAACCCGGTCGAAATCGTCATCATCGCGGCGATGGCGCTGGTCTTCAGCTTCCTCGCGACGCTCTACCCGGCGTTCAAGGCGGCGGACACTGATCCGGTGCAGGTGCTAAGATATGAGTGATGCCGGCGCCCCCGTCCTCGACGTTCGCGGTCTGACGCGCAGCTTCACCCAGGGCGACGTCACGATCGAGGTGTTGCGCGGCGTCGACCTCAGCGTCGGGCCGGGCGAAATCGTCGCGCTGCTCGGGCCGTCGGGCTCGGGCAAGTCGACGCTGCTCCAGGCAGTGGGCTTGCTCGAAGGCGGCTTTGGCGGGTCGATCCGTATCGGCGGCGTCGAAGCGGCAGGGCTCGACCAGCAGGGCCGCACCGAGATGCGCCGCGACAAGCTCGGCTTCGTCTATCAATTCCACCATCTGCTCCCCGATTTCTCCGCGACCGAGAATGTCGTGCTGCCGCAACTGATCCGCGATCGGCCGCCGGCGGAAGCGCAAGCGCGCGCGGAGCGGCTGCTGACCTCGCTCGGCCTTGGCGCGCGGCTGACGCACCGGCCCAATCAGCTGTCGGGCGGCGAGCAGCAGCGCGTCGCCGTCGCGCGCGCGCTCGCCAACAAGCCGGCGCTGGTGCTGGCCGACGAGCCGACCGGCAATCTCGATGAGGGCACGGCAAACGTCGTGCTGCAGGAGTTTCTGCGGCTGGTGCGCGAGGAAGGATCGGCAGCGCTGATCGCGACGCACAATGAACGGCTCGCGGCGCAGATGGACCGGGTGCTGCGGCTCCACGAGGGGAAGCTGGGGTGAACCCCTGGCGCGATCAGCCGATACTGGTCGGGCGGCATGTCACGCTGCGCCCGCTTGTCGCGGAGGACCGCGAGGCGCTGATCGCCGCTGCCACTGACGGCGCGCTCACCGAGCTGTTCTTCACCAACGTGTCCGGGCTCAACGATCCCAACGCCTTCCTGGCCACGGCGCTGCGCGAACGTGACTATGGCCGAGCGATGCCTTTCGCCGTTTGCCTGCCGGACGGAAAGCTCGTCGGCCTCACGCGCTACATGCGGATGAGCGAGACGCACAAGCGGCTCGAAATCGGCGGCACTTTCTACGCGCGCTCGGTCCAGCGCACCGGCATCAATACCGAAGCGAAGAAGCTGCTGCTCACCCATGCCTTCGACGTGCTGGGTTGCAACGTCGTGCAGATCCGCACCGACTGGTTCAACCGCCGCAGCCAGGCCGCGATCGAGCGGCTCGGCGCCAAGCGCGACGGCGTGCTGCGCAACCACCAGATCATGGATGGACGCGTGCGCGATCTTGTCGTTTATTCGATCATCATGAGCGAATGGCCGGGGGTGAAACGCAACCTCGATTATCTGCTCAGCCGGCATGAAGGGGATGGGGCATGACCGCGATTACCGATTTCGAGGTGAAGGCGCCGGGCGGGGCGACGGCATCGCTCGCCGATTATGCGGGCAAGGTGCTGCTGATCGTCAACACCGCGTCCAAATGCGGTTTCACCCCGCAATATGCGGGGCTGGAGGCCCTGCACCGCAAATATGCCGACCGGGGTTTCGAGGTGCTGGCTTTCCCGTGCAATCAGTTCGGCGCGCAGGAGCCAGGGGATGCGGCGGAAATCGCGCAATTCTGCACGGTCAATTACGATGTCACTTTCCCGGTCTTCGCCAAGGTGGAAGTCAACGGCCCCGATGCCGACCCGCTGTTCGTCACGCTCAAGAAAGCCGCGCCGGGGCTGATGGGCACGCAAGCGATCAAGTGGAATTTCACCAAGTTCCTGGTCGATCGTAGCGGCAAGGTGCTCCGCCGCTATGCCCCCAATGTGACGCCGGCCAGCCTGGAGAAGGACATCGAGGAACTGCTCTGATGTCGGAGATTGAATCGCTGGCCGGGGCAGAACCGCTCGATCAGCATCTCCAGCGCCATCGCACCGATCGGATCATCATGTTGTCCGACGGTATCTTCGCCATCGTGACGACGCTAGCGGCGCTCGAAATTCACTTGCCGACCGACGCGGTCTCGCTGGCGGCCTTGCTCGACGAAAGCCGGCAAAGCCTGATCGCCTACGTCCTCAGCTTCCTGTTCACTGCGGTATTCTGGATCAACAATCGCGAGCTCTACGCGCGCGTTGCCCGCACCGACAAAATTCTCACGACGTTGACGCTCGCGACGCTGTGCTTGATCGCGATCGTGCCTGCTGCTGTCCACGTCATTTACATCAAGGGTGGGCTTGAGGTCGGGTTCCGCTTTTACGCCGGGGTGATGATGGCGTGCGGCATCGCCAACTCGGCATCCTGGATCTACTGGGCGGCGCGGCCGGGCGTTGCGCGCGCGGGGATCAGCGCGATGGAGCGCTGGGGCCGCGCGACACCGACCCTGTTCATGCCGTTGCTGTTCGCCATCATGATCATCAGCGACTTCAACAACCTGCTGCCCGTCGTGCTGAGCGCGTCCGCCGTGATGATCGTGCTGCGCCGGCTGGTATTGCCGCGGCTTTGGTCGCGCAAAGCTGTGGATAGTCCGGCCTGATCAATTGCCGGCTGGCGCACGCATCGCCATAAGGTAGCGATGCCCCATTCCGGCTTTGTGCCCCTGCGCATCTTTTCCAGCTACACCATGCTCGACGGCGCGATCGAGCCCAAGGCGATTGCCAAGCGCGCCGCCGAGCTTGGCTTTCCCGCCGCCGCGCTGACCGATCGCAACGGGCTTTATGCAGCGATGGCGTTTTCGGACGCGGCGATGGCAACCGGCGTGCAGCCGGTCATCGGCACGATGTTGGGCGTCTTGCGGCCCGATATCCCGGAAGGCGTGGTCGCGCCGGTCGACTGGCTCGCGCTCTATGCGCAGGATGCGGCAGGCTATCGCAACCTGTGCGCCCTCGTTTCGCAAGCGCATCTCGATCGGCCGATCGAGCGCGATCCGCATGTCGAGTTCGCTGCGCTGGAGCGCCATGCCGATGGCCTGATCGCGCTGACCGCCGGGCGGGAAGGGGCTTTGGCGCGGTTGTTCGCCGAGGACCAGCCCGATGCCGCGCTGGCCTATGCCGATCGCCTGCAAGCGCTGTTTGGCGATCGTCTGTACATCGAACTGACCCGGCGGCTCGATCCGGTCGAGGGCGCTGCCGAGCCGCATCTGCTCGATCTGGCGTATGATCGTGGGCTTCCGATTGTCGCGACCAACCCGTGCTGCTTTGCCGACCAGAATTTCCTGCCCGCGCATGACGCGATGCTGTGCATCGCCAATTCGACCTATATCGCCAGCGACGACCGGCCCAAATCCTCGCCCGATGCGTGGATGAAACCCGCCAAGGACATGCGCGCGCTGTTCGACGACCTGCCCGAGGCGATCGCCAATACGCTGGTGGTGGCGCAGCGCTGTGCAGTGCTTGCACCCAAGCGCAAGCCGATCCTGCCCAGCCTCGCCGGTGATCGCGATGGCGAAGCGGCGCTGTTGCGCGCACAGGCAAGCGAGGGGCTGGAGAAGCGGCTCGTGCGGATTGCGGAGCTCGACAAATTGCCGCCGCCCAGTGCCGATGCCGATGACTGGACTGAACCCTATCGCGACCGCCTGGCGTTCGAGCTCGACGTCATCATCCAAATGGGCTTTCCAGGCTATTTCCTGATCGTCGCCGATTTCATCCAATGGGCGAAGGCGCATGACATTCCGGTCGGGCCGGGGCGCGGATCGGGCGCGGGCTCGGTCGTCGCCTGGGCGCTGACGATCACCGATCTCGACCCGATCAAATTGGGCCTGCTGTTCGAGCGTTTCCTGAACCCCGAACGCGTCTCGATGCCCGACTTCGACATCGATTTCTGCGAAACCCGGCGCGGCGAAGTGATCCGCTATGTGCAGGAGAAATATGGCCGCGATCAGGTCGCGCAGATCATCACCTTCGGAAAGCTGAAGGCCCGCGCGGTACTGAAGGATACCGGTCGCGTGCTGCAGATGAGCTATGGCCAGGTCGACCGGCTCGCCAAGCTCGTCCCCAATCACCCGACCGATCCCTGGACGCTCGATCGCGCGCTCAATGGCGTCAGCGAGCTGGCGGCCGAGTACAAGAATGACGAGCAGGTCCGCCATCTGCTCGATCTGGCGATGAAACTGGAAGGCCTGCCGCGCCACAGCTCGACCCATGCCGCCGGCGTGGTGATCGGCGACCGCCCGCTTGCCGAATTGGTGCCGCTCTATCGCGACCCACGCTCGGACATGCCGGTCACCCAGTTCGACATGAAATATGTTGAGGGCGCCGGGCTGGTGAAGTTCGACTTTCTCGGCCTCAAGACCCTGTCGGTGCTCAAGAAAGCGGTCGAGATGCTCGCCGATCGCGGCATCGCCATCGATCTCGACGCGCTCGCCTGGGACGATCCCGATGTCTATGCGCTGCTCCAGCGCGGCGATACGGTCGGCGTGTTCCAGTTGGAATCGGAAGGGATGCGGCGCACGCTGTCGGCCGTGCGCCCGTCCAATTTCGGCGACATCATCGCGCTCGTCTCGCTCTACCGCCCGGGACCGATGGACAATATCCCGAGCTTTGGGCGCCGCAAGAACGGGCAAGAGCCGATCGACTATCCGCACCCGCTGCTCGAAGGTATCCTGGCCGAGACTTACGGCATCTTCGTCTATCAGGAACAGGTGATGCAGGCCGCGCAGGTGCTGGCCGGCTATTCGCTCGGCGGCGCCGACCTGCTGCGCCGCGCGATGGGCAAGAAGATCAAGGCCGAGATGGACGCGCAGCGGCAGATCTTCGTCGATGGCTGCGCCAGCGCCAACAATATCACCAAGGCCAAAGCCAACGAGCTGTTCGACTTGATCGACAAGTTCGCGGGCTATGGCTTCAACAAGTCGCACGCGGCAGCTTACGCGCTGCTCGCTTATCAGACCGCATGGCTGAAGGCGCATTACCCGCACGAATTCTTCGCTGCCTCGATGTGCTTCGACATGGCGCTGACCGACAAGCTCGGCGTGTTCGTCGATGATATGCGCCGGCTGGGTGTCGCGGTGCTGCCGCCGTGCATCAATGCAAGCTCGGCCGAGTTCACGGTGGAAGCGTCGGGCGAGGGGCTGGCGGTGCGCTACGCCCTCGCCGCGCTCAAATCGGTCGGCGAGGGCGCGATGGAGCGGCTGGTGGCCGAGCGTGAGGGGAAGGGCGATTTCACTTCGCTCGATGATTTCGCCGCGCGCGTCGACCCGCGGCTGATCAACAAGCGCCAGCTCGAAACCCTGGCGGCGGCGGGCGCGTTCGATGGCATCGATGCCAATCGCGCCGGCATCTTCGCTTGCGCCGAGACGATGCTGGCGGTGGCGAACCGGCTTCACGACCAGCGTACCAGCGGCCAGGCCGGCTTATTCGGCGATGCCGAGCCCGCGTCGGGCGCGTCGATCAAGCTGCCGCAATCAGCGGTCTGGTCGATGGCCGAGCGGATGGAGCAGGAGCGCGAGGCGTTCGGCTTTTATTTCTCCGCCCACCCGGTCGATCGCTTCAAGCATCTCGCCCGGCTGCACGGCGCGCGCACCTATGTCGAGCTGGGCGAGATCGACATCCCCGAAGGCGGCGCGCGCGTCGGCGCGACGATGGCGGTGCTGGTCGAGGACGCGCGCTGGCGCACCTCGGCCAAGGGGCGACGCTATCTGATGGCGACGCTGTCCGACCCGTCGGGCCAATTCATCGCCACCTGTTTCGACGATGGCGTCTCGACCGCGCTGGAGGATGCCGCGCGCGCCGGGGGCTGCGGCCTGGCGACCGTCGAGCTCGATCGGCGCCCCGGCGAGGAGACGCCGCGCGTTACGGTCAAGAAGCTGCAGGGCTTCGAGACGCTGGCGAGCAGCGCACGGATGGCGATGGAGATCGCGGTCGACACGCCCGAAGCGATGCAGGCGCTGTGCCGGCTGCTCGCCGAGCTGCGTGGCGCGCGGGGAGAGGTCAGCGTCCGCGCCGCGCTCCCTGGCGGCGGTACCGCGCAAATCCTGCTTGGTCGCGACTTCCTCCTCGATCATGAGCTTGCCCAGCGGATCGAGGCGATGCAGGGTGTCGCGAACGTCACGCTGAAGACGGCCGAGCCACGGCCGCTCGCGCTGGCGGGGTAGGGGAGAAGGCAATGCTGGGCGGAATGCAGGATTATGCGCTGCGCGTGCCGCGGCTGATCGATCATGCCGCGCGCGAGCATGGGCGCCGCGAGATTGTCAGCTATTGGGCCGATGGCCGCGAAACGCGCACCGATTGGGCGGGTATCGCGCGCGACGCGAAGAAGCTGGCGCAACTGCTCGAAACTCTTGGCTGCCAGCCCGGCGACCGCATCGCCACGCTGGCGATGAACCACAGCCGCCACCTCGTCGCCTGGTATGGCGCGATCGGCATGGGCGGGGTGATCCACACCATCAACCCGCGCCTGTTCGACGAGCAACTCGTCTACATCGCCAACCACGCCGAAGACCGCGTGCTATTCTACGACAAGCAATTCCAGCCGATCATCGATCGCCTGCGCGGCCAGTGGACGTCGATCGAACATTATATCGCCTTCGATGACGAGGGGCCTGACGGGTTCCAGGCGCGGATTAACGCCTTCGACGACGACTATGCCTGGGTCGAGGGCGATGAACGCGCGCCGTGCATGCTCTGCTACACCAGCGGCACCACCGGCAATCCCAAGGGCGTGCTGTACGAGCATCGCTCGACGATGATTCACGCGATGTGCGAAGTGCAGCCGGCGGTGTTCAACCTCTCGGCCACGGCAGTCGCGCTGCCGGTGGTGCCGATGTTCCACGCTGCCTCCTGGGGTCTGCCCTTTGCCGCCGCGCTGTCGGGCACCAAGATGGTCTATGCCCAGACCAACGATGCCGCCGTGCTGTGCCGGCTGATGAACCAGGAGAAAGTCACGCATTCCGCCGGCGTGCCGACGGTGTGGCTGTCGATGTTCCAGCATATCGACGCGACCGGGCAGCGGCCCGAACATCTGAAGCAGGTGACGATCGGCGGATCGGCAGCGCCGCGCGCGATGATCGAGCGGATCATGGGCATGGGGATCGAGGTCAAGCATTTGTGGGGCATGACCGAAACCTCGCCGATCGGCACCGCTGGCGCGCCGCCGCCCGATTGGGAGGCGATGACGATCGACGAGAAGCTCGACCGGATGTGCAAGCAGGGGCAAATCCCCTTCGGCATCGAGCTGCGCGTGATCGATGACGAGGGCGTCGAGCAGCCGCGCGATGGCGTCTCGTCGGGCCGGTTGCAGGTACGCGGGCCGTGGGTGGTGAAGCGCTATTTCAAGGCCGACGCCGATGCGATCGATGCGGAAGGCTGGTTCGACACTGGCGATGTCGCGGTCATCCACACTGACGGCACGATGCAGATCACCGATCGCGCCAAGGACGTGATCAAGTCGGGCGGCGAGTGGATCAGCTCGGTCGAACTTGAGAATGCGGCGGTCGGCTGCGCCGGGGTGGCGGAGGCTTGCGCGATCGGGGTTTATCATCCGAAATGGGATGAGCGGCCGCTGCTATTGGTGGTGCGCAAGGAGGGCAGTGGGGTGACGAGCGACGAGATCACCGCGCACCTCGCCAATCACGTCGCCAAATGGTGGCTGCCCGATGAAATCCTGTTCGTCGACAGCCTGCCGCACACGGCGACGGGCAAATTGCTCAAGACGGCGTTGCGCGAGCAGTATCGCGATTACCGACTGGCGTCGGCGGCTTAGGCGATGGCAGCACTGCCACGGCCAAGCGCCGCAGCCATTGCCGCGTTGGTCGTGGCAAGTTTGGCGCGCAGCGCCTGGCGGAAGCTCTGCTCGATTGGACCGCGCAGCTCTGGATTCGCCGCGACATAGCTGCGTAGCGCGGCGGCATTGACGCACCAAAAGCGCGCGGGCGAGGCGAGCACGACCGTGGCGGTCGCAGGCTCGCCACTCAGCGCCGTCGCCTCGCCTATCAGGTCGCCCGCACCGCAGCCGCCGA
Source organism: Sphingomonas sp. GlSt437 (assembly GCF_048015635.2). Classification (NCBI taxonomy): domain Bacteria; kingdom Pseudomonadati; phylum Pseudomonadota; class Alphaproteobacteria; order Sphingomonadales; family Sphingomonadaceae; genus Sphingomonas; species Sphingomonas sp. GlSt437. The sequence goes on along the minus strand of NZ_JBPGYA010000003.1, from coordinate 303,938 downwards.
TATCGCGACCCATCACCACCACACGCGCCGATCCATTATGGAGATAAGTCAGGGTCTCGACCGGCTTGCCCTCCTGCGCGAGCTCGTCACCGGCGTCCCCGGACAACCACCAGCCCTGGTCGATCAAATGCCGCGCCGCACGCGGCGGCAGAGCGCCAAAAATCGATCTGCGAAGGGCATCCTCTTCGGTATTAAATGTCGCGCGGCCATCGCGAAGCGCAACTGCAAGCGTCGCCAGCAGCGCACCAACGCCGATCGTCATCAGCCATGCGAGCGACACCAGCTCGCCCGGCTCCGTCGCCGCGTGCACGGCAAGCAGACCGGTTGCCACCGCCAGCGCCAGCCGCGCACGCCGGCCGACACCCGGGCCGACCGCAATCGCCAGCAGCAGGGCATAGCCCAGTTGCGCAATGATCATTGGCGTCGAGAACATGGCGGCGCTCCCCGGGTCAATTCATGCGGATCATGCCAAACCGGCGCCTGAGGTAAAGCCTCGGCGTTGCTCAGAAGAACACCTGCGCGTTGAGCGACAGATATTTCGTATCCGCCGCGCTCGCCCGGTTCGGCGCGGTCTGCAGGAAGCGACCCTTGGTGAGCCAGTCGCCGTCAATCTCCAGCTGCAAGCGCTTGGGGATCGCCCAATAGCGGACCCGCGCGTCGATCTGCCAGCCGCCGTCATGGCCCGATCGCCCGGTCGGATCGACCACGCCGGTCGTCGCGAAGCCATCGACCGCCGAGGCGAGCCAAAGCTTCTTGACTGTGCCGAACGCATCCCACCTTTTGTCGGGCGTCACTTCCAGTCGCGGGCCGATCGACACCAGGTTGCTCCGCGAAATCGCGTTATAGAGCCCTGCCGGCGAGAAGTCGGCGCGGCGCATCGCGTAGAGCGTGTCGAAGCGGCCATAAGTGCCGTGGCGGTGATCGCCGCTCGCATAATCGCCTTCGATGGCGACGCGCGGCTGCCACGGCCCGCGCCATTGATAGCCGAGCCGCGCATGGCCGAACCACGCTTCGACCGGCAACCGCGCGGCATTGGCGGCGAGCGAGGCGGAAATGCTGCCGCTCTGGCGAATGCCCTCAATCTCGAAATCGACTTTGCCCGGGCGCACCGGCGCGGACCAGCGCAAGTCGATTGCGGTCAAATGCCGGTCACGCGTGGCGTGCGTCGGCGTGTCGCGCTCCTCGAAGCGATAGACGCCGCCATCGATGATCGTCGGACCGAGAATACCCGCCTTTGACGCTCGCCCGCCCCAGAGCCGCGTATCGAAGCCCTCATGATCGAACTCGACGCGATTGTGGCGGATGCCCGTAATATTCTCGGGCAGGCGCTGCTCGGGCAGCACATAGATCAGCGTGCCTTCCACCTTGCCCGGCGCGCCCCAATCCACCCGCACGCCGGTAAAGGCATTGTTGGTATTGCGGTAATCATCGCGCGCGATCAGCCGCCGCGAGCCGAGATCGAGGCTCATCCGGCCAGCGGTGATCCGCCCGTTCCAGCCCTTGCCGGCGGTCCCCAGATCATAAGCGATCCAGGCATGGGTCAGCTCGAACGCGTCGACTTCGTTGGTGCTGAGCGCGGTCGGGTTGGCGGCATCGAGCGCGCGGCTGTCCCACAGCTCGCCGCCGATCGATAAGGGGCCGGATCGGTAGCTCGCTTTCAGGATCGTCCGCAGCTGCGTCGATGCTTCATCGGCGGGCACCCCGGCGCGCGCCTGACCGCTGATCGTCTCATAGCGCAGCCGCACCGAGCCGGAGAGGTGGACGCCCTCCGGGACTGGCGGCAGTGCCTGGTCCAAGGCTGGCGACGCGACCATCAGGCCGATGCAGAATAGAGCCCCCTTCATATCCTAAGTGCCTAGCGCAACGCGCCGCTCAGGTCACCGGATCAGCGCGCAAATAATTCTCCCTGCGGCCCAGCCGGCGCTTTGAACAGGTCGGTGCGCAGCGCCTGGCGCTCGATGTTCAGACTATATTTGCTGCACGCGATGTGGAAGCGGGTCCGCAGCAGCTCGGCCCAGGCGCCTTCCCCTCGCATCCGCGAGAAGAAGTCGGGATCATTGTCGCGCCCGCCACGGATCGACTGGATGATCGACATCACTTTGCCCGCCCGATCGGGGAAATGTTCGTCGAGCCACGCGCGGAACAGCGGCGCCACTTCGTGCGGCAAGCGCACCGGCAGGAAGAACGCCCATTTCGCCCCGGCAAGCGCCGCCTGTTCGAGCAGCTGCTCCATCTCATGGTCGGTAATCGCGGGGATGACCGGCGAGATCGAGACATAAGTCGGCACCCCCGCGTCCGACAGCGCCTTTACCGCCGCCAGCCGCCGCCTGGGCGCGGGTGCGCGCGGCTCGACCGTCATGGCGATCTTCGGATCGAGCGAGGTGACCGACACTGCAACGCTCACCAGTCCCTTTGCCGCCATCGGCGCGAGCAGATCGAGATCACGCACCACCCGGTCCGACTTGGTGGTGATGGTGAGTGGATGGTTGGTCTCCGCCAGCACTTCCAGGCAGCCGCGCGTGATCCGCCATTGTCGCTCGATCGGCTGATAGGGATCGGTATTGGTGCCGAACGCGATCGGGCTCGGCGCATAGCCCGGTTTGGAGAGCTCGGCGCGCAGCAGCGCCGGCGCATCGGGCTTGGCAAACAGCTTCGTCTCGAAATCCAGGCCGGGTGAGAGATCATGAAAGGCATGCGTCGGCCGGGCGAAGCAATAGATGCAGCCATGCTCGCAGCCGCGATAGGGATTGATCGAGCGGTCAAACGGAATGTCGGGCGACTGGTTGCGAGTGATGATGGTGCGCGGATGCTCGACCGTCACGCTGGTGCGCGGCGGGAGCGGGGCGCCATCGATCGCCTCGCGCTCGTCCAGCCAATCGCCATCTACCTCCATTGCGGGTATGTCAAAGCGCCGGCTGACGTGATTGAGCGTAGCGCCGCGTGTCGGTCTGGGTTTCGAATTCACTCTCGCGGATTAGCACAGTCCCCGGAACATAAGAAGAACATTTACTCCGAATTGGTGTAGCGAGCCGATTGACCACGAACATGCCCTAGCTAGAATAGGCCGATTATCGGGGGGAAAAGACCATGGCCGTAATCCACAAAGCTGTTTTCCTGGCGCTGTTGCTCGGCGCGGTGCCGGCCACGGCACAGCAGCAGGACAAGCTGTTCGACGCGACCGATCCCAAGGCGACAGCCGCCGCGTTGATGTCCGCGGGCTACAAGGCAGTGCTCAAGGAAAGCGACGGCGACCCTTATATCGAAAGCGCCACGAACGGGCAGACTTTCAGCATCGATTTCTATGGCTGCAAGGACGGTCACTGCAGCTCGTTCCAGTTCGAAAGCTGGTATAAGCCCGATCCGCTGTGGACGCCGGCGTTGGCAAACAAGTGGAATATCGCAAATCGTTTCCTGAGGATCGCCGTAAACGACAAGGGCGAACTGCATGAATATATGGACGTAACTGGCGTCGGCAAACTGACGCAGGCGAATTTCGCCGATGCAGTCGACTGGTATCAGACTATGGACGGCGAACTTGCCAAGTTCATCGATAAGGCGCGCGAGGCCGCGAAACCCGACACACCTAAAAAATAGCGCCGTCAGCGCTCCATCAGGCGCGGCATCAGCTCGACGAAATTGCAGGGTTTGTGGCGGCTGTCGAGCTGGTCTCTCAAGATGCCGTCCCACCCGTCCTTCACCGCGCCGGTCGAGCCGGGCAGCGCGAAGATATAAGTGCCGCGCGTCACGCAGGCGCAGGCGCGCGATTGCACGGTCGAGGTGCCGATCGACTGGAAGCTGAGCCAGCGGAACAGCTCGCCAAAACCGGGGATCAGCTTGTCGGCAACGCGCTCGATCGCTTCGGGGGTCACATCGCGCCCGGTGACGCCAGTACCGCCGGTGGTGATGACGCAATCGATCTGGCGGTCGGCGATCCAGCTTTCGAGTTTGGCGACGATCAGATCGGCATCGTCGCGGATGATCGCGCGGTCGGCGAGGATGTGACCGGCGCTGGTTAGCCGCTCGACCAGGGTATCGCCTGACCGGTCATCGGCAGCCGTCCGCGTGTCGGACACGGTGAGGACGGCGATACGGACCGGCAGAAACGCCGCACTGAGATCAATTGGCACTGGGGTTGGAAGCGATGACGCCGCCGAGCGGCTGTGTTGAGGCCGGTTGCGCTTGCTGCTGCTGGAGTTGCGCCTGCGCAGCAGCGGCGGCCGCAGCGGCAGCGGCAAGCGCCGTGGCGCTCGGGGTCGGCGGGGCGAGCGCGGTCTTCACGCGGACGCCGGCCGCCCCCGGCAAGCCCGGAAAGCGCGGCCACAGCCCCTCGACCAAGGCCGCCCGGCTCGGCGAGGCGGCGCGGCCGGTGCAGCGCTCATACATCCAGTAATTGCGCAGCACCGTCACCACGTAACCGCGCGTCTCCCAATAAGGGATCGATTCGATGTAGAGCAGCGGATCGCCGCCATCGCGCGATTGCGCGTTCCACAGCGCGACCGGCAGCGGCCCGGCATTATAGGCGGCGATCACCTTGGGCAGCAGGCCGCCCGTCGCCGGCTGATCGCGCAATGTTTCGAGATAGCTCTGCCCGACTTCGATATTGAACACCGGATCGGTGAGCGCGGCGCGATCGGCGCGGATGCCATGCTGGCGGGCAATGTCCTGCGCGGCGGCGGGGCGGATCTGCATCAGGCCATAAGCGCCGGCGCTGCTGATCGCATTGGCGCGAAAAGCCGATTCCTGGAGCGCATGGGCATAAACCAGCGCCTTGTCGACGCGCCAGCCGCCCTGCGGCGTCCAGGCAGGGGCGGGGTAGCGGGCATCGGCCAGGACAGCGCCGCTTGCCCCTTCCGGCGCGTTGTGCGCGAGCCAGATCTGCGTTGCCGGCAAGCTCAATGAGGCAGTCAGCTTGATCAGCGACTGATAGCCCGCGGGATCGCCGATCCGCGCTTCGCGGCGTAGCACCTGATCGGCAAGGTCGCTCTCGCCAATCTCGATCAGCGCGGCGGCAACGCGGATATTGGGCCGGTTGCCGATCGCTGCCCAGTCACGATCGATCGACGCCGTAACGGGCCGCTCGACCTTCGCCCTGATGCCGAGCGCCTCGCGCGCCAGCAGGCCGTAAAAGGTCTCGTCATATTGCGCGGCACCGGTGAGATGCGCTTCGACCCGATCGGGCCGTTCGCACGCAATGTCGGCGCGCGAGGCCCAGTAAAGCCCGGCGGCGCGGAATTCGACATCGCTTGCCTGGCTGGCGACGGTCTCGAACGCGCGCCCGGCGGCGGCGCAGTCATGCTGGCGCCACGCGGCGAGGCCGACCACCCATTGCGCCTGCACCACCCATTCACCCGCGCCGGCCGCCGCGCGCGTCGCCATGGCGCGGGCATTGGCATCGTCGCCGGCCAGGTAATAAATCCACGCAACCTTGTGCTGCCATTCGGTCAGCGCTTCGGGCGAGAGGCCGGTCGCCGTATCGAGCAGCGCCTGCGCGCCGACGCCGTCATCGCCCTTGATGAACGGCTGCATCCGCACCGCGAGATCGGCGGAGACGGCGTCGCTCTGGGCAAGGCTGCGCGCGCGGCGGCGGATCGGCGCGCCACCGACCCAGCTCATTGCGCGGGTATAAGGAAGCTCGGGCAGCGCCTCGGCACCGCGCGTCTTGGCGAGGCGGGCAAGCGCCTCGGCTTCGGGCAATTCGGGCGCGGCGGTTAGCACTTGGGTCAAGTCATCGAGCGTCGCCTTGGGTGATCCCTTGGCGGTGAACAGCTCGGCGAGCGCGATATTGTGGAGCGGCCCCGGCTTCATCGCGGCAAGCTGCAGCCGCGCGTCGATCCATTTGCCGGCACGGATGCTGTCGAACACCGCGCGATATTGCGCGCGCTGATCGGGGTCGAGCTGCGCGGGAACGCCCGCCGTCACCGGGGCGGCGGCAGGCGGGGTGGGCAAATCATTCGCCAGCGCCGGCGCGCTCAGCCCGCCAAGTTCGATCGCTAGGGCCAGCGCCAGGATCGCCGTCATGGATCGCTTCACGCGTCCAGCCTCCCCATCAGCAATTGCAGGTCGCGCCATGCCTCTCCCTTAGCCGCAGATCGTTCGAGCAGGAAGCGGGGATGGAAGGTAACGATGGCCGTACTTGTCCCATTAGCGTGGTTAACGATGTGCGAAGTGCCGCGCGCCGACGCTACGTCCGCCCCGGCAAAGGCACGGCTCGGCGCATTGCCCATCACGAGTACCGCTTTGGGCGCGACGAGCCCGACATGATGACGCGCGATGCGGGCCAGATCGTCAAAAGCATCGTGGGGCAATCGGCCAGCGAGCGGCCGGGCAATCGCCAGCGAGGCGAGGTGGATGGTCTCGCGCGACCGCCCGATCGCCGCAAGCATCCGGTCGAACAGCACGCCGGCCGGCCCCGACAGCAATTGCCCGGCGGCTTCGTCGTCGCGCTCGGGCGCTTCGACCAGCACCATCAAGTCGCTCGGCGCTGCCGATGGCGCGATGCGAATGGCATTCCACCCGAAATCGGGCGCGGCCTCGCTCATCCGCCAGGCGAGGAAAGCATCGAGCGTATCGGCCAGCGGCGCCACCGCTCGCGCCGGAGCGGTATCAGCCGTTGGCCGCTCGATCGGCTTAGCGGCTTCGGCGGCAACCGATGCCGCCTTGACCAGCCAATTGCGCGGCGCTTCGTCGACAATCGTGTCGACACCCGCCTCGCGCCACCACTCGAGCGCGCTTTCCGCCACCGCTGCAAACAGGAAATTCTGGTCTGCCCCCATGTCCATATAGAGTCACCAGTTGACGGGAAGGTCAATTCGCGGGCACCGGGGGACAGGACAAGACGTTGCCGGCGCACGACGACGTAACCGATCGGGCGCCCGCGCTGGGAGTTGCGCATGAGTGAACGTGAATCGATGCCTTATGACGTCGTCATCGTCGGCGCGGGCCCAGCAGGCCTTTCGGCGGCGATCCGGCTGAAGCAGCAGGCGGCGAAGGCTAGCGCCGAGATTTCGGTCTGCGTGCTCGAAAAAGGCTCCGAAGTCGGCGCGCATATCCTGTCGGGCGCGGTGATCGACCCCAAGGCGCTCGACGAGCTGCTGCCCGATTGGAAGACGAGCGGCTGCCCACTGGCAGACGTTCCGGTGACCGACAACCAGCACTGGCTGCTGTCCAAGACCGGCAAGGTCAACGTACCCCATTTCATCGTGCCGCACTTCATGCACAACAAGGGCACCTATACGGGCAGCCTGGGCAATCTGTGCCGCTGGCTCGCCGAACAGGCGGAAGGGCTGGGGGTCGAGATTTTCCCCGGCTTCGCGGCGGCGGAAGTGCTGTTTAACGAGGACGCCTCGGTCAAGGGTGTCGCGACGGGCGACCTCGGCGTCGCGCGCGATGGCAGCCACAAGCCTGATTATCAGCCCGGCCTCGAACTCCACGCCAAATACACCTTCTTTGCCGAAGGCGCCCGCGGCAGCTTGTCCAAGCAGCTCATCGACCGCTTCGATCTGCGCAAGGACGCCGAGCCGCAAGTCTATGGCATCGGCATCAAGGAATTATGGGACATCGCGCCCGACAAGCATGTGCCCGGCCGCGTCATCCACACCCAGGGCTGGCCGCTCAACGAGACCAAGGGCTCGAATGGCGGCGGCTTCCTCTATCATCAGGCGAACGGCCAGGTCGCGCTCGGCTTCGTGACGTGGCTGAGCTACCAGAACCCGCATCTCTCGCCCTTCAACGAAATGCAGCGCTGGAAGACGCATCCTGAGATCCGCGCCATTCTCGAAGGCGGCAAGCGCGTCTCGTACGGCGCGCGAGCGATCAATGATGGCGGCTATCAGTCGGTGCCCAAGCTCGTCTTCCCCGGCGGCGCGCTGATCGGCTGCTCGGCCGGCTTCCTCAACGTGCCGCGCATCAAGGGTACGCATACCGCCATGAAGACGGCGATGCTCGCTGCCAATGCCGCGGTCGAGGCGATCGTCAGCCAGCGCCAGCATGACGAGCTGAGCGCTTATGCCGACGCCTATCGCAGCAGCTGGGTCGCCAAGGAGCTGTCGGTGGTCCGCAACGTCGTGCCGCTCGTCAAGCGCTTCGGCGATTTCTGGGGCGCGGGCCTCGCCAATGTGACGATGTGGCTGGAAAGCTGGGGCATCAAGATGCCGTTCACGCTGAAGCACCACCCCGATCACGAAAGCCTGCTGCGCGCCGATCAGGCGCCCAAGATCGATTACCCCAAGCCCGACGGCGTGATATCATTCGACCGCCTCTCATCGGTGTTCCTGTCCAACACCAATCACGAGGAAGATCAGCCGATCCACCTGCAGCTCAAGGACCCGGACGTTCCGGTGACCTATGATCTGCCCACCTATGACGAGCCGGCGCAGCGTTATTGCCCGGCGGGCGTGTACGAGATTGTCGGGCAGGACACTGGCGAGCCGCGCTTCGTGATCAACGCGCAGAACTGCGTCCACTGCAAGACCTGCGATATCAAGGACCCGACGCAAAACATTAACTGGGTGACGCCCGAAGGCGGGGGAGGGCCGAATTACCCGAACATGTAAGTCCTGGGGCGGCGTGCTGCTCGCGGCCTTGGCGCTGGCCGCGCCGGGGATCGCGCATGCCGGCGACAGCGACCTCGCCGCCTATCTCCGCGCGCGCGCCGCCGATGCCGAAGGCGCCGAGCGAACAGCGGCAGCCGGCTATGCGACGGCGCTCGCCACCGACCCGGGCAATGCCGAAATCGCCATCCGCGCTTATCGCGCCGGCCTCGCCGCGGGCGACATGGCGCTCGTTCGCCGCGCGCGCGGCGTGCTCGAAGCAGCCGGGGTGGCGCCCAATGACGCGCCGGTGCTGGCGCTGAGCGATGCGCTCGTCGCGGGTGACGCCGCCAAGATCGACACCGCCGTCAAGGCGATCGATGACAGCAGCTTCAACTTTCTCTCCCCCTCGATCCGGGCCTGGCTCGCCCCGTCCAGCGATGCGGCGGCGACCACGGCCGCGCTCGATCGCGCGCGGGGCAATGCGCTGGCCGGCCGCTTCGCCGATCACACCAGGCTGCTGATCGATCTCGCCGGCGGCCATGTCGCGCAGGGGGACGTACTCGCGCGGCTGATGACCGTCTCCGATCCCGGCGCGATCAGCCTCAGGATCGAGGCGGCGCAATTGCTTGCCGGCGCCGGGCAACGCGATGCCGCGCTCGCGCTGCTACCGGCAGATAATGATGCGCTGGCGCCGTATCGCGCGGGCCTTGGGGCAGGCGTCGCGCCGTCGCCGCGCCTCGGCGTGGCGTGGCTTTACATCCAGCTTGCCGAATCGCTGACCGATGCCCGCGTCGCGCCCGCCGCGATCGTGCTCGCGCGTGCCGCAGAACAGCTCGATCCGGGCAATGACCGCGCCCGGCTCGCGCTCGCCCGCGCGCTCACCAACACCCGCGCGCCGCAAATGGCGCTGGCCGTGCTCGATCACATCGCGCCGACCAGCCCCGCCGCCGCGGAAGCCGCCGACATCCGCATCGCCGCGCTCCAGGCCGCCAAGCGCGATGTCGATGCGTTGCACATCGCCGCCGCGATCAGCGAAGCGCCGGGCGCGACCAGCCCCGACGCGCAGCTTTATGGCGATCTGCTCGTCGCGGCGGACCGATATGACGAAGCCGCCAAGGCCTATCAAACAGCCCTCACCCGCGCGGGCAAGGATGCCGACTGGACGCTGCATCTCCAGCTTGGCGGCGCGCTCGAACGCGCGGGCCAATGGCGCGCAGGCGAGCGCGAGCTCGAAACCGCCGTTCGCCTTGCCCCCCAATCGGCGGTGGCGCTCAATTATCTCGGCTATGCGCGGCTCGAGCATGGCGGCGCGCCTGCACAGGCCGCCAAGTTGCTCGAGCAAGCCAATGCGCTGCAGCCCAACGAGCCGTCGATCATCGATTCGCTCGCCTGGGCCTATTTCCGTGGCGGCGATACCGCGCGCGCCTTGCCGCTGTTCGAGAAAGCCGCCGCCAGCGCGCCGGAGAATGCGACGATCAACGAGCATCTCGGCGACGCTTATTGGTCGCTGGGGCGCTATTACGAAGCGCGCTATGCTTGGCGCGCCGCGATGGTGACCGCGCCCAGCGAGGACCAGCCGCGCCTCGCCGCCAAGATCGAGGCTGGCCCTGGCGCCGCCGCCGCGCGCTGAGCCGATCTTCCCGATGACGGCAACCCCGATCACCGAGCACGCGCCCGCCAAGATCAACCTGGCGCTCCATGTCCGCCATCGCCGGCCCGACGGCTATCACGAGCTGGAGACGCTGTTCGCATTCCTCCGCGATGGCGACACGATCCATGTCGAACCTGCACCCGCGCCGAGTTTCGCGCTGACCGGGCCGTTCGCGGCAGTGCTGGCGGGCGAGGGCGACAATCTCGTCACCCGCGCGGCGGCGGCATTTCGCGCGGCATTCGCCATCGAAGCGCATCACGCGATCACGCTCGACAAGCGGCTGCCGGTCGCGAGCGGCATCGGCGGGGGCTCGGCCGATGCGGCGGCGACGCTGCGGGCGCTCGCCCGGCTGCATGGCGTCGCGCTTGACGAGCCGCGGCTGTTCGCGATTGCCGAGGGGCTGGGCGCCGACGTGCCCGCCTGCCTGCTCGGGCGCAGCGCGATCGGCACCGGCAAGGGCGAAGCGCTGACTCCCGTCGCCGGGGTCGAGGATGTGCCGGTGCTGCTCGTCAATCCCGGCGTCGCGGTATCGACCGGCGCGGTGTTCAAGGCGTGGGACGGTGTCGACCGCGGCCCGATCCCGCCCGGTGACTTGCTGGCCCGCGCGCTTGCTGGCCGCAATGATCTGGAGCCGCCGGCGCGTGCGATCGCACCGGTGATCGGCGAGGTGGTGGCGATGCTGTCGGCCGGGCCGGGCGTGAAGCTCGCGCGCATGTCGGGCTCGGGCGCGACGTGCTTCGCCCTGTACGAAACGGCGGCCGACCGCGCCGCTGCCGCTGCCGATCTCCGCGCGCGCCATCCCGATTGGTGGCAGCTCGAATCGACGCTCGGCGGATGAACGCGCTTACGCTTTCGTTACGGCTTCGGCGCGATAAGGGCAGCAGCGGGTCCGTTGCCAGGCGCAGCGCGTCCGCCGATGGTCCCGGGCACAGCCCGGCGTCATCCGGCGAGGGGGATGGCGGTCATGAAGCCGCTATTCCCCTCCACCGCCCGGCCGTGCGATGACCGTCGCGCCGCACCAGCCCGAGCTCATCGCTGGCGATAGCGATCTCCTGCTGCTCTGCGACCATGCGTCCGCCGCCGTGCCGCCCGGCATCGACCTCCAGATCGACCCGGCGCTGCTCGGCAAGCACATCGCCATCGATATCGGCGCGGCAGCGGTCACACGGCGGCTGGCGGAGGCGCTCGATGCGCCGGCGATCCTCGCAACCGTGTCGCGCCTTGTCATCGACCTCCACCGCGAGCCCGATCATCCCGGCCTGATCCCGCCGACCAGCGACGGCCACGCGATTCCGGGTAACGAGAAAGCCGACCGCCTCGATCGCATTGCCCGCTTCCACGCCCCTTATCACGCTGCCATCGCTGCCCGGATCAAAGCACGGCGCCCTTGCCTGATCATCGCCATCCACAGCTTCACCCCCGCGCTCGAAACCGGATCGGCGCCGCGACCCTGGGAGATCGGCATCCTCTACAATCGCGACACCCGCGCCGCGCGGCTGGCGATCGATGCTCTGGAAGCCGCCGGCATCATCACCGGCGACAACGAGCCCTATTCGGGCCGCCACCTCAACACCACGCTCAACCGCCATGGCGAGGCCAACGGCATCCCGAGTTTCGCAATCGAAATCCGCAACGATCTGATCGGCGACGATGGCGGCGCGGCGCGCTGGGCGGATCGATTGGCGCCGATCCTGCGCGATCTGCGCAATAGACTTGCGCCATCCGCCGCTCTCGGGACATAGGCTTGCCGTCATGACCCGCACTTTCGACAAATCGCGCCTGCCGAGCCGCCACGTCTCGGTCGGCCCCGAACGCGCTCCGCACCGCAGCTATTATTATGCGATGGGGCTGGGCGAAGACGACATCGCCAAGCCGTTCGTCGCGCTGGCGAGCGCGGGGAACGATTCGGCGCCGTGCAACACCACGCTCGACCTGCAGGCGGATGCGGCGCGGGCAGGCGTCATTACAGGCGGCGGCATGCCGCGCCGGTTCAACACCATCACCGTTACCGACGGCATCGCGATGGGCCATCAGGGGATGAAATCCTCACTCGTCAGCCGCGAAGTGATCGCCGATTCGGTTGAACTCAGCGTGCGCGGCCATTGCTATGACGCGCTCGTCGGCTTTGCCGGCTGCGACAAGTCGTTGCCGGGCATGATGATGGCGATGCTGCGGCTCAATATCCCCAGCATCTTCGTCTATGGCGGGTCGATCCTGCCCGGCCGCTTCCACGACAAGGACGTGACCGTGGTCGACGTGTTCGAAGCGGTCGGCCAGCATGCGGCGGGCAATTGCCCGCTCCACGAGCTGATCGCACTCGAGAAAGTCGCATGCCCCGGCCATGGCGCGTGCGGCGGCCAGTTCACCGCCAACACCATGGCGTGCGTGGGCGAGGCGATCGGCCTGTCGCTGCCCAATTCCAACATGGTCCCAGCACCTTACCAGAGCCGCGAGCAGATCGCCGTCGCGGCGGGTGAGCAGGTGATGGCGCTGCTCGAAGCGAGCATCCGCCCGCGCGACATCTGCACGCGCGAAGCGTTCATCAATGCCGCGCGCGTAGTGGCGGCGACGGGGGGCTCGACCAACGCCGCGCTGCATCTGCCGGCGATGGCAAGCGAGGCGGGGATCGAGTTCGACCTGTTCGACGTTGCTGAAGCTTTCAAGTCAACGCCTTACATCGCCGACTTGAAACCCGGTGGGAAGTACGTCGCCAAGGATATGTACGAGGCCGGCGGCGTCTACATGCTGATGAAGACGATGCTGGCGGGCGGCTTCCTCGACGGCAATTGCCTGACCGTCACGGGGAAAACGCTCGGTGAGAATATCGATCAGGTCACCTGGAACCCCGATCAGAAAGTCATTTACGACGTCAAGGCACCGATCAGCCCGACCGGCGGCGTCGTCGGGCTGAAGGGGTCGCTGGCTCCCGAAGGCGCGATCGTCAAAGTCGCCGGCATGCATCGCCTCCAGTTCGAAGGCCCGGCGCGCGTGTTCGATTGCGAGGAAGACGCCTTCGCCGCGGTTGAAAGCCGCGACATTGCCGAAGGGTGCGTCATCATCACCCGCTATGAAGGGCCCAAGGGCGGCCCCGGCATGCGCGAGATGCTGTCGACCACGGCAGCGCTTTATGGCCTCGGCATGGGCGAGAAGGTCGCGCTGATCACTGATGGCCGCTTCTCCGGCGCGACGCGCGGCTTCTGCATCGGCCATGTGGGGCCGGAAGCGGCAGACGGCGGCCCGATCGCGCTGGTCGAGGATGGCGACATCATCCGCATCGATGCCGAAGCGGGCACGATCGACCTCGACGTGCCCGATGCCGTGCTCGCCGAGCGCCGCGCTCGCTGGCAGCCGCGCACCAACGATTACCAGTCGGGCGCGCTGTGGCGCTATGCGCGCACTGTCGGCCCCGCTTATAAAGGCGCGGTGACGCATCCGGGGGCGGCCACCGAAACGCATGTCTACGCGGATATCTAGCGCCGGGTTGTTCGGGCTGGGCCTGGCGCTGGCGAGCTGCGGGCAGGGCGATCGCGCCGGTGAGCAACAATCCGGGGCGAAGATCACTCACGCTCGCGCGCCCGAAAGCGGCGGAATCCCCTGCGCGCGGGGCGAGGGCGCGCTGGCGCCCGATTGCACGATCGACCGCACCCCCACACAGGATGGCGTCATCCTGACGATCCACCACCCCGATGGCGGGTTTCGGCGCCTGAAGATCGCGCGCGATGGGCGCGGCGTGATCGCGGCGGACGGCGCGCAACCGGCCAAGGTCACGGTAACCGGCGCGCACGAGATCGAAGTCGCGATCGGCGGCGATCGCTATCGCTTGCCGGCGACGGTGGGCGGGGCCAGCGGCGCGCGATGACAGCGCTCGATGGCCTGCCGGTGCTCTCGGCCGCGGCAATGCGCGCGGCGGAGGATCGGGCGATCGCTCGCGACACCAGCGTCGACGAATTGATGGCGCGCGCCGGCGCGGGTGTCGCCGAATGGGTGGCGCGGCTGGCCGGCAGCCGCGAAGTGCTGATCCTGTGCGGCCCCGGCAATAATGGCGGCGACGGCTATGTCACGGCGACCCGACTGCGCGCCGCTGGGCATCTTGTGCGCGTCGCCGCTAGCGCCCCGCCCGCGACTGACGCCGCAAGCCGCGCCCGGGATGGCTGGGGAGGCGCCGTGGATGACGTCATGGCGGCAGCCCCCGCGCCCGTAATCGTCGATGCGCTGTTCGGCACAGGCCTGTCGCGCGCGCTGTCGCCCGAATTGGCGACCCGCCTGAAGACGCTTGTCGAGAGCGCCTGGCTGTCGATCGCGGTCGATCTGCCCAGCGGCCTGGGGACCGACGACGGCGCCGATCCCGGCGGCGCGACCCCGCCTTTCGACATCACGCTGGCGCTCGGCGCGCTGAAACCTGTGCATCTCCTCCAACCGGGCGCCGATCGATGCGGCGCAGTGCGCGTTATCGATATCGGGCTGGGCGAGGCGGTGACGGATGCCGCCGATCGCGTCATCGCCCGCCCGATCTTGCCCCACCCCGGACCCGCCGATCACAAATACACGCGCGGGCTGGTCGCGGTGGTCGAAGGCGCGATGCCCGGCGCGGCGGCGCTGGCGATCACCGCCGCTCTCCATACCGGCGCCGGCTATGCTCTCCTGATCGGCGAGGGAAGCGCCCCATTGCCCCACGCTATCGTCCGCAAGCCGTGGAGCGATGATCTCGCCGCCCTTATCGGCGACCGGCCAACCAGCGCGCTCGTTATCGGCCCGGGACTGGGCCGCGATGCCGAAGCGGTACGGCAGCTGAAGATCGCCATCGCCTCAACGGCGCCCCTCGTGATCGATGGCGACGCGCTCCATTTGCTCACTGACTGGCATTTTGAGGCGTTCTCACGCCGATTGGCACCCGTCATCCTGACGCCCCACGCCGGCGAGTTCAGCGCGCTGTTCGGCGCCTGGGAGGGCAGCAAGCTAGAGGTAACGCGCGCCGCCGCGCGCCGCGCGGGCGCTACCGTCGTGTTCAAAGGCGCCGATACCGTTATCGCCGCGCCCGATGGCACCGCGCGCCTTGCGCTGGCCGGCGACCCGTGGCTCTCAGCGGCGGGCACCGGCGACGTGCTTGCCGGCGCGATCGGCGCGATGCTTGCCGCGCGCATCGCCGAGCCGGCAGCGGCGGGGGTGTGGCTGCACGGGGCAGCGGCGCGGCGGCTCACCGGGCCCTATCTGGCCGACGACCTCGCGATCGCCCTGTCAGCAGCCCGCGCAAGCTTGTGAGCGAGACGATCATCCGAGTCGCCGCACGCGGTGACGGCGTGACGGCAAGCGGCCGCCATATTGCGTTGGCCGCGCCGGGGGACGTCGTCGACGATGCCGGTATCGTCCACCCCGGCCCGCACCGCCAAGCCCCGCAATGCCCGCATTTCCCGCGCTGCGGCGGTTGCCAGCTCCAGCATCTCGACGATACCGCCTATGCCGATTTCGTGCGCGACCGCATCGCCGGCGCGCTCGATGCGCAGGGCCTCACCGCCGACATTCGCCCGCCGCTGCTCTCGCCCCCGCGCAGCCGCCGCCGCGCTTCGCTCCATGCCGAGCGCAAGGGCGCCAAGATCATCCTCGGCTTCAGCGAGGCAGGTAGCCACGCGCTGGTCGATATCCGCGACTGCGCGATCCTACACCCCGCGCTGATGGCGCTTGTCGCACCGCTCCGCGCGCTGCTGCGTGACGTCATGCCGCCGCGTGGGCGCGTGGAAGTGCGGCTGACGTTGGTCGATCAAGGCGTCGATGTGCTGCTGATCGGTGTGACCGCCGATGGCCTGACCGCCGCCGAGGCTCTCGCCGCATACGCCGCGGAGCATCGCCTGGCACGGCTCGCGATCGATACCGGCCTGGGGCCCGAGACGCGCTGGGAGCCCATGGCGGCAACAATCACGCTCGGTGGCGTGCCGGTCGGCTTTCCCCATGGCAGCTTCCTCCAGCCCACCGAGGCGGGAGAGGCCGCGCTAGCGGCTGCCGTTAGCGAAACAATCGGCGATGCCGCCACGGTTGCCGACTTGTTCAGCGGGCTCGGCACCTTCGCGCTGGCGCTCGCGAAGCCGGGCCGTAAGATTTATGCGGCGGAAGCAGCGCGCGATGCCGCATTGGCGTCAAAACTCGCCGGCGCCGCGCGCAACGTTTTCGTCGATCACCGCGACCTCTATCGCCGACCGCTGTCGCGCGCCGAGCTCAACCGGTTCGACGCGATCGTGCTCGATCCACCCCGCGCCGGTGCGCGCGAGCAGGCGATCGAGCTAGCCGCCAGTAACGTAGCGACCATCGCATATGTCTCGTGCAATCCCAGCAGCTTCGCGCGCGATGTGAAGATCATGTGCGAGCAAAGTTACGCAATTGACTGGATTCAGCCGGTCGGCCAATTCCGCTGGTCGACGCATGTCGAGCTTGCCGCGCGGCTCTCGCGCCCAACTCAGGGATAATCGGCGCGGCGAAAATGGAGGCCGTCGGGTGGCGCGTTGAGCCCCAGCGCCGCCCGGTCGCGCGCTTCGAGTGCCGTCGTGACGTCATCCGCCGACCATTTGCCCTGACCGATCAGCATCAGGCACCCCACCATCGATCGCACTTGATGGTGGAGAAACGACCGCGCCGAGGCAAACACACTGATCCGCTCGCCCTCGCGCATCACCTCCAGTCGGTCGAGCGTCCGCACCGGGCTGTCCGCCTGGCAATGCGCCGAGCGGAAGGTGGTGAAGTCATGCCGGCCCAGCAGACGCTCGGCGCCGGCGGCCATGGCGTCATGATCGAGCGGCGTCGGCACGCGCCAGGCCAGGCCAAGCTCGGTGGTCAGCGGCGCGCGGCGATTGACGATGCGATACTCGTAATGCCGCGCCAGGCACGAAAAGCGCGCGTGCCAATCGTCGGGCACCACCATGCAATCGAGGATCGCCACAGGGGCAGGGCGGAGCAGCGCATTGAGCGCCTCCATCAGCCGAAACGGCGTGATGGCGCGCGCGATATCGACATGCGCGCGCATGCCGGTGGCATGCACGCCGGCATCGGTGCGCCCGGCGGCATAGACTTGCGTGTCCTCATGAACGATCCGCGCCAGCGCTTCCTCGATCGCCTGCTGCACGCTCGGCCCATGCGCCTGGCGTTGCCAACCCATGAACGGGCGGCCGTCATAGTCGATCGTCAGCGCGAAACGGGTCACGAAAGCCGCGTGCCCGCCGGAATGGGGAAGCCGCGCAGCAGCTCGGCGGCTGTCATGCCGCCACGGCCGGCGCGTTGGAGGAGGGTTGGGCGGAGGGCGCCCGATCCGCAGGCGATGGTGAGGTCATCGTCGAGCACCAAGCCATAAGCCCTCTCGCCCTCGGGGAGAGGGTTTGGGAGAAGGGAGGCCACCAGCGTTGCCACCTCGATCGCCCCCTCACCCAACCCTCTCCCCAGAGGGGAGAGGGCTTTGTCTGTCACAACCTCGGCGGCCAATATCTTCACCCGCTCGTCATTAACGTCAAACCAGGCGCCGGGGGCGGGGTTGAACGCGCGAACCTGACGCTCAATCGCCATGGCGTCGGTCGACCAGTCAATCCGGCTTTCCGCCTTGTCGATCTTGCTTGCGTAGGTGATGCCGTCCTCGGGCTGGGCAATAGCGGGGTAAGCGTCGATATCGCCGAGCACCTCCACCATCAGTCGCGCGCCAAGATCGCTCAATTCCTGCGTTAGTTGCCCCGCTGTCTTGCCATCGATCATGAGCTTGCCGGCCAGCCGCACCGGCCCCGTATCCAGCCCCGCCTCCATCTGCATGATGCAGACGCCCGTTTCTGCATCCCCCGCCAATATCGCGCGCTGGATTGGCGCGGCACCGCGCCAGCGCGGCAGCAGCGAGGCGTGGACATTGAGGCAGCCATGCGTCGGGATATCCAGGATCGCCTGCGGCAGGATGAGGCCGTAGGCCGCCACCACGGCAACATCGGGCTTGAGCGCGGCAAAGGCATCGACCGCAGCCGCGTCCTTACGGAACGAAACCGGCGTCCGCACCTCGATCCCAAGCGCCTCCGCCGCGCGCTGCACGGGGGAGGGCTGCAGCACCTTGCCGCGCCCCGCCGGCCGCGCCGGCTGGCAATACACCGCCACCACCTCGTGCCCCGCCGCCACCAGCGCCTCCAGCACCGGCACCGCGAAATCGGGCGTTCCCATGAAGACGATGCGCATGGCCTTCGCTTTGGCCGCTTGTGCCGCGCCCACGCAACCCCCTATCTACCGCCATGGCCTCACCCGAAATCGAAACGCTGACGCAAGCGCTCGCCAAATTGCCCGGTCTCGGGCCGCGATCGGCGCGGCGCGCGGTGCTCCATCTGTTGAAACGCCGCCAGACCGCGCTCGAACCGTTGCGCGCAGCGCTGGAGGCGGTGTCCGAACGGCTCACCACGTGCTCGATCTGCGGCAATGTCGACACCACCGATCCGTGCGGCATCTGCGCCGATCCGCGCCGCGACCCCAAGAGCCTGTGCGTCGTGGAGGACGTCGCCGACCTGTGGGCGCTCGATCGCTCGCGGCTGTTCGCGGGGCGTTTCCATGTCCTAGGCGGGCGCTTGTCGGCATTGGACGGCGTGCGGCCCGAGGACCTGACGATCGATCAGCTCATCCGCCGGATCGAGGCCGGCGGCATCGACGAAGTCGTGCTCGCCACCAACGCCACGCTCGAAGGCCAGACCACCGCGCATTACATCGCCGAGCGGATCGAGCGCTTCCCGATCCGCGTGACCCAGCTCGCCCATGGCCTGCCGGTCGGTGGCGAACTCGATTATCTCGATGACGGCACGCTCGCCCAGGCGCTGCGCGCGCGCCGCCCGGTGGCTTGACGAAGCGATTATTGCTTCATAGCTGACACGCTATGGCTGTCGTTCCGATCATCGAGGTTCCCGATCCCCGCCTGCGCGCCATCTCGACCCCAGTCGAGGTGGTGGATGACAGCGTGCGCGCGCTGATCGACGACATGTTCGACAGCATGTACGCGGCACGCGGCATTGGCCTGGCCGCCGTGCAGATCGGCGTGCCCAAGCGCCTGATCGTCATGGATTTGCAGGAAGAAGAGGATGCCGAGGGCAAGCCGATCAAGGCCCCGCGCGTCTTCATCAACCCGGAAATCTTCGATCCGTCGGACGACCACTCGCTCTATACCGAGGGCTGCCTGTCAGTCCCCGATCAGTACGCCGATGTCGAACGCCCGGCGCGCTGCCGGGTCAAATGGCTCGATGCTGATAGCGCCGCGCATGACGAGGTTTTCGAGGGCCTGCTCGCGACCTGCATCCAGCATGAGATGGATCATTTGCAGGGCATCGTCTTCATCGACCATCTGTCGCGGCTAAAGCGCGAAATGATCCTGAAAAAGCTGGCGAAAGCGCGGAAAGCAGCGGCTTGAGCCTGGTCGTCATGCCAGCGAAAGCTGGCATCGCGCGCCGCCATCGCCGGCCTTAATCGTGAGCGGCCCCAGCTTTCGCTGGGGCGACGGCTCTTAAAACAACCCCACAATCTCCCCATCCGGCCCAAAGCGGATGCTTTCCGCCGCCGGCACCCGTGGCAAGCCCGGCATCGTCATGATCTCCCCGCAGATCGCCACCACAAAGCCCGCGCCTGCCGAGAGCCGCACTTCACGCACCGAGACGACATGCCCGGTCGGCGCGCCGAGCTTGGCGGGGTCGGTCGAGAAGCTGTACTGCGTCTTCGCCATGCAGACCGGGAGGTGGGCGTAGCCTGCGTCCTCCCACCGCTTCAGCTGGGAATGAACGCTCGCATCGGCAACGGCTTCCTCGGCGCGGTAGAGGCGGGTGGCGATGGTGTTGATCTTGTCGAACAGCGGCAGATCGTCGGCATAGAGCGGCGCGAACTGGCTCGATCCTTGATCGGCGAGCGCGGCGACTTTCTCAGCAAGCTCGACTGCCCCGGCGCTACCCTCCGCCCAATGCGTGCAGATCACCGCCTCAGCGCCTTGCGCCGCCGCAATCTCGCGCACCACTGCGAGTTCCTCGTCAGTATCGCTGTGGAAGCGGTTGATCGCCACCACCACCGGCACGCCGAACTGGCGGACATTCTCGATATGGCGCGCGAGGTTGATGCTGCCACGCCGCACCGCGTCCACATCGGGGGTGCCGAGATCGGCCTTGGCGACGCCCCCGTTCATCTTGAGCGCGCGCACCGTCGCCACGATCACCGCCGCATCCGGCGTCAGCCCTGCCTGGCGGCACTTGATGTCGAAAAACTTTTCAGCGCCCAAATCCGCACCGAACCCGGCTTCGGTCACCACATAATCGGCCAGCCCCAGCGCGGTGCGCGTCGCGATCACCGAGTTGCAGCCATGCGCGATATTGGCGAACGGACCACCATGGATGAACGCCGGGTTGCCCTCCAGCGTCTGCACCAGATTGGGCTTGATCGCTTCCGCCAGCAGCACCGCCATGGCGCCATCGGCCTTCAAGTCGCGCGCGGTGATCGGCCGCCGGTCGCGGGTATAGGCAACGACGATATCGCCCAGCCGCCGCTCCAGATCGTGGAGATCATCGGCGAGGCACAAGATCGCCATCACTTCGCTGGCAACCGTGATGTCGAACCCCGATTCGCGCGGAAACCCGTTGGCCGGCCCGCCGAGCGACTGCGCGATGTCGCGCAGCGCCCGGTCGTTCATGTCGAGCACGCGCCGCCACACCACGCGCCGCACATCGATATCGAGCGCATTGCCCCAATGAATATGGTTGTCGATCATCGCCGCGAGCAGATTGTGCGCGGAGGTGATCGCGTGGAAATCGCCAGTGAAATGGAGGTTGATGTCCTCCATCGGCACCACTTGCGCATAGCCGCCGCCGGTCGCGCCGCCCTTGGTGCCGAAGCAGGGGCCGAGCGACGGCTCGCGCAGGCACAGCATCGTGCGCTTGCCGATCCGGTTGAGCGCGTCGGCGAGACCTACCGACGTCGTCGATTTGCCTTCACCCGCCGGTGTCGGGTTGATCGCCGTCACCAGAATCAGCTTGCCGAGCCGGGGCGGCACCGGCAGCGCGCCCACGTCCACCTTGGCCTTGTAGCGGCCATAGGGCTCGATCGCCGCCTCGGGCAAGCCAGCCTTGGCGGCGATGTCGGCGATGGGGTGAAGGCGCGCGGCGCGCGAAATCTCGATGTCAGTCAACATGGCATGAATTCCTAGCCGGGGACTGGCACAACGCAATGCCAGTCGATAGAAGTTCCCCGAATGTTCTGGCGAGAGGCAGTATGGCGGAGTTGGTGATCGCGGTCGTGGTGGCGCTGCTGGCGGGCGTGGCAACGGGCTGGTTTCTGGGGAGCCGGGGTGTCGCGCAGGCACGCTCCGATGCGGCGGCGCGCGAGGCGGAGTTCAAGCGCGCCATTGCCGAGCTCGGCACCGCGCAGATCGAGCTCGCCACGCTGCGCGCCAACGAAGCCAATTTCGAAGCGCGGCTCAAGGACTTGCAAGCCGCCAAGGATGAGTTCGGCGCGAAATTCGCCGAGCTTTCCGCCCAGGCGCTGAACGCCGCGCAACAGCAATTCCTCCAGCGCGCCGAGGAGCGCTTCCGTCAGTCCGAGGAAAGCGCGGGGCAGAACCTCAAGGCCTTGCTCAGCCCGGTCAACGAGCGGCTGACCCGGTATGAGGAAGCCGTCGCCAAGGTCGAGGCCGAGCGGCGCGATGCGTTCGGCGAGCTGAAGGGCCAGATCGAGCAGATGCGGATCGGGCAGGAGCGGGTGAGCCAGGAGGCTGCCAAACTGGTCAATTCGCTGCGAAACGCGCCCAAATCGCGCGGCCGCTGGGGCGAGCAGCAATTGCGAAATGTCCTCGAATCCAGTGGCTTGTCAGAACATATCGATTTCGAGACCGAAGTCAGCGTCGGCGATGAAGAGGGCGGCCGCTTGCGCCCCGATGCGGTGATCCGCGTGCCCGGCGGGCGCAATCTGGTGGTCGACGCCAAAGTGTCGCTCAATGCCTATCAGGACGCGTTTGGCGCGGTCGACGAAGGGGAGCGGGCGCGGGGCCTGGCCGCGCATGCCGCCGCGATGCGCGCGCACGTCAACACCCTTGGCGCCAAGGCCTATTGGACGCAATTCGCCGATGCACCAGATTACGTCATCATGTTCGTGCCCGGCGAACATTTCCTTTCCGCCGCGCTCGAACATGACCATGATTTGTGGAACTACGCCTTCGACAAGCGTGTGCTGCTGGCGACGCCGACCAATCTGGTTGCGATTGCGAAAACAATTGCATCCGTCTGGCGGCAGGAAAAACTCGCCAAGCAGGCCCGGCAAATCGGCGAGCTGGGCAAGGAAATGCATGATCGCCTCGCCAAGGTGGCCGACGATTTGCGCAAGGTCGGCAACGGCCTCAACAGCGCGGTCAATAATTTCAATTCGTTCGCCAACTCATTTAATGGCCGCCTGATGGTGACCGGGCGCAAGTTCAAGGAATTGAACATCGAGCCGGGCGCACGCGAATTGGATGATGTGCCCCCGGTCGAAGTGCTGGCGCGGTACGGCGAGGATCGGGCTTTGATGAGCATTCCGGAAAGCGGTTCGGAGGAATAATGATGAAATTTCAACCATCGGTGTCGATGGGAGCCGTGTTGGTGGCGGTGATGTCACCGCCCGCTCATGCCGCTCAAACATCGGATCCGACCGGAGCCGCTACAGCGGAAACGCTCGACAAGGCCTATGTTGAAATCAAGACCGGTAACCCGCAAAAGGCAATCGACTTGGTCGAGCCGATCATTAAAAGCAATGACCAACTGATCGCGAGTGAACAACGCCATGTCTATTGCGGCATGTCCCCAGCAGAAACCCTGTTCTACTTGGTACAAGCGGCGAACGCGAAGCAGGGCGCGATCGCTTATGCAAAAGCGGCGTGCGAAGCACTGTTTGTAAAGGCTTTTGCCCTGGTCGATTTAAATCGGATCGACGACGCACAGCTGATTTTCAAGCGTCTCGTGCAGCTGGCGCCGCAGCATTCTCAATATTGGGCAGAACTCGGCAATACCTACCGGCTTAACAAAAACTGGGATGCCGGTCTGGAGGCGTACGTGCAGGCGACAGAAAGCGCAGCGCTGGCCGAACCGCAGGACAAGCCGGGTCGAACCTGTATCGCCCTGCGCGGGCAGGGTTACGTGCTGGTTGAGTTGGGCCGCTGGGACGAGGCTGAGCGCGCTTATCGGCAATGCCTGAAGGTCATCCCTAACGAACCGAAGTCGCTCGGAGAGTTGCACTATATCGCGCAGCATCGCCCGAAATAATCACTATGCGATGCGCCGCTGCGCCAGCACCTCATACGCCATCACCGCCGTCGCGACCGCGGCATTCAGGCTGTCCGCCTTGCCGAGCATCGGGATTTTGACGCGGAGGTCGCATTCAGCGGCGTAATCGGCGGGCAGGCCCTGCGCTTCGTTGCCGGTGAGCAGGAACGTCGGGGCTTCGTAGCGCGCGCTCCGGTAATCGGTTGCCGTGTCGAGACTCAGCCCCACCAATTGCCCCGGCCCGGCGCGCAGCCACGGCAGAAACTCTGCCCAGCGCGCTTGCGCCACCGGCACGGTGAACAGCGCCCCCATGCTCGCGCGCACCGCTTCGACCGAAAAGGGGTCGACGCACTCGTCGATCAGGATCAGCCCGCCCGCGCCGACCGCATCGCCGGTGCGTAGGATCGTGCCGAGATTGCCGGGATCGCGCAGCCGCTCCGCCACCAGCCAGATCGGGCTGCGCGACCGGTCCAGCGCCTCAAGCGCCGTCGGAAATTCGGCGAACACGCCGAGCACGGTCTGCGGATTATCCTTGCCCGACAGCTTGGCGAGAATGTCCGCCGTCGTTTCGATCGCCTCGCCGCCGGCGGCTTCGACCTCGGCGACCAGCGCCTCGGCCAATGGATGCCCGGCGCTTTCCCGGCCAAAGAAGACGATCTCGGGCAATCTCCCCGCCTCGCGCGCTTCGGTCAGGATGCGCAGACCCTCGGCGAGGAAGCGGCCCTGCTCACGGCGGTGGCGCTTGTCGCGCAGATCGCGGACCTGCTTGACGAGCGGGTTGGAAAAAGCGGTGATTGCGCGTGGCAAGCTCAATCCTCGCCGAACTTGGCCTCTACCAGCTCGGCGAGCGCTGCCACGGCCTGCTCGGCGCCGTCGCCCTCGGCCGAAATCGTGATGCAGTCGCCCATCGCCGCGCCGAGCATCATCAGCCCCATGATCGAGCGGCCATTGACCGGCGCGCCATCCTTCACCACCGCGACATCGACCGGCAGCGAGGAGGCGAGCGTGACGAACTTGGCGCTCGCCCGCGCGTGCAGCCCCCGGCGGTTGGTGATGGTGACGGTCCGAGCGAGGCGCGTCACGCGGCGGCGGCCCCCAGCACCTCGGACGCGACGCTGATATATTTGCGGCCGGCATCGCGCGCGGCGGCGACCGCCTCGCCGACTTTCATCACCTTGCGCGCGCCGTCGAGCCGGATCAGCATCGGCAGGTTGATGCCCGCGATCACCTCGACGCGGCCCGCTTCCATCAACGATATCGCGAGGTTGGAGGGCGTGCCGCCGAACAGATCGGTCAGCACGATCACGCCGCGGCCACGCTCGACCTGTGCGATCGCGGCGGCGATTTCGCCCCGGCGCATTTCCATATCGTCGTCAGGACCGATGCAGATCGCCGCGATCGCGTCTTGCGCGCCGACGACATGCTCCATGGCGCGCACGAATTCCTCGGCGAGCTTGCCATGCGTCACCAAAACCAGTCCGATCATCGGTGTCCGTTCAACCCAGAGGCGCGTTCGGTGCGCCGTAGCAGATGTGTCATGGCTTCGCCATCTGCCCGCTTGCCGGCGCGCCCTCAAGCGAATCCTGCTGCGCGGCACCCAGATCGCGGTGGGTAACGCTGGGCGACAGGCCCTGCGCGCGCAGATGCGCCGCCATCCGCTCGGCGACATGGACCGATCGGTGTCTCCCGCCGGTACAGCCGAACGCGATCGTCACATAAGATTTGCCCTCGGCGCGATAGCGGGGAAGCAGGGTGAGCAGCAGCGATTCGATCTGCGCCATCGCCGTCTCGTACGCCGGGTCCTGCGCGATATAGGCGCCGACATCGGCATCGAGCCCGGTATGCGGGCGCAGCACTTCGTCCCAATGCGGGTTGCGCAGGAAGCGCATGTCGAGGACGATATCGGCATCGCGCGGCACGCCGCGCGCAAAGCCGAAGGATTTGATCGCCAGCGTTGGCTCGCCGAGCCCCTCGCGAGCGAAGGTCGCGCGAAGCACTTGAGCGAGATCATGGGCGGAAAGGTCGGTCGTATCGATCAGCCGATTGGCCCATTGCCGGAGCGGCGCGAGCAGCTCGCGCTCCTTGGCGATGCCGTCGCTCACCGGGCGATCGAGCGCGAGCGGATGCCGGCGGCGCGTCTCGGAGAAGCGCCGTTCGAGCTCGGTGCCGGCGCAATCGAGGAACAACAGCCCGATATTATCGCCCTGCTCGTCGCGCATCCGGCGGACGCGGCGGACGACAGCATCGGGATCGAAATCGCGCGTCTGCGCGCCGATGCCGACCGCCAAGGGTCGCTGCGCATCGCCCACCGCTGCCGGATGCGCCGCCGCGAGCAGCCGGTCGAGCAAGGGCAGCGGCAGATTGTCGACAATCTCCCAGCCCATATCTTCGAGCGTGCGCAGCGTCGTCGACTTGCCCGCACCCGCCATGCCGGTGACGAGCAAAATGTCTTGGGGATCGCGAGTCATGCGGGTCCCTTTACACGGCGCAGGGCAAGCTCGACCTTGATCGCGGCGGAGGCAGCACGCGGATCGATTTCGGCCGCCGGCACCGAAACGCCGGCGATGCGGCGGCTGGGCGGATCGGCGGGCAGGCGCTCGACATCATCGGTCAGCATCACGACCAGCGCCACCGGCACATCCTCGACATGCGGCCAGTCGATGATGCCAAGCCCGCGCACTTCGAGCTTGCCGGCAATCGTCGCCGGCGCGGTCGCCAGCAGCGCATTTCCCCGGCGATGGAGCAGCGTATAGTCATCGCTCACCAGCGCCGCGCCCCGATCGAGCAGGCGGAGCGCAAGGTCGGACTTGCCGGCACCCGATCCGCCTTCGATCAGCACCGCGCGGCCCTCGATCGCAACGGTCGTCGCGTGCAGCGTTTCCGAAGACAAGGGTGTCGCCATCAGCCTTCTCGCGCCTGGCGGTCACCGGCGAGCGGCAAGCGGACCACGAAGCGGGCACCGCTCAGCCGATCCTCGCGCGATTCGACCGCGATCATTCCCTGGTGCGCCTCCACGATGGTGCGCGCGATGGCAAGCCCTAGGCCCGAATGCTTACCGAATTCCTCGCTTTCGGGCCGGATCGACTGGAAACGGCGGAAGATCGCGTCGCGCGCTTCTTCGGGCACGCCAGGGCCTTCGTCTTCGATACGAGTGACAAGCTGGCCCTGGTCTGCGCCGAGTGCGATCGTGATCAGGCCGTTGTCGGGCGAAAAGGAAATGGCGTTGTCGATCAGATTCTCGAACACGCGCTCAAGCCGGCCGCCATCGCCCATCACCATCGCCGGGCGCACGATCTGCTTGTCGAGGCGGATATCGATGCCGCGCTCGATGCCGCGCTCGCGACGCGTGGCGAGAAGCGCCGTCACCATCGCGGCAATATCGACGGGATCGAACCGCGCGCGGCTGAGCTGGGCATCGAGACGCGACGCCTCCGAGATATCGGTGATCAGCCGGTCGAGGCGGTGGACGTCATCGCGGATGATCGCGGTCAGCTTGTCGCGCAGCGGCTTCTGCCTGACGGTGCCGAGGCCCTCGACCGCCGATCGCAGCGAGGCGAGGGGATTTTTGAGCTCATGCGTCACATCCGCCGCAAACGCTTCGGTCGCGTCGATCCGCGCGCGCAGTGCCAGCGTCATGTCCGATACTGCGCGGGCGAGCATGCCGATCTCATCGCCGCGCGTCGGCAGGGTCGGCACCACGACATCGCGCGCTCGCCCTCGGCGCACGCGCACCGCCGCGCGTGCCAGCCGCCGGAGCGGTCGGACGATGGTCCGCGCCAGGAAGAGCGACAGCAGCACTGACAGCAACGTCACCAGCGCCAGCACGAGCGACAGCCGGAAACGCTCGGCACGCACCGTGGTGGTAATGTCCCGCGCCGTCGAGGTCGTCATCGCGACCATATCAGGGCCAACCACCGCCGCCGCCGTGATCACCGGCGTGCGATCGGGTGCGCGCCACGCGCTCGCCGCGCCTTCCGAATCGGCGCGCGCCAGGCCGACATCGGGCCATGGCCGCCCCGGCGCGCGTTCGCGATAAAGCGGCGCGCGTTGCGCCCCGACGACGGTGTCGATCATCGCGTCGAGAAACCGCGCGACCCGCTGCGTCCAGGGTTGTTTGGTCGGGTCGACCAGCACGAAATTCTGCACGCCCATCATCCGGCTGTCGGCAATCGGGCGATCGGCGGAATCATAGAGCCGGATGCGCGCACCCGTATCGTGCGCCAGGCGAGCGATGAGCGCGGGGCGCTCGGCGGGCGCGACGGTCCCGACCGCGGTGGCAATCAGCCGAACCTCGCGGCGCGCGCGCTCCAGCCGGTAATCCAGGATTCGACTGCGATAGGAGTCGAGGTAGAAGAACCCGCCCGCCAGCATGGCGAGCGCGAAGATGTTCACCGCCAGAATGCGCCGCGTGAGCGAAACGCGACCCGACCAGCGCAGCGAGAGATCGCCATCTTCGCGCTCAGGCGGCGGCTCACTCCTCGGAGAAACGATAGCCTGCGCCATAAAGCGTCTCGATCGCGTCAAATTGCGGGTCGACCTCGCGGAACTTGCGGCGGACGCGCTTGATGTGGCTGTCGATGGTGCGATCATCGACATAGATATCGTCCTGATACGCGGCATCCATCAGCTGGTTGCGCGTCTTGACGATGCCGGGGCGCTGGGCGAGCGTTTCGAGGATCAGGAATTCGGTCACGGTCAGCGTCAC
This sequence comes from Sphingomonas sp. GlSt437, assembly GCF_048015635.2. NCBI lineage: Bacteria > Pseudomonadati > Pseudomonadota > Alphaproteobacteria > Sphingomonadales > Sphingomonadaceae > Sphingomonas > Sphingomonas sp. GlSt437. The sequence continues at coordinate 275,795 of NZ_JBPGYA010000003.1, read as the reverse complement.
CGGCTCGCCTTTCCAGGAGACGCGGTGGCGCGCCGGGTCCATCGTCAGCGCGCCGCGATCGAGCACTTCGGGGATGGCGCCCGCGGCTTCCGAGCCTTCCGGCGTGGGCTGGGACAGTTCGGCGCGGCGCAGGATCGCCCGGATCCGCGCGATCAGCAGGCGCTGCGAGAACGGCTTGGAGATATAATCGTCCGCCCCCATCGCCAGACCAAGCGCTTCGTCGAGCTCGTCATCCTTGGAGGTGAGGAAAATCACCGGCACCGAATTTTTTTCGCGCATCCGGCGGAGCAGTTCGAGGCCGTCCATGCGCGGCATCTTGATGTCGAAAATCGCGAGGTCGGGGGGATTGTCGACCAGCGCCTTCAGCGCCGTTTCGCCATCCGAATAGACGCGCGTCAGGAAACCCTCGGCCTGAAGCGCGATTGACACCGATGTCAGGATGTTGCGGTCGTCATCGACCAGCGCGATCGACGCCGTCATCGACTGTTTTCCATCATCGTCACTTGACCGGCCTAGGCGAAAGCGCGCCAATGCTCAACCGCCGCTGCCGCTGGACCAGGGGATTTGACCGATCCCCGGCGCAAGGATATGCGGCTTGGCATACGTATGCGTCGCCATGGATGACGCAGGGCGCGGCCGGGCGGAAAGCTCCGGCGCATCGCAACAGGAGAAGATGACGTGAGTGAGCGCACCCCCCGTTTCGGTCTCGAAGCGCAAGGCATTTCGACCAAGGCGGCGCTGCACTGGAATCTGCTGACCGCGCCGCTCGTCGAAGCAGCCGTTGCGCGCGGCGAGGGGCGGCTCGCGGCAGACGGTCCCTTGGTTGTCGCGACCGGCAAGCACACCGGCCGCTCGGCGCAGGACAAGTTCATCGTCCGCGATGCCGAGACCGAGAGCACCATCTGGTGGGGCAAGACCAACAAGGGCATGACGCCCGAGCATTTTGCCGCGCTCAAGGCGGATTTCCTCGCGGCACTGGGCGAGAAGGACACGCTGTTCGTCCAGGACCTGTATGGCGGCTCGCAGCCCGAGCATCGCGTCCGCGTCCGCGTGATCAACGAGCTCGCGTGGCACAGCCTGTTCATCCGCACGCTGCTGGTGCGCCCGGGTGCCGACGAACTGGCGGGCTTTACCCCGGAATATACGATCATCGACTTGCCGAGCTTCCGCGCTGATCCCGCGCGCCATGGCAGCCGCAGCGAAACGGTGATCGCGGTCAACTTTACCGAAAAGCTGATTCTGATCGGCGGCACGGCTTATGCCGGCGAGATGAAGAAGTCGGTGTTCGGCCTGCTCAATTATCTGCTGCCGACACAAGGCATCATGCCGATGCATTGCTCGGCGAATATCGGCGCCGATGGCGACACGGCGGTGTTCTTCGGCTTGTCGGGCACCGGCAAGACAACGCTCAGCGCCGACGCGAGCCGCACGCTGATCGGTGACGACGAGCATGGCTGGTCGGACACCGCCGTCTTCAATTTCGAAGGTGGCTGCTACGCCAAGATGATCCGCTTGTCGGCCGAGGCCGAGCCCGAAATCTACGCGACGACCAAGCGCTTCGGCACGGTGCTCGAAAATGTCGTCATGGACCCCATCACGCGCCAGCTCGACCTCGACGACGCGAGCCTCGCCGAAAACAGCCGCGGCTCGTACCCGATCGACTTCATTCCGAATGCGTCGGCCGACAATATGGGCCCGGTGCCGCGCAACGTCATCATGCTGACCGCGGATGCCTATGGCGTGCTGCCGCCGATCGCCAAGCTGACGCCCGAGCAGGCGATGTATCACTTCCTGTCGGGCTATACCGCGCGCGTCGCCGGCACCGAAATCGGCGTGACCGAGCCGGAAGCGACCTTCTCGACCTGCTTCGGCGCGCCGTTCATGCCGCGCCACCCGTCGGTCTATGGCAATCTCTTGAAGGAGCGGATTGCCAAGGGCAGCGTCGATTGCTGGCTGGTCAACACCGGCTGGTCGGGCGGCAAGGCGACGATGCCGGGGATCAAGCGCATGCCGATCAAGGCGACCCGCGCGCTGCTCAACGCCGCGCTCGACGGCAGCCTGAACGATGCAGAGTTCCGCACAGACCCCAATTTCGGCTTCAAAGTGCCGGTGAGTGTGCCGGGGGTCGACCCGTCGATCCTCGATCCGCGCGAAGCCTGGGCGAACAAGGCCGAGTATGACGCGACCGCCGCGCGTCTGGTCGACTTGTTCAACGAGAATTTCGCACAATTTGCCGAACATGTCGACGAAGGCGTGCGGCAATCGGCGCCGAAAGTCGGCCAGCTCGCTTAACGGCGGAGGGGATATCGCGCTCGCGATGCAGCTTGGCATGTGATAGGTTCGACGCCTCTCCAGCGAAGGAATTGCCGATGGGAATGCTCGACGGTCTGCTCGCCCAGGTTTCCAGCAATGTCGATGTCGCCAATCTGGCGGCCAAGGTCGGCATCTCGCCCGATCAGGCGGAGGCAGCCGTTCAGGCGCTCGGCGCGGCGCATCACGCGCCCGGCGATACCGTTGAAACGGCCGCCGAGAATACCGGGCTGTCCACCGACACGCTGCAGGAAATCGTCGGCCATATCGGCGGCGAAGGTGCGCTTGGCCGCTTTGCCGATCTGCTCAAGGGTCAGGCAGGCGATGCCGCGGGCGCGTTCGGGGCAGTGAGCGGGCTTTTCGGCCAGAAGAGCTAGGCATCCGGCGCGGGCAGCGCGACCGGCTCGACCGCGATCGTTGCCCCCGTCGCGCGGACGACGCGAGCGTGCGCGCCGCTCGGCATGTCCGGCCCAGTCGCGATCCACTCGCCATCGCCGAGGCGCGCGCGACCCTTGCCGCCGCGGATCGGCTCGGTGATCGTCACCGTTTCGCCGACCAGGCGGGCGGCGCGGTCATTGAGCAGCCGATCGGCGGTGGCGACCGGGTAATCGCGATACCAGCGCCGCCCGATTACGATCGTCACCAGGCTCCACGCTGCCACCGATAGAAACTGAACGACGAGCGGCAGGTCGGGCAGCGCAAACGCGAGCAAACCAGTCATCGCCGCAGCGATCGCGACGAAGATCAGGAACACCCCCGGCGCGGCGAGCTCCGCCACGCCAAGGACCAGCGCCAGCGCCAGCCAGATGATCGCAAGCGAGAGGTGCATGGCGATTGCGCTCGCCGCTAGGACGCGTCGCTCGATCCTGGCTGCAAGCGGGTCGCGCGCGTCGAGGTAGAGGCGCGCGGGGCGGTCGGGGCCGATGCCGGTCCGCTACCCGAGCCAAGCGCTTCCTTGGCAATCTCGCCAATACCGCCCAGCGTGCCGATCAACTGCGTCGCCTCGACCGGGAAGAGGATCGTCTTGGCGTTGGTCGACGTCGCGAATTTGCCGACTGCCTCGACATATTTTTGCGCGATGAAATAGTTGATCGCTTGCGCCGATCCTTGCTCGATCGCTTCGGATACAAGCCGAGTCGCCTTGGCTTCGGCTTCAGCTGCGCGCTCGCGCGCTTCGGAGTCGCGGAAGGCCGATTCCTTGCGACCCTCGGCCTCCAGGATACGCGCCTGCTTCTGCCCCTCGGCGCGCAGGATTTCCGAGGCGCGCGTACCCTCTGCCTCCAGGATGTTGGCGCGCTTCTCTCGCTCGGCCTTCATCTGCCGCGCCATGGCGTTGACGATGTCGACCGGCGGGCGAATGTCCTTCACCTCGACGCGGGTGATCTTCACACCCCATGGATTGGTCGCGTGATCGACGACGTTGAGCAGCCGCGCGTTGATGTCGTCGCGCTTCGACAGCAGCTCGTCGAGGTCCATCGACCCCATCACGGTGCGCAGATTGGTCGTCGCCAGCTGCATGATCGCGACGAACAGGTCGGACACTTCGTACGCCGCCTTGGCCGCGTCGAGCACTTGGAAGAACACCACCCCGTCAACGCCGACCATGGCGTTATCCTTGGTGATGATTTCCTGGCTCGGGATATCGAGCACTTGCTCCATCATGTTGATCTTGCGGCCGACCGAATAAAAGAAAGCGGGATAGAAATTCAGACCCGGGCGAGCGACGGCGGTAAACCGGCCGAAATGCTCGATCGTATATTGATAGCCCTGGCGGACCACCTTGATACTGCTGATCGCGTAGAACAGCGCCACGATCAGCAGCGCCGCCAGAAACCCGATAAAGATGTCCATGCATCCCTCCGCCCGCGATCACACCAATCGCCTGATAACATCGGTTTAGCACGGGTGAGGGCGCTGCACAGCCCGGCGCACGGCAAATCCTCGCCTTGCCCCCTAGCGCGCGCCACAGGGGTTGGTTACATGGGCCGCCACATTCGACCCCCGCGCAAGGACAGTGGCACTCATGGACATCCGGCTTGGCCTTACCTTTGACGATGTCCTGCTGCTGCCTGCCGAATCGGACCTGCTGCCCAGCATGGCGGACACGCGCACCCGACTGACGCGCAGCATCGGCCTCAACATTCCGTTCCTGTCCGCCGCGATGGACACGGTCACCGAAGCCGACATGGCGATCGTGATGGCGCAGATGGGCGGGATCGGCGTGCTCCACCGCAATCTGGACATCGACGAGCAGGTCGCGGCGGTGCGCCAGGTCAAGCGTTTCGAATCGGGCATGGTCGTCAACCCGATCACCATCGCGCCTGATGCGACATTGGCCGATGCCCGCGCGTTGATGGAGCGGCACCGGATCAGCGGCATTCCGGTGACCGAGGCCGACGGGCGCCTGGTCGGCATCCTCACCAATCGCGACGTGCGCTTTGCCGACAAGCCCGATCAGCCGGTGTCGGAACTGATGACTCACGACAATCTCGCGACGGTCAGCGCCGGAGCGAGCCATGAGGAAGCGCGGCGCCTGCTCCACCAACGCCGGATCGAAAAGCTGCTCGTGGTCGATGATGCCTATCGCTGCATCGGTCTCATCACCGTCAAGGACATCGAGAAGGCCGTCACCTACCCCGACGCGACCAAGGATGGCGCCGGCCGGCTGCGCGTTGCGGCAGCAACGACGGTGGGCGACAAGGGCTTTCACCGCACCGAGGCTTTGGTCGATGCCGAGGTCGATTGCATTGTTATCGACACGGCGCACGGGCACAACCGCGACGTTGCGCGCGCGGTCGAGCGAGTGAAGAAGCTGAGCAACGCGGTGCAGGTTGTCGCCGGCAATGTCGCCACCGCTGAAGCCACCAAGGCGTTGATCGACGCGGGCGCGGACGCGGTGAAGGTCGGCATCGGCCCAGGCTCGATCTGCACCACACGCGTGGTGGCCGGCGTCGGCGTGCCCCAGCTTACGGCGATCATCGATTGCGCCGAGGAAGGGCAGCGCGCCGGCGTGCCGGTGATCGCCGATGGCGGCATCCGCACCTCGGGCGACGTCGCCAAGGCGCTCGCGGCGGGCGCATCGAGCGTGATGGTCGGCTCGCTGCTCGCGGGCACCGAGGAAGCGCCGGGCGAGACATTCCTCTACCAGGGTCGCGCTTACAAATCCTATCGCGGCATGGGCTCGGTCGGCGCAATGGCGCGCGGCTCGGCAGACCGCTATTTCCAGCAGGACATCAAGGATCAGCTCAAGCTGGTGCCTGAAGGAATCGAGGGCCAAGTGCCGTTCAAGGGCCCAGCCAAGGACGTGATCCATCAGCTCACTGGCGGCGTGCGCGCAGCGATGGGCTATACGGGTGCCGCGACGATCGAAGCGCTCCAGCGGCGCGCCAAGTTCGTCCAGATCACCGGTGCGGGGCTGAAAGAAAGCCATGTCCACGACGTGACGATCACCCGCGAGGCGCCCAATTATCCGACACGATAAGGCGCGAGGATGACTCCCGGCGCCCGCGCCCAGGCAGCGATCGACTTGCTCGATGCGATCATCGCGGCGGCACGCGATGGCGGTGCCGCGGCCGACACGCTGATCACCCGCTATTTCGCCACGCGACGTTATGCGGGATCGAAGGACCGCCGCGCGGTGCGTGACCTCGTCTATCGCGCAATCCGAACGCTTGGCGACCTGCCGGCCAGCGGGCGCGCGGCGCTGCTCGCGACGCTCGATCCGGCGGAGCGGGCGGCGTTGTTCACGGGCGAAGGGCACGCGCCCGCGCCGTTCGATCCCGATGAGCCGATTGCCGATCTCGGCGTCGCGCCGCGCTGGCTGACCGATCGGCTGCTCGCTTCCGAGCTCACCCTTGATGACCTCGCCGCAATGGCCGCCGATCGCGCGCCGCTCGACATTCGCGTCAACCGGTTGAAAACGACCGTCGATCAAGTGCTCGCCAAGCTCCGGGATATCAAGACCGAGACGGTGCCTGGCCTGCCCGACGCGCTGCGCTTGCCCGGCGGCACCGACGTCGCCGCATTGGCGGGCCTGGCCGAGGTCCAGGACGCCGGCAGCCAGTTCGTCACGCTCGCCACCGGCGCCGAGCCGGGCATGGCGATCATCGATCTATGCGCCGGCGGCGGCGGCAAGACGCTGGCGCTCGCGGCGATGATGGAAAATCGCGGGCACATCCTGGCGACCGATACCAATCGCGACCGCTTGTCGCGCCTCGCCCCCCGCGCGGAACGCGCCGGCGTGACGATCGCCGAAGTCCGGCTGCTCAACCCAGGCCAGGAAGCGTCGATGCTCGTCGATTGGCAGGCGCGCGCTGATCTCGTGCTGGTCGACGCGCCTTGTTCGGGCACCGGCACCTGGCGGCGCAACCCTGAGGCGCGCTGGCGGATCACGCCCGCCGAGCTTGGCCGGTTGGCCACGGCGCAGGCCCGGCTGCTCGACATCGCGGCGGCATTGGTGCGGCCCGGCGGCACGCTGGCCTATGTCGTCTGCTCGCTGCTCGACGAAGAGGGACCCGAGCGTGTGGCAGGCTTTCTGCAGCGCCATCCCGGCTGGCAAAGCCGCCCGATCGACCTGCCGCTTGGACAAGCGCGCGGCCCCGGGCTCCGCCTGACCCCGAAGCAGGAGTCGACAGACGGGTTTTTTGTCGCAACACTTGGTGCACCATGGTAGCACCCAAGGCCTTTAGTTTGGAGCAGTTCATGCGTTTCCTGCCCTTTGCTCTTGCCGGCGCCGCCGCGCTCGCTACCGTTGCGACCGCGATCGAGGCACAGCGCCCCGACGATCAGATCAACGCCAAATCGGTCGCGCTGCTGCAGGAAGGGAAAGCGCAGCTGGCCGCCGGGCAGCTCGAAGCAGCGACCGATACGCTCGAAACCGCGCTGGTCGCCGATCCGCGCAATCGCGGCGCTTATGTCGCTCTGGGTGATGTCGCCAGGGCGCGGGGCCTGCCGGGGCTTGCCTATCGCCATTATCGCGATGCGCTTGAGCTTGATCCCAATGACTTGGCGGCGTTGCGCGGCCAGGGTGAGGCGCTCGTTGCCAAGGGCGCGCTGATCAAGGCGCGCGATAATCTCGCCAAGATTCGCAAAGTGTGCCGCAACACTGCCTGCCCGGAAGCGACGCAGCTCGCCAACGCCATTGCCCACGCTGCCCCACAAGCTGCGATGGCAACGCCGACGGTCACTCCGAAGGACTGAGCACCCGCGCCAGCGCGACGAATTCGTCGACGCTGATCGTCTCCGCGCGCCGGGTCGCGTCGATGCCAATCTGCTCGATCGCAGCGATGGCGCCCGGAACGCTCTTCAGGCTTTGGCGCAGCATCTTGCGGCGCTGGCCAAAGGCAGCCGCGGTAAGGCGCTCAAGGATGGTGAAGTCGACCCCCGCCGGCTGAGCAGCAGGCATAAGATGGACGACGGCCGACATCACCTTGGGCGGTGGAGTGAAGGCGGAGCGATGCACCGTCATCGCGATCCGCGCGGTCGACCGCCATTGCGCGAGCACGGCGAGCCGGCCATAAGCGTCCTCGCCGGTCTTCGCGACGATACGATCGGCGACTTCGCGCTGGAACATCAGCGTCAGGCTTTGCCAGAAGGGCGGCCAATCGCCCGACAGCCAGCGAACGAGCAATGCGGTGCCGACATTATAGGGCAGATTCGAAACGATGTGGGGCGGCCGATCGAAATGGTCGCGCAGGTTGATTCCGAGCGCGTCGCCTTCGATGATGGTTAGCTGTCTAGGGAAAGCCTCGCTCAATTCGGCAAGCGCCGGCAGGCAGCGCCGGTCGCGCTCGACCGCTGTCACACGCGCACCGGCAAGCAGCAGCGCCCGCGTCAAGCCGCCCGGTCCTGGCCCGACTTCGAACACTTCAACATCGGTCAGATCGCCCGGCACGGCCGCGATGCGCGCCAGCAATTGGCCGTCGAGCAGGAAATTCTGCCCAAGCGCCTTGCTCGCGCTGAGCCCATGGCGCGCGATGACCTCGCGCAGCGGCGGCAGATCGGTCACGAGCCGCTGGCGGCGGTCTCGGCGCGATAGCGAGCCGCTTCGCTCGCCATGCGGATCGCGGCGATCGTCGCCTTGGCGCTCGCGACACCGCGCCCGGCAATATCGAACGCCGTGCCATGATCGGGCGAGGTGCGGACGATGGGGAGTCCCAGGGTGATGTTCACCCCCTCGTCAAAATACAGCGTCTTGAGCGGCACCAGCGCCTGATCGTGATAGCAGCACATCGCCACGTCATAACGCGCGCGGGCTTCGGTGTGGAACATCGTGTCGGCGGGAAAGGGGCCAGTCGCGTCGATGCCTTCGTCGCGCAGAAGGGCGATGGCGGGCGCCAGCACCTTTTCCTCCTCGCCGCCCAGTGCGCCGCGCTCGCCGGCATGGGGATTGAAGCCCGCAAAGGCCAGGCGTGGTTGCTCGATGCCGAAGGTGCGGCTCAATCCGCGGGCTGCGGCGCGCGCCTTGGCGAGCACCAGATCGACCGTCAGCAGCGCCGAAACCTCGGCGAGCGGGACGTGCACCGTCATCGGCACGACGCGCAGATCGGGACCGGCAAGCATCATCACGGCGTTATCGCGCGCGACGCCGCACCGCTCGGCAACGAACTCGGTCTGGCCGGGATAATCAAACCCGATCGCGTAGAGCTGGGCCTTCGACACCGGCCCCGTGACGAGCGCAAGGGCAGCGCCCGACCGCGCCAACCCACAAGCCATTTCCAGCGCGTGCAGCGCCATGCGCGCGCCATCCACGGTCGGGTTGCCAGGCGTTATGTCGCCGGGATGCTCGACCGCGAGGACCGGCAACGCGTTGCCGAAAATACTCTTGGCTTGGCCTGGATCGGTCACCAGAGCCACCGGACCTGCCCAGACGCGCTCGATCGCGCCGGGATCGCCAATCACGAAAAACGGAGCGAGTTGCGCTGCGTCGCGCGCCTCCCACGCCTTGGCGATGATCTCAGGACCGATCCCCGCCGGATCGCCCATGGCAATGACGATGGGCAGCTCAGGCATGGCCATGATCGGCGCTCCTCGAGCGAATGCGCGGGAGATCAGCGATATTCGATAATCGCGTCGCGCCGCAAATCGCGCAGCTTGTGCTCGGCACGCAGGTTGAGCGCCTGCTGCTCCATCTGATTGCGCACCTGCTCCATGCCGGGCAACTGACCGTCCTGCGGGTCCGTGCGACCGCACAGCACGAGGCTGCGCACGCCATCGGAAGGCGAACCGAATGGCGGCGAGCTCTCACCGACCTGCAGCTTGGTCATCATATCCTGCAGCGGCGCCGGCAGATCGCGAACCTTGACCGCGTCATTGTCGACGACTTCCGCCCCGATCGAGGACGCGACCTTGGTAACATCGCCACAGCCGTGAATGCCTTGCAGCGCCTTGGCAAAATCGGCGACCTTGGCGGTAGCCTGGGCCTGGGTGATCCCGGTCGGGAACGGCAGCGACACCTGGCGCAGGCTGAGGACCGCATCGCGCGGATCGGCGGTCAGCACTTTGCGCTTGTCCGCGAGGAACAGGATCGAAAAACCGCCGGGCGATTCGATCGGCCCGGCAATCTGGTTGATATCCATCGATGCCGCGGCCTGCGACAGCGCTTCAGGCAGTGCCGACGGCTTCACCCAACCAAGATCGCCACCGACCGACTTGGTCGATGCGTCGGACCGGGTTGCTGCGACTTCCTCAAACTGGCGCTTGCCTTGTTGAATCTGCTCCATCAGCGCGCGCGCTTCGGCGAACACCTGCTGAGTATTGGCCGGCGTCGATTGCAGATAGATTTCCTTGACGTGGAACTCGGTCGATCCTTTCGCCGCTTCCAGGCGAGCGAGGATCGCCTTCACCTCGTCGTCGCTGACGTTGACGAACGGATCGATGCGCTTGTGAAGGTAGCGGTTCCAGTACAGCTCGGCCTCGACCTGGCGGCGCAGCGATTTTTCCGACGAGCCGATCTCGCGAAGATAACCGCGAAGTTCCTGCGGCGTTTTCTGGAAGTTGCGCGAAATCTTGGCGATTGCCTGATCGACTTCGGCGCCCTCGACTTTGATCTCGTGCGCTTTGGCTTCCTGCACCTGCAGCGTCTCATCGATCAGCACTGAAAGAACGCGCAGGCGAAGCTGTTGCAGCTCTTCCGCACTTGGCTTCACGTTATTCGCATTCAGCGCAAGCGCCAGTCGCTGGTCGATGTCGGTTCCGGTGATGACGGAGTCGTTGACGATCGCAGTCGGCTTGCGGACATTGGGGTCGACCTTGCCGAACAGCTGCAAATTGGCCGGAATGTTGAGGCCGGTATCGGGCACGCTGTTGTCCGGCACGGCTTGCGCGAGCGCCGCGCCGGCAATGGCGGTGCTGCCCAGCAGCGCCAGCACGCGGCCGATACGGCCCGTCAGCATCGAAATCATCGTCACGTTGGGAAGACTTCCTTAAAATGGTGGCGGCTTGATGGCAGCGCCGGTCTGAACGAAAGCTTAGCGGCCAAGATTCTTGAACGCCAGCGTCAACAGGAAGCTGTTGCCGCGCCGCGCGTCGCCAGTGTCCTGATAATCGCGCTTCCACGTCACGCCGAGCCGCAGGCAATCATCTTCATAAGCAAAGCCGATGCGATGGCGGATCGGCGTGAACCCGTTGGACGTCGTCAGCGGGTCTTCATTCTTGCCGGTGAGATCGACGACCGCCGAGCCGAAAACCGACCAGAAGCGGGTAAAGGCGATGCGGCCGCCAACCCGCGCTTCCTCACGGTCGCGAAGATCTTCGAGCGAGGTCGTAATATTGCGGTTGAGGCGAAGATACCCCAGCAACAAATAGGTATCACGCGAGCCCACCGTCGCGTCGATTTCGTTGCGCCGGATCACGAAGTTGGTTCGGTCGATCCGGTAGCGATGAACGACAGAGAGGAAATCCTTGTAACGCACCTCGGTGCGGCCGACGATGTCAGATACCCGGCCCGAAAAGCCCGTACCGACCGGCACGATAGTCGATTGGCTGCTCAGGCGCACGCTTTGCCCGACCGTCGCGTCGATCGAGAGGTCGGGGACATTCAATGCCCATTCAAGCCCGTAAGTAACGCGCGAGCTGTCCTCGAACCGATCATATCCCGGGAAGCGATTGAGCGCGAACAGGTTCGAATCTTCGAGATCGACAGCGCGCGCGTCTTCATTCGGCACCGAGAGATTGGCGAGGCGGGGAGCGGCGACGAACTGAATGCGCGGTGTCAGCCGTTGGGTGCCGCCGAACAACGCGCCGACGAACGGCCACTTCACGTCAAAGGCGAGCGCGCCGATGAACCGACCCTGCACGCCATCCTTGCCGCGATAATCGATCACGCTTGTCGCCGCCGTGTCGCCGGCATGATAGAGATCGCCGCGACCATAAGCCGTCAGCGAGACTTCCTGGCCCCAGGCGGTAATGCGGCGCAGCACCCATTCCGCGCTCACAAAAGCGCGCTGCGTGTCTTGCCCGGCGGAGCGATCGATCGCGAGCGTATTCAGCTGGAGCGTCAGCACCGCGCCCGAAAGCCCGCCGCCGAAGCGCCGCCGATAATCGATTTCGGGCAGCGCGAACGGCTGCAAGCCCTGGCGGTCGCCGACCCGGAGCGTCTGCACCGCCCAGCCCGCGATCGAGAAATAGCTGTTCGCGCCGATCCGCTCGACATTGACCGTATCGCGCAGGATGTCGTCGCGCGAAATGTCGTAGCGGCGAAGGAAAGTGCGGTCGGTAGTGAGCCGCAGCGACGTTGATACGCTCCACTCCGGGCTCAATTGAAAGCGCCCCGCGACATCCAAATAACCGCGGAACACATTGCCGCCGGTCGTGCTGAGCGCGCCGGTCGAATCGGTGCGGCGGCTCGACGTGCCAAGCACCTGGATACGATAAGCGCCGAGCTCGGTCAGCGCCTGATAGTCGATGCCCAGCAAGGGCAGCGCGTTCGAATAGAAACGCGGCGTAACCGTCAGCCCGCGATTGGGCGCGATGTGGAAATAATAGGGCAGCGCAAGTTCGAAGCCGTTGACGCGGCTATACTGCGCATTGGGAGTCAGCAGACCCGTCTGCGCACCCAGGCCGACAGGATTGGAAAAAGCCGGGAGCGGGATCGTCGGCAGACCGAACAGGTAGAATCGCCCACCCTTGTAATAGATTCGGTGGCGGTCGGGATTATAGACGACGCGCAACGCGGTGATGTGCCAGCTTGGCTGCTTGGCGCAATTGCTCGAATCGAGCACGCTGCACGGCGTATAGGCAGCCTCGTCGAGCGTGATGATGCCATTCTCGCGTGTGCCCTTGTTCGCCGCGAGCCTGCCACCTTTGTCGAGCACGACCAGGATGTTGTCGACAACGCCGTCCTTCAGCGTGTCGGTCAGCTCGACTGCCGAGCCATAAGCCGCGTCACCACCGGGATTGGTGACGACGACATCGCCGTTCGCCACCACTTGGCCGGTCTTGCGGTTCCAGGTGACGGTATCGGCACGCAGTCGTTCGCCGTCGCGTCGCATGCGAACGTCGCCGGTTGCGGTAACGATATCGGTCTTGCTGTCATAATCGAGCGAATCGGCGCTGAACGTCACCTCGCGCGATTGCTCGTCATCACTGTTCGCATCCGGAGCGGGCGATCCGGCAGGGGTGGGGGCAGGCGCCGGGAGCGGCGCGGTCGCGGCGCTATCCTGCGCGAATGCTGGCGCAGCGGCGGCGAGAAGCGCGGGGAACGCGGCCGAGAGTAAAAGCCGATGCCGCGTCACTTTACCCAACCGTCCCCTTGTACGCGTCGCGCTGTGCGATCGGCTGGCCCTATCGCATTGGGGCCCGTGCGCGCAATCCTTTGCCGGGCAGCGGGCGCGACGGCGCGGAAATCCGGACATTTTGCCAGCGCCGCCAAGCTGGCCTAAGGGGACAGCATATCACCACAATCGTGTGCGTATCGGAGTTTTCATGGACATACAATTTGCCGCCGCTCGCCCCGCAGATGTCGCGGTTCTCGCGCTGCCGGTGGAAAAGGACGGGCTCGACCGGCTGACCTTGGGCGGGTTTGACGATGGCGCGCGCGATCTCGTGCTCAACGCAGCCGCTGCGCATCGGTTCGAAGGCGAAGTGGGCAGCATGGCGGAGGCTTTCGTCAAGTTGGGCAGCGCCGTGGTCCAAGTTGTACTGGTCGGCGTGGGTGCTGGCAGCGAGGCCGATTATGAGCGGGCAGGCGGAGCGCTTGCAGCGCGATTCCTGACGTCGGGCCGTACATCGGTCGCGGTGGACTTCGGCGCGCTGCCTGGGGCGCCGACGGCCAAGGCGGCAGCGCGTCTCGCCGCTGGTGCGGTCCAGCGCGGCTGGCGCATCGACACCTATCGCACCAAGCTGACCGCCAAGCAGAAGCCGAGCCTGACAACGCTGACTTTGGTCGCCGCGCCCGAGGGCACGCCCGCCGCTTGGGCCGCGCAATCAGCGGTGTCGGACGGTCTTGCGTTGACGCGCACCTTGGTCTCCGAGCCGCCGAACATCATTTACCCGGTGAGCTTCGTCGAGCGCGTCCGTGAGGACCTGGCCGGGCTCGGCATCGACATCACCGTGCTCGGCGAGGACGAGATGCGTGCGCTCGGCATGGGGGCGCTGCTCGGTGTGTCGCAAGGCTCGGTCCGCGAAGGCCAATTGCTGGTGCTCAACTGGCGCGGTCGCGGCAATGGCGACACCGAGCTGGCGCTGGTCGGCAAGGGCGTGACCTTCGACACCGGCGGCATCTCGCTGAAGCCCGGGCCCGGCATGGAAGACATGAAGTGGGACATGGGCGGCGCGGGCGCCGTCGCCGGCGCGATGAAAGCGCTGGCGCTACGCAAGGCCAAGGCGAACGTCGTCGGCATTTGCGGCCTCGTCGAGAACATGCCTGATGGCAACGCCCAACGCCCCGGCGACATCGTCACCTCGATGTCGGGCCAGACGATCGAAATCCTCAACACCGATGCCGAAGGGCGGCTGGTGCTGTGCGACGCGCTGACCTGGGTGCAAAAAAATTATCAGCCCAAGACGATCGTCGATCTGGCGACACTCACCGGCGCGATGATCATCAGCCTGGGCAACGAGCATGGCGGGCTGTTCGCCAATGATGACAGCCTGGCCGATCAGCTGCTTTCCGCCGGCAAGGCGACGGGTGACTTGCTGTGGCGCTTCCCGCTGGCGGATGCGTACAACAAGCTGATCGACAGCCCGATTGCCGACATGAAGAATGTCGGGCCACGCGGTGCCGGCTCAATCACCGCCGCGCAATTCCTGCAGCGCTTCATCGACAAGGGCGTGCGCTGGGCGCATCTCGACATCGCAGGCATGGTCTGGGCCGACAAGCCCGGCGCGACCTGGGACAAGGGCGCGACCGGCTTCGGCGTGCGGCTGCTTGACCGGTTCGTCGCGGATAATTTCGAGGGTTAGCTTTTCAGTCGTCGCCCCAGCGCAAGCTGGGGCCGCAGGCGGCTTGAGACCCCAGCTTGCGCTGGGGTGACGAGCGGAGAAAAACGTGCAGGTCGATTTCTACCACCTGGCCGTCCGCCCGCTCGACCGCGTGCTGCCGCGTATCGCCGAGCGCGTTTTAGCGAGCGGGGAGCGCTTGCTTGTCGTGTCGGCCGAAGCGGCGCAGCGAGAGGCGCTCGACAAGGCCCTGTGGACGTACACGCCCGACAGTTTCCTGCCGCACGCTCAGGCCGGAGCAGGGGATGACGCGCGTCAGCCGGTGCTGATCGCAGGTGACACGGGCGCCGTGAATAGCGCGCAAGCGATCGCACTGGCGGACGGCATCTGGCGCGATGAAGCGCTCGCCTTTGGCCGCGCCTTCCACTTCTTCGACGATGACCGCATTGCCGAGGCGCGGGCCGCGTGGCGCAGCCTGGCCGACAAGCCCGATGTCGCCCGGCGATACTGGAAGCAGACGGCAAGCGGCTGGGAGCAGGCGGCCTAACCTTTTCGACTTCCCCGGCGAAGGCCGGGGCCCAGTTTCACAGCGAGTACGACTGGGCCCCGGCGTTCGCCGGGGAAGGTCAATATCGTGCGATCACAATCCGCGCCACCGCACCTGACACCCCGCACTTGCCGGCGCTCCGTCGCGCGGCTAAAGGCGCGCCGACCCGATCCCTTTCCTCTCCTAAACACAGGACCCGCACCAGCCATGGCCGCGACGCGCACTTTCTCGATCATCAAGCCCGATGCCACTCGCCGCAACCTGACCGGCGCGGTCACCAAGATGCTGGAGGAAGCCGGCCTGCGCGTCGTCGCGTCCAAGCGCATCCAGATGACGCGCGAGCAGGCCGAGGGCTTTTACGCCGTCCACCGCGAGCGGCCGTTCTTCAACGATCTCGTAGCCTTCATGGTCTCGGGCCCGGTCGTCGTTCAGGTGCTGGAAGGCGAGAACGCCGTGCAGCGCAACCGCGACATCATGGGCGCGACCAACCCGGCCAATGCCGAGCCCGGCACGATCCGCAAGGAGCTGGCCGAGTCGATCGAAGCCAATTCGGTGCATGGCTCGGATTCGGACGAGAATGCCGCGATCGAGATCGCCTATTTCTTCAAGCCGGAAGAAATCGTCGGCTGATCGGAGGGCGGGCTCAGCGTGAGCCCGCCACTGCAGACTTCCACAAAACATCCGCCCGCGCCGGGGTAGCATCCTTGCGCTGGCGGAGCACCATGCCGGTCAGCCGGAGGGCGTGGCCACGCAGTAGCCGCGCTTCCGATCGCCACATCACGTCATAAATCGCCGCGTCGCTGACGTCGTTGTCACCATCCCAGTAATGCGCGGTGATGACAACGGGCAGGCGGCCTTGGCGCGCGCCGCTCTTGTCGGCGGCGGCGAGCACGGCATCGGCAATCCAGTCCGCGCGGAGTTCCAGCGTACCGCTGACGGTGTGCGGCGCGACCCCGAGCGACGGCGGAAAGGCGATGCTGAGCGATTGCGTCGGGTGTTGGGCATCGCTCAGCGCCAGCACTTCGCCACCATGGCGTGGCGTTGCGGTGAGGAAAACAGCGCTATGCGCGCGCGTTTCGGCGGCCTTCTGCGCCTCATCGGTGCGGCGATCGGCATAGCTGTTCCACAGCGCCAGCGCCGAGACGATCAACCCCGCGACCGCAACCCCTTCGCCGAGCGTAATCCAGCGCCGGCGGATCGCTGCGGCTTCGGCGGCATCATCGTTCATCGACTTGCTCCAACAAACCGCGCGGCGCGACCATTTCCCAGCTCATCCGCACCCGATCGGCGACGCGATCCCAATCGGTGTCGGCCCAATCGGTGTCAGGCTGATCCAGCCGCAGCCCGATCCAGCCGCTCGACCCAAGATAGGGCGGAATGAAATAGAAATCAGGGTCCATCTCGACGAGCATCGCCTGCTCTTCGCGCCCGCTCGTCTTCACATGCACGCAGGTCATGCCGTCGCCATGATGGTTATGCCAGAAATAGGCGAAGAACTTGCCTTTCGTGATGAAAAACCCCGGCGATCCATGCGACAGCCGCTCATCGGCGCGGGGCAGCGCCAGAGCAATTGCCCGGACGCGATCGAGCGCGGCGAGCGCCTCAGGGGTCATCGCCGGCAAAAGGCGCGGAGCACGCGCGGATAGAGTTCGTGCTCGGCAATCAGCACCCGGTTGGCCAATGTCTCGACATCCTCGCCGGGCATGATCGCGACCGGCGTCTGGCCAAGCACCGGTCCATCATCGAGCTTGGCCGTCACAAGATGAACCGAGCAGCCGGTGTGGCTTTCGCCATCGATCATTGCGCGCGCATGGGTGCGCAGCCCCTTATATTTAGGCAGCAGCGACGGGTGGATGTTGAGGATGCGGCCTTCCCATTGCTCGACGAATTTGGCGCTGAGAATGCGCATGAAGCCGGCGAGCACGACGACATCGATCTTTGCATGAACAAGCAGGCGGTTCGTTTCGACCTCGAAAGCCACCTTGTCGGTCGACGTGGGCGTGAAGACGGGCACATCCTCTGCCCGCGCAACGTGCAGCCCGCCGGCATCGGCGATGTCGCTGATCGCCATCACGATCTCATAGGGGCAATCCGGATCGCGCGACGCGAACAGCAAAGCGGCGAAATTGCTGCCCCGCCCGGAGAGCAGCACCGCTACCCTTGCCTTGGGCAGGACGCGATCTTCAGCCATGGTGCGTGGCCGACCAAGGAGCGCGAGCACTCCAGGCTTCCGGCGAGCCGCTGACCGTGCAGCCGCGCTCGCCGGCGGCGATATGGCCGATGGTGTGGACTGTTTCGCCAGCTTCGCCGAGCGCAGCGGCAACGGCTTGTGCCTGCGCTTCGTCGACGATTACCGCTATGCCGATGCCGCAATTGAACGTCCGCGCCATTTCGCCCGGCTCGATCGCTCCTTGGGCTTGGAGGAAGGCCATCAGCCGAGGCTGCTCCCAGCGATCCGCCTCAATCATCGCATGGCACCCCTCGGGCAGCACGCGCGGGATATTTTCGAGCAGCCCACCGCCCGTAATGTGCGCTAACCCCTTGATCCGGCGCTCACGGACGAGCGGCAACAGGCTCTTCACATAGATTCGCGTCGGCGCCATCAGCGCATCGATCAGCAGCGTGTCGAGATCGAACAGGGCGGGGCGGTCGAGCCGCCAGCCTTTGTCGGCCGCGAGCCGGCGGACGAGCGAAAAGCCATTGGAATGCACCCCCGACGACGCCAGCCCAAGCACGACATCGCCGGGCGCGATGGTCGCGCCGGTCAGCACCCGGTCGCGCTCGACCGCGCCAACGCAGAAACCGGCAAGATCATAATCGCCGGCCGCATACATCCCCGGCATTTCCGCCGTCTCACCGCCGATCAGCGCGCAGCCGGCGACGCGGCACCCTTCCGCGATGCTGGCGACGACCTTCTCGGCGATGGCGGGGTCGAGCTTGCCGGTCGCGTAATAATCGAGAAAGAACAGCGGCTCGGCGCCTTGCACGATCAAGTCGTTGGCGCACATCGCGACGAGGTCGATGCCGACGCCGTCATGCCGGTCCCAATCGATCGCGAGCTTGAGCTTGGTGCCGACGCCATCATTCGCCGCGACCAGCAGCGGATCGACGAACCCGGCGGCGCGCAGATCGAAAAAGCCACCAAATCCGCCAAGATCGGCATCCGCACCCGGCCGCCGTGTCGCGCGCGCGAGCGGCGCAATCGCACGGACAAGCGCATTGCCCGCCGCGATCGAAACGCCTGCCTGAGCATAGGTGTAACCGGCGCTGTCGCCTTTTGTGTCGTCCATCACTCGCGCCCTAGCCACATCGCGCTTGGATTTCCACGCCTGCTTCGCCAAAAGGGCGGCCGATGATCTGCCACCGCCTGCCGCCGACCGCCACGCTTATCCCGCTGCTCGTGCTTGCCGGGTTGGGCACGGCCGTGCTGGCGCAGGATAGCGAAGCGCCAGTCCGCGCCCCGCGCGCCGCCAATTATGACGATGGCAGCAGTCTTGAGATTGGGGGCATCGACGTCGACGTCGTCGGCAAAACCTCCAGCGCCGCGCGGCTCGCCGGTTGGCGGATCGCGCAGCGCAAGGGGTGGGAGATGCTGGCGCGGCGCTATGGCCGGGGTGGCTCGCTGTCGGACGGCACGCTCGATTCGGTCGTGTCGGCGATCGTCGTCGAGAATGAGCAGATCGGCGGCAATCGCTACATTGCGCGGCTGGGCGTCGAGTTCAATCGCGCGCGCGCGGGCGATTTGCTTGGCATTTCGATCGGCCAGGCGCGCTCGACGCCGATGCTGGTGATCCCGATCATCTGGTCGGGCGGCGTTGGCCGCGCGTTCGAAACGAAAACCCCGTGGCTCGAGGCCTGGTCACGCTTCCGCGCCGGCAACAGCACGATCGACTATGTCCGCCCCGCCGGCACCGGCCCCGACGCGCTGCTGATGAACACCGGCCAGGTACTGCGCCCGGGGCGGGGCTGGTGGCGCGCGATCCTGACGCAATATGGCGCGGCCAACGTGCTGATCCCGATCGTGCATCTGTACCGGCAATGGCCGGGCGGTCCGATCGTTGCGACGTTCCAGGCACGCTACGGCCCCGACAACC
Source organism: Sphingomonas sp. GlSt437 (assembly GCF_048015635.2). Classification (NCBI taxonomy): domain Bacteria; kingdom Pseudomonadati; phylum Pseudomonadota; class Alphaproteobacteria; order Sphingomonadales; family Sphingomonadaceae; genus Sphingomonas; species Sphingomonas sp. GlSt437. The sequence goes on along the minus strand of NZ_JBPGYA010000003.1, from coordinate 256,466 downwards.
TGCTGCTCGGCAAGTTCGCCATCCGCGTCGCCAATGCCGACGCGTTGCCGGCGCTGCTCGATGCCGGCGTGCAGCGGATCGACGCGATGTATCAGCGCGCGCTCGCCGCCGATCTGTTCCAGCCCGATCCCGGCCTGGCCTATCGCCCGCCTGCTGCGGCGGTTGCCGAAGATGTTGGCGATAATTCGCTGATCGTCGACGACACCACCGAGGTTGCCGGCGCCAACACGATCACCGTGCAGGTCGATACGCCGAACGCGGGGGCCGTGACGACGGCGGAAGCATCGATCCGCGACGTGCCGGGGGCGAGCCAGGTCGTCACCTCCAGCCTGGCGCTCGGCGCGATTTCGGTGATGAAGGTCACCTATCAGGGCGACGCTAGCTCTTTGGCAGCAGCGCTTGAGGCGCGCGGCTGGCGGGTTCAGCGCGGCAACGGCGTGATCCGTATCGAGCGCCCGAGCGGCCCACCGACACCGTTGCCCGACGCAAAGACCGGCACCAAGACCGAGGGATGAAGCAATTCGCGTTACCGTTGGTCTTGCCCGACGCGCGGGCAGACGGTGAATTCATCATGAGCAGCTCGAACGAACATGCCGTCCAGCAATTGCGCCGCTGGGCGACATGGCCGGTGATGGCAGCGTTATTGACCGGCCCGCGCAAATCGGGGCGCAGCCTGCTTGGCCGGCTGTTCGTCGAACAAAGCCACGGCCGCGTGATCGACGATGCCGAGCGCCAGCTCGAAGCCGAGCTGTTTCACGCCTGGAACGCCGCGCAGACAAGCCGCCGGCCGCTGCTGATCATTGCCGATGAGCCACCGCCGGCTTGGGCTGTGCGATTGCCCGATCTGCGCTCGCGCCTCAATGCGACGCCGCACCTCGCCATCGAGCCGCCCGATGATTTCCTGCGCCAGGCCTTGTTCGAGCGGCTGTTCCTCCGCCGCGGCATCGATGCGCGCCCCGAACTCATCCTCTGGCTGCTCGCACGCGTCGATCGCAGCCATCTCGCGATCATCCGCGCGGTCGATGCGCTGGAGCAAGCCGCGTTCGAACAGCGGAAACGCTTGTCCATCCCGTTCGCGCGCGCCACATTGGCGGCAGCCGAGCTGTTGCCCGATCGCTCCTCCAACGCCGAGTCGCCTTAGGGTCTGTACTCACATGCAACAGGGATCGAGATTGCCCGTGGAAGACCGCCGACGAGGAGCGCAGCGCAGACGCGTAGCCATAGCTACGCGCAAGCAAGCGACGAAGCTCGGCGGTCTTCCACGGGCAACCGCCAAAGGCGGCGGGCATCTTTTGGCGCCTTGCGTCGTCATTCGTCGGTCACGATGCTTTGGCATCGCTCCCTTCTCGCTCCTCGCCCAGCACCAAAATCCGCTCCGTCTCGACCCTGTTGCATGTGAGTACAGACCCTGGCCATGACCCGCCCCGCGCCGATGACGATCCGCGACGATGACGATGACGCCTTCGCGCTGACCAACGGCGATCGCTACTTCAATCGCGAACTTTCCTGGCTGGCGTTCAATCGCCGGGTGCTCGATGAGGCATGCAACCCGGCGCACCCGCTACTCGAACGGCTCCGCTTCCTGGCGATTTCGGGCTCCAATCTCGACGAATTCTTCATGGTCCGTGTCGCCGGGCTGAAGGGCCAGCAGCTTCAGGATGTCGAGCAGATGTCGCCCGACGGCCTGACGGCGGGGCAGCAGCTTGCGGCGATCGTGGCGGAGGCGGATCGGCTCGTCGAGAGCCAGCGCGTCGTGTGGCGCACCTTGCGCGGGCAGTTGGCGGACATCGGCATCGCCGTGCTCGGCTCGCGGACGCTCGACGAAACCCTGTCAGCCGACGAAATCGCCTGGCTCGAAACGCATTTTCGCGAACAGATTTTCCCGATCCTGACGCCGCAGGCGCTCGACCCCGCGCACCCGTTCCCGTTCATGCCCAATAAGGGCCTGGCGGTGATGTTCGACCTGGTCCGCGTGTCGGACGAGACGCCGGTGCGCGAGCTGGTAATGCTGCCCGCCGCCTTGCCGCGCTTCGTGCGCCTGCCGGGCGAGCAGGCGCGCTATGTCGCGACCGAATCGCTCGTCAAGCGCTTCTCCGCGCTGGTCTTTCCCGGCTATCGGGTGCTTGGCGCCGCCGAATTCCGCGTCCTGCGCGACAGCGATATCGAGATCGAAGAAGAAGCGGAGGATCTCGTTCGCTATTTCGCCAACGCGATCAAGCGGCGGCGGCGCGGCCGAGTGATCCGGCTCGAACTCGAGTCCGGCATGCCCGATAGCCTCTCCGACGTGCTACGCGGCGAGCTTGGCGGCAGCGACGCATTCGTGACCGAGGGCGGCGCGTTCCTCGGCGTCGGTGATTTGTCGGACATCGTCGACGAGGATCGGCCCGACCTGAAATTCCCGCCCTATACCCCGCGCTTCCCCGAGCGTATTCGCGAATATGGCGGCGATTGCTTCGCGGCGATCCGCGCCAAGGACATCATCGTCCATCACCCATATGAGACGTTCGACGTCGTCCTCGCCTTTCTGAAGCAAGCTGCGGCCGACCCCGATGTCGTCGCGATCAAGCAAACGCTTTACCGCGCCGGCAAGCAGCCTGCCGTCATCAACGCGCTGATCGCGGCGGCCGAGTCGGGCAAGTCGGTCACCGCCGTCGTCGAGCTCAAGGCACGCTTCGATGAGGAGCAGAATCTGCTCTGGGCCTCCGCGCTGGAACGCGCCGGCGTGCAGGTCGTCTACGGCTTCATCGACTGGAAGACCCACGCCAAGGTGTCGATGGTGGTGCGGCGCGAGGGCGGCGTCTATCGCACCTACTGCCATTTCGGCACGGGCAATTACCACCCGATCACCGCGCGCATCTATACCGATCTCAGCTTCTTCACCGCCGATCCGCGCGTCGGTCGCGACGCGGCGCAGCTGTTCAATTATGTGACCGGCTATGTCGAGCCGACCGCGCTCGAGCTGATCGGCATTTCCCCACGCGACCTGCGCCAACGGCTCGTCGATCTCATCGATGGCGAAATCGCTTTCGCCCGTTCCGGCAAGCCCGCCGCGATCTGGGCGAAGATGAATTCGGTGGTCGATCCCGCCGTGATCGAGAAGCTTTATGAAGCTAGCAATGCCGGGGTCGAGATCGACCTCATCATCCGTGGCATCTGTTGCCTGAAGCCCGGCGTGCCCGGCATGTCCGAGCATATCCGGGTGAAATCGGTTGTCGGGCGGTTCCTTGAGCACAGCCGCATCTGGGCATTCGGCAACGGCAAGGCGCTGCCCAATGACGGCGCGAAATTGTTCATCTCCTCGGCCGACTGGATGCCGCGCAATTTTGATCGTCGCGTCGAATATATGCTGCCGATCACCAACAAGACCGTCCACGATCAGGTGCTCGATCAGGTGATGGTCGCCAATCTGATCGACAATGAGCAGAGCTGGGAATTGCAGTCGGATGGCAGCTATGTCCGCGTCGAGCCCGGTTCGCGGCCGTTCAACCTGCACCGCTATTTCATGACCAACCCGTCGCTGTCCGGACGCGGCGCGGCACTGTCGAGCGATGCGGTGCCGACCTTGTCGCTGCGCCGGCGACGCTAGGGCAGGGCGCGCCCATGGCGACCCTGTTGTTCCGCAAGACCCGCGCGGAAGCCGTGGGCGATGCGCGCACCGCGATCATCGATATCGGCTCGAACTCGATTCGCCTCGTCGTTTATCAGGGGCCGGCGCGCCTCCCGGCCATTTTGTTCAACGAGAAAGTGCTCGCCGGCCTCGGGCGGGGGATCAACGCCAATGGCCGCATCGAAGACAAGGCAATTGACGCGGCGATCGCCGCGCTCACCCGCTTTGCTGCCCTGGCGCGCGAGATGGACGTCGCCCGGCTGAGCGTCGTCGCCACCGCCGCCGTGCGCGATGCGGAGAATGGCCCGGAGCTGCTCGATCGCGTGCGCGCGATCGGCCTGCCGGTTCAGATGCTGTCGGGCGATCAGGAGGCCGTGGCAGCGGGGGAGGGCGTCATCTCCGCAATCCCCGATGCCGATGGCGTGGTCGGCGATCTCGGCGGCGGCAGCCTTGAGCTCGTCCGCGTGAAAAGCGGCGCGGTGCAGGACCGCGTATCCTTCCCGCTCGGGGTGCTCCGCGTCGCCGCGTTGCGCGAGAAGGGCGCGCGCAGTTTCCGCAACCATGTCGGCCAATTGATCGAGGAGGCTGGGTGGACCGGGCGCGGCGCCGGTTTGCCCCTCTATCTCGTCGGCGGTTCGTGGCGCGCGCTGGCGCGGCTCGACATGGCGCTGCATGCCTATCCGCTGCCGATCATCCACCAATATGAAATGTCGGCCGAGGCGATCACACGGCTGACCCGCACGCTGGCGCATATCGGCAAGGGCAAGCTGCGCGCGATTCCGAATATTTCGGCGGGTCGCGTGCCGATGCTGGGCGATGCCGCCGCGATCCTGGGCGTGCTGGTCAAGCATCTCTGGTCGTCGACGACGATCGTTTCCTCCTTCGGCTTGCGCGAAGGGCTGCTCTACAGCGCTTTGTCCGCCGAGGAGCGCGCGCAAGACCCGCTGATCGTCGCCGCCCGCGACGAGGGGCGCCGGCTTGGGCGCTTTGCCGAGCATGGCGATCTGCTCGATGGCTGGATCGCGCCGCTGTTCGGCGATGAGCCGCCAGCGCTGGCCCGGCTGCGCCACGCTGCCTGCCTGCTCGCCGATGTCGGCTGGCACGCCAATCCCGAATTCCGGGCCGAACGGGGCGTCGAGATCGCGTTGCACGGCAATTGGGTCGCGATCGACGCGGCGGGTCGCGCGATTATGGCGCAGGCGCTGTTCACCGGGCTTGGCGGCGGCACCGGAACGCCGGCGCCGCTCGAATTGCTGGCGGATGCAGATGATCTGGCGCGCGCGCGGCAATGGGGGCTGGCGATGCGGCTGGGGCAGCGGCTCTCCGGCGGCGTCGCCGCGCCGTTGCAACGATCACGGCTGGAAGCGAATGCCGAGCAGGTGTCGCTGTTTCTCGAGCAAAGCGACCTGCCGCTTTACGGCGAGACGGTCGAGCGCCGCCACAAGGCGCTGGCCGCCGCGTTCGATCGCAGCGCGGTGATGGGCATCAACCTGAAATAGCAGGCGCGGCTCGGCTCAGCCGCAGGTCACCCGCATGGCTTTCCTGCCGGGACGGAGGATGATGTTGAGCCGATCGGTCCGGTAATCCATCGTCATCATCGCGCCCATCGGCAACACGCGCAGCAGCGTGGCATGGGCGCGGCGCTTGGCGCGCTGAGCAATCTCGTCGGTGATGACGGTGCCGACCAGCCCCTGCACGCGATCGGCCTTGCAAGTCATGGCAAGGGCAGGGGGTGATGCCGGCGGCGGCGTACCGTCACTCGCGCAAGCGGCGAGTGCCATCGTCAACGCACCGCCAATGATCATTCTGCCCAGCATCACGCCTCCGTCCGCGTCATCTTGAGCTTGCCGTTCAGCACCGCGAAGCCCAGGCGCCCCTCGACCAGATCGAGGGCATCACGGCCGAATTGTTCAAACCGCCAGCCCTCCAGCATTGCCAGCCCGGTGCGTTGGCCGGCGGCAAGCAACTCAAGCTCATCGCTGCGCGCGAGCAATTTGGGCGCAACATCAATCTCGCGCGCGCGGATCTTGAGCAGCAGTTTCAACAGGTCAGCGACCAGCGCGCCTTCCTTGCCCAGCCCCGGCTTGCGATCGTCACGCGGCGGCATTTCGGCAGCGCTCAGCGGCTGCGCGTCTTCCAGCGCCGCCATCAGCCGGCCGCCGATATCGTTCGATGCCCAAGCCGCCGATAGCCCGCGCACCTTCGCCAGATCGGCCTGCTTACGCGGCGGGTGCCCAGCGAGATCGGCGAGCGTCTCGTCCTTAACGATGCGTCCGCGCGGCAAATCCTTGCCTTGCGCCTCGATTTCGCGCCACCGCGCCAGCGCCTTGAGCCGGCCGAGCACATCGGGCTTGCGGCTCGGTACGCGGACACGCTGCCACGCCTTGTCGGGGTCGTTGGCGTAGTTGGCGGGGTCGGCGAGGCGCTCCATTTCCTGATCGAGCCACGCGCCGCGCCCGGTTTTGCGCAATTTATCGAGCATCTTGGGGAAAATGCGCGCCAGATGCGTGACATCGCCGATCGCGTAATCGATTTGCCGCGCATCGAGCGGGCGCCGGCTCCAATCGGTGAAGCGCGCACCCTTGTCGACCGAAATGCCGAGATAGCTCTCCACCAGGCTTGAATAGCCGACCTGCTCGCCCAGCCCCAGCGCCATCGCGGCGATCTGGGTGTCGAACAGCGGATGCGGCGTCTTGCCGCTCAGATTATAGACGATCTCGATATCCTGCCCACCGGCGTGAAAGACCTTGAGCACGTCTTCATTGTCGACCAGCAGGCTGATCAGCGGCGCCAGATCGATGCCCGGCGCCATCGGGTCGATCGCGGCGGCCTCGTCCTTGTCGGCGATCTGGATCAGGCACAGCTCGGGATAATAGCTGTTCTCGCGCATGAATTCGGTATCGACGCAGACAAAGTCGGCCTTGGCGAGGCGGTGGCAGAGATTGGCGAGCGTTGCGCTGTCAGTGATAAGGTCGTGAACGTGCATCACGCCGCCATAGCGAGGCCGTGCGTGCTTGACAAAAGTTGCGTGGCGCGGAGAAGCGCTGCGCCATCACATTACCGTCATGCCAGCGCAGGCTGGCATCTCATGCCGGTTCGCGCCATCGCCTGAGACCCTGGCTCTCGCCAGGGTGACGCCAAGACAAAGAGACGCCCACGTAATGCACGCCTACCGTACCCATAACTGCGCCGAGCTGCGCCGCGACCATGTCAGCGAGACCGTTCGCCTGTCCGGCTGGGTGCACAAGAAGCGCGACCATGGCGATCTCGTCTTCGTCGATCTGCGCGATCATTATGGCATCACCCAGATCGTGAGCGAAGTCGATGGTCCGGCCTTCAAGGTAATCGAGAGTCTGCGCGCCGAGAGCGTGGTGACGGTGACGGGCAAAGTCGTCGCCCGCGCGAGCGAGGCGGTGAACCCCAATCTGCCGACCGGCGCGATCGAAGTGCGCGCGACCGAGGCGGTGGTGCAGTCCGCCGCGCAGGAGCTGCCGATGCCGGTGGCGGGCGAGGCCGATTACCCTGAGGACATCCGCCTGCGCTACCGCTTCCTCGATCTGCGCCGCGAGAAGCTCCACGCCAATATCCTGCTGCGCAGCCAGGTAATCGCGAGCCTGCGCCGTCGGATGATCGACCAGGGCTTCACCGAATTCCAGACGCCAATCCTGACCGCGTCGAGCCCCGAGGGCGCGCGCGATTATCTCGTGCCGAGCCGCGTCCACCCCGGCAAATTCTACGCGCTCCCCCAGGCGCCGCAGATGTTCAAGCAGCTGCTGATGGTCGCGGGGTTCGATCGCTATTTCCAGATCGCGCCTTGCTTCCGCGACGAGGATGCGCGCGCTGATCGCTCGCCCGGCGAATTCTACCAGCTCGATTTCGAGATGAGCTTCGTGACGCAGGACGACGTCTTCGCCGCGATCGAACCGGTGCTGCATGGCGTGTTCGAGGAATTCGCCGACTGGCAGGGCAAGGGCCGCACCGTCAGCCCGCTGCCGTTCAAGCGCATTCCGTACAAGGAATCGCTGCTGAAATATGGCAGCGACAAGCCTGATTTACGCAATCCGCTGCTGATCACCGATGTGTCGGAAGCGTTCAAGGGATCAGGCTTCGGCTTGTTCGACCGCATCGTCTCGGGCGGCGATGTCGTCCGCGCGATCCCGGCGCCGGGCACTGCCGACAAAAGCCGCAAATTCTTCGACGATATGAATGAATGGGCGCGGAGCGAAGGCTTTGCCGGCCTCGGCTATGTTACTCGCAAGGGCGGCGAGTTCGGCGGCCCGATTGCCAAGAACCATGGCGAGGACAAGATGGCTGCGCTGTACGACAGCCTCGGCCTTGGCCCTGATGATGGCCTGTTCTTCGCTGCCGGCAAAGAAGCGCAGGCGGCCAAGCTCGCGGGCCTCGGCCGCACGCGCATCGCGCAGCAGCTAGAGCTGATCGACCACAGCCGCTTCGAATTCTGCTGGATCGTCGATTTCCCGATGTTCGAATATGACGAGGACGCGAAGAAGATCGACTTCAGCCACAACCCGTTCAGCATGCCGCAGGGCGAGCTGGAAGCGCTGGAGACCAAGGACCCGCTCGATATCCTGGCCTATCAATATGACATCGTCTGCAACGGCGTGGAGCTGTCGTCGGGCGCGATCCGTAACCATCGGCCCGAGATCATGTATAAGGCATTCGAGATTGCCGGCTACACGCAGGAACAGGTCGACACCAATTTCGCCGGCATGATCAATGCGTTCAAGTTCGGCGCGCCGCCGCACGGGGGATCGGCACCGGGCGTCGACCGCATCGTGATGCTGCTGGCAGACGAACCCAATATCCGCGAAGTCATCACCTTCCCGATGACGCAGAAGGCCGAAGACCTGATGATGGGCGCGCCCAACTACGCGACGCCGAAGCAGCTGAAGGAGCTGCACATCAGGCTGGTCGATCAGCCCGGCGGCAAGGGTTAGCGGCGGTGGGGAAGGGCGGAGCCATGCTTTCCTCCTTCTCAACCAATTGCCGCTAGACATATCCGCACGATGCTCGACCACCAGCTCCAGCCCCAAGCGCCCGCACGACTGACGCGCAGCCTGGGGGTGGCAGGGGTGTTGTTCCTGACGCTGTCGGTTACGTCGCCCGCGTCATCGGTGTTCGTCATCGTGCCCGGCATGCTCCATGCAGCGGGCACGGGCGCGGTCTGGGCAATGCTGATCGCGGCGTTGGTGTGCGTGGCGACCGGCTTCATCTATGCCGAGCTGTCGTCCGCGTGGCCGGTGGCGGGCGGCGAATATGTCGCGGTTGCGCGCACGCTGGGGCCGCTGGCGGGTTTCGTGATGCTGGGCATCAATGTTTTCAACAACCTGCTGTTTCCACCCGCAATCGCCCTGGGGATCAGCGCGTTGCTGAGCGACCTCGTCCCCGGTCTGGCGCCGATCCCGACGGCTATGGCGGTTGTCGCTGGGGCAACGTTGGTCGCGCTGCTGCGCATCCGCACCAATGCCTGGATCACCGGCGCGTTTCTGCTGGTCGAGGTTGCGGCGTTGATCGGCGTGGTGTGGCTTGGCGCGGGTGCGGCGGTCCGCCCGGCGTTCGACTTGCTCGTCCGTCCGGTCATGGCAACGGGGGCAGGCCTGATCCCAGCGAGCGCCGGCGGTATTGGCGTCGCAGCGACGATCGCCATCTTCGCGCTCAATGGCTATGGCGCGGCGGTCTATTTCGGCGAGGAAATGCACGAGGCGCCGCGCCGCATCGCGCGCGCCATTCTGCTCGCTTTGCTGTTAACGCTCGCGCTGGAAATCGCGCCGCTCGTCGCGGTCCTCGTGGCAGCACCCGATCTTGCGCAGGTCTTGGCGGGCGACGATCCGTTCGGCGCGCTCGTCCGCGCGACCGCTGGTGACCGAGCCGGCGATCTTGTCGCGGTGGCGGTCGTCATCGCGATCGTCAACGCGATCATCGCCTGCGTGCTCGCCTGCGCGCGCTTCTTCTACGCGACGGGCCGCGACCAATGCTGGGGCCGGCCGATCGACCGCTGGTTCGTTCTCATCCATCCGCGGCTCAATTCGCCCTGGGCGGCGACGCTGTTCGCGGGCGGCATCGGCACCTTGTGCTGCCTCGTCCCGCTCCAGTTCCTGCTGGTGCTGAGCGGCACCGGGCTTGTCGCCATCTATGCAGGCATCGCCGCTGCCACGATCGCCGGCCGCGCGCGCCGGCTGACCGCGCATGCGCCCTACCGGATGCCGCTTTATCCGCTCGCGCCGATCGTCACGCTGATCGCGCTCGGCTACGTCTGCTGGACGAGCTGGCTTGACGTCGACGAAGGAAGGCCCGGCTTGATCGCCACGGCGGCGCAGATCATCCTGTCCGCTGGTTATTACGCGCTCGTGTTGCACCGGCGCGGCAATTGGAGCGCGCACATGCCCGATGACGAGCCTGCCGTCCGCGCCATCGCGCCATGATCGATCTCAGCAAGTTCGAAGCCGGCACGCCTTATGCCGGCGATTACGAGGCCGACCTTGCCGCTCTGCAAAAGCGCCTCGCGCACATCCAGGCGGCGCATATCTGCCACAGCAAGCGATCCATCGTGATGCTGGAGGGGTGGGACGCTGCGGGGAAGGGCGGCATCATCCAGCGGCTGACCGGCAAATGGGACCCGCGCTATTTCGAAGTCTGGCCGATCGGTGCCCCCACGCCGGAAGAGAAAGCGCGGCACTTCCTCTGGCGCTTCTGGCAGAAGCTGCCGATGGACGGCGACATCGGCGTGTTCGATCGCAGCTGGTATGGCCGCGTGCTCGTCGAGCGCGTCGAGGGTTTTGCGACCGAGGAGGAATGGCGGCGCGGCTATGACGAGATCAACGAATTCGAGGCGCAACAGGCCGATTCGGGCACCGCGATCGTCAAGCTGTTCGTCCATGTAACGCAGGCGACGCAGGACGTACGGCTGAAGGAGCGCATCGAACATCCGTGGAAGCGCTGGAAGATCGGGCTTGAGGATTTCCGCAACCGCGCACGCCGCGCGGATTATCTGGAAGCAATGGTCGAGATGTTCCGCCGCACCGATACGCGCTGGGGACCTTGGATCGTGATCGACGGCAACGACAAGCAGGCCGCGCGCATCGCCGCGCTGACCGCGATCGCCGATCGGCTCGAAGCGCATGTGCCCAGGGACCCGCCGCCGCTCGACCCGGAGCTTGAGAGCGTCGCGCGCAAGGCGCTGGGCAAGATTGGTTAGCAGCTAGGGCACGGCATACCGGCGCGAAGGTAAATGTCCGAGTTTGGCTGGGGAGCGGACTAGCCGCTTTGGGCCACAGATAGTACATTGCGGAGCAGCACCATCGGGCTAACACTCATTCAATGCGCGAGCCAGACTTGGAGATTGAGGGCTGGTGCCTCGAGGATGGCGAGGCTTACCACGCCGAGGCACCCGATACCTTCTGGATACCTGAGCGCCATAGGCGCGATAGCCTTCAAACGGGTGATCTTGTCAAGCTGATCTTCCGAATCAGCGTTGATAACGACGACCAGAATGTCGCTATCGAGCGCATGTGGGTCCTTGTCCGGGAGCGCACCGCGGACGGGTATCTTGGCGTCCTCGATAACGAACCCGACGCGATCGCCGAGAACGACGACTTCTGGCTTGGCAGCGAGGTTCCGTTTTCCGCCAAGCACGTCATCAACATCGAGGAGCGGGACGCGAACACCATTGCGCTCGCGTTGAAGGAGCCGCGCGTGCGCTGGTCAGGCTAAGCGCTACTCACGCCGGCTTTCGGAGGGCGACGATCGAGTTCTGAATGGCGGAGAATGGGGCGGTAGCAGACCGCCTGTTTTATGCGTCCGACGACTATAGCTTTAGCAACACGATCGGCAGCACCGTGCCGATCACCAGCAGGATCACGCCCGTCCGCCGCATCGACGGAGTCTGTAGCGCAATAACGATGCCGAGCAGCGTCGATACCGCGAGCGCAATAGCGAGCAGCACGGCGAATATCTTGAGCCCGGCAACGCCCATCGAAGGCTGCGGCACCTTGGCTGATTCTTGCTGCTCGGCCGGTGCGGCGGGCTTGTTGCCCTTGTGCTCCCCGGCCTCCGCCGTCGCCTCGTGGTCTGCCTTGGCATGATCGGCTTCAGAAGGCTTGGCGGGCTTGTCGCGCGGCGGCGCCTGGTTCTTGTGGATCGAGGCGATCCAGCTGATCCAGGCCGGGGGCACGTTGCCGTTCTTGGCGTCGTTCAGTCGATAGACCTGGAGCGCGCCGCTGACCGCGAACAGCAGCAACATCGGCGCGAAGAACAGGCCGAGATAGAAATGGAGCTTGCGCAGGCTGCGCAACGTCGAGGCTTTCATCGGGGGGCTCCAGATTTTGGGTGGCAGTCAGGCGGGTTTGAACTCGCCGGCGTCGTCCATCAGATGGAGCACCCCGTCGGCAATCGCAAAATAGGCGCCGCGCAGCTTGAGCGTTCCCGCTTCTTCGCGCTCGGCAACAAAGGGAAAGCCGCGCAGGTTGCGGATGCTGGTCCGCACCGTCTCAAGCTCCATCGCGCGAACCGCCTCGGGGCCGGTGCCGTGCGCCGCGATCACCCGCTCGCGCGCTTCGTCGAGCATGTCGACCCAGTGGGCGATGAAGCCGCCCGCGCCGGGGTCCTTGCCCTCGAACGCATGGGTGAGCGCGGCATTGGCGCCGCCGCACGCGCCGTGCCCCATCACCACCACTTCGTCGACCTCGAGCTGCGTCACCGCGAATTCCAGCGCGGCGGACACGCCATGGCGGCCGCCGCCCTGCTCATAAGGAGGCACCAGATTGGCAACGTTGCGCACGACGAAAATCTCGCCCGGCGAGGTATCGAAAATCTGCGCGGGGTCGACGCGGCTGTCCGAACAGGCGATCACCATCACGCGCGGGCTCTGGCCCTGGCTCAATTGCGCCCAACGCTCGCGCTGGCGCGCCCAGTCTTCGGAACGGAAGCGACGATAGCCGCCGATCAGTGCATCAAAGTCTGCCATGCTGCCGCCTTTCGCATCGGGCGGCAGGACTGGCAAGAGGGCGGATTAATCGCTATCTGCGCCGAATGAACGAGGTGACGTCCATCGCCGCGCCGCGCCCGCGCAAGCCCGATTGGATCAGGGTCAAGGCGCCGACCAGCACCGGCTTTGCCGAGACCAAAGCGCTGATGCGCCGGCTCAACCTGGCGACGGTGTGCGAGGAAGCGGCCTGCCCCAATATCGGCGAGTGCTGGACCAAAAAGCACGCCACGGTGATGATCCTGGGCGATACCTGCACGCGCGCCTGTGCGTTCTGCAACGTCAAGACCGGCATGCCGCGCGCGGTCGACGCGAGCGAGCCGCAGCATGTCGCCGATGCTGCGGCCGAGCTCGGGCTGGAGCATATCGTCATCACCTCGGTCGACCGCGATGACTTGCCGGATGGCGGCGCGAGCCAGTTCGTCAAGGTGATCGAGGCGCTGCGCCGCACGACGCCCGCGACGACGATCGAAATCCTGACCCCCGATTTTCGCAACAAGCATGAGCGCGCCGTGGAAGCGATCGTGGCGGCGCGACCCGACGTTTATAATCATAACCTCGAAACCGTGCCGCGGCTCTACCCGACGATCCGCCCTGGCGCGCGTTACTATGCCTCGCTGCGCCTGCTGGAGAGCGTGAAGCGGCACGATCCGTCGATCTTCACCAAATCGGGCATCATGCTCGGGCTGGGTGAGGAGCGGCTGGAGGTCCATCAGGTGATGGACGACATGCGCAGCGCCGACATAGACTTCCTGACGATGGGGCAATACCTCCAGCCGACACCGCGCCATGCCAAGGTCGCCGAGTTCGTAACGCCGCAAGCGTTCAACGCTTATGCCGCGATCGCGCGCGCCAAGGGCTTCCTGCTCGTCGCCGCCTCGCCGCTGACACGCTCCAGCTACCATGCCGGCGATGATTTCGCGAAACTGCGTGCCGCGCGGGAGGCGCAACTCAACACCGCAGCCCTCAACAAAAACGTCACGCCAGCGCAAGCTGGGGTCGTAGGCCGCTAAGCGATGCCAGCTTCCGCTGGCATGACGCAAAATATGGCAGGCTGGGCAGTCATCTCGGTCGGCAGGATCGGCATTTAGCATGCCCCGCCACACCGAGACCCGCACATTACCTTATTCGCCCGAGCAGATGTTCGACCTGGTCGCGGACGTGGCGCGCTATGGCGAATTTCTGCCCTGGGTGGTCGGCGTGCGCATTCGCTCGAACAGCGCCAGCGACATGGTTGCGGACCTGATCGTCGGCTTCAAGGGGCTACGCGAGACGTTCACGTCGCAAGTCAAGAAAGCGCGCCCCGGCCACATCCATGTCGACTATCTCGACGGGCCGCTCAAATATCTGCGCAATGAATGGGGCTTCCGGCCAGATGGCAAAGGCGGCTGCCTCGTCGATTTCTCGGTCGATTTCGCGTTCAAGAACCGGGTGTTCGAGGCGCTCGCCGGCCAAGTGTTTGACCGCGCGCTCCGCAAGATGACCGATGCGTTCGAAGCTCGCGCTGCCGCGCTCTATGCGTCGGCTGCTTCGGGTAACAGCAGCTCGAGCGCGCACAGCGCTGCCTGAAGGCGCACGCCGCCGCGCCCCAAATCGCCGAATTCGCGCTTGTCGGCGATCACATCGGCGGCATCCTTGCCCTTTTCGGCGCGCGCGAACACGACGGTGCCGACCGGCTTCTTTTCCGACCCGCCGCCCGGCCCGGCGATGCCGGTGATCGCGACCGCCACATCGGCGCCCGTCGCCGCCAGCGCGCCCTGCGCCATTGCCCAGGCAACCGCGACCGACACCGCGCCGAACGTCTCGATCAGATCGCGGCTGACGTTGATCAGCGCTTCCTTGGCCTCGTTCGAATACGTAACGAAGCTCGCATCGAGTACTTCCGAAGACCCCGGAATCTCCGTGATCGCGGCAGCGACCAGCCCGCCGGTGCAGCTTTCGGCAAGCGCCACCCGGCGGCCGATCGCGCGGTTTTCCTCGACCACGCGCCGCGCCAGCGTCACCAGTTCCGCGGGCAGGATGCTGTCAATGCTCATCGCGTTCCTGTCGGGCAGATGGGAAGGGCCGGCTTGGACGAGCGATCCTTTCGGACGGCATCGGCGAATTGCAGCACCTCGACAAACAGCGGCGCGGCATTGGCGGCGGGCAGCGGCTCGATCAGCTCGGCAATGCGCTCGATGCGCGGGCAATCGCTCGCGTTGAGGTTGCGCGTCAGCACCGGCGCCAGCACCGTGCCGACCAGCGGCCGCCCGAAGGCCGAACCGAAGATCATGCCCGCGCCCGCGTTATCGCCCAGCGCGCGCTTGAGCACCGTTTGTGCGTGCGGCCAGGCAAGCTCGGCCTTGGCGCGGTATTTGGTGATGAAGCGGCCGTCGGTCTGGCGGAGCAAGGCGCCCGGCGGGAGCGCCGGCGCGCAGAGATGGCCGACATTCTCGATCACGTCGGGCAGCACCGCGGTCACGATCGCCTCGGCATCGCCCTGGCTGACGCAGGGCAAGTCGATCGCGAGCGTCACTTGCTGGGCGCTGGCCGACGAAACGGCGAGGAGCATCGCCACGCTGGCGAGGGAGGCGAGGCGGCTCATGCCGGCACCCGCACGGTCGCGATGGCCTGCGCGGCAATGCCTTCGCCGCGCCCGGTAAAGCCCAGCTTCTCGGTCGTCGTCGCCTTCACGCTGACCTGGCGCGGCGTCAGCGCCAGGATTTCAGCGATCCGCGCCTTGATCGCCTCGCGATGCGGGCCGATCTTGGGCGCCTCGCAGATGATGGTGAGGTCGACGAAATCGATCACCCCGCCTTCGGCCGCGACCAACGACGCCGCATGCGCGAGGAATTGGTCCGATCGGGCGCCGCGCCATTGCGGATCACTCGGCGGGAAATGCTGGCCGATATCGCCGGCGCCGATTGTGCCGAGCACCGCGTCGGTGACCGCGTGAAGCGCGACATCGGCATCGCTATGGCCGGCCAGGCCCTTGTCGTGCGGGATGAGCAAGCCGCCGAGCCACAATTCCTCGCCCTCGGCCAGCCGATGGACATCATAGCCGCTCGCCGATCGGCTCACCATCTGCGCGGCATGGCGCGCTTCGGCCGCCGCGAAATCGGCCGGGTAGGTTACTTTTTCGAGCATTACATCGCCCTCCACCAACGCTACTTCCAGTCCAGCTCGCCGGAGCATCTGCGCGTCATCGGTCGCTTCCTCGCCGGCCGGCCAGTCCTGATGCGCAGCAAGGATGTCCGCGAACCGGAAGGCCTGCGGCGTCTGCACCCGCACCATGCCATCGCGCGGCACGATATCGCCTAGCGCCCCGTCACCGCGCGCTAGCGTATCCGCCACGGGAAGCGCCGGGATCGCGCCAGGCGCGGCATCTAGCGCCGCAAGCAACCGATCAATCACCGCCGCGCTCAGAAACGGCCGCGCCGCATCATGGATCAGCACGCGCTGCGCACCGCCCGCGGCCGCGATCGCTTCGAGCCCGTTTTTCACCGACTCCCGCCGCGATGCCCCACCGATCACATAAGGCACGTTGCCCAGCGCTTCCGCGAGCATTGCCTGTTGACCCTCGCCAATCACCACCATCGCCACATCGATTGCCGGATGCGCGCTGAACGCGGCATGACTGTGCGCGATCATCGGCTTGCCGGCGAGCCCGACATATTGCTTGGGCGTCTCGGTACCCGCGCGCGTGCCGCCGCCGGCGGCAACGATCAGCGCAATGGTCTTGGTGGTGGCGGTCATGCGGGGCGGCGCATAGCCCAAGCGGTCGCAAGCCGCCAGTCTTGCCAGCACCCCACCACTCGCCTATGTGCTGCCCACTTTTTAGGCATCAAGATGAGCAAGCTTAATCCCATTCAGATCGGCCCGGTGCGGATCGAGAGCCCGGTGCTGCTCGCGCCGATGACCGGCGTGACGGACATGCCGTTCCGGCGGCTGGTGCGGCGCTATGGATCGGGCCTCAACGTCAGCGAGATGATCGCCAGCCAGGCTATGATCCGCGAAACGCGCCAGTCGATCCAGAAAGCGACCTGGGACCCGGTCGAAGAGCCGATCTCGATGCAGCTCGCCGGCTGCAACCCGCGCGACATGGGCGAGGCCGCTAAGCTCAACCAGGATCGCGGCGCCGCGATCATCGACATCAACATGGGCTGCCCGGTCAAGAAAGTGGTCAATGGCGATGCCGGCTCGGCGCTGATGCGCGACTTGCCGCTCGCCGCGCGGCTGATCGAAGCGACGGTGAAGGCGGTTCAAGTGCCGGTCACGCTCAAGATGCGGATGGGCTGGGATCATTCGAGCCTCAACGCGCCCGAACTTGCCCGCATCGCCGAGGATCTGGACGTCAAGATGATCACCGTCCACGGCCGCACCCGCTGCCAGATGTACAAGGGTTCTGCCGACTGGGCATTCGTCCGCCGGGTGAAGGACGCGGTTTCGCTGCCCGTGATCGTCAACGGCGATATCTGCTCGATCGAAGAGGCCGAAAGCGCGCTGGAGCAATCGGGTGCCGACGGGGTGATGATCGGGCGCGGCGCTTATGGCAAGCCGTGGCTGCTCGGCCAGGTGATGGAGTGGTTCGCGAGCGGCCGTCGCCTCGCCGACCCCAGCCTTGACGAGCAATATCACCTGATCGTCGAGCACTATGACGCCATGCTGTCGCTCTATGGCGTCCAGACCGGGGTCAATCTCGCGCGTAAGCATATCGGCTGGTACACGCGCGGGCTGCACGGCTCGGCCGAGTTCCGTAACCGGGTGAACCAGGAAGCCGATCCCAAGGTTGTGCTGGGCATGCTTGCCGAATTCTATGCGCCCTGGCGTGTCCGCGCCGCTGCTTGAGTCCCCGCTCGGTCACCCGCCGGCGCCCCGATTTGCCGATGTGCTCGCCACGCTGCCGGTGGCGGTGCTCGTGATCGACGCGCAGGGGCGCATTGCTTATGCCAACGCTGCCGCTGAGGAACTGATCAACCTCTCCGAGCGCGCGATGCTTGGCCAGCCGTTGGCGTCAGTGCTGGTGCCGCCGGTGGAGCGCGCGGCCGATGGCGAGGGGCGTGATGTGGCGGCGTTCGATGCCGTGGTCCGCCTGATACGCGGCGGCAGCGTTCGCGTCGATTATGCCGAAGCGGTGATGCGCGATCATCCCGGCTGGCGGACAGTGACGCTGAATGGCGCCGGCGCCTCGCGCCGCGCAGCCGCTCGCGGCGAGCGCGCCAGCGCACGCGCGGCCGTCGGCGCGGCGCAGATGCTAGCGCATGAGATCAAAAATCCGCTGTCGGGTATTCGCGGGGCCGCACAGCTGATCGGCGACGGGGTGCCCGAGCAGCGCGATCTCACCTCATTGATCACCAGCGAAGTCGACCGCATCGCCGCGCTCATCGATCGCATGCAGGACTTTACCGACACGCGGCCACTGAAACCGACCGCGCAGAACATCTATCCTTTGCTCGATCATGCGGTGCGGGTCGCTCGCGCCGGCTTTGCGCGCGCAATCGCGATCACCGACGAGTTTGATCCGTCTTTGCCCGCGGTACTCGTCGATGGCGACGCGATGCTTCAGGTATTGCTGAACCTGATCAAGAATGCGGCGGAAGCTGTTCAGAACATGGCTGATCCCTGCATCACCCTGTCGACCGCTTATCGCCATGGCATGTCGATCGATGCAGGACCGGATCGGCCCAAGCGCCCGCTGCCCATTGAAATCTGCATTGTCGACAATGGCCCCGGTGCACCGCCTGAGCTGGTCGATCACTTGTTCGACCCGTTCGTGACGACCAAGCCCGAGGGGCAGGGGCTGGGCCTCGCGCTTGCCGACAAGCTGGTGCGCGATATGGGCGGGCTGATCCAATATGAGCGCGATGCGGGGCGGGGGCTCACGATCCTGCGGCTGCGCTTGCCGCGCGGGCGGAGTTGAGGCGGATGGGCAGCATTCTCGTCGTTGATGACGATGCCGCAATCCGCACCGTGGTGGGCCAGGCCCTGCGGCGCGCCGGGCATTTGGTGCGATGCGTGGGCACGCTCGCCGAGGCGCGCGCGGCAATCGCAGCGGACGCACCCGAACTGCTGATCTCCGACGTGGTGCTGCCCGACGGCAATGGCCTGGATGCCGTGGCGGATATTCTCGCGAGCCGGCCAGCGCTGCCCGTCATCATCCTGTCGGCCCAGAACACGCTGACGACGGCGGTGCGCGCGACCGAAGTCGGCGCTTATGATTATCTGCCCAAGCCATTCGATCTTGATGCGCTGGCGCGGGCGGTTACTTCGGCGCTGGCGCGCGGGCAGGGGCAGCCTGATGCCACGCTCGACGAGGCAGATGCAGCGCTCCCCCTGATCGGTCGATCGATGGCGATGCAGGATGTCTATCGCGTCATCGCGCGGGTGGTCGCCAACGATTTGACGGTGCTGATTTCCGGCGAGAGCGGCACGGGCAAGGAACTGGTCGCGCAGGCGATCCACGATCTCGGCCCGCGCCGAACGCGGCCTTTCGTGCCGATCAATATGGCGGCGATCCCGCGCGAGTTGATCGAGGCCGAGCTGTTCGGGCATGAGCGTGGTGCGTTTACGGGCGCGCAGGCCCGCGTTGCCGGCCGGTTTGAGCAGGCAGCGGGCGGGACGCTGTTTCTCGACGAGATCGGCGACATGCCGATGGACGCGCAGACACGGCTGCTCCGCGTGCTGCAATCGGGGGAATTCACCACCGTCGGCGGCGCGCGCGCGATCCGCGCGGATGTGCGCATCGTCGCGGCAACCAATCGCGACCTGACGGCGCTCGTGGCAAGTGGCCAGTTCCGCGAAGACCTGTTCTACCGCCTCAACGTCGTGCCGATCGCGTTGCCGCCGCTCCGCGAACGTCGGCAGGATATCGCGCTGCTCGCCCGCCACTTTGTCGAGCGTGCCGCTGCCGATGGCTTGCCGCGCCGAACGATCAGCGACGCCGCGCTGCAAGCGCTCGAAGCGCATGACTGGCCGGGCAATGTCCGCGAGTTGGAGAATATCATCCGCCGCATCGTTGTGCTGGGTCGGGACGATGTGATTGACGCGGCTGAAGTCGCTGCGGCGCTGGGATTGGCGGCGTCGATGCCGCCGGGCCCGGAAGCGCTGGGCGGTGGGGGCGGATTGGACGCCGCAATCCGCGCGCGGCTCGACCAGATCGCGCGCGAATGGCCCCAGGCACTGGATGACGGCACGCTCTACGATCGCATCATCGGCGAAGTCGAGCGGCCGCTGATCGAGGCAATGCTGGCCCGACATGGCCATAACCAGCTGCGCGCTGCCCGCGCGCTCGGCATCAACCGCAACACCTTGCGCAAGCGGCTGACCCAACTCGGCATCGATCTGGACGACCTTGACGGCGCCTGATCCGACGCAACGTGCGCTAGATCGGGTCATTTGGCGCTGGCGAACGCAAACTCTGTGTTTTCCAAGCAACGCTTCTGTTGTAATCGAGCAACGATGACGAGTGTTACGACCGGCCGCGCTTCGCCGCCCCGCCTTGATGGCGAGGGCTGGATGCGGATCGTCGAAATCGCGGTACTCTGTGCCTCGATCTCGATCGCGGTCGGCAGCTATTTCATCATCACCGCCGGTCAGGCCCCGCGCCAGACGCTGACGCCGCTGCTGGCGGCATCTTTGCTGGTCGCCAATCTGCTGCCGATTATCGGCCTGGAAATGCTGATCGGCCGCCGTATCGCGCAGCGCCGCGCGGCGGCATCGCCAATCGGCGGCAAGGCGCGGCTGCACGTCCGGCTGGTCGCGCTGTTTTCGTTCGTCGCGGCGGTACCGACGCTACTCGTCGTCATCTTCGCATCGGTGCTGTTCCAGTATGGCGTCGAATTCTGGTTCTCGGATCGGGCGCGCGGCATGGTCGATAATGCGTCGTATATCGCGCGCGAGAATTACCGGCAGGAAATCGGCCGCGTTGGGCTGGAAGCAACCGCAATGAGCCAGGATATCGCCTTCTATTTGAAGACGATGCCAATCGATAGCCAGATCTTCAAACAAGCGCTCGCGTTTCAGACAGTCAGGCGCGAACTATCTGAAGCTTTCATAATTCATGAGACGCCCGACCGGCAGATCAACTCGATCGTGCTTCTCAATCCCTATGAATATGATCTCGACAAGGTCGTCACCCCCAAGCTGATCGACAAGCTGGATGCTGGCGCCGAAACGGTGCTCGTCGACGACCCGCAAGCGCCCGGCGCCCTGACCAAGCTGCCTTATGGTGAGCACAATTACCTGTTCGTTCGGCATGTCTTCGATCGTCATCGGATGGCATTGCTTGAGCGCGGCAAGGGCATCGTCGCCGATTATCAAGCGCTGGTCAGCCGCTCGCGCTCGCTGCAATTGCGCTTCAACGCTGCACTCCTCGGCATTTCGCTGCTGATCGTCGGGCTTGCGGTGTGGATCGCGCTGCAGGTGGCCGATCGACTGGTGCGCCCGGTCAACGATCTCGTCGCCGCCGCGCGCCGGGTGGCCGATGGCGATTTGTCCGCCCGCGTGGCGGCGCCGGTTGCCGATGACGAGGTCGGCACGCTTGCCACCGCATTCAACGCGATGACGGTGCGCCTGCAGGAGCAGACCGGCGCCCTGGTGCGCGCCAACAACCAGCTCGACAGCCGCCGCGCGCTGATCGAGGCGGTGATGTCGGGCGTTACCGCCGGCGTGATCCTGGTCGACGATGCCGGCGCGGTGCGGCTGATCAACGATTCCGCCGCGCAGATGCTGGCAACCGACAATCGGGCCATCGGCAAACCACTCGCCGAGACCGCACCCGAGCTCGCCGCACTGCTCGGCGGCGGCAATCGCGAGGCGATCGTCCAGATCGCCGTTTGCAGTGAAGCGCGCACATTGGCGGTCAAGATCGCGCGCGCCGATGCGGGCCCGATCCTGACCTTTGACGACATCACCCAGCAGCTGCTCGACCAGCGCCGCGCTGCCTGGTCGGACGTGGCGCGCCGGATCGCGCACGAGATCAAGAACCCGCTGACCCCGATTCAGCTCGCTGCCGAACGGCTCCGCCGCCGCTACGCCAAGCAGATTGAGAATGATGACGGCACGTTCGCCCGGCTCACCGACACGATTGTCCGCCAGGTGACCGATCTGCGCCGGATCGTCGATGAATTCTCCTCCTTCGCGCGGATGCCCAAGCCGATGTTCCGCGAGGAATCGCTGGTCGATGTCGCGCGCCAGGCACTGTTCCTGCACGAAGTCGCGCATAGCGATATCGATTTCAGCCTGGTCAGTGACGATCCGGCCCCGCATCTCGTCTGCGATCGCCGCCAGATCGGCCAGGCGCTGACCAACATTGTCAAGAACGCGGTCGAAGCGATCGAGGCGCGCGGGGAGGGCGAGCGCGGCAAGATCGAGATGGCCATTCACGAGGATGCCGAAGCCGGGACGCGCACGATCACGGTCTCGGACAACGGTGTTGGCTTGCCGTTGGAGCGCGACCGGATCGTCGAGCCCTATATGACGACGCGCAGCCGCGGCACGGGCCTGGGCCTCGCGATCGTCACCAAGATCGTCGAGGAGCATTTCGGCACGATCAACTTTGCCGACCGGCCGGGAGGGGGAACGGTCGTCACGCTGAGTTTCGACGGCAATACGCTTGCCGCGCTCGATCGCTCGGCACCTGAAGAAATCGACCCCGCCGCCGACCGGCTGGCGGCGCTTACCCCCCAACGAAACGGCTGACATAATGGCGCTTGATGTTCTGGTAGTCGATGACGAGCGCGATATCCGCGAGCTGGTGTCGGGGGTACTCGAAGACGAGGGCTATGAGACGCGCGTTGCTGCCGACAGCGACGCCGCACTCGAGGCCTTTGCGCAACGGCGGCCCTCGCTGGTCCTGCTCGATGTGTGGCTGCAGGGTTCGCGGCTCGACGGGCTCGATTTGCTCGACGAGCTGAAGCGCCGCGATCCGACCATCCCCGTGCTGGTAATCTCAGGCCATGGCAGCCTGGAGACGGCGGTCGCCGCGATCCGGCGCGGCGCGGTCGACTTCATCGAAAAGCCCTTCGAGGCCGAGCGGCTGCTGCTGCTGATCGAGCGCGCGACCGAGACCGAGCGGCTGCGCCAGGAAATTGCCTCGCTCCGCGCTTCGGCGGGGCGCGACCAGGATTTGACCGGCAATTCGCCCTCGATCAACGCGGTCCGCGCGACGCTGAAGCGCGTCGCCCCCACCGGCAGCCGGGTGATGATTACCGGATCAGCCGGCGTCGGCAAGGAAGTCGCCGCGCGGTTGCTTCACGGCTGGAGCCAGCGGGCAAGCGGGCCCTTCGTCGTCGTCAGCGCGGCGCGGATGGAACCCGAGCGGATGGAGGAAGAGCTGTTCGGCGTCGAGGAAGGCGGCGATGTCATCCGCCACGGTCTGCTCGAACAAGCACATGGCGGCACGCTGTTCCTCGACGAAATCGCCGACATGCCGATCGCGACTCAGGGCAAGATCTTGCGCGTGCTGACCGAGCAAAGCTTCTCCCGCGTCGGTGGCACGCGGGTGGTGCGCGTCGATGTTCGAGTCGTCTCGGCGACCGCGCGCGATCTGGGCCGCGAGATTATCGAGGGGCGGTTCCGCGAAGACCTGTATTACCGCCTGAACGTGGTTCCGGTCCGCATTCCCGGCCTGTCCGAGCGGCGCGAGGACATTCCTGCGCTGGTCGAGCATTTCGTCGCGCATTATGCCCGCGAGCGCCGCGTGCCGACGCCCGAAATCGCGCCCGACGCGCTCGTCGCCCTGCAATCCTATGAATGGCCGGGCAATGTCCGCCAGCTGCGCAACGTCGTCGAGCGCACCGTCATCCTCGCGCCCGGCGAGCGGATCGGCCGCATCGACCTTGACCTGCTGCCGAGCGAAGTGCTCAACAATCAAGGCGATTTCGGCGTGGGCACCACGGTCGGCACGATCATGGCGACGCCCTTGCGCGAAGCGCGCGAAGCATTCGAGCGCGAATATCTCCGCGTCCAGATCCGGCGTTTTTCGGGCAATATCTCGCGCACCGCGACGTTTATCGGCATGGAACGCTCGGCGCTGCACCGTAAGCTCAAGCTGCTCGGCATTACCGAAACGCGCGGCGAAGAATAGACGTGCTCTCGCGTTCGATATGGACGCGCGCCGGCTCAATCCCTAATTAGTGCCTAACGAGCCGTGATGGCGCGCCAATCCGATGCCGGGAACCGGCACATCGCGGGCAACTACCCGCCAAGAACAACGGGATAAACCATGGCTGACAAGCAAGCCTCGCTCCAGGACCTTTTCCTCAACGCGCTGCGCCGGTCGAAAACGCCGGTCACGATGTTCCTCGTCAAGGGCGTCAAGCTGCAGGGCATTGTGACGTGGTTCGATAATTTCTCCGTGCTGCTGCGGCGCGATGGCCAGTCGCAGCTGATCTACAAGCACGCCATCTCGACGATCATGCCGGCAGGGCCACTCGACATCAGCGCGATTACCGACGCCATGAGCGAGGGCCAGAAAAAGTCTCCGCTGCTCCAGGAAGTGTTCCTGAGCGCGGTGCGCAAATCCGAAGATCCGGTGACAATGTTCCTCGTCAACGGTGTGATGTTACAGGGAAATATCGCGGCGTTCGACTTGTTCTGCATGTTGCTGACGCGCGACGGTATGGCACAGCTTGTCTATAAGCACGCGGTCTCGACCATCCAGCCGGCCCATCCGCTCAATCTGGCCGAGGAAGCCGGCGGATCGGACGCGGATTGAGCGGCAACGCCACGAGCGGTTTTGACCGCGACCGCGGCGAATTCGCGCGCGGCGCAAGGACGATCGTCGTGCTGCCCGATCAAGGCGGCGCGGCGCGATCGGTCGAGGCACGCCTCGATGAGACCGCCGGCTTGGCCGCCGCGATCGGGCTCGATGTCGTCGATCGCATTGCCTATCGCGTCCGTGCGGCGCGCGCCGGCACGCTGATCGGCAGCGGACAGGTTGAAGCGCTCGCCGCCAATGTCGCGATGAGCGAGGCCGGGTTGGTGGTGTTCGATGCCGCGCTAACCCCCATTCAGCAGCGCAACCTGGAAACCGCGCTCGGCGCCAAGGTGATCGATCGCACCGGGTTGATCCTCGAGATTTTCGGCGAGCGCGCCGCCACTGCCGAGGGGCGGCTGCAGGTCGAACTTGCGCATCTCGGCTATCAGGCAGGCCGGCTGGTGCGTAGCTGGACGCACCTTGAGCGCCAGCGCGGCGGCTTCGGCTTCCTCGGCGGCCCTGGTGAAACGCAGATCGAGGCTGACCGCCGCTTGATCCGCGATCGCATGGCGCGGTTGCGGCGCGAGCTTGCGCAGGTGAGCCGCACGCGCGGCCTGCATCGCGATCGCCGGCAGCGCGCACCGTGGCCCGTTATTGCGCTGGTCGGCTATACCAACGCCGGAAAGTCGACGTTATTCAACCGTTTGACCGGGGCTGACGTCATGGCAGCGGACCTGCTGTTCGCGACCCTCGACCCGACGCTCAGGCAGATTTCGCTGCCCGGTATCGACAAGGCGATCCTGTCCGACACGGTCGGGTTCGTGTCCGATCTGCCGACGCAGCTCGTCGCGGCGTTCAAGGCGACGCTGGAGGAAGTCGCTTCGGCCGACTTGCTGATCCATGTCCGCGACATCGCCCACCCGGATACCGAGGCGCAGCGCGCCGATGTCGAGGCTGTCCTTGGCGAACTGGGCGTGACCAAAGCGACGCCGCGCTTCGAGGCGTGGAACAAGCTCGACTTGCTGCCGGAAGCCGAGCGCGAGGCGCTGCAGGCCGAGGCAGAGCGACGCGGCAATGTCGTGTGCGTCTCAGCGCTGAGCGGGGAAGGGGTCGTGGCGCTGCAGACCAGCGTAGCCGCCCGGCTGACCGAGGGTCATCGCCGCTACCGCTTGACGCTCGATGCCGCCGATGGCGCGGCAATGGCGTGGCTGCATCAGCATGGTGAGGTGGTCGACAGCTGGACCGACGAGCTGACCACGCATGCCGATGTGCGACTGGCCGAAGCGGATTATCAACGGTTTATGCAGCGACCGAGATAGCTTGCGTGCCCCGGACCTGTTTTGTTCCTTGAGCTAAAGGGCGAGGGGACTAAAGCCGCTCCTCCAGCTTGGCTTTGCCCCAAAGCGCTTCCTTCTCGTCAAGCGATAGCGCGGCAAAGCCGTCGCCGGCTTCAGTTTCTATCGCGCGAAAGCGGCGCTCGAACTTGGCGTTGGCGGCCCGGAGCGCGGCTTCGGCATCGACGCCGAGATGGCGTGCCCAATTGACCACCGCGAATAGCAAGTCGCCGATCTCTTCGGCCCGATGGTGAGCATCAGCCTGTTCGATTTCAAGCAGTTCCTCATCGATCTTCGCACGAGGGCCGCTCGGATCAGGCCAGTCAAAGCCAGTGCGCGCCGCGCGCTTTTGGAGCTTCTCGGCGCGTTGCAGCGCCGGCAGGCCCAACGCGACGCCGTCCAGCGCGCTCGTCGCGCCCTTGGCGCTACGCTCGGCCGCCTTGAGCGCTTCCCAATGGTCGGATGCCTTGGTCTCAGCGGTACCAAAGATATGCGGGTGGCGGCGCTCCATCTTGTCGCTGATCGCATCGACGACATCGGCATAAGCGAACGCGCCGGCTTCTTCGGCTATGCGGGCGTGAAAGACGACCTGGAGGAGCAGGTCGCCAAGCTCGTCCTTAAGGTCCGCCATATCGTTACGCGCGATCGCGTCAGCGACTTCATAGGCTTCCTCGATCGTATACGGCGCGATCGTCGCGAAGTTCTGCGCGAGATCCCAGTCGCAGCCGCGCTCAGTATCGCGCAAGCGCGCCATGATCGCCAACAGCCGCTCGGTCATCGGCGGGGGCCCCCGATAGCGCCTGACAACATCGCGCAATTCATCGATCCGATAATATACATTATGTAAATCATACTCATTGCCGCGCTTCCAGGATTATCCGGTCCCCTTCGACTCGCCAGCTTTTGAGCCGCGACAGGAAATTCATCCCGATCACCTCGCTGTCGTCGAAATTCCGCCCGACTTGAATCTCGAGCCTGCGCGCTTCGATACCACCGACGCGCAGCTCCGGCGCGGTTGCGCGGCGGACGATCGCCGGCCCGTTCGCCGTGTCGATGATGGCGCCATATTTATCCACTGTCGGGTCGATGCCGGCGGCCTTGGCCGTCGTTTCAGAGATCGACGTAATCGTTGCGCCGCTGTCGATCAGCATGCGCCGCTCGACCGATCCGATGCGCGCGGTGGTCCAGAAATGGCCGTCGGCGCTTTTGTTGATAACCACCGTGCCGCCGCGGACCGTCTCGCCACTGAGACCCAGCGCGTCAGCGATGCTGCCCGGCGTCAAGCCGCCGCGCGTCGCCAGTGTCACCACGATCAGCATTGCGGCGAAAATGCCCACCCAGGCCAATGCCATCTTCGCAACCTGGCCAAGCGGCAGCCGCCGGGCAACGAGCGCCGATAGCGGCAGGATCGGCACCAGCAGATACCAGATGGCATTGCCTTGCTCGTTGCCGCTCACAACGTCATCTCCCAGCCATCATAGCCCGGCTCGATGCCCGGCGGCAGCTCGGCGCGGAGCGTGCGATAATCCATCGATTGGTCCATGTGCATCAGCACCGTTTTGCGCGCGCCGATCTGCTGTGCCCAGCCGATCGTCTGGTCGAGCGTCGGGTGCGTCGGGTGTGGCGCGCGGCGCAGCGCGTCGGCCACCCAGAGGTCGACATCTTGAAACAACGTCGCCATTTCAGGTGTCATCGCATTGAAATCGGTAGAATATGTGGCGCGCGCACTCTTCGATTGGAACATGAATCCCGCGGAGGTTATCGCGCCATGTGGCTGATCGACCACGGCGACATCGATATCGCCGATCGTCAGCCGATCGGGCAGCGGCTCGGCGGCGACGGTCGGCGGATAGCCGCCATGCCCCTCGAACGCATAAGCGAAACGCGCGCCGAGCGATGCCAGTACCCAAGGCCGCGCCAACGCGCGCACCGGAGCGCGGCGCGCGTGGAATAACTGCCGCAGATCGTCGATCCCGTGGCAATGATCGGCGTGATCGTGCGTCCACAGCACCGCATCGACCGCGCCGACTTCCGCCGCCAGCAACTGCTCGCGCATGTCGGGGCTGGTGTCGACCAGGATCGTCGTCGTTGCGGTTGTGACGAGCAGCGATGCGCGCGTCCGCCGGTTGCGCGGCTCGGCGGGGTCGCAGGCGCCCCAATCATTGCCGATGCGCGGCACCCCCGATGACGTGCCCGAACCGAGCAGCCTGACTTTCACGCCGCGGCTCGCGTCTTGGCGAACAATCGGTGGAAATTCGCGCGCGTGGCCTCGGCCAGCTCGTCAATCGACTCACCGCGCAGATCGGCGAGGAAGCGCGCGGTATCGGCCACGTACGCGGGCTCCCCCGTCTTGCCGCGATGCGGCACCGGCGCCAGGAACGGCGCGTCGGTTTCGACTAGGAGCCGATCGATCGGCAGCCGCTGCGCCGTCGCCTGCAGTGCCGTGGCGTTCTTGAAGGTCACGATTCCCGAAATCGAGATGAACATCCCCAATTCCAGCGCGATATCGGCAAAAGCGTCGCTGGCAGTGAAGCAATGGATCACGCCGGAGAACGTCCCCTTCCCCATTTCCTCGCGCAAGATGGCGGCGGTGTCGTCCTCGGCATCGCGCGTGTGGATAACGATCGGCAGGCCGGTCGCGCGGCTGGCGGCGATGTGGCTGCGAAAGCTCGCCTGCTGGCGCGCGCGGTCGCTATGGTCATAATAATAATCGAGGCCCGTCTCGCCGATGCCGACGACGCGGGGATGCGCGGCGCGCGCCACGAGCTTGGCGGTGTCGATATCAGGATGCGCGTCGGCCTCGTGCGGGTGGATGCCAATCGTCGCCCACACGTCATCCTCGCGCTCGGCGACGGCGACGACATCATCCCATTCACGCTCGCGCGTCGAGATGTTGAGCATGGCGACCACGCCAGCGCCGCGTGCCCGGTCGAGCACGGCCTGCTGCTCCTCGACGAGGCCCTTGTAGTTCAGATGGCAATGGCTGTCGGCGAGCTTCACGCAGCGGCCTCCGCGAGTTCGAGCCGGGGGAAAAGCGGCGCCGGTTGCTCCAGCCGGAAACCGCTTTCGGCGAGCGGCGAATACCAGTGGCTGCCGATCGCCTCGAACGTGCGCAGCTCGGGCGCGACGCCCATCCGGTCGAGGAGCACCCCGGCGCTGCGCGGGATCACCGGCAGAATTGCGACGGCGAGCTGGGCAATCGCAATGTAGAGCGTCGCCAGCACGGTGCGCATCCGGTCCGGGTCGGTCTTGCGCAGCGCCCAGGGCGCCTGCTCGTCGATATAGGCGTTGCAGGCATAGACCGCCTGCGTCCAAAGCTCAGTCGCCTGCGACAAGGCAAGATCAGCATAGGCGCGCGGCATCGCCTCGCGCACGGTCATGTCGATCAGGGCGAACAAGGCATCGTCCGCTGGGGTGTGGCCGGTGATGGCAGGCAGCGCGCCATCGCAATTCTTGAAGATCTGGGTCAACGTCCGCTGCGCAAGATTGCCGAAGCTGTTGGCGAGATCGGCATTGGCGCGGGTGACGATCGCCTCTTCGGAGTAGCTGCCGTCCTGGCCGAAGCTCACTTCGCGCAGCAGGAAATAGCGCAGCGGATCGACCCCGAACCGCTCGACCAGCTCGACGGGATCGGTCACGTTGCCGAGCGATTTCGACATTTTCTCGCCGCGGTTGAGCAGAAAGCCATGGCCGAACACCTGGCGCGGCAGCGGCAGCTTGGCGCTCATCAGGAAGGCTGGCCAGTAAACCGCATGAAAACGCACGATATCCTTGCCGATGATGTGGAGATCGGCCGGCCACCATTTGGCCAGCGCGGCCGGATCATCGGGATAGCCGGCGCCGGTCAGATAATTGGTCAGCGCA
Source organism: Sphingomonas sp. GlSt437 (assembly GCF_048015635.2). Taxonomy (NCBI): domain Bacteria; kingdom Pseudomonadati; phylum Pseudomonadota; class Alphaproteobacteria; order Sphingomonadales; family Sphingomonadaceae; genus Sphingomonas; species Sphingomonas sp. GlSt437. Next base: position 226,983 of record NZ_JBPGYA010000003.1, on the reverse strand, counting down.
TCGACCCACACATACATCACATGCCCGGGGCTGCCCGGCACCGGCACGCCCCAATCGAAGCTCGTGCGCGAGACCGAGAGATCACTCAGCCCGCCCTCGACGAAGCGCATGATTTCGTTGCGGCGGCTTTCCGGGCGGATGAAGTCGGGCTGCGACGTGTAGAGATCGAGCAGTGGCCGCTGGTATTTTGACAAGCGAAAGAACCAGGTTTCCTCGGCAGTCCACTCCACCGGCGTGCCTTGCGGCGAGAGGCGCTCGCCCCCTTCCCCGTCGATCAGCTCGCTTTCGTCGTAAAAGGCTTCGTCGCGGACCGAATACCAGCCCTCATAGCGATCGAGATACAAGTCGCCGGCATCGGCCATCGCTCGCCAGATCGCCTCGCTGGCGCGATAATGGTCGGCGTCAGTCGTGCGGATGAAGCGATCATAAGAGATATCAAGAAGATCGTCCATCGACTGGAAATGATTGCTCATTTCCTTGGCGAGCGCGCCAACCGGCACATCGCGCTTGCGCGCTTCCTGCACCATTTTCAGGCCATGCTCGTCCGTGCCGGTCTGGAAGCGGACGTCGCGGCCCATCATCCGCTGGAAGCGCGCAATCGCGTCGGCGGCGATCGCTTCATAAGCGTGGCCGATATGCGGGCGGCCATTGGGGTAGCTGATTGCGGTCGTGATGTAGAACGGGTCGGCCATGGCGCCACGCCCTAAAGCATCGCGCGCGCGGGCGAAAGACCGTCAGCCGCTCGGGCCGAGCCGCGCAACGATGCCGGCCATTTCATAGACGGTTGCCTGTTGATCGAGCGACAGCGCGCGGGCGCTGGCGGCGAGCGCACGCGCGGCCTCATGCGCGGCGATGGCCGAACGAAGCGCCGACCCCTGCCGGGTGCGCGCGGCGTTGGCGATGAAGCTCGGCGCGGCGTCGAGAAACGCCTCGTAACGCGCCTGCGCCGCCTTGCTGCCCAGTTCCTTGGCCAGCGTAATGCGCAGCTTGTTGGTCGCATCACCCTTGGCGGCGAGCGCCGTCATGGCGTCATCGAGCGCATCCAGCCGTAAGCCCGCATAGCCCAGCGCTCGACCCGGCGAGCCGCCACCGGCTGCGATCAGTGCCGCAATCTCGGCATCGCTCACCTGAGGCAGATGCTCGCGCAGCACGTCGCGCATCGCCGCGTCGTCGAGCGGATCGAACCTCAGCCGCCGGCAGCGCGAGCGGATCGTTGGCAACAGGCGCCCCGGCGCATGGCTGATCAGGAGGAAGAGCGTGCCGGCCGGGGGCTCCTCGAGGCTTTTGAGCAAGGCGTTGGAAGCGCCGGGCCGCTCGAGATCATCGACTGCGTCGATCAGGATCACGCGGCGCGGCGACAGGCTCGGTTTGGTCGCGAACATCGGCAACAACGCGCGCACTTGCGCAATCGTGATGCTGCGGGCGAGCTCACCATCGGGCTTGTCGGCATCCTTGGGGAGCCGGGTGAGCTCGCGATAATCGGGGTGCGAGCCCGCCTCGATCAGCGTGCGCGTGCGATTGCCCACCGGCACATCGAAGCCCGGCGCCAGGCCGTCGGGATCGGCGGCCTCGGCCAGCAAGCGCCGCGCGGCGATGCGGGCAAAGCTCGCCTTGCCGATGCCCTCGGGCCCGGTGAACAGCCAGGCATGGTGCATGTGCCCGCTCGCCATCGCGGCGGCAAAGGCGGCGTGGGCAGCATCATTGCCCAGAAGTGACGTCATGGCAGCAGATCGGCGACGGCGGCAAGCACCGCCTCACCCACGACCTGCGGCGATCCGTTCGCATCGATCACGCGGAACCGCGCTGGCTCAGCCTCGGCGAAGCGCCGGAAACCGGCAGCGACTGCGTTATGAAATGCCTCTCCCCGCGCCGCGAAGCGATCCGCCGCGGCGCCATCGCGCGCTGCGGCACGGTCGCGGCCGGTATCGATCGGCATGTCGAGCAGGATCGTCCGATCCGGCAGCAACCCGCCGCTGCCGACGCGGTGCACCGCCATGATCTCCTCATCGCTCAGTCCCCCGGCCGCGCCCTGATACGCGCGAGTCGAGTCGATATAGCGATCGCAGATCACCCAGGCGCCGCGCGCCAGCGCGGGTCGGATCGTCCGCTCGACCAGATCGGCGCGCGCGGCGGCGAATAGCAGCATCTCCGCGCGCGGCTGCCAGCGGTCGACACTGCCCTGCATCAATAAGCCGCGAATCGCCTCGGCGCCCGGACTACCGCCTGGCTCACGCGTCGCCACCACGTCGAGCCCACGTGCCTCGATCGCCGCTGCCAGCGCACGCGCTTGCGTCGATTTGCCGGCGCCCTCCCCGCCCTCAAGCGAAATGAAGCGCCCGCTCACCCCTGCCGCTCACATCCCGAACAGCGCGAGGAAATTCGCCCAGATGCGCCCGAAAAAGCCCGCTTGCGGCACGTCGCTGTCCGCGACCAGCGGCAGACGCTGCGCCGGCATATCGGGCGTCTGCACGACGAGATCGGCGATGTGATCGCCCGCCTTGATCGGCGCCTTGACCGGCCCGTCATAGGCGACCTTCACTTGCATTTCCGGGCTGGTGCCCGATGGCACGACCACGGACAAATCGCGCGGCGCGACCAGCCCGACATGGTTGGCGGTGCCAAGCTGCACGTCCGCCGTGCCGACCTTCTTGCCCTTGGGTGCGATCGGGCGCGGCTGCCACGCGCGGAACCCCCAGTTCATGAACTTGACCGATTCGTCGATGCGTTCGTTGAAGCTGTGCAGGCCGGCGAGCACCATCACCAAGCGGCGCCCGCCCTGCTCGGCCGAGCCGGTGAAGCCATAGCCGGCTTCCTCGGTATGGCCGGTTTTCAGGCCATCGGCGCCGGCAACGCGGCCGAGCAGCGGATCGCGATTGTCCTGCTTGATCGCGCCACCATTGCCCAGCTGCGTCCCCCAGGTGAAATTCGGGCGCGAATAGAATTGCTTGTAGAGCTGGTAATGATTCTGGATCGTCGCTTCGGCGAGCTTGGCGAGGTCGCGCGCGGTGACGTATGTCGCGCCACCATCGGGCCAACCGTTCGACGTGCCGAAATGGCTGTTGTTGAGGCCGAGCTTGCGCGCCGCCTCGTTCATCCGCTGAACGAAAGCCGGCTCGGTGCCCGACACGCCTTCTGCGAGCACGACGCAGGCATCGTTCCCCGACAAAGTGATGATGCCGTAGAGCAGGTTCGCAACGCTAACCCGCTCGTTAACCTTGAGGAACATCGTCGAGCCCTGGTTATTCCATTTGCGCCAGGTCTCGGGCTGGACGGTGATCATCTGGTCGAGCTTCACGTCACCATGCGCGATCATGTCGAACACGACATAGACGGTCATCATCTTGGCCATCGAAGCCGGCGGCATCCGCCGGTCGGCATCCTTGGCGTAGAGCACTGCACCCGACGTTACGTCTTCCATGAACGCAACCGGCGCGGGCGTATCGAACGGCGGCGGCGCGGCGGTCGCGGCACTGGTGGCGAGGAAAGTGAAAGCGGGCAACAGAGCAAGGGTCTTCATTACTGGGCAGGCTTCCCGATAGATGGAGCTAATGATTGGTGACGATATGCGCGTCGCCATAGCCCTGGCGGACCATGGCGTCACGCGCCGATTCGGCGGTGCGTTGGTCGCGATAGGGACCGAGGCGGACGCGATAAAGTCCGCCGCCGGTTACCACCGAGCCGCCGACAGTGCCGGCGAGCGCGCTGGCGCGGGAGGGGTCGGATAGGGCAGCGATCTGAACGTAGAGGCCACCGGGAACGGGCGCGGTCGATGCAGGCGATGGCGCGGGTTGCGCAGTTGGACGTTGCACGGCTGGAGCTTGCGCGGCCCGACGCACCGGGCGAACGGGTTGTGGCTCTGCTGGAATACCGTCGTCCGTGGCTGGTGCTGCATAGCTAGCGCCTGCGGTCGACGCTGGCACCGGTGCCGCCTCGGGCGGCGCAGCCGGCGCCGGCGTATATTGCGGTCGGCGTGTGGCGCGGCGTGGTGGGGTTACCGGTGGCGCCACAGCCGATGGCGGCGGTGGCAATCGCTTGCGCAGTGCGGTCAGCAATACCTTGGGCGTGTCGAGCCGATCGCCGCCGGCATGGCCAGCCCGCAGCGCGACCTGGTCGGGCTGGCTCGGCTCGATCACCCGAATGCGGACGGGCGCGGTCACCGACGCGCTAATCCCGAGCGCGGCCGCTGCCGCCGGCGACAGCCCAACCTCGCGATCGGGCAAGCTCGGCCCCTGCCCCGTCACCATCGCGGCGATTGTCTTGCCGGTATCGAGCGAGGTTATTTCGACGAAGCTGCCGGCGCCGGCCTTGCGGCTGGTGACGCCGATCTGGCCGCTGTCGCCGCCTGCCGGCTCGACCATCGCATAGCCGACCGCGTCGTAGCGCTCCTGTCCCGGCACGACTTGCGATGTCCCGCGCGGCCCGGTGCCCTGCGGCAGATCATCGGGCGGCGGCGGCAATGTCTGCGCTTGCAGCAGCAGTGCGACGCCCAAGGCTAGCCCAAGGCGCCCCACATTATTGCGCAACGGCATCGGCCAGCAGTCCCACCGAGAGCGCGTAGAAGTTCGAGCAATTATAATCGAGGATCACCCGGTAATTGGAGGTGGCGAGGTAGCCCGCCTTGCCCGGCCCATCGGGCTCGATCAAGGTCGCCATGATGTGATCGTCGGGCCAGCCGCGGCTGATCGGCGCCAGGCCCAGCGCGCGCCATTCCGCCATCGATTTCCAGCCGCTGTGCCGGTCGAATACGCGCGAACAGCGCGGCGCGGTGGTGCGACCGCCGATCGCGGTGCGGTCGAGCGTCGCGGGCACCGACACCGCAAAGCCCCAAGGCTCGCCACGCCGCCAACCGGCATTGGCGAAATAGCTGGCGATCGAGGCGAGCGTATCGGCCGGGCTGTTCCAGATATCGATCTTGCCATCACCGTCGCCGTCGCGCGCGAGGCGGAGATAGATGGAGGGCAGGAATTGCGGATTGCCCGTCGCGCCCGCCCAACTGCCGACCAGCCGCTCGCGCGGCACGCCGCGATCGATCATCCGCATCGCGGCGATGAATTCGTCCGAAAACAGATCGCGCCGGCGCCCTTCATAAGCCAGCGAGGCCAGCGAGCGCGGCAAGTCGAACCCGCCGGTCACCGAGCCGTAAGCGGTCTCGTTCCCCCAGATCGACACCATGATCGCCTCAGGCACGCCGGTTTCGCGCTCAATCTGCAGCAGATGCGCGCGCTGCTCCTGATAGACCTGACGGCCGCGATTGATCCGCGCCGCGTCGACATGGGCGGCGCGATAGGGCTGGAACATCGGCGGCGGCTTGTTGGGGTCAGCACCCGGCTGCGCGCGGTCAAGCTCGATCACGCGCGGGTTGAAGGTGAGGCTCGGCAGCACCGCGTCGAGTGTCGCCGCCGTAACGCCCTGAGCGATGGCGCGGGCACGCAGTTGCTGAAGGAACCCCTGAAAGCCGGTCTCATCGACCTGAGCGCTGCCTGCGGTCGTCACGCCAAGCGCCAAGGCGACGCCCAGCGCCCCGCTCAACCCTCTCCAATGTCGTCGCCACTCGGCCGAAACACGCCTCATGGCTCTGGTGTGCCACAGCGAAGCCGCGACATGAACCCCCTAGCCCACCGCAGGCAGCCCCTTGCGCAAAAATACCGTCGCGTGCATCAGCCGCGCTTGTCGAATCGGCGCCGATCCGGAGAGGTGGCCGAGTGGTTTAAGGCAGCGGTCTTGAAAACCGCCGTGGGTTCACGCTCACCGTGGGTTCGAATCCCACCCTCTCCGCCAGCAATGCCGTGGGGGCTGGGTCAGCCGTCGTCCTTGGGGCTGACGTCGACGAGTTGCTCGAGCTGCTCTTCGCTCAGCTCTTCGAGAAACTGGCAACCGGCCTCGAAATCATTGACCCAGATGATCTTGGCTGCCCGCGGACCGATGAGCGGCAGGGTCAACCAGATTGTCGCATCAACCTTGAGCTCCGAATAGGTCTGCAGCTTGGCGCCGTGGAGCGAGACGTTGACGACTTTGCAGAGCGCGCGATCAAAACCACCGCGGCCGATCCGCGCGTCAAGCGACACCGGCGCGCGCACGCTGCGGCGCCGTGTGTCGATTTGCGCGGGTTCGAATTCAGCGGTGAACAGCATCGGCTTTCCCTGAAAAGATCAGGGACAAGCCTAGGCCGTCCATGGCTAACAGCGCGTTAACGACGCGCCGCGGCCAGAAATCTCCCCTGGCGATTACTTCTTGGTGAGCGATAGCCCGCCGAAACGCTTGTTGAAGCGCGCCACCTGGCCGCCAGCATCGAGCAGCGTGCCGCGACCGCCGGTCCAGGCCGGGTGGGCGAGCGGATCGATTTCAAGCGTCATCAGATCGCCTTCCTTGCCCCATGTCGAGCGCGTCTCGTACGTGGTGCCGTCGGTCATCTGCACCTTGATCATGTGGTAATCGGGGTGGGTATCTTTTTTCACTTGGGTAAGCTCCATCAGCGGCTGGTTCCGACCAGCCTGAAAGCGAAGGCGCGGCCCATAACAGCGAGCCGCGCCTGCGTCCAGTCCAGCTTAGCCTGTCCGGGCTATTTCACCACCCGGTCGGGTGCCCCTTGTTCTGCTGATCGAGCCATTTCTTGAGCGGCGCGAAATAATCGACCAGCGCCTGGCCGGTAATCTGGTCGGTGCCGGTGAAGACCTTCAGCGTCTGCGGCCAGGGCTGGGATTGGCCGAGGCTCAGCATCGCATTCAGCTTCTCGCCGACTGCCTTGTTGCCATAGAAAGAGCAGCGGTGGAGCGGCCCCTTCCACCCGGCCTGCTTGCACGCCGCCTGATAGAATTGGAACTGATAGAGCCGCGCCAGGAAATAGCGGGTGTACGGCACGCTTGCCGGGATGTGATATTTGGCGCCGGGGTCGAACCGCGTCTCGTCGCGCGCTACGGGTGGCACGATGCCCTGATATTGCCGGCGCAGATCGTTCCACGCCGCCTCATAGTGATCGGGCTTGATCGCGCCCGAAAACACGCCCCAGCGCCATTTGTCGATCAGCAGGCCGAACGGCAGGAACGCGACCTTGTCCATCGCCTGGCGAAGCAGCAGGCCGATATCCTTGTCGGCGCTCGGCACCTTGTCCTTGTCGAGCAGGCCGATATCGACGAGGTATTGCGGCGTGATCGAGAGCGCGATGAAATCGCCAATTGCTTCGTGGAAGCCGTCGTTCGCACCGTTTTCATAAAGGAACGGCTGGTCCTTGTACGCGCGCTGATAATAATTGTGGCCGAGCTCGTGGTGGATCGTCACGAAGTCGTCGGCATTGATCTTGAGGCACGCCTTGACGCGCACGTCATCCTTATTGTCGATGTCCCAGGCCGAGGCGTGGCAGATCACATCGCGGTCGCGCGGCTTGGTGATCTGCGAGCGCGCCCAGAAGGTATCCGGCAGCGGCTTGAAGCCGAGCGACGAGTAAAATCCCTCCGCCGTCTTCACCATCTTGAGCGGATCATAGCCCTTGGCCTGGAGCAGCGCGCCGGTGTCGTAGCCGAGATCACCGGCGCCCTTGGGAGCGACAATGTCATAGATATTGCCCCATTCCTGCGCCCACATATTGCCGAGCAGATCAGCGCGGATCGGGCCGGTCTTGGGCTGGACGGCATCACCGTATTTTTCGTTCAATTTCCAGCGGACATAAGCGTGGAGCGACTGGTAGAGCGGTTCGACCTGCTTCCACAACGTGTCGGTCAGTTTGGCGAAATCGTCAGGCGACATGTCATAGCCCGCGCGCCACATCGCGCCGACATCGGCATAGCCAAGGTCGGTTGCGCCCTTGTCGCTGATCTCGACCATGCGGGCATAGTCGCCCCGCATCTGGGCGCCGACATTGTCATGCCAGCTGGTCCACATTTCCTTAAGCTTGGCGGGGTCGCGCGTCGTACCCATCGCGGCTTCGATGTCGCTGCCGTTGATCGGCTTGCCGTCGAGCGTACCCATGCCTTTGCCATATTGCGACGACATGCGCGTGACGATCGTGGCGAGCTCGTCAGCAGCCCCCGGCGTGGTCGGCGCGGGCAGCGTGATGCCGTTGCGCAGCAGATCGAGCTTGCGCTTGGTATCTTTGGAGAGACCCGCAACATTCTGATATTTGGCGGCTTTCTCGGCATAGCGTACCGACAGCAGCGTTCCTTCGGCCGCGTTCTTGGCCGCGAGGATATCGGTATCGTCGGTGATGAAAGTCGCATTGACCCACTGAATGCGGTTGGCATCAACCGAGAAATCGGCACCGGCCTTTTCGGCCTTGGCGATGAAGGCGTCGGCATCAGCGGCGGTTGGCGCGCTATCGGCGGCGATGGCGGGCAATGGCGCCAGCAGCAAGGCAAGCGCGGTCATCGAAGGCAAGGCAAGGCGCATATCGGTCATCCCCGGGGAAAAAATTGTTATGGCGCGGTAGACAGCAGGCGCCGCGCTTGCGGTCAAGCGGCGAGAAAATCGGCGATTGCCTGACCAAGCTCGGGCTTGAGCACGGCGCTCATATGATTGCCTGGTGTCACGACATGGCGAGCGTTCGGCAGCGCCGCCGCGAGCGCTTCGGCCGAGCCGTTGTCGAAATCATCGGCGCCCGCCACCACCAACACCGGCTGAGTAATAGCCTGTAAAGCCTCAGCCGGCGTATCGACAAAGGTATCGAGCACTCGCACCAGCGCCGCCGCATCGCCGCCGGTTGTCTTGAGGAAAGCCTGCGCCAGCCACTCGGCGCTGCCGCGCTCGAACGCGTCGGGCATGGTCAGCACGCGCCGGAAGAAATCGACGCGGCGACCGGTCGAGATGATCCCTTCCAGGCCCATGCCCGAGAGCACGACGCGGCGCGGCTTAGCGCCCATCGCCAGCATTCGCACCGTCGTCCGCGCGCCGAGCGAATAGCCGCCAAGGTCGTAATCGGTGAGGCCAAGCGCCTCAATCAAGGCAAAGCCGTCAGTCGCGGCCACATCGGGCGGGTAAGCGGCGGCATCGTGCGGCTTGTCGCTCTCGCCATGGCCGCGAAGGTCAGGGAGGATAACGCGAAAGCCGCGCGCGGCAATCGCAGCGGCGTGCCCATAGCGGATCCAGTTGGTCGCCGCGTCCGAGAAATAGCCGTGGAACAGCACGACCGGCCGCCCCTCGCCCAGCTCACGCCAGGCAATTCGCGCGCCGCCAAAGCCCTCGACAAATTGAACTTCTGACGGCGCCATCGTTTATCCCCTAATGGCTTGGCTCTCGGCTCATAGGCGATTCCTTGAGCAGGTTAAATGACCCGGGGGTCGTCTGCCTTCCTTTCTTTCCCGGCGAAGGCCGGGACCCAGCCCATTGAGGCTATCTGCGCGGCAGCGCAGAGCGCGTTGCCACGCGCTGTTCCTTAAGGAATGGGCCCCGGCCTTCGCCGGGGAAGCGCGAATGGCCTTCAACCACCAACTCCAGGCTGGCCTAGATTTATATAACTGTGCTTATTATATGCGCACGCATGAGCGATTCGATCGGTTTCCTGATCAGCGATGTGTCGCGGCTGCTGCGCAAGCGCTTTGACGAGCGCGCGCGGCTGCTTGGCCTGACGCGGCCGCAATGGCGCACCCTTTCCATCCTCAAGCGGCATGAGGGGATCAACCAGGGTCGGCTCGCCGAGCTCCTCGAAATCGAGCCGATCACGGTGTGCCGCATGATCGACCGGCTCGAGGAAGCCGGCAAGGTCGAGCGCCGCCGCGACCCCGAAGATCGCCGTGCCTGGCGCATTTACCTGACGGACAAGGCGCGTCCCCTGCTCGACCAGATCAAGGCGCTCGCCGACGAGATGACCGAGGAAATGATGGACGGCCTGACCGTTGATCAGCGTGAAGCAATGACCAACGCGCTCGAAACCATCCGGAGCAATCTCGGCATGCCGCAAGCGAAAGACGAGGCCGCCCATGGCTGACGCCGATCCCAAAGTCGCACGCACGGCGGCGGCACCGTCTGCGGAGGGCTCGATTGCCCCCGCGCCGCGACCCAATCGCCAGCGGATGGCGCTGCTCATCTCGGTGCCGCTCATCGTGGTTGCGGTTGCGCTCTACCTCTGGCTGAGCGCGGGGCGCTTTGCCGATACCGACAATGCCTATGTCGATCAGGACAAGGTGTCGGTGTCGAGCGATGTCGCCGGGCGCATCGTCGAGGTCGCGGTGCGTGAGAACCAGCCGGTGCACAAGGGCGATCTGCTGTTCCGCATCGATCCCGATCCGTATCGCATCGCGGTCGAGCAGGCCAATGCCGCCCTCGCCAATGCCCAGGTGCAGGTGACGACGCTGCAATCCAATTATCGCGGCACCGCAGCCGATATCCAGGCGGCGCACGACAAGATCGCCTCCGCGCAAGAGGATTATGATCGCCAGGCGGCGCTGATGAAGCAGGGCTTCACCACGCAGGCCAATTTCCTCAATGCCCGCCACGCGCTTGAGCAAGCGCGGGCTCAGCTCGCCAGCGCCCAAGCCTCGGCCGACGAAGCCAAGGCCAAGCTCGCCACCGGATCGGCCGTGCCCGGCGTCAACCCCGCAATTGCCGCCGCCATTGCCCAGCGCGACAAGGCGTTGCTCGACCTGCAACGCACTGAAATGCGCGCGCCGGTCGATGGCACCGTCAGCCAGTCGGACCGGTTGCAGGTCGGCCAAATGATGATCACCGGGCTCCCCGCCGTCAGCATCGTCATCAGCAACCGCTCGTGGATCGAGGCGAATTTCAAGGAAACCGACCTCACCAAGATGCACCCCGGCCAGCCGGCGACGATCACCTTCGACACCTATCCGGGCTTGAAGCTGAAGGGCCATGTCCAGAGCATCGGCGCCGGCACGGGCAGTCAGTTCTCGGTGCTGCCTGCCCAGAACGCGACGGGCAATTGGGTGAAGGTGACGCAGCGCGTGCCGGTGCGCATCGCGATCGACGAGCAAAGCCCGCGCCCGCTGATCGCCGGCATGTCGGCCAACGTCCGCGTGGACTTGCGGGGCGATGGCAACAACCGCTGATCGCATTCCGCGCCGGCCCGCCCCGGCGCCCGCCCTCTCAACCCCCGGCAAGGCAGCGCTGCCGGTAAAAGCCGGCTATGGCTGGCTGCTGACGATCGGCGTGATGGCGGCGACGATCATGCAGATCCTCGATTCGACCATCGCCAATGTCGCGCTACCGCACATGCAGAGCGAGCTCGGCGCGACGAGCGACACGATCAACTGGGTGCTGACCAGCTATATCGTCGCGTCCGCCATCGCCATTCCGGTGACGGGCTGGCTGTCCGACAGTTTCGGCTCGCGTAACCTGTTCCTAACCTCGGTTGCGGGGTTCGTCGTCGCCTCGATGCTGTGCGGCGCCGCGCAATCACTCCCCGCGATCGTCGGCTTTCGCGTGCTGCAAGGCGTGTTCGCCGCCTTCATGAACCCGCTCAGCCAGACGGTGATGCTCGACATCAACCCGCCCGAGCGCCAGCCGCGCGCGATGTCGATCTGGGGCATGGGCATCATGGTCGGGCCGATCATGGGGCCGCTGATCGGCGGCTGGCTGACCGACAATTACAATTGGCGCTGGGTATTCTACGTCAATCTGCCGATCGGCATCGTCTGCTTCGCCATCCTGTGGGCGCTACTGCCGAGCCGCCCGATTAGCAAGCGCCGGCTCGATACCTTCGGCTTCGCGATGCTGGCAATCGCGCTGGCGAGTTTCCAGGTCATGCTCGATCGCGGCGAGACCAAGGACTGGTTCAGCAGCTGGGAAATCCGCATCGAAGCGATGCTCGCCATCGCGTGCGGCTGGATGTTCATCGTCCACCTGTTCACCGCGAAGGCGCCGATGTTCGACCGCGCGCTGCTCGCCAACCGCAACCTGCTGACCGGGCTGGGCTTCATGCTGCTGATCGGCGTGCTGATGTTCGCGACGATGGCGCTGCTGCCGCCGATGCTGCAGCGTCTCTATGGCTATCCGGTGCTCGATACCGGCGTATTGCTGATGCCGCGCGGTGTTGGCGTGCTGATTAGCATGGCGGTGGCGGGGCAGGCGATCCAGCGCGGCGTCGATGCGCGCTGGCTGGTCGGCACGGGGCTTGCCATTGCCGCGTTCTCGCTGTGGCAGATGACGCATTGGACGCTGGTGATGGGGACGGGGTCGATCGTTGTCCCCGGCCTGATCCAGGGGCTCGGCATGGGGCTGGTGTTTATCCCGCTGAACCTGCTCGCCTTTAGCACGCTGGCACCTCATTACCGCACCGAGGGCGCGAGCCTGATGAACCTGTTCCGCAACATCGGTGCCTCGGTCGGCATTTCGATCGTGACGGTGCTGCTCGGCCAGAATGTCCAGTCGCTCCACCAGGATATTGGCGGGCATGTGACCGCTTATAGCCTCGATGCGATCGACCCGAGCATCTCGGGCGCGTTGGGCGCGACCGGCCAGGGCGTGATGGCGATGATCGACGCCGAAGTGAACCGGCAAGCGGCGATGATCGCCTATCTCGACGATTTCAAGCTGATGCTGGTGCTGACGATCGTCGCGCTACCGCTTGTCGTGATCCTTCGTCGGCAATCGCCCAAGCCGCCCGGCGCGAAGGACGATACGCCGCATGTGGCATTCGATTAGGCGTTGAGGGCTGTCACGAATTCGGCCAACGGAGCCGCCTCCGGCCATTGCGGAATGTCTGTCGGCAAACTCACCCAGCGCTGGCGATAGGCGGTGAAGATATGCGCCTTGCACACCAGCTTTTCCGACCGATCGATCGTGCCGCCGCGAATGACCGCGATGCCGGGCCGGGCCGAGTTGGTGTTGTAGAGGCGCGCAAGGCACTCACTGCAATACCGCACCGTCGACACGCGATCCTCGGTTGTGAACTCGCGGGTGATGACGGGCCCCGTCACGGCAAGCTGGTCCTCACGGACCAGGGCCTGGAGGCTGAACGCGCTGCCGCTTGCGCGCTGGCAGATATGGCAATGGCAGGCATAGACAGCCGGCAAGCTATCGACCGCGAGCATGTAGCGGACAGCACCGCAGCGGCAGCCGCCCTCGATCATTGCAGCGGCCTCGTTATCGCAGCGAACGGCGTGTGGACAACCTTGGCCAGAAAGCGCTGATCGGCCGTGATGACGGGCATCGCCAAGTCTTCGGCCAAGGCGAGATAAAAGCAATCATAGGCGGCATGGTCGATCTCAACCGCAATGGCAGCGGCACGTGCCAAATAACGATGCGTTGGTTCGATTTGCGAAAACACCGCCATGATGGACCCGAGCCGCGTCGGCATATCGCTCAGTTCACCGCGCCGCCGCTTCTTCCAGATCGCGTTCGCGACTTCGCAGGCGAGCAAATCAGGCGCGATCAAATCGCTGCGGTCGAGCAAAGCTAGCGCGTGATCGCTATCGTCCTCACGGACAAGCCATTTGATCGCGACGCTGGCGTCGATAATCATCGTGCATCGCGATCTTCGCGGATCAGCTTCCATCCCGGCGTCTGCTCGACGCCCGGCACTTTCAGCTGTTCCGTCTCGGCCTGCAACTCGCGAACCAGCGCCAGCTTCTCATCGACGGTCAGCTGAGCTTCCTTGCGAATGGCTTCACGAGCTAGCGCTTCTACTGACGTTCGCTGCGCCTTGGCACGCGCACGCAACCGCTCGATATCGCGATCATCGAGTTGCCTGATCAGCAGTTGGGCCATGTTTGGAATGATAGCATCATGCTATCATTCGCTCAAGCCGCCTTCTGGAGGTGCCGCCGCCCGAGTAATTCGGCAATCTGTACCGCATTGAGCGCCGCGCCTTTGCGCAGGTTATCGCTCACCACCCAGATCACCAGGCCATTGTCGACCGTGGGGTCCTCGCGCACCCGGCTGACATAGGTGGCGTACTCGCCGACACACTCGACGGGTGTCACATAGCCGCCATCCTCGCGCTTATCGACGAGCATGATGCCCGGCGCCTCGCGCAGGATCGATTGCGCCTGCTTGGCAGAAATCTCGTCTTCGAATTCGATCGAAACGGCCTCGGAATGGCCCACGAACACCGGCACGCGGACGCAAGTCGCGACCACTTTGATCTTGGGATCGAGGATCTTCTTCGTCTCGACGACCATCTTCCATTCTTCCTTGGTGAAACCGTCATCAAGGAATTTGTCGATGTGCGGGATCACGTTGAAGGCGATCTGCTTGGTGAATTTGTGCGGCTCGGCCTGATCGCCGACGAAAATGTTGCGACTCTGTTCGAACAGCTCGTCCATGCCCTGCTTGCCCGCGCCCGACACCGATTGATAGGTCGAGACGACGACGCGCTTGATCGTCGCGGCATCGTGCAGCGGCTTCAGCGCGACGACCATCTGCGCGGTCGAGCAATTGGGGTTGGCGATGATGTTTTTGGCGCGATACCCGCTGATGGCGCCCGGGTTCACCTCGGGCACGATCAGCGGCACGTCCGGGTCCATGCGGTAGAGCGACGAATTGTCGATCACCGTGCAGCCGGCGGCGGCAAAGCGCGGCGCGTGGATCGCCGTCGCCTCACTGCCGATCGCGAACAAAGCGATATCCCAGCCCTTGGGATCGAAATGCTCGATATTCTGGACCTTGAGCATCCGGCCGGTCTCGCCGAACTCGATCTCATCACCTTGGCTGCGCGCCGAAGCGACAGCCGCGATATCGGCGAGCGGAAATTCCCGCTCGGCCAGGATGTTCAGCATTTCGCGGCCGACATTGCCGGTGGCGCCCGCGACGACGACCCGATAGGCCATGGTCTACTCCCTTGTCTCAGGGAGTGCACATAGGCGTCACGGGCCGATTGTCCAGCGCCAGCGCTGGTCTAGGGCGCGCGGTTCTTCACCTGCCGGTCCATGAAGCTCATGATCGTCCGCCATAGATGCACGCTGATCCCCGGCCCGCCGACGCGGTGGGTCTGGCCCGGATAGAACATCATCTCGAACGGGTGCGCCGAGCCTTGCAGCTTGGCGGCGAGCTGCGTCGAGTTTTCGAACACGACGTTATCGTCCGACATGCCGTGGATGAGGAGCAGCGGGTCGCTGATCTTCGTCGCTTCGGGCAGCGCGTCGGACGCTTCGTATACCCCGCCCGGCTCCTGCGGCTGGCCGAGATAGCGCTCGGTATAGGCGGTGTCGTAGAGTTCCCACTTGGTCACCGGCGCGCCGGCGACGCCGGCAGCATAGACGCCGGGGTTCTTCTCCAGCATCTTCAGCGTCATATAGCCGCCATAGGACCAGCCATAGATGCCGATGCGATCGGGATCGACATAAGGCTGTTGCTTCAGCCACTGGGCACCGGCCAGCTGATCGGCGACTTCGACTGTGCCCATCGCGCGATAGAGATGGTCCTCGAACGCCTTGCCGCGATTATCCGCGCCGCGATTGTCGAGCTGGAAGAAGATATAGCCCTGCGCCACGATATATTGCGCCAGCGCCCCACCCCAGCTGCGCGTCACGGTCTGCACATGCGGCCCGCCATAATGCTGGAAGAACACCGGGTAGCGCCGCCCGGGCTCGAGCGGCGGGGTGATCATTTCCCAATGCAGGACCGTGCCGTCTTCGGCCTTGATCGTGCCGAACTGCGTTGCGCGATGCGCGACGAGGTAAGGCGCATAGGGGTGATCCGGCGCCAGCTTGTTCTCGCTGATCCATTCGAGCCGCTTGCCGCTTGTATCGGCGAGATAGAGCTGTGGCGGCTGATTGGGGTTGGAGCGAGTGATGATCGCGCGGGTCGCCTTGGCGTCCATCGTCGCGTGGTTCGACCAGCCGGCTTCGGTCAGCCGCTCGGGGGCCGCCGGATGGGCGTAATCGAGTGCATAAAGCTGCTCCTCGAGGACGTCATCCTTGTTGCCAAGCAGGTACAACCGATGCTGCTTTTCGTCGACGCCAGCGAGCGCGGTCACGTCCCACTCGCCCTTGGTCAGCTGCGTCCATTGACCACTGACGAGCCGGTAGAGATGGCCGAAACCGTCACGCTCGGAATACCAGATGACGCTGCCGTCACTCAGCAGGCGATAAGCGTCGCTGAGGTTGATCCAGCTCCGCTCGCCGGATTTCTCGCTGAACAGAATGCGGCTGTGCCCCGTCGCCGGGTCGACGCTCAGCACGTCGAGCGTTTTCTGGTCGCGCGTCAGGCGCTGGACGATCAGCGCCTTGCCATCAGGCGCCCAGTTGACGCGGGCGAGATAGATGTCGGCATTGCTGCCCAGATCGACCTTCACCGGCGCGCCGCCATCGGGGCGGACGATATAGAGCTCGACCAGCGCATTGGGCGTGCCGGCGGCGGGATAGCGCTGGTTGAATACATGCGTGCCGCTCGCGCCGATCGCCGCGCGGGTGACGATACCGACCGGCGCCTCGTCGAACCGCTCGACCGCGATCGCCTTGTCGTCGGGCGACCACCAATGGCCGGTGAAGCGCGCCAGCTCCTCCTGCGCGACGAATTCCGCCTCGCCCCAATGCACCGTGCCGGCGCCAGCGGGGGTTACGGCATGCGCCGCGCCGCCCGCGACCGCCTGCACCATCAACGTCTGGTCGCGGACGAAGCTGACATAGCCGCCGCGCGGGCTTAGCGTGGGGTTGAGCGCGCCGCCCTTGCCCTCCGCCAGCCGCGTGACGCTGCCATCGAGCCGCGCGAGATAGAGCTCGCCATCGATCGGCACGAGTAGCCCCTTGCCGTCGGGCGCCCAGCTATAGCTGACAATGCCATGCTGCCCGCCGATCCGCGCCCGCTCGCGCTGCATCTTTTCGGCTTCGGAAAGCTCGCCGCCGCTGCCGAGCTTGCGCGAATCGACCAGCATCCATTCGCGGCCAGTGTTGGTGTCGCGCGCCCACAGATCATAGCGGTCGCGCTCGTCGATGCGCGGGCGGAGCGAGGTCAGCAACTTGCCATCAGGCGAAAGCTGCAGCGCGCGCGGCGCCGGGCCGGCGAGATCGGGGCTGGCGAAGACGCGATCGAGCATCAGCGGTTGCGCCGCCGGTCCGTCAGCGGCCACCACAGGTGCTCCGCTCAACGCCGCTGCCAAGGCAAGGCCGAGCCCAGCCGCCATCATGATTGCGCGCACGCATTCCCCCTCTCCGCCCGTTCGCCCCGATCGGGCGCTGTCGATTACCGCCGCTATTTAAGGCCTGGCGCGCAACGGTAAAGCCGCCATGGCTTGACGGCGCCCGACCCGCCCCGGCAAGGCTTGAGCGATGGCGATCTTCCTTCCCGCGCGCGACCGCTTGCCGCTGGCGCTCACGATCCTGATCGGCGGCGCCGGCCTGCTGCTGACGCTGGCCGCCTTCTCGCCGGGGATCATGACATGGGATTCGATCCGCCAGTACGACCAGGCGCTGTCGGGCAAGTTCGACGACTGGCACCCGCCGGCGATGGAGGGACTGTGGCGGGTGCTGGTGCCCATTCACCAGGGGCCAATCCTGATGTTCCTCCTCCAGATCGCACTTTACTGGGTGGGGATTGCGGCGCTCGCCGCCTGGGCGCTGCGTGATGGCCGGCGCTGGCTGGCGGTCGCGATCGCGGCGGTCGCGGTGATGCCGGGTTCGATCTCGATCATGGGCGCCGTCGTCAAGGATTGCCTGATGACCGGCGCCATCCTCGCCGCTTGCGGCATCTGGCTGAGCGTCGAGGGCAAGGCGGATCGCCACATCGGCTGGCGCGCGCTCGGGATTGCGCTGCTCGTTGCAGCGTCGACGCTGCGGTTCAACGCATTCCTGGCGACGGTGCCGCTCGGCGTCGCGCTCATCCCGTCAGCTTGGCGCTCAGGCTGGCGGCGGCTTGCCAGCGTGACGCTCGCCATCACGCTGATGATGGTCGCCGCGCTGCCGGTCGCCAATCGCCTGCTCCGCGCCGAGAAAAGCGGCGTGGAGCTCTCGCTCGTCATCTTCGATCTCGGCGGCATTACCTATTACAGCGGCACCAACATTTTCCCGCCGCTCGATGAGGTGAAGGCCCCGGTCGCGGCCAATCGCACCTGCTACAACCCCGTGAAGTGGGACAGTTATAGCTGGTGGGTCGATCCGCTCTGCCCGATGGAATTTTACGGCATCCAGGACTGGTTCGCCGAGAACAAGGTGAACCCCCAACTCTATTGGGTAAAGGCCATCGCCGCGCACCCGGTTGCCTATGCGCGCCACCGCTGGGGCCATTTCAACATCATGAGCCGCTTCCTGGTCCATGACGAAAGCGAGATCGCCGGCCAGGTGCCCGATGCGCCCAATCCCTGGCATTATCAGGTCAGCGACAATTGGGCGCGGCGGCTGATCAACGATTATGCCTGGGCCTTCTCGCACACGCCGGTCGAGTGGCCGATCGTGTGGATAGGGCTGGCGCTCGGCGCGCTCGGCATTGGTAGTGCACTGCCGCACGCGCGGATCATCGTGCCGCTGGCGCTGTCATCGGCGCTGTACGGCCTGGGCTATGCCGCCGTCAGCGTCGCGTCGGAGCTGCGCTATCATTTGTGGACGATGCTCGGCGCCGGGCTGGCGAGCGCGATCGTCGTCGCCGATGTCGCCGACGGCGCGCGGCTGCCCCGCAACCGATGGCTGGCCGCCTATGCCCCCGCCGCGATCATCACGCTGCTCGCCATCCTCTGGCGGATCATGCCCGCCTGACGCGAAAGAGGCGCCGGGTTGCCCCGACGCCCC
Source organism: Sphingomonas sp. GlSt437 (assembly GCF_048015635.2). Taxonomy (NCBI): domain Bacteria; kingdom Pseudomonadati; phylum Pseudomonadota; class Alphaproteobacteria; order Sphingomonadales; family Sphingomonadaceae; genus Sphingomonas; species Sphingomonas sp. GlSt437. Next base: position 208,381 of record NZ_JBPGYA010000003.1, on the reverse strand, counting down.
ATGCAATCACACCGAAAAAACCGTGGCTCAGGCCGCGTCTTCCTGCGTGCGCGTGTCGCGACGTTCGGCGATGCGTGCCGATTTGCCGCGGCGACCGCGCAGATAATAGAGCTTGGCGCGACGGACGACGCCCTTGCGCACCACCTCGATCGAATCGATGTTGGGCGAATAGAGCGGGAAAACGCGCTCGACGCCCTCGCCGAAGCTGATCTTGCGCACCGTGAAGTTGCTGCCCATGCCCTTGTTCGAGCGCGCGATGCAGACGCCTTCGTAATTCTGGACGCGGGTGCGGTCGCCTTCGACGACCTTCACGCCGACCTTCAGCGTATCGCCGGGGCGGAAATCGGGGATCTTCTTGGCTTCGAGAAACTTGGCGATGTTCTCGGCCTCGATCTGCTGGATGAGGTTCACGACTGGTCTTCCTTCGTCTCGTCGCTGCGCGCCAGAGGGAGGTCGACCCGAGCGCCCTTATGGCGCTCCCACAGGTCCGGCCTCCTTAGCCGTGTCTCGCTCTCGGCCATCGACTTGCGCCAGGCCGCGATCTTCGCATGATCCCCCGATCGCAGCACTTCGGGGATCGTGCGCCCTTCCCAGTCAACAGGTCGGGTGTAATGCGGATATTCGAGAAGGCCGCTTTCGAAGCTTTCCTCGTCCCCGCTGGAAGGCGCGCCCATTACGCCGGGAAGCAGCCGAATGCAAGCGTCAAGCAGCGTGAGCGCCGCCATTTCGCCGCCGGAGAGGACATAGTCGCCGATCGAGACGAGCTCGATCGGTCGCGCCTCGAACAATCGCTCGTCAAAGCCCTCGAAGCGGCCGCACAGGATGATCGCGCCCGGGCCGGCGGCAAGCTCGCGCACGCGCGCCTGTGTGAGCGGTCGCCCACGCGGGCTCATCGCCAGCATTGGCCGCCCATCGGTCACACTGTCGAGGGCCGCAGCACAGATATCCGCCCGCAACACCATCCCCGCCCCCCCGCCCGCCGGCGTATCGTCAACGGTGCGATGCTTGTCGGTCGCAAAATCGCGGATGTTGATCGCATCGAGCGACCAGATGCCCTCTCCAAGCGCCCGCCCCGCCAGCGACAGGCCGAGCGGGCCGGGAAACATCTCGGGGTAGAGCGTCAGGACAGTTGCGGCGAAGGTCACAGCTCGACGAACGCGCTATCGAGCATTAGCCGCTCGGCATTCCATTCGGGCACCGCTGCCGCGTTCATCGGCGCCATGAAGCGCTTGCCGTCGTGCTTTTCGATCTCGAGCACATCGCCGGCGCCGAAATTCTCGACGAGCACGACGCGGCCGACAGCTTCGCCCTCAATGGTCTCGACGGCGAGCCCAATCAGGTCGGCATGATAATATTCGCCATCGGCCAGCGGCGGCAATGCGCTGCGCGGTACGGTGAGTTCGGTACCGCGCAATGCCTCGGCAGCATTACGATCGGCGACCTGTTTGAATCGCGCGATGGCGCCGTTGCTGCCGGCGCGCAGGCTGGTGAGCGTCAGCGCGCCGTCATTGAAGCTTTTGTAACGGCCCAGATCGTCGGCAAAGACCTTGAGCCGCACTTCCCCCGCCACGCCATGCGCGCCGATGACGACCGCAAGCGTGACGGGTGTGTCGGCCATCAGCCTTCGGCCGGTGCCTGGGCGCTTTCGCCTTCGGCGGCTGCAGTGGTGTCGCCGGCGTCGCTGTCGGGCGTGGCTTCGGTCGCTTCGGCAGCAGGTGCCTCGGCAGCGGGAGCGGCTTCCTCCGCAACCGGCGCAGCTTCTTCAGCTGGCGCGGTCTCTTCGGCAACCGGAGCCACCTCTTCGACGGGCGCAGCTTCTTCGGCCACGGGAGCCGCTTCCTCAGCGACCGGCGCTTCCTCGACGACCGGCTCAGGCTCGGGCGCCGCCGCGGCGGCCTCGGCGGCGGCTTCCTGCGCGGCCTTCAGCTTCTCGGCACGCTCCTCGGCGCGTTCCTTGGCCTTTTCGCCGGGCTCGCCCTTCTTGGGGTTGTTGCGCGCGGCGCGCTCGCGGATGCCGGCGGCATCGAGGAAGCGAGCAACGCGATCGGTCGGCTGCGCACCGACGCTCAGCCAATGCTTGGCGCGATCGCCATCGAGCTGGACGCGCTGCGGCGAGTCCTTCGCCAGCAGCGGGTTGTAGTTGCCGATCTTCTCGATGAAGCGGCCATCGCGCGGGGAGCGCGAGTCCGCCACGACGATCCGGTAATAGGGGCGCGCCTTGGAACCGCCGCGCGACAAACGAATGCTGAGTGCCATTATTCTTCCTTCTTTCTAATCGTCACCCCAGCACAAGCTGGGGTCGTCTCGTTCTTGGGTTTTCCCTTGCGTCCCGCGATCCCAGCTTGCGCTGGGATGACGGACGCAACTCACTTCTTTTTCATGAAATTCTGGAAACCGGGCGGCAATTTGGGCATCCCCGGTCCGCCGAGCCCGGGCAATCCATCGCCCATCTTGCCGAGCATATCGCCAAGCTCGGCGCCGCCCATCGCGTTGCCGATGCCGCCCATGCCGCCGCCGGGGCCCTTCTGGCCGAGCATCGCCATCATGCCCTTGATGCCGCCCATTTTCTTCAGCCGCTTCATCGCGGTCGCCATTTCCTGGTGCATCTTCAGCACCTTGTTGACGTCCTGCACCGTCGTCCCCGAGCCGTTGGCGATGCGGATCTTGCGCTTGGCCGACAGGATTTCGGGCTTGGCGCGCTCCTTGGTGGTCATCGATCCGATGATCGCTTCCATCCGCACCAGCACCTTGTCGCCGCCGACCTGATCGACCGCGGCCTGCGCCTTTTTCATGCCGGGCATCATGCCGGCGAGCGCGCCGAGGCCGCCCATGCGGCGCATCTGGCCCAACTGGCCGCGCAGATCGTTCATGTCGAACTGGCCCTTGGCGAGCCGCATCGCCATGCGCTCGGCTTCCTCGGCCTGGATCGCTTCGGCGGCTTTCTCGACGAGACTGACGACATCGCCCATGCCGAGAATGCGCCCGGCAACGCGGCCCGGATGGAACGGCTCGATCGCGTCCATCTTCTCGCCGATGCCGGCGAACTTGATCGGCTTGCCAGTGACGGCGCGCATTGAGAGCGCCGCACCACCGCGCGCATCGCCGTCCATGCGGGTCAGCACCACGCCGGTCAGCGGCACCTGCTCGTTGAAATTGCTGGCGACGTTGACCGCGTCCTGGCCCGTCAGCGAGTCGACGACGAGCAGGATTTCGTGCGGCGTCGCCACCTCGGCGACTGCGCGCATCTCGTCCATCAGCGCCTGATCGACGTGGAGGCGCCCCGCCGTGTCGAGCAGCAGCACGTCATAGCCCTGCAGCTTGGCCGCCTGCACCGCGCGCCGCGCGATGTCGACCGGCTGCTGGCCCGCGACGATCGGCAGCGTCGCCACCTCGATCTGCGTGCCCAATACCGCAAGCTGCTCCTGCGCGGCCGGTCGATTGACGTCCAAGGACGCCATCAACACCTTTTTGCGCTCTTTTTCCTTCAGGCGCTTGGCGATCTTGGCGGTGGTCGTCGTCTTGCCCGAGCCCTGCAGGCCGACCATCATGATGATTGCGGGCGGGGTGACGGCAATCTCAAGGTCGCTCTGCTCGGCGCCGAGCATCTCGGTCAGTGCATCGCTGACGATCTTGACGACTTGCTGCCCCGGCGTGACCGAGCGGAGCACTTGCTGGCCGACCGCCTGTTCGGTCACCTTGTCGACGAACTCGCGCGCGACCGGCAGCGCCACGTCGGCTTCAAGCAGCGCCACGCGCACTTCGCGCATCGCTTGGCGCACATCGGCCTCGGTCAGCGCGCCACGGCCGCGAAGCCGCTCAAAGACGCTGCCAAGGCGCTCGCTCAAACTGTCGAACATGCGGTCACTCCATTTCGATCGCCAGGCCAAAACGCCGCCAAAGCCACAACGCAAAACACGCCGGCGGACGAAACCTCGTCGGCCGGCGTGCGCCCTTGGGCGCTATGGCAACGCTCCTGTCTGGAACGATCGTGGGGCGCCCCTAGCGCGTTGGCGACGATTTCGCAACCATGGCGTTTAACCCCGCTTACATGGTGGCTGGGCTAGGGCTGCGGCACAACGCCAGGGGACAAGCAACCAATGCTCAGAAATTTGAGCGGCGCACAGCCGAACGACGCGCCGCTGCAAACGCAACCCCCGCTGGCGAGCACGGTGACGCTCGGCGCGATCCTGCTGTTCGTCGGCACGGCAAGCTCGGTGCTGGCGACCGTGGTGCAGCGCGCCCTGCTCGGCAACGCAGCTGTCGACCGTACACTGGAGATCGCCCTGATTCTCAATATCGCGGTCATTCTGTTCGGGTGGCGCCGGCATCAGGATTTCCGCCGCGACGTGATGCTGCGCCTCGCGGCTGATGATCGTGCCCGCGCGCTTGCCGCGGCCGATCCGCTCACCGGCCTGCTCAGCCGCCGCGCGCTGACCGAGCAAGGCGCCGCGCTGATCGCGCAAGGCGAGCGCCGCAACAAGGCGACCGCACTGCTCGTTATCGACATCGACCATTTCCGCACCGTCAACGATCTCCACGGCCATGCGATCGGCGATGCGGCGCTGCGCCAGGTGGCCGACGAGATTGCCGCCATCCTGCCCTCCGGCACGCTGATCGGCCGATTGGGTGGCGACAGCTTTGCCGCCGCGCTGCTGTTCGATGCGCCTTATGCCGACCCGATCGAGCGGCTTGCCGATCAATTATGCCAGCGCCTCGCCCAACCGCTGGTGGTCGACGGCCGGCCGATCCAGCTCGGCGCCTCGATCGGCATCGCGCGCTCGGCGGCGACCATCGGCGCGATCGACACGTTGTTGCGCAGCGCCGACATCGCCGTTGCCGCCGCCAAAAGCGCGGGGCGCAACCGCTTCATGTGGTTTGACGAATCGATGGAGCGCGAGCTTTCCGCGCGCAACGAGACCGAGGCGAACCTGCGCATCGCCATCCCGCAGCAGCAGATCGTGCCGTATTTCGAGCAGCAGATCGACTTGACCACCGGGCGCCTGCGCGGCTTCGAAGTGCTGGCGCGCTGGGAGCACCCGATGCGGGGGCTGGTGCCGCCCGATCAGTTCATTACTGTCGCCGAGGAAAGCGGGCTGATCGCCGACCTGTCGATGGCGGTGATGCATCAGGCCTTCCAGGCAGCACGCGACTGGAATGCAGCGCTCACCCTCACCGTCAACATCGCGCCCTCGCAGCTGCGCGATCCATGGCTGGCACAAAAGATCCTGAAACTGCTCGCGGAATCGGGCTTCCCCGCGCAACGGCTGGAAATCGATATCACCGAGGCAGCGCTGTTCACTAACCTGTCGCTCGCGCAAGGCGTGACGGCGAGCCTGAAGAACCAGGGCATCCGCGTCGCGCTCGATGATTTCGGCACCGGCTATTCGTCGATCGCGCATCTCCGCGCCATTCCGTTCGATCGCATCAAGATCGATCGCAGCTTCATCACCACGCTCAACACCAATTCCGAAAGCGCGGCGGTGGTCACCGCGATTACGCGGCTCGCCGAAAGCCTCAATCTGCCGGTCACCGCCGAGGGCATCGAAGACGAAGCGATCGAGGCACGCGTCCGCGCGCTCGGTTGCGATCGCGGCCAGGGCTATCGCTATGGCCGGCCGATGCACGCCCGTAACGCGCGCGGCCTGCTTGCCGAGCGGCGGCTGATCGACGTGCCAACCGCCGCCGAGCCCACCGCCCCGACCGAGGATTTGCGCAAAGCCGGCTAAGGCTGCGGCATGGACTTGCGCGCCGCCCTTACCTAGGAGGGCGGCCGATGGCCGATATCGATCCGCCCCAGCTGCTTGCGCCGCCGCGCCCCGAGCCGCGTATCGTGACGCTCGGCTGTCGCCTCAACCTCGCCGAAAGCGAGGCGATCCGCGCGTTGATCGCGGGTCGCGATTCGGTCGTCATCAACAGTTGCGCGGTCACCAACGAGGCAGTGGTCGAGACCCGCGCCGCGATCCGCCGCGCGCGCCGCGCCTCGCCCAATGCCGAGCTGATCGTCACCGGCTGCGCCGCGCAGATCGACCCGCACGCCTTTGCCGCGATGCCCGAGGTCGACCGCGTGATCGGCAATGCGGTGAAGCATGATCGTGCGGCCTGGAACAGCCGCGACCCGCTGATCGTCCCCGACATGGCTACCGCGACCGCCGTCGCCGCGCCCACCACCAGCTTCACCGGCCATGCCCGCGCCTTTGTCGAGGTGCAGAATGGCTGCGACCATCGCTGCACTTTCTGCGCCATCCCATTCGGGCGCGGCGACAGCCGCTCGCTGCCCGCCGGTGCGGTGATCGATCAGATCGCCGCCTTAGTCGATGCCGGGCACCGCGAAGTCGTGCTCACCGGTGTCGATCTCACCAGCTATGGCCATGACCTGCCCGGCCAGCCAAGCCTCGGCCATCTCGTCGAACGCATCCTGCGCTACGTGCCGGCCCTGGAACGCCTGCGCCTCTCGTCGCTGGACTCGATCGAAATCGACGATCGCCTATTCGAGCTCGTCACCGGCGAGGCGCGCATCATGCCCCACCTCCATCTCTCGCTGCAGGCGGGCGACGATATGATCCTGAAGCGAATGAAGCGCCGCCACAGCCGCGCGCAGGCGCTGGCGATCATCGAGCGGCTCAAGGCGCGCCGGCCCGACATCGCGATCGGCGCTGACCTCATCGCCGGCTTCCCGACTGAGGACGAGGCGATGTTCGCCAACACGCTGGCGCTGATCGACGATGCCCGGATCGTCCACGCCCACATCTTCCCCTATTCGCCGCGCGACGGCACGCCGGCGGCGCGCATGCCGCAAGTGCCGCCGCCGATCCGCAAGGAGCGCGCCGCCCAGCTGCGCGACACCGCCCAGCGCCAGCGCGCCGCATGGCTCGCCGCGCAAATCGGTACCGTCCAGCCAGTTCTCGTCGAGCGTCCCGGCACGCGCGGCCACGCCCCCAATTTCGCCGAGGTGCGGTGGGAAAGCCCCGCGCCCGCCGGCTCGATCATCCCCGTCCGCGTCACCGCCGCCGACCAAAATCACCTGATCGGAACTCTCTTATGAGCGGCAAGAGCTGGCACGAAAGGCTGCTCGGCGGGTTCAAGCGCACCTCCGACCGGCTGGTCAACAACCTGTCGAACTTCGGCACCGCCCAGCTCGACGCCGCGACGCTCGACGAGATCGAGGAAGCGCTGATCGCGTCCGATCTCGGCCCGGCAATGGCGACGCGCGTCCGTGATCGCCTCGCCGATCAGTTTTTCGAGCGCAACATGGAAGAACTCGGCATCCGCCTGATCGTCGCCGAGGAAATTGAGAAGGCGCTCGCCCCGGTCGCGCGTCCGCTCACCGGGGATGGCGGGCGGCCGCACATCATCCTCGTCATCGGCGTCAACGGATCGGGCAAGACGACGACGATCGCCAAGCTCGCCCGCCTGTTCAAGGACCAGGGCAAAAGCGTGATGCTCGCCGCCGGCGACACCTTCCGCGCCGCCGCGATCGGCCAGCTCGCGACCTGGGCCGATCGCGCCGGCGTGCCGCTGGTGCGCGGGCCGGAGGGCGGAGACGCCGCTGGTGTCGCCTTCGACGCCGCGCGCCAGGCAAGCGAGCAAGGCATCGACGTGCTGATCGTCGACACCGCCGGCCGCTTGCACAACCGCGCCGAGCTGATGGACGAGCTCGCCAAGATCAAGCGGGTGCTCGGCCGGCTCGATCCGTCGGCGCCCCATGACGTGGTGCTCGTGCTCGACGCGACCACAGGCCAGAATGCGCTGACTCAGATCGACGTGTTCCGCGAGACCGCCGGCGTCACCGGCCTGGTGATGACCAAGCTTGACGGCACTGCGCGCGGCGGCGTGCTGGTGTCCGCAGCCGAGCGGTTCGGCCTGCCGATCCACGCGATCGGCATTGGCGAAGGCATCGACGATCTGCGCCCCTTCGACGCCAACGAAGTCGCGCGGATCATCGCCGGCGTGGAGAGAGTGCGCAAATGACTGGCCCCCTGCCCCGCCGTGAGCTCAGCCCCGGCATGAAGCTGGCGATCGATTACGGCCCGCTGCTCGCCTTTTTCGCGATCAATTTTCTCGTGCCCGGCCTGCCGCTGGTCCGGCTGATGGCGGCGACGGCAGCGTTTATCCTCGCCATTTCGATCGCGATCGGGCTGTCGCTCGCCAAGACCGGCCGCGTCTCGCCGATGCTGTTGCTCACCGGAGTGCTCGTCATCGTGTTCGGCGGGCTGACGCTCTGGTTCCGCGACGCCTATTTCATCCAGCTGAAGCCGACGATCATCTACGGCCTGCTCGCCTTGCTGCTCGCGTTCGGGCTGGTGACGGATCGACCGTTGCTCCAGCAAGTGCTGGGTGATGCCTATCCCGGCCTGACCCCGCTCGGCTGGCGCAAGCTGACGATCAACTGGACGCTGTTTTTCATCGCGCTTGCGGTGCTGAACGAGATCGTCCGCCGCAATTTCAGCCAGGATTTCTGGGTGGGGTTCAAGCTGTGGGGTGTGGTGCCGCTGACCATCTTGTTCGCCGCTGCCAATGTGCCGATGCTGATGAAGCACGGTCTGCAGACCGAGCCTGATCCGGGAAATGTTGACTAGCTTAGTGTATTGCTAATATAATACGCCATATTCAATCGAAGGATAAGGCGATGCACTGGCTCATGACTCCCGTTGGCCCTCCCGGCCTGATCGCGCTGGGTGTCGGCGGCGTGCTGTGGATCGTTGCTTTCTTCGCCGCGCGCCGCCGCGTTACGGCCGCCGGCCCCGATAGCGGTGGGCGGCGCGCGTCCGCGTCGTGGCTTTGGATTGCCGTGCAGGGCTTAGGCATCGGCGCGGCAGGCTTCGGCCCGATTGCCGTTCAGCCTGATGACTGGTCGACCGGCGCGCTGATTCGAGGCGCGGTCGTCCTCGCGCTGATGCTGGCAACGATCGGGCTGTTCGACTGGTCATCGCGGACGATGGGCAAGAACTGGGCGCTGGTCGCGCGCACCCGCGGGGACGCCAATCTCGTCACCACCGGCCCCTTCGCGATCGTGCGCAATCCCATCTATGTCGCGCTGTTCCTGTTCATGTGGGCGATGGCGATCGCTTATGGCCATCTCGCCAATCTGATCGTCGGCGTGCCGCTCTATGTGATCGGCACGGTGCTCCGCGTTCAGCTGGAGGAGCAAGTCCTGCGCGCCGAATTCGGCGCAGCCTATGATGCTTATGCGGCGCGCGTGAAGCGCTTCATCCCCGGCGTGCTGTAGCGCCAACATCCCTGTCCTACCGCTCGATTTCGCCTTAATCTCGTCCAGCGCTCTTTATCTTCGTGGATGCCGCTATCGCAGGCCCGTGGGGCGATCGGCCCCGCCCCGGCGTTGTCGGAAAACATCGCATGAGTGGGAACATTAGGGAACATTCGCAAGCGATCGCCCTTGTTCGGGAAGGCCATCAGCAGCCAATCAACGCAGCTAAGTGTTTGTTTCGATGAGTGTTTATGGATCGCGCCACATCGACCAGAAGTGCGGGCCGCCGCCGGGCACGCGCCAATCGCCGAGGACGCGAAAACCATAATGCTGATAAAGGCCAAGATTGCTCTCGGTCGCGGTTTCAAGATAGGCGGGTAGGCGGCCGCGCGCGACCCGATCGAGCCCGCCGCCGATCGCCGCACCGCCCAGCCCCTTGCCCTGATGCGCGGGATCGCAGCCGGCGATGTGGAGATACCAATAGCCACCTGCCGGCATATGCGCGCTGATCGCGTTCGATACCGCCAGCGCCCGGCCCAGCGCGGTGCCGAAGGTCGCCAGCATGGGGAACGCATGGCGCAGCATCTCGCCGATGCCGGTCGCCGCATGGCCAGGCGCGCGCCAGAGCGTCGCTGCTTCCCCGCCCGCTGTGATCAACCGCACGCCGTGCGCCGCATCGGCGTCGAACAACAGCTGGAACAGCGCCGGCAATTTGCGGGCGCGGACTTGGGGATCGGGAAAAATGAACGACATCGCCGGATCATCGGCAAACGCCCGTGCCAGCATCGCGGCAACGGCATCGCGATGGTCGCGAGTCGCTAGGACGAGCGGCGGCGCGTCAGCCATCGCCGCTCAACCAAGGCTCAGGCAGCGCCGCCGGCCTTTTCCTTTTTGGCGTAGACGCGGATCGGGTCTTTGCGACCGTCGACCACGTCCTTGTCGATCATCACTTCGTCGACGCCGTCCATCCCTGGCAGATCGAACATGGTATCGAGCAGGATCGCTTCCAGGATCGAGCGTAGCCCGCGCGCGCCGGTCTTGCGGTCGATTGCCTTCTTGGAGACGGTGACCAGCGCGTCATCGGTGAAGCCGAGCTTCACATTCTCCATGTCGAACAGCTTCTGATACTGCTTGACCAGCGCGTTCTTGGGCTCGGTCAGAATCTTGACCAGTGCCTCGACATCGAGGTCTTCCAGCGTCGCGATCACCGGCAAGCGACCGACGAACTCCGGGATCAAGCCGAACTTGAGCAAGTCCTCGGGCTCGACCGATTTCAGCGTCTCACCAGTTCGGCGCTCCTCGGGCGCGGCGACATGCGCGCCGAAGCCGATCGACTTGCCTTCCAGGCGATCGCCAATGATCTTCTCGAGCCCGCTGAACGCGCCACCGCAGATGAACAGGATGTTGGTCGTGTCGACCTGGAGGAACTCCTGTTGCGGATGCTTGCGGCCACCCTGTGGCGGCACGCTGGCGGTCGTGCCTTCCATCAGCTTGAGCAGCGCCTGCTGCACGCCCTCGCCCGACACGTCGCGGGTGATCGAGGGGTTCTCGGCCTTGCGGCTGATCTTGTCGATCTCGTCGATATAGACAATGCCGCGCTGCGCCCGCTCGACATTATAGTCGCTCGCCTGGAGCAACTTCAGGATGATATTCTCGACATCCTCGCCGACATAACCCGCCTCGGTCAGCGTCGTCGCGTCGGCCATCGTGAAGGGCACATCGAGGATGCGCGCCAGCGTCTGCGCGAGCAACGTCTTGCCGCAACCGGTCGGCCCCACAAGCAGGATGTTCGACTTGGCGAGCTCGACATCCGCACCCTTGGCGCCGTGGTTGAGCCGTTTGTAATGATTGTGCACCGCCACCGACAGCACGCGCTTGGCGCGCTTCTGGCCGATCACATAATCATCGAGCACGTCGCAGATTTCCTGCGGCGAGGGCACGCCCCCGTCTTTCTTGGAGACGAGGCTGGATTTGGTTTCTTCGCGGATGATGTCGTTGCAAAGCTCAACGCACTCATCGCAAATGAAAACCGTGGGGCCAGCGATGAGCTTGCGCACCTCGTGCTGCGACTTGCCGCAGAACGAGCAATAAAGCGTGCTCTTGGAATCACCGCCGTCGAGCTTGGGCATTCAATACTTCCTTCGCGCGCATCTGCGCCCCCTGGCCGGTCATGATAGACCGGCCTCCATCAATCCGACAATCTAAAATCTTGCTAACAAGATTCGGGTCAGGCGACCGCCGACAAACCGCCTTCTTCACCCGGCACCGGCCGCCGGTCGAACACTTCGTCGACCAGCCCGAACGCCTTGGCTTCGTCGGCCGACATGAACTTGTCGCGCTCCATCGCGGACTCGACCACCTCGATCGGCTGGCCGGTGTAGCGCGCGTAAAGCTCGTTCATCCGCGCCCGGATCCGCAGGATCTCCTTGGCCTGGATCTCGATATCGCTCGCCTGGCCCTGCGCACCGCCCGAGGGCTGGTGCACCATGATCCGCGCGTTGGTGAGCGCGATCCGCTTGCCCTTGGCGCCCGCGGCCAGCAGGAAGCTGCCCATCGAGGCGGCCTGGCCGATGCACACCGTCGCCACGTCGGGGCGGATATACTGCATCGTGTCATGGATCGCCATGCCCGCCGTGACGACGCCGCCCGGCGAGTTGATGTACATGTAGATGTCTTTCTTCGGATTTTCCGATTCGAGGAACAGCAGCTGCGCCGTGATCAGCGACGCCATGTAATCCTCGACCGGCCCGGTCACAAAGATGATGCGTTCGCGCAGCAAGCGCGAATAGATGTCGAAGCTGCGCTCGCCGCGGTTCGACTGTTCGATGACGACAGGCACCAGCGCACTGTGCGGCGCGTCGTACAGGGGGTCCATCAGGGTCATATCCTTGTTCATAAGCTGCCGCCTATATCTGGCCTCAGTTGGACGGGCGCAAGCCCCCCACCGCTCCGCTCGGCTCACCGATCCGTCCCGCTTGCACGCACCGACAGGGACGCCTACCTCAGCGGCGACAACCAAGACTGAAGGGTTTCTTACATGCTCGATCGCGATTTCCGCCTCCCCCGCCTCGACGACGAAGATGAGGGCGAGGAAAAATCGGGCGCGACGCCGGGCCCGCTGATGATGAAGTTCCTCGAGGCGCGCACCGTGCTGATCTTCGGCGGCATCGACCAGAAGCTGGCGCAGACGGTCGCCTCGCAGCTGCTTTATCTCGATCATATCAATCACGACCCGATCAAGCTGTTCGTCAATTCGCCCGGCGGCCATGTCGAATCGGGCGATACGATCCACGATCTCATCACTTTCATCCGCTCGCCGGTCGCGGTGATCGGTACCGGCTGGGTGGCGAGCGCCGGCACGCACATCTTCCTCGGTGCGGCGAAGGAACGGCGCTTCTGCCTGCCCAACACCCGCTTCCTGATCCACCAGCCCTCGGGCGGTGCCGGCGGCCGCGCGACCGACATCGCGATCCAGGCCAAGGAAATCGTTAAGATGCGTGAGCGCCTGGCGCAGGTCATCTCGCGGGCAACGGGCCAGCCGGTTGAGCGTGTTCGCGACGACATCGAGCGCGATTACTGGATGTCAACCGAGGAAGCCAAGGAGTACGGCATTCTCGGCACCGTCATCAACTCGATCGACGAGATCAAGTTCTGACCATGCTTGCTCGGGCGGCTGGGATCAGTCCCCGCCGCCCCGTGCCGGATAAGCGAGATAGGCCAGCCGCCGAACCTCGCGGCGGCCGCGGACGACCGTGTCGAGAATCAGCCCGGTAAAGCCGTTGAGCGCGGCGAGGATCATCAACCCCGTTACGAGCACTGCCGTCGGCAAGCGCGGGACCAAGCCGGTCTGCGCATAAGTGATGGCAAGCGGGATCGACAGAATCAGCGCCGCCAGGGCAAGCACACCGCCGATCAGCCCGAAGAAAAGCATCGGCCGCTCGATGCGGTAGAGCGTGATAATGGTGTTCAGGATGCGAAAGCCGTCACCATAAGTGTTGAGCTTCGACACCGATCCTTCGGGCCGCGCAAAATAGGGCGTCTCGATCTCGGCGACCGGCATCTTGAGCTCGAGCGCATGGACGCTGATCTCGGTTTCGATTTCGAAGCCCGCCGACAGCACCGGGAAACTCTTGACAAAGCGTCGCGAAAACACGCGATAACCCGACAGAATATCGGTAAAACTCCGACCGAACAGCCGCGCTAGCATCCCCGTCAACAAGGCATTGCCGAACTGGTGCCCGCGCCGATACGCGGCTTCTGCCTGCGTGACGCGCGAACCGACGACCATGTCGAGCTGCTCGTCGATCAGCCGCGCGACCAGCGCGGGCGCGGAGGCGGCGTCATAAGTCGCGTCGCCATCGGCCATCACATAGATATCGGCGTCGACATCGGCGAACATGCGGCGGACGACATTGCCCTTGCCCTGCATCCGCTCGGTGCGGACGACAGCCCCGGCCGCGCGCGCGACCTCCACCGTGCGATCGCGGCTGTTGTTGTCGTAAACATAAACGGTCGCATCGGGCAGTGCGGCGCGAAAGCCCGCGACCGTCTGCGCGATCGCGGCTTCCTCGTTATAGCAAGGCAGGATGATGGCGATGCGCGGTGCGGTCACTTATCCCTGCCCTATTCAATGTTTCCGCAGTAATCGTCACCCCGGCCTTGACCGGAGGCGACGCAGTTCAATTCTCCGACATCGCGCGAGGTGACAGACCTATTCGGCTTTCGCTTTCTTGGCCGCGGGCTTCTTCACGGGCTTTGCCTCATCCGGCGCTGCCTCGTCGGCTTTCGCCTTTTTGGCGGCAGGTTTCTTGGCGGCCTTCGGCGTATCAGCTTCGGCTTCTGCCTCAGCAGGAGCAGCGTCATCGGCCTTGGCCTTCTTCGCCGTTGCCTTCTTGGCCTTGGGCTTGTGATTATCGTGATCGTGCGTGTGCGTGCCGGTCGCAAAGCCGTCATCGCTTTCGATAGCCGCTTCCAGCTCTTCGCGCGTGACCTCGCGCTCGCTGACTTCAGCCTGCTCGAACAGCCAGTCGACCACCTTGTCTTCATAAAGCGGCGCGCGGAGCTGGGCTGCGGCCATCGGCTCGTTGCGGATATACTCAACGAAACGCTGGCGATCTTCGGGGCCATATTGCTGCGCGGCCTGGGCGATCAGCCGGTTCATTTCCTGCTGCGTCACCTCGACGCCATTGGCCTGGCCGATTTCCGACAGCAGCAGGCCAAGGCGCACGCGGCGCTCGGCAATCGCGCGGTAATCGTCACGCTCGGCTTCGAGCTCGGCGATCGCGGCAGCCGGGTCGGCCTCGTGCGTCGCTTCATGCTCGAGTTGCGCCCAGATCTGCTGGAATTCCGCCTCGACCATTGACGGCGGCACCGGGAAATCGTGCCCGGCGGCGAGCTGGTCGAGCAGCTTGCGCTTCATGTGGGTGCGGGTGAGGCCGTTCAGCTCCTGCTCGATCTGACCACGGATCAGGCCGCTCAGCTGCTCCAGGCTTTCAAGCCCAAGCGACTTGGCCATTGCGTCATCGACCTTGGTCTCGCCGGCGGTCTTCACCGCCTTGATCGTCAGGTCGAAGGTCGCGGCCTTGCCCTTCAGATTCTCCGCCGAATAATCGTCGGGGAAAGTGACGTTGATCGTCTTCTCGTCGCCCGTCTTCACGCCGATAATCTGGTCTTCAAAGCCCGGAATCAGCCGGCCCGAGCCGATCTCGACCGACATATCCTCGCCCGTGCCGCCGTCGAACGCGACGCCATCGACTTTGCCGACGAAATCCATGACGACGAGATCGCCGGTCTTTGCCCTATAGGTCGGCTTGGCGTCTTCCCAATTCTTCTGCTGATCGGCGAAGCGCTTCAACTGCTCATTGACGGTATCGTCGCTCGCCTTGACCGTCAGCCGCTCGAGCTTGATGCCATCGATCGCCGGCGTCGGCACATCGGGCAGCACTTCGAGCTCGACCTTCAGCTCGGCATCCTTGCCGATCTCGAAACCCTCGGCGAGTTCGACCGAAGGCTGCATCGCCGGGCGCAGCTTCTGCTCGGCGATCAGCTGCTGAATGCCTTCCTGGATCGAATTGTTGAGCGCATCCTGCGTCAGCGCCGGGCCGTGCATCTTACGGACAAGATTGGCGGGCACCTTGCCGGGCCGGAAGCCGGGCATGCGGATTTGCGGCGCAACGCGCTTGATCTCCGTCTCGACGCGGCGCTCGAGCTCCTTGGCGGTGATGGTCAGCGTGTAAGCGCGCTTCAGGCCTTCGTTCAACGTCTCGACAGTCTGCATCTCTATCTTTCGTCTTTCCTGGTGGCGGCCACCTCACCGATGGGAAAGGCCGCTGCGGCGACCCCTTTGCTTGCGCTCGGGAGTTGCCAAGGCGACACCCCTCGCTTGCGCTCGGGAGTTGCGCTGCCGAAAATGTCCCCCTGACATTTTCGAGTCAGCGCAACTGGTGCGGGCGAAGGGACTCGAACCCCCACATCTTGCGATACTGGAACCTAAATCCAGCGCGTCTACCAGTTCCGCCACGCCCGCGAGAGGACACCGCCGAGCGGCGCTCTATAGCAGCGATGCGAGCCGGGGCAAGCGGGGCATTTGGGCGAGATCAGGTCTAGTGCCGACGCCCCTGTTTCGCCTCATGATCGGCAAAATCGCGAGCAACGCCGTCTAGCGCGGTTTTGATAAACGACTCGTCGTTATGCCGATCAAGCTGGAACGTCGATTGCGTTTCCCAGTCGTCGACAATTGCCCGCGTCGCACGGGAATAGACTTGCCAGCGCAGCGCGATCCGCCCGTGACCGTCATAGGCACGCTTGCCGCCAAGCCCCCAATGCGGCGCGCAAACCGATGCATCGATGCCTTTGATCGTAACCACGACCCGGTAATCGGCATCAGGGCCGCCAGTCTCAAAGACATCACGGTCGCGCGACAGCGCATGGAGGCCCGCCCGGTTGAGTGCAGCGCCGAGCATCGCGCCGAGATGACTGACGCCGCCATTGTCGACATCACGCCAGCGCAGTGGACCGGCAGGTATGCAGAGCAGCCCGGCGCGCTTGGCACCGATCTTGGCGCGCGGACCGAATGATGCGTCGACGGCGAAGATATAGTAGCTCGGCGCTGGGGGCAGTGCCTGCGCGCTGATTGGATTGGCCGCGATCACCCCGGCAAGCAGCGCCGCCAGAGCAACGGCGCGGATCAACCCAGCGCCTTCTTCAACAATTCGTTGACTACGCCCGGATTGGCCTTGCCGCCCATCGCCTTCATCGTCTGGCCAACGAAGAAGCCGAACAGCGCTTCCTTGCCGGCGCGGTACTGCTCCAGCTGGCCCGGGTTCTTCGCGAGCACCTCGGCAATCACCGCCTCGATCGCGCCCGTGTCGCTGGTCTGTTTGAGCCCACGCTCCTCGACGATCGCGCCGGGGCTCTGGCCGGTTTCGAGCATGATCTCGAACACCTGCTTCGCGAGGGTGTTGGAGAGCGTGCCGTCGGCGACCAGCGTCAGCAGCTCGGCCGCCTGGGCGGGGGTTATCGGGCTGTCTTCGATGTCTTTGCCCAGCCGATTAAGCGCGCCGAACAGCTCCGACGTCACCCAATTCGCTGCCTGCACCGGCTTGGCGCCCGCGTCGAGCAACGCGTCGAACCAGCGCGCCGCTTCCACCTCGGCAGTCAGTACCGAGGCGGCGTAAGCGCTGATCCCCAGCGCTTCGTAGCGTTTGCGCTTAGCGTCGGGCAGCTCGGGCAGGCTGGCGCGGCATTCCTCCAGAAACGCGTCGTCCAATTCGAGCGGCAGCAGATCGGGATCCGGGAAGTAGCGATAATCATGCGCGTCTTCCTTCGACCGCATCGACCGCGTTTCGTTGCGATCGGGGTCGTAAAGCCGCGTTTCCTGGACGATCCGCCCGCCGCTTTCGAGCACCTCGACCTGCCGCTTCGCTTCCTGCTCGACCACCGCCATCACGAAGCGGACCGAGTTGACGTTCTTGGTCTCGGTGCGCGTGCCGAAGGCCTCGCCGGGCTTACGCACCGAGACGTTCACGTCGGCGCGCATCGATCCCTGGTCCATATTGCCGTCACACGACCCGACATAGCGCAGGATCGAGCGCAGCTTGGCGAGATACGCGCCTGCCTCGTGTGGCGAGCGCATGTCGGGCCGGCTGACGATCTCCATCAGCGCAACGCCCGAGCGGTTGAGGTCGACATAGGATCGCGTCGGATGCTGATCGTGCATCAGCTTGCCCGCATCCTGCTCGACATGGATGCGTTCGATGCCGATGGTCTTGGTGGCGGCATCGGGATTCTTGTCGTCGAGGCTGATCTTGATCGCGCCCTCGCCCACCAGCGGATGATAGAGCTGACTGATCTGATAGCCCTGCGGCAGATCGGCGTAGAAATAATTCTTGCGATCGAACCGCGACCATTTGTTGATCTGCGCCTCGATCGCCATGCCGGTGCGCACCGCCTGACGGATGCACTCGCGATTGGGCACGGGCAACATGCCGGGCATGGCGGCATCGACGAGGCTGACCTGGGTGTTGGGCTCCGCCCCGAACGCGGTCGCCGCGCCGGAGAATAGCTTGGCGTTGGAGGTCACCTGCGCGTGGACCTCGAGGCCGACCACGACCTCCCACTCGCCGGTTTCGCCATGGATGCGGTATTCACTCATGCAAATCTCGCTTGAGACCGGCCGTGTCGGCCATACCATCGAACAATATTTCTGCGCCGATCGCGATTTCGCGATCAAATACTCTGAGAACGACGACCCCGGCGAACGGCGTGTTACGCGGCGTGAGTAGAACTGGACGTCCAGCATAGCGGTGATGCGTCACGCGAGCAGTCCCTTGCCAGCCATAGGTTAATACCAGTGGCCCCGGGCCCACCCGTACAACGTCCGCCTCGAAAGGGTCGGCTAGCGTTCCGAAATCTCGCTCGAAAAATCCCCAGCCATCTATAGGCGTGACCTCGACCTTCAGTGGCTCAACGCTCACCACCAAGCCTCCGGCCGCGCGGCAAACCCGGCCCGCTCCTCTATCGCCAGCCCAGCGTTCAGCACGCCCTGTTCGTCAAGCGCCTTGCCGATGATCTGCAACCCCAGCGGCAGGCCCTGCGTGTCGAGACCGCCGGGCACGCTCATCGCGGGCAGGCCGGCGAGGCTCGACGGCACGGTGAAGACGTCATTCAAATACATTGCGATCGGATCGGCCGATTTCTCGCCCAGCGCGAAGGCAGCGCTCGGCGCGGTGGGAGTGAGCAGCAGGTCGCAGCTTTCCCAGGCGCGGTCGAAATCCTGCGCGATCAGCGTCCGCACCTTGGACGCCTGGGTGAAATAGGCATCATAGAACCCCGCCGACAGTACATAGGTGCCGATCATAATGCGGCGCTTGACCTCGGGCCCGAAGCCCGCCGCGCGCGTTGCCGCGTACATGTCCTGCAGATTGGCGCCCTCGGGCAGCTCGCGCAGACCGAAGCGCACGCCGTCATAGCGCGCGAGGTTGGACGAGGCCTCCGCCGGCGCGATGATGTAATAGGCCGGCAGCGCGTATTTGGTGTGGGGCAGCGACACCTCGACCACCTCGGCGCCAGCATCCTTCACCCAGGCGATGCCCTGCTGCCACAGCGCGTCGATTTCGGGCGGCATGTTGTCGACGCGATATTCCCGGGGGATGCCGATGCGCTTGCCGCGCAAATCGCCCGACAAGCCCGCTTCCCATCGCGGCACCGGCAGGTCGAGGCTGGTCGCGTCCTTGGGATCGAAGCCCGCCATCGCTTCGAGCAGGATGGCGCAATCGCGCACGTCGCGCGCCATCGGCCCGGCCTGATCAAGGCTGGACGCGAACGCCACGACGCCCCAGCGCGAGCAGCGGCCGTAAGTCGGCTTGATACCAGCAATGCCAGTGAAGGCCGCGGGCTGGCGGATCGAGCCGCCGGTATCGGTTCCGGTCGCGCCCGGGCACAAGCGCGCCGCGATTGCCGCCGAGCTGCCGCCCGAGGAACCGCCGGGCGCCAATGGCGCATTGCCGCCATCGCTGCGCCGCCACGGCGAGATGACATTGCCGAAATAGCTCGTCTCATTGGACGAGCCCATTGCGAACTGGTCCATGTTGAGCTTGCCGAGCATGCCCGCGCCCGCGTCCCACAATTTCTGCGAGACGGTCGATTCATAGACCGGCGTGAAGCCTTCCAGGATGTGGCTGGCGGCGGTGGTCTGCACGCCCTTAGTGCAGAACAGGTCCTTCATGCCGATCGGCACGCCGGCGAGTGGCTTCAGCACCTCACCCGCCGCGCGCGCCGCGTCGGCGGCCTCGGCGGCGGCAAGCGCGTGGTCAGGCGTTTCGACGATGAAGGCATTGAGCAGCTTGGCAGCCGCCACTTTCGCGGTGAATGCCTCGGCAACCTCAACCGCGGAGAAGGCGCCATCGCGCACCCCGTCACGGATCGCCGCGACGCCGAGATCGGTGAGGTCGGTCATTCGCCCGCTCCCATCATCACCCCAGCGAAAGCTCGGGTCGCTGGCGACATCGCGATACGGCATACGATCCCAGCTTTCGCTGGGATGACGGAAAGGGTTGGGATGACGGAAACAGGCCGCATCATTCGATCACCTTGGGCACGGTAAAGAAACCGTGCTCACCCTGCGGTGCGTTCGCCAGCACCGCGTCGCGGATGCCGCCGTCGGTCACCAGATCGTCGCGCAGGCGCAGGTGATTGGGGATGACCGCCGTCATCGGCGCAACGCCCGACGTATCGACCTCGCCCAGCTGCTCGATCCAGCCCATGATATTGTCGAGCTCGGGCGCGATGCGCGCTGCTTCGTCCTCGCTGATCGCGATGCGGGCGAGGCTCGCGATCTTTTTTACCGTTGGAATATCGACTGCCATGCCGGCGCGGCTAGCGCGCGGCGCGACGACGCGCAACGTCTAACGCGCGCCGAGCCGTCCATTGCCTTGCGCACGCCGATCAGGCAGGGAGCGCGGCGGGCCGGGCAGCCGCCTTACCCCAACCGAGTGACAGACCGCTGGAGAGTGCCCGCGTGGCGCGCAAGTTCCTCTATTTGGTGGCGATCCTTATCGTGCTTGGCATTTCGGGCTTGTTCGCCTTTCGGATGTTCGGCGTGCAAATCATGCGCGCGGCCTTGGTGCCGGGCGTCGCGTTCGAGGCGCAGGCGCCGCTATCGTCGGACCGCTACCGCGACAAGGCAATGTGGATCGCGCGGCCGGACATCGCGGGCAACCCCGCGCTGTGGACGCCGGCCGGCGCCAGTCCCGCGACAACGCGCGGCGCGGTGGCGGTGTTCTACATCCACCCAACATCGTACCTCAATCGCGCCGCTTGGAATGCGCCGCTCCATGACGCCGAAGCCGATGAACGTGCCGAGCTGTTCCTGCGCGGCCAGGTGACCGCCTTTAACACGGTCGGCGACATCTGGGCGCCGCGCTATCGGCAGGCGACGTTCGGTGCGTTCCTCACCACGGAGCAGGCAGCGCATCAGGCGCTCGATCTCGCTTATCAGGACGTGGTGGCGGCATTCGACGAATTCCTGCGCGAGGTGGGGCCGTCGCGCCCGATCATGCTCGTCGGCCACAGCCAGGGATCGCTGCATCTGGCGCGGCTGTTGAAAGAGCGCATTGCCGGCACCGCGCTGCAACGCCGCATCGTCGCGGCCTATGTCGTCGGCTGGCCGATCTCGCGCACCACCGATCTGCCGCTGATGGGTTTGCCCGAATGCCGCGGGCCGACTCAGGCGGGCTGCATTCTCTCATGGCAAAGCTTCGCCGAACCCGCCGATCCCGCGATGATCACCGACGTGTATGACGCGACGACCGGCTTCAACGGCCAGTCGCGACGCGGTACGCCGATGATCTGCACCAATCCGCTGACCGGGGCGCCGGATAGCGCTGCGCCCGCCTCGGCCAATCTCGGCACGCTGGTGCCCTCCGCCGATCTCAGCGCCGCGACGCTGATCGCGGGCAAGGTGCCGGCGCGGTGCGACGGACGTGGCTTCCTGCTAATCGGCGGCACGCCGGAGGGCATCAACAGCTATGTCCTGCCCGGCAACAACTACCACGTCTTCGATTACAGCCTGTTCTGGGCCAACGTCCGTGCCGACGCCGCGCGCCGCGTCTCGGCATTCGGGGCGCGATGATCACGAGCGACATTGCCGCTTTCCGGGCGGCGCTGCCCGATGGTGGCCGGCTGATCGGCCTCGATGTCGGTACCAAGACGATCGGCACCGCGCTGTGCGATGCCGGCTGGAGCTTTGCGAGCCCTGCCGAGCTGATCCGCCGCACCAAGTTCACTGCCGACAAGGCCGCGCTCTCGACGATGATCGGTGCGCAGCAAGTAAAAGGCATCGTCATCGGCCTGCCGCTCAACATGGACGGGACCGACAGCCCGCGTACCCAATCGACCCGCGCTTTCGCCCGCAATCTCGATGACCTTGCCTTGCCGATTCTGCTGTGGGACGAACGCTGGTCGACGGTTGCGGTAGAGAGAGTAATGATCGAACAGGACATGAGCCGCGCCAAGCGCGCCGAACGCATCGATTCATTGGCGGCCGCGCACATCCTGCAAGGCGCGATCGACGCGCTGGTCGGCTGAGGGGCGCGCGCCGGGTATGAGCACATCCGAACTGTTTCTGGTGGCGATGATCATCATCTTCACCGTGCCCTATCTCGTCTGGCGCCTGGGGCGGACCGATTATTGGGCGCCGCTGGTGGTGGTGCAGATCGTCGGCGGCATTCTGCTCGGCCCCGGCGTGCTCGGCGCGGCCTTCCCCGGCTATTACGCGACGATCTTTACGCCGCAAGTTGTCGGCGCGCTCAACGGCATCGCCTGGTGGGCAGTCATGCTGTTCGTCTGGGTAGCGGGCATCGAACTAGACCTGCGCGCGGCGTGGCGACATCGCGCCGAGACGGCGACGACC
This sequence comes from Sphingomonas sp. GlSt437, assembly GCF_048015635.2. NCBI lineage: Bacteria > Pseudomonadati > Pseudomonadota > Alphaproteobacteria > Sphingomonadales > Sphingomonadaceae > Sphingomonas > Sphingomonas sp. GlSt437. The sequence continues at coordinate 186,266 of NZ_JBPGYA010000003.1, read as the reverse complement.
GCGAGCCTCGCGTTGGTGACGCCGCTCGCCTTTGGCGCCGCCGCTGGCATGGTGCTCCTTCAGGCGCCGGGCTGGATCGGGCCTAAGGGCAATTATTGGCAGGTGCTGCTGGGCATCGGCATGTCGTGCGCCGTCACGGCATTGCCGATCCTGGTATTGTTCCTGCAGAAGCTTGGCGTGCTGCGCCAGCCGCTCGGCCAGCGCATCCTCCGCTATGCCAGCCTCGACGACATCGCGATTTGGGGCGTGTTGGCGCTGATCCTGCTCGATTGGGAGCGTGTCGGCCGGCAAGCCGCTTTCCTCATTGGCTTTGCCGTCGCCGCGATCCTCGTCCGCCGGCTGCTGCGCGCCATTCCGCCGCGCGACCGTTGGTATGTCGGGCTGATCTGGCTGGCGATCTGCTGCTATGCCGCCGATTGGTCAGGCCTGCACTTCATGGTCGGGGCGTTTCTGGCGGGCGCGGTGCTCGATGCCGAGCTGTTCGAGACCGAGACGATGGACTTGTTCCGCGATCACATTTTGCTGGCGATCATGCCGGTGTTTTTCCTGTCGACCGGGCTGCGCACTACCTGGACGATGGGTGGCATGGCCGTGTTCGGCGCCGCCGCGCTTCTTTTGGCAGCTTCGGTCGCGGGCAAGCTCGCCGGCGTCGGCATAGCCGGGCGGCTGCTTGGCTGGCGCAAGGGGGAAGCGCTGTTCGTCGGCCTGCTCTTGCAGACCAAAGCGCTGATCATGATCATTTTCGTGAACATCCTGCTCGACAAGCAGATCATCACCAGCACGGCGTTCACCGCGCTGCTGTTGATGGCGGTGATGAGCACGATGCTGAGCATTCCGGCGGCGACGCCCGTGCTCGCGCGGCTGCGGCGCGAGGCGCTTGCGCGGGAGCCGGCGCGCGTCTAAGCGGCAGCTTTAATGTCCAGCGCCGATCATCGCCCCGCCACCCTCATCCCGGGCGGCGCCGTTTTCCCGCACAAGCATTTGACCGGGATCGCCGGGCTCCAGCCGCACGAGATTATCTTTCTGCTGGATGAGGCCGAGCAATGGGTCGATGCCAATCGCGGCCATGCCAAGAGCGACAAGCGGCTCGAGGGACTGACGCAGATCAACGCGTTCTTCGAGAATTCGACGCGGACGCTGTTGAGCTTCGAGATCGCGGGCAAAAGGCTCGGCGCCGATGTCGTCAACATGCACGCCGCGCAATCGAGCGTGAAGAAAGGCGAGACGCTGATCGACACGGCGATGACGTTGAACGCGATGCGCGCCGATGTGATCGTCATCCGCCATATGAGCTCGGGCGCGGTCCAACTGATCGCCGATAAGGTCGCCTGCCCGGTGCTGAATGCGGGCGATGGTCGGCACGAGCACCCTACGCAAGCGCTGCTCGACGCGCTCACCATCCGGCGGCGGCGCGGGTCGATTGCGGGGCAGTGCGTCGTCATCTGCGGTGATATCCTGCACAGCCGCGTTGCGCGCTCGAACATCCTGGCGCTGACTGCGCTGGCCGCCGAGGTGCGCGTCTGCGCGCCTTCCACGCTGATGCCCGCGGCAATCGAGCGGATGGGCGTGACCCCGTTCACCGATTTCGACGCCGCGCTCGACGGCGCCGATGTGGTGATGATGCTGCGTCTGCAGAATGAGCGGATGTCAGGCGCCTTCATCCCCTCCACCCGCGAATTCCACTTGCGCTACGGCCTCAATACCGAGCGGCTGCGGCGCGCCAAGCCGGACGCGCTGGTGATGCACCCCGGACCGATGAACCGCGGGGTCGAAATCAGCTCGGCGGTTGCCGACCATCCCGAGCGATCGGCGATTACCGAGCAAGTCGAGATGGGCGTCGCCGTGCGCATGGCGTGCCTGGACGTGCTGACGCGACGCGCGCGCGGCGTGGAGGGCTGGGCATGACGACCAAGCTCCCGCCGCCTCCCCTCGCCTTTACCAATGCGCGGCTGGTACTACCGGATGCTTTGCGGCCGGGCAGCTTGCTGGTGCGCGACGGCGCCATCGCCGCTATGGGCACGATCGATATTCCCGGCGACGTTGAAGTCATCGACCTTGACGGCCTTATGCTTGCACCCGCGATCGTCGATCTCGGCGTTTTCTCGGTCGATGTAGCAGCGTGCCATGCCGGCGGCATCGTCCGCATCGGGCTGATGCCCGATCAATCGCCAGTGCTCGACGATCCCGGCATTGTCCAGCGATCGGCGCTGATCGGTCGACCGCGCTTGTGGATTCACCCTATCGCTGCCGCAACGCGCGGGCTTGCCGGCACCGACCTCGCCGAAATGGCGATCAACGCGCAAGCCGGAGCGCGTGCCGTCGGCACCGGGCGGCGCTGGATCAGCGACGCGGGCGTGATGCGCAAGGTGCTCGCCTATGCGCGCGACCTCGATCAGGCGGTGATCGCGCATGCCGAAGATGGCGGGCTCGTTGGTGCAGCTGTTGCAACCGAGGGCGAGACGGCGACGCGGCTCGGGCTTGCCTCAGCGCCCGCCTTGGCCGAGGCGCTTGCGATCGCGCGTGACCTGATGCTGGCCGAGGAAACCGGCGCGCGCGTTCATTTCCGCCAGGTGACGACGGCGGCGGGCTTCGATCTGATCCGCGCCGCCAAACGCCGTGGCGTTGCGGTGACCTGCGGCGTCACGCCCGCGCACCTGCTGCTGTCGGATATCGCGATGACCGATTTCCGTACCTTCGCGCACCTATCGCCGGCGTTGCGCGCCGAAAGCGACCGGCAAGCGACGCTGGCGGCACTGCGCGACGGCACGATCGATGTGCTGTCATCGGGCCACGATCCGCGCGGGCCGGAGGAAAAGCGCCTGCCTTTTGCCGACTCGATGCCGGGCATGTCCGGCGCGGAAACGCTGCTGCCGCTCGCGCTCGGCCTCGTCCGCGACAGTTATCTGCCGATCGACCGGCTATTCCAGCTGCTCGCCGCCAACCCGTCACGCATCCTGGGACTGGATGGCGGCAAGCTCGTGGAAGGGGCGCCCGCCGACCTGCTTGCCTTCGATCCCGATGCGCCGTGGCAGATCGTCGCTGACCGTATGATCGCCCGCGCCGGCAACACGCCCTTCGACGGACTGCCGGTACAGAGCCGAGTACGCCACTTGGTGAAGGGCGGCATCCGCCTGGAGTTGCCGCCCCTCCGCTGATCCGATCAGCCCTGGTCGGCGCGGCTGACGCCCTCGCCGTCGAGATTCTGCGCCGCGAATTCCCAGTTCAGGATCTTGTTCGTCACCGCTTCCAAATAGCCGGGGCGGGCATTGCGGTAGTCGATGTAATAAGCATGCTCCCACACATCGATGGTCAGCAGCGGTTTGAACCCCTCATACACCACCGGCGTGTCGGCATCGTGGAGCGACGTGACTTTGAGCTTGCCGCCGTCGAGCACCAGCCAGCCCCAGCCGCTAGCGAAGTGGTTGGTCGACTCCGCAACCAACGCCTTCACCAGTTCCTCGGTCGAGCCAAAATCATTGGCGATCAGCTCGGCGAGCTTGCCCGACGGCGCCTGATAGTTCGGCGTCAGCGAGTGCCAGAAGAAAGTGTGGTTCCAGATCTGCGCGCTGTTGTTGAAAAGGCCCTTGTCGCCCTTTTCCTTGGCAAACTCGATCACCTGGGAAAGCTTGGCATTTTCCAGCCCATTGGCCACGAGCATGCCGTTGGTCTTGTCGACATAGGCCTTGTGGTGCTTGCCGTGGTGGAAATCGAACGTCTCCGCCGACATGACGGGCGCAAGCGCATCCTTGGCATAAGGCAGAGCGGGCAATTCAAAGGCCATGGCTGATCCTCCTGTTATACGGCAACCGACGCCGACTGAACGTCACGGCTGCTCAATTGGGTCCGCAGGCGCCGATGCGCAACCGATTCGTGGCTAAGGGCTGCGATTTGTCGGTCAGTTGGGCAGCAAATCGTGCCGACGCAGCGCATGTCGAAGCTGATCGTAGCTCAGGCCCAGCGCTTCAGCGGTGGCGCGCTGATTGAAGCGATGTTCCGCCAGCGCGCGGCTCAACAGCTCGCGCTCAAAACGCGCGATGCGGGATTTGAAGTCGCTCGGGCCCTCACCACCCAGCGCCGCGCGGCGGTCAGCCGGCGCGGCATCGCTCTCGACCGTCGCAACCGAGGTGACCGATGCCGTCGTGGCGACCGCCGTCACCGTGCCTTCCGCCGTCAATCGCGCTGGCCGCCAGGGCGACTGAAAGGGATCAAACTCGATCACATCGATCGGCCCCAGCCCCTCATCCCAGCGATAGACGGCGCGCTCAACGACGTTGCGCAGCTCGCGGACATTGCCGGGCCATTGATATTCGCACAGCGCATCGATCGCGCCGGCGCTGAACCCCGGCCAGCGCTCCCAGCCAAGCTCGGACGCCATGCGCCGCGCGAAATGTTCGGCAAGCACCATCACGTCGCCTGCCCGCGCGCGCAGCGGCGGCAAGGTGACGACTTCGAAGCTCAGCCGATCGAGCAGATCGGCGCGGAAGCGGTTTTCGGCGACCTTGTCGGGCAAATGCTCGTTGGTCGCCGCAACGATGCGGACGTCTACCCTGATCGGCCGGGAGGAACCGATGCGCGTCACCTCGCCATATTCGACCGCGCGCAACAGCCGCTCCTGCGCCGCCATGGAAAGCGTTCCGAGCTCATCGAGGAACAAGGTGCCGCCATGCGCTTCCTCAAAGCGGCCGGCGCGGGCCTTGGTTGCGCCGGTAAAGGCGCCCGCCTCGTGGCCGAAAAGTTCCGCCTCGATCAGCGTTTCGGGCAGCGCCGCGCAATTCATCACGATCAGCGGCTGATCCCAGCGCGGGCTGAGGCGATGGAGGCGCTCGGCGACCAGTTCCTTGCCCGTGCCACGCTCGCCGATCACCAGCACCGGCCGGTCAAGCGCGGCGGCGCGGCTGGCGCGCTCCAGCGCATCGAGAAACACGCTCGATTGGCCAATGGTCTGCACCGCTCGATCCATTCCCAATCCTTGGCGCATTTTGCGAAGCCTTGGCAAGCGTAATGTTTGCCCAATACAGCCAGAAAGCCCGAAAATAAGCCATTTTCTGATTTGGCACGCTTTCTGCTCAACAGTTTTCCGATGGCGGCGAACGGCCCGCCAAGTCAGACGGTCAAGGAGTATCGAGTCCCATGGGTATTTTCTCGCGAACCCGCGACATCATCGCCGCCAACGTCACCGATTTGCTCGACAAGGCGGAAGACCCGGCCAAGATGATCCGCATGATCATCCTCGAGATGGAGGAAACGCTCGTCGAGGTTCGCGCCTCCGCCGCGCGCACCATCGCCGACCAGAAGGAAATGCGCCGCCATATCGGCAAACTCGAAAAGCTCCAGGAAAGCTGGACCGAAAAGGCGGAGCTCGCCCTGTCCAAGGATCGCGAGGACCTCGCCAAGGCGGCGTTGGTCGAGCGCCAGAAGGCGGCCGACATGGCCGACCAACTGACCGCCGAAATCGCGGTGCTCGACGATGCCCTGAGCGCCGCCGAGGAAGACATCGCCAAGCTGCAGACCAAGCTGCGCGAGGCACGGGCGCGCCAGACGGCAATCATGACTCGGCTGGAAACCGCGCATAACCGCATCCGCATCCGCGAGGCCTATGCCGGCCCCAAGGTGCAGGAAGCCTTTTCACGCTTCGACCTGCTCGAGCGCCGCGTCGACTTTGCCGAGGGCCGCGCCGATGCGCTCAGCCTGGGCGGCCCGCAGAAGACGCTCGAGGAGGAAATCGCCGAGCTGAAGTCGAGCGAGAAAGTCGATGCCGAACTCGCCGCGCTGAAGGCGCGCATCGGAAAGGCCGACTGAGATGGAGAATGTGCTTGGCATCATGTGCGGCATGCTGGCGATCGTCAGCATCTTCATCGGCTTGCCGTGGCTGATCTTCCACTATGTCACAAAGTGGAAGCAGGTCGGCACGCTGACGGGCGAAGACGAGAAGCTGCTCGACGAGCTGCACTACACCGCCCGCCGACTGGAAGACCGGCTAATGACGATCGAACGCATCATTGCCGCCGACCACCCCGATTACCGGTTGGGCGGCACTCCCGAAACGCTGCCGCCCGAAGCGATCAGCTACGAAATCAATAGGAGGAACTGATGAGTGCAAGTCGCACCAAATTCTACCTCGATAAGCAGAACGGCAAATGGATGGGCGTGTGCGCCGGCATTGCCGACTATACCGGGGTTGACGTCACTTTCGTTCGCATCGGCATGGTTCTGCTGACCTTTGCCACCAGCGGCTGGATGGCCCTGGCCTATATCGCCGCCGGCGCGATCGCCGACAAGAAGCCGATCGGCCTGTATGACACGCAGGAGGACGCGAAATTCTGGCAGGGCGTGCGCTCCAACCCGCGCCGTTCGACCGCCGAGGTTCGCTCGAAGTTCCGCGACATCGATCGTCGCCTCGCTGATATCGAGACGATGTACACCAGCCGCAACACGCGCCTGTCGGACGAAATCGACAGCCTGCGCTGATCTAAGCCCTTAAGGAACAACGCCATGTCCCTTCATGAACTCAGTATCCTGATCCCGATCGCCGCCGTCACGGTCGGCCCGCTGGCCTGGGTCGCCAACAATTGGGTCCGTGCCCGCCACGGCTACCCACTTGAGGATGACGAAGGCAAGCCGGTGGCGCGCCAAGGCTCTCTCGAAGACGCGCGCAAGATCGAACTGCTGGCTGCCGAGAATGATCGGCTGACCGGCCAGGTCGGGAGGCTGGAGGAGCGGCTGCGGGTGTTGGAGCGCATCGCCACTGACCCCGCAGAGCGCACCGCGCGCGAGATTGACAGCCTGCGCTGAGCGCGTCCGACCATCAACAGGAGCTTTTGATGTCCATTTTTCTGATCCCCATACTCGGCATTTCCTGCGGCCTCGTCGCCATCTTCGGCGGCACCGTGGTCAGGCCGTGGCTCCGCTTTCAGGAACGCAAGCTCGAACTCGAAGCCGAGCTGATGCGCAAGCGGATCGAGATGGACGCCGCCCGCAGCGAGCGGCTGGAGCAAAGACTGGCGGTGATCGAACGCATCGTCACCGACAAGGGATTGACGCTCTCCGACGAGATCGAGCGGCTGCGCGATGCGCCGCTAAACTGATCCGTCGGCTGGCTTTGGGAGGGAAGTTTCAATGAACGTTTATGAATTCGTCCTGGCGATCGTCATCGTCGCGACCATCGGCAAGGCGGTGAGGGCCTATTTCGGGCGTGAGGCCGTGGTTCTGCCGGAGGCGAGCGACACACAGGAGAGCAATCGCCTGCGCCAGGAAGTCCAGTTTCTCAAAGAGCGGATCGCGGTGCTCGAACGCCTCGCGACCGAAGACACCGGCGCGAAAGCGCTCGATCGCCAGATCGAAGCGCTGCGCGACCAGAAATAAGAGGGTTCACGTCATGATCGACACGAGCTTTTATCTGACGATTGCCACTGCCGGCCTCGCCGCGCTCGGCATGGTGACGATGGCGGCGTTGACCGGCTGGCGCGGCTGGCTGCAGCTTAAGCAGCTGGAACTGTCGCGGCACGGCAGCCCCTTCGCCGATGGCCCGACGCTGCCCAACGCCAATGCCCGCATCGAGATCGCCGACCTGAAAGAGCGCATCCGCAAGCTGGAAGCCATCGCCGCCGGGGTGGACCTTTAAGGCTCATCCCGGTAGCGGGCGGGCATGGACGCCCTCGCCCGCCTGACCGACATCCGCGATGAATATGAGTTTCTCGATAGCGACGATCGCTACCGCCTGCTGATCGACCTGGGCCGCGCGCTGGAGCCGATGCCCGATCCGCTGAAGACTGAGGCGACCTTGGTGCGGGGATGTTCGGCTTCGGTCTGGGTGTACCCCACCCGCTGCGAAAACGGCACCTTGCACTTCCTGGCGGATAGCAACGCCGCCATCACCAAGGGTATCATCGCGCTGGTGCTGGAGACGGTGCAGGATCGGACACCCGGCGATATTCTTGCGACCGACATTGAGGGATTGCTCGCGCCGTTCGACCTCAAGAACCAGCTGAGCTCAAACCGGACGCAAGGAATCCCCAACATGATCGCGCTGATCCGCGAAACGGCGGCACGGTTGGAGGCGGATCAAAGGTAAAACGCTACGCCCGCAATGACGAGGAGTCGGGCACAAGGTCCAGCATTGCCGCGACGGTCTCGACTTCGGCACACTGCGGTACGACATGCCAGGTCCCCGGCTTTGCGGCATCGACCACGGTCACGCCGCCTTTAGAGCACACCCCGAGACATTTCACCTCGACAATGCCGATCGGGCTTTTGCGCCACCGCTTGATGCCGAGATAGCGGCGCAATGCCTTGGCGAGGCGTTGCTTGCCCTTGTTGCCGAAGCCGCCGTCGACCTTTTTACTGCATTTCGCGCAGACAAGGATCGTCCGCTCCCAGCGCGACGCGATGACTGCCTTCATGCGTGGACGGCCTTGCTCCTCAACCGGGCCGCCACTGGCGATACTCTTCCGCGACGCGGAGCACCTCGTACGCCGCCTGGATCGACTGGAAGCGCTTGGCGGCCTCGGCATCGCCGGGGCAGACATCGGGGTGATTGGCCTTGGCCAGCCTGCGCCAGGCAACGCGAACCGCGTCGAAATCGGCATCGCTCTCAAGTTCTAACACCTCAAGCGCGCGCATTTCGTCACGCGAGCGCGTGCCATCGCCCGGCCCCGCCCAGCCATAATGGCGCGCTTCGGCATAGCCATTGGCGTCTGCCGTCTCGCGCGCCTCGCGCGCGGCGGCTTCCTCGGGCGTCAGGCCTTCGAAATAATTCCAGCCGCGATTATATTCCGCCGCGTGCGTCTGGCAGAAATACCAGCGATCCGGGCTGTTAGGCGCCTTGGGCGCGGGATGATTGCCAGGCTCGGCGCAGCCATGGCGATCGCACAAGCGCACCTGCTTCGCCTCGCGCGTGGTGCCATAGCCCCGCCAGCGCGGAAAGCCCCAGTCAACCGATCGCGTCTGCCGTGCCATAGATTAACCATCTAAGCACGAGATCGCGCGATTGCCATGACGGTTTTGCGACGTCCTTGTGAATCGGCAACCTCAAAACGCCAGAGGGTCTGTAAGCCGGGTTCTGTTCCCCTCATCGCTGAGGATCGGCGACCATTCCTCTCGGCCGGCGCTTGCGCGACGGCTCCAGCAACCAACCCGGGCGACGAGCCGGAACGAAGCTCATGTGCCGCCCCTATTCGGTCTTGCTCCCGGTGGGGTTTGCCGTGCCGCTTCGGTTGCCCGTCGCGCGGTGCGCTCTTGCCGCACCCTTTCACCCTTGCCCCTGCCCTTAAAGGGCGGTGGGCGGTCTGCTCTCTGTGGCACTTTCCCTGACCCCCGCCTGCGCGGCGGCCGCCGGGCGTTACCCGGCACCGTCGTTTCCGTGGAGCCCGGACTTTCCTCGGCGCATTGCTGCGACGCGGCCGCCCGACCCTCTGGCAACGATGCTCTTACTCGTCGCCCTGCGGCTTTGGCAACAGCAGCGCGAGCAGGATCATCCGGCACTCGGCGTCGATTTCGCCGTCGAGCAATTCAGGGCGGAAGCGGCGTTGGAAGGCCATGATCGCCGCCATCGGGTTAGTGACATCATAGCCGAAGCGCTCGAGCGCGATCAGGAAGCCCGCCTCGGTCCAGTGCGGGTCCATCAAGTTTTTGGTCGGGCGCGGCAGCGCCAGGCGCAATTTTGCGAGCTGGCCCCAAGGGAATAATTCGCCCGGATCCTGCTTGCGGGCGGGGGCGATGTCCGAATGACCGACGACATTGCCGCGCGTGATCGAATAGCGATCCTTGATGTCGCGGACGAGCTGCATCACCGAGGCGATCTGCTCGTCCGGGAACGGCCGATAGCCCCATTCATGCCCCGGATTGACGATCTCGATGCCGACCGAGGCGGAATTGACGTCATCGATCGTCCGCCAATGCGACTTGCCGGCATGCCAGGCGCGCTTGTCTTCAGCGACCAGGCGCAGCACCGTGCCATCCTCATCGACGACATAATGCGACGAGACCTTTGCTTCCGGGTCGCGCAGTCGCGCAATTGCCGACGGGCCGTCCTGCATGCCGGTATAATGGAGAACGATCATCGAAATCGGCAGCGCGCGCTCGTCAAAATTGGGCGATGGCGCTTCGATGATCGTCATGCAGGCTCCCTCGCAGCACAAACCATGCTGCAGGGGCAACGGTAGCGCCGCAGCGCCACCAAGAGCAAGCTCAGGCGAATTCCTCGCGCAGACCGAGCCGCACGCCCGGTGCCGGTTCGTACAAGCCGCGATAGCGCGCGCTCGGGACGAATGCTTCGCTCTGGCCGATCACCGTCTCGCCGGCGCCTAGCACCAGCAAGCCACCGGGACGCACGACGCGCGCAAACGCATCGAACACCTGCTGGCGCTGGTCCGCCGACAGATAGAGGAGCACGTTGCGGCATAGCACGATGTCGAACCTGCCGACCGGCGGCACGTCGCCGACCAGGTTATGCCGGCGGAACACGATGCGGCGGACCAGGTCGGGCCGCGCTGTCCAGGTCGGGCCATCCGCCTCGAACCATTCGATCATCCGACGCACCGGCAGCCCGCGCTGGATTTCAAATTGGCTGAACCGACCGGCGCGTGCGCGTGATATCGCTGCGTCGGATACGTCGGTCGCCAGGATTTCGGGCTCGGCTAGCCCTTGCTGGCGCGCACGCTCGGCAAACAGCATCGCCAGCGACAGCGGTTCCTGGCCATTGGCGCAGCCCGCCGACCACACCTTGATGCGTCGGCCGGCATGCTCCACCGCCATCGCCATCGCTGCATCGGCAACCATGTCGAGCACCGCGCCATCGCGGAAGAAGCTCGTTTCCTGGTTGAGCAGCGCGTCGACGATCTGGTCGCCGAGCTTGCCGCGTGGATCGGCATCATAAGCCGCGACGAGATCTTCGAGCGTTTCCAGACCCAGCGCGCGCATCACCGGCTTCAATTCTGTTTCGATCCGCCAGCTGCGATTGGCGGCAAGCCGCTGGCCGGTGCGCTTTTCGAGCAAGGTGGCTAGCGCGGACATGGCCGGGGTCGGCGAGCCGGGTTCGAGCCGCGGGATCAGCATGACGGCCGCCGCTGGCTCGCGACCAGCCGGCCGATATCGTCGGGATGGAGCTGCAGCCGCGCCAGGCCTTCCTGCACCACCGAGCCGGGCATGCCCCAAACGACCGAGCTTGCCTTGTCCTGAGCCACGACAACGCCACCAGCAGCGGCAACGCGGCGTGCGCCATCGGTCCCGTCACGTCCCATGCCGCTCAGTACGATCGCGAGCGCTCGCCGACCGTAAACCTTGGCCACGGTTGCAAACATCGGGTCGACCGACGGGCGGCAGCCGCTCGGCACATTCTCGCGACCCAGCTGCACGATCACGCGATCGCCCTGCGCGACGCAATGGATGTGCGCGTCCCCCGGCGCCACCATGATACGACCGGGCTTGATCGCCATGAAATCGACCGCAACGTCGCAGGGCCGCCCCACCAGCACCGCGAGCTGCGCCGCGAAATAGGGCATGAACGACTCGGGGAGATGCTGCGTCACCAGGATCGGCGTCTGGAACGACGCCGGGATTGCCCTCAGCAAATGGCTGAGCGCGTGGATGCCGCCGGTCGAGGCGCCGATCGCGACAATATCGAAATCGGGTCGGCGCACCGGGGCGCTCGTCTGGACCGGCTCGTCGGCCAAGCTCGAATAATCGTCGTCGAGCAGCCGCGCGAGCTTGGCATCGAGAATCGTCGCAAATCGGCCGGCGAGTTCCCCGGCGCTCGGTTTGACCAGGGTGTCGGCGGCACCCAGCGTCAGTGCTTGGATCGTCGTCGCAGCATTTTCACCGCATGAGGACGAAACGATCAGCACCCGCGCGCCGCGCCCAGCCGCGATCAGATCGGGCAAGGCCGTCAGCCCGTCGATACCGGGAAGCTCGATGTCGAGCAGAATGACGTCGACACGATGATCGGCAAGAAAAGCGAGCGCGGCGTGCGCGTCGCTGACCGCGCCGGCAACGGCATAGCGGCCCTGCATGTCGATCGTCCGCGCAATCACGGCCCGTGCCACGGCTGAATCGTCGACAATCAGCACTTGCGGCACGCTGATCGCCGTTGCTTCAGTAAACAGTGCAGCGGTGCGGGTGACCATGGCGGCGCGCGCTTTCTTGAAAAGCGGCCGATCAGGCCATGCCGACGATCTGGAGCTTGCTTTCCAAGGTTTCGCGATCGAACGGCTTCATGACATATTCGTCGGCCCCAGCTTCAATCGCGGCGCGAATATAGGCCATGCCATTCTCGGTCGTGCAGAACACGACCTTGGGCCGGCGCGCGACGGCGCTTTCACGCAGCGCGCGCAGGAAATCCATGCCGCTCATCACCGGCATGTTCCAATCGAGCAAAATCACGTCGGGCGCGTCCACCAGACAAGCGTCGAGCGCCTCGCGGCCATCGCCGGCTTCGGTGACCTGGAAATCGAGCGTTTCGAGGATGTGCCGAGCGACCTTACGGATCACTTTCGAATCATCCACCACAAGACACGTTTTCATCGATTGGTCACCCCGTTGATCGTACCCGGCCCTTGTGCACGACAAAGCGTAAGCGTCGCGTTAATGGCAAAAATTCGCGCGATCAGGCGACGGCGGCGAGGCCCGGCACCAGCGCGCGAAGATCGACGACGAGGATGGGCTCGCCATCGCGCTCGATGAGCGCGCGCCCAGCCCTGCGCCAGCCATTGTCGAGCGTGATTCCGCCATCGAGCGGCAGCCGCTGGAACGGGGCGACATCCTCCAAGCCATCGACGAGGATCGCATAATGGTGCCCATCGATAACAGTGATGATCGCGCGCGACTTAGCGCGCTCGACTACCGGCAATCCGAGGGCACCGCGCGGATCGATGACGGTCACGACGCGGCTGCGCAGCGCAGCCAGCCCGGCGACGTCGCGATAAGCGCAGGGCACCGGTGTCACCTGACCGATATCGACCACCGAATCGACCTCGGCCGAATCGATCGCGACGGTGCGACCCGCGAGATAAGCGACGAGGAAAAGGTCTTTGCTCATCACATGCCCCCTGCCAGCCGATATTCCTCGAGCACGCGCACCAAAGTCGCGCGATCATAGCGATAGACGAGCTCGCCGCGCTTGACCCGCTGGGTACGGCGGCGGCTCAATCGCACGACCGAGGGCGCGCGGTCGGCCACGATCGCGGCGTTATCGTCATCCTCCATTGCCAGCGCGACGGTCGCGCGCTCGCCATCGCTCAGGCTCGTCGCGACGCGATAGCCCGCACCTTCGATCACGGGGCGAAGGAAGCTCTCCATCCAGCCCGCATCGCTACCGGTCAGCAAGCAAATGGGCACGCCGCTCGATGCCTTGGTCTCGCCCTGCGCCGCGAACAGCCAGTGCAGGTCGATCAATTCGATCTGCTCGCCTTCATGGATCAAGACGCCGGCAATAGGACCGGGCTCGCGCGCGGGGACCATGGGCTCGTCGAGCGAAATAATGTCGAGCGCCTCGGCAATCGCATAACCGATCTCACTCTCGCCATCGTCGAAGCGGAGCACGCCGATTTCGCCGCTTTCCGGAAGCGTCGCAACGGCTTGCAAGGGAATGATGCCGCCATCGATCGTCAAGCGGAGCGCCCCCGCCGTATCGCGCGCAGCGGAAACCGGCACCAGCTCGACCCGATCGACCGCTGCCAGTGGCACCGCGCGGCGGACGCCATCGAGATCGAGGAAAAGCAGCGCGGCGTGATCATCGTTGAGAACGACCGCGCGGTCATCACTTTCGTCGACCACGGCCTCGCGGTTGAACTGAACGCCAGCGCGCGACGCGACGCCCGCGCCGTCGAGCAGCAGCATCGGCAAGCCGGTATCGGGCAAGGTCTGGCCCGCATAAAGGCCCGACATCATCACCGCAGGCGCCGCCGGCTTGATCACCAGCTCTTCGGTGTCGAGCACCGTGTCGACGCCAAGCGCATAGCTGCCGCCATTGACCGCAACGATCGCCAACATGGTCGCGGTGTGCGCGTCCCGATCGGGCATTTTGAGCGTCGCGCCGAGATCGACCAGGGGCAACCGGCGCTCGCGCACCGTCGCGATGGGAGCATCGCCGACCAGATCGACGCGCACGGCATCGCCGCGCACCGGCACGATTTCCTCGACCGACTGGCGCGGCAAGGCGAAACGCTGGCCGCCGACCCCGACCACGACGGTCGAGATGATCGACAAAGTCAGCGGCACATGGATGGTGATCGTCAGCCCGCGACCCGGCCGGTTGTTCAGCTCGATGCGGCCACCGATCTGTTCGATATTGGCGCGGACCACGTCCATACCGACGCCGCGTCCGGAAATTTTGGTGACTTGGTCCTTGGTCGACAAGCCCGGCTGAAAAATGAGGTCGAGCCGCGCCCGCTCGCTCATCACACGCAGTTCGGCTTCGGATTTGACGCCGGCCGCCGCCGCCTTCGCGACCAGCCGCCCGGTATCGATTCCGCGCCCGTCATCGGCGATCTCGACGATGATCTGGTTGCCTGATTGACGCGCGCCGACCGCGAGCCGGCCCGTCTCGCGCTTGCCGGCCGCGCGACGATCAGCAGGTGATTCGAGGCCATGATCGATGGCGTTGCGGATGATATGGACGAGCGGGTCGCGCATCAGCTCGATCATCTCGCGATCAAGCTCGACGTCCGCGCCGTCGATGGCGAGCGATACCGACTTGCCCAGCTCTGCCGCCGCATCGCGCACCAGGCGCGGCAAGGCCGAGAACAAGCCGTCGATCTTCTGCATGCGCGTGCGCGTGACGGTGTCGCGCATTTCCGCAACGGTCATCGACAAGCGCTCGAGCGCTGCCTCGATCGCCGGATCGACCGCATCATGGCGCAAGCGGCGCGCCAATTCGTTGCGCGCGAGCACCATGTCGGACATGCCGCTCATCATCTTGTCGAGCAGATCGACATTCAGGCGAACGCTGCGCGATTGCGTGCGCTGACCGATCGCCGCCGGCGCATTCGGGATCGCCGGGCCTTCGCCAGCGTTGTCCGGCGCATCGGCAGGTTCGTCCGCAGCCGGATCGGCGCTTGCGGGCGCCAGCGCCGCGATCAGCAAATCCTCACCGGTATCGTCTAGGCCAGCGCCGACGTCGATCGCTTCGATCACGTCGCCGATGCGGTCGACAATCGCCAACACCGCGGTCACCAGCGCCGCATCCGGCACTCGCTCGCCCGAGCGAACCGACGCCAGCGCATCCTCGGCCGCATGACTCAGTCGGCTGAGGCGCGGCAGATCGAGGAAACCGCAGCTTCCCTTGACGGTGTGAACAAAGCGGAAAATCGCATCCAGCCGTGCGCGATCCTGCGGGTCGGCTTCCCACATCACAATCTCGCCCGACAACGCCGCCAGCGTTTCGCGCGTTTCGGCAATGAATTCCTGCAGAAGGTCGTCCATCGGGCCCCGGCCTGCCTGTGCTGGCGCGGACCATGGCAAGCTATTGGTTAAGGCGGGGTTTACCCGGCGCGAAAAGCTGCCCCGAACAACAGCACCGGCGCATCGGGCGGTGACACCTGAACCACCCCGCCGCCCTGCTCGACCAACGCATGCACGAGGAACGCCGCAGCTGCGCGCGGCGTGACGGGCGCATCGCCCTGCGCGCCGGTCAGCGCATCGCGAAGCTCTTGGTCGAGCACGATGCGTGGCCCGTCACCGCGCACGACGATCTCGATCTGGCCACCGACGACTTCGGCGCCGATATCGAGCTGGCCGCCGCGGATCAGCGCGTCGCCGGCAATCAGTGCCAGGTTGAGCAGCACCTTGATCGCCGGCTTGGGCAGCACGCTGTCCTCGATCATCCAGCCCAGCGTCAGCCGGTGGTTCTCGCCGAACAGCCCCTCGATCGCCGCGCGTGCTTCACGCGTGTCCACGGTCTCGCCGAAACCGCCCGCCGCGCCGAACGCAAGCCGGAAGAATTTGAGCTTGTTAGCCGACGCGCGCGCACTCTCGGCGAGCAATTCAAGGCATCGCGCCCGCATTTCCGGGTCGTGCTCGTCCGCAAGCAATTCGAGGCCGTTATTGAGCGCGCCCACCGGGCTCAGCAGGTCATGGCACAGCCGCGAGCAGAGAAGACTGGCGAAATCGACCGGGGTCATCGTCAACGGGGCGCTCCTGAATATTGGAGCCTCTTTGGCGGAGGCGCCTTTGCGGTGCAAGCGGGGCATCGCGAGCAATCGCGCTTGGCCGCACCAAGGTCGAGGGCGATCAACGGTCGGGATCGAGGGTCGCAGCCTCGAAGCCATGGTCGCCGGCCCGCCACAGCGTGGCCCGCTCGCCGGCGATGATCAGCCAAAGCTTGCCGTCCGCGGCGGCCATCGCTGTGTCGGTCGCCGATGGTGTCGCGTCGCCCGTTGGGTGCGAGTGCCAATAGCCGATCAGTCGCGCGCCCCCTGCCCGCTCCGCGCGTAACGCGGCGAACAGCGCGGCGGGGTCGATTTCAAAGCCACGGGCTGGGTCTGCCGCGACATTGGCGACAATCTCCGCATCGTCGATCCGCTCGCCCGTTCCATAAAGCAGCCCGCATGCTTCGTGCGGATGGGCGCGCGCCGCTTCCGCGATCAATCGGTCGAGCAGCTCGCTTGATATTCCAACAACCATTCCCATCTCTGTAAACGAATGCCTGGGGGTTCTTCCACGATCATCGAAGCACGGATTGCCGAGGGAGCGGACGGGTTGCGGCTCGACCGCGCGCTGGCGGATGCGCTGCCGCACTTGTCGCGCGAGCGGCTGAAAGCGCTGATGGCCGAAGGCGCCGTCAGCGAAGTGAGCGGCGCACCGGCGCGCGATCCTGCGCGGCGTGCGGTTGCCGGGCAGGTGTTCACCGTGGCGTTGCCGCCAGCGCGCCCGCTCGAAGCCGCCGCCGAGGATATCGCGCTCACCATCGTGTTCGAGGACGAGCATCTTATCGTTATCGACAAGCCCGCCGGCCTCGTCGTCCACCCTGCCGCCGGCAATCTGGAGGGGACGCTGGTCAATGCGCTGCTCCACCATTGCGCGGGCCAGCTGTCGGGCATTGGCGGCGTCGCCCGGCCGGGGATCGTCCACCGCATCGACAAGGATACCTCAGGCCTGCTCGTCGTCGCCAAGACCGATGCCGCGCATATCGGTCTCGCCAAGCAGTTTGCCGACCATACAATCGACCGTCGGTATTGCGCGATCGTCGCCGGGCGGCCGATACCCATCGCCGGAACTGTCGACGCGCCGCTCGGCCGTTCGCCCAGCAATCGCAAGAAGATGGCGATCGTTGCGGGCGGCAAGCGCGCGGTGACGCATTATCGCACGGTGATGCCCTTGGCCGATGCCGCGATGATCGAATGCCGGCTCGAAACCGGCCGGACGCACCAGGTGCGCGTCCACATGGCGTCGATCGGCCATGCCTTGCTCGGCGACCCGGTTTATGCGAGAACAAAGCATGGCCATCGGTCGATATTGGAAACGCTGGGTTTCAGGCGCCAGGCCTTGCACGCGGCGAAATTGGGGTTCATCCACCCCGTAACAAGTAACGCTTTGTGCTTTGATAGCGAAATACCCGCCGACATGCGGATGCTACGCGATAGATTGATGAACTGACGGGGCTGACCGCGCGTTCGCCCATTTGGGGTTCGCGCCCATCAGCGCCCACTAAGAAGGGAGATTGGGTTATGGCCAACAACAGCAACGTCCCCGCGACGATTCCTGCCCTGGGCGGAGAAGCGAGCCTCAATCGCTATTTGTCCGAGATCAAGAAATTCCCGATCCTGTCGGCCGAGCAGGAATATATGCTCGCCAAGCGGTTCGAGGAGCATGGCGATCCGGAAGCGGCGGCGCAGCTCGTCACCTCGCACTTGCGCCTCGTCGCCAAGATCGCGATGGGTTATCGCGGCTACGGCCTGCCGGTGAGCGAGCTCATTTCCGAAGGCAATATCGGCCTGATGCAGGGCGTGAAGAAGTTTGAGGCCGATCGCGGCTTCCGGCTCGCGACCTATGCGATGTGGTGGATCCGTGCCTCGATCCAGGAATTCATCCTGCGTTCGTGGAGCCTGGTGAAGATGGGCACCACGGCGGCGCAGAAGAAGCTGTTCTTCAACCTGCGCCGGATGAAGGCCCGCATCGACGCGTTCGACGATGGCGACCTCAAGCCCGAGGACGTTCGCAAGATCGCCACCGACCTCGGCGTGAGCGAGGAAGACGTCATCAGCATGAATCGCCGCATGGCGATGGGCGGCGACACCAGCCTCAACGTCTCGATGCGCGAGGATGGCGAAGGCCAGTGGCAGGATTGGCTGGTCGACGACGCGCCGCTCCAGGACCAGATGGTCGCCGAGGCGCAGGAGGCCGATGTCCGCCACGAGATGCTCGCCAACGCGATGGACGATCTGAACGAGCGCGAGCGCCACATCCTGACCGAACGCCGCCTGACCGACGATCCCAAGACGCTCGAAGAGCTGAGCCAGGTCTATGGCGTCAGTCGCGAACGCGTCCGCCAGATCGAGGTGCGTGCGTTCGAGAAGCTGCAAAAGGCAATGATGCGCCTGGCCGGCGAGCGGCGGCTGCTGGCGGTGGCGTAAGCTCGACCGGGTGGCGTCCTGATATAGGCCAGTGATCGGGCGGCGGGGTTGATCTCCCCGCCCGCTTCATGTCACCCCCGAAACATGATCCGCTCGCTGATCCTCACCACTGCAAAGCTCATCTTCGGGTTCGTCGTAATCTCGGTGCTGTGGGTGGCGATTTACCGGTTTATTGCGCCGCCGATCACCTTCACGATGATCGGGGACGTGTTGTCCGGCCATTCGATCAGCAAGAGCTGGATGCCGCTCGACCGCATCGATCCCAACATGGCCCAGGCAGTAATCGCCGGCGAGGATTCGCGTTTTTGCCTGCATCACGGCTTCGACCTCACCGCGATCGAAAAGGCCTATGCCAAGAACGAGCAAGGCAAGCGGCTGCGCGGTGGCTCGACGATCAGCCAGCAGACCGCCAAGAACGCCTTCCTGATTCAGGGGGGCGGCTATGTGCGCAAGGCGTTCGAGGCGTGGTTTACGGTGCTGATCGAGCGCATCTGGGGCAAGCGCCGGATCATGGAGGTTTACCTCAATGTCGCCGAGACCGGCCTCGGCACTTATGGCGTCAACGCCGCGTCACAGCGTTATTTCGGCCATGATGCCAGCCGGTTGACCGCGAGCGAGGCCGGCCGCATCGCTGCCATACTGCCAAGCCCCAAGAAGCGCGAGGCCGTCGCGCCGACCGGCTTCACCCGCCGCCATGGCAATGCGATCACCAAACGTGAGGCAGTGGTCGCGAATAGCGGCTTGGACGATTGCCTAAGCCGGTAGGCGACGTCGTCAAAAATGGTGCGTGCAAAGCGCCAGCAACAGAATGATCGGCAAAGGCACGCCGATAAGCCAAAGAATAACCGACCGCATCGCAGGACCTCCCTGTTGTTATCACAGGGTGGTAACTTCCTCCGGCCTGCGGAGTTCCCCGCGGATGGGCTCAGAAGGGCAATTTGAAGCCCGGCGGCAGCGGCATGCCGCTCGTCATCTTCGACATTTCGGCGTTGGAGGCCGCGTCCGCCTTGGCGCGGGCATCGTTGAGCGCCGCGGCGATCAGGTCTTCCAGCATCTGCTTTTCGCTCGGCTGCATCAGGCTGTCGTCGATCGCGACGCCGATGATCCGGCCCTTGGCCGAGGCGCGTATCTTGACGAGGCCGCCGCCAGCCGCGCCCTGTACCTCGATCGTGTCGAGATTGGCCTGCGCTTTCATCAACTCGCTCTGGACGTTCTGCGCCATCGCCATGATGTCTTCGATGCTTTTCATGCCTGGTTGCTCCGTGTGTCGTCCCAGCCGGTGATCTCGGCATCGGGAAAAGTTTCAAGCGCGGCCGCGACGATAGGCGCGCGGCGCACCGCTTCCAGCGCTGCAGTACGCGCCTCGGCCTCGGCCTCGCGAACCGACGGCGCGCCGGCGAGTTCCTCGACCGAAATTCGCCATACCTGTCCGGTCAGCCGGCGCATCGCTTCCGCCAGCTCGCGCGGGAGTTCTGCCGGCATGGGCTTGAGCGATGACAGCACCAGTTCCGGCGCGGCGTAGCGCACGACGCGTGCCGCGACGCGCAACTGCTCGGCAAGCGCGACTTCCCGCGCGGCATCGAGAACATCGATCATCGCGGCAAAGCTTTCGGGCAGGCGCGACCTTGGCGCCGGTGCTGCGCCGGGCGAAGGCGCAGGGCTTGGCGCAGGTGCGTGAGCCCCCACGCCCGACTGGATTTGTCGAGCCAGATCGGCCGGATCGGGCAAGGTCGAGGCATAGATCAGCCGCAGCAGCGCCATCTCGCACGCCTCGATCGGCAGCGCGGCACGACCGACCTCGTCATGGCCCTTCAGCAGCAGCTGCCAAAGGCGATGCAGCAAGCCGTGGCTGAGCGAGCCCGCCCAATCGGCCAGCGCCTGGCGCTCCTCCAGCGACTGCGCCGCATCGGGCGGCGTGCCGATCTTGGCGAGGGTGATCGCATGCACCGTTTCGAGCAACGACCGCAACACTGCCTGCGGATCGACGCCCAGCGCATATTGCCGCCGCAACAGGTCGAGCGCGGCAGCGGCATCGCCCGCCAGCACCAGCCCCATCAACTCGCGCATCGCGCCACGATCCGAGAGGCCGAGCATCTCGCGCACCGCCGCTGCCTCGACGCGGCCGCCGGCCATATCGGCGTGCGCGATCGCCTGATCGAGCATCGACAGCCCGTCGCGCGCGCTGCCTTCCGCCGCGCGCGCGATGAGCGCCAACGCTTCGGGTTCGGCCTCGATTCCCTCGGCTTCTGCCACCGCGGCGAAATGCGCGCCGAGCTTGTCGGCGGGGATGCGGCGCAGATCGAAGCGCTGGCAGCGCGACAGCACCGTTACCGGCACTTTGTTAACCTCAGTCGTCGCGAACAGGAATTTCACATGCGCCGGCGGTTCCTCAAGCGTCTTCAACAGCGCGTTGAAGGCGTTTTTGGAGAGCATGTGGACTTCGTCGATGATGTAGATTTTGTAGCGCGCGCTGACCGCGGCGTAGCGCGAAGCGTCGATGATCTCGCGGACATCGTCGACGCCGGTATGGCTGGCGGCGTCCATCTCGATCACGTCGATGTGCCGCCCCTCGGCAATCGCGCGGCACGGCTCGCACACGCCACAGGGGTCGATGGTCGGGCCGCCCTGCCCATCCGGGCCGACGCAGTTGAGTGCCTTGGCGATGAGGCGCGCGGTCGATGTCTTGCCGACGCCGCGCACGCCCGTCAGCAGAAAGGCATGCGCTAGCCGCCCGCGCTGGATCGCATTGGCGAGCGTCTGGACCATCGCATCCTGGCCGATCAGCTCGGCAAAGGTCTGCGGCCGGTATTTGCGCGCCAGCACGCGATAGGCGTCGTTGCGCGGCGTCGGGGAAGGCTCACCGAGGTCGAAGCCGGGTTCGGGGAAGGAGTCGTCGCTCACGGGCCCCATCTAGGGGCGCGGGTTGGGCTGGGGCAATGGGGAAGTGTGTCGTGAACGCGCGCCGCAGCGAAGCTGCGTCGTCGGACGGGGCCGTTAGCCCCGCCGGCCGTGCCCGCTGCTTAGAGCGCGTGGCAAAGTTGTTGCCGCTGGCGCGGCGGGCGGTGGGAGCCGGAACGACCCGTGGCGAAAATCGTTACGGCTGCTTCCTTCCGGACCTGACCGGGTTGGCGACGGCTACGTCCGCCCGACTCCCGCGCGCCATATGGCGGAGCCGGGCGGATCGTTCAAGCCTCAGGCGTCAACGCGCCTCAGTGCCAGCGCACCGTCCGGCAGACGCGGACACGGCGATGGCCCTGCCAATGCCATTTGCAGACCCGGCGGACATGGCCGTAGCGACGGTCCTGATCACCGCGACGAGCATCGTCACGCACGCTGTCATGCCGCTCTTCGGAGCGCGTCACATGCCGCTCGGTGGTCGTAGTGGTCGTCTCCATCTGCGCGACGGCCGGGACGGCGGTCAGGGCAAGGGCAGCGAAAATTATGGGCAGCTTCATGGGATGGGGCTCCTCTCAGAACACCGCTTCGACCGGACATCGAGCGTGAGCCCGTAACGGTCAGCGACCCTGCATGTTCCGAAACTGGCCGGGAATTTTGACTGTAATCTCGGCAAGCTCTTCCGCCAGCCAGATCTGGCAGGCAAGCCTGCTGGTGCGCGTTGCGCCGAGCGCCAGATCGAGCATGTCCTCCTCGTTGGCGCTGGCCGGCGGCAGCCTGGCGAAGTCGTCCGGCGCGATGATGACATGGCAGGTCGAGCACGCCATCTGCCCCTCACAAGTGCCCTCGAGCGGCTGGCCGTCGGCCTGCGCCACGTCGAGCAGCCGCGCGCCGGCGTCCGCATCGACCTCGCGCACCTCGCCATCGGCACCGATGAAGCGCACCTTGGTCACATCGCGCCCTGTGCCAGCGCGGCAGCGTTGATGCGGTCGATCGCGGTCACCAATTCTTCCTCGCTCGTATATCGACCAAAGCCCAGGCGGATGCTCGACTTGATCGAGGCATCATCCAACCCCAATGCCGACAGCACATGGCTTGGTCGCCCCGAGCCGCTTGCGCAAGCCGAGCCCGCCGAAAAAGCGACGTCGCGCAGCTCGGAGATCAGGCGCGCCACGTCGAGCCCGGCGCGGCGAATGTTGAGATTGCCGGGGTAGCGAGCATCGGTTGCGCCGGTGATCGTCCAGTCGGCACCCAACCTAGCGACTGCCGCTTGCCACAGCCTTTCGACATGAGCGCGGTCCACATCCGCTTGCAACGCCATCAGCGCCGCAGCGGCGCCAAAGCCCGCGCACAAGGCGGGTGACAGCGTGCCAGACCGCCCCGCCGCTTCTTGCCCGCCGCCGTGGAGTAGCGGCGCCAACCGGATGCCATCGCGCATCCACAACGCGCCGATGCCTTTGGGGCCGTGGATTTTGTGCGCCGACACAGCAACGAGATCGACCGCATCTGGGATCGGTTCCCGGCCATAGCCCTGCACCGCATCGCACAGCATCAGCGCGCCGGCCCGGTGGGCGAGATCGGCAAGCGCGGCGATCGGCTGGATGACGCCAATTTCGTTATTGACGAGCATCGCTGCGACCAGCGCCGTACCAGGCCGGATGGCTTCGGCTGCGGCATCCAGATCGACCAAGCCCTCGCAATCGACCAGCAGAATAGTGACCTCGCGCCCCATCGCCCGCATCGCTTCCACGGTGTCGAGCACGGCGGCATGTTCGGTCGCGATCGTGACGATGCGCCCCGGCCCGATGCCCTTGATCGCCCAGTTGAGCGCCTCAGTCGCGCCGCTGGTGAAGCTGACCGACCCACGTGACGGCAGCAACGCCGCCACCTGCTCGCGTGCCGCCTCGACCGCCGCTTTCGCTGCGCGACCGGGTGCATGCGCCGAATGCGGGTTGGCGTGCTGGCGTTCGAGCCAGGGCAGCATCGCCTGCAACGCCTCGGGCGCGAGCGGCGTCGTTGCCTGGTAGTCGAGATAGATCATGCGGACCGCGCCATGTCGAGCCAGGCATCTCGAAAGGCGTCGATCTCATCGGGCGTCGTGTTCCAGCCGAAGGACACGCGAATGGTGCGCGATGCGGTATCCTCATCGACCCCGAACGCTTCGAGCGCGCGACTGCGCTTCAGCGTGCCCGACGAGCACGCACTGCCGGCGGAGACAGCGAATCCCATTGCATCGAAGCGGATTAGTTGTGCTGCGGCGGAAAGGCGCGGCATGGCGATCGACAGGATATGAGCGGCCTGGACGCCGGGCGCGATCACGTCGCCCGCTCGCCAGATCGCATTCTTGAAATCGAGCTGCTGTTCCGGTGTTGTTGACCAGCTTTCCGCCCCGCCCGCCGCCAGCGCGGCCGCAAAGCCCAGGATGGCCGGCAGATTCTCCGTCCCCATCCGATAGCCGAACTCATGCCCGCCAACCGGCTCAAGCAACGCCAAGTCGCAGACCAACAACGCGCCGATGCCCACCGGCCCACCCAGCTTGTGCGCGGAGACGACGGCGATATCGACATCCGGCGGAATACGGCCCTGCCCTTGCGAACAATCGCTTAGCACGACGCCGCCAGCGGCATGCACCAAGTCAACCGCCTTGTGGTTACCCGCGCCAGGCAGCAGGAGCGTCCCCGTCTCCGAGTTGACTGACTGAATGGCTACGATCGGCGACGGCCCATCCGCCAGCAACGGCGCCAGGGCGTCGAGATCAATCTCGCCATCGGTCACCCGCGCGATCTCCGCTCCCAGGGCCGCTCGAAACACCGCGTCATGCTCGACCGCGCTAACGATCCGCCGCTTGGCCTTGGACCGATTAAGCGCGATCCACAGCGCTTCGCTTGCGCCGCTCGTGAAGATCAGCTCGCCGGTCCAGCCGAGTGCCGCCTTGATCCGCGCCCGCGCCTCCTCCAGCGCCGCTCGCGCCGCGCGGCCCTCTGCGTGCGGGCTTGAGGGATTGGCCCAGCGGCGCATGCCTTCGTTCACCGCCGCGATCGCTTCGGGGCGCATCGGGGTGGTCGCGGCATGGTCGAGATAGATGCGCTTGGTCACAGCCCCAGCGCTCTATCGCGTCGTCGCGATTGCGCCAATTGCCCCGATGCCTATATAGCGCGCACTTTATTTGCGCCCCGCGCCCCCTTTCCAGGCGATAGGTTCCATGCCCGAAGTCATTTTTCCCGGCCCCGAAGGCCGTCTCGAAGGCCGTTTTGCTCCAGCGCCGCGCCCGCGCGCGCCGGTCGCGATGATTCTCCACCCCCACCCGCATGCCGGCGGCACGATGAACAATCGCATCGTCCAGGAACTCTACAAGACGTTCCAGCGGCGCGGTTTCGCCACGCTGCGCTTCAATTTCCGCGGCGTCGGCAAGAGCCAGGGCGTGTTTGACAATGGCGTCGGCGAATTGTCCGACGCGGCGAGCGCGCTGGATTGGGTGCAGAGCTTCCACCCCGAAGCGCAGACAACGTGGATCGCGGGCGTGAGCTTCGGCGCCTGGATCGGCATGCAATTGCTGATGCGCCGGCCGGAGATCCGCGGCTTCATCTCGATCGCGCCGCCCGCGAACATGTATGACTTCACTTTCCTCGCGCCGTGCCCCGCCTCGGGCATCATTATCCAGGGCGATGCGGATGAAGTGGTGACGCCCAGCGCCACCCAGAAGCTTGTCGACAAGCTGCGGACGCAAAAGCACATCACCATCCACCACGACGTCATCCCGCGCGCCAACCATTTCTTCGAGCACGAAATGGACGACATGATGCGCTCGGTGGATAATTATCTCGACATGCGGCTGGATCCGAACAGCCCGATCAAGTGAGGCGCGCCGCAGCGGATTAGCGGGAAGCTAATCCGCGCCCAGCGGCGCGCCCGGCCGGCGGCGTTGATGCGCCGACCGACGAGTTTCAGGTGAAGGATGCCCCGCATCCTTCTGATCATGCCGGGGGCATGATCGACCTGAAACTGGCTTTGCCAATGCCCCGCCCCACTCACTGCCCCGCCCGACTCAACGCCGGAAACGCCGGCGCCTCCACCGCCTCGCCCGCGAGCACGCGCGCATACGCTTCCGGGTCGACATTGCCGCCCGACAGCACCACCAGCATCCCTGGCTCGACCGATACCTGCCCCGTCAGCACCGCCGCGAGCGCCACCGCGCCGCCTGGCTCGACCACCAGACGCAGATAGCGCGCGGCCCAACGCTGCGCCTCCGCAATCGCCGCCTCGCTCACCGCCACGCCAACGCAACCGCGCCGCGCCAGCACCTCGAAAGTCAGGGCTGAGACTTCGCGCGTCATCAACGCGTCGCACGCGGTCTTAGGCGGATTATCGCCGACAGGTTCGATCCAGCCGGCCTCCAGGCTGCGGCGCATATCGTCCCACCCCTCGGGCTCGACGGGCGTGATCGTCGCGTCGGGCAGCGCCAGCGCAATGCCCGCCGCCAGCCCGCCGCCACCGCACGGCACGACGGCATGGGTCGGCGCGCCGAGCCCCATCGCTTCCATCTGCGCCGACGCTTCGACCCCGGCACTGCCCTGCCCCTCGATCACCCAGGCATCGTCGAAGCTTGGCACCAAGGTCGCCCCGCGCGCGCCGGCCAGATGCGCCGCGATCTTCTCGCGGCTTTCGGTGGCGCGATCATAGCTGACGATTTCCGCGCCCAGCGCCAGCGTAGCCTCGCGCTTGGTAACCGGCGCGTCGGCCGGCATCACGATGACCGCAGGCATGCCCAGCCGTTTCGCTGCCCAAGCGACGCCCTGCGCGTGATTCCCCGACGAGAAAGCCACCACACCCCGGTCGCGCATTTTGGGCTCAATCGCGGTCAGCCGATGCCACGCGCCGCGCAATTTGAACGCACCGACCGGCTGGAGCGATTCCGCCTTGAAAGCAACCGGCACCCCTTTGATTTCATGCGTGAAAAGTGGACTTGGCGGCACCACGCCGTTAAGCTTGGCGGCGGCGTCCCGGACCCCCGCGCGGGTCGGCTGTCGTAAAATTGTCATCATCTGTCTCCGCCGCCAAGATAACCGCTTTACATCGCAGATCGCCAACCCTATGTGCGCCCTCCGCTGCCCCATGGGACTTCCAACCGCAAGGCAGCTTTCGTCAACGACTTGCCGTTAGGCATTTGGAGGTCCCTTGAGTTGCACAAGCATCATAGCGCGCTGGGGTTAGCTGCCACCCCGTTCGATTCCGCCGCTCGTGGAATCGCTCTTGCCGAGCGCCCGGTCCAGCCGGTTACGCTGATTCGTCCCCACGCCGCGGCGCGGGCCGCTCGTTACTTCGTTGAGAAGTTTCCGGGCCGGTCGCTCTATGCGGTCAAGGCCAATCCGTCGCCCGACCTGATCCGGACGCTGTTCGCCAACGGCATCACCCATTTCGACGTCGCCTCGATCGCCGAGGTGCGGCTCGTCGCGCGCGTCGCGCCGGATGCGTCCCTGTGCTTCATGCACCCGGTCAAGGCACCGGAAGCGATTCGCGAGGCCTATTTCGAGCATGGCGTCCGCACCTTCTCGCTCGATTCGATCGAGGAGCTCGACAAGATCGTCGCGGCGACCACCGACGCGGACGGCAACACCGCCAGCGACCTGACTTTGTGCGTGCGCCTGCGCGTCTCGTCGGAGCATGCCAAGCTTTCCCTCGCGTCGAAGTTCGGCGCAGCGCCGGGCGAGACCAAGGAGCTGCTGTTCCGTACGCGCCAGGTCGCTGACGCGCTCGGCATCTGCTTCCATGTCGGCAGCCAGGCGATGACGCCCGAAGCCTATGCCCAGGCGATGGAGCGCGTGCGGCTCGCGATTGTCGAGGCGGCAGTGACGGTCGATGTGGTCGATGTCGGCGGCGGTTTCCCGTCGAGCTATCCCGGCATGGAGCCGCCCCCGCTCGAGCGCTATTTCGAGACAATCCACCGCGCCTTCGAAAGCCTGCCGATTTCCTATTCGGCGGAATTGTGGGCGGAACCGGGCCGGGCGCTGTGCGCCGAGTACAGCTCGCTGATCGTGCGCGTCGAACGGCGCCGTGGCGATGAGCTCTACATCAACGACGGTGCCTATGGCGCGTTGTTTGATGCAGCGCATATCGGCTGGCGCTTCCCGGTGCGGTTGCTCCGCGAGCCCGACAGCCACGCGCGCGACATGGCGTTCAGCTTCTACGGGCCGACCTGCGACGATCTCGACCATATGGCCGGGCCGTTCCTGCTGCCGGCGGACGTGCGCGCGGGCGATTATCTCGAAATCGGGATGCTCGGCGCTTATGGGTCGGCGATGCGCACCGCGTTCAACGGCTTCACCAACGGCGCCACCGTGGTGGTCGAGGATGAGCCGATGACTTCGCTCTATCGCGACGACGCGGCTGAGGGCATCAGGGCCAACGTCGTCAAGCTGTAGCGCGTCGTCTTTAATCTCCTGTCACCCCGGACTTGATCCGGAGTCCCGCTTGGCCACCGGAGCAGTAGCGGGACCCCGGGTCGAGCCCGGGGTGACGATAATTTGGGTATCCGCGTCCCCTGTGAATGACGTCGGGATAGAAAGATGGAAGAACCCATGACCGGCACCCTGAACACCAACCGCAAGGCCGAGCTGCTCTCGACTACCGTCGAGCATATCGACATCACCAGCTTCGACGCGCGGCCGATCATCGATTCGATGGGCAAGATGAGCTTCACCAGCCGCGATCTCGCGCGCGCAACGGGCATCTACAACCAGATGCTCGCCGATCCCGATTGCACCATCTTCCTGGTTATCGCCGGCTCGACCAGCGCAGGCGGTTGTATGGACCTGTACGCCGAGCTGGTTCGCTCGAACATGGTAGATTGCGTTGTTGCGACGGGCGCGACGATCGTCGACATGGATTTCTTCGAAGGGCTTGGCCACAAACATTATCAGGCGCTTGAAATCCCGGACGATGATACGCTGCGCTCGCTCTATATCGATCGCATCTACGACACGTACATCGACGAAGAGCAGCTGCAGGACTGCGACTTCACGATCAACAAGATCGCCAATGAGCTGGAACCGCACGCCTATTCGAGCCGTGCCTTCATCCGCGAAATGGGCCGTTACCTGAGCGAGCATGGCAAGAAGGAGAACAGCCTGGTCAAGCTCGCTTACGAGCATGATGTGCCGATCTTCTGCCCGGCTTTCGTTGACAGCTCAGCAGGCTTCGGCCTCGTCAAGCACCAAGTCGACCGGATGAAGGACGGCAAGCCCTATCTAATGATCGACGCGGTCGCCGATTTCCGCGAGCTGACAGATATCAAGATCAAGGCGGGGGAGTCGGGCCTGCTGATGGTCGGCGGCGGCGTGCCCAAGAATTTCATTCAGGATACGGTCGTCTGCGCCGAAATCCTGGGGCATGAGGATGTCGCGGTCCACAAATATGCCGTCCAGATCACCGTCGCTGACGTCCGCGATGGGGCCTGCTCATCGTCGACGCTGCAGGAAGCAGCGAGCTGGGGCAAAGTCTCGACCGCGATCGAGCAGATGGTGTTTGCCGAGGCCGGATCGGTCATGCCGCTGCTCGCCAGCGATGCCTATCACCGAGAGCATTGGAAGAACCGTCCGAAGCGCGCCTGGGCGCGGTTGTTCGGCTGATCTCAAGCGGGCGCGGCGGCCTTGGGTGGTCGCTCGCGCCCCCGCCCCGCCGCACGATAGCGCTCGGGTAGCAGCAGCAGGGCCGAAAAGGCGATCAACAGTGCGCCGGCGGCATACCATCCCGGCGCCAACGGGCTGTGGGCGAGGTCGATGAGGAGCTGGTCGACGACTTGCGTGCTGCCACCGAACAGCGCGAGCGACAGCGCGTAAATGGTCCCAAGCCCGCTCGCCCGAACACCCCTTGGCAGCGCCTCCGCCAGCAACGTGACCGCCGGGTTGGTCGCGAATTCCAGCGTCATCGACAGGATTGCGGTAATCGCCAGCAGGGCCGCCGTGCTGCGGAAATGCGCGACGAGCATGAAGGCTGGCGGCAGCAGCAGGATCAGCAGCACGTTCGCCGGAATGAGCACGGCCTTGCGGCCATAGCGATCCGACAGCCAGCCCGCCGCGAAATCGACCAGGATCGCGCTCAGGCCAAGCATCGCCGTCGAGCCGAAAGCGGCATTCGCCGCCATCCCCAAGTCCTTCTGCGCGAAGGTATTCAGGTAATCGAGGGTGTACCCGGTGACCGTACCCCCCGCCATGGCTAGGACGCCGATTGCCATCAGGCGCGCGATCTTGCTCTGCGCCATGGGCTCAACGGGATCGGGGTCGGCATGATGCAGCGTCTCGTCGAGCGAGCGCCGTACTGCGAGCGCAAAGGGCACGATCACTGCGCCGAGCAGAAATGCGACGCGCCAGCCCCATGCCGTCAGCTCGGCCGGGCTGAGCAGCGACGACAGGATCAACCCGACCGTGCCCGACGCCAGGATCGCTGCGTTCTGAGTGACAAACTGGAGCGACGTGTACACCCCGCGTCGATGCAGAGGTGCCGCCTCGAGCAGATAGGCGGTGTTAGGGCCCACCTCGCCGCCCAGCGCAAAGCCCTGCAGCATGCGAAACGCTACCGCGAGCACCGGCGCAGCCATGCCGATCACCGCATAAGGGGGCGTCAGCGCGAGCCCGATCAGTGCCGCCCCCATCAGCAGGAACGAGAGCAACATTGCCGGCCGTCGGCCGCGCTTGTCGGCGATGCGACCAATGACGATGCTGCCCAGCGGCCGGGTCAGAAAGCCGATGCCGAACGTCGCCAGCGTCAGCAGCAATTGGTGCCCGCCGGCCTTGGGGAAAAGCGTGTCGGCGATTTGCGTCGCGAAAAAGGCGTAGGTCAGGAAGTCATAGAAATCGAGGCCATTGCCGGCGACCACGGCGGCGATCTGCCGCTTGCTGAGCCTGATGCGCGTTTGGCTTTCCACGTTTTCGAGCGCTCCCTTCATCGCCGAGGGCAAAGGCTAGCAGCAATCCGCGCGATGAAAAGCATCACGCACGATGCGCCGCCAAACCACGTTGCAATTGCAGACTGATTGCGCCAGCCTGCGGGCAGAGGGCTTGGGGGAGCGGCAATGCATCACGCAATCTTCGCGCCAGCGGTCGTGCTCGTCCTGTGGACGATCGTCATGCTGTTTTGGGTGGTGGCAACCCGCCTGCCGGCAATGGCACGCGCCGGCCTGCCGCTCTCCAGCCCGCGTGGGGGCGTGCGTGCGCAAGTGATCGATGACAAGCTGCCGCTGTCAGTCGCGTGGAAATCGCACAACCACATGCACCTGATGGAACAACCGACATTGTTCTACGCGGTGGTCCTCATCCTTGCGGTTGCCGGTGCTGACAATGCCGTCAACGTCCAGCTCGCCTGGGCTTATGTCGGCATCCGCATCGCGCATTCGCTGTGGCAGGCGCTGGTCAATATCGTGCCGGTGCGCACGCTCTTGTTTCTGCTATCGACTGCCTGCCTGGCCGCAATGGCCGTGAACGCGCTGCGCGCCACATTGGAGATTTGACGGACATGATCGATCACAGCCCCATCCTCGCCCCGATCGTCGCGCTGGTCGCCTGGACGCTGGTCATGTGGCTGTGGATGTATGCCACGCGCATCCCGGCGATGCAGGCGGCCAATATCGACACGATCAATCTGGTCGGCGGCAGCGCGGCGGACCTGAAGGCGGTTATCCCGCCCAAGTCGCAATGGCCGGCGGACAATTACAACCATCTGCACGAGCAGCCGACGATCTTCTACGCGATTGCGATTGTCCATGCCCTGCTGGGGACCGGCGGCGGGATCAACCTGTCGATCGCCTGGGGCTATGTGATCTTGCGGATCATCCACAGCATCGTGCAGGCGACAGTCAATCGCGTCATCGTGCGCTTTTCGGTGTTCGCACTATCGACGCTCTGCGTGATCGCGCTGACCCTCCACGCCGCAATGGCGCTGGGCGACCTCCACCTGCACGGTTAGCCGAACAGCCGCGCCAGGCTCTTGTCGAGCATCATCAGCTGCCACAGCGTGCGGCCATGGTCGGCGCGACCGGCGCGGTGATCATCGGCGAGGCGGCCGATCGCCGCCATGTCGAACCAGCCGCTGCTGCCAAGCACCGGTGACGTTGCCAGCCCTCCCGCCTCAGCCGCCAGCGCGCCACGGAACCAAGCGCTGACCGGTGTGACGAAGCCCATTTTCGGGCGATAGAGAATGTCGCGCGGCAGATAGGGTTCGAGCGCGCGCTTCATCAGCCATTTGCCCTCACCGCGCTTGAGCCGCATCGCCACGGGCAGCCGCGCGGCGAATTCGACCAACCGATAATCGAGCAGCGGTTCGCGCGCCTCAAGGCTGACCGCCATACTGGTGCGATCGACCTTGGTGAGGATGTCGCCGGGCAGCCAATGCTTGAAATCGGCATATTGCGCGCGGTCGAGCGCCTCGCGCGCTGGCGCATCGGCCATGGTGTCGAGATAGCGCTGCTCGCCGCGATAGCCGCCGAGCGTTGTCTTCGCTCGATCGCTGTAGAGCGCCAGTCGCGTCGCCGGCAGGGTGAAGCCTACCGCGCGCGCATAGGCGGCAGCGCCATTATCCGCGAGCGCGAGCAGCGTCGTCTTGGCGCGCAGGAAGCGCGGCGCCCAATCGGCCTTGGGATAGGCCTGGCCCAGCCCGCCGAACAACGGCGCCCGCAGCCCCGCCGGCACGAGGGACCGCACGCGCTCCTCGGCGACCTGGAAACGATAGCGGCGATAGCCGGCAAAGGCCTCGTCAGCGCCGTCGCCCGAGAGCGCGACCGTCACATCCTCGCGAGCGAGCGCACAGACCTGATAGGTCGCGAGCGCCGAGGCATCGGCAAAAGGCTCATCGAACGTCGCGACGAGGCGATCGACCAATGCGACATCGTCCGACGCGACGATCCGCTCGCGATGGGCGGTCGCGAAACGCTCCGCGACCAGCGCGGCATGGCGACGCTCGTCATGGTCGGCGACATCGAAGCCGATCGTGCAGGTCTTGACCGCGCGGCGCGACGCTTCCGCCATCAGCGCGACCACCGCCGAGCTGTCGACCCCGCCCGACAGGAATGCACCAAGCGGCACATCGGCGATCATCCGCGCGCGCACGGCGGCGCGCATCAGCTCGGTCAATTCCTCTTCCAGCGCGGCAGGGGACGCGTTGGTCCGACCGGAAAAATCGACGTCCCACCAGCGTTGCGGCGCCGGCACCGGGCGACCCCGCTCGATAAGCAGGCAATGCCCCGCCGCCAGCTTCTGCACGCCGGCGACCAGGCACGTATCGTCGGGGACATAGCCCAGCGCCAGGAAATCCTCGGCCGCGCGGAAATCGGGTGCGCGCCGCAGCAGCGGGTGCGCAAGCAGACCCTTCAATTCCGAGGCGAACGCCACCGCACCATCGGCCAGCTCGACATAGTGGAGCGGCTTCACCCCCAGCCGGTCACGCGCCAGGAACAGCGACTGCCGCGCCGCGTCGTACAATGCAAAGGCGAACATGCCGTTCAGCCGATCGAGCATCGCCGGGCCCCAGGCCGCCCAGCCGTGGAGCAGCACTTCGGTGTCGCTGTTGCTCACGAACCGCGCGCCGATCGCTTCCAACTCGGCGCGCACTTCGCGGAAGTTGTAGATCTCGCCGTTGTAGGTCACCGCCAGCGTACCGTCGGCGCTGAGCATCGGCTGGGCGCCGCCGGCCAGGTCGATGATCGCGAGCCGGCGATGTGCGAGACCAATGCCAGGCGCGGTCCATACGCCCGATCCATCCGGCCCGCGATGCGCCTGCGCATCGGCCATGGCGGTCAGCCGTGCCGGATCAACCGGCTTGGGGGTTTCGGGATAGAAGAGCCCGGCAATGCCACACATCAGCCGCCCGATCCTGCCTCGCGATCGGCAAAGCGGTCGACCGGCCCGAGCGCCTGCAGGAAGCGCGCGATTGCTTGGGCGGGGTCATGCCCCGGCAGCGCTTCCGCCGACAGCAGCACCGCGACCGCACGCTGGCGGCCACCGAGCAGCTTGGACCGCAGCGTTTCGATCTTCACGCGCTTGTCGCTGGCGGTCAGCGTGTCGCCGACGCGATACCAGGTCGCGACAATGCGCTCGACCGGCCCGGGCGCGGTGATCCGCATCGTGGCGGCGCCGGCGATGCTGGGGATGTCGCTGACCTTCACCCAGCGGTCATTCTCGGCCAGCGCGCCGATGCCGAAGCCGACCAGTTCCTTGCCTTCGCGCTGGCTGCCATAAACCGCGACCGCGACATCTACCTGATCGCCGGCGGCATTGGCGTAACGGCCGATCAGGAAATGATCGGCGTTGGGGAAATGCGGCCCCCAAGGCGCGCGCGCGCTGAGCGCGACCCGTTGCCAGCCGGGCAGCAACGGCAAGTCGATATGGCGCGGCAGTGGATCGGCGCGCGCGTCAATCAGCTTGGCAGCCGCCGGCGCGCCGACCATGATCGCCAGCGCGAGCGCGGCGCCCACCAGCGCGTCGATTGTTTTCTTCGGCGCTGCGCCGAGCTTGGCTGCATCGACCGCCGGGGCATCCGGGTGCCGATCGAACCAGCGCCAGCCGATCGCCAGCACCGCTGCCATCACGCCAGCGAAGAACAGCCAGCCGAAGACGATGTGATCGAACCCGGTGGCGGTCTCGACCGAGGTCAACGACGCCGCATAGATCGTGCCGAAGGCGCGGATGCCGTTGGCGATAATCGCGACGACTTCCGCCATCACCACGAACGCGATCCGCCGCCGCCAGCTGGCGAAGCACAGATGCGCGACGAGCACCGCGAACGCCGCCATCGCGATCACGAATTTCGAGCCCGAACAGGCCTCGGCAATCGCGAAATAGCCCGCCGGGGTTGTGATCAGCGTGCCATTGGCGGTCGCGGGCACGCTAACGAGCGCCAGCAGCTTGAGCACCATGGCAGCCGTCAGACCCTGGAGCGGCGCCGCGACAGACTCACCAAAGGGCACCAGGAAGAAAGCGTAAGCGATCGGAAAGATCAGCGCGCGGGCGACTTGTGGACCGAGCAAGGTCAGCACCAGACCCGGCAGCAACCCGACCAACCCGATATGGCGCAACAGCCCGACTCCGGCGATCTGGCCGATCAGCCAAAGCCCCGCCGCCGCCGCGACCGCGATCAACCCCAAGGGCCAGGCAACCGGGTCAAGCCTGCTCAGCGCATCCCGCCGCTGCCACACCAGCCAAGCCACCACCGGTGCGATAAACAGGCAATGGCCGAACGTCGTGTTGGTCCACCACAAGGTTGCGAGCGCCTGCGCGTCATGCGCGAAGATGACCAGCGCCGCAAAGGCAAGCACCGTCAAGAAAAAGGCATGGCGCGGCCACCGCCCCCGCCACATGGGCGCGGCAGTGGGTCCGGCAGCAGCGGCCGCAGCCGCCGTCATCACGCCGCGGTCCGGCGCGCCGGCATCGGCCGGCCGTTGAGCCCGACGATCTGGTCGAGCGGCGCCAGGCACGCCGCCCAGCTGTAGCGCGCCATCACATGCGCGCGCGCTGCTGCGCCGAGTTCGGTCGCCGCATCGCGATTGGCCAGCAAGTCGATGACCGCCTCGGCAATCTCGCCGACGCCCTGGCCAACCTTGATGGTACCGGCATGATCGATGCCTTCTGCGGCTGCCTGGGTCGCGACGACGGGGCGGCCCATCGCCATTGCTTCGAGTACTTTGTTCTGAATACCGCGCGCGAGTTTGAGCGGGGCGACGACGACCGATGCCGCCGCGAGCCAGCCGCGCACGTCCGCGACTTCGCCGGTCACCATGACGCCCGGTTGCTTGGCGAGCGCCTTCACGGCATCAGTCGGCCGCCGCCCGACAATGGCAAAGCGCGCGCTGGGCCGTGAAACGCGGATATGCGGCAGGATGGTATCGACGAACCACGTGACCGCTTCGATATTAGGGCGGTAATCCATCTGGCCGGTAAACACGATCAGATCGCCCATCGCCTCGACGCGCTTGAACTGCGCGCTGGGATCAAAAAATTCGATGTCGATGCCATTCTCGACCGCGAAAACGCGTTCGGCGCCGGTGCGCTCGACAAACAGATCGGCTTCGGCCTGGCTGACCAGGATATTGGCGTCGGCGCGCGCGGCGACTTGCCGCTCGAACTGACCAAGCAAGGTCGCCTCGCGCCGCATCATCCAGCTGCGCAGGCCACGCGATGACCGCGCATAAGCGTCGAACTTGGCCGAATCGACATCGACAAAATCCATGATGACGCGCTGGCGCGGCCTGGCCGGCAGATATTGCGCCATCTGGCTTGAAAACACGTAGATCGTGTCGATCGAATGCCGCGCCAGAATATTGTCGACCGCTTCCTGCAGCGGCCGGTTTTCGAACGCGGTCAGCGACACCGGGCGGCGCAGCGCCAGCGCCTGCAGCGCTGACAGCCATTGCGGCTTCGATCGCCAGATGATCGAGCGATTGCCGCCAAAGCGCCCCAACCCGCTCTTGCGCTTCATGTCGCGATCATCGTCGGCAAAGGCGATGATGTGGACGCGCCGCCGCTCCGACATGTATTTGACGATGTTGAAACCACGGATCTTGTCGCCGCGATCAGGCGGAAACGGCACGCGGTGCGCGAGGAACAGAATATCGCCCATCAGCCAAGCCCCCTTGCGATGAAGGGGCCGGCAAGATTGGCAACCGGCAGCGGCAGCTTGCGCCAG
Source organism: Sphingomonas sp. GlSt437 (assembly GCF_048015635.2). Classification (NCBI taxonomy): domain Bacteria; kingdom Pseudomonadati; phylum Pseudomonadota; class Alphaproteobacteria; order Sphingomonadales; family Sphingomonadaceae; genus Sphingomonas; species Sphingomonas sp. GlSt437. The sequence continues at coordinate 150,141 of NZ_JBPGYA010000003.1, read as the reverse complement.
CCTGCAACCATGGCGCGATATTTCGCGCTGTTGGGGTTGGTGTCGCGCGCCGCCGCTCCGGGCGCGACGCGGCGGGCATAAGGCAATGAGACGCCTTCGAAACCCCAATTCCTTTTGAACGCCGCAGCGCCGGTGCCCGTTTTCGAGCGGCCGAAGTCGAAACGCGTGCAGCCGCGCTCGCGCGCGTGGCGCATCAGCTCGAAATACATCGCATCGTTGGCGCGCAGTGCGCGCGCTTCGGCGGTGCCGCCGCCCCAATAGGGATACACCGTCCCGTTCATGTAAAGACTCAACACACTCGCTACAGGCCGGCCCTTGGCGCTGACGACAAGGATATCGGCGGATTCACCAAATTCGCTCAGTACCGAGCGGAACAACCGCGCCGGGAACACCGGTGTCCCCAGATTGCGAACCGATTCCGCATAAACCGCATAATGTGCTTTGAGGTTGTCATGATGGCGGCCGATGCGAATGGCAAGCCCATTCCCCAGCGCTTTGCGCACCTCGGCGCGCTGCTTGCGCGGAATGGCGAGAAGTTCGGCTTCGTCATCGGCGGCAAGATCGCGGACGAAACCCAGATACGTCGTGTCATCCATCTGCCAATCGCCCGCCGGCACCGGGCCGCCGCGCAGCTCCAGGCTGGGGCAGCCGCGCCGCTGCGCCAGATCCCAGGCCGATTGTGCAAGCGCAGCGGCAGGCGCCTCGGCATCAGCCAGGATACCGCCACCGACGCCGAACCCCGCCGACACCAAGGCGCGGCCGAACAACGCCGAGCGAATTTCGGTCAAGGGCAGTACACCGGCGATCGCACCATCGGCCTGCTCTGCAACGAGATAATGCGCGCGCTGGCCGCAGCCCCTGGCGACGCCGACGCTCCATCCGGTCAGGTGGAACGGCGTGGCATCGATATGCGCGCGGACATAGGCATCGATTGCGGCGCGCTCGCCGGCATCGGCAAGGTTCGCGGCACGAATGCCGATGGGCTTGTCGAGCAGTGGCATCGTCATGCGATCGCCCCCGTTTCCGCTGCCACGACCGCGTCGACCCGGCCCCATTGGTGGCGCGCGATCAACCCGCGCAGCTTGCCCGCCATCGCGCCGAGCCGCGCATAATGGCGCAGCCGCGACTTGGCCGGCGCGTTGGAGACACGCGGCTGGTCGGGGTCGATTTCCCAGGGGTGGAAATAGAAGACGGCGGCATGGCCCTCGCGCGCATTGACGCGGCGGATCGCCCAATTGGTGAAAGCGCTTGGGAAGAGACGGAAGAAGCCGCCGCCGGTCGGCATGTTGCGGCCGCCGACCCGGGCCGTCGTGACTGGCAGCTCGACCAGCGGCGCATCAGCAAGGGGTCGATAGGCAAAGCGCGGCGCTTCGGGCCAGCCATAATGATCATGCGCAATCGGCGCGACCGAGGAGGAATAGGCATAGCCTTGCTCGGCGAGCACCGTATGCGCCCAGGGCGTGCGCGCATCGATCGAAAAGCTCGGCGCGCGATAGCCGGTTACCGCCACGCCGGCGGCGTCTTCGATTGCGGTCCGCGCGCGCTTCAGGTCGGCGGCAAATTGCGCGGCATCGAAGGTGAAAACGCGGGCATGATCCCAGCCATGGCTGGCAATTTCGTGTCCCTCATCAACAATCCGCCGCATCAGCGCGGGATTGCGTTCAGCGACCCAGCCGAGCGTAAAGAACGTTGCTTTCACGCCGGTTTCCCCGAACAGATCGAGCACGGCATGCGTATTGCGCTCGACGCGGGGCTGGAGCGCGTCCCATTCGCCGCGATCGATCACCGTCTCGAACGCGCCGACCTGAAACCAGTCCTCGACGTCGACGGAAAGGCCGTTGGTGATGGCGCAGCTCATCCGCCCTGCCCCCGGCGCAGCGCGGCGCTGCGGCCGGCATCGCTCTCGACCCAATCGACCAGCAAGGTCAGGATGCGGCGGAGCGCCGCGTCCTGCTCGTCGAGCCGCGCTTCGAGGCGGCCAAGCCGCTCGCCGATGTCGGATGAGGGCGCAGCGGGCGCTATCGGTTCAGCAAAGCGGGCCGGCTCGGGCTCGTGGCGCTCAGCAGCGGGCATCGGGGCTTCGCGGCGCGTATCATTGGCAACGGGCGCCGGCGTATCCCCGGCGAGATCGGCAATGACGTTCTCCACCGCGCGGCCATCGATCACGTCGAGATGCTCGATCGCGCCGAACAGCAGCACGCGCCCGGCAAGCTGGTTCAGCCGCCGCGGCACGCCCTCCGACCCGCGATAAAGCGCGGCGAAAGCATCGGGGGTGAAATGCGGCTGCCCGCGCCAGCCGACAACGCGCAGGCGATGTAGCATGTAGGGTTCGATTTCGTGCGGCCCCATCGGATCGAGGTGATGGACCGCGATCACGCGCTGGCGCAACTGTTCGAGCCGCGCCGAGCCGTGGAGCCGCTCGCGAAACTCGGGCTGGCCGAGCAGGAAAATCTGCAGCAGCGCGTGGCCGCCGGCCTGGAAATTGGAGAGCATGCGCAGTTCTTCGAGCGCCGAGACGGGCAGCGCTTGCGCTTCGTCGACGATGAGTAGCGTCCGCCGGCCGCTGCGGGCCACCGCGTGCAGCGCTCGCTCGATCGCGATGAGCAATTGCGCCTTGACCAGCCCCGCCGGATCGATCTCGAGCCCGACCGCCACCACGCGCAGCAGATCGTCCGCCTCGATCTGGGTCGAAACGACCTTGACGACATGCAGCCGCTGGCGGTCGATCGTCGCCATCAGATGGCCGACCAGCGTCGTCTTGCCCGCGCCGATATCGCCGGTGATGACGATGAAGCCCTCACCCTGCGACAGGCCATAGCCCAGATAGGCCATCGCCTTTTTGTGCGTCGCAGACTCGAACCAGAAACGCGGATCGGGCGTCAGCTGGAACGGTCGTCCGGTCAATCCATAGTGATCGTCGTACATATCCGTCTCATGCCCGGCCTAGCCGCGAAAGCTTTAGAATTGGCGAAGCGCTAGAAATGGTAACGCCCGCTGATCAACGCCTCGATCACCACCGTGTCGGGCCGATTAGCCTGCGCGAAGGTATAGGCACCGAACGATCCGAGCGCCGAGAAGTGACCGAAGTCGCGACCCAGCGACGCCGTACCACCGACACTGTAGATCCCCTTCGCGCCGGCAACGCCGCTGTTGTAATAGTTGGCCGTCACCGTGCCCTGGATCGTCGTGTGATCGGCGATCTGATCGGCGGCGAACAGCTCGGCATAATAGCTTTCGTCGGTTACGCCGTTGATCTGGAAAGCTGCGCCCGTGCTGGGCGCCAGGAACTTGCGGTTGCTATAGCCCGCGCCGCCGCCGAAGCGCACCCGGCCATGCGTGATCGAGGCGACCGCATCGACGCCCCGCGCGCGGAATGCCGAGGTCGAGATCGACTGAAACACGCTGTTCAGGCAGCCGCCGGCAGCACCGTCATTGCCGAAAGTGCAGCTGTTGAAATCATTGCCGAACGCGGTAGCGCTGTTGCCGAAGCTCGTCGGCAGCGCGGCGATGCCGTTGCGCAATTGGCGGCCGAAAGTGGTAACACCATCATAGACGTTCACCGCGACCGCTGCGTCATGCACCGGCTGGAAGGCCAGCGTGCCGGTATAGCTGATCGAGCCATAGCGGCGGCCGACATGCACTTCGGCGTGGGTGCGCGGCGACGGTTTCCAGACGACACCGGCATCATAATAGAGCCCGTCGAACTTATAGGCGATGCGCGTTGGCGAGGCGGGATCCTCGACGAAGCGACCATGAGTATCAACCACCGGCTTGCCACTGGCATTGAGCAAAGCGTCACGCTGAGTGACGGCGATATGCTCGTACCCAACGCCGGCGGTCAGCGCGAAGGTCGGCAACACCGGCCACAACACATCGGCGCGGCCATAGCGGCCGTCATAACGCTGCGAGAGCTGGCTGGCGTCGTCGCGCTCCCAGGCGCCGCTCACGGTGATCCCGACCGGCGCGACCACGCCCGATTTCAGGTTGAGGCTCGCCTGGGCAAGCTGGTTGGTCGACTGGTCGTAAACGTCGAGCGCGGGCTGAGTCGGGTCAACGCCGGTCGCGGTTGGCGCGCGGACCTTGGTATAGCCGATGCGATAGCCGCCGCTCACCCCGATCGGCCCCAGATTGGTGCCGACCGTCGGCCCGCCATAGACCGAATAGACCTGGCTGGTGTTGCCGACATTGCCGGTCAGCTGCGCGGGCGCCGAGCCGCGAATATCGGCATGCGCGCGCGTCGCGAGACCACCGGCCTCCAGGCTCACGCCCGGGACCAGCTTGGCGTTCACCCGCGCCAACCCGCTATGGACGTTGCTGTTGCCGATGCCGCCTGCTTCGGCAAAGCGATGCTCGTAGCGATAGCTGATCTGCATCTGCACGCGCCGGGTCTGGGCATTGGCGTCCACGCCCGCGGCAACGGTCGTGTAGGTCAGCACATCGCTGCTGTTGACGTCGGCCGTCACCACCTGACCCACTTCGATATAGGGATCGATGCTGACCTTGCGCTTCTTGGCGGCGGCAGGCGTGGCGCACAATGCACCCATGCCCAAAGCGGCGATGGCGATAACGAGCGGCCTCATTGCGGGCTCTCCTGTCCATAATAGCTGCCGTAGCGGCGCCCGCCGAGCGCGAAGGAAACGGCGTTCAAAACCAGTTGGATATGCTCACACCCGTCGAGCAGGCCGACGGCATCGCGCAGGTGGCTTTCCGACGTTTTGTCGGCACGCACGACCATCATCACTTGCCCGACATGGTGCGCGAGCGTCGCGGCGGGCGACGCGGCCAGTACGGGCGGGGAATCGAACAGGATCAGCCGCCGGGGATTGGCGGCGATCAATTGGCTGAGCAGCTGCGCGGTGCGCTCGCTGGCGACCAACTCGGTGTCGTTGGAGCTGCGCGTGCCTGCGGGCAGCAGGCTGAGCTGGGGCACGTCGGTCGTCAGCACATAATCCTCGATCCGCGCATCGGGCCGCGCCAGCGCGTCGAGCAAGCCGGGGCGATCGCTTGCGCCGAGCCGGCGGAGCACATCGGGCTTGGCGAAATCGGCGTCGACCAAGAGCACATCGGTATCGCGCTCGGCCGCCAGCGACAGTGCGAGATTGATCGCGCAATAGGTCTTGCCCTCATTGGGATTGGCCGAGCAGACGAGGATCATCCGCGCCTTGTCGCCCTCATTTTTTATCGCGCGTGCGGTGATGAGCAGCTGGCGCTTGATCAGCCGGAATTCCTCGACCAGAGCGCCGATCGGGGCACCGGGCACGAGCATGCCTTGCTTGGTGAGCAAACCGCGATCGACCGCGACCGACGCAATTGTACGGCTTGCGGCAGGCATTGGAGGCGCCGGCATTGCTGGGTACGGCGCAGGGTCAGGCGCAAAAGCCACCGGTGCGGGCGCAACCGGCAGCGGCGCGACGGGATCGGTCGGCGCAAACGCACGGCCCAGGTCGTAATGCGCCGCGGCGCGTTCGAGCAGCGAACCCTGGCGGCGGATGGGGCGCATCTCGGTCATGCCGCCATGCTCCGCTGGATGAATTCGACGCCGATCAGGCCGATATAGGCAACGCCCAACGCGCCCAGACCGCCCGCATAGAGCAGCAGCCGGCGGCGCCGCAGCGCGGTCTGCGCGTGGGTGACGACTTCGGTCACCGATCCGATCACCGGCAAGCCCGACACCGTCTCCAGCCGGGTGGCGGTTGCAAAGGTCGCGCGTAGCTGCGCCATCAGGAACGCGGCGCCGACGCCCGCGCCCAGGCCGGCGATCAGCACGCCCGTCAGCAGCAATGGCCGATTGGGTGCGGTCGGGCTGCGCGGCGCGGTCGGCGGATCGACCACCGTGAACTTCACCGCGTCAGTCTGGTTCTGCACCTGACCGCGCAAGCGGATTTCTTCGCGATCGGCGAGCAGCTTGTCATACTGGTCTTTCAGCACCTGATAGTCGCGCTCGAGCTGGGCCTGTTCGGCCGCCGCATTGGGATCGCTCGACAATTTGGCGTTGAGTTGATCGAGATCGCCCTGGATCTGGCTCTTGCGCGCGCTCAGCGCCGCGACCTGCTCCTGCTTTTCCGCCGCGATCGAGCGATACGACACCAACGCCGGATTGGCCGCCTGCCCGACCGTCGCCGGTTCGCCGCGCGCCGCCGCTTGTGCCGCCGACAGCTGGCTCTTGAGCGCGATCACATCGGGATGGGCGTCGGTCCAGCCCTTGGCACGCGCCTCGGCAAGCTGACCCATGATCGCGCTCACGCGGGCGTGCGCGGGTCCATAGCTGACTGTTGCACCACCGCCCTGCCCCGCCGCGCTCGACATTTGCGCGTTGATCGCCGCGAGCCCACCCTGTGCTGCCGCGAGATCGCTTTCCACCTGCGCCATCTGGCTGCGCGCCTGAGCGATGCGATCGGCGAGCGATCCGGTGCCGGGCAGCGAGCCCAGATAGCGATTGACGAAATCGGCGCGCTTGGCTTCGGAATCCTGCAGCTGCTTCTGCCGCGCCGCCAATTGCTGATCGAGGAATTGCAGCGTCGACGATGTCTCGGCCTTGCCGCCCGATAAATTCTCCTCGACGAAGATGTCGATCAGCTTCTGCACGATCGCGCGCGCCAGCTTGGGGCTCGACGCGGTCGCGGTGATCTCGATGAGATTATCCTGCTGCTGGGTGATCTTGATTGCGTTCTGCAAGCCCGCGACGCGATCGGCGACGTCGCGGTCGCTGGCGACGGTGTTGGCCAGATCAGTCGCGCGCACCACCTTGGCGAGGTTGACCGCGCTCGTCAGCGTCTGGCGCACCTGGTCGATCGTTTTCTGCTGGTCAGCCGCGCTCATGCCGACCTTGTCGGGCAGCAGCGAATTGACCTGAACGTTGACGCGACCGGTCGAGGTATAGCTGTTGGGGATTTGCGCGACGACGAACCACCCGGCGATCGCCACGCCCCAGGCAACCGCCAGCGCCAGCCAGCGGCGGTGCCACAGGCTGTGCGCGAGGAGCAGCAATTCCTGGTAAAGGCCGGTCATGCGGCTGCCCCGCTCCTCTAGAACATGCTCGTTGGAATGATGATGACGTCACCGGGCTGGAGCCGGACGTTCGCACTCGAATCGCCGCCTTTCAGCAGGCTCGACAAGCGGAGGTGATATTCCACCTGCTTGCCCGTGTTGCGGTCATAGCGGACGAGCTTGGCGCGGTTGCCGGCGGCATATTCGGACAAGCCACCGACCGCGATCATCGCGTCGAGCACGGTCATATTCGCGCGATACGGGATCGCTGCGGGCTTTTCGGTCGCACCCACGACGCGGATCTGCTGGCTGAACGTGCCCGAGAAATTCTCGACGATGACCGAGACGATCGGGTCCTTGATATACTCGCTGAGCGCGAGCTTCATGTCGTCGGCGAGCATTGCCGGGGTCTTGCCGACCGCCGGCATGTCGTTGATCAGCGGCGTGGTGATGCGCCCGTCAGGCCGGACCTGAACCTTTGCCGAAAGCTCCGGGTTGCGCCAGACGAAGATGTTGAGCTGGTCGAGCGGGCCGATGACATATTCCTCGCCGGCATGTTCCTGCGTCGCGACATAGGATGCCGGCGGCAATTCGTGCCCGCCACCGGTCGCGCAGCTCGACAGCGCCAGGCTCGCCACCGAAACCAGGCCGAAAACCACGAAAACCCTGGGCAAACGCATCACATGACCCTCCGGCATCAGCGCCGCCCGAGCGTGACGTCATGCGTCCGGGCAGGCTTCTACAAGGGTCAGCTATGGTCGGAAGGGGTAAAGATAGCGTTAGGATTACCCGGAAACCCGACCAACATCTCGCGCGGCGCGGGGTGGCCGAGGAACGCGGTTGGGCTTGCGGTCAAGCCATAACCACCCGCCATGAAGATGGCGATAACGTCACCCACCTCAGCGCGCGGCAGGGCGATCTGGTCGCCGAGCCGGTCGAGCGGCGTGCACAGGCAGCCGACGACGTTTACCGTTTCCTCTGCCGGCGCAAAAGGCCGATTGGCGAGCGCGATCGGGTAGTTACGGCGGACGACGGTGCCGAAATTACCCGATGCGGCGAGCTGGTGGTGGAGGCCGCCATCGACCACCAGGAAGGTCTCGCCCATGCTTTCCTTCCGGTCGACGATACGCGTCAGATAGACGCCTGCCTGCCCCACCAGCCAGCGGCCGAGTTCGATGGCGAAGCGGGTGTCGCTCAACACGTCGCCGCGTGACGTCATGACGTTGTTCAGCGCTCCGCCGACGGCTTCGACGTTAACCGATGCGTCGCCGTGGAAATAGGGAATGCCGAAGCCGCCGCCCAGATTGACCAGCGGCGGCGATGCGCCAGCTGCTTCTGCCAGGCGCGCGGCCAGCGCGATCGTCCGCGCCTGGGTGTCGATGATCGCCGTGGTGTCGAGCGCTTGCGAGCCGGCGAAGATATGAAACCCCCGCCAGTCCGCGCCGGCCGCGATCAGCTCGCGCACCAGAGCGGGTGCTTGCGCCGCATCGACCCCGAAAGGCGAGGCACGGCCGCCCATCTTCATCCCCGATCCGCGCAGCTCAAAATCGGGATTGACGCGCACCGCGAGGCGCGGCGTGACCCCGATCCGGTCGGCGATCGCCAGCGCTCGGCGGGCCTCCCCGGCGGATTCGAGATTGATCGTAACCCCCGCGTCGATCGCGGCGGCCAGTTCGTCGTCGCGCTTGCCCGGCCCGGCAAAGCTGATCGCACTGCCGGGCGCCGCGCGCCGCGCGACCGCCAATTCGCCAGCCGAGGCAATGTCGAGCCCATCTACCAGCGGCGCAATGGCGTGCACCAGCGGCGGAAACGGGTTCGCCTTGATTGCATAATGGATGGCAAGGCCGGCCGGCATCGCCTTGCGAAGACGCTCAATCTTTCGCGCAATAATCCCAAAATCATAGACGAACAGCGGCGTATCACCGGCTTGCGCAATCCAAGCTTCGGCGTCGCGGCCTGCAACCAGCAGTGGCCCGTCGCCGGAGAATGCCGCGGGGATCGCGCCCATCGCTTTCATGCCGCAATCTCGCGCCGCAGCGTTGCGCGGTCGATCTTGCCATTGGCGTTGCGCGGCAGCGCGTCGCGCCACTCATAGCGGGCGGGTTGCATGAAATTGGGCAGATCACGCCGCAGCCGCGCGCGCAAGGCCTGTTCGGCCGCGCTCGCGTCGCCATTCGCCCGCGCGATGATGACGACCGCTTGCCCCAGCCGCTCGTCCGACACGCCGATCGCAATCGCTTCTGCTGCTTCGCCACCGGCGAGCACCGCTTCTTCCACTTCGGTCGGGCTGATGCGGTTGCCCGCGCTTTTGATCATCTCGTCGTCGCGGCCGACGAAGCGGAGCAGGCCATCGGCACCGCGCACAACGGTGTCGCCCGACCACACGGCGATGCCGCCATAGCGGGAATGCGCGGGTGCAGGGCGGAAACGCTGCGCCGTCCGCTCGAGGTCGTGCCAATAGCCTTGCGCGACCAGCGGCCCGGCATGCACCAGCTCCCCCGGTTCATCCGGCGCCGCTTCGCTGCCATCCGCGCGAACGACCAGCACCTCGGCAAGGGGAATGGCGCTGCCGATCGCGTCGGGATGCGCGTCGACCAGTTCAGGCGCGAGGTAAGTCGAGCGGAATGCCTCGGTCAGGCCGTACATCGGGTAGAGATCGGCCCCCGGAAAGCGCGCCCGCAGCGCCCGGACTAAGCGCGGGGTCAGCGCTCCACCCGAATTCGTCAGCCTTTTCAACGATGATGCGGCCGCTTCCGGCCACTCCGCCTCAAGCAATTGCACCCACAGCGGCGGCACCCCGGCAAGCGTGGTGATGCCATGGCGCTCGACTGCCTTGATCACGTCGCGCGGGGTCAGATAATCGAGCGGTACCACGCGCCCGCCTGCCGCCCAGGTCGAAAACAACTGGTTCTGCCCGTAATCGAAACTCAACGGCAGCACGCCGAGCACACGATCAGCGTCGGTCAGCCGGAGATAATGCGCCACGCTGATCGCACCAAGCAAGAGGTTGGCATGACTCAGCATCACCCCCTTGGGTCGTCCGGTCGAGCCCGAGGTATAGAGGATCGCCGCCAGCGCATCCGGGTCGGCCTCGCTCGCCGGCAGGGCATCGCCACCCGCCAGCGCTTCGGCCTCTATCGCGATTGCGCAATCGGGCGGCACGTTCCCTGCTTCCAGCGTCGCCGCCCGCTCCGGCTGGGTCATCAGCAAAGCGGCGCCGCTGTCAGCCAGGATATGCGCGACCTGCGCGCGCTTGAGCAGCGGGTTGACCGGCACATGCACGAGGCCCACGCGTGGTGCGGCGAGCGGCAGCAGCGCGGCGACACGCGTCTTTGGCAGCCAGCTCGCGACTCTGGCGCCCGCGGGCAAGCGCCGCGCCGCCAGCCACCCCGCCATCCGCGCTACGGTCGCTTCCAGCCCCGCATAATCGATCGCGCCAACGCGGTCCTCGAGCGCCACCGCATCGGGGGCGCCCCGCGCGGGCAACCAGTCGATCGGCCGGGGAACGGGATCAAGCTCGATCATCTTATGCCGTTGATAGCGCGCGCCACGCCGCTGCCAAGGGCCAGCGGTGCCGCGGCACTAGCCCTTGGCAGCGCGCCCCGGCTTCGGTAACGCGGGCTTAACAACGATAATGGGCGCATGGGGGCGCGTTTTGGCGGTCGACAACAGCCTTGAGGTGGAAGCCACGGTGCGTGCAGTGCTGCGCGACGTGCTGGGTCTGAGTGCCGAGCGCGCCGATGCGCTGGACGACGACACACCGCTGTTCGGCAGCATGCCCGAGCTCGATTCGCTGGCGGTCGCTGGCGTGCTGACCGAAATCGAGGATCGCCTCGGCATCCTGATCGAGGATGACGAAGTCGATGGCGACATGCTCGCTACCTTCGGCGCGCTCACCCGCTTTGCGACGGAACATATCAGGCGTTGATCACCCATTATGAATGGCAAGGCGGCCAAGAAGCCGTCCTTCGCTTCGGCCCGCCAGTGGGGCCGGTGGTGCTCATCGCCCCCGCGCTGTTCGAGGAAGCGAACCGGACGCGCGCCTTCACCGTCACCCTGCAGCGTGCCCTGGCAGATTTGAGCCTCGCGAGCATGCTGCCCGATCTGCCGGGCATGAACGAAAGCCTGGTCGATACCGACAAGGCGTCGCTCGCCGAATGGCAAGCGGCCTTTGCCGCTGCGGCACACTCCGCTGCACGCCATGGCCCGGTTCATGTTGCTGCCATCCGCGGCGGCGCGCTTGTCGATCGGCTCGCTAAGGCCAGGAGCCGCTGGCATTTCGCGCCGGTCGCGGGCGAAGCGCTGGTCCGCGATCTGCTCCGCGCTGGCCATGTTGCGCAGCTCGGTCAGCCGGCACATACCGCCGAGGGCGACACGCTGGAGCTTGCCGGCAACCGCATCTCGGCCAGCCTGATCGCCGAATTACGCGCCGCCGCCCCCACCACTGAGCGCCCCGTTCGTACGATGCGCCTGTTCGATGACGCCATGCCGTCGGATCGCTCGGTCGACGGTGCGCCGCTGTGGCGCCGGGCGGAACCGAGCAATGATCCGACGCTCGCCGGGCTGCTCGCTGCCGATCTCGCCTCCTGGGTGCGGCAATGCGAAAAATAGTCGACTTTTCGTGCGCTGGCGAACAGCTTGTCGGCACGCTCGATGTGGCCGATAGCGCAACCGGTCTGCTGATTGTGTCGGGCGGCAACGAAATCCGTGCCGGTGCGCATCGCGGCATGGCGCGGCTGGCGCGGCTCGTCGCCGAGCGTGGCCACCCTGTCTTCCGCTTCGACCGGCGCGGCGTTGGCGATTCGAGCGGGGCTAATGGCGGCTATCGGAGCACGCGGCCCGACATCGACGCGGCCCTGACCACCTTTCGCCACTATGCGCCGCGCGTGAAGCGGATCATCGGCTTCGGCATCTGCGACGCCGCGACCGCGCTCGCCCTGTTCGGAGACCGCATCGATCGGCTGGTCCTCGCCAACCCCTGGCTCCACGATGATGGCGACGGCTTGCCCAATGCCGAGGCGATCAAGGCGCGTTACGCGCAAAAACTGCGCGAACCCGGCACTTGGGCACGCGCACTGACCGGCGGCATCAAGTTCGGCGGCCTGGCCAAGGGCGTCGCCAAGATGGCAACGGGCGGGTCGGCGCGCGACGCTGATCTCGAACATGGCCTGTTCGATACGCTGCGCCGGCGTGGCGATAGCCTGATCGCGATTGCCGATGGCGATGCCACCGCGCTCACCTTTCTCGCCGCCGCCGAGCGCGTCGGCTTTGACAGCGGCATCCGGCTGATCGAGACCGACTCGCACAGCTTTGCTCGCCCCAGCGATGAGGCGGCGTTGCTCGCGATTATCGAGGAAGCGTTGGTCGACTGATTATTCGGCCGCTTCGGCGAGCTTCTCGAAATCGGCCTCGGCAAGGAAACGTTCGGCATCGAGCGCGGCCATGCAGCCCGTGCCTGCCGCCGTGATCGCCTGGCGATAGATTTTGTCCATCACGTCGCCGCACGCGAAAACGCCGGCCACGCTCGTCTTGGTCGAACCCTTCTCGACCTCGATATAGCCATCGTCGTCGAGCTTCAGATGGCCGCGGAACAGCTCGGTCGCCGGGTGATGGCCAATCGCGACGAAGGCACCATCGGCGGCAAGCGACGAGATTTGCCCGGTTTTGGTATCGGCAAGTTCGAGCGTGGTCAGCGCTTCCGGCTTGCCCGCGCCGTAAAAATTGCGGACTTCCTTGTTCCAGACGACGCGGATCTTGGGATTGGCGAACAGGCGATCCTGCAGGATTTTTTCGGCGCGCAAGCTGTCGCGGCGGTGGATCAGCGTCACGTCATCGCTGTGGTTGGTGAGGTAAAGCGCTTCCTCGACCGCGGTGTTGCCGCCGCCGATCACCGCGACTTTCTTGCCGCGATAGAAGAATCCGTCGCAGGTCGCACAGGCCGAGACGCCTTTACCCTTCATCGCTTCCTCGCTGTCGAGGCCGAGCCATTTGGCCTGCGCGCCGGTCGCGACGATCAGCACGTCGCCCAGATAGACATCGCCGCCATCGCCGACCAACCGGAACGGGCGTTGCGACAGATCGACCTCGACGATGGTATCGTACACCAGCGTCGTGCCGACATGCTCGGCTTGCGCCGCCATTTCCTCCATCAGCCATGGGCCCTGGATCACGTTGCGAAAGCCGGGATAATTCTCGACATCGGTCGTCGTGGTCAGCTGGCCGCCGGGCTGGATGCCTTGCACGAGAATCGGCTTCATGCCCGCGCGCGCGCCATAGATCGCGGCAGACAGGCCGGCAGGGCCGGAACCCAGGATCAACATGCGGGTGGTGTGCGTCGTCATCGTCATTCGTCCCATCGATATGGATATGGCTTACGCAAGCGCTGCGCGAAAGGATACGCCCGCCCGCGAAATTCTATCGACGTTGGTAGCGGAGGAGGGACTTGAACCCCCGACCCCAGGATTATGATTCCCGTGCTCTAACCAGCTGAGCTACTCCGCCCCTCGGGGCCCGCCATTTTCGGCGAAGGCGGGCCTATAGGAAAGCGCGTCGATGCGGTCAACGGGGATCAGCCGCGAAAGGAATAGCGCGCGATCAGCTCCCACGGCCCGCCGCGATACCACCAGCAGGCCAGGCCGGCGATGGCGAGCGGGCGCGGCTGGAAACCGGCGCTAAGCTCGGCGAGCAGGGCGCGAGCGGCTTCAGGGGTGACCTTGTTCTGGACGGTCAAATGCGGCCGCCATGGCGTGGCGTCCTGCGGCGTCAACAGGCCGGCGAAATGATCGGCCAGCAGCACGCGAATAGCGGCAAGCTCGGGCGAGTCGATCCTGAACGCGACACCACGCCCAAGCGACATCACGCCCGTTACCCGCGCAGGCGGTGCCGGCGCGCGCGCTGCCTGTGCCAGCAGCGCCCTGAGCTCGTGCTCCACCGATGGCGGCAAATGGTGGAACAACGTCAGATGCGCTGGCAGCACGTTGCGCTCGGGCGGAAAATGGGCGCGGCGCAAGCCATCGAGCCAGGCGAAATCGCGGTCCCCGAACAACGCCGAAACGATGATCGGCGCGGGTCCGCCGTCAACGCCCCCGCTCAAATCTCGACCTGGCTGCCCAGCTCCACCACGCGATTGGTCGGCAGGCGGAAGAATTCCATTGCGCTTTCGGCGTTGCGCAACATCCAGGCGAACAGCTTTTCGCGCCAGATCGACATGCCGGGATGCTCAGACGGGAGCAACGTCTGCCGCGCGAGGAAGAAGCTCGTGTCCATCATCCGGAATTGCGCGCCGCAGCGGTCGACATTCGCGAGCGCGGCGGGGACGTCGGCGTCTTCCATAAAGCCGAAGCGCAGGATCATGCGGTGGAAGCCATGGCCGAGATCGTCGATCATGCAGCGATCATCGGCCGCCCAGAACGGCACGTCCATGATCTTGACCGTCAGCAGCACGATCCGCTCGTGGAGCACCTTGTTGTGCTTGAGGTTGTGGAGCAGCGCGTGCGGCACGCCTTCGGCGCTCGAGGTCATGAACACCGCGGTTCCCGGCACGCGCGCGGCGGCGGTCGCGGCGGACTGGATGAAGATGCGGATCGGCATCGAGCCTTCGCGCATCCGGTCGATCATCAGCTTGCGGCCCTTGGCCCAGGTCGTCAGCATTGCGAAAATCGCCAGGCCAAGCGTCAGCGGGAACCAGCCGCCCGAGGTCACCTTGGTGAGATTGGCGCTGAGATAGGCGCCGTCGAGCAGGAACAGCAGCACGAGCACCGGCACGGCATAATAGCTTTTCCAATGCCATAGCCGGAAGAACACCACCGCCATCAGGCAGGTGTCGATCGTCATCGCGCCGGTCACCGCGATGCCATAAGCCGATACCAGATTCGAGCTGCTGCGGAACGACAGCAGCAGCAGCAGCGCCATCGCGAGCAGCAGCCAGTTGATCAGCGGCACGTAAATCTGCCCGGCGATCGACGCACTCTTATGCTCGATTCTCAAGCGCGGCATAAAGCCGAGCTGGATCGCCTGCTGGGTCACCAGGAAAGCGCCCGAAATCACCGCCTGGCACGCGATGATTGCCGCCGCGATCGACACCAGCACCAGCGCCGGCCGCAACGGCTCGGGCGCAAGCAGGAAGAACGGGCTGGTCAGCACCGCGTCGCCGTGGCGCAGGACCAACGCCGCTTGCCCTAGATAATTGAGCATCAGCGCCGGCAGCACGAAAGCCAGCCACGACACCCCGATCGGCAGGCGACCGAACGCGCCCATATCGGCATAAAGCGCCTCAGCGCCCGTCACCGCGAGCACCACTGACCCGAGCGCCAGGAAGCCGTGCCAGGGATCGGCCAGCAGGAAATTGACTGCGATGTGCGGTGAGAGCGCCATTAGCACCGCCGGGGTGCGCATGATGCTCATCACGCCCAGACAGCCGATCGCGACGAAATAGATCAGCATCGCCGGGCCGAACAATTGCCCGACCCGCCCGGACCGCCCCCGCTGGAGCGAGAACAGCATCACGAGAATGCCAACCGTGATCGGCAGCACCAGCCCGGCGGTGCCGGGAGCGGCGACCTTCAGGCCTTCGACCGCGCTCAGCACCGTCACCGCCGGTGTAATCGCGCTGTCCCCATAAAAGAGCGCCGTCGCCAGCACGCCGAGCAGCACGATGCCCCGCGTCCAGCGCGCCGTACGCGTCTGGCCCGATACCAGCGCAAGCAGCGCCAGGCTGCCGCCTTCCCCCTTGTTATCGGCGCGCGTGATGATCCCGACATATTTGACGCCGACGACCAGCATCATCGACCAGAAAATCAGGCTGACGACGCCCATCACATGCAGCGTATCGACGGGCAGGTGGTGGTGGCCGGCAAAGGCATCGCGGAACGCATAGATCGGGCTGGTGCCGATATCGCCGAACACCACGCCGATCGCACCGACCGCGAGCTGCAGCACGGGACCGCGGGTGGTGTGAGTCGACGGCGCTTCAGACGGCGCGGGCACCGCGACGGCGGTCGCGGTCACCGCATAACCTTAAGCGAAACAAGCGGATATGCGTGCGTCATGGCCTTGCCGACTGAGTGCGATCCCTGCGCCGCCTAACTCTACCATAGCGGCGCGCCGCGCGCCATTACTCGCCTTTGCGCGCCGGCGCCAGCCCGCCCAGCAAAGCATCCGCTTCGCCGCGCGTTGCCACCTGGCGCAGCACGAAACTGCTGCTGATCGTATTCACGCCCGGCAACCGACCGAGATGCTCGCGGTGCATCCGCTCATAATCGTCGAGGTCGCGGCAGATGATTTTGAGCCGATAGTCTTGCGCGCCCGAGACGAGCACGCATTCCACCACGCCGTCGATCGCCGCGACGGCGCGCTCGAACCGCTCCAAATCCTCTTCCACTTGCGTGCCAAGGGTAATGTCGACAAGCGCGGTGACGTGGAAGCCCAGCCGGCGATGGGCGAGCCGGGCGCTGTAGCCGTCGATCAGCCCCGCCGCCTCCAACGCCTGTAAGCGCCGGCTGCACGCGGATTGGGACAAGCCTGCCTGCGCCGCAACCTGGCTCACCGGGCTGCGCGCGTCGGCAGCGAGTGCGCGCAGGATGGAGGCATCGATTCGGTCGATCTGCATGGATCGATCGATTAGGCGCCTTTCGCCGCGAACTCCATGCGTGATCGGGCGGATCGGCAATGAATATTGCACAGATTCGGTGCACCGTTTCGATTATATCGCTCGCCCATAATCGTCAGGAGAGCCCATCATGCGCGTCGGCGTGCCCAAGGAAATCAAAAACCACGAATATCGTGTGGGGCTGACCCCGCCATCGGTCGCCGAGCTGGTGCAGGCCGGGCATTCGGTGGTGGTCGAGACCAAGGCCGGTGACGGCATCGATTTCGGCGATCAGGATTATATCGAGGCGGGCGCGAAGATTGTCGCGACGGCGGCCGAGGTGTTCGCCCAGAGCGACATGATCGTGAAGGTGAAGGAGCCGCAGCCGCAGGAAATCGCGCTGCTCGAGCCGCGCCATCTGCTGTTCACTTACCTCCACCTCGCCGCCGACAAGCCGCAGGCCGAAGGGCTGATGAAATCGGGCGCAACGTGCATTGCCTACGAGACCGTCACTGCCCGCGACGGCTCGCTGCCGCTGCTGAAGCCGATGTCAGAGGTCGCCGGTCGCATGTCGGTGCAGGTGGGCGCTCACTATCTCGAAAAGGAGCAAGGCGGGCGCGGCGTGCTGCTAGGCGGCGTGCCCGGCGTCGCGCCGGCTCGCGTGGCGATCCTTGGCGGCGGCGTTTCCGGCGTCAATGCGGCGCAGATGGCGGTCGGCATGCGCGCCGATGTGACGATCTACGACATCAACAATGCGCGGCTCGCCGAGCTCGACATGTTCTTCTCGAGCCAGATCAAGACTGCTTATGCGAGCAAGGCAGCGATCGCGGCGGCGGTGCGCAACGCGCATCTCGTCATCGGCGCGGTCCTGGTGCCGGGCGCGGCCGCGCCCAAGCTCGTGACGCGCGAGATGGTGAAGACGATGAAGCGCGGATCGGTGATGGTCGATATCGCCATCGATCAGGGCGGCTGCTTCGAAACGAGCCACCCGACGACGCACCAGGACCCGGTGTTCGAAGTCGATGGCGTCATCCATTATTGCGTGGCGAACATGCCCGGCGCGGTCGCGCGGACGAGTGCGTTTGCGCTCAACAACGCGACGCTCCCCTTCGCGCTCAAGCTCGCCAATCTGGGTGCGGAAGCGGCGATGGCCGCCGACCCGCATCTGGCGAACGGGCTGAATGTGTCGGGCGGTAAGATTCGGCATCCAGCAGTGGCAGAAGCGCTGGATTTGCCGTTGAACTAAATATCCAGAGGGTGAGCCTGGCTCACCCTCTTCCAATCAACCGCTGGGCGATCTTGTCCGCCACTGCCGCGGCCGGTTCACCCGTCCGCGCGCTTTCGTCCCAGACCTGGTCGAGCCGCTCGGGGATCTTGCGGATGCGCGCTTCCACTTCGGCGCGGTCGCCCTGGCCGAGATATTCTAGGCACACATTGATGATGCCGCCGGCGTTGATCACATAATCGGGCGCGTAGGTGATGCCTCGCGCGTGGAGGCGCCAGCCATCCTCGGGCGTCGCGAGCTGGTTGTTGGCGCCGCCGGCGATCACCTTGGTGCGCAGGCCCGCAATCGACGCCTCGGTCAGGATCGCGCCGAGCGCATTGGGGCTGACGATATCGGCCTCGACCGACAGGATCGCGTCCGCCGCCACTGCCTCGCCGCCCAGCTCATCCGCCAGCGCCTGCGCCCGACCTGCATCGACATCGGCGAGCGTCAACCGCGCGCCGTCCGCCGCGAGCAATCGCGCGAGCCCGCCGCCGACCGAGCCGACGCCCTGGATCGCGACGTGCACACCCTTCATGCCGTCCGCGCCGAGCCCGCGCTTCGCCGCCGCCTTGACGCCCAGATAAACACCCAGCGCCGTCGACGGGCCAGGGTTGCCGCCTGCCGCGCCGCTCGCCACCGGCAGGCCCGAGACATGTTTGGTCTCGGTCGCGATCGTCACCATGTCCTGGTCCGACATGCCGACATCTTCCGCGGTCACATAGCGGCCGCTGAGCGACTGGATCGCGCGGCCGAACGCCTTCAGCAATTCAGGCGTCTTGGCGCGATCGGGTCCTGCCAGCACCACGCCCTTGCCGCCGCCCATCGGCAGGCCGGCCATCGCGTTTTTGTAGCTCATGCCGCGCGAGAGGCGTAGCGCGTCGGTTATCGCGTCGGTCTCATTTGGGTAATGCCAGAAGCGCACGCCGCCGCCCGCCGGGCCCAGATGCGTCGAGTGGATCGCGATCACCGCTTGCAGCCCCGATTTGGGATCGGTGAAAAGATGGACGCCTTCGTGGTCGTCGAAGTCGGGGAAGCCCCAGCGGCTGGTCACGGTCATGGTCCTGAGAAAAGCGGGCAGATGGGGCGACCGACGGGGATTGAACCCGCAACCTCTGGTACCACAAACCAGCGCTCTAACCAATTGAGCTACGGTCGCCGTAGAGACCGCGCCCCCTAGCGGCTGGCGGGTGGCAGCGTCAAGGCTGACGAGCGCCGCGTGGCGGGAAAGAACGCGCAGCTCAGGCTGGCCAAGCCGCGCCCGCTTTGGCAGCATCGTAGCGATGCAGACGTTGCTGCCTGTCGCCCCTGATGCGCCGCTCAGCAGCGGCTATCCCGCCGCGCCGGTCGTCGCGCGGCTTTCCGCAGCACCGGGCGTGCAGCGAACGCCCTCGCCCAAGCTGACGCTGTTCCAGCATCGCGGCTTTCTCGACCCCGCCGACTGCGCCCCGTTCATCGACCGGATCGACGCGACGCGGCGGCCCTCGACCGTCTCCGATTACAATGGCGACGCGGGCTTCCGCACCAGCGAGACCTGCGACATCGCCCGCGACGATCCACTGTCGGTCGCGCTCGACTTGCGCATCGCGGCGCTGACCGGGCTCGACCCCGCTTATGGCGAGCCGCTGCAGGGCCAGCGTTACGCGGTCGGCCAGGAATTCAAGCAGCACACCGATTATTTCGAGCCCGGCGGCCTCGATTATGAACGCTATTGCGGCGTCCACGGCCAACGCACCTGGACGGTGATGATCTACCTGAACGAGCCGCAAGCCGGCGGCGCGACGCGCTTCAAGGTGATCGACAAGATCATCCAACCCGAAACCGGCAAATTGCTCGCCTGGGACAACCGCCGGCCCGACGGCACGCCCAACGCCGCGACGCTCCACGCCGGCATGAAAGTCCGCGCCGGCGCCAAATATGTGCTGACCAAGTGGTTCCGCGAGCGGCCATGGGGGTGATGCAAGCGGGACGGCCCGAGGGCGTTCAGGTCCCGTCGGGCAAGCCACTGATTAACGAGAGCTTTTCGGCGAATGTTCCCTAATGTTCGCACTGACCATGGGGGGTCGTGGCCGCGCTCGTTTTGCGCGCCTCAACGGGCTGGCGCAGCGGCCCACGATGGGAAAGAGCAGCGGCTGGGATAAGACGAACGGTGGCTGTAGGACAGATTGGTGCGCGACGCAGGGACGAACAGCTAGACCCGTCTGGAATATAACCGATCCGCCCTTCTCGTCACCCCGGCCTTGGTGATGAAGGCCGCCGTGTCCCCCGGACACGGCTGAAACCGTCCGGGGGACGGTTTCACCCTCATCACGGGTCCCGCTATTATCCGGCGCTTAAGAAGCTGGACCCCGGATCAAGCCCGGGGTGACGGTTAATTTGGTTCGTCGGCCAACTCCGCTAGCAGCTGTGATCAGCCATAGGCCGATGCTCTCCATCCCGCGCTAAGGATGGTGGGCGCGACAGGGATTGAACCTGTGACCCCACCCGTGTGAAGGGTGTGCTCTACCGCTGAGCTACGCGCCCGGTGCCGGTAAATCGGCGAGCCGGATGTCGGGAAACCGACGACCTTTATCGCGGCAAACCGGGGATTTTGATCCCGGTAAACCGTCGAGGGCGACGGTTGCCCGCCGCCCTTCGAGAGAACGCGCCTTACGCACGGTGCCGGGGCTTGTCCAGCCCCGACCATGCGGCCTGGCGATCAAGGGTGTTTAGTTGACCGCGTCCTTCAGGCCCTTGCCGGCCTTGAACTTGGGCTGCGACGATGCCTTGATCGTCATCGGCTCGCCCGTCCGCGGGTTGCGCCCGGTCGATGCCTTGCGCTTGCTGACCGAAAAAGTGCCGAAGCCGACAAGGCGAACTTCATTGCCCTTTTTCAGCGAGCCGGTGATCGCATCGAACACGGCTTCCACTGCTTTGCTCGCATCCCCTTTGCCAAGGCCCGAGGCATCGGCAACCGCTCCGATCAAGTCCTGTTTGTTCATCCCAGGGAACCCCCGTTTTTGTGCTGCTTTTTAACACTGAGTCGCGGCAACAGCCGGCGGCGCAGTAAGGCCGCTCGGCCGGTCGCTGTCAAAACAAAATCGTCACAATTGGGCCGGGCCAGCGTGCAAAACACGCTGAATCGCGCGTTTAGTGGTGCATTTCTCCGGCAGATTGCACGCCGGTTGGGGGAAATGCAGCAAGCTCATCCGCATCGGACCAATCGATCGCGGTGAGCGGCTCGGTGAGTGCGAGCCGCAGCACTTCATCGACATGGCGCACCGGCACGATCGACAGGCCTTCGCGGATATTGGCGGGGATCTCGCTCAAATCCTTCTCATTCTCCTGCGGGATCAGCACCGTGGTGATGCCGCCGCGCAGCGCCGCGAGCAGCTTTTCCTTCAGGCCGCCGATCGGCAGCACGCGGCCGCGCAACGTGACTTCGCCGGTCATCGCCACGTCGCGGCGCACCGGCACGCCGGTCAGCGTCGAGACGATCGAAGTGACGATGCCGATGCCGGCCGACGGGCCATCCTTGGGCACCGCGCCTTCGGGCAAGTGGATGTGAATGTCCTTGCGGGCGAAGACGCTGGGCTTGATGCCATAGCTCGGCGCGCGCGCCTTGACGAAGCTCATCGCCGCTTCGACCGATTCCTTCATCACGTCGCCGAGCTTGCCGGTGGTCTTCACCCCGCCCTTGCCCGCGACGGTGACGCTTTCGATCGTCAGCAACTCGCCGCCGACTTCGGTCCAGGCGAGCCCAGTGACCGCGCCGATCTGATGCTCCTCCTCGGAGACGCCGAAACGGTACTTCCGCACGCCGGCGAATTCGTGGAGGTTGTCGGGCGTGACTTCGACGCGCTCGGCCTTGCCTTCCAGGATGCGGCGCAGGGCCTTGCGGGCGAGCTTGGCGATCTCGCGTTCCAGCGTGCGGACGCCCGCCTCGCGCGTGTAATAGCGGATCAGGTCGCGCAGGCCCGCCTGGCTCAGCACGAATTCCTCATCCTTCAGGCCATGCGCCTCGATTTGCTTGGCGATCAGATGGCGCTCGGCGATTTCGACCTTCTCATCCTCGGTATAGCCTTCGAGCCGGATGATCTCCATGCGGTCGAGCAACGGCTGCGGCAGGTTGAGCGTGTTGGCGGTGCAGACGAACATCACGTCCGACAGGTCGAGATCGATCTCGAGATAATGGTCCTGGAAGCGGTTATTCTGCTCAGGATCGAGCACCTCGAGCAGCGCCGAGGCGGGATCGCCGCGGAAATCCTGGCCGAGCTTGTCGATCTCGTCGAGCAGGAACAAGGGATTGCTGGCGCCGGCTTTTTTGAGGTTGGTGACGATCTTGCCCGGCAGCGAGCCGATATAGGTGCGGCGGTGGCCGCGGATTTCGGCTTCGTCGCGCACGCCGCCCAATGACTGGCGGACGAACTCGCGCCCAGTCGCCTTGGCGATCGACTTGCCGAGGCTGGTCTTGCCGACGCCGGGCGGGCCGACGAGGCACAGGATCGGGCCTTTCAGCTTGTTGGTGCGCGCCTGCACGGCGAGATATTCGACGATGCGGTCCTTGACCTTGTCGAGCGCATAATGGTCCTCGTCGAGCACCGCTTGCGCCATCGCGATATCGCGCTTGAGCTTCGACTTCTTGCCCCAGGGCAGGCCGAGCAGCACGTCGAGATAATTGCGCACCACCGTGGCTTCTGCCGACATCGGCGCCATCGTCTTCAGCTTCTTGAGCTCGCCTTGCGCCTTGGTGCGCGCTTCCTTGCTCAGCTTGAGCGTGGCGATCTTCTGGGTGAGCTCGGCGATTTCGTCGCCCTCGCCTTCGTCGCCCTCATTGCCCAGCTCGCGCTGGATCGCTTTCAGCTGCTCGTTGAGATAATATTCGCGCTGCGTCTTCTCCATCTGGCGCTTGACGCGGCTTTTGATCTTCTTCTCGACCTGCAGCACACCGAGCTCGCCTTCCATGAAGGCATAGACCATTTCGAGCCGCTTGGCGGGATCGGCCTCGACGAGCAGCAGCTGCTTGTCGGAGACCTTGATCGAGATGTTGGCCGCCACCGCATCGGCGAGCCGCGCCGGATCCTCGATCTCGGCGAGCTGGACAGCGGTTTCGGCGGGCAGTTTGCGGTTGAGCTTGGCGTAATTCTCGAACTGCTCGACGACCGAGCGCATCAGCGCCAGCGTTTCGCTGCTGAGCCTGTCGCCAATGCCCTCCACCGCGCGGCCAAGCTCCTCGCTCGCGCCCTCAAGCGCGTCGGCGCCATCTTCGCCTTCGAGCACGGTCACGTCGGCGATGAGATGGCCGTCGCGCGAACTCAGGCTCTCCAGCCGCGCGCGGCGCTTGCCCTCGACCAGCACGCGGACGGTGCCGTCGGGGAGCTTCAGCAGCTGCAGCACCGTCGCCGTGACGCCGATGTCGTAGAGATCATCGGCTTCGGGATCGTCCTGGGCGGGATCGAGCTGGGCGACGAGGAAGATTTCCTTGTCGGCATTCATCGCCGATTCGAGCGCGGCCACCGATTTGTCGCGGCCGACGAACAGCGGCACGATCATTTGAGGGAAAACAACGATATCGCGCAACGGCAATACGGGGAAAGACGCGGTCATGCACACTCCAGCGGCACCCAAAAGCGGTGCCTTTCCCATGCTATATGGGGGACAGGGACGCCCGCATCAATCTGGATGATGGGCGGGGTGCCGGCGCCCTCCCCTATGCGCGCCTGACTCTGCTCAGCGCGAGGCGAGCTGAACGCGCTTGCCGCCCAGCCATTGCGCAACCTGATCGCCCGCATTGGCGCGGACAAAGCAGATGCCGCCCTTGGCGCGATAGGCCTGGCAGAGCGCATCGGCCTGCGGCCGCGCGAACCCGCCGACCGACAAGCGATAAAAGCCCGCGCCCGATGCCTTGACCTGCATCCCCTGCGGCGAGAATTGTGCGAGCGCGGCATAGCGGCGGGTGGCATGCGCCCAGCCATCACGCGCAACGCCGGCATTCTCGTAAGCGCCTAGCTGGACGTAGAAATTGCCCTTGGCGGGGAAATTGCCCTTGGCCGGGGCAACCGGCTTGGCGCGCACAACGGCGACCCTGGTGGGCTTGGCGAGCATCGGCGCCGCAGCAGGCACGGCCTGGACGACCGGCTTGGGCGCCGCGAACACGACCGAGGGTTGCGCGTTAGGCTCGGGATTGGCGGCCGCGACGACGACGGGCGCAGCGGCAGCGGGTTCGGCGACCGCGACATTGGTTTCGGCAGCGGGCGTGAGCGCGGTCGCTGCAGGGGCCGCGACGGGCGCCGGATCGGCAGCGGCAACCGCCACTGGCGCCCCTTCAGCGGCGTTGAGCGCGAGCGCAGTCGGCTGGCCGCCATCGACGACCGGCTTCACGCCGAGCAGCGACGCAACCTGATCGGCCGCGCCCTTGGGATAGGCGAATTGCGACCATTGCTGCATGCGGCGATCGACGTCGTCCGGCCCGAGATCGAGCGCGGCGACCGCCTTCGCTTCGGTCCAACGGCCCGCTAGCGCGAGCGCGAGCGCAAGGTTCTGGCGCGTCTTGGCGTCGGCCTCCGGCGCGCGAGCCGCGGCCGTCAGAATGTCGACGGCCCCGGCAGGATCGCCAGCGAGCGCGATTGCCAGGCCGCGATCGGCGGGGGCGATGTGATTGGCATGCGCGGTGATCGTCGCACGCGCCCCTTCCCAATTGCCCGTCGCGATCTGCGCGAGCGCCAGGCTGAGCGCAGCGCGGCCATCATCGGGATTGAGCGTCAGCGCGTCCGTGAACGCATCGCGCGCCGAGATGAAGCGACCGGCAGTGAGATAGCTCTGGCCAAGCAGCACGCGGTAGCCCGCCTGTTGCGGCTCCCAGCGCACCGCATTCTCCGCGAACGCAACCGCCTCGACGCCCTTATGCGCGGCGAGCAGCGCGCGGGCCTTGACGGCTTCGGCCTCGGCAAGCTGCTGCGCACGGCCGCTCGCTGCCTCAGTCATCGCGGCAACGCCGCCCGAATGCGCCGAACAGCCGGCGAGCATCAGCGTCGACAGCCCAAGCGATAGTGCGGTGCGCGTGGTCATCTCCATATCCCCCAACCTTCAGGCCTGGCCGTTACCCGCCGCCAGGCGTGCGGCCATGTCGTCCACTTCCGGCAATTGATCGAGAAACGCATCGAGCGCGGCGGTGACGAGCTGTTGCGCCGATTGATGCTTTAGCGCGCTGGCGAGCCGCAGCCGCAAATGGCGATGCTCGTCGAGGCGCAAAGTGAAGGCAGCTTTGCCGCGTGCCGAGGCGACGCGCGACACCGGCGCGGCCGGCGGCGGCGTGGCCGCCTTGGGACGCTTGGGCGCGCTCAGCTGCTCGACGATCGATGCGGGCTCGGGCTCGGACGCTTCGGCCTCGAATTCCTCTTGGAGCGCGGCGCGATCGCCGAGCACCGGCGGCACCGGCGCGGGATCGATGGCCAGCTGAGGCGTGAAGGGCCGCGCGACCGCGGGTTCGTGGCGGACGTCGTCATGACCCATGTCCTCATGGCCCATGTCGTTCCAGCCGAGATCATCGACCGCACCCGCGAACGGGCCGAAGCCGGAAAAGCCCTGCGACCGCATCGCCGGGCGAGCCTGGCCCTTGCGCGCCAGCAGGCCCGACGAGAGCGAGGCCAGCGGTTTGGGTGTCCCCATCATTGCGCCACCCCCGCTCAATTGACCACCCGACGGCCGAAGCCGCCGAGCTGGCGCTGCGGATAGCCGGGCGTCGGATTGACCGCCGCCGGCGCACCGAACACGGTGCGGCGGAAATTCTTCTCGAGCCGATCATAGATATAGGCCCAGAGCTCGACGATCTCGGCTGCCGAACGGCCATTGGGATCGACTTCCATCACCGTGCGGCCATCGATCATCGAGGCGGCGAAATCGGTGCGGTGGTGAATGGTGACAGGCGCGACGGTGCCGTGCTGCGACAGCGCGACGGCGGCTTCCGACGTGATCTTGGCCTTGGGCGTGGCCGCATTGACCACGAAGATCAGCGGCTTGCCGGCGCGCTCGCACAGATCGACCGTGGCACCCACCGCGCGCAGATCGTGCGGGCTCGGGCGCGTCGGGATGACGATGAGTTCGGCGACGGCGATGACGCTCTGGATCGCCATGGTGATGGCGGGCGGCGTATCGATCACCGCCAGGCGAAAACCCTGCTGGCGCAGCACTTCCAGATCGGCCGACAGCCGCGCGACCGTGGTCTGGGCGAAAGCGGGAAAATCATCCTCGCGCTCGTTCCACCAATCCGACAGCGACCCTTGCGGATCGATATCGATCAGCACGACCGGCCCGGCGCCGGCGCGCTGTGCCTGCACGGCGAGATGGCCGGACAAGGTCGTCTTGCCCGATCCGCCTTTCTGCGATGCCATCGCGAGAACGCGCATGAAATCCCCTGCAAATTACCCTTGCGAAGACGGGGAGTGCCATGACCGGGATAAAGAAGTGGTTAATATCGGAACGGCCGTCACGGCTTTTGCGCACGCTTTGGCTAACGAAATCTTTGCCAAACCCGCTATAGTCGCCATGCCGTGGGGATTGGTCGAGGATCGAACAGGGTGGGGAGCGGAGACGTGCGGATGCGGGATCGCCATCTGAACAAGCGATTGGGATTGTTTGTGACTGTCGCGGCACTGACCGCCGTGCCCGCGCTGGCCGATGTGAAAGCCGGTGTCGATGCGTGGAGTCGCGGCGATTACAAGGCTGCGGTCGAGCAATGGCGGCCCGCGGCGATTGCCGGTGATCCCGATGCCCAGTTCGATCTCGGCCAGGCCTATAAGCTGGGGCGCGGTGTGCCGGTCGATCTGGTGCTGGCCGAACAATGGTATGGCAAGGCAGCGCTGCAGGGCCATGTCCAGGCAGAAGACAATTACGGCCTGACGTTGTTCCAGAACGGCAAGCGCGCCGAGGCGGTGCCGTGGCTCGAAAAATCGGCCGCGCGGGGCGAGGCGCGCGCGCAGCTGGTGCTCGGCACGATGCTGTTCAACGGCGACAATGTGAAGAAGGACTGGGTGCGCGCTTATGCGCTCGTCACCCGATCGAACGCATCCGGCCTGCCGCAAGCCGGGCCGACACTGGCGCAGATGGACAGCTACATCCCCGCCGATCTGCGCGAGCAGGGCGTCGAGCTCGCGCGGCAATATGAAGCCGGCGATGCGCAGCTTGCCAGCCAGACCGAAGTCGCCGGCCAGGCTTCGGCCGGGACGATCCGCCCGGCCGAGCTGCCGGCGTCGATCGCGGCGGATGGCGGGCCTGACAATGTCGAGCTTGCCAAGCCCAAGCCGGCGCCGCAACACGCGCCTAAGCCCCGCCAAACGCCGCCGCCGGTGCAGATTGCCGCCGCGGAGCCCAAGCCCCAGACCAAAGCGCCGCCTGTGCCTCGCCCCGAGCCGGCGCGCGTCGTCGGCAAGGGCTGGCGCTTCCAGGTCGGCGCTTTCCGTGACGAAGGCAATGCCAAGCGGCTGTGGCAGCAGTTGAATGCCCGTGTCGGCTCGGTCTCGGGCTTGCAGCCCTATTATGTCGCCGACCGAGGCCTGACCGGGCTGCAGATCGGCCCGCTTGCCTCACGCGCCGACGTGCTGCGGGTCTGTGCCGACGTCAAGGATCGCGTGCCCGGCACGCCCTGCGTCGTCATCGCGCCCTAATCGGTTCGCCAGTCGCGCCGCGCGATGCCTTGCGCGTAGAGGAGCGCGGCGAGATCGTTATGATCGATCCGTGCGTCGGCAGCCGCCGCGACGACGGGCTTGGCGTGATAGGCGACACCCAGGCCTGCCCGGCGGATCATCGCGAGATCATTGGCGCCATCGCCCACTGCCAGCGTCGCTTCGGCGGGGAGCGGGGTCTGCTCGATCGCGGCGAGCAGCGTCGCTTCCTTGGTGCCGGCATCGACGATCGGCTTGGCGACGGTGCCGTCGAGCTTGCCATCCACGATCATCAGCCGATTGGCGACGA
Organism: Sphingomonas sp. GlSt437; assembly: GCF_048015635.2. Lineage (NCBI taxonomy): Bacteria > Pseudomonadati > Pseudomonadota > Alphaproteobacteria > Sphingomonadales > Sphingomonadaceae > Sphingomonas > Sphingomonas sp. GlSt437. The sequence continues at coordinate 122,356 of NZ_JBPGYA010000003.1, read as the reverse complement.
CGCGATCGAACCCGATCTCGCGGCCGACAGGTTCGGCGAAGCGGGTGAAGCCGCCCGACACCAGGATGGTCGTCCCGCCGCGCGCACGCATCGTGCACACCAGCTCGACCGCGCCGGGCATGATCCGTACCCGCTCGGCCAGGCACTGCTCGATGACGCTCTCGTCCAGCCCCTTGAGCAGCGCGACGCGCGCATCGAGCGCCTCGGCGAAATCGAGCTCGCCCCGCATCGCCCGCTCGGTGATCTCAGCGATCTGCGGCTTGATGCCGGCATAATCGGCCAGCTCGTCGATGCATTCGACGGTGATCATCGTCGAATCCATGTCGGCGATCAGCAGCCGCTTTGGCCTTCCGGCGAGCGATTGAACGACGACATCGACGCCGGCGAACGCGCCTTCCAGCGCCGTACGAGCCTCATGCGCGCCCAGGCCGAAGGCGATATCGGCCGCCACGCCCTCATCGATCCAGCCCTGCGCCGACGGCGCGCAGCCCGCCGCCGCCAGCCGATCCATCGCTTCGGATATTTGGCCCGCAGCCAGCTCATTCGCTGCTATCAGCGTGGCGATGAACATGCCTGCCCCTTCCGATCGGCCAATCGTCGCGCTCTTGGCAGGGCCGACCGCGAGCGGCAAGTCGGCAATCGCGCTGGCGCTCGCCGAGCAGACCGGCGGCGCGATCATCAATGCCGATGCAAGCCAGGTCTATGCCGATCTGCGCGTGCTGAGCGCACGACCGTCGGCGGCGGATGAAGTGCGGGCGCCGCACCGGCTGTTTGGGCATGTCGATGGCGCCGATACCGGCTATTCGGCGGCGCGCTGGGCCGCGGAGGCCAGGCAAGCGATTGCGGAGGCGCATGATGGCGGCAGCCTGCCGATCCTGGTCGGCGGCACGGGACTCTATCTGCGCACGCTGATCGACGGGATTGCGCCGGTCCCGGAGATCGATCCGGCGATCCGTGCCGAGGTGCGCGCGCTGCCCGTTGGCGAAGCCTACGCCGCGCTCGCTCGGCTCGATCCCGCCCAAGCCGCGCGGCTCAATCCCAGCGACACCACGCGCATCGCGCGCGCGCTCGAAGTGGTGCGATCGACCGGCCGCTCGATCGCCGACTGGCGGCGCGAGCGGGTCGGCGGGATCGGCGGCGACATCCGCCTCGTCGCGACCGTGCTGCTGCCGGCGCGCGACTGGCTCGATACGCGCATCGCGACGCGCAGCGAGGCGATGCTGGCGGGCGGGGCGATCGAGGAAGTGCGGGCGCTGCTCAGCCGCGCCGATATACCGGTCGATGCGCCCGTTCGCCGCGCCATCGGGGTGCGGGAGATTGCCGACCTGATCGCCGGGCACGCGACGCCGGCGGAGGCCACCGCCGCGATCACGCTTGCCACCCGCCAATATGCCAAGCGGCAATATACCTGGTTCCGCAACCAACCCGGTGCGGATTGGGCGCGAACGTCCGAAACAGATTCAATCAACATCACGACACAAATTGTTAGAAGATTACTCTTATAACGGTTGACCTGCATGAATCATGCGATTAGCAGCGCCGCTCCGGCAATGCTATTGCACTGCGGCATGGGAGCGACGTGATGGTCGAGAAGAGTGGAGCCGATATCCTGATCGAGGCGCTGTGCGATCTCGGCGTGGACGTCGTGTTCGGCTATCCCGGCGGCGCGGTGCTGCCCATCTATGACGCGCTGTTCCGCTCAGGGAAGATCAAGCACATCCTCGTTCGCCATGAGCAGGCCGCGACGCACGCGGCCGAGGGCTATGCGCGCTCGACCGGCAAGCCCGGCGTCGTCCTCGTCACCTCGGGCCCCGGCGCGACGAATGCGGTCACCGGCATCACCGACGCGCTGATGGATTCGATCCCGATGGTCGTCATCACCGGTCAGGTCGCGACGCACCTGATCGGCTCGGACGCGTTCCAGGAAGCCGACACCGTCGGCATTACGCGCCACTGCACCAAGCATAATTATCTGGTGAAGGACCCGGCCCGGCTTGGCCCGATCATCCATGAGGCGTTCCACATCGCGACCTCGGGCCGCCCCGGTCCAGTCGTGGTCGATATCCCCAAGGACGTGCAGGTCGCGACCGCGCGCTACACCAAGCCCGGCGCGATCAAGCACAAGACCTATCGCCCGCAAGTGAAGGCCGACCAGAAGCTGATCGAAGCGGCGGTCGAGATGCTGGCGGCCGCCGAGCGCCCGATCCTCTACACCGGCGGCGGCATCATCAACGCGGGTCCTGCCGCCAGCCAATTGCTGCGCGAACTCGCTCGCATCACCGGCGCGCCGGTCACCTCGACGTTGATGGGCCTGGGCGCTTTCCCGGCGAGCGGCCCGCAATGGCTCGGCATGCTCGGGATGCACGGCACCTATGAAGCCAATTGGGCGATGAACCAAGCCGACCTCATCCTCTGCCTCGGCGCGCGGTTCGATGATCGCGTGACGGGCCGGCTCGATGCCTTCGCGCCCAACGCGCGCAAAATCCATGTCGATATCGACCGGTCGAGCATCAATAAGACGGTGCGCGTCGATCTCGGCATTGTCGGCGATGTCGGCCATGCGATCGAGGATATGGTCCGCATCTGGAAAGCGCGGCACCACCCCAAGCCCGACCTCAAAGCCTGGTGGGCACGGATCGACGAATGGCGCGGCAAGCGCAGCCTGGAATTCGACGACAGCGCCGACGTCATCATGCCGCAGCGCGCCATCCAGGCGCTGTGGGACGCGACGCATGACCGCCATCCCATCATCACCACCGAAGTCGGCCAGCACCAGATGTGGGCGGCGCAGCATTTCCAATTCGAGGCGCCCAACAAATGGCTGACCTCGGGCGGCCTGGGTACGATGGGCTATGGCCTGCCCGCCGCGATCGGCGCGCAGCTCGGCAACCCCAAGGCGCTCGTCATCGATATCGCCGGCGAGGCGAGCATCCAGATGAACATTCAGGAGCTCGGCACCGCGACGCAATATCGCTTGCCGGTCAAGATCTTCATCCTCAACAACGAATATATGGGGATGGTGCGCCAGTGGCAGGAACTGACCTATGCCAGCCGCTATGCCGAAAGCTATTCGGACGCGCTGCCCGATTTCGTGAAACTGGCTGAGGCTTATGGGTGGAAAGGCGTGCTGATCGAGCGGCCCGACCAGCTCGATAGCGGCATTGCCGACATGCTCGCGCATGACGGCCCGGTGATGGTCGATTGCCGCGTCGCCAAGCTCGCCAATTGCTTCCCGATGATCCCGAGCGGCGCGGCGCACACCGACATGATCCTGTCACCGGCGCAAGTGAAGGGCGAGCTGGACGACGAAGCGAAGGCGCTGGTGTGACACAGGACTGTTTGGAAATCCGGGACGCGACGCGCGACGACGTGGAGGGCATTCGCGTGCTCGCGGTCGAGAATGGCATGTTCCCGGGCGAGATGCTCGACGACATGATCGCGCCCTATTTCGCCGGGGCGGATGAGCTGTGGTTCGTTGTCGGCGATGGGCCCGCTGGCGTCGCCTATGCCGTGCCCGAAAAGCTGACCAACGGCACCTGGAACCAGCTGATGATCGCGGTCGCGCCCGATCAGCATGGCAAGGGCCTGGGTCGGCGGCTGATGCGCCATCTCGAACAGGTGCTGGCCGAGCGTGGCGAGCGCATGATCATCGTCGATACCTCAGGCACCGATGCGTTCGAGGCGACGCGCGGCTTTTACCGGGCGATCGGCTATGAGCAGGTCGCCTGCATCCCCGATTTCTGGGATACCGGCGACGACAAGATCACCTTTCGCCGCCTGATCGCCCGCTGATGCATATCCGCCCCGAAGCCATCGAACGGCATACCCTCGCCGTCATCGTCGATAACGAGCCCGGCATTCTGGCGCGGATCGCCGGCCTGTTCACCGCGCGCGGCTATAATATCGAGAGCCTGACGGTGAGCGAGATCAGCGATGACGATGCGGTGAGCCGCATCACCATCGTCACCTCGGCGAGCCCGCCGGTGCTCGAGCAGATTGTGGCACAGCTCGATCGGCTGGTGCCGGTGCACAAGGTGACCGACCTCACCGTCGCCGGCCCGCATGTCGAGCGCGAGCTGGCGCTGGTGAAGGTGGCGGGCACCGGCGACCGGCGGATCGAGGCGATGCGGCTGGCCGAAGTCTATCGCGGCCGCGTGGTCGACGCGACGATCGAAAGCTTCATCTTCGAGGTGACCGGCGTGACCGAGAAGATCGACAAATTCGTCGAGCTGATGCGCGAGGTGGGGCTGGTCGAAGTCGCGCGCACCGGCATCGTCGCGATGTCGCGGGGGAAGGACGCGGGGTAATACCGAACACCCCTCTCCCCTTGCGGGAGAGGGATACGCAGACTTGGCGGCTCAGCCGCCTAGTCGAAGTTGGGTGAGGGGTAAGCGGTCGCATCGCGACCGTGCGGCGCAAAGCGCCGCTCACCCTCTCCAAGCTACGCTAGCCAGCAAGCTGGCAAGCTTCGCTATCCTCTCCCATCAAGGGAGAGGGAACAGGAAGGAACGACATAGATGCGCGTATATTACGATCGCGACGCCGATCTGAAGCTGATCACGGGCAAGAAGATCGCGATCATCGGCTATGGCAGCCAGGGCCATGCCCATGCGCAGAATCTGCGCGATTCGGGCGTGGCGGAAGTTGCGATCGCGCTGCGCCCCGGCTCGGCAACCGCCGCCAAGGCCGAGGCCGCCGGCTTCAAGGTGCTGTCGAACAGCGACGCGGCTGCCTGGGCCGACATCATCATGATGCTCGCGCCTGACGAGCATCAGGCGGCGATCTGGAACGACGACCTGAAGGGCAAGATGAAGCCCGGCGCCGCGCTGGCCTTCGCGCATGGCCTGAACGTCCATTTCGGGCTGATCGAGCCGCCGGCCGATATCGACGTCATCATGATCGCGCCCAAGGGCCCCGGCCACACGGTGCGCTCCGAATATCTGCGCGGCGGAGGCGTGCCGTGCCTGATCGCCATCCACCAGGACGCGAGCGGCAACGCGCATGACGTGGCGCTGGCCTATGCGAGCGGCGTCGGCGGCGGCCGCAGCGGCATCATCGAGACCAATTTCCGCGAGGAATGCGAGACCGATCTGTTCGGCGAGCAGGCGGTGCTGTGCGGCGGCGTCACACACCTCATCCAGGCGGGCTTCGAGACATTGGTCGAGGCCGGCTACGCGCCCGAAATGGCCTATTTCGAGTGCCTCCACGAAGTGAAGCTGATCGTCGACCTGATCTATGAAGGCGGCATCGCTAATATGCGTTATTCGATCAGCAACACCGCCGAATATGGCGACATTACCACCGGCCCGCGCATCATCACCGACGCGACCAAGGCGGAGATGAAGCGCGTGCTCGCCGACATCCAGTCGGGCCGTTTCGTCAGCAAATTCGTGACCGAAAACCGCGCCGGCCAGCCGGAATTGAAGGCTGCCCGCAAGGCCGCGGCTGCCCACCAGATCGAGCAGGTGGGATCGGAACTGCGCGCGATGATGCCGTGGATCGGCGCCAACAAGCTGGTGGATAAGGCGAAGAACTGAGCAGCGGACACGATGATTAGTGCATCATCGGAAGCGCATCGTTTCCGCTGCTGCGCTTGTGATACCCGCAAGACATCACAATGATTGTCGCACCGTCAACAACAAGGGTTTCGTCATGCGACTAATTGCTCCGCTGCTTCTCGCGCTTGCCGCCGCTCCGGCGCTGGCCCAGCAACTACCGACCGAAGCACCCGGCAAGCCTGACCCGGCACGCGCCGTGTCGGGAAGCTACAAACTCGATCCGGGTCATAGCCAGGTGGTCTTCACCGTTACCCATTTCGGCTTCAGCGACTATATCGGCCAGTTCCGGGAGCCGACGGGCACGCTGGTGCTGGACGCCAAGGCACCGGCAAAATCGAAGGTCGACGTGACCTTCCAGATCGCCAAAGTCGGCACCACCGTGGCGGCGCTCGACGCACATTTGCAAAAGCCGGAATTTTTCGACGCGGAGAAATTCCCGACCGCGACCTTTGTCTCGACGACGATCACGACGCACGGCAATCAGGCGCTGATTTCCGGCAACCTGACGATCAAGGGCATCACCAAGCCGGTGGTGCTGCACGCGCGCCTGGTCGGCGCGGGGATCAATCCCTTCACCAAAAAGCCGGCGGTCGGCTTTGCCGCGACCACGACGATACGCCGAAGCGATTTTGGCGTAGCCTATGGTATCCCGCTCGTCACCGATAAGGTCGACCTGACGATAAACGCGGCATTCGACGCGGAATGAACCCCCTCGCCGTGCACCGCGCGGGTCATGCGGTGCACGGCGATCCAAGCTTGGACTGGACAGTGACGGCATCAAGCGGATAGGCTCCTCATCATGATCGAGTGCACCCTGCTCCTTTCGCTGCGACTTACGCGCCCTTAGGCGCCACTCCCGCGCGCGGCCTCAAGCGGTCGCGGCGACCCGCCTAAGGGCCGACCGACCCGAAGCCATCACCGCCCGCAGCGAGACCCGCCGATGCTCACCGACCCGTCGACCAAATACCGCCCCTTCCCGCCCATCGACTTGCCCGACCGGCAATGGCCGAGCCGGACGATCACCCGCCCGCCGCGCTGGCTCTCCACCGATATGCGCGACGGCAACCAGGCGCTGATCGACCCGATGGACAGCGAGAAGAAACAGCGCTTTTTCGACCTACTGGTGAAAGTCGGCCTCAAGGAAATCGAGGTCGGCTTCCCGAGCGCCGGCGCGACCGAGTTCGACTTCATCTCGGGCTTAGTCCGATCGGGCCGCATCCCCGACGATGTGACGGTGCAGGTGCTGACCCAGTCGCGGCGCGACCTGATCGAGACGAGCTTCGAGTCCTTGCGCGGCGCCAAGCGCGCGATCGTCCATCTCTACAACGCGGTCAGCCCGGCTTGGCGCAAGATCGTGTTCGGCATGACCCGCGACGAGGTCCGCCAGATCGCCATCGACGGCGCCAAAATCCTGCGCGACCAGGCCGCGGCCCAGCCCGACACCGACTGGCATTTCGAGTATAGCCCCGAGACTTTCTCCACCGCCGAGCTCGATTTCTCGATCGAGGTGTGTGCGGCGGTGATGGAGGTGCTGCAACCGACCGCCGAGAAGCCGATCATCTTCAACCTGCCCGCAACGGTCGAAGCGGCGATGCCCAATATCTATGCCGACCAGATCGAATATTTCGGCCGCCACATCCCCAACCGCGACCGCTGCGTCATCAGCCTGCACACCCACAACGATCGCGGCACCGGCGTCGCCGCGTCGGAGCTTGGCCTGCTCGCCGGTGCGGACCGCGTCGAGGGCTGCCTGTTCGGCAATGGCGAGCGGACCGGCAATGTCGACTTGGTGACGCTGGCGCTCAACATGTACACGCAAGGCCTTCATCCGGGCCTCGATTTCTCGGATATCGATGCGGTGATCAACACCGTTACCTATTGCAACGCGCTCCCCGTCCACCCGCGCCATCCCTATGCGGGCGAGCTGGTGTTCACGGCATTCTCGGGCAGCCATCAGGACGCGATCAAAAAGGGTTTCGCGGCGCAGGAAGCCAAGAACGACGACCTGTGGGAAGTCCCTTATCTCCCCATCGACCCCGCCGATTTGGGTCGCAGCTACGAAGCCGTCATCCGCGTCAACTCGCAGTCGGGCAAGGGCGGCGTCGCCTGGGTGATCGAGCAGGACAAGGGGCTGAAGCTGCCCAAGCGGCTCCAGGCGGATTTCAGCCGCCACGTCCAGCGGCTCGCCGACGAGACGAGCCGTGAGCTGAATGCGGACGATATCTGGGGCCTGTTCGAGAGCACTTACCTCCCCTCGCCCGCCGACCGCTTCATGCTGGTCGATTATGAGGAAAGCGGCACCGTGGGCAACCGCGTGTTCGTCGGCAAGGTGACGATCGACGGCGAGACACGGTCGATCTCCGGGCGCGGCAATGGGCTGATTTCGGGCGTCATCGCGGCGCTGGCGGACTCGACCGGACCGAACTTGAGCGTCGTCGATTATTCGGAGCACGCGATTGGCGTGGGCACGGACGTGCAGGCCGCCGCTTATGTCGAATGCCGGGCGGGTGACGGGCGGACGGTGTTTGGTATAGGGATCGACGCGGACGTGGCGACCGCGAGTGTGCGCGCGGTGTTGAGCGCGGCGAATAGGGCTTGAGGCACTGACAACGGCATCATTTGATGCTATATATCGTGCCTCATGCGGGAGAGGTGACATGCGAACCACGGTTGCCCTGGACGACGACCTCGTCGCCAAGGCGCAGGCTCTTAGTGGCCTGACCGAAAAATCGTCTTTGATCAAAGAGGCCTTGAAGGCCCTGATCGAACGCGAAAGCGCTTATCGTTTGGCGCGCCTCGGCGGTTCGGAGCCCACGCTCGTCGCCGCGCCGCGTCGGCGGCCCGATGCGGCATGATATTGGTCGATACGTCGGTTTGGATTGATCACTTTCGCATCGGCGATCCGGTCTTATCGAGCCTGTTGATGGAGCAACAGGTGCTTGGTCACGCATTCGTGGTCGGCGAGCTGGCGCTGGGCAGCATCGGTCAACGCGATGCCGTGCTGGGCAATTTGCGGGATTTACCCCAAGCACTGGTGGCGGGCGATGAAGAGGTTCAACTGCTCATCGAACGGCGCGCGCTGTTTGGCCTGGGCATTGGCTATATCGATGCCCATTTGCTGGCCGCGACATTGCTCACCATCGGCGCTCGTCTTTGGACGAGGGACAAGCGATTGCGGGAAGTAGCGATCCGATTGGGGGTGGATGCAACCATCGACCATATATCAGGTGGCTGAGCTGCGCGCCTACCTTCTTCGCACCACCTCGCACCCGATCCGCGCGTCGGGGTAGATATCCGGCTTCATCGTCGCCACGCGGACGCCCGCCACGCGCGTATCGACCAGCGCCAGCGCCGCGATCGCGTCGCAGAGGGTTTCCTGCAGCTCGAAGTGGCGGCTGGCAACCAGCTTCAGGATTTCGGCGCGCAGGAAATCATAATCGACCACCGCATCGATGCGGTCCTCAGGCGGATGCGCGCCGTAATTGCAGTGGAGATCGACGTTGATCAGCACGCGCTGCGGGCCGGCGCGCTCGGGCGGGTGGATGCCCAGGCTCGCTTGCACTTCGAGCGCGTCGAGCCGGACGACATAGGTCGCGAGCGAGGCGGAGGGCGTGAAGACCGAGCCGAAATCAGCCATCGGCGCGGCTCCCCAGGGCATTTTGGCGTGTGGCGAACATCACGTCGCTGTCGCGGGTGATGAAACGCTGGCCGCAATCGACGAAGACATTCTGGCCAGTGATGCTCGGGCAGGTGAGCAGCCACTCGACGCTGGCGGCGATATCCTCGACCGCGACCGGGCGCCGGAGCAGATTGTCGTGCGCCACCGCCGCGAATTCGGCTTCGGTCTGGTCGTGGCTGGTCATGGTGAGGCCCGGCGAGACCGCATTCACCCGCACGCGCGGCGCGAGCGCCTGGGCGAGCATCACCGTCGCGCTTTCCAGCGCCGATTTGCTGAGCGTGTAGCTGAAGAAATCGGGGTTCGGATTGGCGAGCTTCTGATCGAGAATGTTGACGACCGCGCCATCCGCCAGCCCGTCCTGACGTGCCAGCGCGGTCGCCAGCGCAATCGGGCCGGCGAGATTGGTGTGAATCATCTGGTCGAGCAGCGCGGGGCTCTCCCCCGGCGGGCGATCGAAATCGAACAGCGACGCGCAATTGACGAGGCCATCGACCACGCCGCCCGCCGCCTCGCGCGCTGCCGCGAAGATGGCGCCGGTTTCCGCTTCCGTCGCCAGATCACCCGCGACGAGATCGACCTTGCCGCCCGCCGCGCGCCACGCCGCCGCCGTCGCCTCCGCCTCATCGCGCGAGTGATGATAATGGAGCAACACATGGTGGCCGCCCTGCGCCAGCCGCGCGCCGATCGCGGCGCCGATCCGCCGCGCGGCGCCGGTCACGAGGATAGTCATCGGCATGGATGTCGCGGCCCCCGTCGCGGTGCTCAGCCTTCCAGCCCCATCAGCGACAGCACTTCCTTGCGGCTGCGCTCGTCATCGCGGAACACGCCCATCATCCGGCTGGTGCGCATCGAGACGCCGGGCGTACGGACGCCCCGCGCGGTCATGCAGGCGTGGCTCGCCTCGATCACCACGGCGACGCCCTGGGGCTTCAGATTGTCCCAGATGCAGTTCGCGACTTCCGCGGTCAGCCGCTCCTGCACCTGCAGCCGCCGCGCATAAGCGTTGAGGACGCGGGCGAGCTTGGAAATGCCGACGACCCAGTTGGATGGCAGGTACGCGATGTGCGCCTTGCCGATGATCGGCGCCATATGGTGCTCGCAATGCGACTGGAACGGGATGTCCTTCAAGAGCACGATCTCGTCATAGCCCCCGACTTCCTCGAACACGCGAGCGAGGTGCTGGGCGGGATCATCGTCATAGCCCTGGCAATATTCCTTCCACGCGCGAGCGACGCGCTGGGGGGTGTCGAGCAGGCCTTCGCGGCTGGGATCGTCCCCCGCCCAGCGAATCAAAGTGCGCACCGCCTCGGCCACCTCTTCGGGCACCGGCAGCTTGCCATCCGGCAATTTGGGCAGCGGCGCAGGCTCGGGCCGCGACACCGGATCAACATCCGCCATTGAAACTTTCCTTCGTTTTCTTCGAGACGGACGCTACGGCAACCGGCGTTTCGTACCGAAATCTGTCACAATGAGTGTCTCATTTGCGCCACAAGCGCACAATACCGCTATTTTCACTAAGGCTCGACCATTGACGCGCGAATCTGGGGAGCGCTATCGTCAAGCGCAATAGTTTCGTCATTCAGCATGGATCCGGCATACCGGACGCTGGTTCAGGAGGGGTTAGACATGAAGAAATTTGATTTGCTCGCGGCATCGGCCATTGCGCTTCTTGCCGCCTCGCCCGCTTATGCGAAGACCGACACGACGCCGGCACCGGCCGATCAGGGTGGGGCAGCCGATCCTCAGGCGAACGGGTCGGGCGCCGAGCAGGGCGACATCATCGTCACCGCGACCAAGCGCGAACAGACGCTGCAGGACACGCCGATCTCGGTGGCCGTCACGTCGGCAGCGACGGTGGAGCGCGCGCAGATCCGCGACCTGATCGATCTGCAGACCGTCGTCCCCTCGCTCAAGGTCGGCCAGCTGCAAAGCTCGGCCAACACCAACTTCATCATCCGCGGCTTCGGCAACGGCGCGAACAATATCGGCATCGAACCGTCGGTCGGTGTGTTCATCGACGGCGTGTACCGGTCGCGCTCGGCCGCGCAGATCGCCGACTTGCCCAACATCCAGCGCGTCGAAGTGCTGCGTGGCCCGCAGTCGACCCTGTTCGGCAAGAACGCGTCGGCCGGTATCATCAGCATCGTGACGGAAAAGCCCCAGTTCCGCTTCGGCGGCAATCTGGAAGCGAGCTACGGCAACTATAACGCCTTCGTCATCAAGGGCAGCGTCACTGGCCCGATTACCGACACGCTCGCCTTCAGCCTGGCGGGCAATTACAACCGCCGCGACGGCTACGCCACTTATGTCAACCTCGGCATCAAGGGTAACAACCGCAACCGCTATGGCGGCCGCGCGCAGCTGCTTTATCAACCGAGCTCGGACCTGAGTGTCCGGATCATCGGCGATTACGACCGGATCGACGAAATCTGCTGCACCGTCGCGACGCTTTTTGCCGGGCCGACCACCCCCGCCATCTTCGGCGTGGGCGGCGCGCTGGTCCCCAACCAGCCCAACTCGTACAACAGCTATGCCAACTTCCCGTCGACCAACAAGATCGACAACTGGGGCATTTCGGGCCAGGTCGATTATAAGTTCCACAACAATCTGGCGCTGACCAGCATCACCGCCTATCGTGGTGTCGACAGCCTGACCAACCAGGACTCGGACTTCACGAGTGCTGACAATATCGGGTCGAACATCAACAAGAGCAAAATCCGCACCTTCACTCAGGAATTGCGGCTTGCGTCGAACTTTGACGGTATCTTCAACTTTCTGCTCGGCGGCTTCTACTTCAACGAGAAGATCACGACCGATGCGCAGCTGACGTTCGGCAAGGACTTCAAGACCTATGCCAATCTGTTGAGCGGCGGCGCCTATAGCGGCAACGAAGCGTTGATCCGCGCACTTGCCGGCTTGCCGGCGGCGACGCCGACCACTGCTTTCGGCAGCCAGGGCCAAGGCCGGTTCGAGCATTATAACTATGCCAACGACGCCTTCTCGTTCTTCGCCCAAGCCGATCTCGAGCCGGTTCGCGGCCTGAAGATCACCGGTGGCCTCAACTTCACCGACGACAGCAAGCAGGTGGCGACCAACGATTTCACCACCGATGTGTTCTCGACCATCGATCTGGTTCAGGTCGGCGCCAATGCCGGTATCCCCGGTGCCATCCCGCTGCCGAGCGGAACGATTTACCCGCGCACCCGGGCTTGCACGGCCGGCGCGCCGGTCGGGACCTGCAACCCGTTCCTCGGCCTCCAGCCGCTGCAGTTCCTGCCGCCGTTCCTGAACTATCCGAACGCGGTTGAATCGGGCCACACGCACGACACCAACGTGTCGTACACGGCGCGGATTTCGTACAAGTTCGATCGCCACATCAACGGCTATTTCACTTACGCGACCGGCTTCAAGGCATCGTCGTTCAACCTGTCGTTCGACAGCCGTCCGTTCGCGACCGACTTCATTCCGGGTTCGCCCGCACAGGTGCCGGCGCCGGCGCCGTCCGCGATCCGCACCGCCGGCCTCGCGGTTGCCAATCTGACGACCGGCACGCGCTATGCGGGCCCGGAAAAGGCGACCGTCTATGAAGTCGGCGTCAAGGGTTCTTGGCAGGGCTTTGCCTTCAACCTCGCGGTCTTCAAGCAGATCCTGAACGGCTTCCAGGGCAATGTGTTCATCGGCACCGGCTTCGTGCTCAGCAACGCGCAGCAGGAATCGACCCGCGGCTTCGAACTCGACGGCAGCTTGTCGCCGAGCAAGAACCTGAACTTCACCGCCGCGTTGACGTATCTCGACCCGAGATACGACTCCTACACGGGTGGTTCGGCGTTCAATCCGGCGACCAACAATGTCGTCCCGGTTGATCTGTCAGGGGCACGCCCGTCGGGCATTTCGACCTGGTCGATTTCGGTCGGCTCGACCTACACGGTGCCGCTTGCCAACAACAACGCGTTCGTTTTCCACGTCGATTACGATTACAACAGCCCCTACGTGATTGCGCAGGGCCTGCCCTACAAGGCCGAAATTGAATCGCTCAACGCGTCGATCGCGTTCGATCTCACCAAGCGGTTCGAATTCACCGTATGGGGCCGCAACATCACTCACCCGCAGTACAACCCGGTCATCTTCCCGGGTGTCGCGCAGTCGGGCACGCTGTCGGCTTATCCGGCACCGCCGGCGACCTATGGTGGCTCGATCCGCTTCAAATTCTAAGTCGCGGTCGCACTGGCCAATTCAAAAGCCCCTTCCGGCTCGATCCGGGAGGGGTTTTTGCTTGGACGGCTACCCCCGCAATTCCACCGAATTTTCATCGCCCGGATCGACTGTTAGGCGTGACAAGTCTGTGAAGGCGGCGCAATAGAGGGGAATCGCCCAAGGGGGGCGTGGTAATTTGTTCCATCGGCGGCATGCCGATAATCAGTGGAGGATATATGGCCAAGGCAGCAACCAAGACCGGCGGCATCTTCGCACCGGTGCAACCGTCGGCGGAGCTGGGCGCGATCGTCGGCAATGACAAGCTGCCGCGTAGCGAAGTCATCAGCAAGGTGTGGGATTACATCAAGCAGCACAACCTGCAGAACCCCGCCAACAAGCGCGAAATCCTGGCCGATGCCAAGCTCGAAAAGGTCTTCGGCAAGAAGTCGGTGACGATGTTCGAAATGAACAAGCACATTGCTGCGCATCTGAAGGCGTAAGCCCACGCGCCGCGTTCGCGCGGATGCATAGACGGCCCGGCCGGCACGCGTTGCTCATCCAAGCAACGCAGCGCTCGCCGGGCCGAACTGTGTCTGGTAGATTGGGCAGAGAAGCTGGCGCGATCCGAGCAAGCAGATGGTGCCCTCGAGAGGATTCGAACCTCCGACCTGCGGTTTAGGAAACCGTCGCTCTATCCTGCTGAGCTACGAGGGCACGGGCGTTCGACTATCCCGCGCCCGCGCGACGGTCAATGCAGGGCTTCGGGCGGCACCACGGGCACAAGCAGCGGCGCGACGCCGATGCCTTCCCCGACCAACGCCTGCGCTTCGCTGAGCGTCGCTTCGCCGTGGATCGGGCGTTCGGGCTCATCACCGACATGGATCGCCCGCGCCGTATCGGCAAAAGCACCGCCGACCCATTGCGATTTTTCGAGCAGCTTGGCTTGCACGGCGGCGATCTGGGCGAGGACTTCGCGCGGGATGGTCGGGCCCGGCGCGCCCGATCCGTTGTGCGCAGTGGGTGGCGATGCCGGTAGCTGATTACCCTTGGCGCCGACGCGCGGGGCCATCACTGCCTTGTCGACCTCGGTGCCGCCGCAGATCGGGCAGGCAATGAGGGCGCGGTCGCGTTGCTCGCCATAATCGGCCGAGGAGCGGAACCACGCTTCGAAGACATGCCCATCGCCGCAGCGGAGATCGAAGACGATCATGCCACTACCTCGACTGGCGGGATCGGCCGGCGATGCGAGATGACCGGGATGCGGGCGCGGACATCGACGACACGCGCGGGGTCGATATCGGCGAACCCGATGCCGGGTGCCTCGCCCATGTCGAGGAGAACCTCGCCCCAGGGATCGATGACGAGCGAATGGCCATAGGTCGCGCGGCCATCCTCATGCTCGCCGGTCTGCGCCGCGGCGATGACGAACGCCCCGGCCTCGATCGCGCGCGCGCGCAGCAACGTATGCCAATGCGCCGCGCCGGTGGGTCGCGTGAACGCGGCGGGCACCGCCAGCACGGTGGCACCCGCGTTGCTCAGCGCGGCGTAAAGCCCGGCGAAGCGCAGATCATAGCAGACCGACAGCCCGAGCCGCCCGACCGGCGTATCGACCGCGACCGCCCCTTCCCCCGGCGCATAGACCGCGCTTTCGCGCCAGCTTTCGCCGGTCGGCAGATCGACGTCGAACAGGTGCAGCTTGTCATAGCGCGCGCGGATTTCGCCCTTGTCGTCGATGACAAAGCCGCGATTGGCGAAGCGGCCATCGTCGCGCTTGAGCGCCAGCGAGCCGAGATGCACCCAGATGCCGGCCGCTGCGGCTGCCTGACGCGCCGCCGCCAGCGACACGTCGTCGCTCTCGGCGCGCACCGATGCTGCCGCGCGCGCGCGATCGCGATCGACCAGGCCCGACATTTCCGGCGTGAACAGCATCGCCGCGCCGCCTGCCGCGGCTTCTTCCACCCCGCGCGCCAGCCGGTCCGCATTGGCGGCGGGATCGATCCCGCTCGTCATCTGCAGGATCGCGATTTTCATGCGGCGAGCAGCTGGTCGAGCTTGCCCTCGGCATCGAGCATGGCGAGATCGTCCGATCCGCCGATATGCGCGCCATCGATGAAGATTTGCGGCACCGTAGTCGCTCCGGGTGCGCGATCGAGCATCTCGACGCGCTTGGGGCCGCCCAAGGTGATGTCATATTCTTCGGGCGTGACACCCTTCGAAGACAGCAAGCGCATCGCGCGCGTGCAATAGGGACAGAACGCCTTGGTGTAGATTTCGACCCGTGCCATGCGCCGACAGGTGTGGCGCGCAGGGGCAATTGTCAATGATCGGTCACATTGCCTTGCTCTCGTCAAGCACCCGCGCCCAGCACAGGATGGTGACTTTGGCGGCGCCCGCGCGGAGCAGCGCGGCGGTGCAGGCGTCCCCCGTGGCGCCGGTGGTGTGGACATCATCTACAAGTACGACCGACTTGCCCTTGAGCACCGCGCCGGCGCCCGGGCGAGCCTTGAACACGCCTTTCACTGCCTTGGCGCGCTGGCGGCGGCCCAGCCCTTTCAACGCCGGCGTCGCGCGGGTGCGGAGCAGGGCATCGCGCTCCACTGCGACGCCGCTTTGGCGCGACACCATCTCGGCGATGAGCAGCGCCTGGTTGAACCCCCGGCTCCACAGCCGCCAGCGGTGGAGCGGCACGGGGACGAGCAGATCGGCATCTGCCGGCACCAATCGCGCCATATGCCGCGCCATCGTTTCGGCAAGCGCCAGCCGGCGGCTGTATTTGAGGCGCAGCGCGACCCGGCGGGCGATATCGCCATAGGCAACCGCCGCGCGCACGCCGGCGTGGCGCGGGGCAGAGCGCTGGCAATCGGCGCAACGGGCATTGGCACCGCGATCATGGCTGAACGGCACGCCGCAGCCCGCGCACCAGGGCGGGCCGAGAAAGCGCAGCGACTGGAAGCAAGCCGCGCAGAAGCGATGCGCTTCCCCCGTCACCGCGCCGCAGCCCGGGCAGCGCGGCGGCAGCGCGAGATCGACGATCCGGGTCAAGGGTTTGAGCGCGGCGATCACCGGCCCCTTGTCGCTCCCCGCGTCGCACGGCACAAGCGCGCGCGTGGACAGCCCCGACATCTTCGATCGCCACGCCCGGCGCTTGCGCCGCGACCGCGCCGCGCCGCGATTTGCGCGCGCCGATTACCTGCGCACCGCGATGGTGGACGGCGTGCTCGAGCGGCTCGCGGTGGTTACGCGCGACTTTGCCGATGCGCTGGAAGTGGGATGCTTCGACGTGCCGATGGCGTTGCCCGCGCCCCACATTGTCCGCACCGATGCCGGCGCGCGCTTTGCCGCGATGGTCGGCGGATTGGCCGTCGATGAGGACCGCTTGCCGTTCGCGCCCGGCAGCTTCGATCTCGTCGTCTCGGCAGGCGTGCTCGACAGCGTCGGCGATCTGCCCGGGGCGCTGGCACAGATCCGGCGGGTGCTGCGACCCGATGGCTTGTTTCTGGCCGCGTTCGTTGGCGGCTCGTCCTTATCAACGCTGCGCCGCGTATTGATCGAAGCCGAGGCCCCCCGCGCCGCGGCGCGCGTCCACCCGATGGTCGACGTCCGCGCGGCCGGCGACTTGCTCGTCCGCGCCGGCTTTGGGCTGCCGGTCGCGGCGGTCGAGACGATCACCGTGCGCTATTCGAGCTTGTTCGCGCTGCTTGCCGATCTGCGCGACATGGGCGCGAGCAACGTCATGCCCGGCCGCGTGCCGCTGCGCCGCGAGACGCTCGCCCGCGCGACCGAGCTGTTCGCCGACGCCGCGGATGCCGACGGCAAGACCACCGAGCGATTCGATATCGTCTATTTGACCGGCTGGGCGCCCTCGCCTTCGCAGCCCAAGCCGGCGCGGCGCGGCAGCGCGACGGCGTCGCTCGCCGATGCGTTGAAGCCCGGCCGCTAGATCAGCGCTTCGAGCAGGCCGATCAACGGCACATCGGCGGGCGGCATGTCGAGCCCGTACATCTCGACCGGCCGCACCCATTTCAGCGCATCGGCATCGAGCGCTTGCGGCGTCCCCTGCCATTTGCGCGCGATATACAGCAGCAAGAGCAGATTCCGATCGCCCAGCGTCGCGCTGGCAAAGGTCGCCGGCGCCAGGCACGCGGCAGGCACGGTGATGCCCAGTTCCTCGTGCAGTTCCCGAATCAGCGCGGCCTCGGGCGTTTCGCCTTGTTCGACCTTGCCGCCGGGAAATTCCCACAGCCCCGCCATGGCCTTGCCCGGCGGACGGCGCTGGACGAGGACACGGCCATCGCGATCCACCAACGCCGCCGCGACGACAAAAACCATCGGCTTTTCAGCGATCGGCGGCTCGGCATTTGCCATTGATTAACCTCAGTCGGTCTAGATTTGATCAGGTGGGCAATGAGATAGGGTGGTAATGCGGCGTCCGTTGCGAAACCTGATTGCCAATAAGCGTGGTGCAACGGCTGTTGAATATGGCCTGATTGTCTCGTTGATCGTCATCGCCATGGTCGCGTCTTTGGTTAATCTTGCGAACACCACGATCACGTTGTGGAACAACGTCAGCACCAAGGTGCAGACCGCCGGAAATTGATCAAAACGGCCCGCCAAATTTAAACCTTTCTCAACCTCCGCCGCGTAATCCTCTCCTCGCTGGTCCGGTATCGCCGGTTCAGCCGGGTGACTGAAGACGAATTTATCGGAGACCGGACATGAAGACCATTCGCAAGTTCATCAAGAACAACAAGGGCGCCACCGCGATCGAATACGGCCTGATCGCCGCTCTGATCGCCGTTGCCGCGATCACCGCGATGTCGAGCCTGGGCAACCAGCTCAAGACGACCTTCTCGAACGTCACGAGCAACATGAAGGCGTCGTAAGACCCTTTGTTGATCGGTTGAATAGGCGGGGGCGGCGAAGCAATTTGCCGCCCCTGTTTATTGGGGGAATTATGTGATGATATATTGTCTGCTCAAGCTGCTCCGCGAGCGGCGGGGCGCGACCGCGATCGAATACGGCCTGATCGCCTCGCTGATTGCGGTGGCAGCCATCAGTTCGATGTCGACATTGGGCAACAAGCTGCGAACAACATTTTCCAACGTTCAGAGCAACATGAAGGCCAGCTGAGCGGGCTTGGCGCTTAGAGCCGACCCATCGTCAGGAATTTCTGGGCGCGATCCTTGCGGAGCTGGTCGGCGGGCAATCCTGCCAGATCGACCAGCGCGCGATCGAGCGCGTCGCCGAGCGCACGGATCGCCGCGGCAGGATCGCGATGCGCGCCGCCGACGGGCTCGCTGACGATCGTATCGATCACACCGAGCGCCTTCAGGTCCTGCGCGGTCACTTTCATCGCCTCGGCAGCGTCCGCCGCGCGCTCTGCGGTGCGCCACAGGATCGAGGCGCAACCCTCAGGCGAAATCACCGAATAGACGGCGTGTTCGAACATCAGCACGCGATTGCCGGTCGCCAGCGCCACCGCGCCGCCCGATCCACCCTCGCCGACCACCGCGGCGACCAGCGGCACGCCAAGCGACAAGCACGTCTCGGTCGACCGCGCAATGGCTTCGGCCTGGCCGCGCTCTTCCGCCTGCACGCCGGGGAAAGCGCCCGAGGTATCGACCAACGTCACTACCGGCAGCCCGAAGCGATCGGCCAATTCCATCAGCCGGATCGCCTTGCGATAGCCCTCGGGCTTGCCCATGCCGAAATTGTGGCGGAGGCGGCTGGACGTATCGTCGCCCTTTTCATGGCCGATCACCAGCACGCGCCGCCCGCGGAACCGGGCGAGCCCGCCCAAAATCGCCTGGTCATCGGCAAAAGCGCGATCACCGGCGAGCGGCATGAAATCATCGAACAGCGCCGCGACATAATGTTTGAAGTGCGGGCGATCGGGATGGCGGGCGACTTGCGTCTTCTGCCACGGCGTCAAACGGGCATAAGTGTCGCGGAGCAGTTTGTCGGACTTGGCCTGCAGCCGGCCCACTTCGGCCTGGATGTCGATCGCGCCGTCCACCATCGTCTCGCGCAATTCATCGATGCGCGCCTGAAGCTCGGCGATCGGTTTTTCGAAATCGAGGAAACTGGCCATAGAGGCGCGCGGTTAAGCCCGCTTGCGCTTCACGTCAACGAGCGGGTGACGCTGGTTGACCAGTTCGACCAGCCGGCTGGCATCGACATGGGTGTAGATTTCGGTGGTGGCGATGTCGGCGTGACCCAGCATCGTCTGCAACGCGCGCAGATCAGCGCCGCCCGCCAGCAGGTGCGTCGCGAACGCATGGCGCAGGACGTGGGGGCTGACGCGGTCGGGCGGGATGCCGGCATCGGCGGAGAGCGCTTTCAGTAATTGATACAGCCGGATGCGCGACAAATGCCGCTTGCCGCCGGGGAACAGCCAGAGCGAGTCACGCGGCACCTGTTCGCGCCATTTGGCTACCGCCGCGCGCGCCCGATCGGAGATCGGCACCAGCCGCTCGCGCCCGCCCTTGCCACGCAGGATGAGGAACGGGCGGTCGGGGTGAATCGCGTTGCGCGGCAGCGAGACCAATTCCGATGCGCGCAAGCCCGAGCCGTAGAGCAGCTCGACCAAGGCCGACAGCCGCGCATCGAGCGGATCGGGCGGCATGCGCGCGGCGCGATCGGCAAGTGCGGCGAACAGTCGGTCGATATCGGCGTGGCTCAGTGTCTTGGGCAAGCGGCGGCGGGTGCCGGGGCGCGGCAAGGCAGCGCTGGGATCGGCGGCGCACAAGCCTTCTTCGACCAGAAACTGGTAAAAGCGGCGCAACGCCGCCGCCTTGCGCGCCACGGTGGATGCGGACAGCGGTGTCCAGCTTTCGGCGAGGCGGGCGATGGCATCGGCGTCAGCACTCGCCAGCCCGCCACCGAGCGCTGCCGAAGCGAGCGCGAGATCGGAGCGATAGGCAGCCACAGTGTTCGCCGCCGCGCCTGCCTGCGCCGCCATCATTTCGAGGAACCGCTCGATCAGCGCCGCGTCTTGCGCCGGCGCGCTCAAAGCCGGGTCAGCGCCTCGACCGCCATCAGTCGTGCGAGCCCATCCTGGCCGGTGCGGTGGAGCGCGGCGATCATATGGTAGAAAGCGGTGGGCGAAACGCCGTGCCAATCGCGCGTCTGCATGCCGATGCCGCACAGCAGCACCACCGTGCCAGGCTCGCGACGCTGCGCGGCACGGCCAAGCGCGCGCGTCCAGCTATTGGCGAGGCCGGTATCGACTTGCAGCGAAGGCGCAAGGCCGGCAACCGCGCCGCTATCAAGGCGGCCGAGCCCGGCGAGCGCCGCGAACAACATCGCGCTCTTGCGACCCGTGGGGTCGGTGCCGCGGCTTTGATACGCGGCGATGTCCGACCGACCCAGGCCGGCGCCATCGGGATCGGCGAGCGTCAGCAGCGCCCAGCCATCGCTGCCGAGCGTTACGGAAGTGCGCCAGCGCAGCGCCTGCGGCACATAGCCGCTGCTCAGCATCGCTGCGATCAGCCGGTCCTGATCGGCCGAGGCGCTGCCGGGCACGATCGTGGTGGCGGCGCGCGCGGTGAGCACGAGGCGAGCATAGCGGCTGGCCGCATCATGCGGCTCGTCCCACAGCCGGCGCATCGCCGTGAGGCGCGTGGCGGGATCGGGATCGGCATAAGCGCTGCGCACATCACGCGCGATGCCGGCAGCCGCGCTGCTCTGGTCCTCGCTTTCATCGACTTCGCCGAACAGATCGACCAGCGCCGCGCTCGACAACACGCCTTGCGCTGCGGCGAGTTCGGCGAAGGGCTCACGCGTCGCCGCATCGAGCATCGGCGCTTGCGCTTGCCACAGCCGTACGCGCGGATTGACCGTGGCGAACAGCGGATCGGGGATCAGCACGCCGCCCGCAATGGCGAGCCCATAGCGCCAGGCAGTGAGTTGCTTGACCCCATCCCACTCGATCGTCACCGCCTGGCGGCCTTGCGCGCCGGTGCCCATGATCTTCTGGGCGAGCAGCAGATCGATGCCGGTGGCGGTGCCGCGGCGGCGCGCCGCATCGAGCTTCTGGCCGGCATCATCGGGATGGCCGGCGAGCCCCGCGCAAAAGGCCTGCGCGAGCACCCAGGCACGATCGGGCGCGATGTCGCGCGCCGCATCCGCGACCGGACACAGGGCCGCCGGATCGCCCGCCGCCAGCCCTGCCTGCAGCGTCGCTTCGTAAAGCTTGGGCGTGAAATTGGCGGTATCGACATGCTGGGTGATCGCGCGCGCGACGATCGGCTCGCCCATGCGGACGAGCAGCCAGGCGCGTTCCGCCGCGAAATCGGCGCCGTCCAGGTCGGCGGGCGTGGTCAGGTCTGACGCCAAGGTACGGCGCAGCCCGATCGACAGCCAGCGCGAGGCAATGGGCGCATCGAGCCGCTCCATCAGCCGATCGAGATAGCGGCCGCTGGTGTGGCCGAACGCGTTCAGCGGCTGGCCGCCGTCGCGCGGGCCGATCAGGCCGATATGCGCGGTCGTGCGCTTGGCGAAATCGGGCATTTCCGCGCGCGCCAGCCCGGCGGCGTCAAGCGTGGGCGTAACATCGCCATCAGGCGCGATGGCCGCCGCCGTGCTGTTGCCAAGCTCCTCCCCGCTGGGCAGCGCGGGGCCGGGCAGCAAATTGGTCGGCGCGGGCGCGCTGGATGTCGGGCTGGCGCTTGGTGTCGGCGTCGGTTGCGGCTCGTTGAAGCCCGGCGGCAGAATCGATTCGGGCGCGTGTTGCTGGCCCAGCGCCGGCAGCGCGACCCCAAGCAGGACCGCCGCCGACGCGGCGAGCGCGACCTTATTTCTTGAGATCGGCAAGCGACACGGCCTTTTCGATATGGACCAGCGGCCGCTCACCGCCGCGCAAGCCCAGCGCGATCAATCCGCCCAGGATCAGCACCACCACCGTCCCCAACACCAGCAAGCCACGCGACATCGTCATTCCCGCCTAGATTTGGCCAGCGCCCCGCCTGAATCGGTCGCGGCGCGCGTGCCTTTTGCCCGAGGCGCATCCCCCATGTATAGCCCCCGCCGTCATGTTTCAGAAACACAGCCCGCGCGCCCGCTGGCACGGCAAGCCGATCGTGCTCGTCGGGCTGATGGGGGTCGGCAAATCGACGGTGGGGAGAAGGCTCGCGGCCAAGCTGGGGCTGCCCTTTGTCGACGCCGATACCGAGATCGAAATCGCCGCCGGCATGGCGATTTCGGAAATCTTCGCGCGGTTCGGCGAAGCGCATTTTCGCGATGGTGAGCGCCGCGTCATTGCCCGGCTGATCGACGGCTCGCCCAAAGTGATCGCAACCGGCGGCGGCGCGTTCATCAATGACGAGACGCGCGCGCTGATCCTCGATCAGGCGATCGCGGTGTGGCTCAATGCCTCCAACGATATTCTCGCCGAGCGCGTGAAGCGCCGCGACACGCGACCGCTGCTCAAGGATCGCGACGCGCGCGAAGTGCTTGACGAGCTTGCCCGCATCCGCAACCCGATCTACGCGCAAGCGCCGATCCATGTCGGCAGCCACCGCGCGCCGCATGACGCGACCGTCAACGCCATCTTGAAAGCCCTGCCGCGATGATCATCGACGTAGCGCTCGGCGAGCGCAGCTATCCGATCAGGGTCGAGCATGGCTTGCTCGCGCGCGCGGGCGAGCATCTCGCGCGGTTCGCGCGGGGCCGTCCGGTAGTGATTGCCACCGACAGCAATGTGAGCACGCATCTCGCGACGCTGCGGGCCGCGCTGGAGGGCGCCGGCATCGCCAGCGAAGCGATCGTGCTGTCGCCGGGCGAGGCCAGCAAGAGCTGGACGACGCTGGAGCTGCTGTGCGACCGGCTGCTCGACCTTGGCGTCGAGCGCGGCGACCATATCGTGGCGCTCGGCGGCGGGGTGATCGGCGATCTGGTCGGTTTTGCTGCCTCGATCCTGAAACGCGGCTGCGGCTTCGTCCAGGTGCCGACGACATTGCTCGCGCAGGTCGACAGCTCGGTCGGCGGCAAGACTGCGATCAACGTGCGCGCCGGCAAGAATTTGATCGGCGCCTTTTACCAGCCGAACCTCGTGCTGATCGACCCCGCCACGCTCGACACACTGCCGATGCGCGAGCGCCGCGCGGGCTATGCCGAGGTGATCAAATACGGGCTGATCGACGACGCCGATTTCTTCGCCTGGTGCGAGGCCCATGGCGGCGCGGTACTGGCCGGCGACGCGCAGGCGCTGGTGAAGGCGATCGGCCATTCGGTGGCCGCCAAGGCGCGGATCGTCGCGGCGGACGAGCGCGAGACGGCGGGGGTGCGGGCGCTGCTCAATCTGGGTCACACCTTTGGCCATGCGCTGGAGGCGGAAACGGGGTTTTCCGACGCCTTGCTCCACGGCGAGGCGGTGGCGGCGGGGATGGCGCTGGCGTTCGGCTATTCGGCGCGGGCGGGATTGTGCTCAGCCGATGATGCCGCGCGCGTCGCCGCGCATCTCCGCGCGGTTGGGCTGCCCGATGGGCTGAAAGCGGCCGGCATCACCGCATCGGGCGCCGCGCTGGTCGAGCATATGCGCCACGACAAGAAGATGAACGCCGGCACCCTGCCCTTCCTGCTCGTCCGCGGCATCGGCCAGACGTTCCTCAACAAATCGGTCGACTTGGCCGATGTCGCCGCTTTCCTCGACGAGCAACCGCGCTGATGCCCAACGGCGTCCACAAGCGCGATCTGCCGAGCAAGACCTGCCCGGTCTGCCAGCGCCCCTTCACCTGGCGCAAGAAATGGGCGCGGGATTGGGAGAATGTCGTTTATTGCTCGGACAAGTGCCGGGGCGCGGGGCGGTAAGGTTAGACACGCCACCCTCTGACGAACCCACTTCCCCGGCGAAGGCCGGGGCCCAGCTGCCGAGGTCATCGAACAGCGTCCCGCACGGCTCAACCAGGCTTATTGCAGCTGGGCCCCGGCCTTCGCCGGGGAAGCAGCCCCTGTTGAGTGAGGTAAGTCAGGAACAGCGCGGCGTTGCTGACGCCTTGCGCAGCGCAACGGTCGCTAGCTGCGCCTGAGCAGGATCAAGGCCAACGACCCGTCGACTTGCGCATCGCGACAAGCGCGCCGGCGATAAGCACCAGCGACAAGCCAATACCGAACCCGCTCCAGAAGTGGCGCGGCAGACCGAACAATCCGGTACCGCCATCCGCGCCGACCCGGCCAAGCCCCAGGGCAATGCCGGGGATCATCGCTGCGAATGCCCCGAGCAGGGCGGCCTTGCGACGATTATCGGTCATGGCTCCGCTCCCGATGGTCTAAGAAACCTGAGGACCACCTTGGTAGATCACGGGAATCAGATACTCAAGCTTGCACCGCCCGCCACGCTAGCCACAGCCACCCGACAATCAGCAGCACACCACCGATCGGCGTCACCGCTCCCAGCCAGCGTGGCAGGCCGAGCGCCATCAGGTACAGTGTGCCGGCGAAAATCGCGCCGCCGAGCACGAAGCACCACCCCGCGCCTAGGCTGCGCATCTGGACCGCAACCAGCGCCGCAACGGCATGGACCAGCTGATAATGCCCGCCGGTCTTCAGCCATTCCGCCGCCTCACCGCTCGCGCCATGCGCGCCGAACGCGCCCGCGCCGACGGCGAGCGCGCCCGACAGCACCGCGAGCAACACCAGCAAATTCATCCCGCCTCCTGCTCGATATCGTCGGCCTGGCCCGCATAGAGCCGCTCAAGAATTTCACGGCCGGCATAAATATCGCCGGCCTGCTTTTGCAGGTGCAGCCGCTCGAGGTCGTTCTTGCGATACTGCGCTTCGCTCTTGGCGATTTCGGTCTCGTCGACGCCAACCGACGCCATCGCGCGCCGCGCCATTACGATCGCGCTTTCAAACACCTCGCGCACCACGCCCTCGACCGGCGCGCCGCGCATTTTGACGATATGGCGCCGATCAAAGGCACGCGCGAAAATCGTCGCTTGCGGGAACATTTCGTGGATCGCGGTCAGCATCTCGGTATCGAGCGTGTCGCCATCCTGGCAGAACAGCAGCAATTGCGCGTCCGAAGCGCCGGCCTGGCGCAGCAAGTCGATACGCGTGCCGTCACCATAATAGACCTTGGCGCCGAAAGTGCCGGCGACCTGGATCATTTCGACATCAAGGTCGATCAGCGTGACCGTCATCCCCTGGCCGATCAGCATCTGCGCCACCGTCTGGCCGAAGCGGCCATAGCCGACGACGATCGCGCTGGCGCCATCGGCATGCGGCGTCGCCAGCCCCTCGGCGCTGGGCTCGGGCTCGGCGCGGAAGCGGCGGGTAAAGCGCATCAGGAACGGCGTCGTCGCCATCGACAGCGTGACGACCGCGCCGAACAGGCTGGCGACCTTGGGATCGATCAGCAGCGCCTGCTCGGCCTGGGTGAAGATGACGAAGCCGAACTCGCCGCCCTGGCTGAGCAGCAAGCCGAGCGCGAGGGCGCCGCGCCAGCGCATCTTGAGCAGCAAGCCGATGCCGCCGATCACCGCCGTCTTGGCGACGATCAGCATCACCGCCATGCCGAGCACGAACAACGGCCGCTCGGCGACGGCGTTCAGATCGAGCTTCATGCCGACCGCGAGAAAGAACAGCCCGAGCAGGATCGAGCGGAACGGATCGACATCGGCCTCGAGCTCGTGGCGATAGGGGCTGTCAGCAAGGGTAACGCCGGCCACGAACGCGCCGAGCGCGGTGGACAGCCCCAGGCTGTGCATGATCGCCGCCGAGGCGATCACCGTGAACAGGCCGGCGAATACGAACATCTCGCGCTCGCCGAGATTGCCGATCAGCTGGAACAGCGGCCGCACGAGGAAACGCCCGGCGAGGAAGAGCCCGACGACGGCGAGGATGGTGTAGATGCCGAGCAGCCAACCCGGCGGCGCGTCAGGAGGCGCGGGCGCGCGGCTGAGCGCGGCGACGATCGTGATCATCGGCACGATCGACAGATCCTGGAAGAGCAGGATGGCGAAGGCGCGTTCGCCGAACGGGGTGCGCAGGCGGCCGGCCGATTGCAGCATCGGCAGCACCTGCGCGGTGGAGGACAGCGCGAGCGGCATCGCCAGCGCAAGCGCGGCCGCCCAGGAAAAGCCCGTCGGCAGCATCAGCGCGGCGAGCACGACGCCGCACGCGACCACTTGCAGCGTGCCGACGCCCAGAATGTCGCGCCGCATCGCCCAGAGCCGCGTCGGGCTCAGCTCCAGCCCGACGAGGAACAGCAGCAGCGTGATGCCAAGCTCGGCAATGCCCATTTTCTGCTCGGCATCGCCGACCATTCCCAGCACATGCGGCCCGACGACGATGCCGGCGATCAGATAGCCGAGGGTCGCGCCGAGCCCGAGCTTGCGGAACACCAGCACAAAGGCAAGCGCGAAGCCGAGCAGCAGCACGGCATCGCGCAACGTCGCGCCGTTCACGCGGCGGCCTTGCGGTGGTCGAGCGCGATGGCGGCGGCTTCGGCGCCGGCCTCGAAGGCGAGACGGATCGAGGCGTGGCGGGCGCTGTGCGGGATGGCGGGGGTGAAGATGGCGATGCCAGGCCAATCGGGCTCGGCGCCGTCGCCCGCCAGCCACGCGGTCAGCGCGTCGCGGGCAGTGGCGAGTTCATCGGGCGAGCGGCCGACGGCGTGCTGCGCGAACAGAGTCGACGATGCCTGGCCCAGTGCGCACGCCCGCACCAGCATGCCGATATCGGCGACGCGCCCCTCGCTATCCAGCACCACATCCACCGTCACGCGGCTACCGCAAACCGGCGAGCGCTTTTCGACCGTCGCCATCGGCGCATCGAGCCGGTGCGTCGGCGTGGCGGCGGCAAGGCGCAGGATTTCCGTGTTATAGAGCGGCGCGGTCATCGTGCGCCTATCTAGGCACGATCCCGGCAAAGCGCGAGGGGGCCTGTCGGGGGTAGTCGCGCCTATCGATCGGCGCTGTTGGCAGGCTCGGCGCCGTTGTCGGCATGGCCGAACACCGGATCGCCCCGCCGCCGCCGCTCGACGATATCGGCGATGCTCGCGCTGGTGGCGTTGAGGACCGGGTAGGTCCGCGATTTGACGATCCAGTCGGGCCGGCGATTGGGGCCGCCGGTCACGGTGTCGGTCACCAGCACGATCAGCAGGAAGAGCAGGCTAGCGAAGATCAGCCCCTTCAGCCCGCCGAAACCGAAGCCGAGCGCGCGGTCGACCGGGCCGAGCACCGAGGTGCGGGTGCGATCCCCCACTGCCCGGGCAACCGCCCGCCCGCCGAAATACGTCCCGCCCGCGATGATCGCAAAGGCCAGCACCGCCGAGCCGGCGACCGTGCCGACCATGCCGGTCAGCATATGCGTGACCGGTGCGTGCAGCAGCTTCAGCGCGAAGACGATGAAAATCCAGACGACGAGCGACAGCACTTCAGTCACAAAGCCGCGCATCAGCCCCATCACCGCGCCGCCACCGACGAGCAGCAGCACAACGATATCAAGCGCGGTCAGGCCCATCAGCGAATACCCCGGGTAGCGAGGCGAAACGGCTAGCCCCGCCCGAGCAAATGGTCAACGAGCGTGCCCAGCGTGCGGAAGCCCGTCAGCCGCATCGCACCCGGCTCGGCGCCGGCACTGGCGGGGACCAAAGCACGTTCGAATCCCAGCTTGGCGGCTTCCTTCAGGCGCAGCGCGGCGTGCGCGACGGGCCGCACTTCGCCCGACAGCGCGACTTCGCCAAACGCCACCGCATCCGCCGGCACCGGCCGCTCGCTCAGCGCTGACACTAACGCGGCTGCCACCGCCAGGTCCGCCGCCGGATCGGCGACGCGATAGCCGCCCGCGACGTTGAGATAGACCTCGCATGCCGAAAAGCTGAGCCCGCAGCGCGCCTCCAGCACCGCCAGGATCATCGCCAGCCGCCCCGAGTCCCAGCCGACCACGGCACGACGCGGCGTTGCCCCGCTCGCCAGCCGCACCACCAGCGCCTGGATTTCGACGAGTACCGGCCGCGTCCCTTCGAGCGCGGGGAACACGACCGTCCCGGTCACGCCCTCATCACGCTGAGTCAGGAACAGCGCGGAGGGGTTGGCAACCTCGGCCAATCCACCCGCTTCCATCGCGAACACGCCGATCTCGTCGGTGCCGCCGAAGCGATTCTTGATCGCGCGCAGGATGCGATATTGGTGGCTGCGCTCGCCTTCGAAGCTCAGCACGGTGTCGACCATATGCTCGAGTACGCGCGGGCCGGCGATGCTGCCATCCTTGGTCACATGGCCGACCAGCACCAGCGCGGTGCCGCGCTCCTTGGCGAAGCGGATCAGCTCCTGGGCGGAGGCGCGCACCTGGCTCACCGTGCCTGGCGCGCCTTCGATCAGGTCCGAATGCATCGTCTGGATCGAATCGATCACGAGCAGGCGCGGCGCGGCGCCTTGGCCGAGCGTGGTCAGAATATCGCGCACCGATGTCGCCGCCGCGAGCTGCACCGGCGCGGTGCCAAGCCCCAGCCGTTGCGCGCGCAGCCGCACCTGATCGGCAGCTTCCTCGCCCGACACATAAGCGACGGCGTGCCCGGCGAGCGCCATCCGCGCTGCCGCTTGCAAAAGCAGGGTCGACTTGCCGATGCCGGGATCACCGCCGATCAGCGTCGCCGATCCTTCGACGAACCCGCCGCCCAGCGCGCGGTCGAGCTCCGCCACGCCCGATGCGAGCCGCGCCGGCAGCGCGACATCCTCGTCGAGCGCGACCAGCGCGATCGCGCGACCGCCGCCTTGCAGATTATGCTTGGCGGCAAAGGGCGTTACGACCCCGCCGGCTTCCTCGATCAGCGTGTTCCAGTCGCCACAATCGGCGCACTGCCCCGCCCAGCGGTGGCTGACGGAGCCGCATGCCTGGCAGACATAACGCTTCTGGGGTTTCGCCATGGCAGGGAGCTAGCAGAGTAGGAACGATAGGGGAACAGATTTCCGTGTTTTCGCAAAAGCTGTCCTGTTTGATATGCTCGTCATTCCCGCGCAGGCGGGAATCCATTCTGGCTGGCGTTGAATAGCTTTAAGACGTTTAGCGATAATGGATCCCCGCCTCCGCGGGGATGACGATCCGTTACGGGAGGCGAGAGCCTAACGCCGCGGCGGCGAGTTCAGGCCCTTTTGCACTGCCGGCCGCGCCAGCCCGCGTGCCAGCCACGCCTTCACATTGGCGAAGTCATCAAACCCGACCAATTCGCCATTGCCATAGAAATTGACGAGGGCGTTGACCCAGCCGAGCATCGAGATGTCGGCGATCGAATAATCGCCGAGGAACCAGTCCTTGCCCGCCAGCGCCTTGTCCATCACGCCGAGCAGCCGTTTTGTTTCGGCAAGATAACGGTCGCGCGGGCGCTTGTCTTCCCACTGGCCGCCGGCGAATTTGGTGAAGAAGCCGAGCTGGCCGAACATCGGGCCGACACCGCCCATCTGGAACATCACCCATTGGATCGCCTGATACCGGCCGGCGGGATCGGACGGAATCAATTTGCCGGTCTTGTCGGCCAGATAGAGCAGGATCGCGCCCGATTCGAACAAGCCGATCGGCTGGCCGCCGGGGCCATCAGGGTCGATGATCGTGGGGATTTTGCCGTTCGGATTGAGCGACAGGAATGCCGGATCCTGCGTCTCGTTGGCCATGATGTTGACGAAATGCGGTTCGTACGGAAGCCCGATCTCTTCGAGCAAGATCGACACCTTCACGCCATTGGGCGTCGGCACCGAATAGAGCTGCAATCGATCCGGATGCGCCGCAGGCCAGCGCTGGGTAATCGGGAACGCGGAAAGATCGGCCATGGCGGGGCTCCTTGCGAGATAGGGTAACACGCGGGAGATAGGCATTGCGCTTGCCACCCGCTATGGGCGGCAGCGATGGAGCCTTCCCAACTGCGCGTCGCCCTGTTCAGCGGCAATTATAATTACGTCCGCGACGGCGCGAACCAGGCCCTCAATCTGTTGGTCGGGCATTTGCTGGGCGCGGGCGTGACGATGCGCGTCTATTCGCCGACCACGGCCAAGCCGGCGTTTCCGCCGGTGGGCGATCTGGTCGATGTGCCGGCGATCGCCGTGCCGTTTCGCCCGGATTACCGCCTTGGGCTCGGCTTGCCGCGCCGGCCGCGCGAGGATGTCGAGGCGTATCGGCCCGATATCGTTCATCTCTCGGCGCCCGATATTCTCGGCCACCGCGCGATCAAATGGGCGAAAAGGCACGGCATTCCGACGATCGCGTCGCTGCATACGCGGTTCGAGACCTATCCGGCGTTTTACGGCCTGGGTTTCCTGGAAAAGCCGGCGATCCGCATCTCGACGCGCTTTTACAACAGCGTCGACAAGGTGCTGGTGCCGAGCCCGAGCATGGGCGATCTGCTGCGCCAATGGGGGGTGACGACGCCGATCGGCATCTGGTCGCGCGGCATCGACCATGATCGCTTCAATCCGTCGCGCCGCGATCTCGAATGGCGGCGGTCGCTCGGCATCGGCGACGACGAGGTAGCGGTCAGCTTTCTCGGCCGGCTCGTGCTGGAAAAGGGCCTGGGGATTTTTGCCGACGTCGTGGCGGCGCTGAAGGCACGTGGCGTGCCGCACAAGGTACTGGTCGTGGGCGAAGGGCCGGCGCGCAGCTGGTTCGCCGAGCGCGTGCCCGATGCCGTGTTCACCGGCTTCCTGTCGGGCAACGACCTTGGCCGCGCGGTCGCGAGCATGGACGTGTTCTTCATGCCGAGCACAACCGAGACGTTCGGCAACGTGACCACCGAAGCGATGGCCGCTGGCGTGCCGGTCGTCGCTGCCCGCGCGACGGGATCAGTCGATCTGGTCGATGACGGCGTGACCGGCTTTCTGGTGCCGCCGACAGATGTGACCGCTTATGCCGACGCCATTCAGCGGTTGATCGAGGATCCGGCGCTGCGCACGGCAGCGGGCCGGGCGGGCCATGTGGCCGCCCAGCCCTATGTGTGGGACAAGGTCAACGCCGCCGTGCTCGACGAATATCTCGCGCTGATGGCGAGCCGAGCCGGGTAGAAATCCTCCCCATTCATGGGGACGACCCGACCCATCATCCCATCTCCAACGTCATCCCCGCGAAGGCGGGGATCCATTGGCACCGGACGTGGTAAATCCCATTGACGTAAGCCCGAATGGATTCCCGCCTGCGCGGGCATGACGAGTTCGTGGAGACAGCCGGGAGTTAACCCAACCGCTCGATCTTCTGCGCGGCTTCGTCGATCAGCGCGACGATGTTGTGGAGCTGATCGTCGGCAAGTTCGCCTTGCGAAAACTTGTTCCACAAGACCGTGCGCAGATTGTGCATCGCGCGCCGCACTGACGTGGCATCGGTACGCTTGCGCGCCGCACCCAGCTCGGTCAGCCGCGCAAACAGCGCCTCGACTTCCTCGGCACGCTCGGCAAGATGCTGGCGGCCGGCTTCGGTCGCGGCGAACTGCTTCTTGGCGCCCTCCGACTTGCTGTCCTCGATCAGGCCCATATCGTCGAGCAGGGTCAGCGTCGGGTAAACGACGCCGGGGCTCGGCGCATAGGCACCGCCGGTCAGGCTCTCGATCTCGCGGATCAGGTCATAGCCGTGGCGCGGCGTGTCGGCGATCAGCTTGAGCAGGATGAGCCGCAGCTCGCTGCCATCGAACATGCGGCGGCGACCGCCACGCCCGCCAGGGCCGGGCTGGCCCGCTTCCCAACGAACTTCAAACGGGCCCCAGCGACGCGAGCCGCCGTGCATGCCCTTGGGACCGCAGCCATGGCTGCGATACGTGTAAAACATGATGTGTTCTCCGTGTTTCATGATGCAGCGAAGATATATCTTGAAAAGCTCGATGCAAGGTAGGGCTGCAAATATTTTTCGCGGGCCCTATCTTGACCCTGATGGCCGATCTGTTCGCCGCTGACCCTGAACCCGCGACTGCCGCCGCCGCCAATGCGCCGCTTGCCGACCGGTTGCGGCCGGCGACGCTCGACGAGGTCGTCGGCCAATCGCATTTGACCGGCCCGGACGGCGCGATTGGGCGGATGGTTGCGGCAGGCCGGCTCTCCTCGATCATCCTGTGGGGGCCGCCCGGCACCGGCAAGACGACGATCGCGCGGTTGCTCGCCGATGCGGTGGGGTTGCGCTTCGCGGCGATTTCGGCGGTGTTCTCCGGTGTCGCCGACCTCAAGAAGGCATTCGCCGAAGCGAAAGAGCATGCCCGTGTCGGCAAGCGCACGCTGTTATTCGTCGACGAAATCCACCGTTTTAATCGCGCCCAGCAGGATGGCTTCCTGCCCTTCGTCGAGGATGGCACGGTGACGCTGGTCGGCGCGACCACCGAAAATCCGAGCTTTGAGCTCAACGCGGCGTTGCTCAGCCGCGCTCAGGTGCTGATCCTCCACCGGCTCGACGCCGCCGCGCTCGGGCAGCTGCTCGATCGCGCCGAGGCCGAGATGGGCCGCCCCCTCCCCCTCACTCCCGATGCGCGCGACGCGCTGATCGCGAGCGCCGATGGCGATGGCCGCTTTCTGCTCAATCAGGCCGAGACGCTGTTCTCGGTGAGCTTCGACGCGCCGCTCGACCCTGCTGCGCTCGGCCAGTTCCTCCAGCGCCGCGTCGCGGTCTACGACAAGGATCGCGAGGGGCATTACAACCTGATCTCCGCACTGCATAAATCTCTGCGCGGATCAGACCCGCAAGCCGCGCTTTATTATCTGGCGCGGATGCTCGTGGCGGGCGAGGAACCGCTTTACGTGTTGCGACGGATCACTCGCTTTGCCAGCGAGGATATCGGCCTCGCCGACCCGCAAGCTTTGGTGCAATGCTTGGCGGCCAAGGACGCCTATGAATTTCTCGGCTCGCCCGAAGGCGAACTCGCGATCGTCCAGGCGTGCCTTTATTGCGCGACCGCGCCCAAATCGAACGCCGCTTATGCCGCGCAGAAAGCCGCGTGGAAATCGGCGCGGGAGACCGGATCGCTGATGCCGCCCGCCCACATCCTCAACGCGCCGACGCGGCTGATGAAGGACATCGGCTATGGCAAGGGCTATGCCTATGACCATGAAGCCAGCGACGGCTTTTCCGGTGCGGATTATTGGCCCGAGGGCATGGCGCCCGCGACCTTTTACGCGCCCGTCGATCGCGGTTTCGAACGCAAGATTGCCGAAAGGCTGGCCTATTGGGACGATCTGCGCGCGCAGCGGCGGGAGGAAGCGTGATGTTAGGTTGGGATGACGCGGTCGCCTTTGCGCTGTCGCTGCGGGATACGGAAGCGGGTCAGCATTATGGCCAGCCGGCGGTCAAGGTCGCGTCGAACGGTCGCGCCTTTCTGAACGTCGGGCATGAGGCGGACACGTCGTTCGTGTTGGCGATCGACCTCGACACGGTCGAACTGCTCAAGGAAACCGACCCGGTGACCTTCTGGCAATCGGCTCACTATGAAGGCTGGCCGGCGGTGCTGGTCCGCTACGACAGCCCCGACCCTGATCGCGTCCGCGCGATGATCGAGCGATCCCGCGACTGGACCGCCGCCAAACCCAAGGCACGGCCGCGCAAGAAAGCGTGACGCATTTCGAACATTTCGCCGCGATCGACTGGTCGGGCGCGGTCGGCGAGCGACAGCGCGGGATTGCCGTGGCGATCTGCTCGCGCGGGGCGGCGGCGCCGAAACTGGTGCGACCGGGGCATGTGTGGAGCCGGGCCGAAGTGCTCGACTGGCTGCTGCGGGAGATGCCGGCGAGGACGCTCGTCGGGCTCGATCTCGGTCCCGCCCTGCCTATTGCGGATGCCGGCGCCTATTTCCCGCAATGGTCGGCGAGCCCGGCCGACGCGCGCAAGCTATGGGCGCTGGTCGAGCGGATCTGCGCCACCGATCCACACCTCGGCGCCACGAGCTTCGTCGACCATCCCGATGCCGCGCGCCATTTTCGCCGCCATGGCGACCGGCGCGGCGATCTCTATCCCGCCGGCCCCGGCCGCTTTCGCGAGACCGAGCTGGCCCAGCGCGCGCAGGGCCTCAATCCTTACAGCAATTTCAACCTCGTCGGCGCGGCGCAAGTCGGCAAGTCGAGCCTGACCGGGATGCGCGTGCTCCATCGCGCGCAAAACCATCTGCGGATCTGGCCGTTCGATCCGCTACCGAGGACGGGCTCGCTAATCGTCGAAATCTACACCAGCATCGCCGCGCTCGCTGCCGGGCGCGCCAAGGGCCGCACCAAGATGACGACGGTCGAAGCGCTCAACGCCGCGCTCGCCGCGCCCGCCATCGGCAGCTTGGCCATCCCCGGCAGCGGCCCGATCGACGA
Source organism: Sphingomonas sp. GlSt437 (assembly GCF_048015635.2). Taxonomy (NCBI): domain Bacteria; kingdom Pseudomonadati; phylum Pseudomonadota; class Alphaproteobacteria; order Sphingomonadales; family Sphingomonadaceae; genus Sphingomonas; species Sphingomonas sp. GlSt437. Next base: position 87,674 of record NZ_JBPGYA010000003.1, on the reverse strand, counting down.
CCATAAGAGCGACGCGATCCTCACCGCCGCCTGGTTGCGCGCCGTCGCCGACACGCCCGCCTTATGGTCGCCCGCCGCGCTTACGCCCCACCTCGCGCAAACGGAGGGCTGGACCTTCGGCTGCGTCTGACGCATGGAAGCGCCGCACCAGGCAGGCCGGTTTAGCTCAGCTGGTAGAGCAGCGGTTTTGTAAACCGAAGGTCGCGGGTTCGATTCCTGCAACCGGCACCACCCTGGCTTTGACCAGATCAGGGCGCCGTGCAGGTATAGGCGTTGGACCCGGTCGATGCGCTGTTATTCTTCTTGCAGAATTGCGTGGCGATCGTTGTCAGCGCAGCGGCAACGAATTGCTTGCCGCCGCTTTCAGAAACAACGGTGTAATAGTGGCTGTGGTTGTTGAAGGTGCTTGTCAGGGACGAGACCTGGCCGGAAAGCGCCGACACCTGCCCTGCCGTATCGAACCCCCGCACTGTTGTGCTCTTGAGCCCGATCTGCAGGTCGCCGATCAATTGCTGCTGCTTCTGCAGCTGCGCCGTCAATGTCGCGATCTGCTGATGGTCCTGCGCGACCTGCGCCGACAACGTGCCGACCTGGCGCTGGACATCGGCCAGCGTCACCGGTTCCACCTGCACCGGCACCAGACGAACAGGCCTGACGCTCGTCACTTGGCCCAAGCCGACACCCGCCATGGTCACACCCGCTGCCACGGCCCCGATCAATGCTAACCGCATAAGTCCCTCCCTTACAAAAGCCCAGGGAAGGATGCGCCAATGCGGGACGGAGTCAATCGTCACCGGCCTGCCGATATGCGGGCTTGCGCAGACCCTGCGCCGGGGTTCATCTGGTGCGATGATCAGGCTGCAATTTCCACTACCGGCACCGACAGCGCGATGATCCGCGAGAAGGAATTGCGCCTCGCGCTGGTTTGCTATGGCGGCATCAGTCTCGCCGTTTATATGCATGGCATCACCAAGGAAATCTGGCGCTTGGCCCGGGCAAGCCGCGCGTTTCTTGATGGCGAAACGCCCGCCAGCGGCAGCCAGGGGGTTTATCGCGCGCTGCTGCAGGAAATGGAACGCGCCCAGGGCACCCGTGTGCGCGTGCTGGTCGACATCATTGCGGGCGCGAGCGCGGGCGGCATCAACGGCGTGTTTCTGGCGCAAGCGGTCGCGACCGGCCAGTCGCTCGAACCGCTGACCAATTTGTGGCTCGAGTCGGCGGATGTCGAAGCGCTGCTCGATCCGGGGCAAGCGCCCAATCGCTTCGACAAATTATGGGCGGTGCCGCTCGCCTGGGGCGCGGCGGCGCGGGCGGACGCGCGCATCGCCAGCATTCCCGAGCCCGCCATCCGCGCCGAGATGCGCAGCAAATTCTCGCACTTCGTCCGCTCGCGCTGGTTCGAGCCCCCCTTTGGCGGCAAGCGTTTCTCGCACCTGATGCTCGACGCGTTCGATGCGATGGCCAAAGCCGAGCGCGGGCCGCGTCTGCTGCCCCCCGGCCAGCCGCTCGACCTGTTCGTGACGGTCACCGATTTCCACGGCTATCCCGAGATGCTGACGATCAACTCGCCCGGCCAGGTGCTCGAGACCGAGCACCGGCTGATCTTTCCGTTCAGCGATGGCGGCCTGCCTTGTGACACGCTGGCGCACACCGGCGAGCTGACCTTCGCGGCGCGCGCGACCTCCAGCTTCCCGGGCGCCTTCCCGCCGCTGACGGTTGCCGAGCTCGACGCGGTGCTCGCCGAGCGCAACGTCGCGTGGCCGGGGCGCGAAGCGTTCCTTCGCCACGCCATGCCGCGCCAATATGCACAGGGCATCGCCGAAAAAGCCGTGTTGATCGATGGATCGGTGCTCGCCAACGCGCCGTTCGGCCCGGCGATCGAGGCATTGCGCGAGCGCCCTGCCCGCCGCCAGATCGACCGGCGCTTCGTCTATATCGATCCCTTCCCGAGCGCGCATTTCCGCCCCGCGAGCGGATCCGGCGTGCCGAGTTTCTTCCAGACCATCGTCGGTGCCGCGTCCGAATTGCCGCGCCAGCAGCCGATCAGCGACAATCTTGCCGCGATTACGACGAAATCGACGCGGATCGAGCGGATGCGCGCGGTGATTGCCGGTTTGCGACCGGAAGTGGAGCGGCAAGTCGAGGCGCTGTTCGGCTACACGTTGTTCCTCGATCACCCGACCGTCGCGCGCCTCGCGGCCTGGCGCCGGCGTGCGCAACAGGCGGCGGCAACCAAGGCCGGCTATGGCTATGCCGCTTACGGCCACCTGAAGCTGACCGAAGTGATCGACATGATCGCCGATCTGCTCGCGCACGCCGCGCAAATGCCCGACGGTTCCGAGCGCGACCGCATCCGCGCGCATGTCGTGGCGGCGGTTCATGCCGGCGGTGCCGACGCGATGCAGCCGACCTTTGCGGGCGGCGCCCGGCCCGAGACGATCGATTTCCTCCGCTCATTCGATCTTGGTTTCCGCATCCGCCGCCTGCGCCTGCTCGCGCGCCGCTTGACCGAGATCGAGGAGGATTATGCCGAGAAGGAATTGGCGCCGATCCGCGAGGCTGTTTACGGCTCGCTCGCGCGCTATCTGGAAGGCAAACGCACCGAAACCCACGCGCATCTGGGCCGCGACACGCGCGCACTGAGCGGCGATGCTACCCCGTTGCTCGAGAAGCTTGCCGGGTCGCTCAACCTGAAAGCGCTCGACGACGAGACCGAGGTTTTGCTGACCGAGGGCCTCGCCAAATTATCGCGCGACGTGCGGCGCACGATGCTGCTCACCTATCTAGGCTTTCCCTTTTACGACGTCGCGACATTGCCGCTCTTGCAAGGCGAAGGTCTTGACGAATTCGACCCGATCAAGGTCGACCGCATCGCGCCCGACGATGCCACTGCTATTCGCCCCGGCGGCGCGCAGGCGACGTTGAAAGGCATTCAATTCAACAGCTTCGGCGCGTTCTTCAGCCGGGCTTATCGTGAGAATGATTATCTCTGGGGCCGGCTCCACGGCGCCGACCGGTTGATCGACATCGTCATGTCGACGCTGCCGCCAAGTGGCCGGTTGAAGCCGGCGCGCATCGCCGCGCTGAAGCGCGACATTTTCCTCGCCATCCTTGACGAGGAAGAGGAAAAGCTGCCCCGCATCGGGCCCTTGTTCGCGGCGCTGCGGCAGGAGATTGGCTGAAAGGCTGGCAAATCGCGGCGGGTGCGGTAGAAAGCGCCGATAACGACGGGGAGCACGGCGATGCAGTTTCTGAAAACGCTGTTCTGGGCGTTGCTGGTCGTCATCATTACGGTGTTCGCGATCGGCAACTGGACGTCGGTGCCGATCCGGCTGTGGGGTGGGCTGATCGCCGACGTCAATCTGCCGCTGCTGCTGGTGCTGACATTCCTCGCCGGGCTGTTCCCGGTGCTGCTCTATCACCACGCGGTGCGCTGGCGGCTGACCTCGCGCCTCAACGCCGCCGAGCGGACAGTGGCTGAATTGCGCGATGCCGCAACGGCAATGACCAAGACGCCGGAAAGCGCGCCGATGCCGCCGCTGCCGCCTGCCCCGCCCCTCGCAAGCGAGGCGCCATGACCAACCGCATCTTCGTCGCGCTCGACACGCCCGATATCGAGCGCGCCAAGCTGATCGCGACGCGGGTGCGCCATCATGTCGGCGGCATCAAGCTCGGCCTTGAATTCTTCATGGCGAATGGCCGCCACGGCGTGATGGAAATGCACGCGCTCGGCTTGCCGATCTTCCTCGACCTCAAGCTCCACGACATTCCCAACACCGTCGGCAAGGCGATCCAGGCGCTGCGCGGCCTCGATCCGGCGATCCTGACGGTGCACGCCGCTGGTGGCCGCGCGATGCTGGAGGACGCAAAGGCAGCCGCGCCCGTCGGCACCAAGGTCGTTGCGGTGACAATGCTGACCAGCCTCGACCAAAGCGACATGGTTTCGATCGGCCTCCAACCCGATCCGCACGAGCAAGTGCTGCGGCTGGCGGAGCTGGCGCAATCCGCAGGCGTCGACGGCATCGTCTGCTCGGGCGAGGAAGTGGCTGCGGCGCACAAGGCCTGGCCCAAGGGTTTCCTCGTTGTCCCTGGCGTCCGCCCCGGAGATGGCCATGTCGGCGACCAGAAGCGCGTCGTCACGCCCCGTGCGGCGATCGACGCCGGCGCGTCGATCATCGTCGTCGGCCGGCCGATCACCCAGGCAAGCGACCCCGACCAGGCCGCCCGCGCGATCGGCGCGACGCTGTAAAGCGCGCCATCGCGCTTCCTTACCGATCTTTCATCGACGGGATTGAGCGCTATAGGGCAATGCGTGTCCCAAACCGTTGCCAAGATTTGCGGCCTGTCGACCGTCGACACCGTTGATGCTGCCATCAGCGGCGGCGCGCGCCATATCGGCCTCAATTTCTATGCCCCCTCCCCGCGCGCGATCGGGATGGAGCAGGCAGCGGCGCTTGCCGCGCGCATTCCCGATACGGTCGGGCGGGTTGGCGTTTATGTCGATCCTGATGAAGCGTTGGTCGACGCCAGCGTCGCAGCCGGCCGATTGACGGCGCTGCAGTTCCACAAGACCACGCCTGAGCGCGCCGCGGCGATCCGGGCACGCACCGGGCTGCCGATCTGGGCAGTCGTGGCGGTAAAGACGCGGGCCGATCTCGATCAGGCGCGCGCGTTTGCCGGGGCAGCGGATTTCATCCTGTACGACGCCAAGACCCCCGACACCGCCGCGCTGCCCGGCGGCATGGGGGTGCGGTTCGACTGGGGGGTGCTCGACGGCTTCCAATCGCCGCTGCCCTGGGGCCTGTCAGGCGGGCTGACGCCGGACAATGTCGGCGATGCGATCCGCCAGACGCGGGCACCGCTGGTCGATGTGTCATCGGGCGTGGAAAGCGCGCCCGGCATCAAGGATGTGGACAAGATCGCCGCGTTCCTTAAAGCCGTGAGCCGATCATGAACGCACCCAATTCCTTCCGCGCCCAGCCTGACGATCGTGGGCATTTCGGCCAGTTTGGCGGCCGCTACGTCGCCGAGACGCTCATGCCGCTCATCCTCGACCTCGAGCGCCATTACCGCGCCGCCCAGGCCGACCCCGCTTTCCAGGCCGAATTCGACGACCTGCTCGAACATTATGTCGGCCGCCCCAGCCCGCTTTACTACGCCGAACGGCTGACGGACGAATTGCGCAAGGACGTGGCCGAGGGCCCAAATGGTCAAAAGGGCGGCGCGCAAATCTGGTTCAAACGCGACGAACTCAACCACACCGGCGCGCACAAGATCAACAATTGCATCGGCCAGATCCTCCTCGCCCGTCGCATGGGCAAGACGCGGATCATCGCCGAGACGGGCGCGGGCCAGCATGGCGTCGCCACCGCCACCGTCTGCGCGCGGTTCGGCCTGCCGTGCGTCATCTATATGGGCGCCAAGGACATCGAGCGGCAGCAGCCCAATGTGTTCCGCATGCGGCTGCTCGGCGCCGAGGTCCGCCCGGTGACGAGCGGCTCGGCGAGCCTGAAGGACGCGATGAACGAGGGGCTGCGCGATTGGGTCGCGAATGTCCATGACACTTTCTACATCATCGGCACGGCGGCTGGGCCGCATCCTTACCCCGAGCTGGTGCGCGACTTCCAAAGCGTGATCGGGCGCGAGGCGCGGGCGCAGATGCTGGCGCGGACGGGGCGGCTGCCCGATCTGCTGGTCGCGGCGATCGGCGGCGGGTCGAACGCGATCGGGTTGTTCCACCCCTTCCTCGACGATGCGGACGTGAAGATGCTCGGCGTCGAGGCGGCTGGCGAAGGGCTCGACCGCAAGCACGCCGCGAGCTTGGCAGGCGGCTTCCCCGGCGTGCTCCACGGCAACAAGACCTATCTGCTGCAGGACGACGACGGCCAGATCACCGAGGCGCATTCGATCTCGGCAGGCCTCGATTATCCCGGCATCGGACCGGAACATGCGTGGCTGCGCGACATCGGCCGCGTGGAATATACCAGCGTGACCGATGGCGAGGCGCTAGATGCGTTTCAGCTGCTGTGTCGCACCGAGGGCATCATCCCGGCGCTGGAGCCGAGCCACGCGATCGCGGCGGTGGCCAAGGTCGCGCCGACGATGCCGAGAGACGCGATCATCCTGGCGAACCTGTGCGGGCGTGGGGACAAGGACATCTTCACCGTCGCCGAGGCGCTGGGGACGGCGATCTAATAGCCCTCTCCCCTTCAGGGGAGAGGGTTGGGAGAGGGGCAGTGCGCGATGCAAAACTGACCGGCTTCGCCCGCAACAATCGCAAAGCTCTGACGGAGCCAGAAACCAGGCTATGGTTGGCACTTCGCGCCAAACGCTTCGAAAAAGTCAAATTTCGCCGTCAAAAAGTCGTCGGACCTTACATCGTCGATTTTGCCTCCCGCGGCCCAATGCTTGTTGTCGAGGTTGACGGCGACAGCCACGCAGATCAGGAGCGTTATGACGACGAGCGGACGCGCTATCTGGAACTTCAGGGATATCGAGTGATCAGATTTACCAATCGGGAAGTGATGGAGAACTTGGAAGGCGTGTTGACAGCGATTGCCCTGGCAGGCGCTTGCGGGAAGTCCCCTCTCCCAACCCTCTCCCCTGAAGGGGAGAGGGCTTGATGACGCGCTTCTCATCTGCATTCGCTAAACGCCACCCCGCCCTCGTCACCTTCGTCACCGCAGGCGACGGCCCCACGCCCGCCATTCTTGACGCCCTCGTCGAGTCCGGCGCCGACATCATCGAGCTCGGCATGCCGTTTACCGATCCGATGGCGGATGGCCCGGCGATCCAGGCAGCCAACATCCGCAGCCTGAGCGCCGGCACGACAACCGCCGACATCCTGAACATCGCCGCCAATTTCCGCGCGCGCCATCCGCACGTCCCGCTTGTCCTAATGGGCTATGCCAACCCGATGCTCCGCCGGGGTGCGGATTGGTTCGCCGCCGCCGCTGCCAAGGCGGGCATCGACGGCGTCATCTGCGTCGATGTGCCGCCCGAGGAGGACGATCAGCTCGGCCCCGCGCTCCGCGCCGCCGGCGTCGCCCCCATCCGCCTCGCCACGCCGACCACCGATGCGGCGCGCTTGCCCGCCGTGCTCGATGGCGCGAGCGGCTTTCTCTATTACGTCTCGGTCGCGGGCATCACCGGCAAGCAGCAGGCGGCGCAAGCCTCGATCGAGCATTCCGTCGCGCGCCTGAAAGCCGCGACCGACTTGCCCGTCGCGGTCGGCTTCGGCGTCCGCACGCCCGAACAAGCCGAAGCCATCGCCCGCGTCGCCGATGGCGTCGTCGTCGGCTCGGCGATCGTCGACTTGATCGGCCTGCACGGCGCCGATGCGCCCGCCGCGATCAAACCCTATATCCAATCGTTGAAAGCGGCCGTGTCCGCCGCGCGCAAGGAACCCGCATGAGCTGGCTCAGCAACGTCCGCAACGCCCTGTCCTTCGTCGTCCCGAAGAAGGATACGCCCGACAATCTCTGGCACAAGTGCAAGGGCTGCGGGCAGATGATCTTCGTGAAGGAGCTGGAGGACAACCTCCATGTCTGCCCCAATTGCAGCCATCATGAGCGAATCGGCGCGGCGTTGCGCTTCTCCTACACCTTTGACGATGGGCGCTACACCGAGCTGCCATCGCCCAAGGTTGCTGAAGACCCGCTGAAGTTTCGCGATTCGAAACGCTACACTGACCGCATCAAGGCGGCGCGGACCGACACCGGGCGTGGCGATGCGCTGATCAACGCGCGGGGCACCATTGGTGGCAAGCGCGCGGTGGTCGGCGTGCAGGATTTCGCCTTCATGGGCGGATCGATGGGCCTGGCGGTGGGCGAGGCGTTCGTGGCGGGGGTTGAGGCCGCGATTGCCGACAAATGCCCTTATATCATCTTCACGGCGGCCGGCGGCGCGCGGATGCAGGAAGGTATCCTCTCGCTGATGCAGATGCCGCGCGCGACGGTCGCGATCCGCATGCTGCACGATGCCGGCCTGCCTTATATCGTCGTGCTGACCGACCCGACGACGGGCGGCGTGACGGCGAGTTACGCAATGCTGGGCGACATCCAGATCGCCGAGCCCAATGCGCTGATCGGCTTTGCCGGCCAGCGCGTGATCGAGCAGACGATCCGCGAAAAACTGCCCGAGGGCTTTCAGCGCGCCGAATATCTGCTCGAGCACGGCATGATCGACATGGTGAAGCCGCGCGCCGAGCTGCCCGCAACGCTGGCGCAGATCATCGATTATCTGGGCGCGAAACGGGCGGCGTGAAGTCTCCCTCTCCCCTTCAGGGGAGAGGGCCGGGGAGAGGGGTAGCCACAAGCGACGCCGCCTCGACCTGCCCCTCTCCCAACCCTCTCCCCTGAAGGGGAGAGAGCTAGATCATGCCTGACCACGCTCGCTCCTCCTCCCCCGCCGTGCAGACGCAGCTTGATCGGCTTTGGGCGCTTGGGCCGGGCGCGGATGTGCTGGGGCTTGACCGCATCACCCGGCTGCTCGCACGGATCGGCAATCCGGAGCGCGGCCTGCCGCCGGTCTTCCACGTCGCGGGCACCAATGGCAAAGGATCGACCTGCGCGTTCCTGCGCGCGATGCTGGAGGCGGCGGGCCACCGCGTCCACGTTTATACCAGCCCGCATCTGGTCCGCTTCAACGAGCGGATTCGGCTGGCCGGGCGGCTGATCGAGGACGACGCGCTAGCACCGCTACTCGCCGAGGTGCTCGATGCCGGCGGCGATATCGGCGCGAGCTTTTTCGAAGTCACGACGGCGGCGGCGTTCCTCGCCTTCAGCCGCGTGCCCGCCGATGCGTGTGTGATCGAGGTCGGCCTGGGCGGCCGGCTCGACGCGACCAATGTGATCCCCGCGCCCGTGGTGACCGGCATCGCGCAACTGGGCATCGATCATGAGGCCTTCCTCCTGGTGCCCGAAGCCGGCACGCCGGAGGAGCCGATCGCCCGGATCGCGTTCGAGAAAGCGGGCATCGCGAAGCCGGACGTACCTCTGGTGACACAGGCCTATGTGCCAGCCGCGCGCGACGCGGTTCTCGATGTCGCCCAGGCGCGCAGAGCGATGCCGTTGATGCGTGACGAGATGTGGCATGCCGCCAGCAGCGACGGGCGCCTGGCCTACCGTGATGCGACAGGGGCGCTCGATCTGCCGCTGCCGCATCTGCCGGGCTCGCATCAGACCGATAACGCCGCGCTGGCAGTCGCGATGCTTCGCCATCAGTCAGCCATTGCCGTACCCGCCGAGGCCATCGCCGCCGGGATCGTCGCGGCGCGCTGGCCGGCGCGGCTGCAGCAGCTGGGGCCCGGCCCGCTGGTCGATCGGCTGGGCGGGCGCGCCGTGTGGATCGATGGCGGGCATAATGCCGATGGCGCACAGGCGGTGGCGCGGGCGATGGCGCCGATGGCTCCCCTCGGCCTGGTCTTCGCGCTGATGGCCAATCGCCGGATCGATGATGTGCTCGGGCCGATCGCGCCGCTCGTTGCCTACGCCCATTTCGTGCCGATCACCGGCCATGCCGGCCACGACCCGCGCGATATCGCGATGGTCGCGCAAAGCCGCCTCGGCTTGTCGACCTCAGCCCCCGCCTTCTCACTCGACCAAGCGATCGACCGCCTCGCCGCCGATCCCGCAACGCCGGCCAACGTGCTGATCGCCGGCTCGCTCTATCTCGCGGGCGAGGCGCTGGCGCTCAATCGGGAATGGCCGGACTGATCCTCGTCCACACCTGTTTGTCGCGCGCTCTCCGCAACAAAACCGGCGCGCTGCATTCGCCACAGGAAAAACAGGCCGGGCAGCCCCAGCGTCGCGCAGAAGATGTAGAAGCCGGGCCAGCCGAAAGCGGTTGCTGCATAGCCCGATGGCGTGGTCGCAAAGGTCCGGGCGACGGCCGCGACGCTCGACAGCAACGCATATTGGGTTGCGGTAAAGGCGGTATTCGAAAGGCCCGCCAGATAGGTAGCAAAAACGGTCAGGCTGATCGCGGCGAACAGGTTTTCGGTCGCCACCGCCAGCGTCAGCAGGACGACGGAATGGCCCGTGGCGGCGACGGAGGCGAACAGCAGGTTGGCGCCCATCATGATGATGCCCGCGCCGAACAACAGTCGGGTCATGCCGAACCGCGCGATCATCGCGCCGGCGATCAGGCTGCCGATGACGAGACACCAGAAGCCGACCAGCTTGTTGACCGCGATGAAATCGGTGTCCGAAAAGCCCTGGGCGACAACCATCGGGCTCAGCATATTTTGTCCGACTGCGTCGCCCAATTTATAGGTCATCACGAACAACAGGATGAGCCATGCACCAGGGCGCTGAAAGAAATCGACAAAGGGGGCGACAACACTGTGCTGCAGGAAATGGCCGAAAGCGGCCAGCGAGAAGCCCTCGCGCACGGCAGTGTGCCGCCCCGGCCCCAGCCATAGCGACGCGATCATGCCGGGCAGCACGAGCAAAGCGCTGATCGCATACGCACTTGGCCACCCCAGGCCCGCACCCTCGGTTGACGCCAGCCAGATCGTGCCCGCACCGGCGAGCAGATTGCCGGTGCGATACCCCACCTGGTTGGTCGCCGTCCCCTGCGCGAGTTGCGCATCGGTCAGCGTCTCGATGCGATAAGCGTCGATCACGATATCCTGGGTGGCCGACAGGAACGAGACGATCACGCCCCACAAAGCGAACACCGCGATGTGGTTGAGCGGGTCGCTGCTGCCGAGCCGAATCAAGGCAATCGCCAGGCACCCCTGGACCAGCCAAAGCCAGGCACGTCGTTGACCCAAGAGCGGCGCGAGAATGGGCAACGCGATACCGTCGATCAGCGGCGCCCAGAGGAATTTGAGCGTGTAGGGCGTCCCGAGCGCGAAGGCAAAGCCGATCGTGCGTTTGTCGATACCGATCTTCGACAGCCAATAGGACATGGTCGAGAGCAGCAGCGTCAACGGAAATCCACTGGAAATGCCGAGCAGAAAGGCGCCAAGCGGCGCTGGCTCGAGATACGCACGCAACGGCGTGCGTGGGGCCTTTCTCGCCGTCAAAGCCATCACCTTTCTTCCCACTCACGTTGACGGCTTGCCACCTCTTGCATTGCTCTTGCTCCCTGCCCGGTTTGCGCCGACACTAGCGGCAAAATGAGGGAGAGGAAGCGCCGATGAACGCGCCCCAGCGCATTGCCAGCCCGACCGAGGGGCAATTGGCGCTTGCCGATCGGCTGGCGCATGGCGGCGGCCGCGCGTCGGCCGGCATCACTCATGTCAGCGCTGAGGCTTATACCTCACCCGCGCGTCACGCCGCGGAGCAGGACCGGCTGTTCAAGCGGCTGCCGCTGGTGATCGCGCCCTCCGCGCTGTTGCCCGAGCCGAACATGGCCGTGCCCCATGACGGCTTCGGCAAGCCGCTGCTCATCGCCCGCGACAAGGACGGCGTGGCGCATGTTTTCGTGAATGTGTGCCAGCATCGCGGCACAAGGCTTGTCGAGGGGAGCGAACCGGTGTGCGCGCCGCGCCTCATCTGCCCCTATCACGCCTGGAGCTACACGCTTGACGGCACGCTCGCCGGACTGCCCCGGCCCGACAGCTTCCCCGGTCTAAACAAAGCCGATTTCGCGCTGAAGCGGTTGCCTACCGTGGAGGCCGGCGGCCTCATCTGGTTCGCCTTCGACGAGACCGCCGATTTCAGCGAAGCGCGCGCGCTGGGCGATGAATTCTGGGCGTTCGACCTGCCCGGCCAGCACCTGTTCCGCCGCCGCACCCATCGCGTCGCGGCGAACTGGAAGCTCATCATGGATGCGTTTCTGGAGAGCTACCACGTCCAGCGCCTCCACGCGCAGACGATCGGCAAATTCTTTCAGGATGGCGTTTCGACCGGCGACATGATCGGGCCGCACCAGCGCTCCGCGGTCGGGCGCGAGGCGGACTTGATCGCGGCGGCGCAAGGCGACTGGCCGGCGCTGCGCGCGGCGATTACCTATACCTATCAGATGTTTCCCGGCACGGTGCTGATCGTCAGCCCCGATTACATCAACCTGATGACGCTGATGCCGCAGTCCGAGCGCGAAGTGCTGGTCGAGGATTTCATGCTGATCCCCGAGCCGCCGGCGACCGACAAAGCACGCGACCATTGGGAGCGGAGCTGGGCGCTGCTCGACGCGGGCGTGTTCGCGGGCGAGGATTTCCGGGCGGCCGAGCTGGGCCAGGAAGGGCTAAGCTCGGGCGCGATCGAGCGACTGACGCTGGGCACGCTCGAGACCGGGATGCGCCTGTTCCACGATCAGGTCGAGGCGCGGCTCTAAGGGCTAGCCCGCTTGCGGCACGTCGATGAACAGGCTGAACCCCGCCGGCGCGCGCGGGGTACGGCCGCCGCCATGGCGCACCGCTTCGATCACGTCGATCGACCGCACCAGATCACGCTGGTGATAGGGCTTGGACAGGCACCCGCACGCCAGCGCCCGCGCATGGCTGGGGCAAGCGCCGGTGACGAACAGCACCGCGATGCCGCGGTCATGCGCCGCCTGCGCCACATCGATGCCGCTGCCGTCGGCGAGGTTCACATCGGCGAGCACCAGATCGATCTCGGTGCCCGCCTCGATCAGCGTCACCGCTTCCTCGACGCGATCGAGCGTGGCGACAATCTCGAATCCTTCCTCGGCCAGGAAGCGCTCATTGTCGAAGGCAATAAGGGCCTCGTCCTCAACGATGAGGATGCGCGCCAAATGCCGTCTGCGCTTGCCGAAAAGGACCGCCACGTGATTCTCCTGTACCGGATAGATAGGAGTAATTCCTGCGCGACAACGCCCGTCGCGCCGCTCAGCCTCCCTTGCCCGACAAATAATGTTCTGGGTGCGACAAAATTGGCGCTATCGACAAAATCGTGACGAAATTTTCTCTCCCAGACCGCGACGGCCAGCGCATTGCCAAATTGCTGGCGCGCGCCGGCATCGCTTCACGCCGCGAAATCGAACGGATGATTGTGGAGGGGCGAGTCGCGCTGAACGGCAAGCCGATCGACACGCCGGCGACGGTGCTCAAATCGCTCCACGGCGTGACCGTCGACGGCAAGCCCGTCGCCGAGCCGACGCCGGCGCGGCTGTTCCTGTTCCACAAGCCCAATGGCGTGCTGGTGACCGAGCGCGATCCCGGCGGGCGGCCGACGATCTATGATCGCCTGCCCAAGGGCCTGCCGCGGCTGATGCCGGTCGGGCGGCTCGACTTGAACACCGAAGGGCTATTGCTGCTGACCACCGACGGCGAATTGAAGCGCCAGCTCGAATTGCCGTCGACCGGCGTCGAGCGGGCTTATCGCGCCCGTGCCTATGGGCAGGTGACGCAGGCGCAGCTTGAGGATCTGATCGAGGGCGTCGAGATCGACGGCGTGCGTTACGGGTCGATCGACGCCAATCTCGAGCGGCGGACCGGCGCGAACGTGTGGATCGAGATCATCATTACCGAGGGCAAGAACCGCGAAGTGCGCAAAGTGCTGGAGCATCTCGGCCTCAAAGTGTCGCGGCTCATCCGCACGCGCTATGGGCCGTTTGTGCTCGGTGACTTGCCGATGGGCGAGATTGGCGAGGTTCGCCAGGCCGATGTCGCAGCCTTTAGGAGGCAGCCGAAGAAGCGCGGCGCGGAAGCGCCGATGCGGTTGAAGCAGGCGGTGCCGCCGCCGCGTCCCAAACCGGACGCCGATGCCGAGGCGCCACGCTCGGAAGGGCCTCGCCGCAACGCCTCGCCAGGCAAGCTCCCGCCGCGCCCCAAGCGCGCAACGCCCCAGCGCGCGTCCAGGAAGCAAGCCGACGGCCCAGCCGATAAGCCGCTCTCCTCGCGCGCACGGCGGACGCTGAGCGATCCGCGCCGCGCCACCCGCGACGACGCGCCAGCCGCCCCGCGCTCGCCGCGCGGCGGTCGCCCCGCGCGACCCGGCCGGCCGCGCCGCCCGGGCAAACGCTGACCGATGCGGATCATCGCCGGGCAATGGCGCGGGCGGCCGCTCGTCGCGCCTAAGGGTGACACGACGCGCCCCACTGCCGATCGCACGCGCGAAGCGTTGTTCTCGATGCTGACCAGCCGGCTCGGCTCGTTCGAAGGCCTAGCCGTGGCCGATCTGTTTGCCGGCTCGGGCGCGCTGGGGCTCGAAGCATTGTCGCGTGGCGCGGGCAAATGCCTGTTCGTCGAGCAGGATCGCGCGGCGCTGGATGCGCTGCGCACGAACATCGCCAAGCTCGGCGCGACGAACGCCGATGTCCGTGCGCAATCGGTGCTGGCGCTCGGCCCGGCGCCCGCGCCGCTCGATCTGCTATTGATGGACCCGCCCTATCGTTCCGGCGCCGGCGCGGTCGCGCTCGACAAGCTGGCGCGGCTCGGTTGGGTTGGGCCGGCAAGCTGGGTGAGCATCGAAACCGCGCATGAAGAGGAACTGGCAGTTGCCGGCTTCGAGATCGACGCCAGCCGCGTCCACGGCAAGGCGCGGCTAACCTTGCTTCGGCAAATCGCCTAGCGTCAGACCGTTCCCATCGCGCGGATAACGGTCAGCATGCCCCAATAAAGCCCGCCGGCGATCAGCATCGCGGCCGGCAGCGTCAGTACCCAAGCGAGCACCATGTTGCGGATTGTGCGCGGTTGCAGCCCGGCGCCGTTCCCGACGCTGGCGCCGGCAACGCCGCTGGTCAGGATATGCGTCGTCGACACCGGCGCGCCCACATATTCAGCGAGGAGGATCGTGCTGGCAGCCGTCAGCTCGGCCGCCGCGCCCATCCCATAGGTGAGATGCGTTTTGCCGATCCGCTCGCCGACCGTGACCACAATCCGCCGCCAGCCGACCATCGTGCCAAGCCCCAGCGCGATCGCGACAGTCACTTTCACCCAAAGCGGAATGTAGCGCGTGCTTTTCTCCAGCCCGGTCTGATACGTGTCGACGGTCTTGAGCTCGTCGGCGGAAAAGGTCTGCGACGCGGTCTTGGCCTTTGTCGCCAACCGGCTGGTATCGAGCACCAGATACATGTCGTTGCGCAGGTTGGACGCTGCGGCCGAAGGGATTTTCGACAAGCTGCCATAGCTGCCGACATCATGGCTGATCTCATTGGTCACCGTTTCGATCGCGGCATAGACGACCGGCGTGCTGGCGTTGCGCGTCTTGAGCGCGCTGGTCAGCGCCTCGCGCGCTGCTTCGGGCCCAATCGGCGTCCCCTCGGCATGGCGGTGGAACACGGCGGCAGCCGCGCTCGCATGCTGCACGAACGCCGGGGTGTCGCTTGCCGGCATCGTCCGGTTGAGCGCATAGGCCGTTGGCGCGCAGCCGATGAGGATGAGCATGATGAGGCCCATGCCCTTCTGCCCGTCATTGCCGCCATGCGCGAAGCTGACCGCAGTGCAGGTGAAGATCAGCAGCGCGCGGATGCCGGTCGGCGGCGGCGCATCGCCTTCCGGCGCCTGATAAAGCTTGGGATTGCGCAGCACGAGCTTCATGACGACCAGCAGCAGCAATGCGCCGAAAAAGCCCATCAGCGGGCTGAACAGCAGCGACGACAGCACTTTCTGCGCCTGGCCCCAGTCGACGCCCTGGGTGCCGCCAGTGCCGGCCGAAATCAGCTGGTTGGCAAAGCCGACGCCGAGGATCGAGCCGATCAGCGCATGGCTCGACGAATTGGGAATGCCGAAATACCAGGTCGCCAGGTTCCAGATGACGGCGGCAAACAGCAGCGAGAAGATCATCGCAAAACCGGCGCTCGACCCGACATGCAGGATGAGATCGACCGGCAGCAGCGTGACGATCGAGTAAGCGACCGCACCGCTCGACAACAGCACGCCGATCAGATTCCACACGCCGGACCACACGACGGCCAGCGGCGCCGGCATCGAATTGGTGTAGATGACCGTCGCGACCGCATTGGCGGTATCGTGGAAGCCATTCACGAATTCGAACGCGAGCGCGATCAACAGCGCGAGCCCCAGAAAGGCGAACACGCCCAGCGCCAGCGTTTCGCCGACATGCTGGGTGTCGAGGAAGATGCTGTAAGCGGCGTAGCCCAGGCCGCCGATCAGCCCCAGGCCGAACAGCGCGCGCGCCAGCGGGTGGGAAGGCCGGTCCAGCCGTTCCCCGATCGGCGAACGGTCAAGCCGATCGCCGCTATCAATTGTGGTGGTCGCCATGCGACTGCTCGGTCAGCCCCGCTGATCGTGAAAGGATGGGCTCGCAATACCCGCGCGCGCCATGGCTGGGCAAGGACGATTTTGGACCGTCGCGGCGTTCCCTTGACCGGACTGAGACGAAACACGCCCGAAGACAAGGCGCTAGCTGCCCGATATTTACAGCGCGGCAAAGCGCGTTAAGGGCTGGCTTGCGGGGTTATCGTGTCGGGGTGGATCAAAAAGTCCACGGCCAGTGTGTGGATGCGGAGTGCTTATGCTCGACCCCCTGCTCGAATCACCCGACATGGCTTCGCCGCCCGTCGATCGAGATCACGACCAACGGCCAGTAGTGCCGCAGCCATCCTTCCGGGTGATGACGGTGATCCACAGCTTTACGCCGGGCGGTGTCGAGCGTGTTGCGCTGCGGCTGAACGCGGCGCTGCGGAAGATCGGCAAGCACGCGGTCGTGGTCGTCGGCCGCGATGACGGCTGTGCGAGCGAGGCCAGCGATGGCGCTGCTTGCCTCGTTATCCCAAACGCGCGCGGGATCGGCTCTCGCACGCAGCTCCTCTGGATGATCCGCCACTTGCCGCGCTTGATCGCGAGCCAGCGGCCCGACGTCCTGTTCTGCCCCGGCAATACCTATAGTTCGGTCGGCGTCGCGATGAAGCTGCTCCTCGGGCGCCGCTGCCCGCCGATCGTGACCAAGGTCTCCAACGACCTGAGGCGGCAGGACATGCCCCGGCCGATCCGCTTCCTCTATCATCGCTGGCTGCGATTGCAGGGGCGCTTGCTCGGCGAATTCGTCGCGATGGCGCCGGCGATGGTTCCCGAGATTGTCGCGCATATGGGGGTGCCGGCAGCTCGCGTGCGCGTCATTCACGATCCCGTGCTGCGCGAGGAAGAGCTTGAGAGCTTCATCACCCTGCCGCGCGTCGCGGCGCGGCGCGGCCGGCGCTATCTCGCCGTCGCGCGACTGGCACCGCAGAAGAATCTGGCGCTGCTGCTGGCTGCGTTCGCGCGCATCGCCGCGCCCGCCGATCGGCTGACCATCCTGGGCGAAGGGGCCGAACGCGACGGGCTCGAGGCTCTGGCGCAATCGCTCGGCATCGCAAGCAAAGTCGCCATGCCCGGCCATGTTGCCGATGTGAGGCCGTGGATGGCCGAGGCAGACATTCTGTGCCTCTCCTCGGATTTCGAAGGCGTGCCCGCCGTGCTGATCGAGGGGATAGCGGCGGGGCTGACCGTGGTGACGACCGACTCAAGCGCCGCGATCAGCGATCTGATCGGCGACGGCGCGTTCGGCACGCTGGTGCCGGTGGGCGATGTCGACGCCTTCGCCGCCGCGATGCGCCGCGCGCCCGCCCCCGCCCGCCGGCCGAGCGATGCCGCAATCCGCCATGTCCGCGCCTTTACGATCGAATCAGGCGCCCGAGAGTACGCTGCGCTGTTCGCCGAACTGGCCGCATCAGCCGTACACGGTATCAGCGCTTGAGCATGAAATTGGGCTAGCGCTATTGCCCCGCGTTCCCTAGCTGTTCACGGTCATGAATTTGCCCGCGCCCTCGCCTGCTGATCCGCCCTATCTGCGCGGCCTCAATGCGCCGCAGCGCGAGGCGGTGCTGACCACGGACGGCCCGGTGCTGGTGCTGGCCGGCGCAGGCACGGGCAAGACGGCAGCGCTGACCGCGCGGCTGGCGCATCTGCTCTACACGCGCAAGGCCTATCCGTCCGAGATCCTCGCCGTCACCTTTACCAACAAGGCCGCGCGCGAGATGCGCGAACGCGTGCGCGCCCTGGTCGGCGATATGGTCGAAGGGATGCCGTGGCTAGGCACCTTCCACGCGATCGGCGCGCGGATGCTGCGGCGCCATGCCGAGCTCGTTGGGCTGCAATCCAACTTCACGATTCTGGATACCGACGATCAGCTGCGGCTGCTCAAGCAGCTCGTCATCGCCGCCGATATCGATGAGAAGCGCTTTCCGGCGCGCGCGCTCGGTGGGCTGATCGACGAGTGGAAGAACAAGGGGCTGACCCCGGCCGATATCGACGCGGGTGAGAGCGAGCGCTGGGCGAACGGACGCGGCGGTGAGCTCTATGCGCAGTACCAGGCGCGGCTGGTCGCGCTCAACGCGTGCGATTTCGGCGATCTGCTGCTCCACATGCTCGTGATCCTGCGCACCCATCGCGACGTGCTGGCGCACTATCAGCAGCGTTTCCGCTACATCATGGTCGATGAGTATCAGGACACGAATAGCGTCCAGTATCTCTGGCTGCGATTGCTGGCGCAGGAGCGCAAGAACATCGCGTGTGTCGGCGATGACGACCAGTCGATCTATTCGTGGCGCGGCGCGCAGGTGGAGAATATCCTGAAGTTCGAGCGCGACTTCCCCGGCGCCAAAGTGATCCGGCTCGAGCAGAATTATCGCTCCACACCGCACATCCTGGCGGCAGCGTCGGGCGTCATAGCGAACAATAGCGGCCGGCTCGGCAAGACCTTGTGGACCGAGCAAGCCGAGGGCGAGAAGGTGCGCGTCATCGGCGTGTGGGATGGGCCGGAGGAAGCGCGCCGGGTGGGCGAGGAGATCGAGGCGGCGCAGCGTCGGGGGCAGAGCCTCGATAGCATCGCCATCCTCGTCCGCGCGCAGCACCAGACGCGCGAATTCGAGGATCGCTTCATCGCGATCGGCATGCCCTACCGCATCGTTGGCGGTTTCCGCTTCTATGAACGCGCCGAAATCCGCGATGCGCTGGCGTATCTGCGCATCGTCGCGCAGCCGGCCGATGACCTGGCGTTCGAGCGCATCGTCAACGTCCCCAAGCGCGGGCTGGGCGACAAGGCGGTGCAGAAGCTGCACTTGCTCGCCCGCGCCGAGGACATTCCGCTCAGCCTCGCCGCCGCGCGCATCCTCGACACCGACGAGCTGACCGGCGCGGCACGGCGCAGCCTTGGCAATTTCGTCGGCGATCTCGCGCGCTGGCGGCAGATGGCACAGGAGCTGCCGCACCCCGATCTCGCGCGGCAGATCCTCGATGAGAGCGGCTATACCGGCGCGCTCCAGGCCGAGAAATCGGTCGAAGCGTCAGGCCGGCTCGAAAACCTCAACGAACTCGTCCGCGCGATGGAGGAATATGAGACGCTCGGTGCCTTCCTCGAGCATGTCAGCCTGGTGATGGACAATGAGAGCGGCGCTTATGAGCCGCAGGTGACGATCATGACGATCCACGCCGCCAAGGGGCTGGAATTCGACACGGTGTTCCTGGCCGGGTGGGAAGAAGGGCTGTTCCCCAGCCAGCGCGCGCTCGACGAAGGCGGGCTGGCCAGCCTGGAAGAAGAGCGCCGCCTGGCTTATGTCGCGATCACGCGCGCCCGGCACCGCGCGATCATCCTCCACGCCGCCAACCGGCGCATTTATGGCCAATGGACGTCGAGCATCCCCAGCCGCTTCGTCGGCGAGCTGCCCAAGCCGCATATCGAGGAGGAATCGAGCCTAGCGGGCGGCGATAGCTTATGGCGCGCCAATTGGTCGACCGCCGCTGATCCCTTTGCCAATGTCGCCCGCGGCACCGGGCGCGGGCCAGGCTGGCAGCGCGCGGCGGGATCAGGCACATCGCTCGTCCGCGAACCCCGCATCGTCGAGGCGCGCGCCTCTGCCGTCAGCCTCGGCAATAAGGGGCGCGACGACCTCTCGGTCGGCATGCGCGTGTTCCATCAGAAATTCGGCTATGGCACGATTGCCGAGATCGAAGGCAACAAGCTGGAAATCGATTTCGAAGCCGCCGGGCGCAAGCGCGTGATGGACAGCTTCGTGACGATCGGCTGAGCGCGGTCAGCCCAGCGCCGGGAACAGCTCGTAGAGCACAATCTCGTCGGCCGGCGCTTGCGCGCCCGCGATCACGAAGCGCCAGTGGAACGGGCCGACCCGCTCGATAACGCCAATCACATCCTTGCTGCTATCCGTGCCATAGCCCGGCGCGGCGTCGCGCTGGTGCAGCCGGGTGGCGCCCAGGAAGATGAGCCGGTTCGGCTGGTCGTCGCTGTAGAGCCAGCCACCGGGCAGCGATGCACCATCCTGCTTGGTGAGCGACTGGCGCTGATGGTCCCCCGCCACGTCACAGCGATCAGGCCGGGCGGTCACATAGCCGCCCTTGCCGCCGATGCGGATCAATCGGCACCAGTAGGGCCCCGGGGTCAGCTGCGGCAATGGCACCGCGCCATCGGCCGCGAGCAGCGCGCCTTCCGCTTTCAACCGACTGGGGAAACGGCGACTGGCCAGCGCGCGTGCTGCCTGCCAACGCGCGGCAAGGCGATCGATCGAGGCTTGATCCGCCGGGGTGGCAATGCTGCGCCAGGCGCTTGACGGCATCTGCTCGACGGTGACCGCCGGGCTCGGCTGAACGACGAGGGACAAATGGCGCGTGCACCCTCCCAGCGCCGCCGCTGCGCCGGCAATCAGCATCAACTGTCGGATATTCATCGCCAATTTCACGGCTAAGGCTCTCATTTCGTGGCGTTAACGAATGGTAAACGGCGAAGCGTAAACAATTGGTTAATGCTGGCCGTTCGGGACGGCGTGAGAGCGCCTCCGCAGCACGCTTGACCCCGCGCAGAGCACGGCATAACGCGCCAACCATGCCCGCGCTCCGCGCCATCCTTGCGTCCCACCGCCCCGTGGCAGCGCTGCTGCTCGCGCTGGCGCTGTGGATGCGGCTGGTGGTGCCCGACGGCTATATGATCGGCGCCGACACGGGCGGCCATCTGCCGGTGATCGAGATCTGCACGGGCCATGGTGCTGCGCATATCGCCGATCCGACGGGCAAGAAGCAGAGCGATCACGCGCCGGCGGCCGACCATATCTGCGCCTTTGCGGCTGCAAGTGCTGCGGTCGACCTGATCGCACCGCTTCAGTCGATTGTTTCGCCGACAAGCTCGCCGGCCTCCGCATCGGCGAAGATCCCCGCCGCCCTCCCCGGCCGCGGCCTCGCCGCGCCGCCGCCGCCCAAGACCGGACCACCCGCCCTCGCCTGACCCACGCTCGTGCCGACGCCTCCTGTCGGCGCGCTCCTTCCCGTCAGACGATGGAACTGCTCCATGCCCCTTACCTTTAGCGCCGCCACGGCGCCGCTCGCGCTTGCCGTGCTCACCCCGGCCACACCCCCCGCCGATCATGGCGACCCGACCAACGACATTCTCGTCACCTCGACGCGCCACAACGCGATGATCGAAGCGACGCCCAATACTCGCGCCGCGATCGACGCCGAGACGATCGCACGCACAGTCAACGCCGTGAATGTCGAGGATACGGTCAAATATCTGCCGAGCCTCGTCGTCCGCAAACGCCATATCGGCGACACGCAGTCACCGCTGGCGACGCGGACGAGCGGCGTCGGTGCCTCCGCGCGCAGCCTGATCTTCGCCGATGGCGCTTTGCTCTCCTCGCTGATCGGCAACAACAACACTTCGGCGAGCCCGCAATGGCAGCTGGTGAGCCCGCAGGAAATCGCGCGGATCGACGTGCTTTATGGCCCATTTTCGGCGGCTTATGCGGGCAATTCGATCGGCGCGGTGGTCAACATCACGACTCGCCTGCCCGACCAATTGGAGGCCGAAATCACCGCCGGCGCCTCGGTCCAGACCTTCGATCAATATGGCACGCGCGGCACGTACCCGGCCTATTCGGCGGGCGCGACATTGGGCGATCGCTTCGGCCGGCTCGCGGTCTTCGCCAGCTACAGCCATGTGTCGAGCGACAGCCAGCCGCTCGGTTACGCCACAGCGACGCGGCCGGCGAGCCCTTCCGCAAGCGGCGCGGGCACGGCGGGCGGCTTTGACGATCTCAACCGCCAGGGTGCCGCGATCCGCGTGATCGGCGCGACCGGGTTCGAGCATCAGGCGGAGGATTTCGCCAAGCTCAAGCTCGCCTTCGATCTGACGCCCGACATCCGGCTGAGTTACGTCGGCGGCGTCTTCGTCAACGCCACCGATGCCAGCGCCACGAGCTATCTGAGCGCGGCGAGCGCCCCCGCCTATGCCGGCACGCTCAACATCGGCGGTTATGCCTACACCATCCCCGCCAGCACCTTCTCAAACAACATCTACCACAACCGCCAGACGCATTGGTCGCACAGCTGGATCGTCCAGGGCACACAAGGACCGGTCGATTTCCACGTCGTCGGCACACTGTTCGATTTCGCGCGCGACGATCAGCGCGTGGCGACGGCTGCGTTGCCGGGCGGCTTTACTGGCGGCGCAGGTAATCTCACGCGGCTGGCGGGGACCGGCTGGTACACCGTCGACGCCAAGGCAGCGTGGCATCTGACCGAGCTCGATCGGCTCACCGTCTCGGCGGGCTATCATCGTGATCAGTATCACCTGAACAGCAATCGCTACACGCTTGCCACCAATTGGCTCGCCGATGCGCCCGGAGCGCTCAATCAGGCATCGCGGGGCACGACGACGACCGATGCCGCCTGGGCGCAAATCGCCTGGCGGCCGATTGCGCCGGTGCTGCTGACGATCGGCGGACGGCAGGAATGGTGGCGGGCCAGCGACGGCTATAATTTCAGCCTGGCGCCCGCGCTTGCGGTCAATCAGCCGGCGCGATCGGCGAGCAAATTCTCGCCCAAGGCGACGCTCGCGTGGACACCGACGCACGACTGGCGCGTCAGCCTGTCGTTCGGCGAGGCGTGGCGCTTCCCGACCGTGACCGAGCTTTACCAGGCAATCACCACGGGCCCCACCCTCACCTCGCCCAACCCGACACTGCGGCCCGAGCAGGCGCTGAGCGAGGAACTGGCGATCCAGCGCGGCAGCGATGCCAATTTCGTCCGCCTGTCGCTGTTCCGCGAAGTGATCAACGATGCGCTGCTCTCACAAACCGCGCCGCTCGTGCCCGGATCAGCAACACTCTTCAGCTATGTCCAGAATGTCGATCGCGTCCACACCGATGGGCTCGAATTGGCCTTTCAGCAGACCGATCTGGTCAAGCGGTTCGACGTGTCGGGCAGCCTGACGCTGACCGATCCGCGCATCCGCGCCGATGCGGCCTTCCCCGCCGCCATCGGCAAGCGCCCGCCGCAATTGCCGACGATGCGCGCGACGGTGGTGGCGACGTGGCGGCCCGATACGCATTGGTCGCTCAGTGCCGCGGGGCGCTATTCGGGTCGCTCGTTCGGGACGATCGACAATAGCGACCCGGTCAGCTTCACGTACCAGGGCTTCGGCAGCTATTTCGTCGCTGACCTGCGCGCGACGGTGGCGGTGACGCGTCAGCTGCAACTCGCGCTCGGCGTCGATAACGTCACTGACCGGCGCTATTTCCTGTTCCATCCCTTTCCGGGGCGGAGCTACAGCGTCGAAATGCGCTGGCGGCTTTGACAGCGCAACGATAACCGACGATAGCGCCGGCGATGACGACATTCCTGGCCTGGGTTGCGACCGCGTTGGACGTGCTGGCGCTGTTCGGCTGTGTTGCCGTGCTCGCCTCGACGCGGTCGATGGCGCGGCTCGGGCGAGCGTCGCGCGCCGCGCCGCTCGCAGTTGCGCCCCAGCCGGTGACGATGCTGAAACCGCTCCACGGTGATGAGCCTCGGCTGGCGGAAAATCTGGCGACCTTCCGCGACCAGGACTGGGACGCACCGATCCAGATCCTCGCCGGCGTCGCCCGCGCCGACGATCCGGCGGCCGACATCGCCCGCTCGATCGGCGACATGGTCGATGTCGTGGTTGACGGACGCCGGCATGGCGCCAACGCCAAGATCGGCAACATCGTCAACATGATGCCCGCCGCACGCCACGACCTGATCGTGCTAAGCGACAGCGACATCGCCGCGCCGCCCAATTACCTGAAGCATATCGCCGCGCAGCTTGCCGATCCCGGCATCGGCGCGGTGACGATTGCTTATGGCGGGCGCGGCGACACCGGCTTCTGGTCGCGCTTCTGCGCCGGGATTGTCAGCTACCACTTCATGCCATCGATGATGCTGAGCCTCGATCTCGGCATGGGCGATGTCTGCATGGGCTCGACGATCGCGATGCGCCGCGAGACGCTGGAGGCGATTGGCGGCTTCGATCGCTTCGTCGATACGCTGGCTGATGATTATGCGATCGGCCAGGCGGTGCGGGCGCTGGGGCTGAAGGTGGTGGTGCCGCCGGTGTTCGTGACGCATGCCTCGATCGAGACCAGCTTTGCCGAGGTTGCCAAGCACGAGCTGCGCTGGATGGCGACGGTGCGCACCGTCAACGCGGCAGGCCATGTCGGATCGCTGACGCTGCACGCGCTGCCGCTGTCGCTGATCGCGCTGCTGCTGGCGCCGGGACGTTGGACATTGGCTGTGGTCATCGCCGCGCTGATCACCCGGCTGGTGTCGGCAAAGGTGGTCGACCGGGTGCTCGGCCGCACCACGCTGCCACTGTGGCTGATGCCGTTGCGTGACCTGATGACCTTCGGCGTTCATGTGACGAGCCTGTTCGTCCGCCGTGTCGACTGGCGCGGGGCGCGGCTCAAGATGCGCGCCGCCGGGCGGATCGAGGCCGAGGGCGCGTGAAGACCGTCATCGTGACCGCCGACGATTTCGGCGCGGCCGAGGCGGTCAATGAAGCAGTCGAGGTGGCCCACACGCAAGGGTGCCTGACGGCGGCAAGCCTGATGGTGACGGGCGACGCGGTCGATGACGCGGTTGCCCGTGCACGGCGCTTGCCGGGCTTGGGGGTTGGTCTACATCTGGTGCTGGTCGAGGGGCGTCCGGCCCTGCCGCCTCAACAGATTCCCGATCTTGTGGGTCCCGACGGCATGTTCCGAACGGATATGGCGCGCACCGGCGTCGACATTTTCTTCCGCCCCGCCGTCCGCCGCCAGTTGCGCGCCGAGGTTGAGGCGCAATTCGCGCGGTTCGCCGCGACCGGCCTGCCGCTCGATCACGTCAACGCGCACAAGCATTTCCACCTCCATCCGACGATCGCCGCAACGATGATCGAGGTCGGCAAGCGCTATGGCCTGAAAGCGAGCCGCGCGCCGGTGGAACCCGTCAATGTCATCGCGGCGATCGAGCTCACAAACCGCAATGCGACCACACGCATCGCCGACATCTGGGCGCGCCGCCTGCGTGGACGATTCCGCCGCCAAGGCATCGTCATGGCGGATCAAGTGTTCGGCCTTGCCTGGTCAGGCGCGATGACGACTGCGCGCGTCGCCGCGCTGGCCGCGCGCTTGCCCGACGGGGTGAGCGAAATCTACTTCCATCCCGGTACGCGCGATGATTTCCCCGGTCATGCCCCCGGCTATCGCTATGCAGACGAGTTGGCGGCGCTGACGTCGCCCGGGGTTAAGGCCGCGCTGGAGGCAAGCGGCGCGCGCCTGGCGCGATCGGGCGATCTGGCGGCGTGACAAGCCCGGCCGAGCCAACGCCCACCACGCCGCCGGACGGCCTCCCCCTCCCTCGCCGTTTATGGGCAATCGCCGCGCTGGGCTTCGGGACCGCGCTCGTCATTATCGACGGATCGGTGCCCAATGTCGCGCTGCCGACGATCGCGCGCGATCTGCACGTCAACAGCAGCGCGGCGGTGGCGGTGGTCACCGTCTATCAGCTGATGCTGGTCATGCTGCTGTTGCCGCTCGCCGGGCTGGGCGACCGGATCGGGCTCAAGCGGCTCTACCAATGGGGCCAGCTCCTCTTCACCATCGCAACGATGTTGTGCTTCTTCGCCAACAGCCTGCCTTTTCTGCTCGTCGTCCGCGCGGTGCAGGCGATGGGCGCGGCGGCGGCGCTCAGCGTTTCCTCGGCGCTGATCCGCTCGACTTACCCGTCCAGGCAATTGGGCCGCGGGTTGGGAATCAACTCAGTGATCGTCTCGTCGAGCGCGGCGCTGGCGCCATCGCTGGGCGGGCTGGTGCTGGCGGTCGCGCCCTGGCCGTGGGTGTTCGCGAGCGCTGTCCCGTTCGGCATCGCCTCGCTCATCCTGGGCCGAGCGCTGCCCGATCCGCCACGCGGCACCGCGCCGTTCGACGTGATCGGCGGCATTATGTGCGCCGCCATGTTCGGGCTCGTCATCGGCGGGATGGAAAGCGGCGTGCATGGCGACAGCCCGGTCGTCTCCGCAGCGATCGTGCTCACCGGCATCGCGATCGGCATCGCGTTCGTGCGCCGCGAGCGCCATGAGCCAAAGCCGATCCTGCCGATCGATCTGCTCGCGCGGCCGATCATTGCGCTGTCGGCAATCGGCGCGTTCACCGCGTTCACCGCGTCGATGACGCTGATCGTCTCGACGCCCTTCCGCCTCCAGCACCACTATCATTTCACCCCGGCGATGGTCGGCGCGGTGATTGCGCCCTGGCCGCTCACCAACATGATCGTAGCGCCGCTGGCCGGCTGGCTGTCGGATCGCGTGCCGGCGGGGCTGCTCGGCGGCATCGGCATGCTGGTGTCGATTACCGCGCTGGTGCTGATCGCGACGCTACCGGCGGATGCCACCTCGCTCGATATCGCCTGGCGGATGGCGCTGTGCGGATCGGGCTTCGGCATTTTCCTGCCGCCCAATGCGCGCCTCATTATCGGCTCGGTCGCGCGCGAGCGGGCAGCGGCAGCGGGCGGGCTGGTCGCGACGATGCGGCTCACCGGGCAAACGATGGGTGCGACCGTGGTCGCGGCGCTGCTCGCGATGGGCATTGGCGACGGCCGGGTGCCGCCGATGGTTTCGGCCGGCCTCGCGCTTATCGCCGGCCTGTGCAGCATCGCCCGCCTGCGCCCCTCGATCCGCGACCCGGGAAAGACCGAGATGCAGGACGAAGTGCCGGTGTTGAAGGCGACGCGGTAGCGAGCAACCATTCCTCTCCCGCCTGCGGGAGAGGATAGCGTAGCTTGCGAGCTTGCTCGCTAGCGAAGCTTGGTGAGGGCGGCTGCATGGGAATAATGCAGGATCGTACCCCTCACCCAGCTTCGACTAAGCCTTTGCTGCGCAAAGACTAAGTCTGCGCAACCAGTTCGGGGTAAACAGCGCCCCACGCTGTTTAGGCCATGCCGGGGGCATGGCCGACCCCGAACTCCCGCAGGGGAGAGGGGACGACGCTAGACTCCTAAAACACCGCCTTCGCGTCCGCTTCCTTCAGCATTGCCTGGCGCACCAGCGGGATCGGCGGGCCGCCATAGCTCAAGAAAGCATCGTGGAAGGCTTTCCACGCCTTGCGACCGCCCTTGTCCTTGGTCCAGTCGGCGCGCAGGCGGCGGATCATCAGCTTGCCCATCGTGTAGTTGAGATAGGCCGGGTCATAAGTGCCGCGCGCCGCCTGTTGCTTGGCGGTGCCCTCGTCCTGGAAGCATTCGGTCCGGAACAATTGCTCGGACTGGGTGACGCTCATCCCGCCAGTGTGCAGCCCGATCGCCGACAGGAAGCGGCAATCGCGCAGCAAGGCGTTGGAAAGCTGGCCGATATGCGTTTCCGGGTCGCCATTGTTGAGGCCCGCATCCCACATCATTTCCTCGGCATAATGCGCCCAACCCTCGGCGAACGCGTAACCGACGAAAATCTGCCCGAATTTGGACGGCGACCGGTTGGCATGGAGGAACTGGACGAAGTGCCCCGGCATCACTTCGTGCACTGTCGTGAACAGCAAGTCCGCCTTGCCGGGCACATAGGCATCCTGCACCGCCTTTGACCAAGTCGGGTCGGGCGGCGAGATGTAATAGACCGACGGGATGCCCTTATCGAAAGGCCCCGGCGGATCAATATACGCGAAATTCTGCCGGTTATAGGGCGGGCTTTCCTCGACCATCGCTTGCTCGGTGCCGGGGATGCTGACGATATCGTGGCTGGTCACGAACGCGCGCAGCATCGGGATCTGGCGGCGCGCTTCGGCGACGGGACCGCCGACCGGCTTGTTGGCATTGAGCTTGGCGATGCAGGCGGGCACACTCGCACCCGGCGCAAACTTGGCGCAGGCGGCGACGAGCGCGTCCCTGTTGCGCTTCAGATCGGCCCGACCGATCTGCTCGAGCTGATCGAGCGGGGTATCGACCCCCTCGGTCGCCAGCAGCATCCGCGCGAAACGATCCTTGCCGAGCACGAAATCCCGGGTGGCGTGCGGGCGTTGCTGCTCCACCCAATAAGCGAGATCATGCATCGCCTTCGCCGCCGCGTCAGATGCCTTGACGAAATCGGCCTGGAGCTTGGCGTCCTTCACATCGGCAAAGGCCTTGCGCGCGTCACCGGCATAGAAATCGCCATAGCCCTTGAACGCGGCGACGCCGTAATTGATCAGGCTCAGCGGCAGTGGCGCTTGCAGATTGGCGCGGATTTGCGCGGCGGCGGTCGGAATGTTGCCGAAGAATTTGGTGATCGCTTTCAGCCGCGTCGCCTTGTCGGCATAGGGTCGAGCGATGAAGGCGTTCGGGTCGAGCCCGTCATTGATATAATAATAGGGGTTCTTGTGCGGCTGATCGGCGTCGGTCAGCCAGAACAACCGCCCCTCGGCGACCTTGACCAGATAGCGGCGCTCGAACGCCTGGTCGGCAGGGAGCTTGGCGTCGTCGAACTTGCCGGCGTCTGCAATGGCTTCCTTCAGGAAATCGGCCATCTGCTTCAGCCCCGCCGGGCTCCAATTGGGGAGCTGGCCATCGAAATCATGCCGGCCCTGATAGACCGCATAGGTCGGGTCGAGCTGGAACAGCTGCTCGACAAAGGCATCTCGGAAAGCGGGGAAGCTGGTGGTGGGCAGCGGCGCCAACGGTGTGATCGGGGTCGACACTGCGGTTGCCGTCGCCGTCTCGACTGTCGTTTCGGCTTTGGTTTCGGTCGCCTTGCTCGCCGGCTGTTGCGCGCAGCTTGCGAGCGCAAGCGCCCCGGCCGTCGCCATCAATACTCGCCGCATCCCAGTCTCCTTCATTGAGTCGTTGGGCACTGTGTCGCAGGGATAAGGCGCCGGGGAAAGCCAAAGCATCCGCCGGCCAACGCATTGTTTCCGCGAATGCCGGTTGCCCGTGCCCCCTGCCCTGGCCTAGAGCCCGTCGTTACGATGGCCAAAGCGGCACACCCCCTCTCCATCCCCAATTTCCGTGCCTATTGGGCGGCGCGGCTGACGATGACGGTCGCGATCACCGCGATGGCGATCATCATCGGCTGGCAAACCTACGGCATTGCACGCGAGACCATGTCGATCCGGGGTGCGTCGTTCATGCTGGGCATGATCGGCGTGGCGCAATTCGTGCCGCTGTTCGTGCTGACGCCGGTGGTAGGGCTGATCGCCGACAGCGTCGACCGGCGCGCCATCGTCCGCGCCACGACCGCGCTGATGACTCTGAGCGCGACGACCTTGGGTGTGCTGACGTGGACGGGGCATCTGGGGCTGGTCGCGCTCTATGGCGCGGCGGTGATTGCCGGCATCGTCCGCGCCTTTTCCGGCCCCGCTTTCTCTGCCCTTTCGCCCAATCTGGTGCCGCGCGAGAGCTTGCCGACCGCGATCGCGATCAGTTCGATTGCATGGCAAGTCGGCTCGATCGCCGGCCCGAGCGTCGGCGGGCTGCTGTTCGCGCTCAGCCCCAACATTGCTTATGCCGGCTGCATCGCGCTGCTGGTCACCGCGCTCATCTGCCTGATGCTGATTGGCCCGGTGCCGCAGCCGCCCGCCCAGACCGATCACCGGCCGCTGGCGCGCATTGCCGAGGGCTTTCATTATGTCCGCCGCAACCGGCTGGTGCTGGCGACGATCACGCTCGATCTGTTCGCCGTGCTGCTGGCCGGCGCGACCGCGCTGCTGCCGGTGTTCGCTCGGGACATCCTCCATGTCGGCGCCGATGGCCTCGGGCTGCTCGCCGCCAGCATGGGCATCGGCGCGTCGGTAATGGCAGTGCTATTCTCGGTCCGGCCGATGAAGCGCGATGTCGGTGCGCGGATGCTGCTGGCGGTAATCGTGTTCGGTGCTGCCATCCTGTGCTTCGGCTTGTCGCGCTTTTACTGGCTCAGCGTTGCCGCGTTGATCGTGGCGGGCGCGGCCGACATGGTGTCGGTCTATGTCCGGCAGTCGCTGATCCAGCTCCACACACCCGATGCGATGCGCGGCCGCGTTTCGGCGGTGTCGCAGCTGACCATTTCTGCCTCGAACGAGCTGGGGGAGGCTGAAAGCGGGCTGCTCGCCTCGATCCTCGGGCCAGTCGGCGCTGTAGTGTTCGGCGGGGTCGGCGCGATCGTGATCACGATCCTTTGGGCGCGGCTGTTCCCCGAGCTAAAACTTGCCAAGACCTTCGATCCGCCCAAGATAGAAACTGCAGCCGCCTGAACAGGAGAGCCCGACGATGAAAGCGCAGACGATCCTCGAGACCATTGGCAACACGCCGCACATCCGCGTCGCCAAGCTGTTTCCGGAAGCCGAGGTGTGGATCAAGTCCGAGCGCGCCAATCCCGGCGGGTCGATCAAGGACCGCATCGCGCTGGCGATGATCGAAGCGGCGGAGCGCGACGGCCATTTGAAGCCCGGCGGTACGATCATCGAGCCGACCAGCGGCAACACCGGCGTCGGGCTGGCGATGGTCGCGGCGGTGAAGGGCTACAAGCTCGTGTTGGTGATGCCCGAGAGCATGTCGCTCGAACGCCGCCGGCTGATGCTCGCTTATGGCGCGACCTTCGATCTCACCCCGCGCGAAAAGGGGATGAAAGGCGCGATCGAGCGGGCGATGCAGCTGGTCGATGAAACGCCGGGTGCGTGGATGCCGCAGCAGTTCGAGAACGCCGCCAATATCGACGTTCACGTCCGCACCACGGCGCAGGAAATCCTTGCCGATTTCCGCGATACGCCGATCGACGTCATTATCACGGGCGTCGGCACCGGCGGCCACATTACGGGCGTCGCGGAGACGCTCAAAAAGAGCTGGCCCAACCTGAAGGTGTATGCGGTCGAGCCGGAAGCGTCGCCGGTCATCTCGGGCGGGCAGCCGGGGCCGCATCCCATTCAGGGCATCGGCGCCGGTTTCGTGCCCGCCAATCTGCACACCGCCGCGCTCGATGGCGTCATCAAGGTCGATGCCAATCTCGCCAAGGAAATGGCGCGCCGCGCCGCGCGCGAGGAAGGCATGCTGGTCGGCATTTCGTCGGGCGCGACGCTCGCCGCGATCCGCCAGAAGCTGCCCGATCTGCCGAGCGGCGCACGCGTGCTGGGCTTCAATTACGACACTGGCGAGCGCTATCTTTCGGTGCCCGATTTCCTGCCCGAAAATTGAACACATAGGCGCAGGATTCCGTTCGAATCGGAGCGAATCTTTGATAGAGTGACCGAGTCGCGGATCGGGGCTCGGGGGCTTTAACGTGCGTCAGATTATGATTTGCGCCAGCTTCATGCTGGCGGTGGTTCAGCTTTGGCCCATGGTCTTTGGCCATCACATCATGCCGACCACGCCGGCACGGGCTGCGGATGTGCGCGCCGCCACGCAATTGATCACGCCGTCGCGCGCAGTCGCGTCGCAGATGGTGCCGGCCGTGGTCGAACGCCCCGCGGCGAAGACATTGCCGGCAACGGGCAAGGACAATCCGATCGGTTGCTACCAGCGCTATCAGATCGCTTATCGTGAATGCCGCTCGAACGATGGCGGCTGCCGGATGGGCGCGGCCGACAAGTGGGACCTGTGCGAAGCCACGGGATTCTGGAAAGAATAATCGTCAGCCTGCCGCCAGCTCCTTGAGCGGGACGGCGGTGTCGGCGAGCCGGGCGGGATCGACGCGGCTGCCCGCCAAGACCAGCGCACGACCCTGCGCATAATCGCGGGTCGCGTTGACGCAATCGAGCGCGATCACCGCGCCGTCCCGCAGATAAATGAGTGAAAACGAGCGCGTCGCCGGGTCGCCGCGCAGCACCGTCGCATCATGGCCGCCGGACAGGCCCACCGTCTGCAAGCGCAGATCATATTGGTTTGACCAGAACCACGGCACGGCTGAATAGGGCTCCGGCGCGCCGATAATCGCGTTCGCCGCCGTCGTTGCCTGGTCGTTGGCGTTCTGTACCGATTCGAGACGGATGGTCGCGCCAGCGGCGAAGCGATTGGCATGCGCAGCGCAATCCCCGATTGCGTAAATGTCGGGCAGGGTGGTGCGGCAAAGCTCGTCGACCATCACGCCATTGCCGCCCGCCGCGCCGGCTGCGACGAGCGGGCCGATGGCAGGCTCGATGCCGATGCCGACGATGACCATATCGGCGGCGAGCAGCTCACCATCGGCAAGGCGAACGCCGGTCACGCGGTCGCCCTCGCCGCCGATCCCCGCCACACTCGCGCCCAGCCGGATGTCGACGCCGTGCGCGCGATGCTCGGCCTCGAAGAAGCGCGACAGCGGCTCACCAGCAACGCGCGCCAGCACGCGGTCAAGCGCCTCGACCAACGTCACTTGCTTGTCGAACTTGCGCAGCACCGCAGCTGCCTCCAGCCCGATATAGCCGCCGCCGATAACGACAACGTGGCGCGTCGCGGCGAGCTCGCTTTCGAGCCGGTCGACATCGGCGCGAGTGCGGATGCTGTGGACGCCGGAGAGATCATGCCCATCGCAGCTGAGCCGGCGCGGCGCACCGCCCGTTGCCCAGATGAGCTGGCCAAAGCCGAGCGTCTCGCCATGGTCCGTCGTCACCCGATGCGCGCCAGCATCGACCGCCACGACCGTCGCCGAGAGGATGAATTCGACGCTCCGCTCCGCCCAAAACGCCGGCTGTCGGATCAGCAGCCGCTCGAACGGTTTTTCCGCCGCCAGATAATCCTTGGAGAGCGGCGGGCGCTCATAAGGCAGTTCGGGCTCGGCGCCGATAACGCCGATCGAGCCCGCGAATTTCAGCTGCCGAAGCGCAATCGCCGCCTGCGCGCCGCCATGGCCAGCACCGACGATCAAAACATCGAAGTGGCGCACCCCCTACCCTTTGCGATCAGGCCAGCGCGCCGTGGCAATGCTTGTATTTCTGCCCCGATCCGCACGGGCACGGCGCATTGCGGCTGACGACGCCTTCCCAGCTTGCCGGATCGCTGCCCAGGCCGCTCGCATCGGGCTGCGGCGCCTGCAGCGGCGCGACCCGCGTCGTCACCAGACCCAGCGTGCCGGCGTCGATGTCATTGGTGTCATCGATACCCGTCAGCGGATCGAGGTGCGTCGTCAGGAACGAGGGCAGCTCGGGCAGCGGCGGCGCTTCAGGCAGCTGGAACTGCACATAGGCAATCGTCCGCGTCACATCGTCGCGGATATTGTCGAGCATGCGCTGGAACAGCGCGAACGCCTCCTGCTTATACTCGTTGAGCGGCGTCTTCTGCGCATAAGCGCGCAGATGGACGACCTGGCGCAGCGCATCGAGCGTCGCCAGATGCTCCTTCCAGTGATGGTCGAGATTCTGCAGCAGGATCGATTTTTCGACCTGGATCCAGGTCTCGGGCTCCAGGCTCGCGGCTTTTTCGGCGACCAGCGCGTCGGCGGCGGCCTGCAATTGCTCGCCCAGCAATTCGGGGTCGATCGCATCCTGCTTCAGCCACGCGTCGATCGGCGGCTCCAGCCCGAGCACCTCGCGCGCGCGCTCCTTCAACAGCTCGACATTCCACTGCTCGGGATAGCTGTTGGGCGGGCACGCCTCACCGACGATCGCGTTCACCGTCTCGGTGCGCATGTCGGTGACGACATCGCCGACCGTTTCGGCATCCATGATGTCGGCGCGCTGCTCGTAGATCACCTTGCGCTGGTCATTCATCACGTCGTCATACTCGACGACCTGCTTGCGGATGTCGTAGTTGCGCGCCTCGACCTTTTTCTGCGCGGTCTCGATCGCTTTCGACATCCAGCGCGACGGCGGCAGCGCCTCGCCGTCTTCCAGATTGGCGCGCATCATCTTGGCGAACATCGTGTCCGGGCCGAAGATGCGCAGCAGATCGTCGTCGAGGCAGAGGTAAAAGCGGCTGAGGCCCGGATCGCCCTGGCGGCCCGAACGACCGCGCAGCTGATTGTCGATGCGGCGGCTTTCGTGGCGCTCGGTGCCGAGCACGAACAGCCCGCCGGCGTCGAGCACTTCCTGCTTTTCGACCGCGATCTCGGCCTTGATCCGCTCGATCGCGGCGTCGCGCTCCGGCCCCTCGGCCAGGTCGCGCAGCTCGTCGGCAATACGGAAATCGAGGTTGCCGCCGAGCTGAATGTCGGTACCGCGACCCGCCATGTTGGTCGCGATCGTCACCGCGCCCTTGCGGCCCGCCTGCGCGACGATATGCGCTTCGCTCTCGTGGAAACGCGCGTTGAGCACCGCGTGCGGCACGCCTTCCTTGGTCAGATAATCGGACAACAGCTCGGATTTCTCGATCGAGACTGTGCCGACGAGCACCGGCTGGCCCTTTTCGGCATGTTCCTTGATCGTCCGCGCGATGCCCTGGAACTTGTCGGCGGTCGATTTGTAGAACGTATCTTCCTCGTCGACGCGCTTGACCGGCACGTTGGTCGGGATCGAGACGACGTTCATCTTGTAGATGTCGTAGAATTCCGCCGCCTCGGTCGCTGCCGTACCGGTCATGCCGGAAAGCTTCGGGTACATGCGGAAATAATTCTGGAAGGTTATCGAGGCCATCGTCTGGTTTTCGGGCTCGATCGTCACGCCTTCCTTGGCCTCGACCGCCTGGTGCAGCCCTTCCGACCAGCGCCGCCCGTCCATCATGCGGCCGGTAAACTCATCAATGATGACGACCTTGCCGTCCTTCACGATGTAATCGATGTCGCGCTTGAACATCATGTTTGCGCGCAGTGCCTGGTTCAGGTGGTGGACGACCTGAGTGTTCTCGAAATCATAGAGGTTGCTGCCCTGGAGCAGCCCGGCGCTCTCGAGCATCCGCTCGGCCTTTTCGGTGCCGTCTTCGGTCAGGATGATCGAGCGCTGCTTTTCGTCGAGCTCATAATCCTCGGGCACGAACTGCTTCACCACCGCATCGACGCGCAGATACAGGTCGGTCTTGTCGTCGGTGGGGCCGGAAATGATCAGCGGCGTGCGGGCTTCGTCGATCAGGATCGAATCGACCTCGTCGACGATCGCGAAGTTGAACTTGCGCTGCGTCATCTGGTCGCGATCATACTTCATGTTGTCGCGCAGATAATCGAAGCCGAACTCGTTGTTGGTGCCGTAGGTGATGTCCGAGTGATAGGCCTCGCGGCGCTCGCTGTCCGACAGGTTGGGTACGATGACGCCGACCGTCAGGCCGAGGAAGCGATAGACCTGGCCCATCCAGTCGGCGTCGCGGCGGGCAAGGTAATCGTTGACCGTGACGACATGGACGCCGGTGCCGGGCAGCGCGTTGAGATAGGTCGCGAGCGTCGCGACCAACGTCTTGCCCTCACCCGTGCGCATCTCGGCGATTTCGCCGCGGTGGAGCACGATGCCGCCGACCATCTGCACGTCATAATGGCGCTGGCCGAGCGTGCGCTTGGCCGCTTCGCGCACCGTGGCGAACGCCTCGGGCAGCAGATCGTCGAGCTTGGCGCCTTGGGCGAGCTGCTCGCGGAACTTGGCGGTCTGCGCGGCGAGCGTCGCATCGTCCATTGCCTGGAGCGCAGGCTCAAAGCTCGCGATCTTGGCGATGATCGGGTTGAGCGATTTGACGTAGCGTTCGTTCGACGAGCCGAACAGCGATTTGGCGATGGCGCCGAGCATGGTGGTTTCCTGAAATTAGCGCCGAGGCACCGGTTGAGCGGGCAGCATCGGCAAAGGGACGAGTGGACGATTGAAACGGGCGCGGATGCGTGCCCGTGGACAGACGACCGCGCTTATTCGCGCCGGCGTCCAGCGAACAAGGGTTCGCTTGGCGATACCGTTTCGCCCTCAATCTTGGGCGTAACAGCGACGGCAGCAATCGAAGCGAGCGGCTGTGCGTGCCGCTGCCGCTCGGCAGGCGCCACGGCCTTAACGATCGCACTCGCCGCCGCCTGCCGGCTGACCGCCTGCGGCGCGACAAAGCGCGTCGCCGGGCCGGACCCGCCGGTCAGCGCCGAGAACAGCGCCGAGAAAAGCAACAGCAATGTCACGCCAACGTCACCTTCATGGTGGCGCGGACATAGGCACTGACGGGCGCCACGTCCAATGCAAAGTCGATAAGCACGTTCACTCGTCTTTCAGTTGCCAACGCACCGGTGGCAGGTCCAGCTCGCTGGTGATCGGCTTGCCGCTGGCGTCCACCGCAGGCTTGAAGCGACCATTGCTGATCGCGTCCGCGCAAGTTGCCTGGTCGAGCGTCGGTACGCCGCTGGACGCGGTGACGCGGCAATCCGAGACCAAACCCGTTTCATCGATGGTCAAGCGGACGCTGACGCGCCCCTCGATCGAATGGCGCTTGGCATAGGGCGGATAGGTTTCTTCACTAAACCAATCGGCCGGACTGCCGATCATATGCGCACCATGCGGCGCCGGCTCAGGTGCTGCAGGCTCTGGTGCCGGCGGCGCCGGGGCGGGCCCGGTTTGCCGCTCGCGATCGCGCCCCGACCGGATCAATCGCTCAACCAAGCCGGACAGCCGCGAGAGCGGCACCCGTGGCAAATGGCGCAACGGGTGCGCGATTTCGTCGCTACGTTTGATAACGATCAGCGCTAGCAAGACGATCGAGAGCGCGGCGATGCCGCCGAAGACCAGCGCTGCAGTCCGCCCGGTCTTTGGGCTGTTGTCCTCCACGCCGGCGCTATTCGGAGTCGAGCGTCGACGGGCCGGTGACGAGCTGCCAGCGCATCGCCGAGCGCCAGACGCCGGCGACCGGATGCCCCGCCGCATCGCGCGCCGGGGAGAAGCGGCCGTGGGTGACGATCAGGTCGCAGGTCGTATTGTCGAGCTGAGCCGAGCCGCTCGACTGGACAATGTCGCACTCGACCAGCCGCCCCTGCGCATCGACCTTGACCGAGAATGCCGTGCGGCCTTCCTGCCCGGCATTGCGCGCCTCGGGCGGATAAGCATCGGCCGGAAACCAATCGGCGGGATTGCCGATCGGCTTGGCGCGCGGAATGCCATCATCGGTGACCGTCTTCGCGGCGGGAGCAGCGGTGCTTGGATCGGGCAGCGTCGGCTTGGCGGGCCCCTTGGTTATGGGCTTGGCAACCGGCTTGGCAGCGTGCTTGGTCGGCGTTTTGGCCAATGCCAAGGAAACCCCGGGGCCAATAAGCGCGGCCATGCCGAGCACCGCCAGCATTGCCGCCCGCTGCGATCCGATCTTGCGTTGCGCCCCTGTCACTCTAACACCCTCGTCACTCTAACACCCCTTCGCATCGTTCTTTCGTGAAATCCTAGTCAGAGAAAATCGCCATGTCATCCGCGTCGTCCCGCTCGCCGCTCGCGCCCGCCCGCTTCCCCGATCTGCCCGAGATCGCCGGGGTCGAGCGGCGCGTCGCGCGGGCGGGATACAAGGCGTGGGATCGGGCCGATTTGACGTTCATTACCGTCGCGCCCGGCACCAGCGTTGCCGGCGTGTTGACGACGAGCAAATGCCCCTCCCCCGAAGTCGAATGGTGCCGGGCGGCACTCGCGCTCGGCCAGGCGCGCGCGGTCGTGGTCAATGCCGGCAACGCCAACGCGTTCACCGGCGGTCGCGGCCGCGCGGCGGTGGAAGCGATTGCCGCGCGGGCGGCCGGCGCAATCGGCTGCCAGCCGTCCGACATCTTCGTCGCCTCGACCGGCGTCATCGGCGTGCCCTTGCCGATCGACAAGGCCGAGGCGGGGCTCGACGCGGCCTTAGCCGCGCCGCTGGCGAGTTGGGAAGACGCCGCACTGACGATCGGCACCACCGACACGTTCCCCAAAGGCGCCGCGACCACCGCGATTGTCGATGGCCGCACCATTACCCTCACCGGCATCATCAAAGGCTCCGGCATGATCGCGCCCGACATGGCGACGATGCTGGGGTTCATCTTTACCGATGCCGCCGTTTCGCCCGCCTTTCTCCAGCACGCGCTGAGCGAGGCGAACCGGCGCAGCTTTTCGTGCATCACGGTCGACAGCGACACCTCGACCAGCGACACCGTGCTGGCCTTCGCAACCGGCGCTGCCGGCAACGCACCGATCGAGTATGACGACACCCCCGGCGCCGATGCGTTCCGCGCCGCGCTGAGCGATTTGTGCCTGCAGCTCGCGCATCTCGTCGTCCGCGATGGCGAAGGAGCCAGCAAGTTCATCCGCATCGACGTCGCCGGCGCCGAAAGCGACGCCAGCGCGCACCGCATCGCGCTATCGATTGCCAATTCACCGCTGGTGAAGACCGCCATCGCCGGCGAGGACGCCAATTGGGGCCGCGTCGTGATGGCGGTCGGCAAGGCGGGAGAGCCAGCCGATCGTGACCGGCTATCGATCCGCTTCGGCGGCGTCCAGGTCGCGCGCGAGGGGCTCGCGGTCGCCGATTATGACGAAGCGCCGGTTGCCGCGCACCTCAAAACCCAGGACATCGACATCGAGGTCGACCTGGGCCTGGGCGAAGGCCGCGCGACCGTTTGGACGTGCGACCTGACCCATGGCTATATCAGCATCAACGCCGATTATCGGAGCTAAGCTGCGCCTGGACTCCAGTCTTGTTTCGATGGAGCCGTCATTCCCGCGCAGGCGGGAATCCATTCTGGCTGAAACCGATTAGTCGGACGATGTTCAGCGTTAAGGGATCCCCGCCTTCGCGGGGCGACAATTCAATGTGAAAAGGACTGACTTTAGGCCCAACCGTCACCCCAGCGAAAGCTGGAGTCTTTCGCCGTCACGAGGCCCCCGCTTTCGCTGGGGCGACGATAGGTGGATCAGGCCAGCGCGCCTTCCAGCCACGCCTTGAGTTGGCTCTTCGGCGCCGCACGGCTGAACCGCGCCACTTCCTCGCCGCCCTTGAACAGCACGAGGTTAGGGATGGTGCGGATGCCGAAGCGCGTCGCTGCCTCGGGCGCATCGTCCAGATTGGCCTTAGTGATGACGACATGATCGGCGAGCTCGTCCGAAATCTCTTCCAGGCTCGGCGCGATCACCTTGCACGGCCCGCACCAATCCGCCCAGAAATCGACCAGCACCGGCTTGTCGGCCTTGAGCACGTCGGAATCGAAACTGTCATCGCTGATTTTCTTGGTCGCCATGGGAATCTCCTTGATTGGCGCGCAATCTAAGCAAGCAAGGCTCGCGTCTCAAGCTGACGATGGCAAGCTTTGCTCCGCCGCCCCAAAGCGCGGCTTGTGGGCACCGATCAGCGCGGGGCTGAGCTCGAACAGCGTCGGCCCGGTGGTGTACAGCAGCGCGGCCGTGACCGGGCGATTGGGGAAAATAACGTCAAGCGCCGCGACATAGGCCGCCATCTGCTTGATATGCGGTATGGGCACGTCGTCGATCGCTGTCGGCGTGCGGCGGCCAGTCTTGAAATCGACGACCCGAATGGCATCGTCAGTGACCACGAGCCGGTCGACCGTGCCCGAGACGACGAAGCCGTCCGCCACCACCGCCGCGATCGGCGCTTCGGCAAGCGCGTGCGGGCCAAACAAGTCGGCGAAACGTGGGTCGTCGATCACGCCGAGCGCGGCGTCGATCAGCGCCGCGCGCTCACTCGACTCCTCGACACCGCCGGCGCCGGCAAGCCAGCGATCGGCCGCCGTGCGCCGATCATCGGACGCCACTGCCGGCAACCGCTCGAATAGCGCGTGGAGCAATTGCCCGCGCCGCGCCGCCGCGCGGAGCGCCGGGCTTGGTGGCGGATCGGCGACATCGTCGGCGCCGAGCGCGGAGGGTGCGAGCGGCCGCGGCGGGCGGGCTTCCTCAGGCGCTGGCCGGCGCACCCAATCGGGCAGGTCTGCGATCGGGGCGCTCGCGGACGCGTTGGCATCGATCTGCGCTTTGAACGCAGGCTGCGCTCCCGCGCCCCGATAGTCACGGGCGCCCTCGCCCGCCGCGACGCCCAGCGCATCGAACGCCCGCGCGGCGGCCGCATACCAGCTCGACGCCGGCGGCACGCCCTTGGCGCGCGCACCGAGCGCACCCGCGATGACGAGATGCTCCTCGGCGCGCGTCGCGGCGACGTAGAAGAGCCGCCAATGCTCTTCCAGCTCGCGCTGATCGGCGTCTTCAGCAAGCTCGGCGAAGATGCTGACGCGGTCATCCTTGCTCGGTCGCGGCACCGGCACGCCCATCCAGCTGAGCGTAGAGCGGGGGGAGCGCTCCGGGTCGGTCGTCGCATCGGCGAGGATGACGAGCGGCGCCTGCAATCCCTTGGCAGCATGCGCGGTCATCACCCGCACCGCGCCCAAGGGCAGCGACGGATCGCGCTTGATCTCGACCTCGCCGCGATCGAACCAGTCGAGAAAGCCCTGCAGCGAGGGCGTCGCGAGTGCCTCAAACTGCAGCGCGGCTGCGAGCAGCTCGTCGATTGGGTCGCGCGCTTCCTCGCCCAGCCGCAATAACAGCTTGCGGCGGCCATCGAGCGCACCCGAGAGCAGCTCTTCGAGGAAACGATACGGCGTCGTGAAATCGGCGCGCGCCAGCATCGCGTTTAGAGGGGTGAGCTTTTCGGGTGGCTGGGTCGCGCGCAAATGACGCCACAGGCTAACCCCTTCGCGCCCGAGCGCCGCCGCCATCAGCTCGTCCTGCGTCCAGCCGATCAGCGGCGAGACGAGGAGGTTGGCGAGCGACAGGTCATCGTCAGGCTGGAGAACGAAGCGGATCGCCGCGAGCAGATCCATCACCGCGAGCGGCGCGTTGAGCCGCAACCGATCCACGCCCGCGACCGCAACGCCCTCGGCATAAAGCCGCGCGACGATGAGCGCCGCGAGATCGCCGCGCCGCTTGACCAAGATCATCACGTCCTCGGGCCGAAGCGGCCGGCCCTTGCCGGGCAGGATCAGCGGATCGGCGGGATTGAGCCAATCGCGGACCTGGCGCGCAATGCGGCTGGCGAGCGCACAGATTTCGTCGCCGATCCAGCCTTCCTCGCCGGTATCGTCATCCTCGATCGTCACCGGCGGCCACAGGCTGACGACTCCCGCCCCCGCCTTGCCGGTGTGACGTTCGAGCTCGACAATGTCGCTCATTCCCGGGGGCGGGAGCGCGGCGATGGCGGCATCAACGAACTCGAGGATCGGCGGTGTCGAGCGGAAGGACTGGGTGAGCGACAAGCGATGGAACGGGGCGCCCTCCCCCGCATCGCCCGTTGCGGCCGCGACCGCCCGGAACTCGCGCTCGGCATGCATGAAATGGATGGGACTCGTGCCTTGGAAACCAAAGATCGCCTGTTTGAAATCGCCGACCACGAACAGCGTGCGCGTCTTGCCATCGCGCGCGCCTTCGCCGGCAAAATATTCGGAGGCCAGCGCGTTGATAATGGTCCACTGGTCGCGATTGGTGTCCTGCGCCTCGTCGATCAGGATATGATCGGTGGCGGCATCGAGCTTGTAGCGCACCCAGTCGCCCATGCCGGGGCGTTGGAGCAGCGCCACGGTTGAACGGATCATGTCGTCAAAATCGACGACGCCGAGCCGGCGCTTGGCGCGGGTGTAAGTGCGGGCATAATCGCGGCCCGCATCCAGGATAGGCGCGAGACGGTCGATGAAGGCGGCGAGTTTCCGCTTCTCGATCAGGGGCTGGGCGGCATCGGCGATCGCTTCGGCAAGCT
The DNA here is from genome assembly GCF_048015635.2 of Sphingomonas sp. GlSt437. Lineage (NCBI taxonomy): Bacteria > Pseudomonadati > Pseudomonadota > Alphaproteobacteria > Sphingomonadales > Sphingomonadaceae > Sphingomonas > Sphingomonas sp. GlSt437. The sequence continues at coordinate 45,985 of NZ_JBPGYA010000003.1, read as the reverse complement.
CGGCGTAACGCGGCTCGGCAGCGAGCAATTTGTCGCGCACCGCGCGGAAGCCACCGCTCTTGGTGACGACGAGCAAGAGGAGATCATCGAGCATCGCCGCGCGACCCGCGGGCGCGGCCGCCAGCCACGCTTCAGCAGTCTCCGCCGCCGCAATGCCGGTTTTTGCCCCCCACGCCCGGTTCGCCGCCGCCAGCGCGCGCACCGCGTCCACCGGGAAGCGATCCTCGGCACAGCCCGCCGCGATCAACGGCTCGACATCGCCTTCCGGCAAATCGACCGCGCGGCGCAGATAGGGCCGGATCGCCGGCGGCAACCCCTCCATCGCATCCGAGGCTTTTGCGCAGGCGTGGAGAAAGCCCTGCGCCGCCTGCTCACCGACGCGCTTGCTGAGATCGGCAATCGCGGTGATCACCCCATCCCGGCCCTCCCGCTCGGCATCGACCAGCATTTCGGCGAGCGCATCGCGGGCGAGCTGCGCTTCCTCGCGCCCCTCGATCGGCCGGAAGCCCGGCACCAGCCCTGCCTCGGCCGGAAAGCCCGCGAGCAGCGTCTGGCAGAAACCGTGGATCGTCTGGATGCGGATGCCGCCGCCCGGCGCATCGAGCACGCGCGCGAACAACGTCCGCGCCCGCTCGATCATCCCCGGTGCCTGCCAATTCTCGCCCAAGGCAAAGAGGTCTTGCCTGAGGTCGAGCAATGGCATCCGCACCCAGGCGGCAAGGCGCTGGTTGATGCGATCCGCCATCGCCGCCGCGCCCGCCTTGGTGAAGGTCAGGCACAATATCGCGCCCGGATCGGTGCCGCCGAGCAACAGCCGATAGACGCGCGCCGCCAGCACTTGCGTCTTGCCGGTGCCGGCCGAAGCGGAGAGCCAGACATGCGCGTCGGGCGCGCTCGCCGGCGCCTGATTGCCGTGGAGCATCGGCAGATTGTCGGTACCGCGCCCGCTCATTCGCCGCGCCCATACCATTCGTCGAGCCGCATCAGCTGGTCGTAATCGGCATAGGGCGCATAGCGGGGCACCAGCTTGGCGGTGAAGGGTTCGTCGCCGGTCAGCCAGGTGGCGACCGCGCCGGTGAATTGATCGGCGGCCAGCGCGACGAAATCATCGACCGGCACGCGGCCATCGCTGCCGTCCGCCGACACCGGGCTGGTGCGATAGCCGAACGCGCCATTCTTCTTGGCGAGCGACCAATATTCGAAGCCGGTGACGCGACCTTGCGCCGCCGCGAACGCCCCGCGCTCCGCCATCAGCCCGAGCAGGCCGAGCTGCAGGCTGTACCCATCGCGCACCGCCGCGGCTGAGGGCGGGGTGCCCGTCTTGTAATCGACGATGGCGAGCGTGCCGTCGGCCAGGCGATCGAGCCGGTCGAAGGTGCCGCTAAGCGTGATCTCACCAAGCTGGAGCCGCCCTTTGCCCTCGGCGGCGATGATCGCGCGACCTGCTGCCACATCTTCCGCGACTTGCCGCGCGATCCAGTCGATCGCCTCGATTAGCCGAGGTTGCCAGAGCGCGCGGAGCAGCGGATGGACTTGCTGCGCCGCTAGCATCGCCAGCGTGCGCGGCATCAGGGCACCGGGCACGCCGCTATTGTCGCGCACCCAGGTTTCCAGGATGCGATGCACCTCGGTGCCGCGCCACGCCGGGCCGGGGTCGGCATCGACCGGATCGAGCGGCATCAGCCGCAGCATGCGCCGGGCGTAAAAGGCAAACGGGTCCGATTTCAGCCGATCGACTTCGGTCACCGAGATCGCGCGCGGGCGGATTGCGGCAGGCGGACGCGGCGCCGGTCGTTTGGCGGGGCAGTAGCCGCCGGGATCATCGATCGCGCGCGCCCACTGCGCCAGTTCGGCCGCGGGCGGCACCCCCTTGTCGAGCATCGCTTCGAGCCGCAGCCAGAGCCGCGAGGCGATCGTCGGCGCTGATCCGTCGCGGCGGGCGCGCGTCAACAGCACTTCGGGCGCGCCGAGCCCGGCGGCAAAATCATGCGCGGCGAGGCCGATGCGGCGATCGAGGCCCGGCAGCCCCAGCTCGGCGCGGATGCGCGGGGCGAGCCACGGGTCGGGCGCTGGTGCAGCGGGCCAACTGCCCTCGTTCAAGCCGCCCAGGATCATCTGATCGGCGCGCTGCAGCCGCGCTTCGATCAGGCCGTAAATTGCCAGCCGGGGGTGCCCGCCCTGCGGCGGCCGCACGGCAATGTCGCGCATCAATTCGCGCAGGGCCTGGGGCAATGCCAGCGGATCGACGCTGGCAGGGCCGGCGGCGGCATGTGCTTCAAGTTCGGTCAGCAAATCGGCGGCGGCGCGGCCTGCCGGCCCTTGCCACGCGGCGCCATTGGTGAGCGCGTCCGCCGTTTCGCGCAGCGCCGCAAGCAGATCGGCGAGCGGCTGCGCGCCCTTCGCGATGCACGCCGCCATCGGTGCGATCAGAGCGCGCGCTTCGGGCCACCAGTGCGCCGCGCCTTCGAATTTCGGCGCGCTGCCGAGCCATTGGTCGATCCCCTCAAGCCCTGGTGCCGGGCGCGGCCCCCGCAGCGCCAGGTCGAGCGCCCGCGCCCCCTCCAGCCACGCCAGCCGCGCCTCACCCAGCCGCACCAGCGGGTGCTTGACGAGCGCGAGCAGCGGCACCGGCGCAAACCGCTGTGCCGCCGCTTCGGCCAGCTCGATCAGCAGCGTACCCGGGGGCAGCAGCGACAAAGGATGGCCGGCGGAGTCGTCGATCGCGATCCCCCAGCGCGCGCAATGCGCCGCCACGCGCCGTGCCAGCGCCCGATCGGGCGTTACCAACGCGGCGGTGCGCCCCGGCGTCTCTAGCACCTCGCGCAGCGCCAGCGCGATTGCCTGCGCTTCCTCGGCCGGAGTCGCCAGCTCGACCGCGCGGACGCCGGTCAAGCGGCGCTCGGCGGCGGGCAGGCTCGTCCATTTCGCGGTGAAGTGCGCCGGCGCCATCGCATTGTCGATCGCCCGCGCGCGCGCCGCCGGCGCTTCGGGGCCGCCCCGATCACGCCAGTCGATCACCTCGGCGCGATTGACGCCCATGCGATCGAGCAGCAGCTTGAGCTGGAATTGCGGGTGCGTCTCGATCGAGCGGCGGCGGCGGCCAGTCACGGGATCAGGCTCGTGCGGCCCGAGCGCTTGCCACTCGGCCTCGTCCATGTCGGTGGCCAGCCCCGGCAGTACCACCGAGCCGAGCGGCAATCCGGCGATCACGCGCAACAGCCGCGCCACGGCAGGGGCGGCGGTCGTCACCCCCGCCGCGCAGACAAAACCCGCCGGCGGCGCCTGGCGCCAGCGTTTGCCCAGCGCATCGAGCAATCGCCCGCGCCGCGTGGCAAGATCGACGCGACCGCGCGCGGCAAGCTCCGCCGGCCAGCGCTTGAGGATCACCGCCAGTTCGTCGAGCGATCGCTGCCAATGCGCCGCCAGCGCCTCGCTCATGTCGATCGTCGCCAGCCGTTCGGGCGCGATTTCCTCGACCAGCAATTGATCGAGCGTTCGCGCCAGATCGCCGGCCAGCCGCAGCGCTTCGGCGGCGTCGACCGGCGCGCCAGCGGCGGCGCGGCCCTCGCTCACTAGTCGCGCCAGGATCAACCGCCGTTCGAGCGGGGCGATGGCGGGCGGCACCGGATCGGCGGCGTCGGCGGGGTCGAGCGCCGCGCCGATCGCCTCGTCCAGATCAGCATCGCCGATCGCGACGAGGCGCGGCAGCAGCAGCCCCTGTCCGCTCGCCCTGACGAACGCCTCGGTCAGCGTCCGCTTGGCGCGATTGGTCGGCACCAGCACCAGCCCGCGCGCCAGCGCCAGCGGATCGCCGCCATATCGCCGGATCAGCCCGGCAGCGAGCGCGTCGGCAAAGCCGTGATGCGTCGGGATGGTGTAGACATGCGGGCCGCGCCGCTCAGGCATCGGCGAGAATGGCCTCGGCCGCGCTCACCGCGCCCGGCGTGCCGACATCGAACCACAGCCCCTGATGGACAACGCCGAACGCCCGCCCCGCCGCAATCGCGCGATCCCAGAACACATTGGTCGAAAATGGCCCCGCCGGCGCATCAGTGATGAGGCGCGGCGACAATATCTGCACCCCCGTCCACACGAATGGCGCAAGCCTTCCGGGACGCCGCCGCCCGGTGATTCGGCCATGCGCGTCGAGGTGGAAATCGCCCTGCCCGGCATGGCAATTAGCGCGCGCCAGCGGCACCATCAGCAGCAGCGCGTCCATCGTCGCATCGTCCCAATGGCGCGCGAGCAATTTGATCGAGTCGATCGGTCCGTCGATCCAGAGGTTGTCGCTATTGACCGAAACGAACGGCTTGTCACCGAGCAGCGGCAAAGCCTTCACCAGCCCGCCGCCCGTTTCCATCAGCTGATTGCGCTCATCCGAGATAATGATTTCAATATCTTGCGCCTGGCGCTTGAGATGCGCTTCGAGCGCGTCGGCGAGATAATGGACGTTGACCACCGCGCGCTTCACGCCCGCCGCGCGCAGCCGGTCGAGCGCGTGATCGAGCAGCGCGCGCCCGGCGACTTCGACCAAAGGCTTGGGGCGCGTTGCGGTCAGCGGCCGCATGCGTTTGCCTAAGCCCGCCGCCATCACCATCGCGGTTTCGGGCACCACCGCGTCAAGATCGGGGCGCAGCTTCAAGGGGCGCTTGACGCTCATTGGCCGGCAATCAGCATCGGGTCACCGCGCTTGGCAACAGGGATATGGGCATCGAACCAGGCCTTGACCGGCGCCAGCACCGGCGCGGCAAGATCGGCCTCAAGATAGCGCCACACGCGCGGGCACAGCGTAGGATAGCGCGGCTTGCCGTCGCGCTTCCACAGCCGGGTGAAGATACCGATGATCTTTGCGTTCCGCTGCGCGCCGAGCACCCGATAAGCATCGTCGAAATCGGCGCCGGCGCCAGTCGCCGCCTTGTAGCGCGCCAGCATTGCCACCTCGATCTCAGGCTCGACATCGCGCCGCGCATCCTGGAGCAGCGACACGAGATCATAGGCCGGGTGGCCGGCGAGCGCATCCTGGAAATCGAGCAGCCCCAAGCCACCATCGCTGGTGAGCATCAGGTTCTCGGCATGATAATCGCGCAGCACGGTGACCGGCGTTGTGGTCAGCGCGCGGTCGAACACCGCGTCCCAGGCGGCTGCATAACTCGCCTCGTCCACAGAGAGGCCAACCGCCGGGCAATACCATTGGGTCAGCAACCCCGCCTCGCGATGCAGTTCGGCGCGATCATAAGGCCGCAAATCGGCTGGGGCATGCGCGTGGAGTGCCACCAAAGTATCGACCGCTTGCGCATAGAGCCGCTCGGTCGCTTGCGGATCGGCATCGGCCGTCTCGCGCATCCGCGTGTCACCAAAATCCTCGATCAGCACCAGGCCATGGTCGAGATCGGCCGCATGCACCGCGGGCGCGCGGAAGCCGCGCTCGCCCAGCCACTCGGCAATCGCGATGAACGGGCGGGGGTCTTCGTGCGGCGGCGGCGCATCCATCAACACCGCTTGCCGGTCGCCGTCGATCACGCGGAAATAGCGCCGGAACGACGCATCGCCGGCAAGCGGCAGAATGGCCGCGCCCGCCCAGCCATGCGCATCGAGAAAGCCGCGTGCCGCCGGCGGGGGAGTCAGGAAAAGGGCCATCGCTCCTTCCATGCCGCCGGCACGCGCGCTGTCAAGGAGCGGCCGCCGTCGGGCTCGATCGCCAACGTCAATGCCAGCGCGTCGGGCCAATAATCGGCACCCGCGCGTTCCGGCCACTCGACGAGCAAGAGTGCATCTGCCGAGTCATCGATGCCGAGTTCGGCGAGGTCTTCGGGATCATCTAGCCGATACAGATCGACATGCAGCACCGGCAGCCGCACTTCGGGCGGATCATAAGGCTGCACGATCGCAAAGCTCGGCGACGGCGCTTCGCCAGCAAGCCCCAGCGCCGCGAGCAGCCCGCGCGCCAGGCTTGTCTTGCCAGCGCCGAGCGGCCCCGAAAGCGCGATCACGTCGCCCGCCCGCACCAGCGCCCCCAGTCGCGCGCCGAATGCCTCGGTTGCAGCGGCATCCGCGAGCCGGATCATCGCCGCGGCAGCTCGACGGTAATCAGCGTCCCCTGCCCGCGCTCGGACACCAAGTCGATCGTGCCGCCATGCGCTTCGGCAAATTGCTTGGCGAGCGGCAAGTCGAGCCCCAGCGCGCGCTCGCCATCGCGGTTCGGGCCGGGCTCGGCAAAGCGATCGAACGCGCGGGCGACCGCCTTGGCACTCATCCCCCGGCCATTGTCCGACACCACGATGCGCGCCTTGGCGGCGGTACCGTCGGTGTGGAGCAGCACGCGGCCGCCCTCGGGCGTGCCGGAAGCGGCATGGCGCAGCATGTTTTCGATCGTCTGAGTGAGCCGCCGCGCGTCGCCGAGCACGTTGCCGGTCGAGGGCTGCAGCTCCACCGCGAAATCGAGTTTGCGTCGCGTCATCAGCGTCCGCACGCGATCGGCAGCGGCGCGGGCGACGCGCTCCAGATCGACCTCGAACCGCTCGAGCTCGGGCCCGTCCTTCTGCCCCAGCGTCAGGTCGAGCACGTCATCGACCAGCGTCGACAGCCGCGCGACCGATTCCATGATCGCGCCGACATAATCCTGCGCGGTCTGCGGCAGCTCGCCGGCATAGCCCGCCTGCAGCATTTCGCCGAACCCGCTGATCGAGGTGAGCGGCGTGCGCAGCTCGTACGACATGTTGGCGACGAACGCGGTCTTCACCTTGTCGGCGGCTTCCAGCGCCTCGTTGCGGTCGCGCAGCGCGCGCTCGACCCGCTGGCGATCGGTCACGTCGAGCATCGTGAACAGCGCATTGCCATCGGGCAGTGGCACGGCGGCGAATTCGAAATGACGGCCATCGGCCATCGCCACCCGACCGCCGCGCTGCTGACGCTCTGCCGTCGCCGATCGGACGAGCTCGGTGATCAGCACTGCTTGGCTCGGCGTCGCCAGCTTGTCCTTCGCCACCTCCGCCAGCGCGGTGACGCGCGGGTGCTGGCTCAGGAACGCCTCGTCAAAATCCCACACCGCGCGGAAACGGTTGTTCCACAGCTGCAACCGGCCATCGACCGCGAACACGCCCAAAGCCTCGAACAGATTGTCGAAGGTCGCGGTGCGCACGCGCAGCAGCGTGTCGCGCGCACTCGCGAGCTGAACCTGCTCGGTGCGATCCTCGAAGATCAGCAGCAGCCCGCCATCGGGCAAGGGTTGCGCAACTACGCGCAAATGCACGCCGCCAGGCAAATGCCATTGCTCCTCAATCTGGCTGTCGGTCGCGACGAACCAGTCGCGCCGTTCGGCCTTCCAGCCGGGGAAGTCGCGCACTTCGGGCAGGCGGTTGGCCTCGCGCATGCGCTCGAGCACGCGGTCGAACTCAGGCCGATCAGCCAGCCATTCGCTGCGCATCGCGAACAAGCGCTGGAACGGCTGATTGCAGAACACCAGACTGCGGTCCGCGCCGAATTGCACGACGCCAGCGGACAAACGATCGAGCATCGCGCGTTGCGCTTCGGCAAAGCGCTTCAACCCCGATCGTGCCTGCTCGAGGTCCTCGATATCGACCGCGAAGCCCGCGACCCCGCCCGTCGGCAACGGCACGTCGAATACCTTGAGCATCCGCCGCTGACCGAGGATCGTCGCGGGCATCGTCTGCATCTGCGGCTTGCCCGATTCGCGCGCGACGACGGCACTCGCCAGTGGCCCGCCAATGCCCGAGCCTTCGACCAGTTCCATGCCGCGCGCGACGACCTGCTCCGCCTCGCCACCCTCGACCGCATCAACATAGGCCGAATTGACCATCATCAGCCTGAGGTCGGGCCCGCGATACCACATCGGCAGCGGCGCCGCCTCGATCAGCCCGCTCAGCGCGTCGAACGCGGCACGGATGCGTGTCGCTTCATCGCCCAGCCGCACGATTTCCTGCTGGCTTTCGGTCGCATCGAACACCCACAGCACCACGCCGCCCGGCGCCTGAACCTCGCGCGGCGCGCGCTGCCCTTTGATCGTCAGGCTCCGCGCCGAGCCCTGCGGCCGCACCGCGCGGGTGAACGGTCGCCCCGATTTCTGCGCGGCGACAATGTCGTTCTGCAGATTTTCGAAGTCGCCGGGGGTCAAGCCGGCTTCGGCTACGGCAAAGTCCGTCAGATACCGTGGCGTCGCGGCCAATCCGAGCCAATCGGCCAGCCGCTCGGTCGCATCCACACGACCGTCCGCGCGAACGACGACCGGGATGGCGGGCGCAGTGGCGATGAGCGCTTCAAGATGACCATTATGCCGATCGAGCGCGGCAGCGCCTTTCCTCGCGCGCAGGCTCAAATAGAGCATGACGGCCGACAAAAATACGGCCGCTCCGGTAAGAACGCCGATGCCAACAAGCTGGAGCGTGGTCACGATGGGAACAATGAAGATACGGGGTGCACACCCTACGCTAACGCCTTGCCCGCCGTGCACGCAATGGTCTGTCGCCCTGCACCTTGAACGATCGCTGATGCGGGGGCGATTGCCTCGCGTGGCCTGAATGCAACTATGTTATAAAAATGAACAACACCCCGACATTTTGCCACTGCCGCTAGCCCATAATGGGTTGAAGGCCGGTCGTAAAACTGCAACCTTTCTGTATCCAAACGGGAATAAGGGGGCTATATCGTGCGGAAATCAGGGTGGTGCGCGTCCAGCGCGCTTGGCACATCGCTTTTCTTCGGCTCGCTGCTGACGGTCTCAGCGCCCGCTGTGGCGCAGACAACGCCGGCGGCTGACCAGTCGGACAAGGGAACGTCGCCGACAGCGACGTCTTCACAAACGCCGAACGACAAAAGCAGCGCCGGCAAGGATGACGAAAAAGTCATCGTGGTTACCGGCTCTCGCATCAAGACCACGGCGTTCAACAGCCCATCGCCGATCGCGGTGATCGATCCTGAAGTGCAGGAGAAGCGGGGCGTTATTGACACGGCTGAACTGTTACAGTCGTCCCCCATCGCTTCTGGCTCCGCCCAGGTTACGAGCGCCATCTCGTCGAACTTCGTCACCGATGGTGGTCCGGGTGCATCGACGATTTCGCTGCGCGGCCTTGGCGCCAATCGCACCCTGGTGCTGCTCAACAGCCGTCGCGCCGGGCCCGCGGGGACGCGCGGCGCGGTGTCCGCGTTCGACCTCAACGTGCTGCCTGAATCGATCATTCAGCAGGTTCAGATCGAAAAGGACGGCGCATCCTCCATTTACGGCTCAGATGCCGTTGCCGGCGTGGTCAACATCATCACCAAGACCAAGACGCACGGACTTGAACTCAAGGCGTCCGGCAATGCTTCGCAGGGCGGCGGCGGCGACCAGTACCGCATCAGCGCCTCGTGGGGCACGGAATGGGGCGGCGCACATGCAGGCCATTTCCTCTTCGCTGCAGACTATTATCATCAGACCGAGCTTGCTCAGGGCCAGCGCCGCTATCTCGATTGCCCCGAAGATTACGTCTTCACCAAGTCGGGCGCTCGGGCGGACCTCGTCAACCCGATCACCGGGACGTATCGGTGCGCGCAGCTGAGCTGGGGCCAGGTGTATCTTTACGATTACACCGGCGCGACCGTGCGCACGGGCCGTGGCGGTTTTTCGTACGGCAACGAGAATCTGGGCAAATATGTGCCTAATCTCAGCCCAGCTTTTGCAAGCGGCGCCTTCACCGTGCCGAACAACTTTTACATGATGGGCTACGACCCCGCCTCGGGCGCGATCGACCATCTTTACAACCCGCTCTACGCTGCGGCGACGGTCATTCCGGATACCAAGCGCCTTACTTTCTACAGTGACGCGTCGATCAAGCTGGGCGACCATGTCGAGCTGTACGCCGAGGGGCTGTGGAACCGGCGCAAGACCTATCAGAACGGATTCCGCCAGTTCTGGGATTACCAATATACCGGCGATTTCGGCGGACCGCCTTCGCCCGGTTTTTCGGGCGGTGTCTTGAGCCCCACGCCGATCACCGATCATTCCGATTCCGCACAGAACGTGACCTATTGGCGCGCCGTTGGCGGCGCTCGGGGCGATTTCGGGTCGTTCCTGAAGAGCTGGACCTGGGACGGCTTCGTTCAATACAGCAAGTCTGTCGGTCTCTACACCAATGATCAGATCTACAACGACTCGATCTCGCAGCAGACCAATTATGGTTTTGGCGGATCCTGCACAAATGCCGACCTGACGTCCGTCCGGAAGGTTCCCTGCCTAGTCGTAAATTGGCTGGATCCGGGGTTCCTCGCCGGCAACGTCACGCAAGCCCAGCGTAATTATCTGTTCGGCAACGAAACGGGGCGGACGCTTTACAAGCAGCTCAACTTCGAGCTTTCAGCGACGGGCAATCTGTTCCGATTGCCGGCAGGTCTGGTTGCAGCCGCTATCGGCATCGAATGGCGCCGGGACTCGATCTTTGATCGGCCGGGCAACATCACCTATGCGCTGAAAGCGGGCGCCGACCCGACGCTGGCAAGCTCTTACACCAACAACAGCTGGGGTAATACCTCGTCGGGCATCACCGCGGGCCACAACATCACCAAAGAGGCCTATGGTGAAATTGACGTTCCGCTGATCCACAATACGCCGTTCATCCAAGAGCTCGGCATATCGGGGTCGATCCGCGTCACCAATTCGACCGCGACGCGCGATTCAAACGGCCTGCTGTATCCCGACCCGGCCAATCCGGGTAAATATATCCCGCAGAAGCTGACGTCGTTCAGCGATAATGGCAACATCACCTATAAGGTGGGTGCAAACTGGAAGGTCAATGACTGGCTGCGCTTCCGCGGCACCTGGGGTACGTCTTACCGTGCGCCGGCGTTGTTCGAGGATTTCCTTGCTGACCAATCGAGCTTCATTGGTCAGCGCCAGATCGATCCCTGCATCAACTATGGCGATCCGGCAAATCACACGCCCACGATCATCCAGAAGAACTGCGCGGCTGCTGGCATCCCGCCGAATTATATCGGCGGCGCGGCTACCGCGACCGTCCTTACCGGCGGCGGCGTTGGCACCGTCCATGCTGAAACCTCGACCGCGAAAACGGCGAGCATCATCCTGACGCCGCGCTTCGGTGCACTGCCCAACACCAAGATCAACATCGCGGTCGACTATTTCAACATCGAAGTGAAGGGTGAGATCAGCCAGCTCGGGCCGGCGAACATCGTTTACGGCTGCTACAGCTCCCAGTTCTTCCCGACTGATCCGCTCTGCAGCCTGTTCACGCGTCAGACGACGGCGCCGGTCAACGCCATCTCGGTGGTGCATGACAGCTTCATCAACGTGAACCGTCAGTTGAACGAAGGCATCGACGTGACCGCCAACCTTGCCCAGGGCCTCGGCCAGTGGGGTAAGATCGACTTCACGGCGGAGATGACTTGGCAGCTTACCGACCGGCGCGCGCTGTTCTCAGGGACCGAGCGCGATCTCAACAGCCGAGTTGGTGATCCCGTATGGACCGGGGCGTTCAACGCGCAATGGAGCAAGGACAGCATTTCGCTCTATTACGGCCTGAATGTCATCGGCGGCGCATCAGATTTGGCGCAGTATCTGATCGATGGCGGCTCGCAATGCTATGCGAGCAGCGCGCTGTTCCCCGGCGGCTATTGCGAAAGCCTGAAGGTGAGCCCGGTATTCTACCATAGCGCTTCGATCACCAAGAAATTCTCGTGGATCGAGGTCACGCTGGGTGTCACCAACCTGTTCAACACCCAGCCGCCGCGTGTTTCGCACTTCAACAACAGCGAAACATCGACATACGGCCAGAGCGTATTCTCGTCGCAATATGATCTGATCGGTCGGCGCGGATTCCTGACCATCAAGACTCACTTCTAAGCTGACAAGCACCTTCCCCGAGGGGCCGGCCCGCGCCGGTTCCTCGGGGTTGCGCTTCAGTCAGTTGCCCGGCAGAGCGAGCGACACGCCGGTCAAGCCGCCCCGCAAAGGCCGGCAAAGGATAGACCATGCCCATCGTCCGGATGTTCCCCGACACGCTCAACGACGAGAACCGCCGGTTCGATCAAGCACCGCTACGGCAGACCCTGTTTCTCAACAGCGTCCCCAAGTGCGGCAGCCATCTGCTCCGCAACATCATCCGCATGTTTGTCCCCGTGGAGCAGCAATATCATGCCCAGTTCATCCAATGGGCAAATCTGGGCCAACATCTCTCCGCCTTGGATCCGACCAAACCGCAGCTGAGCTGGGGACATTTGTTCTTCAGCGATGACTCGGCGATGGAGCTGGCCGGCGCGCGCAAGATATTGCTCGTTCGCGATCCCTATGACTGGGTGTTGGCGCGTGCGCGCTTTTTCGTTTCCAGCGAATTCAGCGGCAATGTCGACCGGCTCAAAAACGGCGAGCTTTCGGTCGAGCAACTGCTCAACCTGATGATCTTCGGCATTTACCAAAAAGCGCCGCCGATGATCGATATATACACGAACAACGCAGTCGCGTGGCTCGGCACCGATATCCATCTCGTCCGCTATGAGGAGCTCGTTGCCAATCTCAAGCAACTGGAAAGCCGTGCCGCCGAATTTTTCTTCGCGACACTGTTCGATGCGTGCGGCATCGCCATGCCGAGCGATTGGCGCGAGCGCGTCGCCATCGGGTCGGACCGCAAGCAAAGCGGCACGGCGCGGGAAAACCTGACTGGTCCAGCCATCGACTTCCCGGACGAATTGCCGGCGATGCAGAAGAAGCTGGTGGATTTCGCCGTACCCGGATTGCGGGCGATTCTGGGATATTTCTGACCCGAGCCGCCTCTCCCAACCGCCGGGCAAATCACCGCCGATGCTGCTTTCGAAAAAGTCGGCGAGCAGGGTTGCTGCTCGCCGACTCAACAACAATCAGCGTTACAAATGCTTAGAAGTGCACTGCCGCTCCGGCACGAATATATGTGCCTAGGATGCCGGGGAAATACGGCGTGAAGCCGCCACTCGCCGGGAAGGGGTACGGGGCCCCAGCATCGAAGAGATTGTCGACATCGATGTGGACCGTGAACCGCTTGCTAATGTCCTGCGAGAGCGACAGATTCACATAAGTGAAGGAGTTCACATACGGCACCGTGTAGAAGTCGATCGGGTTGTTCGGGTTGATCCGAGCGCGGCCGATATAATTGACTTCAAACTGCCCGTGAAATCCGCCCCTGTCGTACATGAACGTCGCAATGCCCTTGTTGGGTGAATAGCCGGGCGTGTTGCTCGTAAGGACAGGCGCAGCCCCCGCGGTTACGACGGTGGAGAGCGTATCAAGATATTGATAGCTTACCTTAACGCCAACATGGCTGCCCGCGCCAAGGAAATCCGTCTTGGTGCGATAAAGCGCATCGACGATGATGCCCTTGTAGCGCAGTTCAGACGAGTTGAAGTAGCTGCTCCCCACCAGCGACAGCTGGTGCGTTCCTGGATCGCGCTGCACCAGGCCGCAGAAAGTGTTGTTAGGATAGGAGCGCGAGTCATAACATGCCTCGACCACCTGATCATTGCTGAACTGGCTGATCGCGTTCTTGAGGGTGATGTCGATATAATCGACCGTCGCGCTGAAGCCCCGCAGGAAACGCGGCTTGAGAACGATACCTGCCGTGAAGCTGTCAGACTGCTCATTGGTCAGCGCGTTATTGCCGAAGGTGAAGGTCTGGAAAGAACGCTGGTTTGACAGCGAACTGAAGTTGGTCGGCACCCCGGCAGCCGCGCAATTCGCTTTACGCGCGGCAGGATCGGGGCCGACATTCACCAGCGTCTGATCGCAAACGTCGGTCGCGAACCCAAAGGCACTCGATCTCGGGTTGTACGCCTCAGTGATCGACGGTGCGCGAACCGCGCGCGTATAGGCGCCGCGGAACGTGATGTCGGGGACCGGCGCATAGCGCGCCTGGAACGTATAGGTCGCATCACCGCCCGCCTGCGAGTTCCAGATATAGCGCCCGGCCGACTGGAGCGTCAGCTCGGATACGAATGGAACATGGTTGGCCGGCGAAATGATATTCGCGTTGAGCTCTCCGAAAAGCTCGTTGGTGTGATATTTACCGAACACCGGGTCAATCGGCACCGATCGGCCGTAGCTGCCGCGCTGTGACGAATCTCCGGTACCGCTGCCAAAGTAGAAAGCGCCGGGATTAAAGCTCGAATCTTCGGCGCGATGCTCGTAGCCCAGCGCAAACGACAAGTCGCCACCAGGTAGCTTGGCGAAAGGACCGGCAATCGAAACGACCGCGTCATATTGATGGTTGATGTTCTTCGGCGTCGCAATCGTCGTAATATAGTCCTTCACGGCTTGGCTGTTTTGCTGACCGAACGGATTGAGCGGCGCACAGCTCGAGCTGATCGTCGGGATCACCGAATTCGTATAGCCCGGCGCGCAGACGATCTTGCCCGATGCATCCACGGTCGAGTTCAGCGCATTGAGGAAATTTTGCTCGTTCAGCTCTGGATTCCGGCTGGTAACTCTCGACTGGCCATAGTTGAAATAGGCCTCGAACCGCCAATCCTTGCCCGGTAACACGTGCAACGTGCCGTCAACGCCGCCAACAAACCGGATGACTTCCGATTTGCCGGTGGATACGCCGGAAGACAGGTCGATATTGGCACGACCTAGGTAGAAATAATTCTGCGGAACGCCAAAAGTGTTCTGATCGCTATTGGGGTTATTGGTAATGGCGTTCTGAATGGCCGCTCGTGCGGGTGCGGACAGGAACGGGTTGGTCAGCGGGAGGATCAAGCTGCCATCGCGAGTGCCTGCCGCGCCGAACAGGCCCACATTATAGGCGGGCTGCGAAGCAAGGTTTCTGCCCTCGCTAACGCTGTACCACCCCTCGCCGAACAAGCGAATGTTATCGGTCAGGTCGAAAGACGCATTCAAATTCGTGCTGTAGCGCTTGATGTCCGTCAGAAGATTCTCGACAGACGATAGCTTGTAGGCGTTGCCACCACTGGTAAACACATTGAAATTGCTATCGGTTCCGACAGTGTTGCCGAAATTGATCGGGATAAGCGAGCCACTGGGGTCAAAACGCAAGGTTTGTCCTGCTGCATTTTGAACGCCAAAAGTCTGCGTCGGGTCCCCAAAAATAAGGTTGGACTGCTGCGGGCTCGTTACGAAATCGAGACCGAAAGCGGCACCACCAACAACGGGGATGCCGTTTGGATCGACCGACGGCACGCGAAAATCGCGGTAGATGGACTGCTGCAGCGAACCCGATGCACTCAATACGCCATTGCGATTATCGGCAAATCGATCGTCACTTGCGGTGGACGGGCGGTCGGTAAACAAAAGACCCTTTGATTCATCATATTCGGCCGCGAAGGTGATATTCCCTCGGCCGCCAGCGAAATTGTGGCCGGCAAGCAGGCGGAAACGGTGATCGGGCGCGTCGCCGCGCGACGAGACGCCATTTTGGGCATCCAGATCGAGGCCTTGATAATCGCGCTTGAGGATGATGTTGATCGTGCCCGCAATGGCGTCCGAACCATAAATCGGCGCGCCGATCGCAGCGACGGTTTCGATCCGATCAATCAGCTTGGTCGGTATGATGTTGAGGTCGACTTGGTTGCCGCCCGATCCTGTCGGTCCAAAAATCGATGACGTGTTGGACGAGACAAATCGCCGGCCATTGACCAAGGTCAGCGTACGCTGGGATCCCAGCCCGAGGAAATTGACAAAGCTTTGGCCGGCACCGAAGCCGGATTGGTTGAAGCCAACCGGCGATGCACCCGGCACGCCGAATGTCGGCTGCTCGTTAAGCGCCTGCGCGACGGTCTGAAAACCGCGAGCATCAAGCTCTTGCGATGTGATCTGCTCGATCGGTGACGCCGTTTGGAGGCCGCGCTGTGCGATGCGCGAACCCGTCACGATAATCTCTTGAGATTTTTCCTTCGTGTCGGTCGCAGGAGGCGGGGCCGCCCCTTGTGCCTCTGGAGCAGGAGAAGGATCGGCAGCAACCGCTTGGGCCGAAGCAGCCCCTGCGTGAACAGCCGCAGCGATGAATGAAGCCGACAGCAGCAACCGTCGGGAAACAAGGTGAGGATTACGACGCATTATAGTCCCCTTCACAAAAGCACCCGCCATTCCTTTGAATGTCCGGGCGAGGAAAGGGTGCAGCGTGAGCGTTAACGCTTCAAGCCGCAACTAAGCAAAATTACTGTATGTCGCTAAAATGCAACAGGTTCGCCAAGCCGTCGGCCCTATGCCCCGGCTTGGCGAGCCGATTGATCAATAACGGTAATGATCGGGCTTGAACGGGCCCGCCACCGGCACGCCGATATAATCGGCCTGCTTCTGGCTGAGCTGAGTCAGCTTCACGCCGAGCTTTTCGAGGTGGAGCGCGGCGACCTTCTCGTCGAGGTGCTTGGGCAGGACGTACACGTCGTTCTTGTATTCGCCGCCCTTGGTGAACAGCTCGATCTGCGCCAGCGTCTGGTTGGTGAAGCTCGCCGACATCACGAAGCTCGGGTGACCGGTCGCGTTGCCCAGGTTCACCAGCCGGCCCTTGGACAGGATGATGATCTGCTTGCCGTCGGGGAATTCGACCAGGTCGACCTGCGGCTTCACTTCGGTCCATTTGTAGTTCGACAGCGCCGAAATCTGGATCTCGCTGTCGAAATGGCCGATGTTGCAGACGATCGCCATGTTCTTCATCGCCTTCATGTGATCGGCAGTGATGACGTCGGCATTGCCGGTGGCGGTCACGAAGATATCCGAGCGCTTGACCGCTTCTTCCATCGTGACGACTTCAAAGCCTTCCATCGCCGCCTGCAGCGCGCAGATCGGATCGATTTCGGTGACCAGCACGCGCGCACCGCCATTACGGAGCGACTGGGCCGAGCCCTTGCCGACGTCGCCAAAGCCGGCGACGGTCGCGACCTTGCCGGCCAGCATCACATCGGTGCCGCGACGGATCGCGTCGACCAGCGATTCCTTGCAGCCGTAAAGATTGTCGAACTTCGACTTGGTGACGCTGTCGTTGACGTTGATCGCCGGGAACGGCAGCTCGCCCTTCTTGGCGATGGCGTAAAGGCGGTGGACGCCGGTGGTGGTCTCTTCCGACACGCCCTTGATGTTCTTGACGCTCTCGGTGAGGTAGCCGGGCTTCGCCGCGACGAACGCCTTCAGCGCGCGCTGGAATTCGACTTCCTCGTCATTCTCGGGTTCGGGCAGGCTGTGGCCGGCTTCGATCTTGGCGCCCCACAGCGCGAACATCGTCGCATCGCCGCCATCGTCGAGGATCATGTTGGCGGTCTGGCCGGTGCCATCATCCCAGTCGAAGATGCGGCCGACATAGTCCCAGTAGTCCGCCAGGCTCTCGCCCTTGATCGCGAACACCGGCACGCCCGAGGCGGCGATGGCGGCGGCGGCGTGGTCCTGCGTCGAGAAGATGTTGCACGTCGCCCAGCGCACCTCGGCGCCGAGCGCGGTCAGCGTCTCGATCAGCACCGCGGTCTGGATCGTCATGTGCAGCGACCCGGTGATGCGCGCGCCCTTCAGCGGCTGCGACGCGCCGAACTCGCTGCGCAGCGCCATCAGGCCCGGCATTTCGGTTTCGGCGATGTCGATTTCCTTGCGGCCGAAATCGGCAAGGCTGATGTCGGCGACGACGTAATCGCGCTCAAGGACGGTGGTGGCCACAAGGGGTCTCCTGAAATGGGCAAGGGTTGGCAACCGGGCATTCTCGCCCGGAATGGCCGGGCCATAGCCGCTGGACACGCCCAAATCAAATATAAAGATGTCTTTATATGCCTGCGAGAGGATGGCCCGCTATGCCTGCCCTGCCCCGCTGACCAACAGCCTCGGATCGATGCCCGCGTCGCGATAGGCGCGCTCCCAGCGCTGATCGGCCGGGGTATCGAACAGCAGCTCGACCGTGCCCGAAACCGCCAGCCAGCCGTGGCGCGTCATTTCCTCGTCGAGCTGGCCCGCGCTCCAGCCGGCGTAACCGAGCGCGACGAGCCAGTGGCTCGGCCCTTTCCCCTCCGCAATCGCGCGCAACGCATCGATCGAGCCCGACAGCGCCCAGCGGCCGGCGACATCGATCGTGTCCTGCCCGCCCCAATCCTTGCTGTGGAGCACAAAGCCGCGCGCGGGCTCCACCGGACCACCCAGCACGACCGGCGCGTTGGGCGCTGTGTCGGTGTCGATCTCGAACTGCTCGAGCAGATCGTGCAACCCCAGCTCGCGAATCGGGTTACCGACGCCGATACCAAGCGCGCCATTCTCATCATGGGCGCACATCGCGATCACCGCGCGTTCAAAGCGCGGATCGCCGATGCCGGGCATCGCCAGCAGGAATTGGCCGGTGAGGAAGGGCGGCGCGGTCATTGGCGGCAAGATACTCCTGCCTTCCCCCGGCGTCCAACGACAAGGCGCGCCTTATCGGCTCAATCAGCGCATCACCGGCTTTTATCCTTGGCACGGCGAGGGTAAGGGGCAGCGGCATTCAGCATGAAAGGAACTGCTCCGATGACGATCAAGGTTGGCGACAAGCTGCCCAGCGCTACCTTCACCAAGGCGACCGATCACGGCCCCGAGGCGGTCGACACCGACAGCTTCTTCGCAGGCCGCAAGGTCGCACTGTTCTCGGTGCCCGGCGCGTTTACGCCGACCTGCTCGGCCAAGCACTTGCCCGGCTTTATCGAGCATCTCGACGACCTGAAGGCCAAGGGCGTTGATGAAGTCGCCTGCACGGCGGTCAACGACGCGTTCGTGCTCGGCGCGTGGAGCAAGTCGAACAATGCCGATGGCAAGGTGACGATGCTCGGCGACGGCAATGGCGATTTCGCCGAGGCCGTTGGCCTGACGATGGACGGCAGCAAATTCGGGCTCGGCAAGCGCGGCCAGCGTTTCTCGATGATCGTCGAGGACGGCGTCGTCACTCAGCTCAACGTCGAAGCGCCGGGCGAATTCCAGGTGAGCAGCGCCGAGCATATGCTCGAGCAGCTGTAAATCGCTCGTCAATTAAACAACTGGTCGTCACCCCGGGCTTGACCCGGGGTCCGGCTTCTTCTTCCGCGGGCGAGCAGCGGGACCCCGGCTCAAGGCCGGGGTGACGGTAAGCTCAGCCCCCGACTTGCCAGCGCAACATGGCTGCTCTAGCCCGACGGGCCATGAGCACCCCCTGCCCCGCCGCCGTCGAAATCGTTACCGATCTTGATCGGCTCTACAACGCCTCGGTCGAGCGGCTGCGCGCCGCGCTTACCGCTTACCTGAGCCACGGCACCCCGCCCGACCCGACGCTGCGCGCGAGCGGTGCCTTCGCTTATCCCGAAATCCAGCTGACCTATCGCGGTGCCGATGGCCGCCCCACGCCGCTCCGCTCGTTCGGCCGGCTGGTCTCGCCCGGCGAATACCGGATCAGCGTCACCAAGCCCGGCGTCTTCCGCGATTATCTGACCGAGCAGCTGAGCCTGCTGATCGAGGATTATGATGTCGATGTCGTGGCGGTCCCCGGTCGGCAGGAAATCCCCTTCCCCTATGTGCTCGATGCCGGCGCGGCGCTCAGCCTTGATGACGTCTCGGCGGCCGAGCTCGCCCAGCATTTCCCCGCGACCGAGCTTGCCTATATCGGCGACGAGACGGCCGACGGCCTGCTCGAAAATGTCGACGGGGTCCGCCCGCTCGCGCTGTTCGACGCGCTGCGTACCGATTTCAGCCTGGCGCGGCTGAAGCATTATACCGGCACGCCCGCCGAGTATGTTCAGCGCTATGTGCTGTTCACCAACTATCATCGCTACGTGGATGAGTTCGTGCGCTGGGCGGCGAGCCAATTGGGGGATGGTAGCCGCTTCACAGCCCTGTCGGGCGCTGGGGGCGTCATGGTCAAGGCCGGCGACGATATCGAGGCGGTGCTGGCGGACACGAGCGCGTGGCGGCGACACCAGATGCCCGCCTATCACTTGATGGCCGACGATCGCACTGGCATCACGCTGGTCAACATCGGCGTCGGGCCATCGAACGCCAAGACCATCTGCGATCACCTTGCCGTGGTGCGGCCCGAGGCGTGGCTGATGATCGGCCATTGCGGCGGTCTGCGCCCCAGCCAGCGGATCGGCGATTATGTCCTCGCCCACGCCTATCTGCGCGACGACCATGTGCTCGACGATGTGCTACCGCCCGAAATCCCGGTGCCCGCTATCGCCGAGGTGCAGCAAGCGCTGGCGCGTGCCGCGCAGACCGTCTCGGGCCAGTCAGGCGATGAACTCAAACGCCGGCTGCGCACCGGCACGATCGTGACCACCGACGACCGCAATTGGGAGTTGCGCTATTCGCAATCGGCGTTGCGCTTCTCGCTCAGCCGCGCGGTCGGCATCGACATGGAGAGCGCGACCATCGCCGCGCAGGGTTATCGCTTCCGCGTGCCCTACGGCACTTTGCTCTGCGTGTCGGACAAGCCGCTCCATGGCGAGCTCAAGCTCCCCGGCCAGGCCAATCGCTTCTACGAGCGCGCCATCGCCGAACATATGAAGATCGGCATCGAGACCTGCGAGGAGTTGCGTCGCGAAGGCGCCAAGCTGCATTCCCGCAAGCTGCGCGCCTTCAACGAGCCGCCGTTCCGCTAAATGGCATTGCCAGCGCCGAAACCGCTCTTAGGATCGGCGCGGCAACCGGAGCGATGGAGCAGGCATGGACGCGGCGACGAGTGGGACTGAGGATAAGACGCCGCATCGTTTCCATCGCTCGCTTTCGGGTCTTGGCGTTATCATTCTGACGCTGTCGGTGCTGTCGCCGGGGGTGTCGATCTTCGTCAGCGGTGCATCGATCCTGCAGCAAGCCGGCACCGGATCGGTCATCGCCTTCCTGATCGGCGCTGTGGTCTGCTATTGCCAGACCGCGCTCATCGCCGAGCTCGGCGCGGCTTACCCCACGGCCGGCTATGATTATGCGGCGATCGGCCACGCGATGGGCGATTGGGCGGGGGCGACCACCTATATCGCGACGCTCATCAACATGCCGGTGTTCCTCAACCTGTCGGCGATCGGCATCGCGATTTATCTCGCGCCCTTCGGCATCCCGCTCAGCGCAACGATGATCACCTTCATCACCATTGCCACGGTGACGGCGCTGGCGATGCTCAACATCCGCGCCAACGAAATGCTGACCGGCATCTTCATGCTGATCGAGTTCGCCGCGCTGCTGTTGGTGGCGGCGATCGGTGTCTGGCACGCGCAGCCGGATGCTGCCGTGTGCGTACTGAACCCGGTCCACCTCGACAATGGCGTGTGGATCGCCGCGTCGATCGGGATCATCGGCATCGCGGTCAATAATTCCTCCTGGGCACTCGCCGGCGCGTCGCAAGCGTTGATGTTCAGCGAGGATATGAAGCGGCCAGAGACCATCGGTCGGATCATCCTGATCGCGTTTTTGCTCACCGTGTTTTTTGAGATCGCCCCCGTCTTCGGCACGATCGTCGGCGCGCATGATTTGAAAGCCGTGTTGGCCAATGACGCGCCGTTTGAGACGTTCCTGGGCCAATATCTCCCTGCGTTCCTGTTAAAGCTGGTGTCGCTGTCGATCGCGATTGCGATCTTCAACGCGTGCCTGGCCGGGTTTGTCGGGCTCGGGCGCACCGTGTTCAGCATGGGGCGGACCGAGCTGTTCACCGCGCCGATCAACCACGCACTGACGCGGCTGACGCGGCGGACCGATGCGCCTTGGGTCGCGCTGCTCCTGCTCGGCACATCGACCGCGCTTGCCACCTACATCCCGTTGACCGCCAAGCTGCTGCTGCTCTCCGGCAGCACGACGATCCTCACCATTTTCTACGTCCTGGGCGTCTATATCGGCCGGCGGAGCGGGCGGACCGGCGCGCGGTATCGCACACCGCTTTTCCCACTGATCCCGCTGCTCGGTGTGGGCATCGTGATCGGCGAGGCGGTCGTCCTGTGGCTCGACGCCGAGACGGGGCGCAAATCGCTGTTCATCTGCGCGGGCGCCTATCTGCTGGCGTTTTGTTATTACCGCTTCGTGCTGATGCGGCGACCCGGCGGTTGGAAGATGCGCGGGCCGGACGATATCGACGCGCTGGTCGCGCGCGATGTGGTCGACGCTTAGGCGCTCGGTGGGTCGGCAATCATCGCGGTGAAATTGGCCTGCGCCGCGACCTGGCCGTCGATCAGCGCGCGACCGGCGAATTTGCACACCGTCGCCCGCTTCTGGATGAACTCGACCTCAAGCCGCAGCAACACGCCGGGCTCGACGGGTCTGCGGAATTTCGCCTCGTCGATCGCCATGAAATAGACGAGCTTGCCCGAGCCGGCGAGGCCCAGGCTTTCGACCGCGAGCACGCCGGCGGCCTGCGCTAGCGCCTCGACGATCAGCACGCCCGGCATGATCGGGCGGCCGGGGAAATGCCCCTGGAAAAAGCCTTCGTTGATCGTCACCGCCTTGATCGCCGCGATCGACCGGTCGGGGATCAATTCCTCGACACGATCGACCAGCAGCATCGGGTAACGATGGGGCAGCGCCGCCATGACCGAGCGGATGTCGAGCGGGCCAAGCGCGGCCCGCCCTTCCCCAACGTCATGCACGGCGCCGTCGCTCATTCGCGTCAGCGGCTCTTGGGCTGCTGCTTGGCCGGCTGGGTCGGTGCCGGGGCCGGGGTGCCCTGAGCAGGTGCCTGCTGCTGCTGCGGCGGCGTGATCGACACGGTCGTCATCGTCGCGTTGAGCTGCTGCAGCACGGCAGGCGTGATGTCGGTCGCCGGGTCGAATGCCAGCGTCTGATCGCGCGGGACGACGATGTTGCTGTTCTTGGTCTTGCGCACCTGCTCGGCGATCGGACCGACCTTTTCGAGAATCTGGTAGCGCACATACTGGTCGACGCGCTGCACTTCCTGGATGAACGCGCTGTATTGCTGCTCAGCTTCCGCTGCCTTCTGGCGGGCCTTGGCATAAGCATCGGCTTCAGGCGCGGTCGGGGCCAGCGTGCCATCGGGCTTGGCGACCTTGCGCGCCGCGGCCGTGGCGTCATCGAGCGCCTTGTAGGCAGCGTCGAGATTGGCCTTCAGCGTCTGCGCCGTCGCGCCATATTTGGCCTGGATCTGCGAGGCACCGCTCTTGGCTGCGCTGCTGTCGCTGTACAGCGTATTGATATCGACGGTCAGCGTCGATTGCGCCGACGCCACCCCCGGCAGCGCGAGCGCGCCAGCCGTCATCGCGGCCGCGAGCGCGGCCGATTTCGCAAGCATTTTCATCAGAATTGGGTCCCTACGTTGAAGGTTACGAGCTTCTTGTCATCTCCGGGCACTGTGACCAGCGCCTTGGCGATATCGATACGGAGCGGTCCGAACGGCGAATTCCAGTTGATGCCGACACCGACGGAGACGCGCGGCTTGGCTGAATCGCCAGTGAAACGTTCAAGGAACGGCTGGGTGGTGACAGTGTACAAACTGTTCGTCGACGTGCCCGTGCAAGCGCCGCCGACCGTCGCCGAATAGCCCGTCGAACACGTCGTGACGGCGTTGGGGTTCGTCGTATCGGTCGATGGCACGATATAATAAGGCTGGCCATTCGACGCGAACTGCTGAGCGACAAGCGGATCGACAATCGTCTGACCCGTCGTTGGGTCGACATGCGTCGGGAAGGTCTCGGTCGGCAGCGGCCGCGTCACGCCAAACAGCGCACCGAATGCAACGAAAATTGACGGGCGAAGACCAAGCTCGCGTCCGCCCGAACCGAGCGGCAATTCGAGTTCCAGCTTGCCGAGATAATAGGCCCGGCCGCCCAGTGCATCGTCGCTGATCTGATTGCGGTCGGTAACGAGGCTTTGCACGCCGGTCGTCGAATCCGTGGTGTACGGAATGCGCAGAATGCGCGGGCCAACGCCGCGAATGTCAAAGCCCGGGAATTGCGGCTCGCCAAGATAGAAGCGATCAATGATGCGGACCGGGTCGACACCGGCCCCGGGGCTGCCCCGCAACGCCTTGATATAGGCTGCCTCACCGCTAAGCCCGAGGATGAAGCCGCTGCCGATATCGTGATAGCGATGATATTCGACGCGCGTGCGCAGGTAGCGGACGTCACCACCAAGACCCGCGAAATCCTCGTTCAGCGAGAATTGTTGGCCTCTCGTCGGATGCAACCGGCTGTTGAGGCTGTCGCGGATCAACGAAAAGCCCACCGCCGACGTCACCCGGTTGCCAACTTCCTCGCACAAATAGCGCCCGGCAGTGCAGATTCCATTGGTATAATAGGTATTTGCGTTCAGTCCGACCTGATCATAAGTCAGGCTATAGCGCCCGGCGAGTGACCAATATTCGGTCAGTGGCAAGCCGACGCGGATCTGAAAACCGGTCGATACCTGGCTGTACGAGGTCTGGCGTGAATCGCCGACATAGTTGAACGCATTGTAATCGCGCCGGAAGATATCACCGCCAATCGCAATGTTGCGATCGAACAGATAGGGCTCGGTAAAGCCCAGATCGACTTGCTTCGAATAGGTCGAATATTCGACACTGGCCCGTAGCGTCTGGCCGAGGCCGCGGAAATTGCGCTGCTCGATCGATGCCTGGATCAGGAACCGCTCCAGGCTCGAATAGCCGACCGACAGGTTGAGCTGCCCCGTCGCCTTTTCTTCCAGATTGGCTTCGAGCACCACGCGGTCGGGCGACGAGCCCGGCTTTTGCGTAATCTCGAACTTTTCCTGGAAATAACCAAGCGAATTGATGCGATCCTGCGAACGCTTGACAAGGAAGGTGTTGAACGCATCCCCTTCGTTCAGGCGCATTTCGCGCCGGACGACCTTGTCCTGCGTGATCGTATTGCCGTTAATGTCGATGCGCTCGACATAGGTACGGTTGGCTTCCGAAATGTGGAAATTGATATTCATTTCCAGCTTTTCGCGATCGGGCGTATACTCCGGATTCACTTCGGCAAATGCATAGCCGAACAGACCGGCAGTCTGATTGATCGAGTCGATCGAGTCCTCGGCCTTTTTGGCGTTGTACCAATCGCCCTTTTTGACTGAGAGCGACTTGGCAAGTTTGCTATTGTCAAAATCGCGGATATCGCTGTCGACCGTCACATCGCCAAAGTGATAGCGTTTCCCTTCCTCCACCACGTAGGTGATGATGAAGTCGCGCTTGTTGGGCGTCAGCTCGGCAACGGCCGAAGTCACCTTGAAGTCGGCATAGCCTTGGGTCAGGTAGAATTGGCGCAGCTTCTGCTGGTCGTAAGAAAGCCGGTCCTGGTCGTAGCTCGTGTTCGAGCTCAGGAAATGGCGCAGGCCGGCCTGCTTGGTCGCCATCTGTTCCTTAAGCTTACCGTCCGAGAAAACCTGATTGCCGATGATGTTGATCTGGCGGACCTTGGATTTCGGCCCTTCATTCACTTCGAAAATCACGTCGACGCGGTTCTGGTCGAGCGCGACCATCTTGGGCGTCACCGTCGCGGCGAAGCGGCCCTGGCGGCGATAGAGCTCGATGACGCGCGCGACATCCTGCCGCACTGCCGAGCGCGTGAAAATCTGGCGCGCCTTGAGCTTGATTTCCTTATCGATCTTTTCCTGCTTCAGCCGCTTGTTACCTTCGAAGATAATGCGGTTGATGATCGGGTTTTCGCGGACACGCAGCACGATATTGCCGGTTTCGGCACCGACGATGGTCACATCGGCGAACAAGTCGCTCGCGAGCAGATCCTTGATCGCCTGGTCGAGGATCTCGTTATTATAGACCTGGCCTTCGCGCAGCTTGACGTAGGTGAGCACCGTATCGGGCTCGATGCGCTGCGACCCTTCGACGCGGAGCGAATGGATGATGTGTGCGGCAGGCTCGGGCGTGGTCGCGGCGGGAGCAGCCGGCGCCGGTGCCGCGGCTGCGGGCGCCTGAGTAGCAGCGGGCGCAGGCGCGGTCTGCGCATGGGCAATCGCGCAGCCGCTCGACAGGATGGTGCCGGTGAGCAACGTGGCGCAAGCGCGCGCGCCGAATTTGGTAACCTTGGTCGCTTTCACTCTTCCACCCCAACAGGAATTATCGTGCGCGGCTGCATCAGCCGCCTCTCCCTCTGCTGCTACCCGCTTAACCCCGTCAGGCTTTTCCACAAGCCCAAAGCGCCAAGATCGTTGATCGTCACTACCAGCATCAGCGCGAGCACGGCGGCAAGCCCACCGCGAAACGCCCATTCCTGCACCACCGGCGAGACCGGGCGGCGCCGCACCGCCTCAATCGCGTAGAAGAACAAGTGGCCGCCATCGAGCATGGGGACTGGCAACAGGTTGATGAATCCCAGATTAATGGAGACAAGCGCGATCAGCCCGATCAGGCTGGCGGGGCCGGCTTCAAGCTGCTGGCCGGACACCTGCGCGATCCGCAGCGGCCCGCCCAGTTCGTGAATCGAGCGGTGGCCAATCAGGATTTGCCCGAGCAAATCGCCCATCGAACCCATAATCTGGCCAATGCCCGTGACCGATAGCGCCACCGCCTCGACCGGGCCGACGCGAATCGTTCCGGGCCTGATACCAAGTTGCCCGAGAGAAATTGCTTTCCCCGCCTCAACCTGGACCTTGATGGTGGTAAGCGTTGCCGAGTGATCAACCTTCGAGCCCGCATGGTCGACATGGATCGTCACCGTCGCGCCAGGGTGCGCGCGTACATAATCGAACACCGCGCCGAAATCCGCCATCGGCCGGCCGTCGATCGATAGGATGCGATCGTCGGCAACCAGGCCGGCGCTGGCCGCCGGGCTCCCAGGCTCGACGTGCCCGATCCGCGCGCTCATGTCGGGCTTGCCGTACGCCATGGCAAACCCGGCCAGAATAATGAACGCAATCAGCAGGTTCGTGACCGGCCCCGCCGCGATGATGATCGCGCGTTGCCACAGCGGCTTGGCCGGGAAAGTCACGTTCCGCTCGGCCTCGGGCAGCGCTTGCCATTCGGGATCGGTGCGGCTTGACGCATCGAGATCGCCGGCGAAGCGGACATAGCCGCCCAGCGGCAGCGCCGCGACTTTCCACCGCGTGCCGCGCCGATCGAAAAAGCCGAACAGCTCGCGACCAAAGCCGATCGAGAATTCCTCGGCCTTTACGCCGAACAGCCGGCCAGCCGAATAATGGCCAAGCTCATGCAGGAAAATCAGCGGCCCGACGACGAGCGCGAAGGCAACAAGGGCGGTGAGGAAGCCGATCATCTACGCAACAGTGTCCTTCACCCGCTCTGCCGCCAATCGACGGGCCCCAGCGTCGATGGCAAGCACGTCATCCAGCGTCACGGGCGCCGCCGGATCATAATGATCGAGGATATCTTCGACGATTGCGGCAATTTCGAGGAAGCCGATCCGACCTTCCAGAAACGCGGCGACCGCGATTTCGTTCGCCGCATTGAGGATCGCCGGGCGCGCGCCGCCGGCATCGAGCGCCTCGCGCGCCAGCCGCAGCGCGGGGAAGCGCACCGGATCGGGCGCCGAAAAATCGAGCCGGCCGACGCCGACAAAATCGAGCGGCTCCATCGGCGTTGCAAGGCGATCAGGCCAGGCGAGGCAATGCGCGATCGGCACGCGCATGTCGCTCGGGCCCAGCTGCGCCAGGATCGAGCCGTCAACATATTCGACCATTGAGTGGATCACCGATTGCCGGTGGCAGATCACCTCGATCTGCTCATTGGCGACCGGGAACAGCCGGGCGGCCTCGATGAGCTCGAGCCCCTTGTTCATCATCGTCGCCGAATCGACCGAAATCTTGGCGCCCATCGACCAATTGGGGTGCGCGACCGCCATCGCCGGGGTGACGGCGCGCATCTCGTCCAGGCTGGCATCGCGGAACGGGCCGCCGCTTGCGGTGAGGATAATGCGGCGGACACCTTCCGGCCGGTCAAAATCGAAGCATTGGAAGATCGCGTTATGCTCGGAATCGGCTGGCAACAGCGTCGCGCCCGATGCCTTGGCGGCCGCGAGGATCACGTCACCGGCCGAGACCAACGGCTCCTTGTTGGCGAGCACGACGGTGCCGCCGCGTGCGATCGCCGCCATCACCGGCTTCAGGCCCGCGCAGCCGACGATCGCGCCCATGGTGAGATCGGCATCGAGGTCAGCGGTATCGGCAATCGCCTGCTCGCCCCCGGCGCAGGCGATGCCGGTGCCGCCCAGCCGCTCCTTGAGCGCCGGCAGGCAGCTTTCGTCCGCAACCACCGCAAGCTTGGCATTGGTGCGGATCGCTGCCGCCGCGAGCTTGTCGACGTCACCGTTGGCGGTAAGCGCCAGCACCTCGAACGCTTGCGGATCGCGCTCGACCAAGTCGAGCGTCGAGGTGCCGACCGAGCCCGTCGCGCCGAGGATCGTCACCGTCTTCATGCCCAAAACCCTTTGATCTGTGGCAGCACTACCAGAAATGCCGCGATCGGCGCCACTGGCGCAAGTCCGTCGAGCCGGTCAAGCAGCCCGCCATGGCCGGGTAGCAGCGTGCCGCTGTCCTTCACCCCCGCGCGGCGCTTCAACCAGCTTTCGAACAGATCGCCGCCCTGCGCGACGAGCGCGAGCGTTGGCGTCGCCAGCGTCAGGCGCCACGGCAAGCCATAGAAATGATGCAAAAATGCAGCCAGCGCCGCTGCACCCAGCACGCCACCGACCAACCCCGCCCAGGTCTTGTTCGGGCTGATCGCGGGCGCCAGTCGGGCGCCGCCGAACGCACGGCCGGCGAAGTAGGCCCCGATGTCGCACGCCCAGACCAGCATGAACGTCCAGAAACAGAACAGCAGCCCGCGCGGCTGTGCGCGGATCAACAGCAAGCCCAGCACCGGCAGCCCGATATAGAGGATGCCCGACGCTGCCCATAGCCGGCGCGTCGCCGCCAGCGCGAACAGGCCTGCGCCGATCAGCAGCCCCAGGGTAAAATACTCCGCCCCCGCGCCGAGCGGTCGCGGGGCCATTACCGCGAGCGGCACGGCGAGCGTGAATTGCAACAGCCTGACGAACCGCGGCGGCAGGTCGACCAACCGGCCCCACTCGCCGATCATGCCGATGCCGACCGCTGCGACCACCACCCAAAACGCCGCACCACCTAGCGTGATCGCCGCGACCGCGCCAATCGCCAGCATGGCGCCGACCAGCGCACGCAACTTGAGATCGGATGGCACGTCAGATTGTCCGGACTGCGTCACAGACCCCCGAAGCGCCGCTGGCGCCGCGAAAATTGGGCAATCGCCTCGCCAAATGTGCGCTCGTCGAAATCAGGCCAGAGCGTGTCGACGAACAGCAGCTCGGCATAAGCCGCTTGCCACAGCAGGAAGTTGGACAAGCGATGCTCGCCCGAGGTGCGGATCAGCAGATCGAGCGGCGGCAGCTCGCTCGTCTCCAGCGCGGCGCCGAAACTTGCCTCGTCGATCGTCGCGGGATCAAGGTCACCGTCGCGCGCCGCCTCGGCCAGCCGCCGTGCCGCTGCTGCCAGCTCCTGCTGCGCGCCATAATTGAGCGCGATCACCAGGATGGGCCCGGTATTGGCGGCGGTCTGCGCCAGCGCATCGTCGACCAGCGCCTTGATGTCGGCACCGAAGCGCTGGTAATCGCCAATCACCCGCAACCGGACGTTGTCGCGTACCAGCGTCTCGAGATCACTGCGGATGAAGTGGCGCAGCAACCCCATCAAGTCGCTTACTTCCTCTTCGGGCCGCCGCCAATTCTCTGATGAAAAGGCGTAGATCGTCAGCACCTCGATGCCCATGTCGCGCGCCGCCCGCGTCACCTTGCGCACCGCCTCGACGCCTTGGCGATGCCCGGCAATCCGGGGCAGAAAGCGCTGCTTAGCCCAGCGGCCATTGCCGTCCATGATAATGGCGACGTGGCGCGGCACTTCCCCGGCCCCGGAGGCAGCAGACGCAGCCGGGGCAGACAAGGGCCTCACTTGCCGAGGATTTCCTTTTCCTTAGCCGCCGCTGCCGCATCGATCTCGGCGATGGTCGAGTCCGTCAGCTTCTGGACTTCGGTCTCGTGGCGCTTGCGCTCATCCTCGCCGAACAAGCCCTTCTTTTCGTCGGTCTTGAGCGCGTCCATGCCATCACGCCGCACATTGCGCGCGGCGATGCGCGCCTTTTCGGCATATTGCCCGGCGAGCTTGGCGAGTTCCTTGCGGCGTTCCTCGGTCAGGTCGGGGATCGGAATGCGTAGCGTCGTGCCGTCGACGATCGGGTTGAGGCCCAGGCCTGCCGAGCGGATCGCCTTGTCGACCGCGCCGACATTGCCCTTGTCCCACACCTGCACCGACAGCAGCCGCGATTCGGGCGTCGAGACGGTCGCGACCTGGGTAATCGGCATGTGCGAGCCATACACTTCAACGGTGACAGGATCGAGCAGGCTAACCGACGCGCGGCCCGTGCGCAGGCCAACGAGATCGCCCTTCAACGCCTCGACCGCGCCGTGCATGCGACGCTCCAGATCGGCCTTGTCATATGCGGCCATAAATTCTCTCCATTAGTCCTTGATATCGCTGACGATCGTCGACACGCCGTCGCCTGCCAGCACCGCCGCCAGATTGCCTTCCTGGCGGATGTTGAACACCACGATCGGAATGCCATTCTCGCGGCACAGCGCCACCGCGGTCGCGTCCATGACCTTCAGATTGTCGGTCAGCACGCGATCGAAGCTTAGCGTTTCATAGCGTTTCGCGGTGGCGACTTTCTTGGGGTCGGCATCATAAACGCCGTCCACGCTGGTGCCCTTGAACAGCGCGTCGCAATTCATTTCCGCCGCGCGCAGGGCCGCCGCCGTGTCGGTGGTGAAATAGGGATTGCCCGTGCCGGCCGCGAAAATGACGATGCGGTCCTTCTCGAGATGCCGCTCGGCGCGCCTGCGAATATAAGGCTCGCATACGCTCGCCATCGGGATCGCCGATTGCACGCGGGTGGCAAAGCCCATGCGTTCGAGCGCGTTCTGGACGGCAATCGCATTCATCACCGTCGCGAGCATGCCCATATAATCCGCGCTGGTCCGGTCGAACCCCTTGGCCGCGGCCGCCAAGCCCCGAAAGATGTTGCCGCCGCCGACGACGACGCACAGCTCATGCCCCGCCTGCTTGGCCGCGCCAATCTCGCCGGCGACGCGATCGACAGTCGCAGGATCGATCCCAAACTGCCCCTGCCCCATCAGCACTTCGCCGGACAGTTTGAGCAAGATGCGTTTGAAACGGGGTTGGGCCATCGATCCTGTCAGGGCTGGGGGTGAAAGCGCGGCGGACCTTAGTGGCGTGGTCCCGCGATGCCAAGCGCTGATGGCGCCGCCGCGCCGCCAGGTAAAGCGGCAAATGACGCCAAGCCCGGCAATCAGCGATTTTCGCGAAGCCGCTGATATTCGGTGTGCATCGCCAAGAGCGTTTCGCGAGTGGTAGGCGGACAATCGGCGGTCGCGATCTCCCGGCCCAACAGCGCCAATTGCCGCGCCAGCAGCGCTTGATAATCGCCGGGCGTCATCAGGCCGATATCGACAGCAACGCGCCAGGCAGGGGCCATGGTCGTCGTCATCGCGCCTGCTCCCGCACTCGCTTGGAGTTCGGCAATCGTCGGCAGCGCTAAATCGGCCGCAGCTGGGTTGCCCACCTGCCGCGCAATAGCGGTGCTCCAGCGACGATCGTTCAGCGCAACTTGCCGCGCCTGGTGCCGCGCGGTCGCCACCGGTTCATCCACGATCCGGCCATTGTCGATCAACACCGGCGCTGTATCGCTGGTATCGCACCGATATCCTGGCGACGCGACAAAAGCGGCCAGATCCGATGCCGCCGAGTGATCGCCGCGTGAATAATGCAGAGGCACCGTACGACAAGCGAGCGGCCGCTGCGGGTAAATCGCGCAGCCACCGTCCATCAGCGCGACGCAGTGCCCGGCGCGCGTATCCGCGGCCAGTGCCGAGAAGACGAGATATTTGGTGTAGGGAACGCGCTTGCCATCGCGAAACGCCTTGGTCGGCGAGGCGCGCGCTGCGAAATCGGCGAGCAGCCGCTTACGCTCGTAAAAGCCGCCATCGGCATTCTGGCCGGGCACCGGCCGGTCGGGTAGCCAATACAGGCTCACCATCAGCCGGAAAACGAAATGATCGGCGAGCGCGGCGGCTTCGGACAGTGCCACTTCCGGCGCGCGATTGCAGCAAGCGCCGCAGCGCGTGCACGCAAAGCGATGGATGTCAGGCGCAGCCACAAGTCTTTCATGGCGCGGCATTTTGCCAAACACCAGCGCCCGAAGCGCAACTGGCGCGGCTCCGTCACCCGGAACCGCGCCAGCTGGACATTGACGGTGCGCGTTACGCCGGCTGGGTGATGCCAGCCGCCGCCGCGACTTCCGCCGCGAAGTCGCTCGCTTCCTTCTCGATGCCTTCGCCGAGCTGGAAACGGACATAGTCCTTGAGCACGATCGTGGTGCCCGCGTCCTTCGCCGCCTTGGCAACGACGTCGGCGATCGCGGTCTTGCCGTCCATGACGAACAACTGGCTCAACAGCGCGTTTTCCTTGGCGAATTTCTTCACCGAGCCCTCGACCATCTTGGCGATGATGTCGGCGGGCTTACCCGATTCAGCGGCCTTTTCGGTCGCGATCGCGCGCTCGCGCTCCAGCACTGCCGGATCGAGACCGCTTTCGTCGAGCGCCAGCGGGAAGGCGGCGGCGATGTGCATCGCGAGCTGCTTGCCAAGCGGTGCCAGCACGTCATGCGCGGCCGGGCTCTCCAGCGCCACGAGCACGCCGATCTTGCCCAGGCCCGGTGCCTGCTGGTTGTGGACATACGCCACCACCGCGCCCTGGCTCACCTCGAGCCGGCGCGCGCGGCGCAGCGTCTGGTTCTCGCCGATCGTCGCGATGTTGGCGGTCAGTACTTCCTCGACAGTCTTGGCGCCCAGCGGCGCCGCCTTGATCGTCGCGATGTCATCGCCAAGCTCCAGTGCGACCGACGTCACATCACGAACGAAGGTCTGGAACTGGTCATTCTTGGCGACGAAATCGGTCTCGGAATTGACCTCGACCGCAGCGCCCTTGGTGCCGGCGACTTCGACGCCGACCAGCCCCTCGGCAGCGGTGCGGCTCGACTTCTTGGCGGCAGCGGCGAGGCCCTTGGTGCGCAGCCAGTCCATCGCCGCGTCCATATCGCCATTGGTTTCCGCCAGCGCCTTTTTGCAGTCCATCATGCCGGCGCCGCTCTTTTCGCGCAGGTCCTTGACCATTGCTGCCGTGATCTCGGCCATGTTCGTTTCCTTCTCGTATGAATATGGGCGGGGCAGAGCGCGCGCCCTACCCCGCCATTATGTCAGTTCGGCGACGCGGGGGTCAGGCGTCGAGCTGGTGCTCGCCTTCGACTGCCATCTCAGCGTCGGTGGCGGCAGCGGGCTCTTCCGGATCGGTCAGCGCAACTTCAGGCAGCGGCTCATCCATCGCACCCAGATCAACGCCGAAGCTCGCCTGGCGATCCTGGCCGCCGCGCGTCGCTGCAATGGCGACCGCCTCGCAATAGAGGCGAATGGCGCGCGCCGCGTCGTCGTTCGCCGGCACCGGGAAGGCGATACCATCGGGCGAGACGTTCGAATCGAGGATCGCGACGACCGGAATGCCCAGCGTATTGGCTTCCTTGATCGCCAGCTCTTCCTTGTTCGCGTCGATCACGAACATCACATCGGGCACGCCGCCCATATCGCGAATGCCACCGAGCGACAGCTCAAGCTTGTCGCGCTCGCGGGTCAGCTGCAGCACTTCCTTCTTGGTCAGGCCGTGCGTGTCGCCCGAGAGCTGCTCTTCCAGCGTCTTCAAGCGGCGGATCGAGCCCGAGATCGTCTTCCAGTTGGTGAGCATGCCGCCCAGCCAGCGGTGATTGACGAAATGCTGGCCCGAGCGGCGCGCGGCCTCGGCAATCGGCTCCTGCGCCTGGCGCTTGGTGCCGACGAACAGCACCTTGCCGCCCGCCGCAACGCTGGCCGACACGAAATCGAGCGCGCGCGCGAACAGCGGCACAGTCTGCGACAAATCGAGGATGTGGATGCCGTTGCGCTCGCCGAAGATGTAGGGCTTCATCTTCGGGTTCCAGCGATGCGTCTGGTGCCCGAAATGCGCGCCGGTTTCGATCAATTGCTGCATGGTGACGACAGGAGCCGCCATAAGTCATTTCCTTTCCGGTTCAGCCGCTGGGAAGCAAATATCCGGGCAAACCCGGACACCGGTATGTGCGCTTCCCATGAGGGATTGAGGTGCGCCCGCTAGCGTGGTCGCGACGGGAAATCAAGCGCCGTTGCAGCGATCAAGCGTAGAACAAGTGCGAACATAGCAAAAACATCACTTGACGACAGGAACTTTAGTGGAACATATAGAGATCACGGCGGAACGTTATGCGCGGTGCGGCGTTAGCGCGATTGAAGGAGCAAGCCATGACGATGTTGATCCAGTTCAGCCTTTTCGCGGGTGCGGTTCTCGCCATCGGTTTCGTGTTCTGGGCAACGCTGATGCCCGCGCTGCCGCGCATCGCCGCGCTGTTCGCGGGCGACATGAAAGGCGATCAGCCGACCGGGATGGTGCTTGCTATGGCGCCGGCGCGGCGGGGGGTCGCGACGGCTCAGCCAGCTTGGCGCGCTGCTGCTTGACACGGCCATAGGCGCGAACGCTGAACGGCAGCATCGCGAGGTAAGCGAGCGCCAGCGCGGTGAGCGTCTGCCAGGGATAGGAAGCGAACGCGGCGACAAGGATAACCACGCCGGCAAGCGCTTCGAACCGGATATTCTGCCGGAGCCGCAGCGAGCCCCAGGAAAAAGTCGCGAGGCTGGAGATCATCAGGATGGCGACCAGCGCGACCCATGGCGCGACGACCAGTGGCTCACGCAGCAGCGGCGTTTCATCGATGAACCACAAATACATCGGCAGCATAGCGAGTCCCGCCGCCACCGGTGCGGGAATGCCGGTCAAGAAGCCGGCGGATTTGTGTGGCTGATCCGTCGTATCGATCGCCGCGTTGAACCGGGCGAGCCGCAACGCGCAAAACACCGCGAACACCAGCGCGCAAATCCACCCGAGCCGCGGCAGCGCCTGCAGCGACCAGAGATACAGGATCAGCGCCGGCGAGACGCCGAACGAGATCGCATCGCTGAGCGAATCGAGTTCGGCGCCGAACCGGCTTTCGCCGCGCACCAGCCGGGCAACGCGCCCATCGATGCCGTCGAGCACGGCAGCGAGCAGCACCATCGCCACTGCGAGCTCCCAACTCTGCGCAATCGCAAAGCGAATGCCGGTAAGCCCTGCGCACAACGCCATGGCGGTGACCGCGTTCGGTGCAACCGCGCGCAAGGGCAAGCCACGCGGGGACCGACGCAGGCGCAGCCGCCTGCCCTCAGCCACGATCGGTCACTGCCCGGGAATCACTGCGCGATGCCGACCGGCGCTACGCCACCGCGCCGCGCCAGGATCGTCTCACCCGCGACGCTGCGCTGGCCGACCACGACTTGCGGCGCCATGTCATCCGGCAGGAACAAGTCCACGCGGCTGCCGAAACGGATCAGCCCGACGCGCTGCCCGGAGACGATCATGTCGCCGGGCTTGACGAAGCTGACAATCCGCCGCGCGACCAACCCTGCGATCTGGGTAAAACCAATGCGTCGGCCATCGCGCCCCTCGACAATGATGTGCTGGCGCTCATTCTCCTCGGATGCCTTGTCGAGATCGGCATTCAGGAACTTGCCCGAGATGTAGATCACTTGCCGCACCGTACCCGTGATCGGCGTGCGGTTAATGTGCACGTCGAAGACGCTCATGAAAATCGAGACCCGGACCAGCGGCGCGTCGCCCAGCCCCTGCGGCCCCGTCAGTTCAGGCGGCAGCGGCACGCGTTCGACCATCGTGATCAGGCCATCCGCCGGCGCGATCAACAGATCGTCGCCCTGCGGCGTAACCCGCACCGGATCGCGGAAGAACAGCGCCACCCACAAGGTCAGGCCGACCAGCGGCCAGAACGCCACATCCCAGATGAACAGCGACAGCAAGGCCACCGCGCCGGCGATCAGCACATATTTGCGACCCTCTGGGTGCACTTCGGGCACGCGCCACTTCGCGCTGCTCGCCGTTGCCGGCGCCGGGTCTGGATTGGCCATGCGCAAGGGGTTTACCGGCGCCGGCCCCGCAATTCAACGTCGTTCGCCCGCGTCAATACGGATGGTTGATCCCTGCCCGGCTTCGCCCTAGACGCGGAAGCCATTCCTCCTCCCCTTATAGGACAGCGAGCACTCAATGGCGAAGATCAAGGTCAAGACGCCGGTCGTGGAAATCGACGGCGACGAGATGACGCGGATCATCTGGGAATGGATCCGCGAACGCCTGATCAAGCCCTATCTCGACATCACGCTCGATTATTACGACCTCGGCATTGAGCATCGCGACGCGACCGACGACAAGGTGACGGTCGACAGCGCGCGCGCCATCCAGAAATATGGCGTCGGCGTGAAATGCGCGACGATCACGCCGGACGAGGCGCGCGTCGAGGAGTTTCACCTCAAGAAAATGTGGAAGTCGCCCAACGGCACGATCCGCAACATTCTGGGTGGCGTGGTGTTCCGCGAGCCGATCGTGATCAAGAACGTGCCGCGCCTGATCCCCGGCTGGACCGCGCCGATCGTCGTCGGCCGCCATGCTTTCGGCGACCAGTATCGCGCGACCGATTTCCGCGTGCCCGGCCCCGGCAAGCTGACGCTGAAATGGGAAGGCGAGAACGGCCAGGTGATCGAGGAGGAAGTGTTCCAATACCCGTCCTCAGGCGTCGCCCTCGCCATGTACAATCTCGACGATTCGATCCGCGATTTCGCCCGCGCCTCGATGCACTACGGCCTCAACCTCGGCTGGCCGGTCTATCTCTCGACCAAGAACACGATCCTCAAAGCCTATGACGGCCGCTTCAAGGACATTTTCCAGGACGTGTTCGAGACCGAATTCGCCGCGAAGTTCAAAGAAGCCGGCATCGTCTATGAGCACCGCCTGATCGACGACATGGTCGCCAGCGCGTTGAAATGGCATGGCGAATTCGTCTGGGCCTGCAAGAATTACGATGGCGACGTCCAGTCCGACCAGGTCGCGCAGGGCTTTGGCTCGCTCGGCCTGATGACCTCGGTGCTGCTCACCCCCGACGGCAAGACAGTGGAAGCGGAGGCCGCGCACGGCACCGTCACGCGCCACTACCGCCAGCACCAGCAAGGCAAGGCGACGAGCACCAACCCGATCGCCTCGATCTTCGCCTGGACTGGCGGCCTTAAATATCGCGGCAAGTTCGACGACACGCCCGAGGTCACCAAATTCGCCGAAACGCTCGAGCGGGTCTGCATCGAGACGGTCGAGGCCGGCAAGATGACCAAAGACTTGGCCATCCTGATCGGCCCCGACCAGCCCTGGATGACGACCGAGCAATTCTTCGAGGCAGTGCGGGTCAACCTCGAAACCGAGATGGCGAAAGGTCTTTGAGATGAAAGCGCGGCGGATTGCTCAAGTCATTCTCGTCGCGCTGGTCATCGCTTATGCTGCCGTCTTGGCCGCACCTCAGGCCCTGGCGTTTCCGTTCACCGCGACGGTGGGGAAATACCGCGTCTATTCGGAGCGACCGATCGATGCGGCGGCGCTCACGATGGTGCTCGTAAAGGCCGATGCGCGGCTGGCCACGTCGCCGATCAACCAGCCGCCGCTGGCGCACAGCATTTTCCTGACCGATGGCGGCTGGCGCTGGCGCGTGCTGGCGACAGGAGCCGAGGGCGGCTTTGCGCTGTCGCGAGGGTATAGCGATGCGATCATCGTCAACAGCAGCGATATTGCTGGCGATCGCGTGACCAATGGCGCGGCGATTGGCGGCACCCGGCCGCTATCGCAAGTGATCGCGCATGAGGCGACGCATGGGCTGCTGCGCCGGCGCTATGGGGTACTGATCGATTTCACCGCGCCGCAATGGAAGCGCGAGGGCTATTGCGACTATGTCGCCGGCGGCGGATCGTTGAGCGACGGCGATGTTCAGCGCCTTACCGCCATGCACCGGGCGCACCCGGCGCTTCCCTATTATTTCGGCCGCAAGCGCGTCGCCGCTTTTCTGGCGACACCAGATGCGACAGTGGACACGCTATTCGGCAAATAGACGGCCTATTGTCGCGGGTCGGCCGCATGCGGTGTGGTGACGCCCCGACGTGCGGTCGATAAGGTCAAGCCATGGCCTCCCCGCTCGATAGTCACGGCTTTTCCGACGCGCTCGTTATTCTCGGCGCAGCGGGCATCGTTATCCCGACCTTTGCCCGGTTCAGGATCAGCCCGGTCATTGGCTTCATCCTGACCGGCATGCTCGTCGGCCCGCAGGGGCTAGGCGCGCTGGTCGGCCAGATGCCGTGGCTCAGTCACCTGACGATCAGCGACGTCCACGCGATCGAGCCCTTTGCTGAATTCGGCATCGTGCTGCTGCTGTTCTCGATCGGGCTCGAGCTGAGCCTCAAGCGACTCTGGTCGATGCGGGCGCTGGTGTTCGGCGTCGGGGCCGGTGAGCTGCTCGGATCGGGGCTGGTGATCGCGGCGTTGCTCTACGCGACCGGGCTCAGCGTCCATGGTTCGCTCGGGCTTGGCATTGCCCTGGCCCTGTCCTCCACGGCGTTGGTGCTGCCGATGGTGGGCACG
Source organism: Sphingomonas sp. GlSt437 (assembly GCF_048015635.2). Classification (NCBI taxonomy): domain Bacteria; kingdom Pseudomonadati; phylum Pseudomonadota; class Alphaproteobacteria; order Sphingomonadales; family Sphingomonadaceae; genus Sphingomonas; species Sphingomonas sp. GlSt437. Next base: position 7,422 of record NZ_JBPGYA010000003.1, on the reverse strand, counting down.
ACCGGCGCGGTGGGGCGGCCGGCCTTCGCGATGCTGCTGTTCGAAGACCTCGCGCTGGTGCCGATCATCTTCGTGCTTGGCCTGCTCGCGCCAATGGCGGCCGCGCAGGGCACGATGGACCTTGCGCGGGTTGCGCTGGTCGGGCTGGTCACCGTCGGCGCGATGATGGTGGCGGGCCGGTTATTCCTGCCGCCGCTCTTTGCCCAGGCAGCGCGCACCAAGAGCCCGGAGCTGTTCCTCGCGGCCTCGCTGCTGGTCGTCATCATCGCCAGCCTGGTGACGACGGCGGCGGGGCTGTCGCCGATCGTCGGCGCGCTGCTCGCCGGCATTCTGATCGCCGAAACCGAATATGTGAGCGAGGTCGAGGTGATGACCGCGCCGTTCAAGGGGCTCGCCCTCGGCGTGTTCCTCATCACCGTCGGCATGGGGCTCGACCTGGCGCTGGTCGCGCGCGCCTGGCCGCGGATCGGGGCGGCGGTGGCCGTCGTCGTGATCGTCAAAGCCGCCGTGACCTTTGGCCTGCTGCGCTTGTCGGGCATCCGCGCCGGCACTGCTGCGGAAACCGGGTTGCTGATGGGCAACCCGTCCGAAACGACGCTCATCATGCTCGGCGCGGCGACGCAGGCCGGGCTGATCCTGCCCGCAACCGGCGCTTTCTGGGCGGCGGTAACCGCGATCGGCCTGACGATCACGCCGCTGCTCGCCTGGCTCGGCCAGCGCGCGGCGCGGAGGATCGAGCAACGCCACGAGCAGCATCAGCCGATGCCCGATCTCGACCCCGAAGGGCCCGGCACCATCATCATCGGCTGCGGTCGTGTCGGCCGGATCGTCGCTGATCTGCTGCGCGCGCATGGCAAGCGTTTCGTCACCGTCGAGGCCGATATCGACGCTGCCCGCGCGGCCAGCGACGACGGCTATCCGGTCATTTTCGGCGACGTGGCGCGCGCCGCCTTTGCCGATCGCCTCCATCTCGGCCGCGCCGATGCGCTGGTGCTGACGATGGACGATCCCGTGCTGTCAGTGCGCTTCGTTCGGCGCGTGCGCGGCTGGGTGCCCGGCCTGACGATCGTTGCCCGCGCGCGCGATGCCGCCCACGCCGCCGAGCTTTACCGCGCCGGGGTGACCGACGCGGTGCCCGAAACGATGGAAAGCTCGTTGCAACTCTCCGAGGCGGTGCTCGTCGACCTGGGCGTTGCGATGGGCCCGGTGATCGCGAGCGTGCACGAAAAGCGCGACGAACTGCGCAAAGCGATCAAGGACCAGGCGGGCATGGAGCGTGAGCCGCGGATCAGGCGCGTGCGCAAGAGCGACGCGGCTGGCTGATCGTGGCGATCGACGCGCGCTAAGCGACCGCTGGTTCTGCTGCCAACACCGCCTTGACCGCCGCGACCGCGTCGGCCGCCTTGTCGCCATCGGGACCGCCGCCCTGCGCCATGTCGGGCCGGCCACCCCCGCCCTGGCCGCCAAGCGCCGCGACCGCCGCTTTGACCAGATCGACCGCGCTATGGGTGGCGACGAGATCATCGGTCACACCGACCGCGACCGACGCACGGCCTTCGTTGACCGCGACAAGCATCGCGATACCGCTGCCGACCCGCGCTTTCATCTCGTCGACCGCGCCGCGCAGGCCCTTGGGATCGAGGCCGTCAACGACTTGCGCGGCGAACGCGACGCCGCCAACCGTTTCCGGCCCCGCGGGTGCCGCCGATCCACCGCCACCGAGCGCGAGCGCTTTCTTCGCCTCGGCCAGCTCGCGTTCGAGCCGGCGGCGATCCTCGACCAGGCTGAGCACGCGCGTCGGCACCTCGTCGGGCGACGCCTTCAATGCAGCGGCAGTCTCGCGCAATTTCTCGTCGCGATCGACCAGCCAGAGCCGCGCTGCCTCACCGGTCAGCGCCTCGATGCGGCGCACGCCCGAGCTGACCGCGCTTTCGCTGACGATCTTGAACAGCGCGATGTCGCCCAGCGCGTGGACATGGGTGCCACCACACAGCTCGACCGAATAAGGCGCATCGCTCAGCGCACCCATGCTGAGCACGCGCACCTCGTCGCCGTACTTCTCACCGAACAGCGCCATCGCGCCGGCGGCGATCGCATCGTCGGGCGTCATCAGCCGGGTCGAAACCTCGGCATTGTGGCGGATCTGCGCGTTCACATCGGCTTCGATCGCGGCGATATCGGCCGGCGACAGCGCGTTCGGGTGCGAGAAGTCGAAACGCAGCCGGTCGGGCGCCACCAGGCTGCCCTTCTGCGTCACATGGCTTCCGAGCCGCGCACGCAGCGCGGCGTGGAGCAAGTGCGTGGCGCTGTGGTTGGCGCGGGTCGCATCGCGCCGCGCCGTGTCGATGGTCAGGTGGACGCTGTCGCCGACCTTGACCGCGCCCGCGTCGATCCGAGCGTGGTGGACATGCAGGCGGCCGAGCGCTTTTTGCGTGTCGCTAACGGTCGCCTTCAGCCCCGCTTCGCTGGTGATCGTGCCCGCATCGCCCATCTGGCCGCCGCTTTCGCCGTAAAAGGGCGTCTGGTTGGTAACGATCTGCACGCTGTCGCCGGCGCGCGCCGCATCGACCCGCGCGCCATCCTTCACGATGGCGACGACTTGCCCCTCGCCCTCATCCGCGCTGTAGCCGATAAATTCGGTGCCGCCCGCTTCCTCGGCAATGTCGAACCAGACATCGTCCGACGCCCGCTCGCCTGAACCCTTCCACGCCGCCCGCGCCGCGCGCTTCTGCTCGGCCATCGCGGCATCGAAACCGGCGTGGTCGACGCCGAAGCCCTGCGCGCGCAGCGCGTCCTCGGTCAGGTCGAACGGGAAGCCATAAGTGTCGTAAAGCTTGAACGCCGTCTCGCCCGGCAGCGTATCGCCGGGCTTCAACCCCGCCGTCGCCTCGTCGAGCAGCTTCAGCCCCTTGTCGAGCGTCTGGCGGAAGCGCGTCTCTTCCTGCTGCAGCGTCGCCTCGATCAGCGGCTGCGCACGGACGAGCTCCGGATACGCCGCGCCCATTTCCGCGACCAACGCCGGCACCAACCGATGCATCAGGGGGTCTTTTGCCCCCAACAGATGCGCATGCCGCATCGCCCGGCGCATGATCCGGCGCAGCACATAGCCGCGCCCTTCATTGGCGGGCAGCACGCCGTCCGCGACGAGGAAGCCGGAGGTGCGCAGGTGATCGGCAATCACGCGATGGCTCGCCTGGGTCTCCCCGGTGGTCGGCGTGTGGGTCAGCGCGCCCGAAGCGGCGATCAGCGCCTTGAACGTATCGGTATCGTAATTGTCGTGGACGCCCTGCAGCACCGCCGCCACGCGCTCCAGACCCATGCCGGTGTCGATCGACTTCTTGGGCAGTTCGCCGACGATCTCGTTCGCCTGCTGCTCATATTGCATGAACACCAGGTTCCAGATCTCGACGAAGCGGTCGCCATCCTCGTCCGGCGATCCGGGCGGGCCGCCGGGGACGTGGTCGCCATGATCGAAGAAGATTTCGGAGCACGGCCCGCACGGGCCATTGTCACCCATCGCCCAGAAATTATCCTTGGTCGCGATGCGGATGATGCGGTGGTCGGGCAGGCCCGCGATCTTGCGCCACAGGTCGAACGCCTCATCGTCGGTGTGATAGACGGTCACGGTCAGCCGGTTCGGGTCGATCCCCCATTCGCGCGTGACGAGGTTCCACGCCAGGCTGATCGCGCGTTCCTTGAAATAATCGCCGAACGAGAAATTGCCGAGCATTTCGAAGAAAGTATGGTGCCGCGCGGTGTAGCCGACATTGTCGAGGTCGTTATGCTTGCCGCCCGCGCGCACGCATTTTTGGCTCGAGGTGGCCGTCACATAGGGCCGGGTTTCAAGCCCGGTGAACACGTTCTTGAACGGCACCATGCCGGCGTTGACGAACATCAGCGTCGGGTCGTTATGCGGCACCAGCGGCGCGGAAGGCACGCGCTGATGCCCCTCACTTTCGAAATAATCGAGGAAGGAACGGCGGATGTCGTTGGTCGAGATCATGCCCGCTGATCTAGAGCCGACATCGGCGATGCTCAAGCGCCCCAGCTGCCCGTATCGCTAAGATCACGAAAGTTCGAATAATTTCCGTTCTTTACTCAGCCTTCATAGATGGTGGTTAATCGTTCGCCGACGTCATGGTACGTAGTTTAGCCGGGGGACGCAGCATCATATGCACGTAGCAGCCACCATGGAGATGGACCGGCGCCACGGCTATGTTGAGCGGCGCGAGGGGCAGCGCCACATTTCGATCTTTCGGGTCGGCCGCTTGGTGGTCGACGGGCGCGACCAGCTGTGTGTCGTCCGCAACATCTCCGCCGGCGGTGCCAAGATCGAGTGCAACAACCCGCCCGCAACGCACCTGAAAGTCAGGGTCGATTTGCGCTCCGACCGGATGCTGGATGCCTCGGTCCGCTGGACGCGCGCCCGCGAAGCCGGGCTGGCGTTCGACACGCCCATCGACGTTGCCGAAATCCTGCGCGAGGAACGCCCCTCGATCCGCCGCACCCTGCCGCGCGCGCCGCGCTTCATTCGCACAGGCTCGGTCAAGATCATGGCCGGGCATGGCAGCTATGAAGGCGCGATCACCAACATATCGATCAACGGCATCGGGGTGCGCACCGACGGCGCGTTCGCCAAGGATGAGCCGGTGATCGTCGTGATCGACGGCCTCGGCGCCACCCACGCTTTCGCGCGCTGGCAAGCCAATGGCGAAGTCGGCCTGCGCCTCAACTCGCCGCTGTCGTACAAGGCGCTGGCCGACTGGCTGGATGCGCGGGCAGGCGTCTAGGCGATCGGCGCATCCAAACTTGCTGGCGGCGTGCTGAACCATTTGGGGCCGGCGTCGGTCATATGGAAGCAGTCTTCCAGCCGCACGCCGAACTTGCCAGGCAGGTAAAGCCCCGGCTCATTCGAGAAGCACATGCCGGCGGCGAGCGGCGTGGTTTCGCCATGGACGAGATTGACCGGCTCGTGCCCGTCGAGCCCGATGCCGTGGCCGGTGCGGTGGGACAGACCGGGCAGCTTATAGCCCGGACCATAGCCCAGGCTCTCATAATAGCGCCGCACCGCATCATCCACCGAACCCGCCGGCGCGCCGATCCGCGCCGCCGCAAGCGCGACTTGCTGGCCCTTCGCCACCTGATCCCACACCCGCCGCTGATCGGCACTGGCGGTGCCGTGGACGAAGGTGCGCGAAATGTCGGACTGATAGCCGTTGACCGTGCAGCCGCAGTCCATCAGCACGATCTGACCGTCGCTCACAACTTGCGGCGCGCGGCTGCCATGCGGATAGGCGGCCGCCTCGCCGACCAGCACCAGCGCGAATTCCGGGCTGCCGCCGAGCTTAGCCGTGGCGGCATTCATCAACCCGGCGATCTGCGCCGGCACCATGCCCTTTTCGACGCGGGGATGGACCCAGCGATAGGCCGCCATCGTCACGTCCGTGGCCGCCTGCATCAGCGCGATTTCGGCGGACGTCTTGATCATCCGGCAGCCGCGGACGATGGGGTTGGCGGACGTGATCCGCACCTCGGGCAGCACGCGCTGCAGACCGCCGACCGCGAAATAGCGTACCGTCTCTTCGATGCCGACCGGTTGGCCGCCCAACTTGCGATCCTCGAGAAAGCCGGCAACCAGCGCCAGCGGATTTTCATCCTCCTGCCACACACGTACCTCGGCCTCGACGCCGAGCGTCTGGCGCACCGAGGGCTCCTCGAAAAACGGCGTGACGATGCACGGCGTGCCCTCGACCGGGATGATCGCCGCGGTCAGCCGCTCGCTGCGGCGCCAGTCGACGCCGGTGAAGTAGATCATACTCGAGCCGGGCTCGACGATGATAGCCCCGATGCCGTTCGCCTTCATCAGCGCCTGGGCGCGGGCCAGCCGTGCGGTGCGCTCCTCGCGACCGATGCGCGGGACGGCGGTCGTGATATCGCTTAGGCCCGCGAGGTCGGGTTCCGCCGCACGCAGCACGCTCGGCGCCGCGCCAAGCAACGGCAGCAGCGCCGCCGCGCCGACCAGCTCACGGCGGCTCAACCCCAACGACCGATGCTGCATTCCCCTGCCCCCTGCGACCTATCGACGACCGCGATGTTTGAGCGCTTGACCGCGCGCCCGCAATCCCCTTCATCCGAGCGACGTTGGAGGGGAGACGATATGGCCAAGCGGCTGACCTTGTTCATTCTCATCGCTTTGGTGCTGGGCCTTGCGACCGGCTGGGTCATCAACGCCCAGATCGATGACGGCAGCGCGGCGGCGACGAAGCAATTGAAGGACATCGCGCACTGGTTCTCGGTTGTAACGACGGTTTTCCTCAGCCTGATCAAGATGATCATCGCACCGCTCGTATTTGCGACGCTGGTGGTGGGCATCGCGCATATGGGCGACACCTCGACGCTCGGCCGCGTCGGCATCAAGTCGCTGATCTGGTTTATCTGCGCGAGCTTGCTGTCGCTCACCCTCGGCCTGGTTCTCGTCCATCTGCTCCAGCCCGGCGTCGGGCTCAACCTGCCGCTGCCGCCGGCGACTGCCGATGCGGGGCTCGACAAAAGCAATTTCGATGCGGCGAAGGTCATCACTCACATCTTCCCGACCTCGATCATCGATTCGATGGCGAAGAACGAAATCCTCCAGATCGTCGTGTTCTCGATCTTCTTCGGCGTCGCGATCACGGCGGTGGGCGAGCGCGCCAAGCCGCTGGTCGCGGCCGCCGAAGGCTTGGCGGCAGTGATGCTGAAGATCACCGATTATGTGATGCGATTCGCTCCTTTCGCGGTGTTCGCTGCCATCGCGGCAGCGCTCACCGAACAAGGCCCGAGCGTGATCGGCAAGCTCGCTTACTTCATGGCGAGCGTTTACCTCGGCCTGGCGTCGCTCTGGGTGTTGCTGATCGCGATCGCTTTCCTCATCGTCGGGCGAAGCGCCGGACGGCTGATCGGCCTGATCCGCGCGCCGGTGATCCTCGCCTTCTCGACCGCGTCGTCCGAAGCCGCCTTCCCGCGCACGCTGGAAGCGCTTGAGAAATTCGGCGTGCCCAACCGGGTCGCCAGCTTCGTGTTGCCCCTGGGCTATTCGTTCAACCTCGACGGATCGATGATGTATATGACCTTCGCGGTGCTCTTTATCGCTCAGGCCTATGGCGTCGTGCTGCCGCTCGGCACCCAGATCGCGATGCTGCTGACGCTGATGGTGACGTCCAAGGGCATTGCCGGCGTGCCGCGCGCAAGCCTGGTGGTGGTCGCCGCGACGCTCGGCCAGTTCAAATTGCCCGAAGCGGGGCTGCTGCTGGTGCTGGCGATTGATCACTTCCTCGACATGGGCCGGTCGGCCACCAACGTGATCGGCAACGCCGTCGCCGCGACGGTGATCGCCAAATGGGAAACCGGGCTGAATGCGCCGGCGGAAGGTTGATCGGGAAGATT
>NZ_JBPGYA010000002.1:0-929927 GCF_048015635.2 Sphingomonas sp. GlSt437 | reverse complement strand
GTTTTCTCTCAAACGACGGCTTAGCCGGGCACCGCGCCCTCAATCCTCCATCGCCTCCAGTTCCTTGCCCGCCGTCTCGCGGATGAAAGCGCGGACCAGGAAGAAGCTGAGCGCCGCGCTCGCCGTATACAGCGCGTAAGTCGGGGTGAGGCCCAGGCCGCTTGCCATTCGCGGGAAAGTCTGGACGACGAGATAATTGGCGCCCCATTGCGCCAGCCCGCACACCGCCAGCGCCGATCCGCGCAGCTGGTTGGGGAACATCTCGCCCAGCATCACCCACATCACCGGGCCCCAGCTGAAATTGAAGAAGATGACGTAGAGATTGGCCGCCACCACCGCGACGAAGCCCCATTGCTGGCTGAGCTGAAGATTGCCCGACCCATCGAGCATGCCGTTGGAAAACGCCCAGGTCATCAGCCCGAGGGTGACGGCCATGCCGATCGATCCGATCATCAGCAGCGGCTTGCGGCCGATCCGGTCGATCAGCACGATCGCGGCCAGGCACGCGCCGATCGAGACCGCGCCCGAGACGATATTGCGCTGGAGCGCCGCCGATTCATCGACGCCGGCCAGCTTCCACAGCGTTTCACCATAATAGAAGATCACGTTGATGCCGACGAATTGTTGGAAAGTCGCCAGCAGGATGCCGGCCCACACGATCGGCCGGAACAGGAAGCTGCCGCCGAGCACGTCGCCCAGGCGCGGGCGATGGTCCTCGCGGAACGTCGCGCGGATTTCGGCGACTTTGCCGGCCGCCCCGTCGGCGCCGAACAGCCGCGCCAGCACGCCTTCCGCTTCCCGGTCGCGGCCCTTGCCGACCAGATAGCGCGGGCTTTCCGGGATGAGCAGCAGCGCGACCACGAACACCGCTGCCGGCATTGCTTGCGCCAGATACATCCAGCGCCACGCCTCCCGCCCGCCGACTGGGTTGAGCGAATTGCCACCGGCGGCCTGTTGCAGGAAATAATTGACCACGAATGCCGCCGTCAGCCCGATGATGATCATGATCTGCTGCAGGCTGCTCAGCCGCCCGCGAATGCCGGCGGGGGTGACTTCGGAGATGTACGCTGGCGACAGCACGCTTGCTGCACCCACCGCCATGCCACCGGCGAAACGCGCTAGGACGAACAGCTCGTGCGACGCCGTGGTGCCTTGAACCAAGGCGCCAATCAGGAACAGAAATGCCGCGATCAGCATGACGCGCTTGCGCCCCACCGCATCGGCCAGACCGCCGGCGGCGAACGCACCGACCGCGCAACCGACCAGCAGCGAGCCGACCGTGAAGCCCAGCCCGTCATCGGTCAGCGCGAAAGCGGCTTTCAGCCCCTGCTGCGTGCCGTTGACCGCGCCGCTATCATAGCCGAACAGCAAGCCCCCGATCGTCGCCACGCCGACAATCGCGCCGATAAATCCTAGGTTGGTCCGTTGTTGAGCTACGTTCATGCATCCCCCAAGTTGATCGGCACCAACAGTTTTGTGCGGCACGATTTATCGTGCGATCACCTAACCGATAAGAGTCCGGGCGACTGCCCCGTGTCAAGCCGGCAACGGCTGACGTGGCCGCCGCATTGGAATGTCCCATGCTGACCGACGCAAATCGCTTGAAGCGGTCCCGCCAACACGCCTAGACTGCTCGGCGGGAAGAGGGTCGCGCCCACCTTTGACGTTTCATGCGCATCGCCGGCGTTCGGCGGTGCGACGGTTTTGGCTGGTCGGGAGACGGGCGAAGATGGCACGGGGCTTGGGACTGCTGGGGCTGGTCGCCGCAGCGATGATCGGCATGCCGTCCGCTGCCTTCGCCGATGGGCCCGTGCTCAAGGATATCTTTCCGGTCGGCGGCGGGTTGTGCCAGGCGCAGAGCCGCTTCAGCGCGCCGGCGCTGCAAGGGGTGTTCGACCGCGCCTGGTCCGTCATCTGCCGAGATGCCGAAGCGCCGGTGGGTGAGGTTATCGCCTTGCACGACGGCGGCGCGCCCGCCGGCCCGCGCTTCACCAAGCAGGAGCCTGCGGGCCTTGCCTGCGATCCGCCCAAGCAGGAGCAGATCGCCCTGGTCGGCGCAGTGAGCGTGCGGCATTGCCGCTTGGGCGCGCTCGGCCTCAGCTACCGGATCGTTTCGGTCCATAAAGGCCGCTTCCAATATCAGGCGCAGGGGCTGGCGGCCTATCAGAACGCGATTGACCTCGCGCTTGCCAGCGTCGTTACCGACCGGATCGTTCCAGGCACGGTAACGGTGGCGACGCTGGGCGATGCCGATGCGGCGGTGATCGCGCGCGCGCAGGCTCGCACGGCCGATCCGCGCACCGTGCTGGCGCAAGGCTATCGCAGCAACAATTCGGGCCGTTATGCCGAGGCTGCGGCCTATTTCGCCGCGCTGAAGGATACCCTCGACGATAGCGTCGCCGGCCCCAACGCGGCGACGGCCGCCTCGAAGCAGGATGCCGAGCATGAGGCGCTGATCAACCAGGCGCTGCAGCGCTCCGATCTCGGCGCGTTCGACGATGCCGATCTGCTGTTCGCGCGCGCCGCTGCCATACCGACGCGCGATCCCGTCCAGCGCCGGCTTCGTCGCAATTTCCTGGCGATCCACCGGCTCAACCAGGGCGACGATGTCGGCGCGCTCGACGCGTTGACCGTGGCGGTCGATCCGCCGTTCCCGGCGATCGCAACGGGCGACGCGGTAACCCTCTCTCCGGAAGTCGCGGCGGCGGTGAACGGTGCCGCGGGTGATCCGCGCCAGGGCACCGTCCGCCAGGAGACGACGCTGACGCCGGCCGAGCGTTGCCAGATTCTCGACGCGCAAGCCGATCTCCTGCGCGGCGTCGCTTTCCGGCTCGAAGGCCAGGCGAGCGATGCGCGCGCCTCGATCGATCATGCCATCACCGCGATGGCGCGGGTGCGCGACGGTCGCGTCGTGTCGCTTGCGCGGTTGCAGGCGCAGGCGCTGATCGAGCGGGCGCGGGCGGCGGAAGAAGCCGGCCAGCTTTCCGCTGCCGATGCCGATTTCCGCGCGGCGGTCGACTTGCTGGCGCTGCGGTATCCCGAAACGACCGCGCTCAACGGCGCGCGCGCACAATATGCCGCTTATCTTGCCCGCCACGGCAATGGCGACGCCGCGCATACGCTCTATCGGCAAGTCATCGCTGACACGATCGCCAACCAGACCGACCTGACCGGTGTCGCCAACGAGATCGATCCCTATTTCGCCATGCTCGCGGCCAATGGCGCCAAGGCCGATGCCGCAGCGGAGCTGTTCCTGGCAGCGCAGACGATCGTCCGCCCCGGTGCAGCGACCACCTTCGACCAGCTTTCCCGCGCCCTATCGACCGGTGAAGGCCAGGGTTCCCGGCTGTTCCGCCAGTCGCTGTCGCTCGGCCGCGATATCGAGCGCAGCCGCATTGCGCTGGCCCAGCTGCGGCTGGCACCGTCACCCGATGCCGCCGCGATTGCCGCCGAAGAAGCGCACCAGACCGACCTGACCGCGCAGAAGACCGCTGCGCTTGCCGCTCTGGCGGCATTCCCGCAATATCGCGCGGTCGACAAGGGCGCGGTGACGCTCGCCGACCTCGCCGGTCTACTTCGCCCCGGCGAAGCTTATTACAAGCTGACTTTGGTCGGCAGCCATCTCTATGCGGTCTATGTCGATCAGGCGGGTGCGGTCGCGTTCCCGATCGCGATCGACGCCGCGACGCTGGCTGACCGTGTCGCCGCGATCCGCGAGTCGATTTCGGTCACCGTCAATGGCGTCCAGGCGACATACCCTTTCGACGTGGCGGACGCGCGATCGCTGTTCGTTGATCTGTTCGGCCCGGTCGCGGCGCGGCTTGCCAGCGCCAAGCGGCTGATCTTCGAGCCCGACGGCGCGATGCTCGAATTGCCGCCGAATCTGCTGATCGCGGATCAGGCGGGGGTCGATGCCTATCTCGCGCGGACTGCCTCGTCCGACGCCGACGCGTTCGATATGCGGGGGGTGGCGTGGCTGGGGCGGGATCGCGCCGTCAGCACGGCGCTCTCTACCAAGGCATTCCGCGCGAGCCGGGCGCTGGCGCCGTCGGCGGGCAAGGCGAGCTATATCGGCTTCGGCGAGAATGCGCCGCTGCCGGCGGCGGCCGCGGCGGCGCTGGCGCAACCCCTGCCGGCGGGCGCGATACTCGATTGTCGCTGGCCGGCGCGCATCTGGGGCCGACCGATCGCCGCGACCGAATTGCGCGACGCGGCGCATGCGCTTGGCGATGCCGGCGATGCGATCGTAACCGGCGCTGCCTTTACCGACCAAGCGGTGCTGACGCGCGCCGATATCGGCAATTACCGGATCATCCATTTCGCGACGCACGGCCTGGTCGCGCCGCCTCGCGCCGGCTGCCCGGCGCAGCCGGCGCTGCTGACGTCGGTCGGCGGCGATACATCGGACGGCCTGCTCGATTTCTCGGAGATTTTCCGGCTGCGGCTCGATGCCGATCTCGTGATCCTGTCGGCCTGCGATACGGCAGCGGCGGCGGGGCAAGGCGCGACGCTGGCGGCGGGGCTGACCGATGGCGGGAACAGCGCGCTCGATGGGCTGGTGCGGGCTTTCATCGGGGCCGGCGGTCGCGCGGTGATCGCGAGCCATTGGCCTGCGCCGGACGAATTCGATGCGACGCGCCGTCTGATGACCGCGCTGTTCACCGTAGCCCCAGGGACGCCGGTCGACGAAGCGATGCGAGCGGCGGCGGTGCGGCTGATGGACGATCCGCAAACCTCGCACCCCTTCTACTGGTCGGGCTTTGCGATCATCGGCGATGGCGCGCGGCCCGTCACCACAGGCGCTCGAGCGCCGCAATGACCGAGGCGGCCGCCCCGCCGCGCCCACCGCTGGCGACTCGGCTGGCGCAAGGCGCGCGCGCGGCCGGGCCGGCGCGGCTGGCGTTGGCGCTGCTCATTATCGTCGTGGCGCTGATCGTTGCGAGCGCAAGCTGGCGGCTGCCGCTGATCGGGGACGCCGAGCGCATCGCCTATGATCTGCGCGAGACGGCGTTTGCGCCGCGGGTCGACCAGGATCCGCGTATTTCGCTGATCGTCTATAACGACCAGACGTTGATTGCGACCAAGAAGCGCTCGCCGCTCGATCGTGGCCTGCTGGCGCGCGCGTTGAAGGCGATCGATGCGCTCCGTCCGCGCCGCATCGGCATCGATATCCTCTTCGATCAGCCGCAGGACGAGGACGCCGAGCTGATCGCGGTCCTGCGCGGCATGAAGACGCCGACGTTCGTCGCTTTTGCCGACGCGCGCACCAATGCCGACAACGTGCTGCCCGAGCAGGCTGCGTTCCTCGCCGATTTTATGCGGCGCTTGCGCGGCGGCTCGGCGCGGCCGGCGAGCATTCGCCTGAAGACGGACCCCGACAATGTCGCGCGAAGCTGGCCCGATCAGCCTGCCGGTTTGCCGCCGCTGCTGGCGCTGGCGATGGAACCCCGGGGGCAGGCGTTCGCAGGCTATACCGGCAGCCTGCGCTATCGCTTGCCGCAAAGCGCCGATCGCCCGGTATTCGCGTCGCTGCCGATCGATCTGCTGGCCGATCCGGCGATGGCGCCCGCGCTCGCTAGCCAGATCGCCGGGCGTGACGTGCTGATCGGCGGCGACATCGTCGATGTCGATCGCTTCCAGACGCCGATGACGGGCTTTGCCGACGCTGCCGTACCGGGGACCGGCAAGACGATGATCGGGCTGGAAGTCCATGCGACGATGCTGGCGCAACTGCTCGACGGTGCATTGCTGCATCCGCTGGCCGCCTGGCTGCGCTGGACGCTCGCCGCGCTCGTCGTGCTCGCCGCGATCGCCACGACGCTCGCCGAACTCAACTGGTGGCGGCTGACGATCGTGCTGGTCGGCCAGATTGGGCTGATGGTGGTGACGCCATTCGTCCTGCAGGCACGGGGGTTCGACACGCAATTCCTGCCGGCGCTTGGCTGGCTGCTTGGTTGGGGGCTGGCGTTCGCCGCTGCCGGATCGGCGGCGCGTGCGGTGGGCGCCGAACAGCGCCGCTTCGCGCAATCGGCGCTCGGCAAGTATCTGCCGCGCGACATTGCCCGCCGGATTATCGACGAGCCCGAGCGGCTGGCGCTGCACGGCGAGCGGCGCGAGATTTTCGTGCTGTTCAGCGATCTCGAAGGCTTCACCAAACTCTCGCACGCACTGCCGCCGGAAACCGTCGCGAGCCTGCTCAACCGCTATCTCGATCTGCTGTCGAACGTGGTGCTCGATCATGGCGGCACGATCGACAAATTTGTCGGCGATGCGGTCGTGGCGTTCTGGGGCGCGCCGATCGCGCGGGCTGACGATGGCGCCAACGCCGCGCGCGCCGCTTATGCGATGTGGCGAGCGGGGGAAGATTTTCGAAAGTCGCTGCCCGCCGATGGCCCGACTGTCGGGCGCACGCGCGTCGGCTTGCATTTCGGTGCGGCGGTCGTCGGCAATTTCGGCGGCGAGGGCCGCATCCAGTATACCGCGCTCGGCGATGCGATGAACACGGCGTCGCGCCTCGAATCGGCCAACAAGCAGCTCGGCACGAGCGTGATCGTCAGCCGCGAGGCGATGTCGCGATCGGGGCTCGATTGGTGGCGGCCTTTGGGCTCGATCCGGCTGCGCGGGCGTGCCACGCCGGTCGATATTTTCGAGCCCGCGCCGGATGTACCGGTGGAAGACCGGCGGCGCCTTGCCGAGTTGATCGACGATCTCTGCGATCCGGCGCGCGGCGCACGCGCCGCCGAGGAACTGGTCGGGTTTGCCACATCGCATCCCGGCGACGCCGCGCTCGTGTCCTTAGTAAATCGCGTCAAGGAGGTTCGATATGGTGAAGCGTACGACTTGGCTTAGCCTCGCGCGCGGGGTGGCTGCTGTGCTCGCGCTCGGTGGCGCCGGCCACGCGTTGGCGCAGGCGCTGGTGGTAAAGGCAAGTGGCCCCTCGGCCAGCCATTATCCCGCCGGCACCCGGCTTGCCGCCGGCGCCCGGGTGACGCTTGCCGCTGGTGACACGCTTGTCCTGCTCGACGGGCACGGCACGCGCACCTTGCAAGGTCCCGGCAGCTTCCCGGCAACGGCGAGCACGGCGGCGGCCAGCGCAAACAATGGTGTCGCCGCGCTGCTTGCCGCACGCCGCACGGGCCAGGCGCGGATCGGGGCGGTGCGCAATGTCGAAGGCGAGGATCAGCCGACGCGGAGCCCCAACCTCTGGTACGTCGATTTCGCCAAGCCGCAAACCGCATGCGTTCCCGATCTCGGCGCGGTGAAGCTGTGGCGCGCCGATATCGCCAAGCAGCAAAGCTTCAAGGTGATAGGCGACAAGGGCGAGTCTGCGACGGTGGTGATGCCGGCGGGTCAGGCAGTCGCGATCTGGCCCAAGACGATGCCGGTCAGCGATGGCGCGCACTTCGCGGTATCGGGTGGATCGCTTACCGCGCCGGTCGATATCCGCTTCGCCAAGGTAGACTCCCCGCAAGTGCGCGCTGATGCGGTCGCCGATGCCCTGATCAGCCATGGCTGCACCGTACAGCTCGATCTGCTGCTCGCGGCAGTGCCGTCGCGCACAGATGCAGTTGCAGGCAATTGACGGGGGTAGAGCGGTTGTTCGGCCAGCGCAACACTGTTAGACCAATGCCTGGGACCGGATCGCCGGTCGCCGAGTTGCTCGTTCAAGCGAGTGCGGTGACCTTGCAAGCATCCGGCCCGGCACGGGGTTCGCACGCAGCTTTGCTGCCGGTATCGCGTTCGACGTTTCGGTGCGCACCGGGGGCTGGGTTCACCGGGCGCGCCCAGCGCGCATACCGGGGGCAGGGGGTATGACGCGAACCATGGCGAGTTTGCGAACGATGGCGGCGAGCGCGGCGCTTGCCGGTGCGCTGGCCGTCCCTGGCATGGCAGCGGGGCAATCGCAGCATAATGGCGCGCCGACGCGCGAGGACATTACCCGCGAAAACGCCGCTCGCCCCGCTGACCGCGCGCCGACGCGCGTCACCGTCGAAGGCGATGTCGAGCACGCGCCGTGTCCGCTCGCCGATCCGCGCTACGCCCAGGTGATGGTGACGCTCGACCGCGTCGAATTTTCCGGGCTGGAAGTGGTGCCGGCAGCGGCGCTCGATTCCGCCTGGCGCGGTGATGTGGGGGCTGCGGTGCCGGTCGCGCGGCTATGCGAAATTCGCGATCGGGCCGCGACCATCCTACGCGGATTGGGCTATCTAGCCGCTGTCCAGATCCCGCCGCAGCGGATCGACAAGGGCGGCACGGTCCATATGGACGTGCTGATGGCGCGACTGACCAAGGTTCAGGTGCGCGGCGACCCCGGCAACAGTTCGGCGATTATCGAGCGCATCTTGCGCGGCGTGGCGGGCGAGGGGCCGTTCAACACGCACGAGGCTGAGCGGCGCCTGCTACTCGCGCGCGATTTGCCCGGCTTCGACATCCGGCTGGTGCTGCGCCCCGCGACCGACACGCCGGGCGCGATCACGGCCGATGCCATCGTCGTGCGCCAGCCGATCGTTGCGGATATCAACATCCAGAATCTGGGCTCGACCGCCGTTGGCCGCTATGCCGGCTTGGCGCGCGTGCAGCTGAACGGGCTTTACGGCCATGGCGACGCGACCGTCATCAGCCTGTTCAACACCAGCGACATTCACGAGCAGACGGTGGTCGGGCTCGACCACAGCTTGGCGCTCGGCGGTAACGGCCTGCGGCTGTCGGGCAACGTCGCTTACGCCTGGAGCCACCCGAGCCTGGGCGCGACAAGCCCGATCCGCTCGCTCACCCTGATCGCCGGTGTCCGGCTGGATTACCCGCTGCGGCTAAGCCAGGCTTCGCGGATCGACGCTGGCATCGGCGCCGAGCTGATCGACCAGCGCGTGCGCTTTGGTGCCCTGCCGCTCTCGACAGACAAGGAACGGTCGATCGCCGGTTATCTGAGCGGCGATTTCCGCGACCCTGCCAGCATCGCGGGCGCGGGCGGTTATACGATCGACGAACCGCGCTGGCGGCTGACCGGCGCGATCGAACTGCGCCAGGGCGTTAGCGTGCTCGGCGCGAGCAAGGCATGCGGGACCGGCCTCGTCAATTGCCTGCCGCCTAACGTGCCGCTGACTCGCCTTGCGGCCGACCCCAGGCCGACGATCGTTCGCTTCCAGGGGAGCGGCGAGTTCCGCCCCGCGCCCAAGATCGCGATCGTTACGAGCACGCGGGCGCAGTATAGCCGTCAAGTGCTCGTCAGCTATGAAGAGATCGGCGCGGGCAATTATACGATCGGCCGTGGCTACGATCCCGGAACATTGCTCGGCGATAGCGGAGTCGGCATATCCGCAGAGTTGCGGCTGTTGAGTGGCGTGGCGCATGCCCGGCGCGCGTTCATTTTCCAACCTTATGGCTTTTACGATGGCGCGTGGAGCTGGCAGAACGACACGGCACCCGGCGCGGTGCAGCCGCAATATCTGGCGTCGGTCGGTGGCGGCGTGCGGGGCGCGTGGCGCAACCATGCCCGCTTCGACCTGAGCATCGCGGTCCCGCTCGAGCGGCCGCCGCTCGCAACGCGCACGCCGCCGGCGCGCTTCCTGTTTTCGATTACCACCCGGCTATTTCCGTGGAGCGCGCGATGACTGATCGACTCCGTTGGCGGTGCGGCCGCGCGTCGCTTCTGCAAACCAGCGCCACTGGCGCCTTGCTTCTCGGCGCGCTCGTTATGCCACGCCCGGCATATTCGCAGGCTTTTCAGGGGACCGCCAACGTCAGCAGCGGCAACGCCACCGTCTCGACCTCGGCCAACACGACTAACATCTCGATCAACACCAGCACCGCGATCATCAACTGGACGCCGACCGACCACGCCAGCACCGGCACCATCGACTTTTTGCCTGCGGGCACGACAGCGACGTTTACTGGGCAAGTCGCTCCTTACACCGTCCTCAACCGGATCATCCCGACCGACATCAACAACGTCGCGACGTCGCGCCCGGTGGCGTTCAACGGCACGGTTAACGGTATCGGCGGCAATATCTGGTTCTATTCGCCGGGCGGCATCGTCGTTGGCTCGACCGGCATATTCAATGTCGGCGGCCTGATCCTGACGACCGACGATATCGATACGACCCAGGGCGTCGTGCAGGTCGGTGTCGGAGCGCCTAGCGCAATCCATTTCGGCGTGACGTCGCCGCTGGCGACGTCCTCGGTTCAGATCAACGCCGGCGCACAGATCAATGCCAGCAGCTATGTCGCCATCGTCGCGCCGCGCATTGTGCAGGCTGGCACAGTCACCACCAATGGCTCGACCGCCTATGTCGCCGCCGAGAAGGCCGATCTCACGATCAATGGCGGCCTGTTCGACATCACCATCGGCACCGGCACGAGCGACCCCAACGGCATCGTACATACCGGGACAACGACGGGGCCAGCATCGACGAGCAATGTAGACTATCGCCGCGTCTACCTCGTTTCGCTGGCCAAGAACGACGCGCTGACGATGCTGCTGTCGGGCACGATCGGCTATACCCCGGCGGCCACTGCGGCGAACGAGGCGGGGCAAGTGGTGCTCGCGGCTGGCGGCGGCGTTTCGAGTGGCGCGGCTTACCTGCCGGCGCCGCTGCCGACGACGCACGACGCGGTCACCATCACCAACGCCAATTTCCTGTCATCGACGTCGGGTTACAGCACTGGCAACATCAAGCTGACCGCGTCCGCTGGCCAGAATGTGAGCTTCACGTCCGATGCGACGCTGATTTCGCGCACCCGGGTTGATGTGCTGGCGCAAGGCGGCGGCCAGATCACGGGCGGCAATTTGATCTTCAATGCGGTGAACCCCTCCGGGACCGGCGTTACGTTGACCGCGACCGGCACGGGCAGCGCGATTACCTCGACGGGCACGCTCAGCGCAGCCGCCGCGGGTATCATCGATCCAACCCAGATTATCCCGCCGACCGGTAGCGATGCGACGGGCGGCACCCTTGCCGTACAGGCCGATAATGGCGGCAGCATCAGCGCCAGCGCGCTCCAGCTCAACGCCTTTGCGAGCGCCGGCACCGGAACAATTCAAGATGGCAATGCGACCGGCGGCGCCATAACCATCAAGGCGCTGACGGGCGGCAGCATCACCGCGACGACCACCACGTCGCTTTTCGCCGCAGGCACGGTGCCGCAAAACGGCGTACCTGATCATGGCGGCAATGCCATTGGCGGCACGGCGACGATCATCGCCAATGGCGGCACGCTCGCGCTCGGCGAAGTCGACATCGACACGAGCGCAACCGCCAGCAGCGGGGCGCTCAGCGGCGGCAATGCGACCGGCGGGACGATCAACCTGACGGTCAACAACGCAACGCTCAACTGGAACAGTCTGACCGCGTTGGTCGCCACGACTGGCGGCGCGGCTGGCCTTGGCGGGGTAGCGGGCAGCGCGGTCGGATCGGCCAATGGTTTTTCGGTCGATATTGGGGCCGGCGGCACCCTCAATATTGCCAGCCAGCTGGGGATCAACGCCGGCAGTGCCGTGTCGTTCAACGATGGCGGGGCGAGCACGGTTACAGGCGGCAAGGCCTCGGTCTCGGTGCATGACGGCGGGGCGCTGACCGCGCAACAGATCCTGATCAACGCGACCGGTTATTCGGGGCTGAATGATCCCCGCAATGACACCGGCACGGCGCCCTCGGCCACCGGCGGCGCGGCAAGCGTCGACGCCAATGGCGGGTCGATCACGGTTGGCACCCTGCAAATCCAGGCCGATGCCTTTGCTTCTGGCAATGCGCAAGCCGCAGGCCTGTCGACCGGCGGCACGGCCCAACTTTCCGCCCGGAATGGCGGATCGGTAAACATTACTGGCCGAGGCACCAGCATTACGGCGAATGGCGCTCTCCTCAATCCCAGCCCCTATGGCGCGGCAGGGCATGGCGGCACGGTGCTGGTCTTCGCCCAGGACGGCGCGATCTCGATTCCGGCCGATCTGACGTTGCAAGCCGATGGTTTTGGCCTCGGCTCGCGGCTCGCGGGCGTTGCCGCGGTGCCGTCGTCGGGCGGCAGCGTCACGCTCGAAACACGCAAGGGAACGGCAGGCACCGCGAACCTCGCGCTCGGAACCGTGCTGGCAAGCGCGAACGCCGATGGCAATGATCGCGGCGGTGCCGATCAATTTTCGTTCGGCAATGGCGGTGCGGCCACCGGGGGCACGGTCGCCTTCAACTTCAACGCCGGTACAGTTTCGGCAACATCGATGACGCTGTCGGCAGATGCGACCGCCGGCAACGCCCGGCGCGGCTTCGTGGGTGGTACTGGTACTGGCGGATCGGCGAGCATCAACGTGGCGGGCGCGACAGCGACGGTGCCGCTGCTCAGCGTGACGGCGCTCGGCACGGGCGGCGGCATCGTGTCCGCCGGCAGCAATACCGCTCCGGGTACTGGCGGTCTTGGGGCGGGCGGGACGGCGAGTGTAACCGTCAGCGCCGGATCGCTGACCGCATCGACTGGCCTCACCCTGCAGGCAACTGGCATCGGTGGGGTCGCCACGGGGGCGGACGCGCTCAATGGCAATAATGGCGGCGCGGGAACTGGCGGCACCGCGTCCATCCTGCTGCCGACCGGCGGTACCGGTCAGCTCACGCTCGGCAGCCTCACGATGGGCGCGGCGGGTGTCGGGGCTGCAGGCGGCAACGTCAGCAACGTGAACAACGTCGCGACCAATGCGACGCATGCCGGGAACGGCGGCGCCGGGACGGGGGGCACGGCACGCGTTCTCCTCGAAAGCGGCAGCTTCTCCGCCCCTGATCTGACCGCGACCGCGAAGGGCACCGGCGGGGTTGGCGGACAATCGACGGCGGCCGGCGTCGCGGGGGGTGCGGGCGGGCTCGGCCGGGGTGGTCAATCGACGCTGTCGTTCGGCGGCGCGACGACGCAGATCAACACCGTTACCGCAGATGCGACCGGTGTCGGCGGCGCCGGCGGTGCGTCGCTGATCCAAACCGGCGTCAACCCCGCCAGCGGCTTGCCCATTTTCGGCCCCGGTGCGGATCCGGGCGGCGCCGGTGGCGCGTCGTTCGGTGGTTTCGGAACGGTGACGCTGGGCGCCGACCCGAGCTTCACGGCGCTTTCGGTGCTGGCGACCGCGACGGGCGGAGTGGGTGGATCGGGTGGCATCGGCGCAGCAGGCGGCGCCGCGACGGGCGGCGTGGCCGCGCTCAACCAGAATGCGAGCGCGCTGACGGTAAGCAATATTCTGGCGATCTCGTCGGCAGCGCTGGGAGGTGCGGGTGGCCAGGGCGCGACGGGGGCCGGCGGCGTTGGCGGCGCTGCGACGGGCGGTGCCTCATCGCTGACTGACACCGGCGGCGGCACCACAATCAGCGTCGGTGCGCTGGCGATCGACGCCAACGCGACAGGCGGCGCTGGCGGCGCGGGCGGCACCAATGGCACATCGACGTCGAACGGCGCCGCCGGCGGCGCGGCGACCGGGGGCACGGCTCGCGCGACAACAGCGAACGGCGCCGCGTTCACTTATGGACAGACCGCGTCAATCACGGTTGCCGCCCAAGGCGGCGCTGGAGCCGTTGGGACTTTGGGCGGCGCAGCTGGCCTGGGAGGTGGCGCATCGGGCGGGGCGGCCTCGCTCGCCGTTATGGGCGGTCCGTTCACGGGCACGGTGGGGCCGCGATCCGGCGCGCTCACCATCGCTACGACGACACAGGGCGGCAGCGGCGTTGCCGGCAGCGGCGGATCGGCGAGCCTTTCGATCACCGGTGGCACGCTCACCGTCGGCACCACTCAGGTGAGCGCGACGGCGACCAATCGCGGATCGGCCAGCATTACCAACAGCAGCGGCACCGTCTCGACCGGCGCGCTCACCCTGGCGGCAACGGGCACCGCACAGGGCGCAGGCGATGGCATCAGCTTTGCGAGCAGCGGCACGATCTTCTCGACCGGCGGCGCGGCGACGTTCTCCGGCAGCACCGTCGGCCTGACCTTCACCGGCGCCGGCGGGCTCGATGTGAAGGGTGCGTGGACGGTCAACTCGACCGGCGCACTCAACGCCGATCATCTCAGTCAATCGGGCACGACGCCGTTCGAGAGCGCGCATGCCTCGAGCACTGGCTGGACCGCAGGGGGGGCGATCACCGGCAACGGCCAGACACGGCTGCGCTCGGACGGCACGCTCGGCCTGACCGCAGGCGGCGGCGCCGCGTTCGGGCGATTGCAAGCGGGCGGCAATATTACCGTGAACGCGGCAGGTAACATCGCTGGGGCGGATGCGCTCTCGACAGGTGGCGGCATCAACTGGACGACCACGGCGGGCCGGCTGACCGGCGGCAGCCTTACCGCCAATCAGGCGATCGTGCTGAGCGCGCCGGGGGGCATTTCGGTCACCGATGCGATCGCGGGGACCAACGCCACGCTGACCGCCGTTAACGGTGCGGTGCAGGTCAGCCACAATATAGTGGGCACCGGTCCCGTCCAGGCCACCGGCCAGTCGGTCACGCTCAACGCGACGGGCGCGCTGACGGTGGCAAGCGCAACGGCGACCGCGGGCAACCTCAACATTACCGCCGGTGGTGCGCTCGGGGTGACGACGGGAACCGCGAGCGGCTCGATCATCCTTTCCGCGCCGGGCGCGGTTACGGTGGGCGCGCTTGGCGCGGGCACGACGGTCGGCATCACCGCCGGCGGCGTGGCGACCTTCAACGGCGCGACGACGGGCACGTCGGTCGCAGTGAGCAGCAGCGACATCGCCTTCGGGCCGAATGGCCGGATCGGCACGCAGGGCACGACGAGCCAGATCGCGCTTACCTCGACCAACAGCACGGCGCCCGCCGTGTTTGGCGGCACGGCAGCCGGAGCCGGGTACACGCTCGATGCCAATAAGGTTCAGCGGCTGTTCGCCAACTCGATCAGCCTTGTCGTGCCGCGCGCAGCTGGCACGACTGCCGGGCTGGGCGGGACGCCCGACCTGATCATCCGTGATGTTGCCGTCAGCACCGGCGCCAATGGCAATCTCGGCACCAACGGCACGCTGTCGTTGTCGACGCCGGGGTCGATCCGTATCGACGGTAACGTCGCTTTGCGCGGCATCGGCGCGACCGGGGGATTGAGCGTAACCGCGGGGGATACGCTATCGATCATCGCCGGCACCGGCGCGATCGACTTGCGCGATGCGAATGGCGGCCTGTCGGGTGTCGCGACGCTCACCGGCGCCAATCTCATCGCCGCAACCGCCTCGGCGATCAGCGATGTCGCCGCGACGACCGACCCCGATGTTCGGTCTACACGCCTGTCTGCCAATGATGGCGCGACGAGCGACCAGGGTATAATCCGCGCTGCCTCGATCCTGCTCAATGCGGGGAGCGGGCTGTTCATCCAGAATACCGGGGCAAGCTCGGTCTTTGGCGACCGGCGCGGCTTCACGGCTGATCCGATCGCGATCACGACGGGCAGTGGCACGACGCAGATCATCATCAACGGCCAGGTCATCACGACGACGCAGGCGGGCGTGACCAATTATCGCGGCTTGGCGACGATCCCGATCGTCACGATCAACGGCGTCGCGGCAGGTGGCCCCGGCCAATTCGATCCGCGCTCGACGATCAATGGTTGCAAGATCGCCGCAGC
Organism: Sphingomonas sp. GlSt437; assembly: GCF_048015635.2. Lineage (NCBI taxonomy): Bacteria > Pseudomonadati > Pseudomonadota > Alphaproteobacteria > Sphingomonadales > Sphingomonadaceae > Sphingomonas > Sphingomonas sp. GlSt437. The sequence continues at coordinate 914,333 of NZ_JBPGYA010000002.1, read as the reverse complement.
GCAATTGTGCGGCGGCGGCGGTGGCAATGCGATCCCGACGATCAACGTCATCGGCGGCGAAATCCACACTCCGCTGTTCGGCAAGGACACGTTCTTGTCGCTGCTGACGTTCGAGACGGAGATCGCCAACCGCTATCCCCCGCTGATCGACGAGCCGATCACCGGCGTCGGCAACGAAGACCTGTGGCACGTGCCGCCGTGCGATCCGCAAAGCGGCAATTGCCCGGTGCCGCCGCCGACCAGCCAGCCTTAGGATTGGGGAGGGGGCGTGGCGATGCAGCGGCTGGCGGCGGTTCTGGCGATCATCCTGGTGGCGATGCTGGCCGGCGCGCGCCCGTCGGTCGGCGCGCCTGCCGCCGAAGCGCGGTTCGAGGGCGTCGCGAGCTGTGCCGGCACGACCTGCCATGGCCGGCTCGAAGGCAATGGCGCAGTCGTCCGCCAGGACGAACTGGCGCGCTGGCAAGACCCCGCCAGCGACACCGGCGCGCATAGCCGCGCTTACACGGCGTTGAACGGCCACCGCGCTCACCAGATCACCGCGACGCTCGGGCTGGGCGAGCCAACCGCCGCGCCCGCTTGCCTTGGCTGCCACACTACACCGACTTATGGCGCACGCGGTCCGCGCTTCCTGGCGAGCGACGGCGTCGGCTGCGAAGCGTGCCACGGCCCGTCGGGTGGTTGGATTGCCTCGCATTACGCCGTCGGTGCGAGCCATGCCGCCAATGTATCGCGCGGGATGACGGCGCTGGAGCGCCCGCGCGTCCGCGCCGAAATCTGCCTCGATTGCCATTTCGGCAGCGGCAAGCCCGGCCAGTTCGTCAGCCACCGGATGATGGCGGCAGGGCATCCCCGCGTCGCGTTCGAGCTCGATCTTTATTCGACGCTGCAGCAGCACCACAATGAAGACGCCGATTACGCCCAGCGCAAGGGACGCACCGACAATGTGCGGATGTGGGCAGTCGGCCAGGCGATGGCCGTCTCGCGCGCGCTGTCGCTCTATGCCGGGCCGCGCGGTGCCGAGGGCGCCTTCCCCGAATTCTATTTCTTCGATTGCCAGAGCTGCCACCGGCGCATCTACGATCAGGCCGATTTCAGCCGGAGCTGGGAAAGCAATCCCGGCCGGCCGATCCCCGCCGGCATGCCGCCGTTCAACGATGAAACGATGATCCTGCTGTCGGCCGCCGCGCATGTCGCGGCGCCGGGGTTGGCGACACGGTTTGATGCCGATTCGCGCGCTTTCCACGCCGCGCTTGCGCTCGATCGACGCGCGGCGGTTGCGGCGGCGGCGCGACTGGCAGCAACAGCAAATGGCCTCGCCGAAGCGCTATCAGGCCTGAACGGCAGCGGCGACATGGCATTCGCCATGCTTGATCGTATCGCCGGTCCAGCGCTTGAACCGCGCTTCACCGATTATGCCGGATCGGTTCAGGCCGTGATGGCGACCGACACGCTGCTCAATGCGCTGGTCCGCCAGGGCCGGGTGACGACAGGGGCGGCGGCGGGCATTCGCGCCAATATCAGCCGCGCTTATGCGGCGGTGAAGGACCCCAATGGCTATCAGCCCGCTGTCTTCCGCGGCGCGCTCGGCGGGGCGATCCACAGCATCGAGGCGCTGCGATGAGGCGCCCCGGCTCGTTTGCCGTGCTCACCACCAGCGCGGCCCTGATGCTGGCAAGCTGCGGCGGCGGGAGCAGCGGCGGCTCGGGCAGCAGCGGCTCGACGCCGACGCCGACGCCTACCCCCACCCCGACAACTTACTATGCTGTCCCGGCTGGCGAGGCGCTCAGCGTTGCCGACGTCCAGTCGGTGATCGCCCATGCGGTCGACGAAGCCAGCAAGCGCAGCCTGCCGGGTGTCATCGCGGTGGTTGATCGGGTCGGCAATGTCCTCGCCGTGTTCAGGATGACCGGCGCGCGCGCGACCGCGCTGACGCGGCCCGCACCCAACGGCGCCAATATCGACGCCCAGAATTTGACGATTCCTGCCGAGGCGGGCGCCATCGCCAAGGCAGTGACCGGCGCGTATCTGTCGAGTGGCGGCAACGCCTTCTCCACCCGCACCGCGAGCGAGATCGTCCAGCAGCAATTCCCTCCCGCGCCGAGCACGACCGGGCTGGAAAGCGGGCCGCTGTTCGGCGTGCAGTTCAGCCAATTGCCCTGCTCTGATCTTGCCACCCGTTTCGCCAGCGGCGGCGCGAGCATGATCGGCCCCAACCGCTCGCCGCTTGGCCTCGCGGCAGACCCCGGTGGCTTTCCGCTCTACAAGAACGGCGTCGTCGTGGGCGGCGTCGGGGTGATGGCGGACGGCGATTACGGCTTCGATCCCAATATCCTCGATGTTGACAATGATCCCGAGGAAGCGATCGCGCTCGCGGGCACACTGGGCTTCGAGGCACCGACGGCGATCCGCGCCGACAAGATTTATGTCGACGGCACCCAGCTGCGATACTCGGATACCGATTACACCGCCCTCCAGGCCAGCCCCGCCGCGCCCTATGCCGCCGCGACCGCGCTCGGCGCGCTGGAGACGGTGCGCGGCTATTTCGGCGACCCCGTGCCGGCAATCCGCGCGGGCACGGCTTATGGCAGCGAAGCCTCGGGCGTTCGGCCCTCGACCAGCGCCGAGTTCAGCAATGCCGATGCGTTCGTCCTGTCCGATGGCGCAGGGCATGATCGCTACCCGGTGCGCGGCGGAACGGACGGCGCCGATGTCGCGACGCCGCTCAGCGCCGCCGAAGCACGCGCGGTGCTGGAGGAAGCGTTCAAGATCATGACGCGCGCGCGGGCGCAGATCCGCCAGCCGTTCGACAGTCGCGCGCAAGTGTCGATCTCGCTCGTTGATACGCACGGGCAAGTGCTGGGGCTCGTCCGCGCGCCCGATGCGCCGATCTTCGGCATCGACGTGTCGCTGCAAAAGGCGCGGACGGCGGCGTTCTTTTCGGGCACGCAGGCAGGCGCGCAATTGTTGGGTGACCCCAGTGCGGACGTGAATCATTTCGTCGCGGCGACGCGCAGCTTCCTTAACGATCCCAACGCGCTGACAGGCGCCGTCGCTTTTTCCGACCGCGCCGGCGGCAATCTGTCGCGCCCCTATTTCCCCGATGGCGAAGTCGGCCGGCCAAACGGCCCGCTCTCCCGCCCAATCGCCCAGTTCAACCCGTTTTCGACCGGGCTGCAATCGGCGCTGATCCTCACCAATCTCGCGCAGCATTTGGGCTATGTGACGGGCGCGAGTGCCACCGATACGCCGCAGCGCTGCACTTTCATTCCCGAGGTGGCCGGGCAGAATCGCCTCCAGAACGGCATCCAGATCTTCCCCGGCTCGGTGCCCATTTATCGCGGCAGCACGCTGGTCGGCGCGATCGGCGTCTCGGGCGACGGCATCGATCAGGACGACATGGTTGCCTTTCTCGGCACCAATAATGGCGGACTGCGGGTCGGTGGCATCGGTAATGCGCCGCTGTCGATCCGCGCCGACAATATCGTTGTCGCGGTGGGGACCACCCAGGTGCGCCTGCGCTACGTCAACTGCCCGTTCGCGCCGTTCCTCGATACCAGCGACCAGAATGTCTGCGCGGGGCTATAGCGGATGAGTGCGGCGCTGCTGCCCCTGATGATCGCGGCGACGTCCCCGCTCGACGCGGTGGTCAGCGATGCGCTTGCCGCGCCGCAGGACCAGCAGGCCAATCCCGGTGATCCTGTGCCGCCCGGCCCCGACCAGATCGATGGCCGCCGCCGCCCCGGCTATAACAAGGCCCTGCCGCCGCCGGTCACTCAGGACAATCAGGGCGCGGTCCGCGCGCCGCCGCCCGAAGCCTTCCCGACCGACCAGTTCCCCATCCCCGATCGCTGGCGGCTGATCCAGTCGCTCGGGATCGTGAAGGAACATTGGTGGGACCCCTATCACCAGAACACGCTGAAGGGGGATCGCCCGATCGATCGCGCCAAGGTGCCGTGGCTGCCGATCAAGGAGGATGACTGGTTCTTCAGCGTGAACGCAACGAGCGACACGGTGTTCGAGCCGCGCAGCTTCCCGATTCCCGTCGGGGTGCAGACGACCGAGCGGCCCAACAGCATCGATGTGTTCGGCAAATCGGCAAGCTATGTCGTCTCGCAGACTTTTCTGGCCGGCATTTCGCTCACCAAGGGCCGTACTGCGTTCATGCCGCCGCGCATCGAGTATCGGCTGACGCTCGCCTTCAACCTGAGCTATGCCAATGTGCCGGAGCGGCGCGTGCTGTTTGTCGAGCCGTCGCTGCCCGGCCATCGCTTCGACAATCATCTCGGCGTGCAGGAAGCGTTTGTCGATTACCACTTGCGCAATACGTCCGACCGCTATGATTTCGAATCGATCCGCGTCGGTATCCAGCCGTTCCAGAATGACTTTCGCGGCTTTCTGTTCAACGACGATCAGCTCGGCATCCGGCTGTTCGGTAATCGCGACGATAATCGCTTCCAGTTCAACCTGGCGGCGTTCTGGCGGCTGGAAAAGGACACGAATTCTGGCCTGAATGACGTTACCCAGCGCCCGCGCAACGACTGGGTGTTCGTCGGCAATCTCTATCGGCAGGATTTCATCATCCCGGGCCTGACCAGCCAGATATCGGTGGTCTATGACATGGATCGCGAGGCGCGCGACATCCATATCGACGCTAACGGTTTCCCCGTCCGCCCGGCGTTGCTCGGCAATCTCCGCGGGCGCGATTATGACGTGGTGTATCTGGGCTATAACGCCGATGGCCATGTCGGCCGGATCAACCTGACCGGCAGCTTCTATGCCGCGCTGGGCGAAGACCGGAACAGCTTCTTCACGAGCAGGCCCGCGCAGATCCGCGCCTATTTCGGCGCGACCGAGCTCAGCTACGATCATGACTGGATGCGCTTCCGCTTGTCCGGCCTCTATGCCAGCGGCGATGGCAACCCGTACGACAATACCGAAGAGGGCTTCGACGCGATCAGCGAGAACCCCATCTTCGCCGGCGCCGATACCAGCTACTGGATCCGCCAGGCGATTCCCTTCGCCGGCGGTGGTCGCGCTGTCACCCTGTCGGGGCGCAACGGCATCCTCAATTCGCTGCGCTCGTCCAAGGATGAGGGCCAGTCGAATTTCAACAACCCGGGCACCGCGCTGCTTGGCGTCGGCGCGGATTTCGACCTGACGCCGCGCTTCCGCCTCTCGAGCAATGTCAATCATCTGTGGTTCGCGACGACCCGGGTGCTGGAAACGCTGCGCAACGAAGGCACGATCCCAGATGATATCGGCTGGGACGTATCGGGCGCCGCGATCTTCCGTCCCAAGGCGACGCAGAACATCATCTTCCGCTTGTCCGCCGCCGCTTTAGTGCCGGGCAGCGGCTTTCACGACCTGTTTTCCTCCACCGACCGCGACCGCAATTATTATTCGGTCCTGGCCAACATCATCCTGAATTACTGATGCGCTGGTCCCTTCGACTTTCCTACCGTCACCCCGGCCTCGTGCCGGGGTCCACCGTGCCTGCAAACACGTCGCTGGCGGCCCTAGTCGCGCGGTGGATGCCGGAACAAGTCCGGCATGACGGGTGGGGTAAGGGGTTAGCGCTCTCCTTTGCCCTAATAGCGCTTGCCCTGCTTGCTCTCCTCTCCCCCATGGGGCCCCTCACCGCAGGCGAAGGCGAGCGGCCGGTGAAGCGGCACTATGTCGACTATCCCGCCTCCCCGATGACGCAATCGCCGGCCGACGCCGACGCCAAATCGGCCGGGTGCATCAGCTGCCACGTCAAGACCGATCAGCCGACGATGCACGCGACGCCGGCGGTGATGCTCGGCTGCGCCGATTGCCATGGCGGCGACCCCAAGGTGATGGGCGACCCCGCGCGCGGCTTCACCGACCCAGCCTATGTCGCCGCGCGCGACAAGGCGCATGTGCTGCCGCGCTATCCCAAGGCCTGGAATTATCCCAGCTCGGCCAATCCCAAAGACAGCTACACGCTGCTCAATCGCGAGGCGCCCGAGTTCATCCGCTTCATGAACCCCGGCGATTACCGCGTCGCGCGGGCGGCGTGCGGGGCGTGCCATATCGACATCATCACCGCTGCCGAACGCTCGCTGATGGCCAATTCGGCGATGCTGTGGGGCGGCGCGAGCTATAACAACGGCATCCTCCCCTATAAGAATTACCTGCTGGGTGAGGCGTACACCCGCGATGGCCAGCCGGCGAAGGTGGTCGCCCCCGGCTCGCCGCCCGGCACCGTGACCGAGGCGCAGAAGAAGCGCGGTGCGCTCGCCGCGCTCTACCCGATGCCGCAATGGGCGGTGGTGCCCTCGGTCGATGTGTTCCGCGTGTTCGAGGATGGCGGGCGGACGATCGGCAGCCAGTTTGCCGAGGTGGGCTTGCCCAACCCCTCGGGCTCGATCCAGCGGTTGGAGGAACCGGGGCGGCCCGACCTCAAGCAATCCAATCGCGGCAAAGGCACGGGGCTGCGCATCGCGATCGCGGTGCTCAACATCCACAAAACGCGCCTCAACGACCCCTATATGTGGTTTCTCGGCACCAATGATCAGCCGGGCGATTATCGCTCATCGGGCTGTTCGGGCTGCCACGTTATCTATGCGAACGATCGCGAGCCGCGCCACAGCCTGACTTATGCGCCCTATGGCCGCGACGGGCAGACGCAGACGGCGGACCCGACGATCGCCAGCCTGGTCGGCCATGGCGGGCTGCGTGGCGCGCCGGGCGAAAAGGAAAGCGGTCACCCGATCCAGCACGCCTTCACCCGCGCCATCCCGACCTCGCAGTGCATGAGCTGCCACATGCATCAGCCGAACATCTTCCTGAATTCGTACCTTGGCTACACGATGTGGGACTATGAGTCCGACGCGCCATCGATGTGGCCCAAGCAGCAGAAATACCCAACCGCCGCCGAGGTTCGCGCGATCAACGAGCGCAATCCCGAAGGCGCCGCGCCGCGCGGCTTGTGGGGTGATGTCGATTTCCTGCGCAACGTCTATGACCTCAACCCGACGCTGAAGGACACCCAATTCGCCGATTATCACGGCCATGGCTGGAATTTCCGAGCGATCTTCAAGCGCGACCGGGCGGGCAATCTGCTCGACGACAAGGGCAATATCGTCAGCCCCGACGACCCCGAGAAGTGGCGCAAAAAGGGTGAGGGGCAATTCGTGCCGCCCGGCACCAATCCCGGCAAGGCGGTCCATCTCATGGACATTCATGCGGAGAAAGGCCTGCAATGCGCCGATTGCCACTTCGCTCAGGACAGCCATGGCAATGGCCTGATCTACGGCGAAGTCGCCAATGCGATCGAGATTGGCTGCAAGGATTGCCACGGCACCGCCGACGCTTATCCGACGCTGCGCACCTCCGGCCCCGCCGCGCCGCCGCCGGGGCATGACTTGACGCTGCTGCGCAATCCCGATGGCCAGCGGCGGTTCGAGTGGATCGACGGGCCGGGCGGGCGGCCCGAGCTGATCCAGCGCTCGATCGTCGACCCCAAGCTCCAATGGCGCGTGCATCTGGTCAAGGACAGCGTCGATCCCGCCAGCCCCGATTTCAACCTGAAATCTGCGCGCGCCAAGCTGATGGCGAAGAGCGGGGCGGAGACGGGGCGCTATGATTTTGGCCTCGGCATCACGCCCGAAGATCGCGCGCACAAGGATGGCGAGATTGCCTGCTTCTCGTGCCACCTTTCCTGGACCACCAGCTGCGGCGGCTGCCATCTGCCGATCGAGGCGAACTGGAAGTCCGACCTCCACCATTATGAAGGGGGCGAGAGCCGCAATTTCGCGACCTACAACCCGCAAGTCGCGCGCGACGACATGTTCCAGCTCGGCCGCCATATGACGACCAAGGGCAACGAGATTGTGCCGGTGCGAAGTAGCTCCGCGCTGATCCTCTCTTCGACCAACGCCAATCGCGAGCGCATCTATATCCAGCAGCCGCCGATCAGCGCGGTCGGCTTCTCGAGCCAGGCGTTTGCGCCGCATTTCCCCCACACGGTTCGCACCACCGAGACCAAGACATGCAGCGACTGCCATCTGTCCGACAAGGACGACAACAATGCGATCATGGCGCAATTGCTGCTGCTCGGCACCAACACAGTCAATTTCGTCGGGCTGAACGCGTGGACCGGGCTAGCAAACGGATTTGAGGCCGTGCGCGTCACCGAATGGGGCGAGCCGCAAGCGGTGATCGGATCCTATCTCCAGCGCTACGCTTATCCCGATTACTGGCGCCAGCATGTCGAGCTGAACAAGCGCGAGTTGAAGGACTGGACCCGGGGCCAGACGCTCGACGGCAAGCTTTCGGGCGAACGCAACCCGCGCGAGCAGTTCCATAATGTCGTTCAGGGCACGCGCGACCGGGTCGGCTGTCTCCAGCTGCGCGGCGAATATATGTTCGTTGCCGAAGGGGCGGGCGGCTTCAGGGTCTATGACGCGGCTTCGGTCGCCAATAAAGGCTTTTCGGAAAAGATCGTTTCGGCGCCCTTCTCGCCGCTCGGCCAGAACACGCATGTCGCGACGACCGACGCGACCTGCATGGCGCTCCCCACCAACCAGCCGATCGCGCCGCAGCGCAACACGCCCGACATGCAGGCGATGAACCAGGAACAGCCGTTCCTGCCCATCTATCATTATGCGGCGGTGACCGATCGGGTCGAGGGGCTGATCCTCGTCAATGTCGACCCGCTGGCCGACGGCAATTTCAAAAACAACTTCCTGAAGCGCGCGGTCACCTGGAACCCCGACCATGTGCTCGATGGCGCGCGGCACATCGTTCTCGCCGGGAGCGTCGCCTATGTCGCGGCCAAGGCGGGGCTGGTGGTGGTCGACCTTGCCGATCCGCTCCGTCCCCGGCTGGCGGCAGTGCGACCGCTCGTCGATGCGCGGGCGAGTGCCATCCAGTTCCGCTATCTGTGGGTCACTGATGCCGATGGCGTGAAGCTGTTCGACGTGACCAAGCTGACCGATCCCAAGCCCGTGCCGAGCGGGACGATCCCGCTCGCCAATGCGGAGCGGCTGTATGTCGCGCGCACCTATGCCTATGTCGCCGCCAAGCAGGACGGGCTCGTCATCGTCAACGTCACCAACCCGACGCGGCCGGTGATCGACCAGAAAGTCACCTTCAACGGCCAGCTCAACGATGCCGAGGATGTCATTGTCGGCGCGACCAATGCCTCGCTGTTCGCTTATGTCGCGGACGGACGCAATGGCCTGAAAGTCATCCAGCTGACCAGCCCCGAAAGCCAGCGCAATTTCTACGGCTTCTCCCCCGCGCCCAAGCCCGAGCTGATTGCCTGGGCGCGGACGCCGAGCCCGGCGCTCGCCATGTCGAAAGGCCTCGACCGCGATCGCGCGGTCGACGAGACCGGCGGGCAGATTGCGGTATTCGGCCGGCTCGGCTCGCGGCCCTTTACCCGGCCGGAGATGGAGCGCCTGTTCCTCAACAGCCGCGGCGAACCCTATAAGGTGAGCGACGTCGCCGACATGCGCGACTGGCACGCGCCGATGAAATTGCCGTAGCCGTTTTAGCCGTCACCCCAGCGAAAGCTGGGGTCGCTTGCGGCTTGAGACCCCAGCTTTCGCTGGGGTGACAGAAAATTGGCTGGGGTGACGGATAAGCTGCTATCGCGGCCGTTCCTCCATCAAATGCCGAACGAGCCCCTGCATCTTATGGTCGAACTTGGCGAGCATCACATGCTCGGCGGCGGTGTCGAAATGGGTGACGAGCCCGTGTTCGGTCCAGCGGTGGAGCGCATAGCCGGGCGCATCGGCGATCACCATCGCGCGCTTGTCGAGCACGTCAGGGTCCATCGCCCGCAGGTCAAGCGCCAGCTGCGGCGCGGTTGCCGGGCACACGGCGATCGTCGTCCCGCGCCAGGGCGCGACGATCGGGCGGTGGACATGGCCGCACAGGATGGCGACGACTTGGCTGTGCCCCTCGATCGCGGCGGCAAAGCGCGCGACCCATGGTTCGGCGGGGTGGGTGTTCATCCAGTCGATGCCGACCTCGACCGGGGGATGGTGCATCACGATGATGGTCGGCGTCTTTTTATCCTCCGCCAATCGCGCCTTGAGCCACGCCGCGCGCTTTTCGCAAAAAGCGCCACCGTGCCGCCCGGGCTCGAGCGTGTCGAGCATGATCAGCCGCGGGCCCTGAGTTCGCAGCGCATAATGAATGAAGCCATCGACGCGCGGCGTATCGGGGAAATAGAGCGCGAAATTGTCACGATCGTCGTGGTTCCCAACGATCGCATAGACCGGGAACGGGCACTCGCTGAGCGCATTGGCGATGCGGCGGTAGCTTTCGGCATCGCCCTTGTCGGTCAGGTCGCCGGTAACGAGCAGCAGGTCGGGGCGGTTGGGCCCTTCGCGCAGCAGCCGCAGCACGCGGTTGAGGCGTTTGGCGTTGAATTCCGCCGGATCGTCGGGCTCGAAGCCCAGATGGACGTCGGTGATCTGCGCAATCAGCATGTCCGTCCCCCTCCTGTTGATCAGGGTGCCAAAACCCCTTGCTTGTCGGGCCGCGTCAACGCCACCGGCTGCGACCAGATGATCGAGCGCCGGCTGCGCCACGGCGCGCCGGGCTGCTGGTGATAGCTGTGACAGATCGCGCAGGACGACGGCACCTTGGCCGCCGATTGCTCGCCGCCATGGCACGCGCGACAGCTTTTCAGGTCGGGCAGCAGCACATCGGCGGCGCTGTTTGACTGGCGTGCGGCGTGGCAGCTTTCACAGGTCTCGGTCTTGTGCGCGGCATGGTCGAACCAGCCGTTGAGCATGTAGCGGAGCTGTTGGTGGACCGGCGTGACGGTCCAGCTCGCCGCGCCGTTTACGCCGGGCGGCGTGATGGTGTGGCAGTCATAACAGGCGCCGCCGCGCGAGAAGAGCGCGCGCACCGCCACGTCCCCGCTCGCCGGCCGCCACGCCGCGGCACCCGCATAGGCGCGCGCGACGCTCTGGCCGGCAAAGTCGCCCGGGCGTCGCCGCGCCATGCCGCCCAGGTCGATCGGTGCGGCGGGGCTGGTCGAGCGATAATAAGCAGTCAGATCGGCGATCACCTGATTGACGTCGCCATGGCGCAGCGTGCGGTCGGTGCCGCCGATCCGCTCGAACGCCAGACTGTGGCACATCTGGCAATTGCGCTCCATGCTCACCGGCTGGAAGCGCGTGCCGTCGGCGGTCGGCGTGTGGCAATCCTTGCAGGCAAGCGCGGCGCCGAAGCCATATTGCCCGCCCAGTCGCCGCGCCATCTGCGCAACGCCATTGGTAGCGGACAAATGCAGCGCGTGCGGGAATTTGAGGCCGCTATCCTGCTTGGGATGCGCGTCGAGCGAAATGCGTTCGAGCGGCGGCGCGGTGCCTGCCGACACCATCACCGCCGGCCTGAATTGCGGGTGTGCAGTGCCGAAATCGCCGGCATTGCCGATCCGCGTATCGGCCAGCCGTGATTTCAGATCGGCGTGACAATCGGTGCAAAAGGCCTGGCGCGTCGGCGGCATCGGCCCGGCGCCCTTGTGCTCGGTGTGGCAGTCGATGCACGCGCCGGGCTTGGTGTAATTGAACGCGCTCGCAAAGCTCGCCAGCACTTGCCCGCCCCAGCCGTGCGCCGCCCGTGCGCCGCGAATACGGTCGACAGGCGCGTGATCATGGACGTCGCCATGGCATGCCTTGCAGCTATCGTCGCGCACCGAGACGAACGCCTCGCGGTGGCACGCCTCGCACTTGGTCTCGAGCGCGTGATGCGCTTCGCTGAGCGCGCCTGGTGTCCAGCTATGCTCGGCCTTCAGCGCGTAGATGTTGCGCGTGTCGACCTTCTGCGCGGCCTGGTAGCTCGCGAACGACCAGAGTGGCACCGCCAGGAAAGCGAGCAGGATCAGGATCGAGAGCACCCAAGCGCTGGTCCGCCGCGACGGCAGCATGTTGGCGAGCGAGAAGACGCGTTCCTCGTCCTTCTCCTCCGCGGCATCGGACACCGCATCGACGCGTGCGATGGTGATGATCGTATCGCCGCCGTCACTGGTCAGCGTCAGGCGATGACCGCCAAAGCCGAGTTCGGCCCCGCGCGCGGAATCGATATCGGCGGTCAGCGTCTTGCGGCCGTCGACGTCGAATTCGAGCCCCGCCGTTGCCGCCGCGCGCAACCGTCGCCCGCCCGCTGTCTCGATTTTGGCGTGGTGCGGCGCAACGGCTAGGTCGGGTAAGTGGATGTCGTTCTCAGCAGCACGGCCGATGGTAATCGTCGCGCGATCGATCACCCGCTCGCGAACGATCTCGCGCCCGGCGGCGGTGGTGGTGATCTGGCGCAGGCGAAAGCTCATCCTTGCCTCACCAGAAGAAGAAGACGCTGATGATGTGGATGGTAAGCGCGACAATCAGCGCGAACGTTACCGGCACATGGATATGGAGCCAGATGTCGAGCAGCGCGCGCAGCCGCAGGTGCCGGCGCAGCGTCAGCAGCACCGCTTCCTTGCGTTCGAGTAGTGCGTCGACGCGTTCGAGCGGGTCATCGCCGGTGTCGGGCCGGTCGCCGGTCACGCGACGGATTTGCGCTTGCGCGGCGGTGGTGGCGCATCGCGGATAATGGCCGGTGAGCCGCGCCCAGAGCCCGCCGCCGAACGGATCGTCCTCTAGCGATTGCTGCACCAGCCGCGCATAAGCGTGGCCGAGTGGTTGCGCCGCATCGTGCAATTGCCGGTCGACCGCACGCAGGCTTTCGAGCATTTCGCTCTGGGTCATCTGCTCGCGATTGTCGGACAGCGCCGGCGGGATGAAGGCATAGACCGCAATGCCATAAAGGCCCGACAGGATTACCGTCATCATCAGGATATACGCGAGGGTATGGACGTTCCAGCCGAAGCGGAAGCCGGTGTGCAGCGTCGCGATGACGATCAGGCTCAGCCCCAGATAGACATGCGCGCTGGTCCACGCCTTTAACGACCAGCGTCCTGGCGTCATCGCGCGTTTGCGCAAGCCGAGCAGCGTCAGCCATAGGATCATCGCCGCACCGATCGTGCCGAGCGTGTAGCCAAGCCACGTGCCCCCGCTCGCGACCGGGCCGACATCGGCGAAGGCGTAGAACAGCAGCGCCATGATGCTGAGCGTCAGGGCGATGCGCAGCCAGCGATAATTGGCGTAGCGCAGAAAGCCTTCGTGCAATGCCGCGCCACCTGCGGGCTGGGCGCGGCGCGTCGCACGGCGGCGAGGTCGCGCTCGGCTCGCCATCATTCACCCGCCTTTTCGAGTCGGGCGACGCTCAGGAACTGTTCGGGCGAAACGCGGATCGCGGCGCCCGTCGGGCAGGCACGGACGCAGGCGGGGCCACCCTTGATCCCGGCGCACATATCGCACTTGATCGCCTTCTTGGGCGCCTCGACGCCGGGCTTGGCATTATGCTTGCGCCACTTTTTGCTCGGCTCGCCCGGGCCTGGCCCCATCCCAGCGAACATCCAGGCAAGCAAAGGCGGCTTTTTGGGCGGCACGCTGTCCATGCGGATCACGCCATAGGGGCAATTGCGCTGGCAATTACCGCAGCCGATGCAAGTATCGTCGATGAACACCTCGCCATCGGGGCCACGATGGATAGCAAGCGGTGGGCAGTCGGCCATGCAATGGGGGTGCTCGCAATGGCGGCAGCTCGTCGGTACATGGAGGTGCGCATAGGTCTTGCCGGCTTCGCGATCGAGCCGCGACAGGCCTTCATGACTGTCGGCGCAGGCGCGCTCGCAATTGTCGCAGCCGATGCAGAGATGCTCGTCGATCAGCAGCACGTCGGTCGCTTCGCCAATGCCGTTGTCGACGAGGAACTTGGCGGTTTCCGAGTAGAGATCGACAACGCTGGAAAAGCTGTCCTTGCGGCTTTCGATAAAGGCGTTGATGTCCTGCCGCGCCGCCATGTCGGACCGCGCACGGGCAAGCAGCGCGGGTTTGCGCTCCATCAGTCGCTTGAACGCGGCGCCATCGAGGCGAATGACTTCGGACTTGATCGCGGCCTTCACCGTCGCCGTGCGGCGTCCGCCCGCGATCAGCGCCATCTCGCCGACATAGGAGCCGGCAGGGAGGTAGGAGAGGAACACCGGCTTGCCGCCGACCTTCTTCTCGACGATCATCGAGCCGCGGCGGATGACGTAGATGTCCTGCCCCTCATCGCCCTCGACCAAGATCGGCTCGCCGGCGGAGACCGTCTTGATCTCGGCGGTGTCGAGCACCTCGTCGAGATCATTGGCGGCGAGGCCCGATTTGAACAATTGCAGTAATTGCCGCTCGACCGAAATGCGCGTGATCGCGCGCTTGGCGGCGGGGACGGAGGCCATCAGCTTGAGCGCGGCGGTGCGCGACACCTCGACCAAAATCGCGTTCTCGGCCGCGCGCACCGTTGCGCCGCGCCGCCGGCCCGAGATGAGCCCGACCTCGCCAACGATCGAACCCTGGCTAATCGGCACGCGGATCTTCGGATCATTGGGATCGACCTCGACCCATACCGACCCCTTGGCGATTGCGAAAAGCGACGATCCGGGGTCGGCGCGCTCGAAGACGAGTTCGCCGGGCTTATAGGCACGCACTTCGTTGTCGAGCATGAATTCGCGCATTTGCAGCGGCGACAAGTCGTTGAGAATCGTCACATTGCTGCGCAGCATTTCGAGCCAGGCGTCAACGCTGCGACGCTCGGGCAAGCCTTTGAACTTGGCCTCGAGAATGGGCTCATCGGCCGGCTTCAGGCTGGTATTGCCGTTCAGATATTCGACAACGTCATAGCCCTGGTTCATGCAATGTTTGATGAGCGGGTAGCCCGCTAGCGCGCCAATCACGAAAATGCCCGGCACGGTCGACTCGAACACCGGCGACAGTTTGGGATAGGCCTCGCGATCGTCCGAGGTGAACTCGATGCCGCACGCCTCGACAAATTGACGTGGCGGCGCCGACCCCATCCGCGCGATGATCCGATCACAGCGAATGCGCGTCTCGCCATCGCGGGTGTCGAGCGTCAGCCAGCCCGGCTCGATCTTTTTGGGCGTCGTCTCGGTGCGCACCGAAATCCGCCCCGCCGCGCCCGCTTCTTCAAGCAGCTTGACGTTGGCCGATTTGGCGCGCGCGAAGTCGGCGCCGCGATTGAGGATGGTAACCGTGTTGCCCTGTGCCGGATCGGCGGCGAGGCCCAGCGCATTCTCGATTCCCGCATCACCCGAGCCGACGACGGTGATATGCTCATCAACATAATCGGAAGGGTCATCGAGCTGATATTGGATGTGCGGCAAGTCGGCGCCTTCGGCACGCATTCGGTTGGGATTGCCCTGGGTGCCGATCGCAAGGATAACGGCCTCGGCCTCGATCGTGTCGCCACGCGTCGTGGTCAGCGTGAACGCGCCCTTCTGGCCGCTGATCGCCTTGATCTCGCTATTATAGCGCACTTTGACGCCGCCGCGCGCGGCCTGCTCGTCCCAGGTACCGAGCACCTTTTCGCGTTTGCCGGCATCGAAGCTCATGTCTGAGCGAAGCACGAGCTGGCTCGGCGTCGCCATCACATGCTTGCCCTTCTGGTATTTATAGATGGTGTCGGAGAGGTGATCGGTCTTTTCGATCAGGACGTGGCTGATCTTCAGCGCCGCCGCGCGCGCTGCTGCGCTCAGCCCCGCCGGACCCGATCCGACGATCGCGATCTTGACGCGGTCGCTCACCCGCGCATGCCCCCAACCCCTTGCGCTATAGCTGGCGCGCGCTTGTCATGCGCGTCGCTCGCCATGATTGCTCGCTCGACCCGGGGTTGAGACTATCATCTCGACTGCGTACTGCCAGCCTGAATCTGCTTGCGGGAAGGGGATTATGGCACAATCGAGCGGCTTGTCCTGGGTTAGCCGGGCGGCTTTTGCCGGGTCCGCTGTGCTGGCGCTGGGCGCGATCGTCTATGCGACGCAGCATCGGCAGCGGGACGCGGCGCCGATGGGCGCTTCAGTGGTGCCGGCCGATCCGGTCGTCGATGCCGCCCGTCGCAATCCCAACGATGCGGCAGCCTGGATGGCGCTCGGCCAACGGCAATCGGATGCGCAAGATTATGCAGCGGCGGCGGCGAGCTTCGGCCGCGCGGTAAAGCTCGCCCCCGGCAGAGCGGAGGCGTGGTCCGCCTATGGCGAGGCGCAAGTCAATGCGAGTGCGCACGATCCGATGCCCGCACCGGCGCTCAACGCCTTCCGCCGCGCGGTTGCCATTGATCCAAAAGACCCGCGTGCACGCTATTTTCTAGCGGTGGCGCGCGATCTGAAAGGCGAGCATCGCGGCGCGATCGACGATTGGCTGGCGTTGCTCAAGGACACGCCGCCGGGCGCGCCGTGGGAAGCCGATCTGCGCCGCACGATCGAGCAGGTCGGCAAGATCAACCATATCGATGTTGCGCAGCAATTGTCGGCGATTCGCCCTGCCGGCTTGGCTGCACCCGTGCCGCTCAACGGTGGCGATGCTATTCCCGGCCCCAGTGCCGCCGATCTCCACGCCGCCGCTGGCATGGCGCCTGCGGAGCAGAATGCGATGGTGCAGGGGATGATTACCCGGCTGGAAGGAAAACTCGCCGCCGACCCTCACAATGTCGATGGCTGGGTCATGCTGATGCGCAGCCGCATGACATTGGGCGACGGCGACAAGGCGGCGAAGGCACTGCGGGACGCGACTGCGGCGAACCCCGGCGCGGCAGCGCGGCTCCATGCCGAAGGCAAGCTGCTCCAGGTACCGGGGGGCTAGGTCCTCAAACCACCCCGAAGGCCAGCATCGCGTCGGCAACTTTCTTGAATCCGGCGATATTGGCGCCCTTCACATAGTCGACATAGTCGTCGTCGATGCGACCATAGGCTAGGCAGCGGTCGTGGATGCCGGTCATGATGTCGCGCAGCAATTGCTGCAGTTCTTCTTCCTTCCAGGCGCGGCGTTCGCTGTTCTGGCTCATCTCGAGGCCCGACACCGCAACGCCGCCGGCATTCGCCGCCTTGCCCGGCGCGTAGAGAATGCGCGCTTCCTTGAAGATATGCACGCCCTCCAAATTGGTCGGCATGTTGGCGCCCTCCGCGACCGCCATGCAGCCGTTCTTGACAAGGGCGCGCGCGTCGAGTCCGAGCAGTTCGTTCTGCGTTGCGCAGGGCAGCGCCACGTCGCAGGGCACGCCCCATGGCGTCAGCCCGGCGTGGAACGTCGCACCGGCAAATTCCTTGGCATAGTCCGAAATGCGGCCGCGCCGGCGCGTCTTGTGCGCTTTCACCCAGTCGATCTTCTCCTGGCTGATGCCGGCGGGATCGTGGATGAACCCCTCGCTGTCGCTCAGCGTCAGCACTTTGCCGCCGAGCTGCACGACCTTCCCGGCGGCATGCGTCGCGACATTGCCCGAGCCCGAAATGACGGCGCTTTTGCCCTCCAGCTCATGCCCTTTGCTGCGCAGCATAGACTGCAAAAAATACACCGCGCCATAGCCGGTCGCCTCGGTGCGGATCAGCGAGCCGCCATATTCCAGGCCCTTGCCGGTGAGCACGCCGGTGAACTGGTTGGTGATGCGCTTATACTGGCCGAACATATAGCCGATCTCGCGCCCGCCGACGCCGATATCGCCCGCCGGCACGTCGACATCGGCGCCGACATGGCGGTACAGTTCGGTCATGAAGCTCTGGCAGAAGCGCATCACTTCATGGTCGCTTTTGCCCTTGGGATTGAAATTCGCGCCGCCTTTGCCGCCACCCATCGGCAACCCGGTCAGCGCGTTCTTGAACGTCTGCTCGAACGCCAAAAACTTGAGCACGCTCTCGGTGACGCTCGGGTGGAAGCGGATGCCGCCTTTGTACGGGCCGATCGAATTATTGTTCTGCACCCGCCAGCCGCGCTGGACGCGGATATTCTTGTTGTCGTCTTCCCAGCAGACTCGGAACGAGACGATGCGGTCGGGCTCGGCGATGCGGCGGAGGATTTGATAGTGGTGGTACTCCTCCTTGTCGGCGATGAAGTCGAAAATGTCCTCGGCGACTTCCTGCACCGCCTGGACGAACTCGGTCTGACCCGGGTTGCGCTTCTTGACCCCCTCCATGAACCGGTTGAGGTCGACATGATCTCCGATTGCCATCTGCAGCACTCCCTCCCTGGCCCCATGGGGCGCGAATTGCCGAGTCGCCGCGACCTTATTTTTCGGGCATTGTGAGCCGGCAGGTCGCATGCGGCAAGACGACAGCGAACACGCGCGTTATGCTGTGGGACATTTGGGATTCGGGGGAGGCACCAGGTGAAAGCATCCGACCTGTTCGTTCGCTGTCTGGAGGAAGAGGGCGTCGAATATGTTTTCGGCGTGCCGGGCGAGGAAAATCTCGATTTCCTCGACAGCTTGTCGCGATCGACCAAGATCAGGCTGATCTTGACCCGGCACGAGCAAGGCGCCGGCTTCATGGCGGCGACTTATGGGCGGCATACCGGCAAAACGGGGGTGTGCTTGTCGACGTTGGGCCCGGGCGCGACCAATCTGGTGACGGCAGCGGCCTATGCGACGCTGGGCGGCATGCCGATCCTGATGATCACCGGGCAGAAGCCGATCAAGAAATCGAAGCAGGGGCGTTTCCAGATTCTCGACGTGGTCGACATGATGCGGCCGATCACCAAATTCACCCACCAGCTGGCCAGCGCTGACAATATCCCGAGCCGGGTGCGCGAAGCGTTCCGGCTGGCCGAGGAGGAAAAGCCCGGCGGCACCCATATCGAATTTCCCGAAGATGTCGCCGACGAGCAGACCGACAGTGTGCCCTTTACCCCGAGCCTCGCGCGCCGCCCTTCCGCCGAGGAAAAGGCGGTGCGCGCGGCAGTGAAGCGATTGGAGACGGCGCGCGCGCCCATCCTGGTCATTGGCGCGGGCGCCAATCGCAAGATGTGCGGGCGGATGCTGCTGCAATTCGTCGAGAAGACCGCCATCCCCTTCGTTACCACCCAGCTTGGCAAGGGCGTGATCGACGAGCAGCACCCCAAGTTCATGGGCTGCGCGGCGCTGTCTGCGGGCGATTTCGTCCACCGCGCAATCGAAGCGGCCGACGTCATCGTCAATGTCGGGCATGACGTGATCGAAAAGCCGCCTTTCTTCATGAAGCAGGGCGGCGCGGACGTGATCCACGTCTCGACGCGCTCGGCCGAGGTCGATCCGGTCTATTTCCCGCAGATCGAAGTGATCGGCGATATCGCCAACGCGATCTGGCAAATGAAGGAAGACATCGTTTCCAACCCGTCATGGCGGTTCGATGCGATGTATCATGCCCGCGTTGCCGAGCTGCGCCACACTGCCGCGCTCGATGGCGACGAACGCTTCCCGATCGTACCGCCATATCTCGTCAAGGCGGTGCGCGCGGCGATGCCAGGCGACGGCATCATCGCGCTCGACAATGGCGTCTACAAAATCTGGTTCGCGCGCAATTACGCCGCGCGCCAGCAGAACACCGTACTGCTCGACAATGCGCTGGCGACGATGGGCGCGGGGCTGCCGAGCGCGATGGCGTCGGCCATGGTCTATCCCGGCCGCAAGGTGATGGCGATCTGCGGCGACGGCGGCTTCATGATGAACAGCCAGGAGATGGAAACCGCCGTCCGGCTGGGGCTCAACATCACCGTGCTGATCCTGAACGACGGCAGCTATGGCATGATTCGCTGGAAACAGGCGAATATGGGTTTTGCCGATTTCGGGCTGACCTATGGCAATCCCGATTTCGTGAAGTACGCGGAAGCCTATGGCGCGCAGGGCCATCGCGTGGAAAGCGCGGCGCATCTGGCCGACCTGCTCCGCCACACGCTCGATACGCCCGGCGTCCACCTGATCGATTGCCCGATGGATTATTCGGACAATGACCGCGTGCTCAACCATGAAATCAAGCAGCTGAGCGCAGCGCTCTGACTTGACGTCACCCCAGCGAAAGCTGGGGTGACGGTTCGTTAATTGTAGCGCCTAGGTCCGCCTTATCACCAAGTTCCTGATTTCGGTCATGTCCTCCATCGCGAAGCGGACGCCTTCGCGGCCGAGGCCTGAGTCCTTCACGCCGCCATAAGGCATGTTGTCGACGCGGTAGCTGGGCACGTCGTTGATGACGATGCCGCCGACTTCCAGCCGGTCCCACGCGTCGAACATCTGGAACAAGTCGCGGGTGAAGATGCCCGCCTGCAGGCCGAATTTGCTATCATTGACTTCGGTCAGTGCATCCTCGAACCGCTCGAAGCTGGAGAGGATAGCGACCGGGCCGAACGCTTCCTCGCGATAGAGCTTGGTCGAGCGCGGGACGTTATCGAGCAAGGTCGCTTCCAGCATCGCGCCGTCGCGCTTGCCGCCACACAGCAGCCGTCCGCCCGCGACCATCGCCTCACGGATCCAGTCGTCGAGGCGGCTCGATTCCTTCTTGTCGATCATCGGGCCGATAAAGGTTTCGCGGTCCTTGGGGTCGCCTGCCTTCAGCGTCTTGGTCCGCTCGACGAGCATGTCGCGGAACTGGTCATAAATATCGGCGTGGATGATGATCCGCTGGACGCCGATGCACGACTGGCCCGATTGGTAGAAAGCGCCGAAGATCACCCGCTCCAGCGCATCGTCGAGATCGGCATCCTTGTCGACGATTACCGCCGCATTGCCGCCCAGCTCGAGGATGACCTTCTTCTTGCCCGCGCGTGCCTTCAGGTCCCAGCCAACCGCCGGCGAGCCGGTGAACGACAGGAGCTTGAACCGATCATCGGTGGTGAACAGATCGGCGCCCTCGCGGTGCGCTGGCAGGATGGAGAAAGCGCCCTTGGGCAGATCGGTCTCGGCGAGCACTTCGCCCATGATGACCGCGCCGAGCGGCGTGCGGCTGGCCGGCTTCATCACGAACGGGCAGCCGACCGCGATCGCCGGCGCGATCTTGTGTGCGGCGAGGTTGAGCGGGAAGTTGAACGGCGAGATCAGGCTGCACGGGCCGATCGGCACGCGCTTCCAGATACCCTGATAGCCCTTGGCGCGGGGGGAAATGTCGAGCGGCTGGACTTCGCCCGTCATCCGCACCGACTCCTCGGCGGCGATGCGGAAGGTGTCGATCAGTCGGGTGACTTCGCCTTCCGAATCCTTGATCGGTTTCCCCGCCTCGACGCACAGCGCAAAAGCCAGCTCGTCGAAGCGCTCGCGGAAGCGATCGACGCAATGCTGCAGCACGGCCTGGCGCTGAAAAGCTGGTAGCCGGGCCATCGGCTCGGCCGCTTCCACCGCCGCCGCAATGCCGGCATCGATCGTTGCCGCATCGGCCTGCGCGACGCGAAAGGCGACCTCGCCGGTGAACTTGTCGGTCACCGCCAGATCGGCATTGGGCTGCTTCGCTTCATTGGCGAGGTAAAGCGGATATTCCGATTTCAGCGTGACCGTGGCGGACATGGGGGAGGATCCTTGTGCTGGGCGAGTCGGAAGGGTGCGACCCTAAGCGTTGGGCAGCAAGATCGTCGAGCCTGTTGTCCTGCGCGCCTCCAGGTCGCGATGCGCGCTCACCACATCATCGAGGCGATAGCGCTGGCCAATCGATATGCTGACCTTGCCCGCGCGGATCATCTCCCACAGTGCGGCGGCGCCGGTCTCGCGATCCGCCGGTGTGGCGTAATAATTAAACAGCGTCGGCCGCGTGTTGTAGAGCGAGCCCTTTGCCGCCAGCACACCCAGCGACACATTCTCGACCGGGCCCGAGGCATTGCCGTAGCTGACGATGATGCCGCGCACGCCGGTCGCGTCGAGCGAGGCTTCCCAGGTTGCTTTGCCGACGCCGTCATAGCTGACGCGCACGCCATCGCCGCCGGTTATCTCGCGCACGCGGCGCGCGATATCTTCGCGATCGGACAAGATCACCTCTGCCGCGCCGGCCTCGCGCGCCAGCTTCGCTTTGTCTTCGCTGCCGACGGTGCCGATGACGCGGGCGCCCTTGGCCGCCAGCCATTGCACCAGGATCAGCCCGACGCCGCCCGCTGCCGCATGGACCAGCACCCAGTCGCCGGCGTCGACGTGCCACACGCGCTCGGCGAGGAACTCCACCGTGCAGCCTTTCAGCAGCGCGGCGGCGGCGACCTCATCGCTGATATCGTCGGGCAGCTTGAACAGCGCGGACGCGGCAAGATTGCGCTCGGTCGCATAGGCGCCGCGCTCGGGGCCGAAGGTTGCGACGCGGTCGCCGATTTTCAGGTGATCCACGCCATCGCCCACCGCCTCGACCACGCCGGTCGCTTCCATGCCGAGCGCGCCTGGCAAGGGCCCGGGATAAATACCGCGGCGATGATAGACGTCGATGAAGTTCAGTCCGACGGCGGTGGTCCGGTAGCGGACTTGCCCGGGCCCCGGCGCCGGCAAGTCGATATCGACCCAGTGCATCACTTCGGGTTCGCCATTTTCGGTAATGCGGACCACGCGCGCCATATCGCTCCTTCCTCGCCGATGGATGAGCAGCGAAGATAGGGGGTGGGGGCGGCGATTGAAACCGAGCCGGCGGGCCTTAGCGGCGGATGCTCGCGCGAACGCCGCCGATCGCCTGAGCCAGCGCCAGATCGTTGAGGCCGTTATAGCCCATCCCCAAATGATCGGGGCGGACGGCAACCGCATCGGCAATGCCGATCGCGCCAGCGCGGATGCTCGCGCGGCCGATGTCGCCCCACAGCCGCGCGGTGTGCCAGCGGATCAGCTTGCGGTCCTCGCGATCCGGCACGCGGTCCGCAAAGAAGCGCTGCTGCAGCGCCACGATGGTGGCGCCGAGCGCGCTCAGCGTGGCGCGATCGGGCACCGGGCGGCGGTTCATCAGGTGGCAGACGATCAGCGCGCAGCGCGCCTCGGCCTCGCCACCGAACAAGTCGCGATGCGCGTCAGCAAGCACGCCGCGCGCGGCATCGTGCATCCGTTCGGCAAAGCGCTTGGAAATGCCGCCGCCATGCTGGCGATAGAGCAGCAGCGGCTCGTCGATCCGCGCGATGCGGCCGAGCGGCATCAGCCGGTGATAAAGGTCGAAATCCTCGGCGTAGACGCGTTCGGGCCGGGTGAAGGGGTGGAGGGTGCGGGCGGCATCGGCGCGCAGCATCACCGACGACCAGACGAGCGGATTGCCGATCTGGAGCAGCCATTCGATCAGCGCGGGCGTGGTCACGCTCGGCAAGCGCGAGGCGCGCACGCTGCCCTGGTCGAGCACTTCCGCCGCGCTGCCGACCAGCACGATATCAGGATGCGTATCGAGGTAAGCGACCTGGCGCGCGAGCCGTTCGGGCAAGCAAAGATCATCGGCATCGAGCGCGGCGATATAGCGCCCGCGCGCCGCCGCCACTGCCTGGTTCCGCGCGCGCACCGGTCCGCCATTCTCGGTGGCACGGATCAGGCGGAACCGCGTATCGCCGCTTGCCTCGACCATCGCCTCGACGATTTCGGGGGTGCCGTCGGTCGAGCAATCATCGACGATGATCGCTTCGAAATCGTCGAAATGCTGGGCGTGCAGGCTCGCCAGCGTCTCGGCGATCAGGTGTGCGCCGTTGAACACCGGCGTGATGACGCTGACCGTCGGCGAAGGGGCAGTGCGCGGCATGGGTGCGGCATAGCCAAGCGCCTGCTAAGAAGCCGTTACATCGCTTGCGGGAGAAACGCCTTGGCCGAGCCGTTCACGACCATCACTTATGCCGTCGCCGAGGATGGCATCGCGACGCTGACGCTCAACCGACCCGACCGGATGAACGCGTTCACGCCGGTGATGATGGCCGAGATGATCGCGGCGATCGACTTGGCGGATGCAGATGACACGGTGCGCGCGGTGATCATCACCGGCGAAGGCAAGGCGTTCTGCGCGGGGGCGGATCTAGGCGCGGGCGGTGCGGCGTTCGATTATGCCAAGACCGGGAGCCGCTGGGGCGAGGGCGAGTCGCCGGTACGCGCTGACGGCAGCGTCGACCTGTCGCACCCGGCGGTGCGCGACGGCGGCGGCCGGCTGACGCTCAGGCTGTTCGAGGCGAGGAAGCCGATCATCGGTGCAATCAACGGCGCTGCGGTCGGCATTGGCGCGACGATGACGCTGCCGATGGACTTTCGTCTGGCGTCAAGCGCGGCGCGGTTCGGCTTCGTGTTCGCGCGGCGCGGCATCGTGCCCGAAGCGGCATCGAGCTGGTTCCTGCCGCGGCTGGTCGGCATCGGCAAGGCGCTCGAATGGTGCTATTCGGGCCGGGTGTTCGGCGCGGACGAGGCGCTGGCGGCGGGGCTGGTGCGCAGCATCCACGCGCCGGACGAGCTGCTGCCGTCGGCCCGAGCCTTCGCGCTTGAACTGACAGCCGAAAGCGCACCGGCCTCGGTATCGCTCACTCGGCGGATACTGTGGACGATGCTGGGTGCCGGCCATCCGATGGACGCGCACCGCATCGACAGCCGCGCGATCTGGCTGCGCGGCGCGAGCGGCGATGCGCGCGAAGGCGTGACGTCGTTCTTGGAAAAGCGGCCCGCGCAGTTCACCGACAGCGTCGACGCCGCCTGGGATGATTTCGCGCCCTGGTTCGACAGTCCTGAGTATCGCTGACCGCTAGGGCGCGGTGGCCGAGGCCGGCTCCAGCTTGACCTCATAGAGCCAGGGCCAGTTCTTGCCGGTCATGTAAAGGCGGTCGTGCTCGGCATCATAAGCGATGCCGTTGGGGACCGAATCGGCGTCGCGGGGATACGCATCGGCGACGAGTTGCGACAAGTCGATGAGCTGGGTGACAACGCCGGTCTTGGGGTCGATGCGGACAGCCACCGGCGTCAGCCAGATATTGGCGAGGATCGAGCCGTTCACATATTCAAGCTCGTTGATCCGCTGCACCGGCTGGCCGCGCAGGGTGACGGGCAGCCGCCGCACGACTTTCATCGTCTTGGGGTCGAGGAAGCGCAGCACCGGTGTGCCGTCCGACAGGATGATGTTGTGGCCATCCTGCGTCATCGCCCAGCCTTCGCCATCGTAGCGGAAGCTGCCGGTCAGCTTGAAATCGCGCAACGATCGCCGCTGGCCGCGGCCGCCATGCCAGATGACGTTGAGAATCTCGTCGCGCCACACGACGATGCCTTCGCCGAACACGTCGGGCGCCAGCTGCACGCGCCGCTCTTCCTTGCCGGTCTTGAGGTCGTAGCGCGTGATGAACGATTGCCGCTCATAGCCCGTGCTTTCGTAGAGCTTGCCGCGATCGATCAGCAGGCCTTCGGTGAACGCATTAGTCGCGTGCGGCAGCCGCGCAACGATGGTGGCGACGGCAGCGGGCGTTACGGCCGGCTCCGTCGCCGGGTCGGCGCCGCTCGCCAGCGCCGGCACGCAAAGCGCGAGCAGAAGGGCGGCGATGCGGCGGAAGGATAAGCGAACCATCCGCGCCTTCATGCCTGCTCGGCGGCGCGATGCAAGCGGCTATTGCGGATTGGCAGCGGCGCCCATTTGCCAAGGGAAGAAGGGAGCGCGGCGCCAGGGACTGGATCCGCGCTCCCCCATTGACCGAGCGTCGCCTTGCGGGACCGGGGGGAAGTCAACGACGCTCGAACCAATTGCATCAGGCTCAACGCGGCAGCGCGCTATTCCCTTCGCTCGGGGTTTGCAGCGTGGGAACAATGCCCGGGCCGGGGTCGTGCTGCGCTGCCCATAATTGGCGAAGCCGTTGCTGCTGGCGCAGGGCACGCAGCCGGCGCTCGGCCCAGCTCGGCTGCGGCGGCACCGCAGCAACGGTCGCGGCACTGCTATCGCCGCCGGCCACGTCGCCGCTGATCGGTGGCGGCGCCGGCGCGGCTTGCGTTGCCTGAAGCCGGGCGAGGCGGCGCTGCTCGTCGAGCGCATCGTCGCCGGCGGCGCGCGCGCGGAGCTGATCGCGCAGCTCGGGCCGGGCGTCGAGATAAGCGATCGCGCGATCGCGCATGATGGCGATGGCCGGCGGCAGCTTCGTCTGGGTGTCGCCGCGCACCGCCGCGCCAAACGCGATCTCGCGCATGTCGAGCTGTTCGTCGATTGCCTGGCGCGGCACATATTGGCCGCGCTCCGCCATCCGCTGCTGCAGCACATCGACCTGGTGCTCGCGCTGAACGAAGTGTTTGACAAAACCCGTCTGCGGCGGCGGCGGCGGTGGGATCAGCCGCGAGGGCGTTACGCCCATCGGCGCTGGCGGCTGAGCCGTGACGAGCTCGACCGATCCGGGCGTGGCGGTGCGAAGATGATGCGGCGCATGCGCCTTAGCCTTTGCTGGCGCAAACATCGCCATCAGCTGCGCCGGAAGCGCGATATGGATTGCCGGGAAATAGCCCGTCGTTGCGGCCGTGGCGCTAGCAATGCCCAGCGCCACAACGCCCAGGGTCGCGCGCCGCATCCACGCGCCGCGCCGTCCGTCGCCGAACAACCGGCGGCGCGGCATTGGCGGCAAGAATGCTACGCCCACACGCGGCATCGCGGCGATGCGCTCGGCAAAGCCCGCAGAGGCTTCCGGCACGTCGAAGCGATCGAGCGCGGCTGCCATCGCCGCATCGATGGGGAAGGCGTCGGCCAGCGTCATGGCGTCCCCTCCGGATCGCCGACCGCACCCGCCGCAACCAACCGCTCGCGCAACGTCGCCCGGGCACGGAACAGCAGCGATTCGAACGCCTTGATGTTCATGTCCAGCGCGTGCGCGGCAGCCATGTTGCTCAATTCCTCATAATAGGTCAGCACGATTGCCGCGCGCTGCCGATCGCTTAAGGCGTCGATGCAGCGCACCACTGCCGCGCGGGCCTGATCCTCCTCGATCAGCGCATCGGCATTGGGCGCCTCATCAGCGCGTTCGGGTACGCCTTCGTCACTCACCGTCCGGCGTCGACGTAGCCGGTCCAGGCACAAATTGGTCGTCACGCGACACAACCAGGCGCCGATGCCCGATCCCGTGTCGCGCCACCGCGCGGCGTGTTGCCACAGCCGCAGAAACGCTTCCTGCGCCACGTCCTCCGCTTCGGTCGCGTCGCCGAGCATGCGATAGGCGATGCGCCGCATCGGCGCGGCATGGTCGCCAGCGATCGCTCGAAAAGCGGCAGGGTCACGCGCCGCCACACGCGCCATCAGCGCGGCGTCGTCATGCCGATCCGCCTTCGTGCTGCGATCCGCCAGCACCTTGGTTACCCTCATCCGCCGCCCGACGGGGCGACGCTTTTGTTGTCGGTCAACGCAGGTCGGCGCGCAATCCTTCGCGAGCTCAAGCGGGGAAGCTCGCGCGCCACCAATCGGCGAAGGCGGTTCGCTCGGCATCGGTCATGTGGAGCCCGGTCTTGCTGCGCCGCCACAGCGCATCATCGGGCATGCGCGCCCATTCGCGGTCGTGCATCCAGCGCGCCTCGATTTCGGTGAGGCCGCCGCCGAATGCCCGGCCCATCGCATCCGCGCTGGTAACGCTGCCGAGCATCTCGTCCAGCATCGATCCATAAGCGCGCGCCATCCGCAGCGATTGGTCGGCGCTGAGGAACGGCCAGCGACGCTGCGCGTCCGCCGGAAAAGTCGCGAAATCGCCGATGGCGCCGCCGGGAAAGGGTCGGTCGCGGGTCACCCGGCGCGGCGTGATGCCAAGCGGCTTGGCAAGACGCGCGAGCGCCTCTTCGGCGAGGTGGCGCGCGGTGGTGATCTTGCCGCCGAAGACGGAGAGCAGTGCCGGGCCGTTGGTGTCGAGCTCCAGCACATAATCGCGCGTCACCGCTTTGGCTTCGCTAGCACCGTCATCGTAGAGCGGGCGGACCCCCGACCAGGTCGAAACCACATCGCTGGGCGCGATCTGGCGGTTGAAATGCCGGTTCACTGCCTCGCATAAATAGGCGATTTCGTCGGCATCGATCACCGCGTCTTCAGGCGCGTCGACGGGGATGTCGGTGGTGCCGATCTCGGTGAAATCACGCTGCCATGGGATGGCGAAAACGATGCGGCCATCGGGCTGCTGCAGGATATAGGCGTGGTCGCCGTCATAGAGCTTGGGCACCACGATATGGCTGCCCTTGATCAGCCGCACATTGGCCGCGGCGTTGACGCCGAGCTTCGCCAGCATCTCGTGAACCCACGGCCCGGCGGCATTGACGAGCGCACGCGCGCTGACTTGCTCGCCGGTGCCGAGCGTCGCGGTCCAGCCGTCGTCGGTCCGTCGCGCCGAGAGGAGCTCGGTCCGGGTCTGGATAACCGCGCCATTCGCCGCCGCATCGATTGCGTTGAGCAGGGTCAGCCGCGCATCGTCGACCTGCGCGTCGGAATAAACAAAGCCGCGCCCGCCACCCTTCAGCGGCGCGGTGAACGCGGCATCCCCGGCGCGCAGCCCGCGCGATCTTGGCAGCGACATGCGGCCGCCAAGGAAGTCATAGAGATACAGCCCCAGCCGCAGCATCCACCACGGCCGCTGGGTGTGCTCGTACGGCAGCACGAACAGCATCGGCCGGATCAAATGCGGCGCGGCATGGACCAGTCGTTCGCGCTCGCGTAGCGCCTCGGCCACCAGCTTGAACTCATAATATTCGAGGTAACGTAAGCCGCCATGGATCAGCCCGGTCGAGGCTGATGAGGTGGCACCGGCGAGATCGCCCTTATCGACCAGCAGCATCGACAAGCCGTTGAGCGCCGCCTCGCGCGCAATCGCCGCGCCGTTGATGCCGCCGCCGATGATGAGCAGATCATATGTCACCGCTGTCGGTTAGCGGCTGTTGCCGGGCCGATCCACTATCATCGCGTGACGGGTGGCGCGATTGCGCTTATCGTCGCCGTCATGCCCAAACCCAAGCGCCCGGCGGGCCTGCCGAGCCGTCAGCAGATCCTCGATTTCATCACTGCCACGCCCACGCCGGCGGGCAAGCGCGAAATCGCTCGCGCCTTCGGCTTGTCGGCGCAGGAGAAGATCGCGCTCAAGGCGCTGCTTAGGGACATGGCCGACGAGGGGCTGATCGACTCCGCCCCCGGTCGCGCCTTTCACAAGATGGGCGGCGTGCCCAAGGTGACCGTGCTGCGCGTGACCGACGTGGCGGATGACGGCACGGTCCGCGCCGTGCCCGAAAGCTGGCATGCCGAAACGCCGCCGCCGCTGATCCGGGTGAAGGAACGCAAGCGCGGCGCACTGGCGCTCGGCGACCGCATCCTGGCGCGTACCGAGGAAGCCGGCGCGGGCTGGATCGCGCACCCGATGAAGTCGCTCGCGCGTGGCGAGGCGCTGATGCTCGGCGTGCTGCGCCGCGAGGGCGATCGGCTGGTGCTGCAGGGCGTCGAGAAGAAGGAGCGGCGCGATTTTCCGGTGGCGGACGCTGGGGGCGCCGAGCCTGGCGATCTCGTGCTCGCCGAGAAGACCGGGCGCCCGCCGCGCATCGCCGCCCGGGTAACGCAAGTGTTGGGCGACCCCTTCGCGCCGCGCGCTTTCTCGCTGATCGCGGTGCACAAGCATGGCATCCCGGTCGCGTTCAGCGAGGAGGCGCTGGCCGAGGCCGAGCGCGTCGCGAAGCAATCGCTCACCGGCCAGAAGCGCGAGGATTTGCGCCATTTGCCCATCGTCGCGATCGACCCGGCGGACGCGCGCGACCATGACGATGCGGTCTGGGCAGCGCCCGATGATGACCCCGCTAATGTCGGCGGCTATCGCGCGATCGTCGCCATTGCCGATGTGAGTTTCTACGTCCGCCCCGGCTCGGAGCTCGACCGCGAAGCGCGGCGGCGCGGCAACAGCGTCTATTTCCCCGATCGCGTCGTGCCGATGCTGCCCGAAATCCTGTCGGCTGATGTCTGCTCGCTGAAAGAAGGCGCGGATCGCGCGGCGCTCGCCTGCCATCTGACGATCGACAAGGCGGGCGCGATCACCGGCTTCCGCTTTGCCCGCGCGCTGGTGCGCATCGCGGCGAACATCGCTTACGAAGACGCGCAGGCGGCGATCGATGCCGACGACGATTCCAGCTTGCGCGGGGACGACGATCGGATTTTACCAGCGCTCCGCAACCTCTGGGCGTGCTGGCGGCTGCTCGATGCGGCGCGGACCAAGCGCGCGCCGCTCGACCTCGACTTGCCTGAGCGCCGCGTGGTGCTCGACGAGAAAGGCCGCATCATGTCGGTCGCACCGCGTGCTCGGCTCGATGCGCATCGCCTGATCGAGGATTACATGATCGCCGCCAATGTCGCCGCCGCGCTCGCGCTCGAGGGCAAGAAGGCGCCGGTCATGTATCGCGACCACGAGCCGCCGTCGCGCGAGAAGCTCGTGGCGCTGAAGGAGTATCTCGCCACCTTCGGCATCGAGTTCGCGCTGGGGCAAGTCATCCGCCCGGCAACGTTCAACCGGGTGATCGAGCGGGCACGGGCGCTGGCCGAGGCGGCGGATGACGGCGCCGATATCGTGCCGCAGATCATGGAGCAGGTGCTGCGCAGCCAGACGCAAGCTTATTATGGGCCGGAGAACCACGGCCATTTTGGCCTGTCGCTGGGCAGCTACGCGCATTTCACTTCGCCTATTCGCCGCTATGCCGATTTGATCGTCCATCGCTCGCTGGTCGCCGCTTTTGGCCTGGGCGCCGGCGGGCTGACCGAGGACGAGGCGGCCGGCATGGCGCGGATCGGCGAGAGCATCTCGGGCCTCGAACGCCGCGCGATGGAAGCCGAGCGCGAGACGATCGACCGCTATGTCGCGGCGTATTTGTCCGAGCGGGTCGGCGAGGTGGTCGAGACGCGGATTACCGGCGTCCAGAATTTCGGCTTCTTCGCGACCGTGGAAGGCATTGGCGGCGACGGACTGGTGCCGGCGCGCGACCTTGGCACCGAATATTTCCGTTATGACGAGGCCCGCCGCGCGCTGATCGGCGACCAGAGTGGCGAGACCTATGCGATCGGCCAGCGGTTGCCGCTACGCCTCGTCGAGGCCAATCCGGTGTCGGGCGCGTTGCGGTTCGAATTGCCCGAGGGCAGCTATGGCGCCGGCGGCGCGACGCGGGGGAAAAAGCCGCCCCGGGTGATCAAGCGACGCGGCCGCCCCGGCAATATCCGCCACCAGACGCGTCGCCGTTGAGGAAAAGGAGCCGACCATGGGAGCCGCCGTCATCGCCGCTGCTGCTGCCGCCACCCGGGCGCGCGAGCAGATCATCTCGCATTTCATGGCCGCCAACGCGGTTGCCGTCGACAAAGCCGTGCCCTTCACGCCGGGTCGATCGCTCGAAGCTCGTCAGCTGGAGGAGTTGCAACGCGCCGGCGTGATCAAGCCCGCCGGCCGCGGCGCCTATATCGATATTCCCGCCTACGCTGCCT
Source organism: Sphingomonas sp. GlSt437 (assembly GCF_048015635.2). Taxonomy (NCBI): domain Bacteria; kingdom Pseudomonadati; phylum Pseudomonadota; class Alphaproteobacteria; order Sphingomonadales; family Sphingomonadaceae; genus Sphingomonas; species Sphingomonas sp. GlSt437. Next base: position 883,120 of record NZ_JBPGYA010000002.1, on the reverse strand, counting down.
GGCGCCAGCAAATGCGCAAGCGCCAGTCGACCGCCACCGTGATCGCCGTGATCGGCGCTTGCGTGCTGATCGGGGCCGGCTTGCTGACAGCGATCATCGTGCATTAGAGCGATATTTCAGTTTCGTTACATTTCTGCTTCACAAATATGTATCAAATGTGTCATCATTCTGTAACAGGCCATATCGGCCTGATGGAGAGTGATGATGACCAACTGGATTGCCTTGTCTTTGCTTGTCGCCGCGCCGCTGCCCGTTGCCGCAGCGGCCGCCCCGGTTAACACCAGCGCCGCGGTCGACATCCGCGCGCTCGAAACCGTCTCGCGGATGAGCCCCGCTGACGGCGGCGCCGCGATCGAACTGGCCAGCGCTTACATGCAAGTCGGCCGCTATGCCGATGCCGCCGCCGCCTATCGCCGCGCGCTGGCGACGGATAATGAGATGATGGAGACGCCGTCGGGCGATACCATCTGGTCGCACGACGTTGCCCGCAAGATGCTGGCGCACGAGGTGCTGCTGACCGCGCGCTGAGCTAGCCCAGCACGCCACGGCCGGGGCGGTGCGCCGCCCCGGTTCCTATCGCCCGATTACTGGACGTCGAACGTGATACCGGCCTTGGCGCGGAGCCGCTGGACGAGCGGCGCCGCCATGATCGCGCCCGGCGTCCACACCCCGCCCCTGGCGTCGGCCACGTCATGCGCCAGGCAGAGCGCGCTTTCCGCGATCATCTTACTGGTCGAGCCATAGCCGGGATCCTTGTCGCCGGTGACGACGACGTCGATGCGCTCGCCGCCCGGCATCTCGCCGACGAACAGGATGTCATAGAACCCTGCCTCGCGTTCTTCCTTGGACGGGCCTTCGCCGGGCTTCGGTCCGCCTTCGCCGGCAAAGGGATTCATCTTCGCCATCGCCTCGGCGGCGGCCTTGCCCATCTCGCCCAGGCCGGGCGCGACCATCATCTCGTCATAGACGAAATCGGCGCCATAGGGGTGGCCAAGCAGGAAATTGGTGCGGTGGACATTCTTGGTGTTGATCGCCGCCATGATGAAGGGGGCGACCCAGGCATCCAGCGCACGGTCATATTCGGGGATCAGGCCGGTCGGCTGGGTCGGGCCGGTGAAGCCGGGCGTCAGGCCGAACGAACTCGTCAGCGTCGCAAGCAGTGCCGGGTTCTTGGCGACGGCAGCGAGCGTTGCTTTCAGGCTGGCGGCGGTGCCGCCCGAGAATGTCCCCTGCATCTTGCGCACCCGGCCTTTGACGCGCGGCGCCGGCTTGCCGAAGCGCGCCTTGGCGGCTTCCTGCAGCGTGTAAACGCCGAGATCGAACGGGATCGAATCGAACCCGCACGAAAACACGATCCGCGCGCCCGTCTGCTGCGCTCGTGCGTGGTGCTGGTCGATCATCGCGCGCATCCAGGCGGGTTCGCCGCACAGATCGACATAGCCGGTGCCGGTCTCGACGCAGGCGGCGACCAGATCACTGCCGTAGAGCTGATAGGGGCCGACGGTCGTCAGGATCACGCTGGCCTGCTCGCACATGGCGCGCAGGCTGGCCGGATCATCCGCATCGGCAACAACCAGCGGCGTATCCGCGGGCGCACCGATCAAGTCGCGCACTTCGGCCAGCTTGGCGGCGGAGCGCCCCGCCATCGCCCAGCGTTCGGCACCCGATTGGGCGAGATATTCGGCAACCAGCCGGCCCGTGTAGCCGGTCGCGCCATAGACGATGACGTCAAACTCGCGTGCCATGATCTTCTCCCCCCGATGCCTAAGCCGCTTCGCTGAATTGCAGGCTGGCGAGCCGCGCATAGAGCCCGCCTTCGCCGATCAGCGTGCCGTGCGTGCCTTCCTCGACGATGCGGCCCTCATTCATCACGATGATCCGCTCGGCGGCGCGCACCGTGGCGAGGCGATGCGCGATCACCAGCGTGGTGCGATTGTCCATCAACCGCTCGAGCGCTTCCTGCACCAGCCGTTCGCTTTCGGCGTCGAGCGCGCTGGTCGCTTCATCGAGCAGCAGGATGGGCGCGTCGCGGAGCAGCGCGCGAGCGATCGCGACACGCTGACGCTGCCCACCCGACAGCCGCGCGCCGCCCTCGCCCAGAAACGTATCGAGCCCCTGGGGAAGCTGGCGCAGGAACTCAGCCGCATTCGCCGCTTCCGCCGCCGCCCAGAGCTGATCGTCGCTTGCGTCCCAGCGGCCATAGCGCAGATTGTCTCGCGCCGACGCGCCGAAGATCACGGTTTCCTGCGGCACCATCGCGATGCGCGCGCGGATCGCTGCCGGATCGGCATCGGGCAGCGCGACGCCGTCGATGCGGATAACGCCCTCGGTCGGGTCATAGAAACGCTGGATGAGCTGAAAGATCGTCGTCTTGCCCGCGCCCGACGGGCCGACGATCGCGACCGTCTCGCCCGGTGCGACCGACAGCGAGAAATCGCTGAGCGCCGACATCTCAGGCCGGGTCGGGTAGCGGAAGCTGACATGATCGAACGCCACGGCCCCCTGCGCCGGCTGCGGCAGCGCGATCGGGTGGGCGGGCGCGTGGATTTCAGGCTGCTCGGCCAGCAACTCGGCCAGCCGCTCGGCGGCACCGGCGGCGCGCAGCAGATCGCCATAAACTTCGCTCAGCGACCCGAACGCGCCCGAGACCAGCACCGAGGTACCAAGGAACGACACGAGCGATCCCGCTGACAGCCGGCCCGTGGCAACATCGGCTGCCGTGCCCCACAATAGCAACGTTATGGCGCCGAAGATCAGCACCATGAACAGCGCGGTCAGGATCGCGCGGATCAGAATGCGGCGCTTGGCCGCGCGAAAGCTCTGCGCGACCGCGTCGGCGAACCGTTGGCGCTCGCGCGCTTCCTGGCCGAAGGCTTGCACGATCTTCATTGCCTGAAACACCTCGACCGCCATCGCCCCGATATCGGCGATGCGATCCTGGCTGGTGCGCGAAGAAGCGCGCAGCCGCCGGCCAAGCAGGATGATCGGCGCCAACGTCACCGGGATGCCGATCAGGATCGTCCCCGCGAGCTTCGGCGCAAGGATGAACAGGGCAATCGTGCCGCCGATACCGGTGATCGCGTTGCGCAGCGCGACCGACACGGTAGTGCCGACCGCGATTTCGATCTGCGCCGTATCGGCGGTCAACCGCGAAGCGATTTCGGCCGGGCGATTTTCCTCAAACCAGCGCGGGCTCAGCCGCAGCAGGTTGTTCTGCACCGCAATGCGCACATCAGCGACCGTGCGCTCGCCGAGCCACGAGACGAAATAGAAGCGCGTCGCCGTGCCGATGCCCAGCACCGCAACCAGGCCAAATAAGCGGTAGAAGATCTGATTGACGTGCGTCAGGTCGGCGCCATGCGCGAAGCCGCGATCGACCAACGTGCCGATGCTGAGCGGAATGTAGATCGTCGTCGCCGACGTCACCAGCAGCGCAGCCAGTGCAATCGCCAGTTGCAGCGGATAGCGGCGGGCATAGTTCCACACCATCCGCAGGCTCGATAATTTGCGGCCCTTGGGCGGCGTGGCGGGGCTGGACTGCGGGGTCGCGGGAAGATCGTCTGCCATGGCTGAGCCTGCCCTAGCAGGGCGCATGCGGCGTCTCAACGCGAAACGAAACCGCGCCGCGCGCGACGAAACGAGACGATCTGACAGCGTTGGCGCTTGCCCCCGTTCGCTTCCCTGCTACACCTAATGCTGCGATGCGGCACGCCAGAGGCCGGCGCGACAGGGTTGACGGGATCGTAACCGTCCGCGGGGTAAGAATTTCCTATGTTGTACGATGCCTATGAGATGCAGCGCTCGCTGCTCGCCGGCGCGAGCGCGATGGCCAATTTCAGCGCGGGGCTGCTGCAGAACCCGGCTTATCCCATGGCCTATTTCGGCGCGAGCCCGGTGATGGCGTCTGCGCTCGAAGTGTTCGCCCATGCAGCAGCGCCGCGCGGCAAGCCCGACTTCGGCCTGGCCCAGACGACGATCGACGGGCGCGAAGTGGTGGTGAGCGAGGAGATCCTCGTCCGCAAACCCTTCGGCCAGTTGAAGCACTTTGCCCGCAAGGGCGTCGACGGCGGCCCCAAGCTGCTGATCGTCGCCCCCATGTCGGGCCATTACGCCACGCTGCTGCGCGGCACGGTCGAGCGGATGCTGCCTGTTGCTGACGTCTACATCACCGATTGGCGCGACGCCAAGCTGGTGCCCACGAGCGACGGCACCTTCGACCTCGACGACTATATCGATTATCTGGTCGAGTTTCTCGAAGCGATTGGCCCCGGCGCGCATATGCTCGCGGTGTGCCAGCCCTCGGTGCCCTGTTACGCCGCGGCCTGCCTGATGAGCGCGGACAAGCACCCCTGCCGCCCGCGGACGTTGACGCTGATGGGCGGCCCGGTCGACACGCGCAAGGCGCCGACCGCGGTCAACACGCTCGCGACGCAGCGGCCGTTCGCCTGGTTCGAGCAGAATGTGATCGCGACGGTGCCAAGCAATTATCCGGGCGCCGGCCGCCATGTTTATCCGGGCTTCCTGCAGCTCGCCGGGTTCATGACGATGAATCTTGGCAACCACATGATTTCGCACTGGGAAATGTTCAAGCATCTCGTTCAGGGCGATGACGAAAGTGCTGATGCGACCAAGGATTTCTACGAGGAATATCGCTCGGTCTGCGACATGACCGCCGAATTCTACCTGCAGACGATCGACGTTGTTTTCCAGAACCACAGCCTGCCGAAAGGCGAGCTGACGCATCGCGGTCGGCCGGTTGATCCTGCCGCGATCACCGATATCGCGCTGCTGGCGATCGAGGGCGAGCGCGACGATATTTCAGGGCTCGGCCAGACCAAAGCGGCCTTGTCGCTAGCCACCAAGCTGCCGGCCGAGCACAAGCAATATTATATGGCGAAGGGCGCTGGCCATTACGGCATTTTCAACGGCAGCAAATGGCGCACCAAGATTGCGCCCGTGGTCGAAGCCTGGATCACCGCGCACGATCGCTGATCGCGCGCCGCTGCGTCTCTTGCCGCACCAATCGAGGCTGCGGCGGCCCCAGCACAATGCCGGGGCCGCAAATTCAGCGCAGACGGCTTACTGATTGCGCCGCAACGGGTGAGGATCGGCCAGCGCTTGCCTCGCTCATGGCCGACGTCACAGCTTCGATCGCTGCTTGCAGAACCACGCCGCGTTCGGACTGTGGGTCGACACCGACCGCTTGGCTCTTCAGCCCATCGAGCATGGTGTCGGCGCGTGCGTCGTGCAGATGCGCGTAGGTAACGCCCAGATCCTGTTGCGCGATCAGCATATGGGGATTGAGCTCGACCGCGCGTTCCAGCAGCTTGCGTGCGCCCTTATAATCGCCAAGGTTCATCCGGGACGCGCCGGCAAGATAGACCACTGACGCATCCTTGGGCGCGAACGGCAGCACGCGCGACAGCGCGTTGCTGGCCTTGTGGAAATCCCCCGCGTTGAACGCTTCGGTCCCAACGGTAAGTTCAGCACGAGGATCGAAGGTCGGTCCAGCCCCTTGCGCCGGGGCAGCCTGGTTGGCCGCCTGGCTGATCGAAGGGCCGGCAAAATTGCAGTCGGCGCGCGCCGTCCCCGGCGTCACCGCGATCGTCAGACCGCCTGCCACCGTCAGCATCGCCGCAATATTGGTCATCTTGGTCATCACTCGCTCCTGCTTGTTCCGCAGGGGCATTCGGCGCCGCTATCCTATTGGTTACACCGCGTGGCGCGCGATCATCGCGTCAAGATCGAATGGCGTGCGGGACAGGATCTCGATCGATCGATCCTCGCTGGCGTTCATCGGCAAGGCGCGGTCGCGGGCGTGCAGCAAGGCGGCGAGTTCCGGTCGCCCCAGCGCCACGGCGGCAGTCAGCCACTGATTGACCAGGGTGTCGCCGGGCGCATCCGCCAAGTCAAAATGGGGCAGCGCGGCGATGATGGCCTCGGCCGGGTACATGATGTCGTCGGTCACCCAGCGATTGACGGTGAACCATGCCCGGGGAAGGCCACTGATCGCGATCGACAGCGCCGCGATATGCACGGCTTCACCATCCCGGTCGCCGCTCCCCGCAGGGCGCTCGGCCAGCGGTGCGCCGGCCGGCAACGCATGGCGCGGGAGGAACAGGTGGAAATGGCCGTGCTCGCCCTCATCGCGGGCATCGGGCGCGTGGATATGATAAAAAGCGCTCGCCCCGCTCGACGGGCTCACGATTCCGCCATCGGGATAGCGATCCCATAACCGCACCGCGTCGCCCGGTGGCACGATGCGTTGCATCAGCGGCACGCCTTCCGCGTGCATCGCCATCGTCGCGTCGATCAGCATCGCAATCGGGTCAGCCATGGCGTTGTTTGTCCCTCGACGTGAACGCACTGCCCGATCGCCTCGCGCGCGCGCACCTCTTCGGCGTTGAGCCTGATCAGCAACGCAACCAATGCCCTGCGCCTCGCGTTTAGCGCTCATTCGGGAGAAACGACATGACCGTTACCAGCGACCCTGCCAAAATTCTGGACCAGTTTCTGCGCGAATTGCGGTCGAGCCCGTTCGTGATGATCGGGTTGGATGACACGCCCGATCACAGCCAGCCGATGACGGCGCAGTTGCTTGACGATGAACAGCATCGCTGGTGGTTCTTCACCAGCCGGAGCAATCGTTTGTCGATCGGCGGTCCGGCGATGGCGCAATTTGTCGCCAAGGGGCATGATTTCTTCGCGTGCGTCCACGGCACGCTGAGCGAGTCGACCGATCGCGACGTGATCGACCGGCTCTGGTCAAATCAGGTGGCCGCTTGGTTCCCGGGCGGCAAGGACGATCCCGATTTGCTGCTGCTGCGCTACGATCTCGATAGCGCGGAAATGTGGAAAGCCGATGCCGGCCTGGTCAGCGCGGTGACTCAGGTGTTCGGCGGGTTGCTTGGCCAGTCGGCACGGCCAAACGCCGAACACGCCGAGATGCCGCTCTAAAACGGGAGAGCCATTGCGAGCACGCCGGGACGCGCTCGCAACAGCCATCCTCTTTGGTCAATCAACCAATTACAGAACCTCGAAAATACCCGCCGCGCCCATGCCACCGCCGACGCACATGGTGACGCAGACATATTTGGCGCCGCGGCGCTTGCCTTCGATCAGCGCATGGCCGGTGCAGCGCGCGCCGGTCATGCCATAGGGGTGGCCGATCGAGATCGAGCCGCCGTTCACGTTGAGCAGTTCGTTGGGAATGCCGAGCTTGTCGCGGCAATAAATCACCTGCACCGCGAACGCCTCATTGAGCTCCCACAGGCCGATATCGTCCATCTTGAGCCCGGTGCGCTCGAGCACCTTGGGGATCGCAAAGACTGGGCCGATGCCCATTTCATCGGGCTCGGTACCCGCGACGGCCATGCCGACATAGCGACCGAGCGGGGTCAGGCCCCGCTTGGCCGCAAGCGACTCCTCCATCAGCACCGATGCCGACGACCCATCCGACAGCTGGCTCGCATTGCCCGCGGTGATCGCGGTGCCCGGCCCGAGCACGGGCTGGAGGCCCGACAAGCCCGCTAGCGTCGTGTCGGCGCGGTTGCCCTCGTCCTTGGTCACGGTGACTTCGTGCTTCAGGACTTCGCCGGTCTCCTTGTTCTTGGTGACCATCGTCGCGGTGACGGGCACGATCTCGTCATCGAACTTGCCGGCGGCCTGTGCGGCGGCGGTGCGCTGCTGCGACTGGAGAGCATATTCGTCCTGCGCTTCGCGGGGGATGCCGTAACGCTCGGTGACGACCTGCGCGGTCTGCAGCATCGACATGTAGATGTGCGGCTGGATGGCGAGCAGCTCGGGATCGGCGCCAATCCGCATCTCGGGCGTCTGCACCATCGAGATCGATTCGACGCCGCCGCCAATTGCCACGTCCATATTGTCGATGATGATTTCCTTGGCCGCCGTCGCAATCGCCATCAGGCCTGAGGCGCACTGGCGATCGAGCGACATGCCCGCGACCGACACCGGCAGCCCGGCGCGGAGCAAAGCGTTGCGGGCGATATTGCCGCCCTGCACGCCCTGCTGTAGCGCCGCGCCGATCACCACGTCCTGCACTTCCGCCGGGTCGACCTTGGCGCGCTCCAACGCGGCCTTGATCGAATGGCTGGCGAGCGTCGGCGAGGGCAGCGCGTTGAAGCCACCGCGATAAGCGCGGCCGATCGGCGTGCGGGCAGTGGAAACGATGACGGCGGAACGCATGGGTTTTTCTCCTTAGACGGCGGGAAAGCGCGCCGCAGTGGCTTCAAGGGGCAAATCGAGCGCGCCGCAGATCAGCGCCACGCCGTGATAAAAGGCAACCAGCTGGACGATTTCCAGCGCCTGTTCCTCACTGAAATGGGCGGTGAGCGCACCCCATTCAACATCGGTGAGTTTCTTGTGGTCGAGCAGCGCGTCGACGGTTGCGATCAGCACGCGCTCGCTGTCATCGGTCCAGGCGGGGTCGCTGGCGTCGCCATGCACGGTCGCGCGGATCTGCGCGTCGGTCAGCCCGATATGCGGTGCGAAGCCGGCGACATGGATGCCCCATTCATATTCGCAGCCGGTGCGCGCGGTGGTGCGATCGATGGCGATTTCGCGCTGGCGCATGCCGAGCGGCGAGCCCTTGTCGAGCAGCGACCCGCCACCGAACTTGGCCCACGCGCGGTCGTGCTTGGCGAGCGTGGTGAAAAGCACCAGCGGATCGGCGCCGCGCATCAGCGCGTTCATCCGCTGCGCGAATTCTTCCGGGTAGGGCTTTTGCAAGGGCGTGATGCGGGGCATCGTGAACCTTTCTTGGCCGTCACCCCAGCGCAAGCTGGGGTCTCAGCGGAGGTATGTCGCCAGCGATGCCAGCTGTCGCTGGCATGACGCCGTTGTGGTTCAAACGAAAATCTGGCTGATCCATTCGGCGATCATCGCCGGCTTGTCCTCGCCCTCGATCTCGACGGTGAATTCGTTGGTCTGCTGCCATTGGCCGGGGCGCTTTTCGATCAACTCGAGCAACTTGAAACGACCGCGCACGCGCTTGCCCGAGCGCACCGGCTGGAGGAAGCGGACTTTGTTGCCGCCATAATTGACCCCCATCTTGATGCCCTCGATCGCCGGCGCATCAGCGACCTTGCTCGACAAGAGCGGCATCAGCGACAGGGTGAGGAAACCATGCGCAATCGTCCCGCCGAACGGCGTCAGCTTGGCCATTTCGGGGTTCACATGGATGAACTGGTGATCGCCGGTCGCATCCGCGAACTTGTCGATCATTTCCTGGGTTACCTCGACCCAGTCCGAAACGCGTTCGGTGCCGATGCCGGTTTCCGCCAATTGCTGGATGGTGATTGTCGTCACGCCATTCCCCTGTCGTCAATTTCGTCGCATAGCGCTCGCCGCACCCCATAGGCGCTTGCCCCGCAGCCGCCAAGCCCGACGAAACCGAGAACCGGAAAATGACCCTAGACGTAGCGTCCCGCCCCCGTGAATCCATGAAGGCGCTGTACCGCGCGGCCGAACCCGATGTTCTAAAACCGCTGCTCGCGCGCGCCGCCGCCGGCCCCGAGTCGCGCGAACGCATTTTGGGCCATGCCGCCGGCCTGCTCGCCGATCTGCGCGCGGCGCAAGGCAAGGGGTGGGTCAACCAGTTCCTGCAGGAATATCGGCTGAACTCGACCGAGGGCGTCGCACTGCTGAGCCTGGCCGAGGCATTCCTTCGCGTGCCCGATCCCGAGACCGCCGATCTGCTGATCGCCGACAAGATCGGCGATGCCGATTGGCGCGGCCACACCGGCAAGTCGAACTCGGTGCTCGTCAATTCGGCGACTTGGGGGCTGGTGATCGGCCGCGCGCTGGTGGGGGAGGGCGAGAAGCAGTCGGCGCTGCGCCGCTTGATCAGCCGCGCCGGCGAGCCGTTCGTCCGCCAGGCGGTCGGCGCGGCGATGCGGATGATGGGCGAGATTTTCGTGATGGGCCGCACCATCGATGAGGCGATGGCGCGGATGGCCAAGCCCGATCATGCCGGCTTCACCGCCAGTTTCGACATGCTGGGCGAAGCCGCGCGGACAACGGCGGATGCCGAGCGCTATTTCCAGGCCTATGAAGCGGCGATCGATGCGGTCGGCGCCAAGGCGGCGGCGGGGCATTCGATCTCGGTCAAGCTCTCGGCGCTCCACCCGCGCTATGAAGTCGCGCAGTGGGATGCGTGCGTGCCGGCGCTGACCGAGATGCTCGAAGCGCTCGCCATCCGCGCCGCCCGCCACGGCATTCCGCTTACCGTCGATGCCGAGGAGAGCGAGCGGCTCGAGATGAGTCTCGACATCATCGGTGCCGTCGCCGCGCTGCCCGCGCTCAAGGGCTGGGACGGTTATGGCATGGCGGTGCAAGCCTATGGCAAGCGCGCCCGCGCGGTTATCGGCTGGGCGAACGAGCTTGGCCGGCTGATGAATGTCCGCCTCGTCAAAGGCGCTTATTGGGACAGCGAGATCAAGCGCACCCAGGTCGAGGGGCTGGCCGATTATCCGCTGTTCACCCGCAAGGCGGCGACCGACGTCTCTTACCTCGCCTGCGCGCGCGACATGCTCGAGGCCGAGCATATCCGCCCCGCCTTCGCCAGCCACAATGCGCTCACCGTCGCGACGATCATCGATTGGGCGGGCAACAGCCGCGATTTCGAATTCCAGCGGCTGCACGGCATGGGCGATGGCCTCTACGAGCGGCTGGTCCGCGAGCATGGCTATCACTGCCGCATTTATGCGCCGGTGGGCGGGCATTGGGATTTGCTCGCCTATCTCGTGCGGCGGCTGCTGGAGAACGGCGCCAATTCGAGCTTCGTCCACCAGCTGGCGGATGAGCGGCTGAGCGAGGCGGAGTTGCTGGCCGACCCGGTCGAGAAGATCGCGGCGGTGGGGGGCACGCGGCATCCGAGCATTCCGCTGCCGGTGGATTTGTTTGGCGAGCGGAAGAACAGCGCCGGGATTGATCTGAGCGATCGTCAGGTGTTGGCCGACGTTGCAGCTCACGTATCCCGCTTCCCCGGCGAAGGAGCATCAGGTCGGATCGTTCCCCGGACGATCCTTGACCGTGCGGGGCACGGTCAACCTGATGCTGGTCCAGATGCAAGCGGCCTGCCGCTGGACCCCGGCCTTCGCCGGGGAAGGGCCGACTGGCGCGGAGGTGTTGAAGAGGCCATCACCCGCGCCGCCGCCGCCTTCCCAGCATGGTCCGCCACCCCCGTCGAGGCCCGCGCCGCCATCCTCGACCGCCTCGCCGACCTGCTCGAAGCCAATCGCGACGAGCTGATGGCGATCTGCGTGCAGGAAGCGTTCAAGACGATCCCCGATGCGCTCGCCGAAGTGCGCGAGGCCGTCGATTTCTGCCGCTATTACGCCCAACAGGCGCGCGATGGCCTCCAGCCGATCGAGCTCCCCGGCCCGACCGGCGAGCGCAATACGCTGCGCATGGAAGGGCGGGGCGTGTGGGCGACGATTTCGCCGTGGAATTTCCCGCTCGCGATTTTCCTGGGGCAAACCGCGGCCGCCTTGGTCGCGGGCAACACCGTCATCGCCAAGCCGGCGCCCCAAACGCCGTTGATCGCCGCGCGCGCGGTCGAGCTGGCGCATCAAGCTGGCGTCCCCGCCGATGCGCTGATCCTCGCTCCGGGCGGGCCGGAGGTGGGCGCTGCAATCACCGCCGATTCGCGCATCGCCGGCGTTGCCTTTACCGGCTCGACCGCGACCGCGCGCAAGATCGCCCGCGCGCTGCTCGAGGACGACAACCGCCCGATTGTGCCGCTGATCGCGGAGACCGGCGGCATCAACGCGATGATCGTCGATTCGACCGCGCTGCCGGAGCAAGTGGTGCAGGATGTCGTCACCTCGTCGTTCCGCTCGGCGGGCCAGCGCTGCTCGGCGCTGCGGCTGCTACTGCTCCAGGAGGAGATCGCCGACGGCGTGATCGAGATGCTGATAGGCGCGATGGACTTGCTCGGCTTGGGCGACCCTGCCGATCCGCGCACCGATGTCGGCCCAGTGATCGATCAGGCGGCCTTTGACAAATTGATGGGGTATCGTGCGCGCATGGCCGAGCGCATCGTCAAGACGCTTGATGCGCCACCGACTGGCCTGTTCGTCCCACCCACGCTGATCCGCCTCGACAGCCCGGATGCGCTCGATGCCGAATGGTTCGGCCCCATCCTCCACGTCGCGACCTGGCCGGCCGGCAAGCTCGCCGAGACGATCGCTCGCGTTAATGCCAAGGGCTATGGCCTGACGATGGGCCTGCACAGCCGCATCGCCCGCGCCTGGGAAATGACCGAGAGCGCGGCGAAAGTCGGCAATCTCTACATCAACCGCTCGATGATCGGCGCGGTCGTCGGCAGCCAGCCCTTCGGCGGCGAGGGGCTATCGGGCACCGGCCCTAAGGCCGGCGGGCCGCATTACCTATCCCGCTTCAGCGTCGAGCGGCACGTCTCGATCGACACGACGAGCGCCGGCGGCAATGCGACGCTGCTCAGTCTGGATGAGGAGGGTTAGGACTCCAAATCCTCCCCCAAAGGGAGCGCGAGGTTGGATCCCCCCCGGCAATCCAAGCCCATGCCGGGGGCATGGGCGACCTCGCACTGTGGCGCCGAAGGCGACGGAGGGGGTGGCGTTCCCGACAACAGACGCCGCTTCCTCCCCCTCCGTCACGCTGCGCGTGCCACCTCCCCCGCTGGGGGAGGGTTTTATGAGCCCGCTCGGCCGCATTCTCGGCGCCGCGTCAGGCTGGTGTCCCTGTCCTACGGCCGCATTCGGTACTAAGCCAACGCTCGCTCTTTTTCATCGTTGCTGCCGCTGATCGAGCCCGAAGGTGCGCGTTTCCACCACCCCATGGTCAGTGGGAACATTAGGGAACATTCGCGGCGGATGACGCCTATTACTGGCTCGCCGCGCCACCACTCTCCGGTGCCGGATAGGGCATCACCAGCGTGCCGTCGGGCGCGGCGGTGAAGGCGGTCTGGGTCGGGTAGGCGAAGTGTACGCCTTCCTTGGCGAAGCGCGCGGCGATGGCGAGGCCGATCGCGTGGCGGAGATTATAGCCGGTGTCGAAATCGGTTGGGCCGTCGAATTCCAGCTCGAAATCGAGGCTGCTCGGGCTGAAATTGACGAAGCCGGCGCGCACGAAGCTGCCGCCTTCGGCGCGGACCACTTCGCGCAGCATGTCGGGCAGGCGCGCGGCAAGCTCGGGCGGCGTCTGGTAGATCAGCGCGAGCGTAAACTTGTAGCGCCGGTACTCGCGCGCGGTGATGTTCTGGATTTCCTTGTCGAGCAGCTGGCGGTTGGCGATGATCCGCTCTTCGCCAGTCGGCGAGCGCAGCCGCGTCGATTTGAGGCCGATCGCCTCGACCGTGCCGGTCGTCTTGTCATAGCCGATCGTGTCGCCGCGCCGGAACGGTCGGTCGAGGATGATGGCGAGTGCGGCGAACAGATCGGCGAAAATGCCCTGCGCGGCGAGACCGATCGCGATGCCGCCGATGCCAAGGCCCGCGACCAGGCCAGTCACGTTGACGCCCAGATTGTCGAGCACGACGATCAGCGCGACCGCAAACACCGCGAAAGTGACGAGCACGCGGATGATGCCGATCGCGCTTTCCAGCGCCTCGCCGGTGTAATTGCCGGGCGCCGCGCGCCGCTCGATCGCGCCCAGGATCAGCTCGCGCGCCCAGATCGCGCCCTGGATCACGAACGAGATGGTGAACAGGCTGTGGATCAGCGCGGGGATTGGCGCTGGTGGTCGCGCAAAGCTCTCGCTCAGTTGCAGCGCGAGCATGATGATGAAGCTCGGCATCGTCCTGGCGAGCGTCTTGCCGAAGATGAGCCACCAATCGTGCTTGCCGGGCCTGTCGCGGTTGCAATAGCGCACTGCCAGCCCGCGCACGGCGAACAGCACGGTGATTACCACCGCCGCCAGCGCTCCCGCGACGATCAGCCCGATCCAGTGGTGCTGAAACCAGTGACTGGTGATCGCCCAGCTTTCGGCAGGGTCGAAATCGACATCGGGAACGGCGAGATTGGCAAGCACGGGATCGGTTTTTGTCATAAAGGGTACATCCCGCCGTCAGCGAGCGGAGGCAAGGGGGCGGGCGCTAAACTCGTGAAGCTTGCGAAAGGTTCAGCCGATCGCCGGCTGAGCCGGAACGTTGATCGTGCGGCGCGGGCGGATCGGTCGCCAGCTCGCGGCTTGCCGCTTGCGACCGAGATACGTGTCGAGGCCGATCTGCGCGCCGATCAGCATGTAGATGAACGGCTGAAAGGCGATGCCGACGAACGCGGCACCGAGCAGATAGACGAGGTGCGCCGCCTGTAGCGCGCCGGCTAATGCGCCGGCCCATTGGGTCTCCTCCGGCCCTTTCAGATAGCGGCGGCGGAGAATTTCCATCCGGAACAGGCCCGACACATTGATGATCAGCCACAGGATCAGGCCGGGATAGCCTTGCTCGCCGAGCATCTCGAAATAGGCGCTGTGGAAGGCGCGGGCATGGTCGTACTCGGGCGTCAGCGAGACTTTGCGGTTGGCGCCGTCGCCCTCGACCTTCTCGGTTTCGAAGCGGATGCGGTTCTGACGATAGGCTTCGAAACCGCCGCCGAACGGGTGCGTCTTCACATAATCGAGCGTCCAGTGCCACACGGCGACCCGCGTCGAAGCCGAACTGTCGCCCTTATAGCTCTGGATCGTCTGCATCCGCGCGATGAACGCTGGCGGCAACAGCGGCACGCTGACCAGGCCGAGGCCGGCGATGACGCCGAGATAAACGAAGCGCCGCTTCATGTCGCGCAGCAGCAGCACGAACACGAGCGCGACGCAGAGCAATCCGGTGCGCGCCGCCGTGCCCACCGGCATCAGCAGGCAAGCGAAAACGAGCGCATAGCAGAACGCTTTGACCTTCCAATCGGGCTTGAAGATCGTGCCATATTTGGTGAACCACAGGATCACCGGCACGATCGCGACGGCGACGGCGGAAATCGTGCTGCCTTCGTAAAGGCCGCTATTGTTGGTCACCATCAGGTTCAATTCGCCATAGCCGCCGCCGGTCGCGAGTGTCTTGATGCCGCCGACGATGATGATCGACGCGGCCGACAGGATCATGAAGAGCAGCAGCGCCTCGATGCGCAGCCTTGTGCGCAGCGTGAGTGGCAGGAAAATCGCGAAGGCAAGCGCTTTCCACACCCAATCCCATTTGTCCGCCGCCTCGACCGGGAAGTCGGCAAAGCGTGTGCTGATGCCGCAATAGACGAGCAGGGCAAGCAACAGCAGTTGGCGCGGCGCGACGCGGCTGTCTTTCTTGTCGTCGAACACCAGCCAGCCGCCGACCGCCATCACCACCGCGATCAGCGAAATCGGCACCGAATTGAGCAGCAGATAAGTCAGCCGCTGCGGGCTGACGATGTCGATATAGACATAAGCCAGCACCAGCAGGAACGGTCGCCTGAGCCCCATGCCGAAAATCGCGGCGAGGAAAGCGATAAAGGCAAGGTCACGCATCGCGCGGGCCGGGCTCGGGCGGGGGGCCCGCTTCGGTATCGAGATCGCGCCGGCGCAGCAGGATCACGGCAGCGATCAGCATCAGGACGTGCGTCAGGCCCAGCGCGAAATTGTCGATCATGCCCGCACGCTGCCCTTTGCCTGCACTTGTCCGTTGTCACGCATTAACCAGAGCGAGTTGACGGGGCGTTAAACAGTCGCGGCGTAAGCAGTGCGGCGATGCGCATCCTCCATGTCCTCGATCATGGCTTGCCGCTGCAGAGCGGCTACACGTTTCGCACCCGCGCGATCCTGAAAGCGCAGGTGGCGCGGGGCTGGACGGTCGCAGCGGTTACCGGGCCGCGCCATGGCGAAGCGGGCGTGAAGGCCGAGATTGTCGACGGTCTCGATTTTTATCGCACCGATCCGCCCGCCGCGCTGCCGTCACCGCTCAGTGAGCTGAATGAGGTACGCGTGTTCGCGCGCCGCATCGGCGAGGTGATCGAGCAGTTCCGCCCCGATGTGCTGCACGCGCACTCGCCCGTGCTCTGCGCGCTCGCCGCGTTATGGGCAGCACGGCGCCGGCGCCTGCCGGTGCTCTACGAAGTGCGCGCGCTGTGGGAGGATGCCGCCGTTAGCAACGGCACCGATCGCGAAGGGTCGCTGCGCTATCGCGCGACGCGCGCGCTCGAACGCTGGGCCGTCGACCGCGTTGATGCGCTGGCGGTGATCTGCGAAGGGCTGAAAGGCGATTTCGTCGCGCGCGGCGTCGATCCGGCGCGCATCACCGTCTCGCCGAATGGCGTCGACATGGCGCTGTTCGGGTCGCCGGTCGGCTATGACAAGTCGCTGGCCAAGGCGCTCGGCCTCGTCGGCAAGGACGTCATCGGCTTCATCGGCAGCTTCTACGATTATGAGGGGCTCGACGATCTGATCGCGGCGATGCCGCATCTCATCCGCGCCCGGCCCAACACGCATCTGCTGCTCGTCGGCGGCGGTCCCGCCGAAAAGCTGCTGCGCGCCCAGGCCGCACTCACCAGCGTTGCCGGCCATATCCATTTCGCCGGGCGTGTGCCGCATCAGGCGGTCGAGCGTTATTACAGCCTGGTCGATGTGCTCGCTTATCCGCGCAAGGCGATGCGGCTGACCGAGCTTGTCACCCCGTTGAAGCCGCTGGAAGCAATGGCGCAGCGGCGGCTGGTCGCGGCGTCGGACGTTGGCGGGCATCGCGAGCTGATTCGTGATGGCGATACCGGCACGCTGTTTGCTCCCGGCAACCCGCCGGCGATGGCGGCGGCGCTCAATGATCTCCTCGCCGATCGCTCAGGCTGGGATGCGCGCCGCGCCCGCGCCCGCGCTTTCGTCGAAACCGAACGCAACTGGTCGCATAATGTCGCGCGTTACGTTCCTGTTTACCAAAAACTAATCGAGACCGCCGATAGTTCGGCATCATGGTCGCGCAAACCCCTCACCAACATCTGAACGTGCCGATCGCGCCCGTGTTGGGCGCCGTGATCGGCCTGGCTGCCGCGCTTGCCGTGGGGTTAATCCCGGCCGACATTATCGAGGATGTGATGATCGCGAGTGGCTTGCCCGCGATTCTACCTGCCGCCGAGCCGCCGCTCGGGCTTACTGCGCGGCTGGGGATGGTGTTCGTCACCGCCGGCGGTATCGGGCTTGCCGCCTGGTTCCTGCTCTTCCTGCTGCTCGGCTCGCGGACGCTGGGCGTTGGCGCTGCCGATCACGATGAGGATGGTCGCACCGTGCCCGTGCTCCGTCGCTCGGACGCGCATCCCGATGCGCCTGCTCGCCGTCCGTTGTTCGCGACCGAGGATCTCGGTACGCCATTCCTGGAAATTCATGCGCCGTCGGCGGCGCCTATCGCGTCTGATGCGGGCTCGTTCGCCATGCCGGTGGAGGAAGCGCTCGACGTGCTGGTGCCGTCACCCCCCGCTTATCCCGCCGAGCGCGCTTTGCCCGACGATCTTGATACGCCCCTAGCTGATTTCGTGCCCTTCGCGTCTAACGACGATGTCGCCCCGGAGCCGCCCCTTGCTCGCCCGGCGCCGATCATCGGTGCCTCAGCACTCGGTGCGACCGAGCGCTTCGAGACGTTCGAATTGACCCCGCTTGTCCGCCGCGAGGCCGAAGCAGCGCCGCTGCCGATGCGCCATGCCGCGCCGATCGCCAGCAGCGACACCGACGCGACGATTACCGCCTTGCTTGCCCGGCTCGAAAAGAGCGTGGCGGCGCGCGAGCCCCAAGCGACGCCACCCGAGTCGCCGTTAGTCGCCAAGCCCTCCCCGCGCTCGCTCGACGATACGCTCGGCGCGCTACGCCGCATGGCGACCCGCGCCAGCTGAGCCAGCGCGCTCACGCGTCTTCCACCGTTAACGCAGCCAGCGTCGCGATCAGCGCGGTGCCGTCGCGCCGCGTCGCATCGATCGCAAGATCGGCCACCAAATGTCCGGGCAGGTTGAATTCCGCTTCGGGCAAACCGGCAAGCCAGTTCTCGGTCGTCGGCGTTCCGCTCAGCATGAGAATAAGTTCATGGCGCATGCCGTTGAACGTCGCGCTTGCCCAGCGCTTGGCGGTCGCTGCGCTGACCACTGCCGCAATGCCCCGTCGCCGTGCATCGGCCTCGATTGCGCGGATCAGCAGCGCACCGGCATCTCCCCGCGTCAGCATCGGCCATGCTCCTGCTGGTCGTGCGCGGTGATGAACGCCTCGACTCGCGCCACGGTGCGCGGGCCTGGTTCGCGGCCGCGCCTCAGGTCGCCGACAAGACGCGGGTCGCGCACCGCCAGCCGGCCAAAGCGCGTTGGCGGCATGTGCGTGCGCCGCAGAAATGCATCGATTTTCACCATGAGCGACATGATTGCCTCCGCCGAGTCGTTGTAGAAGTTCATGAAATGTTCCGCATAATCTAACTTGTCTAGGATAATTCCTACGGATATGGATTGATCGGTGATGGAGGCCGATTCCCGTTCAGCGCTGGCGGCGCTCGTCGAGCAGCATGGCGAAAGCTATGCGGCGCTCTCGCGCCTCATCGGGCGGAATGCCGCCTATCTGCAGCAATATGTCCGCCGGGGATCGCCGCGCCAGCTGCCCGAGCGTGAGCGACGGCTGCTCGCCGATTATTTCCGGGTGGATGAGGCACTGCTTGGCGCGCCGTCAGCGCGGTCAGGGGCGCCGTCCGCGATTGCGGTGCCACGCATCGACGCGGTTGCGTCTGCCGGACCCGGTGGCCTGCTCGATCGCGATCGAGCGGCGGGCGATGTGGTGATCGATCCGGCGATTATCCGCCGGCTCGGGCTCGACCCCGCCCGGCTCTCGGCGATCACCGCCCAGGGCGACTCGATGCTGCCGACGGTGATGCCCGGCGACACGCTGCTCGTCGATCGCGGCGACCAGCGGGTCACCGCGCGCGGCGCAATTTATGTGCTGCGGGTTGATGGCGCGCTGATGGTGAAGCGCGTCGCCCGGCATGGCGCGGCGCTGATCGTGACCAGCGACAATCCAGATTATCCGCGCGTCGAAGCGGCGGGGATCGACATTATTGGCCGCGTCGTCTGGCTCTCGCGGCCGCTGATCTAGCGGCGTCCGAGAGACTTAATGCGCCGCGGCCGCAACCCGTCCCTTCGGCTTGGGCGAAATCCAGATCAAGCCCGCCCCGAACAGCAACACGAACGCCGAATAAAGGAACATGTGATCGGTCGAGATCATCGTCGCCTGGGTGCGGACGAGTTGATCGACCTGGCCAGTGCCCTGCGCGGTGCCGAGGCCCAGATTATTGATGAAGCCCTGCACGTCGTTCACCCGGCCAACGAGCTGGCTTTTGGCGCGGGTGCCGCCATTGTCCCAGGCGGTGGTGATGATCGAGGTGGCGAACGCACCAGCGGTCGTGCGCATGAAGCTCATTAGGCCTGCCGCGGACGCCGTCTCGCTCGGCTCGACAGCGGACAGCGCCAGCCCGGTCAGCGGCACGAAGAAGAACGGCACTGCGATGCCCTGGAGCAGATTGGGGATCGAGAGCGTCCAATAATCGGCGCTGGTGGTGAAACCGGTGCGGACGATGCTGATCCCCGCCATCCACGCAAGCCCGAACGACACCAGCGCGCGCGGATCGAACTTGGTAACCAATCGCGCGACGATCGGCGAAAAAGCGACCGCGAGCACGCCGTTCCACGCCATCACATAGCCGGCATCGGTCGCGGTATAGGCCAGGCTCGTTTGCAGCCACAGCGGGATCAGCACGATCGATGAGAAGAACGCGCCATAGCCGATCGCGATCGTTACCGCACCGGCAGTGAAGCCGCGATGGCGGAACACGCGCAGATCGACGATCGGGTTCGCGTCGGTGAGTTCCCAGATCACGAAGGCGGCAAAGCCGATCAGCGCGATCAGCGCGAGCGTGACGATGAAGGGCGAGCCGAACCAGTCGAGGTCCTTGCCTTGATCGAGCATCACTTGCATCGCGCCGACCCACACGATCAGCAGCGCGAGGCCAATGCGATCGACCGGTATGCGTACCGGCTTGCTCTCGCAAAGCTGCAGCGATCGCCAGACATAGCCTGCGCACAGCAACGCCGGCGCGACGTTGATGTAGAAAATCCACGGCCAGCCCCAATTGTCGCATAGCGTGCCGCCCAAAATTGGCCCGGCGATCGGCGCCACCACGGTCGTCATCGCCCACAGGCCGATCGCAGCGGCTTGGCGCTCGGGCGGGAAGACGCGGAGCAACAGCGTTTGCGACAGCGGAATCATCGGCCCGCCCGACAGCCCCTGCATGACGCGGCAAACGACGAGGAAGCCAAGACTCGGTGCAAGGCCGCACGCCGCCGACCAGAAGGCGAACGACACCATCGCCAGTGAGAATACCTTCACTGGCCCGAACCGACGCGCCAGCCAGCCGGTCAGCGGCACGGTGATTGCCTCCGCCACCGAATAGGAAGTGATGACCCAAGTGCCCTGATCAGGCGAGACGGCGAGCCCGCCAGCAATGTTGGGTACCGAGACGTTGGCGATCGTGGTGTCGAGCACCACCATGAAATTGGCGAGCGCCAGCGCCAGCCCGGCAAAGAGCAGGGCGGGACCTTTCAGCGACTGGCACGGATCGAGCCCGTGCCCCGTCGAGGCCGGCGCGTCAGTCAAGCGTGACCTCGGCGTTCATCGACGCGCCGATGGCGAGCGGATGCTGGGCAAGCTCGCCCGCGTCGAGCGCGATGCGCACTGGCACGCGCTGCACGACCTTGATCCAGTTGCCCGTCGCGTTCTGCGCGGGGATGAGCGCAAAGGCCGATCCGGTGCCGGCGCCGATGCCGATCACACGGCCGTGATACACCACGCCACCGCCATAAGTATCAGACGTCAGCGTCGCTGCCTGGCCGATGCGGATGCGGCGCAGCTGGCCTTCCTTGAAATTGGCGTCGACATAAAGGTGCTTGACCGGCACCACCGTCATCAGCTGCGTGCCTGCCGCAACGCGCTGGCCGACCTGAACCTGCCGCTTCGCCACCACGCCATCGAACGGCGCGCGTAGGACAGTGCGCGACAAATCGAGCGCCGCCTGGTCGCGCTTGGCACGGGATGAGGCCACTTCGGGGTTGCTTGCTGCCGCCGTGCCTTCGGTCAGCGTCTTGTTGGCAGCGAGCGAGGCACGCGCAGCATTCTCGTTGGCGATGGCCTGGTCGAGCCCGGCGCGGGCAGCGTCGAGATTAGCGCGCGCCGTTACTTCGGCATTGCGCGCGGTCGTCACTTCCTCGCCGGCGACCGCGCCCTTGTCGATCAGCGCGTTGCGGTGGGCGAGATCGGATTGCGCCTTGGCCAGTGCCGATTGCGCCTGCACGACTTGCGTCCGCGCGCGATCGACATCGGCGGCACGAGCATCGACCTGCGCGCCCAATGAGGCGTCGGTCGCGCCATAGCTGCGCACGCGCCGCGCCGAGCGATCGAGCTCGGCACTGGCCTGGGCGAGGGTGATTCGCGCATCCGAATCGTCGAGGACGATCAAGGGCTCGCCGGCTTTTACCGCATCGGTATCGGTCTTGAGCACTGCCTTCACCGGCGCCGAAACCAGCGGTGTGATCTGCGCCGAATCGCCGCCGACATAAGCGTCATCCGTGGTTGCCCGGTGCGAGCCGACCAACAGCCACCACAGCAGATAGACCAGCGCGCCCACGATCACGACGACACCCAGGATCGTCAGCAGCCGGCGCCGGCGCTCGTTGGTGGCGGGGGCCGCAGCGGCCGAGGGCGCGCCGGCGGCGGTTTCGGCGCCGGTTGCAGCGGTGGTGTCGGTCATGGGCTGGTCGTCCCTGGTTTTGGCATGTCGCCGGGGTGGTAGCCGCCCCCCAGCACCCGGATCAGATCGATATCGACGGTCAGGCTGCGCGCGTTGAGCGCGTTCAAGGCGCGCCGGGTGGCGATCACCTGATCCTCGGCGCTCAACACGGTCAGATAGCTGGCGAGCTGCTGGTCATAGCGCGCTTTGGCAACGTCATAGGCTCGCTCAGAGGCTTGCAGCGCGCCCTCGATCTGCGCGGTGCGCGCGATCAGCGTCCGGTGCGTGGCGAGCGTCGTCGCCAGGTCCTGGAAGGCGCTGACCAGCGTGCCGTCATAATCGGCGACGGCGGCATCATAATCGGCGCGCTGGGCGCGATAAGTGCCTTGCAGGCGCCCGGCGGTGAAGATCGGCAAATGCACCGCGAGGCCAAGGCTGGCAATCTCCGACCCACCGACAGTCAAATCCTTGATGTCGAGCGATTGCAGCCCGCCAAGCCCGCTCAGCGTGACATTGGGGTAGAAATCCTTGCGCGCGGCATGGACGCGCCGCGCCGCCGCTTCCAGCCGCCAGAGGCGCGCGGCAACATCGGGCCGGCGCGCGATGAGGTCGAGCCCGGCGTCGGCGGGAAGCGCCTGGGCAGCACCAAGCGCCATGGTCGGGCGCGTGATCGCCAGTCCGCGATCCGGCCCGGCGCCGAGCAACGCCGCCAGCCGGGCGCGCGTGCTTGCGATATTCTCGTCGATCGCGACGACGTCGGATTGCGCGCTGCGGCTCGTCGCGAGTTGCTGGTTGACGGTGCCCTCAGTCTCAAGCCCCTGCGCCCGGCGCGCCTGCAGCAGCTCGAACGTCCCGCGCCGAACCTTGGCGGCGTCGATGGCGGCGTCGCGATCGGTGAACAGCCGCGCCAGCTCGGCGTAAGTCGAGGCAATGCTCGTGGTGAGCGCCAGGCGCGCCTGAGCGGCATCGGCCTCGGTTGCCTTGGCTTCGGAGGTCGCGGCGGCGAGCAAGTCGCGATTGCGGCCCCACAGATCGGCATCCCAATTGAGGCTCAGCGCAACCCGGCTGTTATTGTGAAACCCCTTGGGCACGAACAGCTTGGGAATGCCGTTGTTGTAGCTCTGTTTGGCCTCGGCAAGCGAGCCATCGGCAGCGGCTTCCGGGACGAGCGCCGAGCCCGATTGCTCCGCCACCGCGTCGGCACGGCGGATGCGCGCCAGCGCCGATGCGAACGTCGGCGATCCGGCGATTGCTTCGTTCTCCAGCGCATCGAGCTGGGGATCGCCATAACGATGCCACCATGCGTCTTCGGGCCAGGCGGCGGGCGCGGCATTGTCGGATTGGCCTGCCGCTGCCGCCAGCGTCTGCGTCGCTTCAAGCGATGGCGCGGCTTTAGGCGCCGATCCGAGTTTTGGAATAGTGACGCAACCCGTAGTTGCGAGCAGCGCGATCAGCGCAAGCTGCGCCCCTGAGCCGAATCGAGTTGCCATCGCCGGCATATGGTCCGGAAATTGGCGTACCGGCAAGTACCCTTTAGGTCATATTGCTGGAGATTTTCGTTGGATTGCCATATTCGTGCCGAGCCCGCCCTGCCCGGACAGCTAGCGATCGAGCCCCTCGATCGGCACTTTCAGGGTCATCACCAGCCCTTCGGCGCGCCAGTCATTCTCGATGGTGCCGCGCAGCTGCGCGGAGGCGGCGCGCTGCGCCATTTCGGTGCCGAACCCGCGTCGTTCGGGTGTCGTGGGGATGGCGGGGCCGCCGCTTTCGCGCCAGACCAGGGTCAGCCAACCGTCCATGGCCTGCGCGTCGATATCGACGCGGCCGTCGACCACTGACAGGGCGCCGTATTTGACTGCGTTGGTCGCCAACTCGTGCAACACCAGCGCGAGCGATGTCGCGGTGCGGATGCCGATATCGAGATCATGCCCGTGAACATGAATACGGCCGTCACTCTCGGTGCGATAGGGCTCGATCAGCGCTGCGATCAGCCCTTTGAGATTGCCGAGGCCGCGGAATTGCTGGCGGCCGACATGGGGGCGAACATAATCATTGGCCCGCGCCAAGGCGGCGATGCGCGCCTGGATCGTCGCGGCAAAGTCGCGCGCCTCAGGGTGATCGCGCGCCGACAGGGCAATCAGGCTGCTGACGACCGCGAAGATATTCTTCATCCGGTGCGACAATTCGGCCGAGATCAGCTCGCGACTTTGCTCGGCGCGCTTGAACTCGTCGATGTCGGTGCAGGTGCCGAACCAGCGGACGATCGTGCCGGCCGCGTCGCGCAGCGGCAGCGCCCGACCGAGCGTCCAGCGATAGACGCCGCTGTGGTGGCGCAGGCGATACTCGATTTCATAGGGTTCGCCGGTCGCGAGGCTGTGGCGCCACAGAGTCCAGGCGCGCTCCTGATCGTCGGGGTGGAACATGTCGTTCCAACCCTCGCCGTCGGTCGTGCCGATCGGCATGCCGGTAAATTCGTACCAGCGCGCGTTATAGAAGTCGTGATAGCCGTCGGGCAGCGTCGACCACACCATCTGAGGGATAGCGTCGAGCATGGCGCGCAAGCGCTCGGGCGATGTCGGTTGTTCGCTCATAACGGCTTGCTGGCCTGCGTCTCGATGCTGTGGGGGCGATGCGCGGTCCCACAATATCCTCCCGTCGGGCATGCGACTCCTTGCGCCTGCGCAAAACCGGGCAGGGACAAAACCGTTAAGCTGATGAAACCATTGGCGTCTGCTCACTTGTGGACACAAGCGCGAAACGAACCTCGATTTGGCGCGTTACACCGGGATCGAAACGAAGCGATCGAGGCGATGATGCAGGCGAACATGCTGATCGATGCAAGCGAGAACAACCTGCTCCGCGCGCTGCGCCGCGCTGATGCGATGATGCTCGCGCCCTATATCCGCGAACAATGGATCGAAGCCGGCACCGTGCTGTACCAGCCGGGCGATAACGTGCGCACCGTCTATTTTCCCGCAGCGCGGTCGCTGGCGTCGTTTACGGTCTCGCTCACCGATGGGCGGGGCGTGGAGACGGCGCTGGTCGGGCGTGAGGGTGCGGTCGGTGGAATCGTCAGCCAGGGGCGGCTGCCGGCTTACTCGCATTGCGTCGTCCAGTTTTCGGGGCCCTTCTATTGCATGGCATCGGCCGAGCTCGAGCAGATGAAGATGCAATCGATGCCGCTGCGCTATCTGTTCGCGCGCTATGCCGATTGCCTGCTCGCCCAGGTATTCCAGTCGGTTGCGTGCAACGCGGTGCATTCGCTCGAGCAGCGCACCGCCAAATGGCTGATCGCGGCAATCGAGCGCACGGGGGACAATGAGATTCCGCTCACTCAAGAACAAATGGCAAGCATGCTCGGCGTCGGGCGAAGCTATCTCAGCCGGATCATCCGCTCGCTCAAGGAACAGGGCATCATCGGGGTGCGCCGCGGCCGGCTGATGCTGCGCGATGCCGAGGGGCTGCAGCACCTCGCCTGCGATTGCCACCGCCAGGTGCGACGCCACTTCGACGAGGTATTGAGCGGCGTCTATCCGACCGAAGAGGAAAGCGCGGCGCTGCAAAGCGACGACCGGCCTTTGCTCGCCGTGGTTCGATAGAATCGGGTCGCCGACCGCGCGCTTTTGCCGCGCGGCGCTTTGATCTATGCCGGTCGCGTGGCGATCGCGGACAGCATTGTCGTACTGACGGGGGCAGGCATTTCCGCCGAAAGCGGCATCGCGACGTTTCGCGGGCCCGGCGGCTTGTGGGAAGGTCATCGCGTCGAGGATGTGTGCACGCCCGAGGCTCTGGCGCGCGATCCGCTGTTGGTCCACCGCTTCTACGATGCGCGCCGCGCCGCGCTTGCCGGCGTCGAACCTAACGCCGCGCATCGGGCGCTGGCCCGGCTCGATGCCGAATGGCCCGGCGAGCTGCTGATCGTGACGCAGAATGTCGACGATCTGCACGAGCGTGCCGGCGCGCGCCGGCTGCTCCACATGCATGGCGAGTTGTTATCGGCGCTGTGTGCGTCGTGCGGCGCACGCCGGGCGTGGCGGGACGATCTGCCGCCGGGCACCGCCTGCGTCGATTGCGGGGCGCCAGCGCTCCGGCCCGACATCGTGTTCTTCGGCGAAATGCCCTATGACATGGACCGGATCGATGCCGCGTTGGCGCGCGCCGATATCTTCGTGTCGATCGGCACATCGGGCGCAGTCTATCCGGCGGCGGGTTTCGTGCAGACGGCGCGATGGCACGGCGCGCAGACGCTGGAAATCAACCTGGAGCCGTCAGGCGGCAGCCACTTGTTCGACGAAAGCCGCATGGGCGCGGCCGGCAAGCTCGTGCCCGCCTGGGTGGACGATATGCTGGCGAGCATCTCACCATGACCGCCGTCGCACCCGACACGCCGGTGCTCGTCGGCGTCGGCCAGCTGACTCGGCATTGGCGCGGCGCGCAGGATGGCGCGGCGCCCGATCCCGCCGGTCTGCGAGCTGCCGCGTCGCGCATCGCGCTCGACGATAGCGGGGCCGGCGCCGCGCTGGCTCGGCTGATCGATCGCGTGGTCGTCATCCGCACCATGGCGGACTCGGTGCCGGGCGTGCCGCAGCCCTTTGGCCGCTGCGCCAATCCGCCCGCCACGCTCGCGGCCGATCTCGGGCTTGGCGCGGTCAAGGCCATCTATTCGGTCGTCGGCGGCGATCAGCCGCAAGCGCTGGTCAACGAGGCGGCCGCGCTGATCCATGCCGGCGCGGCGCGCGCGGTGCTGATCGCAGGCGCCGAAGCAACGGCGGCGTTCAAGGTGGCGCAGCGCAGCGGCCTCGCGCTCGATTGGTCGCGCAGCGCCGACCGCGATGTCGAGGATCGCGGCTATGGCGCGCGGCTCTTGTCTCGCTATGAGGTTACCAACGGCCTCGGTGCGCCGGTGCTGACCTATCCGGCGTTCGAACATGCTCTGCGCGCGCGCCGGGGCCTGTCGCGCGACGATCATGCCCGGCTGATGGCGGCGCTGTGGGAAGGCTTTGCGGCGATCGCCGCCGCCAATCCGCTCAGCCAGTTTCCACAAGCCCGCGATGCGGCGTTCCTGATGACGCCCTCGGCCGAAAATTACCCGGTCGCCGATCCCTATCTCAAATGGCACGTCGCGCAGGATGCGGTGAACCAGGGCGCGGCGGTGATCCTCACCTCGTCGGGCGAGGCGGACCGGCTCGGCGTCGCCCCCGCGCGTCGCATCTACCTCCACGGCCATGCGCATGTTGCCGATCGAGTGCCGACCGAGCGGCCCGATTTGTCGCGATCGCGGGCGATGGCGCTGGCGCTCGACCGCGCGCTCGATGCAAGCGCCGTGACCGCCGATGCCTTGGGGCCGATCGATCTCTACAGCTGCTTCCCTTGCGCGGTGCTGATCGCGGCGGAAGCGCTCGGCCTCGATTGGCGCCAGCGCGCGTTGACGGTAACCGGCGGGCTGCCCTTCTTCGGCGGCCCCGGCAACAGCTATTCGCTGCACGCGATTGCCAGCATGGTCGATCGGCTGCGCGCCGCGCCCGGCGATTATGGCCTGGTGCTCGCCAATGGCGGCTTCCTGTCCAAGCAGGCGGTGGGGATCTATGCCGCCCAGCCGCCGATCGATTGGCGACCGGTCGACAGCAGCGACCTTGGATCGGCGATCAACGCCGATCCCATGCCCGCCATCGCCGATGGCCCGGCGACGATCCGCGTCGAGACCTATACCGTCGGTTTCGCCAAAGGCGCGCCGGCGCGGGGCTATTGCATCGGCCGGACGGCGGAGGGCGCCCGCGTGCTGGCGCGAACCCGACAGGAGGATGGCGCGATGCTGCAAACTTTACTCGATCGCGACCCCATCGGCGCGACCGCGCAGATCGCTCGCGACGGCGAGGCGAACCTCATCGCCGCGCTGGAGTCGGCTGCGTGATCGCCGGTGGCGACGGTAAGGCGCTGCTCAAAGGCGTCAAGGTGATCGATCTCACCAGCGTGGTCTTCGGCCCTTATTGTACGCAAATCCTGGCTGATCTGGGCGCCGACGTGATCAAGGTCGAGGCGCCGCCGGCGGGCGACGTGTTCCGCCACGCCGGCAAACCGGCAGTCACGCCGGGCATGGGGCCGGGCTTCATCGCGATCAATCGCGGCAAGCAATCGGTGATGCTCGACCTGAAATCGCCCGACGATGCCGCCACGATGCGCAACCTGCTCGCCGAGGCCGATATCTTCGTTCTCAACGTGCGCGGCAAGGCGGCGGAGCGGCTCGGCCTCGATTATGACAGCGTCCGTGCGGTGCGGCCCGACATCATCTACCTCCACTGCGTCGGCTTTGGGCAGGATGGGCCCTATGCCGACCTGCCGGCCTATGACGATGTCATCCAGGCAGCGAGCGGCACGACCAGCCTGCTGCCGCGTGTCGATGGCAACCCGCAGGCGCGCTATCTCCCCTCGCTCATCGCCGACAAGGTGTCGGGCCTGCACGGCGCTTATGCGGTGATGGCCGCGCTAATCCATCGCTTGCGCACCGGCGAGGGGCAGCAAGTCGAAGTACCGATGTTCGAGGCGTTCACCAGCTTCATGCTGGTCGAGCATCTCGGCGGCCTGACCTTCGATCCGCCCAACGCGCCGGTCTGCTATCCGCGCCAGATCGACCCCCATCGCCAGCCATTCCGCACTGCTGACGGCTATATCAGCATCGCCGCCTATACCGATCGCGATTGGGGACCGCTGTTCCGCGTGCTCGGCAACCCCGGCTTTCTGGAGGCGCCCGAGTTCGCGACGCCGCGCGACCGCTTCCATAATATCGCGCGTCTCTATGAAGAGGCGGCGCGGCTGACGCAGCAGTTCACCACCGATGATCTCGCGCGGCGCTGCGCCGAGGCCAATCTGCCTGCGCAACCGGCGCGCGACATCGCGACGATCATGGACGATCCCCACCTCGCCGCAACCGGCTTCTTCCGCCGGCGCGAGCATCCCAGCGAAGGCGGCTATTTCGAGATGCGCCCACCGGTCGCGTTTAGCGCGGTGCCGCTGGAACCGCTCGACCCGGCGCCACTGCTCAATGCCGCCAAATCCCCCGCCGCGCCAAAGCCGGTGTCGCTGCCATCGATCAATCGGGATAAGGGCGACTGATCCGGGCCAGCCGCATCGACGCAAGCGCGCATTTTGGGCATAGGAGCGCGAATAGTTGGCGGCGCGCGGAGCAAAGGTGACACAGGCAGACGATCAAGCCCGGGCGGCGGATCTGGCAACGACGCTCAGCGTCCTCGACGCGCGGCTGCGCTGGCTGAGCGCCTGGACGATCCACAATGCCAACCATCTGCGCGAAAGCCGCGACGGGCTGAAGGTTGGTGGGCACCAGGCCTCATGCGCGTCGATGTCGACGATCATGGCCGCGCTTTATTTCCATGCGCTGCGGCCCAATGACCGCGTGGCGGTTAAGCCGCATGCGGGGCCGTTGCTCCACGCCGCGCATTATCTGGCGGGCAACCAGAGCCGCGATCAGCTCGAACGCTTCCGCGCGATGGGTGGCATGCAGAGCTATCCCAGCCGCACCAAGGACCAGATTCCGGTCGATTTCTCGACCGGATCAGTGGGCTTGGGCGTCGCGATCACCGCGTTCGCCAGCCTGGTGCAGGATTATCTGATCGCGCATGGCCAGCTGGCCGAGGCCGATGCGGGCCGGATGATCGCGCTGATGGGCGATGCCGAGCTCGACGAAGGCAATATCTATGAATGCCTGATCGAGGCGTACAAGCACGACATCCGCAATTGCTGGTGGATCGTCGACTATAACCGCCAGTCTTTGGACGCGACGACGGCGGACCGCATGTTCCGCCGCTTCGACGATATTTTCGAGACCTGCGGCTGGCGCGTCGTCACGCTCAAATTCGGCAAGCTCCAGCAGGAGGCTTTTGCGAAGCCCGGCGGCGCGGCGCTGCGCGACTGGATCGAGGCGTGCCCCAATGCCGATTATGCCGCCCTCACTTACCAAGGCGGCGCGGCGTGGCGCGCGCGGCTGACTGCCGATCTGGCCAACAAGCGCGGGGTTGCGGCGCTGCTCGACGGCTATGACGACGCTGCGCTTGCCAGGCTCATGACCAATCTCGGCGGCCATTGCGCCGCGTCGCTGATCGAGGCGTTCGACGGCGCGCAGGACGAGCGGCCGACCTTGTTCATCGCCTATACGATCAAGGGCTTCGGTACGCCGCTCGCCGGCCACAAGGACAATCATGCCGGGCTGATGAGCCCCGCGCAGATTGCCGAGCTGCGTACCGCCGAAGGCGTGCCCGAGGGGGCCGAGTGGGAGCCTTGGGCTGGGCTCGGCGACAATATCCGCGCGGCAGCCGAGGCGTTGGTCTGTGCCTCTCCGCTGGGTAATCCGCGTGGCGATTTGCCCGCCGCTCCCGTCCCAGTGCCACCCATCACTGCCCCCGCCGATGCCGAGCAATCGACGCAAGCGGCGTTCGGGCGCATGCTGTTCGAGCTGGCGCGATCCGACCATCCGCTCGCCGATCGCATCGTCACCACCTCGCCCGACGTCACCGTCTCGACCAACCTCGGCGCGTGGGTCAACCGGCGCGGACTGTTCCGCCGCCGGGAAATGGCCGATGTCTTCGCTGCCGCCAAAATCCCGTCGGCGCAGAAATGGGCGGGCGGCGGCGCTGGTCAGCATATCGAGCTGGGCATTGCCGAACATAACCTGTTCCTGATGCTCGCCGCCGCCGGGCTCGCCGCGCCGCTGTTCGGCACGCGGCTGCTGCCGATCGGTACGGTCTATGATCCGTTCATCGCGCGCGGCCTCGATGCGCTCAACTATGCCTGTTACATGGATGCGCGCTTCCTGCTCGTGGCGACGCCATCGGGGGTGACGCTGGGGCCGGAAGGCGGCGCGCACCAATCGATCTCGTCGCCGCTGATCGGCATGGGCCAGCCCGGCCTCAGCTATTACGAGCCGGCCTTCGCCGACGAGCTGGCCGTGCTGATGGAGCACAGCCTGGCCCGCATGCAGGCGGCTGATGGCGGCTCGACTTACCTCCGCCTCACGACGCGCAGCATCGCGCAGGTCGAGCGCGAGGACGATGCCTGGCGGCAGGGCACGATCGATGGCGGCTATTGGCTGCGGCGGCCCGCACCGGGCGCGGAAGCAGCGATTGTCTATACCGGCGCGCTGGCACCCGAGGCGCTCGCCGCTTGGGAGGAACTGCGTGATGACGTGCCGGGGCTCGGCTTGCTCGCGGTAACGTCGCCCGACAAGCTCCACGCCGGCTGGACCGCCGAGCGCGCCGCGCGCTGGCGCAACCGGCGCGGCGAGGCGTCGGCCATCGCCCGGCTGCTCGGCGCGCTCAGCCCGACCGCGGGGCTGGTGACGGTCATCGACGGTCACCCGGCCACCCTATCATGGCTCGGCGCGGTGCGCGGCCAGCGCGTCTCGCCGCTTGGCGTCGAAGCGTTCGGCCAGACCGGCGACTTGCCCGACCTCTACGCGCACCATCGGCTAGACGTCGCCGCAATCTGCGACGCGATGGCCGAATTGTTCCTGTAATCCAGGCAAGCGCCGCTGCAAGCTGCCTGTCTTGCTGACTAATGGTGCGGTCGAGAAGACTCGAACTTCCACGGCCTTTCGGCCACAACGACCTCAACGTTGCGCGTCTACCAGTTCCGCCACGACCGCACTCTGATTAGCCGCCGGATGCGTGCCCCGGCGTCTGGCAGGCGGCGGCGTCTAGCAAAGCCGATGGTTGGGCACAAGCGCTGTCTCGGGTGTTTCGAACCTGCCCTCAGCCGACGGGTGGTGCGGAAAAGCTGAAGTCGAGCCGCTTCGAATTATTGGGTACGTCAAGCTGCATCGAGTGGAACTCGATGGTATGGCGCGGGTCGAGCGTGCGGCTTTCCGGCGTGATCGTCCAGCTATAGACGATGCGCCCTTCGGCATCGCGCAGCTCGGCGCGGATGTCGGGCACCGATTGGCGATGGTCGGTCGGGTTCACGACGCGGCCTGACACCGCAAAAATCTCGCTGCCATTGTCGAGATCATGCCGGTCGATCGGATTCTGCTCGATCTTGAGCGGCACGGCATTGGCGGACGCGCCGAACAAGCCGAGCGCCCCGGCCAGACTCGGGCCGCCGCCCCACAACATCGCGCTCACGCCGACCAGCATCGCGATACCGACGGCGACAGCGGTGATCGTGCGACGGCGAGCGGGGTTGCGGCGCGGGCGGAAGGGTGGCTGGTGCGCGAAAGCGTCGAAGCGGTCGCTCTCGCTCTCGGCAACCGCCGGCGCGGCGCGCGGCGGGCGCGGTGCGGCGGCGCGCGTACCCTCGGCGCGATCACTCAGCTCGAGCGCTGCGGGCGCAGCCTGGAACCAGCTATGCTTGCAATTGGCGCAGCGAACCACGCGGCCATCGGCACCGATTGCGCTGTCTGGCACCAGATAGCGGGTGCCGCACTCACTGCATTCAAGGATCATCGCGTCTTCTAGCGCCACCTTCGCGATGCAGCGGTTCCCCCAACCGTTGCTGCGCCCCTGTAAACACCCGATCGCGAATCGTGACAAGAGGGGCGCTACCCGGATCGGCGCGGGACGGGAACGCGGTAACCATGCTTGAGCGCAAGCGCGCCCCGTGCGATGGCTGCGACAAGGGCGCCGTCGGTGGCCCGCAGCAAGGGTAGCAAGAGCGCCGCCGATGGCGAATATCGTCCAGTTCGAGAATGTGGGCCTGCGCTATGGCAACAGCCCGGAGACGCTGATCGACCTCAATTTCACGCTGACGCGTGGCGCCTTTTACTTTCTCACCGGCGCGTCGGGCGCGGGCAAGACGTCGCTGCTCAAGCTGCTCTACCTGGCGCAACGGCCGACGCGCGGGGCGATCCGGCTGTTCGGCGAGGACGCGGTGACGCTGCCGCGCGAACGCTTGCCCGGTTTTCGACGGCGCATCGGTGTGGTGTTCCAGGATTTCCGGCTGCTGCCGCATCTCTCCGCCTATGATAATATCGCGCTGCCGCTGCGCGTATCGGGCGTGCCCGAAAGCGATGTCGAGGCGCCGGTCCGCGAGATGCTGGCCTGGGTCGGGCTTTCGGACCGCGTCAACGCCAAGCCCGAGACATTGTCGGGCGGCGAGCAGCAGCGCGTCGCCATCGCTCGCGCGGTGATCAGCCGGCCGGAAATTCTGGTTGCCGACGAGCCGACCGGCAATGTTGATCCCGATATGGCCGAGCGGCTGCTGCACTTGTTCGATTCGCTCAACCGGCTCGGCACGACGGTGGTGGTGGCGACGCACGATTTCCACTTGCTCGGCCGCATCCAGAGCGCGCGGATGATGCGGCTCGACAAGGGGCGGCTGCTCGATCCGACCGGCTCGCTGCGCTTCCCGCCGCCGGCAGGCACGGCCTGAGGCGCGACCATGAAGCTCAACCTCATCACGCCTGCTGCCGATCGCCGCCTGCTCGACGATGGCCGCCGCACCCGCGCGATGACGTGGATCATGGCGATCATGCTGTTCCTGACGGTGCTCGCCGCCGCGCTCGGGCTGGCGACGCTGGCGGGCGCGAGCGTGCTCGATCGCCAGATCACCGGGCGGCTGACGGTGCAGATCGTCGACGCCAATGACGCGGCACGTGCCCGCGATACCCAGGCCGCGCTCGAGGCGCTGCACCACGCGCCGCAAGTCGCTCGCGCCAGCGAGGTCGATCGCGCCGCGCTCGCCGCGATGCTGCGCCCGTGGCTGGGCGAGGACGGCGCCGACCCCGATCTCCCCGTGCCGGCGATGATCGACGTCGACTTGAAAGGCGGCGACGAGGCGTCCGTGGCCGAGGTCACCCGCGCGGTGCAGGCGGCGGTGCCGGGCGTACGGATCGACCGGCACGAGCGCTGGATGGCGCCGATCAGCAGCTTCATGCAGATCATCATCGCGCTTGCCGCGGGGCTGGTGCTGCTGATGGCGACCGCGACCGCGACGGTGGTGGTGCTGGCCGCGCGCGCCGGGCTCGACACGCACCGCGATACGATCGAAATCCTGCATATGCTCGGCTCGACCGATATGCAGGTGGCGCGGCTGTTCCAGCGCCGGATCGCGCTCGATACGCTGGTCGGCGGCGCGGTCGGCACGATCGCCGCGCTCGCGGTGGTCGGCTTTGTCGGCAAGCGGCTGGCGAGCCTGGGGTCGGATCTGCTCGGCTCGATCACGCTCGGCAGTGGCGATTGGGGCGTGCTGGTGGCGATGCCGCTCGCCTTCGCGCTGCTTTCCACCGTCGCGGCGCGCTATGCGGTGTTGGCGGCGTTGAGGCGCTATCTGTGATCCGCAACGCCATCGGCCTTGTCGCGCTGGTCTGGGTAGTCGGCTTTGCGTGGTTCATGCTCGCGCTGCCGGGCCCGGCGGACGGCCAGCATACCGACGCGATCGTGGTGCCCACGGGCGGACCGGGGCGGATCGACCGTGGCCTGGCGCTGTTGCAGGCACATGCCGCCGATCGGATGCTCGTAACAGGCGTGGCCGATGATGTGCGGCCGATCGATCTCGCCCGGCAATATCATGTCTCGCGCGATCTGTTTGCCTGCTGCATCGATCTCGGGCGCGAAGCGATCGACACCCGCTCCAATGCCGAGGAAACCGCGCAATGGGTGCGCGCGCACCATTATCGCAGCGTGCGGCTGGTCACCTCGGACTGGCACCTGCGCCGGGCCAAACTCGAGCTGACGCATGCGCTCGGCGACAAGGTGACGGTGCTTGGCGATGGCGTGCCGACCGGCGCGGCGCGGCTGCCGCTGCTGATCGCCGAATATCACAAATTCCTGGTGCGGCGCGGCGCGCTGTTGATCGGCATTGCCTCGTGATCGCCTGGGCAAGGACGGTCCTATTCCAGCTGATCTTCTACGCAGGCTCGGCGTTCTTCGTGCTGGCGACGCCGTTGACCGCCGCGCTCGGCCAGCGCGCGCTGCGCGCCAATGTGCGCAGCTGGGCTTATTTCCACCGCTGGTCGGCGCGCTGGCTGCTCGGCATTCGCAGCCGCTTTGTCGGCCATATTCCCGTCGAGCCGGTGCTCTACGCCGCCAAGCATCACGCGATGTTCGAAACGCTCGAGCTGGTGCTGGCGCTGCGCGATCCCGCGCCGGTGATGAAGAGCGAGCTGGCGCGCATCCCGATCTGGGGCTGGGCGGCGCAGCGCTACGGCGTGATTGTCGTCGATCGCCACGGCTCGGCACCGATGCTGCGGCGAATGATGCGCGAGGCCAAGTCGGCGATTGCCGAGGGGCGATCGGTGGTGATTTTCCCGGAGGGCACGCGCGTGCGGCAAGGCGAAGCGCCGCCGCTCAAATCGGGCTTTGCGGGGCTTTACCGGATGCTCAACCTGACGGTCGTGCCGGTCGCGCTCGACAGCGGTAAGGTGTGGCCGAAAAAGGGGCCGAAGCGCGCCGGCGACGTGACGTTCGACTTTGGCGCGCCGCTGCCGCCCGGCCTGCCGCGCGCCGAGATCGAGGCCAGGGTGCACGCGGCGATCAACCGGCTGGGGTGATCGCGATCAGTTGTGACTGCGGCCGAAATCGGGTGCCGGATCGTCCTGGCCTTGCTCGATAATGCCGCGGCGGATGTCGCGCGTACGGCTGAACAGATCGAACAGCTCGTCGCCCTTGCCCCAGCGGATCGCGCGCTGCAGCGCGGTCAGGTCTTCGGAAAAGCGCTGCAGCATCTCGAGCACGGCCTCGCGATTGCTGAGGAACACGTCGCGCCACATCGTCGGGTCGGAGGCGGCAATCCGGGTGAAATCGCGAAAGCCGCCGGCCGAATATTTGATCACCTCGGATTGGGTGACTTCTTCCAGATCGGACGCGGTGCCGACGATGGTATAGGCGATCAGGTGCGGCAAATGGCTGGTCACCGCGAGCACGCGGTCGTGGTGATCGGGCGCCATCATCTCGACATTGGCGCCCAGCCGCCGCCAGAATTCGGCAACGCGGGTCGCCGCATCTTCGGGCATGCCCTCGACCGGCGTCACGATGCACCAGCGATTGTCGAACAGGCTTGCGAAGCCTGCCTCTGGCCCGCTGCGCTCGGTGCCGGCGACCGGATGCGCCGGCACGATGATGTGGCCGGGCAGCGCGTCCGCCATGGCGCGTGCCACCTCGGCCTTGCACGAGCCGACATCGCTGACGATCGCTTCTGCCGGCAGGTCCTCTGCAATCGCCGCTGCGGCCGCGCCGATCGCGCCGACGTGCACGCAAAGGATGACGAGGTCGGCATCGATCACCGCCGCGCCAGGCGTGTCGGTTACGTCGTCGCAAAAGCCGATCGCGCGGGCAGTTTCGCGCACGTCGGGGTCGGCATCATGGCCGGTGACGCGCACCGTCGGCATTTTCGCCTTTACCGCGCGCGCGATCGATCCGCCGATCAGCCCCAGGCCGATGATGGTGACGCGCGCGAAGGGCAGCATCAGCTCGCGTTCTGGGCGAGGCCGCGCAGCACCTCGGTCACCGCGCGCATGTCGCTTTCGGTGCCGATGGTGATGCGCAGGCCGTGCGGCAGCCCCTGATTGGGCAGCCAGCGCACCGCATAGCCCGCGTCCATCAAGGCCTTGTACGCCGTCTCCGCGGTCAGCGCGCCCTCGAACAGCACCAGCACGAAATTGGCTTTGGATGGGATGGCGCGCAGCCTGGCATTGCCCAGGCTCGCAATTTGATCGGCGAACCACGCCCGCCAATTTGCATTGTGGGCGCGCGTTGCGGCGACGAAGCCGTCATCGGCGAGCGCAGCGATGGCAGCATTCTGCCCCGCCGTGGTGATGTTGAACGGTAGGCGGATGCGGTGCATCGCCTCGATCAGCGGGGCAGCGCCATAGCCCCAGCCGATCCGCTCGGCGGCCAGGCCGTAAATCTTGGAGAAGGTACGGGTGATCAGCACATTGGGCGCGGTCATCGCCAGCGCGAGCGCGCCGTCATCCTCATCGGCTTCGAGATACTCGGCATAAGCATTGTCGACCACGAGC
Source organism: Sphingomonas sp. GlSt437 (assembly GCF_048015635.2). Taxonomy (NCBI): domain Bacteria; kingdom Pseudomonadati; phylum Pseudomonadota; class Alphaproteobacteria; order Sphingomonadales; family Sphingomonadaceae; genus Sphingomonas; species Sphingomonas sp. GlSt437. Next base: position 846,407 of record NZ_JBPGYA010000002.1, on the reverse strand, counting down.
AGCACCGATTTGGGCAGCGCGGCGTGCAGCCGCTCGATTTCCGCGCGCGGCGTGAAGGTGCCGGTCGGGTTGTTGGGGTTGGCCACAAAGATGATGCGCGTGCGATCGGTAACCGCCCCCAGGATTGCGTCGACATCGGTCGCATAATCGCGGTCGGGTGCGATGACCGGCGTCGCACCGACGCGCCGCGTCGCGATCTCGTACACCGCAAAACCGTAATTGACGTAGATCACCTCGTCGCCCGGCCCGGCAAACGCGCCGGCGGCGAGATGCAGCACGTCATCCGAACCGGTGCCGTAGATGATGCGCAGCGGATCAAGGCCATATTTGGCGGCAATCGCGTCGCGCAGTGCAGTCGCGCCGGGGTCGGGATAGCGATCGAGGCTGCTCCGCGCCTCGGCGAGTGCGGCGATAGCGCCTTCAGGCGTGCCGAGCGGATTCTCGTTGGCCGAGAGCTTCACCACCTTGCGCCCGTCATCGCTCGTCGCGCGGCCCGGCACATAAGGCGCGATTGCCATCACCCAGGGTTTGGGCTCGGGCGCTAAAAGGGCGGTGTCGGTCATGGCGGCTCCGCGCATAGCCGCGCGACGCCCGCGTTGACAAGGCAAGCGGCCTCGCCCTAGCGCCCGTGCCGATGAACAACGATGCGCGCTTCGGGCTTGATCGCCGCGTGACGCTGGCCGGGCCGTTGGCGCTCGATGGCGGCGGCACGCTGGCGCCGGTCGAAATCGCGTATGAGACTTATGGCGCGCTCAACGCCGATGCCTCGAACGCGATCCTCATCTGCCATGCGCTCACCGGCGATCAGCATGTCGCCAGCACGCATCCGATTACCGGCAAGCCCGGCTGGTGGACGCGGATGGTGGGCGAAGGGCGGCCCGTCGACCCCGCGCGCTATTTCATCGTCTGCGCCAATGTGATCGGCAGCTGCATGGGCTCGTCCGGCCCCGCCAGCACCGATCCCGCAACCGGCACACCCTATGCGATGCGCTTTCCGGTGATCACCATCCGCGACATGGCCCGCGCGCAGGCATTGCTGCTCGATCATCTCGGCATCGAGCGGCTGGCGGCAGTGATCGGCGGGTCGATGGGCGGCATGCAGGCGTTGAGCTGGGCCGCGACGTATCCGACGCGCGTGCGCAATGCGGTGATCATTGCGTCGACCGCGCGCCATACCGCGCAGAATATCGCGTTCCACGAAGTCGGCCGCCAGGCGATCATGGCCGATCCGCGCTGGGCTGGGGGCGATTATTACGCAACCGGCGAGGTGCCTGCCGATGGCCTGGCGGTGGCGCGGATGGCGGCGCACATCACCTATCTCTCTGAAGCCGGGCTCACCGAAAAATTCGGCCGGCGGCTGCAGGCGCGGGACGCCAAGAGCTTCGGCTTCGATGCCGATTTCCAGATCGAAAGCTATCTGCGCCACCAGGGGCTGAGCTTCGTCGATCGGTTCGATGCGAACAGCTATCTCTACATCACCCGGGCGATGGATTATTTTGATCTGGCGGAAGAGCATGGTGGCCTGCTCGCCAATGCTTTTCGCGGCACGGCGACGCGCTTCTGCCTCGTCAGCTTCGATACCGACTGGCTTTACCCCACGCCCGAATCGCGCAGCATCGTCCATGCGCTGCATGCGGCCGGCGCGGCGGCGAGCTTTGTCGAGCTGTCGAGCCCGTTCGGGCATGACGCTTTCCTGCTCGAGACGCCCGAACTTAACCGGGTGGTCGACGGGTTTTTGAGAGCGAACGCGTGACCTTGCGCCCCGATCTCGCGGTCATTGCCGCCAATGTCGCGCCGGGCAGTCGCGTGCTCGATGTCGGTTGCGGCGATGGTGCGCTGATGGCGGCGCTGCGCGATGTGCGCCAGGTCGATGCGCGCGGTTTGGAGATCGACGCCGGCAACGTCGCCGCCGCCGTCGCGCGCGGGCTGTCGGTGGTGCAGGGCGATGCCGATACCGATCTCGCCGATTACCCTAACCAGAGCTTCGACTACGCGATCCTGAGCCAGACGCTGCAGACAACGCGCGCCCCCGCCGCGGTGCTCGATCATCTGTTGCGCATCGGCCGGCGGGCGTTCGTCAGCTTCCCCAATTTCGCGCATTGGCGCGTGCGGGCGTCGCTGCTCGTCGGCGGGCGGATGCCGGTGACGCGGCTGCTCCCCGAGCAATGGCACGACACGCCCAATATCCACCATGTCACCATCGAGGATTTCCAGGCCTTCCTGCGGGAGCGCGGCGTGACAGTGGAAGGCGCATGGTTCCTGTCGGGCGACCAGCAGACGAGCGCGCGGCTCGCCAATCTATTGGCCGAACACGCAGTCTTTGCCTTGCGTCGCTAGACCTGCGGAACCGGACGGGGCATGATGTGTTTCAGTTCCGGGACTGTTACGAAAGGTGAACGGGGTAGCAATGTCGGCGGTGGCGCTGATTGTTGAAGATGAAATCTTCGTCGCGCTCGATCTCGAGCGTATCCTGACCGATGCCGGGTATCGGGTCGCGGGCATCGCCGCCGATCGCCCGACCGCCTTGGATCTCGCGAATAATTGTGCTTTCGCCTTTGTCGACGTTAATCTGCGCGATGGACCGACCGGGCCGGAAATTGCCGCTGCCTTGGCACGCCAGCACGGCGTGCGTGTCGTGTTCGTGACCGCCAATCCCGCCCATATCACCGATGACACCGGCGCCATTGCCTTTGTCCGCAAGCCGTTCAGCGAGCAGGCGATCCGCACCGCTGCGGCAATTGCGAGCGCGCAGCTCGATCCGGCGAACCTCACGACTGATGAGATCGTTCTGCTCAGCAACGACAATGCGGCTTACCCATCGGACAAGAGCGCGCAAGGCTGAGGCGCTGGCACCGTAATCCCGCTAGCGGCGCATCGCCGTCAGCGGAATCTCGGCGTTGATCCTCAGGCCATCGGGCGCCCATTCGCGCTCGACCACGCCGCCCAATTGGCGGACGACGCTGAGCTCGACGAGACGCGAGCCGAAACCTTCCATCTTGCCCGGCGCGCTCACCGCGGGGCCGCCTTGCTCGCGCCAATCGATTTGGACTTTTTGCGGATCGTCGATCACGGTGATGACAACTTGCCCGCCATCGCGCGACAACGCGCCATATTTGATCGCGTTGGTCGCCAGCTCGTGAAAAAACAGCGCGAGTGGCGTTGCCGAGCGATCGTCGACCTGCACGTCGCTGCCCATCACGACGAAGCGCGGGGCGGTTTCCGAATCATACGGCGCGAACAACGCCTTGAAGAGGCCGCGCAGGCTGCCCGGCTGTTCAGACGGGCGCGATTTGGGGCTGTGCGGGCGGACATAATCATGCGCCCGCCCTAGCGCGCCGATCCGGTCGCGCAATTCGTCGGCGGCGCCCGCCAGCTGCGGCCGCTCGCGCGCGGCGACGCCGATCAGGCCGATCACCACCGCGAAGATATTCTTGATGCGGTGGCTGAGCTCCTGCGAGATGATCTCGCGCTCCTCGAGCGCCATGCGCTGTTCGTGAATGTCGGTGCAGGTGCCGTACCAGCGGACGACGCGGCCATCGGCCCCGCGCTGGGGCAAGCCGTTGCCCAGCGCCCAGCGATAGGCGCCGTCGGCGCGCCGCAAGCGATACTCGATCTCATAGGGCTCACCGGAGTCGACCGCCTTTTGCCAGGTCGCGACCGCGCGCTCGCGATCATCGGGATGAAGCACCAGCGACCAGGCATCGCCATCGCTGTCGCCTGGCTTCAGCCCGGTATAATCGTACCAACGCTGGTTGTAATAATCGGGCTTGCCGTCGGCGGGTGTTGCCCAAACCATCTGCGGCACCGCATCGGCCAAGCCCTTGAAACGATCGTCGCTTTCGCTGAGTACGCGGGTCGCCTGGGCGTCGGCTTCCTGCCGCTCGCCGATGGTGCGGTTCGCGTCGAGAATCAGGCCGACTTGTTCGGCCAGCGTCTCGAGCCCCTGCTGCTGCAGCGGCGTCAGGCCCTTGCGCGGCGTGCGGTCGATGACGCATAGGGTGCCGAGCCGCAGCCCCTCACGCGATTTGACCGGCGTGCCGGCATAAAAACGGATATGCGGCTCGCCGGTGACCAGGTCATTCTCGGCAAAGCGGGGATCGGCAGCCGCATCGGGCACCACCATCAGCGCGTCGTCGGCGATCGCGTGCGCACAGAACGACACCCGGCGCGGCGTCGACTCAGCGGCAAGCCCAGTGCGCGCGACGAAGCGCTGCGCGGCCTCTTCGACCAGGCTGACCAGCGCGATCGGCGTCTCGCACAGCGCGGCGGCAAAATCGGTGATGCGGCGCAACGCGCCATTGTCGGCCAATCGCGAAAAATCATGGTCGCCCAGCACCGCCAGGCGCTGCGGCTCATCGGGCGAAACCGGCGGCGTGGACGGATCAGCAGCCAAAAATCACGCGGCGCCGATGAACGGCCTAGAACGGCACGTCGTCGTCGAGATCGTCGGGGAAACCACCGCTAGCACCCCCGGCAAACGCCTGACCGCCGCCGCGGTTCCCGCCAGGGGCGCGCGCACCGCCGAAATCGTCGCCGCCGGCGCCCCAATCGTCGCGCGCGCTTCTGACGCCGCCACCACCACCGCCACCACCCGAGCCGGGCGCGCCGTCGAGCATGGTGAGCTGGCCGCTATAAGGGCGGAGCACGATCTCGGTCGTGTAGCGGTCCTGGCCTTGCTGGTCCTGCCATTTGCGCGTTTCGAGCTGGCCCTCGATATAGACCTTGCTGCCCTTGCGCAGAAACCGCTCGGCGGTGTTGGCGATATTCTCGTTGAAGATCGCGACCGAATGCCATTCGGTGCGCTCCTTGCGCTCGCCCGAATTGCGGTCTTTCCAGCTTTCCGAGGTCGCGATGCGCAGGTTGACGACCTTGCCGCCGTTCTGGAAGGTCCGGCTTTCGGGGTCGCGCCCCAGATTGCCGACCAGAATGACCTTGTTGACGCTGCCCGCCATGCCCGTTTCCTATAATCTCAATGCCGTCGCGATCCAGAATGTCGCGCCCGAAGCGAGATAGGCCAGCACGAACAGATAGCCAACCATGAAAGCGGGCCATTTCCAGCCATTGGTCTCGCGCCGCGTGACCGCGATGGTCGAGATGCATTGCGGCGCGAACACGAACCACATCAGGAAAGCGAGCGCGGTCGGCAGGCTCCAATGGCCACGCAGATTGGCGGCGAGCGCGTCATGGCCCTTGCCTTCTTCGGGGTTGTCGACCGCATAGACCGTGCCGAGCGCCGCCACCGCGACTTCGCGCGCGGCCATTGCCGGGATCAGCGCGAGCGCGATGTCGCGGTTGAAGCCGATGGGTTGCGTTACCACCGCAAGCCCATTGGCGATGCGTCCGGCGACCGAATAATCGACGGGCGAGATGTGGGAATCGGCCGGCGGCTTGGGGAAGCTGAGCAAGAGCCACAGGATGACCGTCGACCCCAGGATGATCGTGCCCGCGCGCTTCAGGAAAATCTCGACGCGCGTCCACAGCCCCAGCGCGATGTCGCGCGCGCGCGGCCATTGATATTTGGGCATTTCCATCATGAAACCCGATGAGGCACCCTGCGCCACGGTCCGCCGAATGACCAGCGCCGCCACGAACGCGCCTACCACGCCCAGCACATAAAGCCCGAACAACACCAGCCCCTGAAGCCCGATAAAGCCTAACACTTGCCGATCGGGGATCAGCGCGCCGATGATCAGCGTATAGACCGGCAGGCGTGCCGAGCACGTCATCAGCGGCGCGATCAGGATCGTCGTCAGCCGGTCCTTCTCGTCCTCGATCGTCCGGGTCGCCATAATGCCGGGCACCGCGCAGGCGAAGCTGGAGAGCAGGGGAATGAAGGCGCGGCCCGAGAGCCCGACCGAAGCCATCACCCGGTCCATCATGAACGCGGCGCGGACCATATAGCCCGATGCTTCGAGCAGCAGGATGAAGAAGAACAGGATCAGGATCTGCGGCAGGAACTTCACCACCGCGCCGACCCCGGCGATGATGCCGTCGCTGAGCAAGTCGCGGAAGAATGAGGGCGGCAGGGTCGCATCGATGCCCTTGCCGAGCGCGTTGAAGCCGGCATCGATCGCATCCGCCGGCGCGGCGCCCGCAAAGAACACCAGCTGGAACATCGTAAACAGGATCGCGAACAGCAGCAACAGGCCCCACACCGGGTGCAGCGCGATCGCGTCGATGGCGTGCGTCCAGCGGCGCACCGGCGTTTCGGAGATGGTCGCGGCAAGCGAGAGGGCGCGGGCGCGGTGTTGCAGCGCGGCGACATCCTCATGGATCGGCGCGGCATCGCCGCCGCGGACGCGATGCGCGCCGCCGGGCAGGATCAGCTCGTTGAGCGTCGCCTTCAGCTCGTCGAGCCCGCGCTTCCTGACCGCTACAGTCGGCACCACCGGCACACCCAGCTCGCGGGCCAGCACGGCGGGATCGAGCTTCAAGCCATCCCGCTCGGCGAGGTCCACCATGTTGAGCGCGACCACCGTCGGCAGACCGAGCGCCACGAGCTGCAACGCAAAGCGCAGATGATTGTCGAGATTGGCGGCATCGACGACGATGACGATCGCATCGGGCAGCCGCTCGCCGGCTTGCGTTCCGGTCACCACGTCGCGGGTGACGCGCTCATCGGGGCTCATGGGGTCGAGCGAATAAGTGCCGGGCAGATCGACCAGCTCGACCGGGCGGCCGTCGCCGAGCATCAGCCGCCCGGCATGCCGCTCGACGGTGACGCCGGGATAATTGCCGACCTTTTGCCGCGCGCCCGTCAGCGCGTTGAACAGCGCCGATTTGCCAGCATTGGGATTGCCGACCAGCGCGACCAGCGGCAGGCTCGTCATTGGGCGGCGCCCGGCAGCGCGACCGAGATCGCTGCTGCGACGTTGCGCCGCATCGCCACTGTCATCCGTCCGACCCGGCAGGCGATCGGGCCGCCGCCCAGCCGGGCGCGGTGCATCACCTCGACGCCGACGCCCAGGTCAAGGCCCAGCTCGCGCAGCCGCCGCGCTTCGGGCGCGGCCATGCCCGACCAGTCGATCGCGCTCACCGTGCCCGCCCGGTTGAGCGGCACTTGCGCCAGGGTGAAGGACGTCTCCATGCGCGCCAGATAACGTTTCTGCGAGCGATTATCAATTGCGATTGGCGGCCACGCGCTTAGACCACCGGATAGCGCAGCCGACCGATGAAGCGCGAGAGGCTCGGCAGGTTCTCGGTGCGTTTGACGAACCCGGTCTTGGCCTTCTCGAAGCGCATAATGCCCTCGATCCGCCGCGCCAGAAACGCGCGCGTATCGGCCCAATCCTCGCTGTCGTCGTTCAGGAAAACGGTGATCGTCGCGGTGTAGATCGCCATCAACAGCGCGCGCTTGGTATAGTGATTGTAATCGGTCGCGGTGTCGCCAGCGGCGCGCCACATCAGGTCCGCCGCGCGCCAGCCGAGCGCGGCTGCGCGGGGGGCATTCTGCGGCATCGCCAGCAACGCGAGGGCGCGGCGCAGTGCCTCGCGCTGCGGGTCCAGCGTGGCGAGTCGGGCTTCGACCAGCGCCGTGATCTTTTGCCGCACCTTCATCGGGGCGAGGGTCTCAGCGGGCAAAGCGCGCGCCATCTCGGCGTCGACATAGGCGAACCAAGCATCGATCATCGCGATTGCGCCGTCGCTGAACGCCAGGCGAGCGACATCGCCATCGACGCCGGCCTGCTCGGCGGCAAGCGCAACCGCGGCCTCGCTCCAGCCGTCGAACGCAGCGTTGTCGGCGATCAGCGGGGCAAGGCCGGCGCGGATTTCGTCCAGCGTGGCATCAGCGGGGATGGTGTGGGTCATGGCCATGGCTCCTTCGCCGCCCTTTAGCGCTCCCGGCGCACCAGCACCAGCGCGGCGGCGACGAGCGCGGCGCCGACCAGATCGGCAGTGCCCAATCGCTCGCCGTAAACCAGCCAGCCGACCGTCGCGCTGACGATCGGCTGGATCAGCAGCGCGATCCCCATGATGAGGGGAGACAGCCGCCCGATCGCGTAGATCATGCAGCCCTGGCCGAACACCTGGCTCGCCAGCGCCAGCCCGATCAGCGCCCCCCAATGGCTTGGCCACACGCTCTCGCCCGCCAGTCGCGCGAACAATAGCAACGGCAGCGTGCTCGCCAGCGTGGAGAGCGCCAAGGCCGGCAGCGGCGGCATTGCCTGGCGCACCCGTGCCATCGCGATGAAATAGACGGTGTAGAGCGTGCCGGCAGTGAGCGACAGCAAGTCCCCGGCCAGATGGCGCGGATCAAGCGCATAGGACCGGCCAAGCAGCAGCGCTGCGCCCGCGCTCGCCAGGCCAAGCGCCAGCGCCTGCGATCGGTTGGGCAGCATGCGCGCCGCGACGAAGCCATAGACCGGGAAGAACAGCACGGCGGCGTTCCCGAACAGCGTCGCGTTGGCAAGCGTCGTGCGCACGATGCCGAGATGCCAGCTCGCCAGATCAGCCCCGAAGCACAGCCCGCCGATCAGCAGTGCGGCGATCATGCCCGGCGTGATGCCCCGTGGCCGCCAGCCGCTCGCGACCGCCAGCGCCGCCAGGATCGGCGCGGCAAGCGCCACCCGCCAGAAAGCGGCGGCGACCGGGCCGCTCCCCGCCGCGCGCACGAACCACGGCCCGAAGGCCAGCGCGATGTTGCCCGCGACCACCGCCGCCATCGCCAAGCGATCGGCTGACGCTGCAGAGGCAGGCTGCGCGGGTTTCGTTTCAGGCATGGCAGAAAAACTTGGGGCCGCTTATGGATGAAAGCGCCGCCTTAGCGGGCTATCTCCGCTTTGTCCCGGCCGTTGATTCGGTCGCCAGCCAAGGATGAAAGACTTTATGCCCAGCCTGTTCGACCCCGTTCAGCTTGGCGCGATCGCCGCGCCCAACCGCATCCTGATGGCGCCGCTGACGCGCGGCCGCGCAACCCGCGAGCATGTGCCGACGCCGATCATGGCCGACTATTATGCGCAGCGGGCAAGCGCCGGCCTGATCATCTCGGAAGCGACCGGCATCAGCCGCCAGGGCCTGGGCTGGCCCTTCGCGCCGGGCCTGTGGACCGACGAGCAGGCAGCGGCCTGGCAGCCGGTAACGGCGGCCGTGCATGCGGCGGGGGGACGCATCGTTGCCCAGCTCTGGCATATGGGCCGCCAGGTCCATAGCTCGGTGATTGGCGAGCAGCCGGTGTCGTCGTCCGCCACCGCGTCGCCGGGCCAGGCGCATACCTATGATGGCCGCCAGGATTTCGAGACCGCGCGCCCGCTCGGCATCGACGAAATCCCCGGCCTGCTCGATGATTATGCCCGCGCGACCAAGAATGCGCTCGCCGCCGGGTTTGACGGCGTCCAGATCCACGCCGCGAACGGCTATCTGATCGACCAGTTTCTGCGCGACAACGCCAATTTCCGTGACGACATCTATGGCGGCTCGATTGAGAACCGCACGCGGCTGTTGCGCGAAGTCGCCGAGCGGGTCGCGTCGGTTGCGGGTGCCGATCGCACGTCGGTGCGCCTCTCGCCCAACGGCAATTCGCAAGGCGTCGACGATAGCCAGCCGGAATTGCTGTTCACCGCCGCCGCGCGCATTTTGAACGACATTGGCATCGGCTTCCTCGAGCTGCGTGAGCCCGGGGCGGACGGGACGTTCGGCCGCAGCGATGTGCCCAAGCAGTCGCCGGCGATTCGGCAGGTGTTCTCGCGGCCGCTGGTGGTCAATTCCGACTATTTCACCGCCGAGGCAGCGCAAGCGGCGCTCGATTCGGGCGTGGCTGACGCGGTGAGCTTTGGCCGCGCGTTCCTCGCCAATCCCGATCTGCCCGAGCGCCTGCGCACCGGCGCGCCGCTCAACGAGAGCAATCCCAAGACCTGGTACAGCCAGGGCCCGGAGGGATATACCGACTATCCGGCGCTGGAAGCGGCGGCGGCCTGAGCGCCGTCGATTGCGGTTTTTCTGATCGTCACCCCGGGCTTGACCCGGGGTCCCGCTTCTTCAAGCGGTCGGTAAAAGCGGGACCTCGGCTCAAGGCCGGGGTGACGATTGTTGGGGCGGAATTATCCTGCTAGCGGCACGAACGTCACCGGCAACCCATCCTTAGGCTGCGGGATCGGCCAGGCCTGCCATTCCTTGCCTGATCCCGGCGCCAGCTCGATGCGATAGCGGCGCAGCAACTGCGCGATCAGGATGCGCACCTGCATCTCGGCGAAGTGCAACCCCAGGCACATATGCGCGCCGCCGCCGAACGGCACCCAGGCATATTTGTGCCGGCCCTTGGCGTTTTCGGGCGCAAAGCGCAGCGGATCGAATGTCTCGGGATCGGGCCAGATTTCGGGCATCTTGTGGGTATAGCCGACCGACAGCCCGACTTGCGTGCCGGCGGGGATGCGATAGCCGCCAAACTCGAATTCCTTCAGCGCGCGGCGCGGGATGGAGGGCACCGGCGGCACCAGCCGCAGCGCCTCGCGGAACGCCCATAAGGTCAGCTCCATCTTGTCGAGCTGGCCGTAAGCCGGGCCCTCGTCGTCGTTCAGGCCGAGCGCCAGCACTTCCTCGCGCAGCTTTTCCTGCCATTCGGGGTGGCGCCCCAGCATCATCACCAGGCTTGTCGCCGACGAGGTGATGGTGTCGTGCGCCGCCATCATCAGGAAATTCATGTGATCGGCGATCGCTTGGTCGCTGAGCGGCTGGCCTTGCTCATCGGTGGCGCGGCAGAAGATCGAGAAGAAATCCTGTCCGTCGCCAGTCCGTCGCGCCGGGATTTCGCGCTTGAACAGGCCAACCAGATACGCGCGCGCCGCCGCGCCCTTGCCCATCTTGGTGCCCGGCAGCGGGGAGCGGATCGGCGCGACCGAGGCCTGGACTTCATCGACGAACGCCTGGTTGATCCGGTCCGCCTCGGGCCCAAGCGGCATGCCGAGAAAGCAATCGGCGGCCAGATCGAGCGACAGCTGCTTGATCGCCTTGTAGAAGGGCATTGGCCGGTTGCCCCAGCTAGCGACTTCACGCGCGATGCCGGCGTTCAAGCGCTCGGCGTAATGGCGCATCGGCTCGGGCTTGAACGCGACCGATAGCGTGCGCCGGTCGGCACGATGCGCCTCGAAATCCATCAGCATGAGCCCGCGCGGGAACAGCAGGTTGAGCGTCGGCCCCCAGCCTTGCTCGGACGAGAAGATTTTCTCGCGGTCGAACAGCACCAGCTCATTCGCCTCAGGCCCAATCAGCGAGACACCGTGCGAGCCGAACGCGTTGTTGCGGAACACCTTGCCATAAGTTGCGATCATCCGCCGGCCGAACCCGGTCGGGTCAGCGAGCAGCGGAAAGGTGTTGCCGACCACCGGCCACCCGGTCTCTCCCGGGATATGCTTCAGCTCGGCCAGTCCGACCTTGGGCAGCCAATGCGGATTGGCCTTATGAGTATGTGCGTGCGCCATCGACCTCTCCGGGTGCTTACTGACACGGGTATAAGTAAGCCGGCGGCGGCTGTGAAGGACGTGGCGCGCTAAATCATGCGAACCGATGCTTCAGCGCCAGCATCGCGAGCGCCGCCTTGGCTGCCTCGCCGCCCTTATCCTTCTGCGCCGGATCGGCGCGGACGATGGCCTGCGCTTCGTTCTCGGTCGTCAGGATGCCGTTGCCGATGGCGAGGCCATCCATGCTGAGCGCCATCAACCCGCGTGCGCTTTCGCCCGCGACGATCTCGAAATGATAGGTCTCGCCGCGAATGACGACGCCGATCGCGACATAGCCGTCATACGCCCCGCTCGCGTCGGCAAAGGCGATGGCTCCAGGGATTTCGAGCGCGCCGGGGACGGTGATCGTCTCATGCGCATAACCCGCATCCTCGATCGCGGCGCGCGCGCCGGCGAGCAGCATGTCGTTCAGATGCTCGTAGAAACGCGCTTCGACGATCAGAATCTTGGCCATTTCTTACTCTCCCCCCGTTCCCGGGATCGCGCGCTCGCCGACGATGCTCAGGCCATAGCCGTCGAGGCCGATCAGCGTATGGTGTGTGTTGGTCAAGAGCACCATGTCCTGCACGCCCAATTCGGTCAAAATCTGCGCGCCGATGCCGTAGTCGCGCAATTCCTCGACTTGCGGGTCGCCGGCGCCCTTGCCTTCGCCGCGCAGCTTGATGAACTGCGAGACGATGCCTTGCATCGGCCTGTTGATCACGACGATCACCCCGGCGCCTTCCTCGGCAATCGCCTGCATCGAGCCCGAGAGCAGCCCGGCGCGCTCCGATTCCTCGCCGAACACATCGACGAACATCGACATGGTGTGCATGCGGACGAGCGTCGGCTTGGCGGGGTCGATATGGCCCTTTTGCAGCGCCATCAGCTCGTCGCCGGTCACTTTGTTGCGAAAAGTGAGCGCGCGCCACTCGCCGCCCCAGCGGCTGGTGAAGGCGATTTCGGCGGTTTTCTCGACGAGATGGTCGTGGCGGCGGCGATAGGCGATCAGGTCGCGGATCGTGCCGATCTTGAGCTCGTGGCGGCGCGCGAAGTCGATCAGGTCATCCATCCGCGCCATCGTGCCGTCGTCACGCATGATTTCGCAGATGACGCCTGACGGGTTCAGGCCGGCGAGCCGCGCGACATCGACCGAGGCCTCGGTATGCCCCGCGCGCACCAGCACGCCCCCATCCTTGGCGACGAGCGGGAAGACATGGCCCGGCGTGACGATATCGTCGCGGCCCTTGGAAGCATCGATCGCGACCGACACCGTCCGCGCGCGGTCATGCGCGGAAATGCCGGTGGTGACGCCTTCCTTCGCCTCGATCGAGACGGTGAAAGCGGTTTCATGCCGGGTGCCGTTGTTGCGGCTCATCAGATCGAGCCCAAGTTGATCGACGCGCGCCTTGGCAAGCGCGAGGCAAATGAGGCCGCGGCCATGCGTCGCCATGAAATTGATCGCCGCCGGCGTCGCCATTTGCGCGGGGATGACGAGATCGCCCTCATTCTCGCGATCCTCATCATCGACCAGGATGAACATGCGGCCGTTGCGCGCTTCCTCGATGATTTCCTCGATCGGCACGAGCACGGGCGTGTCGTCGCTGGCGAACAGGAAGCCTTCGAGCTTGCGCAGCGTCTCCGCCGTCGGGTTCCAATCGGGCGCGTCGAGGTCGCGCAGCGTGTTGGCATGGAGGCCGGCGGCGCGGGCGAGGCCGGAGCGCGACATGCCGCCATCGACGACAAGCTTGCGGACGCGTTCGATCAGTTGAGTGCTCATGGGGAGGCTATCTCACATTATAATGTGATCTGCAAGAGCGATAATCACATCTCACCCCACATCGTCATCCCAGCGAAAGCTGGGATCGCAGGCCATTCCGGGGGATTCAAGCCGCAAGCGGCCCCAGCTTTCGCTGGAGCGACGGATCAGGAGCCGAGCCGCTCGCGCATCCGCGCTAGATACCGTGCAAGCACGTCGATCTCTAGATTCACCGCCTGCCCAACCTTCAGATCGCCGAACGCGGTCACTGCCCAGGTGTGTGGGATGATGTTGAGCCCGAAAATGCAAGGGCCGGCGCCCTCATCGACCACGGTGTTGACGGTGAGCGACACGCCGTCGACGGTGATCGAGCCCTTGGCGGCGATATAGGGCGCGATTTCCGCCGGCGCGCGGATGTCGACGCGGTGCGAGCCGCCTTCGCTGGCGATGCGGACGACTTCGCCGATACCGTCGACATGTCCAGTGACGATGTGCCCGCCCAGCTCATCGCCAATCTTGAGCGCGCGTTCGAGGTTGAGGCGGCGCCCCAGCGTCCACTGCCCCTGCGCGGTGCGGCTGATCGTCTCCCCCGATACCTCGAAGGCGAGTGAGCCCGGCGCCCCCGGACCCGATTTGTCGATCACCGTCAGGCACACGCCCGAGCACGCGACCGAGGCGCCGAGGTCGATCGTCGCGGTATCGTAAGCGGTGGCGACCGTGATCCGCGTGTCGCCGGGCTGCTCGATCGCGGTGATGGTGCCGATGTCGGTGATGATGCCGGTGAACATTGCTAACCCCTCACCCGCTCGTAGACTTCCAGCCGGTCGCTGCCAAGCTGCCGCGCGTCGAGCAAGCGCCAGCGGCCATGGGCATCGGCGAGGCCGGTGGGGCCGATATCGCCGACCGCGGGGCGGCCGCCGCCGATCAGGATCGGTGCACGATAGAGCAGCAGGCGATCGACCAAGTCAGCGGCGAGGAAAGCGCTCGCCGCGCCAGCGCCGCCTTCGACGAGCAGGTGGTCGACGCCGTCGAGCGCGGCAATGGCGGTGGGGGAGGGGATCATCTCCCACCCCCCATTCGTCGCCCCAGCGAAAGCTGGGGCCGCGTGGTCATCGCGCCCTACCTCGCCAGCTGCCCCAGCGTTCGCTGGGGCGACGAGTTGGGGATGGGTGGTCAGGACCAAACGCCGTGGACTGCGCGCTTCCAGTCCCGGCAGCCTGACATCAAGCCGCGGCCGGTCTTGCTCCCAAGTCCCCCGCCCGACCAGAATCGCCTCATGCCGCGCGCGTTCCAGATGCGCGTGCGCGCGCGCTTCCGGCCCGGTGATCCACTGGCTCTCGCCATCGGCGCGGGCGATGGCGCCGTCGAGCGAGGTGGCGAGCTTCAGCGTCACCAGTGGCCGGCCATGGAGGCGGCGACACAGGAACCCGGCCATCGATCGACGCGCCTCGCGTTCGCGCACGCCGGTCGTCGTCGCGATGCCCGCGTCGCTCAGCCGCGTCAGGCCGGCGCCATCGGTGCGCGGATCGGGGTCGCGCAGCGCCGCAACAGCGCGAGCGACGCCAGCGGCGACCAGCAGGTCAGCGCAGGCCGGCCCGCGCGGCGAGACATGCGCGCAAGGCTCCAGCGTCGTGTATACCGTTGCGCCGTGCGCGCGGTCGCCCGCCTCAGCCAGCGCCATCGCTTCGGCATGCGGACGCCCGCCCGGCTGCGTCCAGCCGCGACCGACCACGCGGCCATCCTTGATGATGATGCTCCCCACACACGGGTTGGGCGCCGTCAGCCCGCGGCCGCGCTCGGCGAGCGCTAGCGCGGCCCCCATCCAGCGTGCATCATCGGCAGCGCTCAGATGCCCATCGCTTTCAGCTTGTCATCGAGCCGCTTATACGCTTCCTGGTTCTTCTTGCGCACCGCGTCCTCGGCGGCCTGGCGCTTGTCCTTCTCGATCTGGTTGGCCTTGTTCGCGGCGATGATCTCCGCCTCGGTGCGGCTCGCCGGCCATTGCTCGACATAGATGATGTCGGGGCGGTTATCCTTCTGGAAGTGCGAATCGTGGATAAAGCCGGCGAACAGCGCGAAGACGATCGCCGCGCATAGCAGCATGATCCGCCAGTTGCGCCCTTCGCGACGCATATAGCTGAACAGATCGCGACCGGCGCGGGTCGGGGAAAAGCGGGCAAGGTAACTGGCCATGCCCGCAATCTAGGGCAGCGCCGGCCGAGATGCCAGAGGGCGCTATTGCTCGTCCTGCAAGTGAAAGCTCACCGCCATCTGCTTCCAGCTTTCCACCGCGACGCCATCGCGGGTAGCCGGCTTGAAGCGCCAGCGCTCCAGCGCGCGACGGCGCGTGGCATCGAGGAACGCGTCGCTCGTAGCGGAGACGGGCTCCACCGCATGGACCCTGCCATCGGTGCCGATCAGCACGCGGATGACGACGCGCCCTTCGCGGCCCATCTGGCGTTCGGATGGCGGGTAGAAGGGCTGGAAGTCGCCGGCGTGCGCGGGGTCGATGGCAGCGCCGATCAGCACCGGCGGTTTGGGCGGATCGATCACGACGCCATTGCCACCCGTATCGGCGCCGGTCGCGGGGCCGGGATCGCTGGTCGGCGTGGGATCGACCCGGATCAGGCCGGGATCGGTCGTGACCGGGATTTTGATCGGCGGATCGAGTCGATCGATCGGCTGCGGCTTGGGCAGCGCGTGCTGCTGGTGCGGTTTGGGTTGGGGTTCGGGTGGCGGGGGTGGTGTCAGCGGGATGGGATCCGCGATGAACGGGTGATCGATGATCCGGGTGATGATCTTGGGCGCCGCCGTCGCCAATCCCAGCATCACCAGCGCGGTCGCGCCCAGTGCCATCGCCAAGCCATTGGGGTTGAGGCCGCGCTGGGCGGCATAACCAGTTGTCCTCATGCCTGTCTCCATCCTCTATCGCCGGATGCGTTGCCGGCGATAGAGGATGTTACAACATCACATATTGAGATACAATATCATATTGCCGATGTCCGTTCAGGTTGCTTCTGATATTGAACCGTCATCCCCGCCTGCGCCGGAATGACAGCTTTCGATGATCAGCCGGCTACGCGCTTACTCGCCGTACAGCGCCTTCGCATCGGCGTGGAACGCCGCGCCGCTCGCGTTGCGGGTGTAGAACATGTGCCCGCCCGGATAGAGCGCGAGGTGCACGCGATTGGCGTCACCGAACGCGGGCAGCTGGTCGATGATCAGTCGCGAGCCCATGAACGGGCACGACAGATCGTTGAAGCCATGCGCGATCAACACTTTCATCTTGGGATCGTTCGCCATCGCCTCGCGCAAGTCGGACACCGGCTTGTCGGTGATGGTCTTGCGGTCCCACGCCTCGTTCACCGCGAAGGACAGCGCTTCATAATGGCCCTCGGCTTTCCAGCCGACCACGCGCGTCACGAAATCGACCATCGCGCTCGTCGTCGGCGCGAGCAGCGCGTTGAGGATGGGGTCGCCCGATCGCCGCTCGGCGCTGGTCGGGAAGGGATCGTAGGCAGTCACGTTGGAATCGTACACGCTGCCGATCTTGCCGTCGGCGCGGTGGCTCTCGCGCAGGAAGGTGTTGATGTCGATGCGACCGCCAAGTCGCTGCACCAGTGCGGGGTCGAGCCCGGTCAGCTCGGCCACCTTGGCCGCCATGCGTTTCGCCGCCTCGGGGTCGGACTTGCCGGCCAGGAAATCGGTCGCATAGGCCCCGCGCGCATAAGCGACCACCGGCGCGATCGTGTCGGCGGAAAGCCGCCCCTCGCGCTCCAGCTTCGCCGCCGCCATTGACGGCAGGTTGATGATCCAGGGCAGCGGCGACAGCGCAGTATCGTCGCCGATCGCCGGCGGATCGAGATAAGGCGACACCATCACCACGCCGTTGACGCCGACGCCCATCTGCGTCTGCAGCGCATTGGCGATGCGCGGCGCGCGATAGCCGCCATAGCTTTCGCCCATCACATATTTGGCCGAGCGCATCCGCCCCGCCTTGGTCAGCCAGTCATAGACGACGCGCGACAGATATTTGATGTCCTGCTCGGGCCCGTAGAAATCCTTCTTGGTCTTCTCGGCATCTTCCAGGCTGCGGCTGAAGCCGGTGCCGATCGGATCGATGAAGACGAGATCGGTCAGATCGAGCCAGCTATTGGGATTGTCGCGCAACACCGGCGCGTCGGACGGCGCATCGCCCTCGTCGCCGAATGGCACCCGCTTCGGCCCGACCGCGCCGAGATTGAGATAGACCGACGAGGCGCCCGGTCCGCCGTTGAACGCGAAGGTCACCGGCCGCTCGCCGCCGCCGGGCACCGTGTAGGCGGTGTAGACGACTTCTCCGATCTTCTTGCCCTCGGCATCGCGAACCACGATCGTGCCCACGGTGGCGGTATAGTTGATCGTGCGCCCGCCAATCACCGCGCTTTGCGGCACCGATTTGTCTTCGGGGAGCGGCGGCAGCTCGCTTTTGGGCGCGGTGGCCTTGTCGGCATCGGGCTTGGCATCGGCGGCCATGCTGCTCATTGGTGCTGCAAGCAGGGTAAGAGCGGCCAATCCCACGAACAACTGACGCATCGCTGATCCTCTTCTGGTTTGGCGCTTCATGGCAAGCGTGTATTGGCGTGGCAAGTCACTAAATTGCCGCGGCGCGCAGCCGCTCGATCGCCGCGTCGCGCCCGATCAGCGGCAGCAGCGCCGCCATGTCTGGACCGTGATCATGCCCGGTGAGCGCGCGACGCAGCGGCAGGAAGAGCGGCTTGCCCTTGCGCCCCGTCGCGTCTTTGAGTGCGGCGGTAAGCGCGTGCCAGGGATCGGCCGACCAGTCGATCGTCGCGGCAACGCTCGCCGCCTGATCGAGATAGGCGCGTTCCTCCGCGTCGGCGGGCGTAACCGCGTCGACCGGCCCGGTGATCACCCGCCACCACGTCGCCGCATCCGCCACGACCGCCAGATTGGGCCGCACGACGTCCCAAGCCCGTGCGTCCATGCCCTCGGGCAGCCGCGCGCGCACCTGATCGAACGGCAGCTGATGGATGATCCGCGCGTTCAGCTGCGCCAGTTCCGCCTCGTCGAACCGCGCGGGCGCCCGGCCGAAGCGCCCGAAATCGAACGCGGCGATCAGCGGCGCGACCTCGGCAATCGGCTCGACCGGATCGCTCGTCCCCAGCCGCGACAGCAGCGCGATAATCGCTTGCGGCTCGATGCCACCGTCACGAAACGCATCGACGCCCAGCGAGCCCATCCGCTTGGAGAGCTTGCCTTCGCTTCCCACCAGCAGCGCCTCATGCGCGAAGGCGGGCGGCGGCGCCGCCAGCGCCTCGAACATCTGGATCTGCAGCGCGGTGTTGGAGACATGGTCCTCGCCGCGCACGACATGGCTGATGCCAAGCTCGATATCGTCGACGACGCTGGGGAACATGTAGAGCCAGCTGCCATCGGCGCGGCGGATGACCGGGTCGCTCATCGTTGCGGGATCGAAGCGCTGGGGCCCGCGGATCAGGTCGGTCCATTCGATCGGGTGTTCGTGATCGAGCTTGAAGCGCCAGTGCGGCTTGGTGCCTTCAGCCTCCAGCTTGGCGCGATCGGCATCGGTCAGCTGCAGCGCGGCACGATCATAGACCGGCGGCAGGCCGCGCCCGGCGAGCATCTTGCGCTTCAGCTCCAGCTCCTGCGCGGTTTCATAGGCCGGGTAGATGCGCCCTTCTGCCACCAGCATCTCGAACCGCGCTTGATAGCGCTTGTAGCGGTCCGACTGGCGCACCTCGCGATCGGGGTTCAACCCCAGCCAATCGAGATCGTCGCCAATCGCCTGGACGAACCGCTCTTCGCTCCGCTCGCCATCGGTATCGTCGATGCGCAGCACGAATTGCCCGCCCTGCTGGCGCGCGAACAGCCAGTTGTGGAGCGCCGTGCGGATATTGCCGACATGCAGCCGGCCAGTCGGCGCCGGCGCGAAACGGGTAATGACGGTCATGATCTATGCGCGCTTAGGGCCGCAAACAGCCCGCCGCAAGGCATCAGCGCTTAGACAAGCCGTGGCTGGTGACGACGGCCTCAAGGTCGGCGCGCTGATCCTCGGTCATCACGCGCATCGGTATGAAATGAAACAGGTTATCGTTGAAGTAGAACAGGTAGGTGCGCGCGCCATGCGCCCATCCGTGGAAATCCGACCAATCTATCTGTCCGGTACCTGCCTTGCTCTGATAACTGAGGCCGGCATCAGACCAACCGTAGGTGAAAGGCGCATGCAGCGTCTTTTGTTGACGAAATAATCGCTTCGCGCGCGACGGTATCAAGACGTAGGACAGGCCCCAGCAGATGGGAATCGCGATCAGTCCCCAGCCCGTGATGCTCGCGATCATCCACGGCGTATCTTGCCATTCGTCTTCGTATGCCGCGAAGACTCCGATCGCGGCGCACACGATGATGCTGATCAGCCAGCTTCGCAGCGTTCGCCAGCGCCTCAGGGACGCTCGGAAACCAGCTCGATTGGCGGCAACATAATCCGCCTCAGTCGGCTGATAGGTGACTTGCCCCGCCATTCGCTTGCTCTTCCCTTGCCTGCCCAAGCCTCTTAAGGGACTAGCGTCCAAGGGCGGGAGTTGCAAAGACGATGAAATTGATGACCGGCAATGCCAACCTGCCGCTCGCCCGCGACATTGCCGCCTATCTCGAACTGCCGCTCACCAATGCGAGCGTGCGCCGCTTCGCCGACGAAGAAGTATTCGTCGAAATCCACGAGAATGTGCGCGGCGAGGATGTGTTCGTCATCCAGTCGACCGGCTACCCGGCCAATGACAATCTGATGGAGCTGCTGATCTGCATCGATGCGCTGAAGCGCGCCTCGGCCAAGCGGATCACCGCGGTGGTACCGTATTTCGGTTATGCCCGGCAGGATCGCAAACCCGGCCCGCGCACGCCAATTTCGGCCAAGCTCGTCGCCAATCTCATCACCGTCGCGGGCGCCAACCGGGTGCTCTCGGTGGACCTGCACGCGGGCCAGATCCAGGGCTTTTTCGATATCCCGACCGACAATCTCTATGCCGCGCCGGTGATGTCGGCGGATATCGTCGCGCGCTTCGGCGGCGAGAACCTGATGGTCGTCTCGCCTGACGTTGGCGGCGTGGTCCGCGCCCGTGCGCTTGCCAAGCGGCTGGAGAACGCGCCACTCGCCATTGTCGACAAGCGCCGCGAGCGCGCCGGCGAAAGCGAAGTGATGAACATCATCGGCGATGTCGAAGGCCGCTTCTGCGTGCTGATCGACGACATCGTCGACTCGGCCGGCACGTTGTGCAACGCGGCGGCGGCGTTGAAGGCGGCGGGCGCGAAGGACGTCGTCGCTTATTGCACGCACGGCGTGCTGTCAGGCGGCGCGGTGGCGCGGGTCGAGGGCTCGGAGCTCAAGGAACTCGTCATCACCGACTCGATCGGCGGCGGTGATCCGGCCAAGCACAGCGATCGCATCCGGCATTTGACCATCGCGCCGCTGCTCGCGGAAGCGATCCGGCGGATTGCGGATGAGAGTAGTGTGTCGAGCTTGTTTGATTAGGTTCGGCTGCTTTCAAGCAGAAGGCAAACGACGGCCGATCAATCATCCCGAGATCGAAACATTGCCGATTGTCGTCCCGATCCGAAGGCCACGGCTCTTTGCAAGCAATTGGGCCGATATGCTCCAATAGACGTCGAGATCGCCAAGTTCCAAGTTACTGAGATCGTCCAAACCACCAAGATATAGCGGCATTTTATAGCCCACACATTGGTTGAACCCGGGCTTCGTCCCGCCACTCTTGAGCCATTGCACGAAAAACGAATAAGCAGCCGCCGCGTCGGGGTCCTCTGCCAATTCTTCCTCGTGAAAAGCTCGTTTATCGACCGGAATTTCCAAGGCTTCCCCTGTGCCAGGCTCCAGCATCACGACCTGCGGCATACCGTCTGCCAGCCGATGGTGGTCGATCGCAAACTGGCGGCCCAGCCAATCGGCTCCAAAGCACTCGATACGGCCCGCGAGCTCCGGAAATGCGTCAATGGCCAATTTGGTGAAGCGGACAACGTCTTCGTTTCGATGCCGGCGATATGCCCCGTCCAGGTATAACACTCGATGTTGCCTCCAAGCCCCTCAACGCTGCATTTTAGCCTCAAGCCGCCTCTTGGGCGCAAGCGGCTGTGGCCTAGACGCCAAAGGTATCTAAACCCGCTCCACTACCCGCCCCGATCCATCCTGCACCCCCGGCGCCCGCACCCCCGCCAGTTCCCGCCGCTTCAGCTCCGCCTTCAGCGCCTCGGGCTTGGGTGCCCAGATGAAGCCGAAGCTCACCGTGCCCTGCTTGGTCTCCACCGCATGGTGCAGCCGGTGCGCCTGGACGATGCGCTTCATATAGCTCGAGCGCGGCACATAGCCCGTCGTCACCCGGCGGTGGACGATGATGTCGTGGAAACCGAGGTAAATCGCGCCATAGGCCGCGATGCCGCCGCCCACCCAGCCGCACCAATCCGGAAAGCCAAAATAGGCCGCGCCCACCAGCAAGGTGATCGAGGGGCTGGCGAAGATCACGAAATAGAGGTCGTTCAGCTCCCAAAAGCCGGTGCGCGGGCGGTGGTGGCTTTCGTGCAGGAACCAGCCAAAGCCATGCATCACCCAGCGGTGCATGACATAAGCGACGCCTTCCATGAAGGCGATGGTGGCGACGAGCAGGGCGAGGCCAGCGAGGATAGACATGATCGCCGCTATAATCACCGTCGCCGCGATTGGCGAGAGCGCGCGCGTGTTCGGGCGTAACTCGCGCCTGCCGTAACGGCAGCCGCGAAGGGGTGGATTCGTGCTGCCCGCTGTGCTTTAGGGCAGCGCAAACCCCGCTATCGAAAGGCGCGCGCGTCCCATGAACATCCACGAATATCAGGCCAAGGAACTGCTCGCGAAGTTCGGCGTGCCCGTCCCCGCCGGTTTCGCCGCGATGAGCGTGGAGGAAGCGGTCGAGGCCGCCAAGAAGCTGCCCGGGCCGCTTTATGTGGTGAAGGCGCAGATCCATGCCGGCGGGCGCGGCAAGGGCAAGTTCAAGGAATTGCCGCCCGAAGCCAAGGGCGGCGTGCGGCTGGCCCGGACACTCGACGAGGTACGCGCGGCGGCGGCCGACATGCTCGGCAACACGCTGGTGACGGTGCAGACCGGCGAGCATGGCAAGCAGGTCAACCGCCTCTACGTGACCGACGGCGTTGATATCGCCAAGGAATTCTATCTCGCGGGTCTGGTCGATCGCAAGACCGGCCGCGTTGCCTTCGTCGTCTCGACCGAAGGCGGCATGGACATCGAAACCGTCGCGCACGACACGCCGGAGAAGATCCACACCTTTGACGTCGACCCCGCCACCGGCTTCATGCCGCATCACGGCCGCGCGGTTGCCAAGGCGCTCGGCCTGTCGGGTGATCTCGCCAAGCAGGCGCAGAATGTCGCCGCCAAGCTCTACGATGCGTTCATCGGCACCGATGCGAGCCAGATCGAGATCAACCCGCTCGCCATCACCACCGACGACAAGCTGATGGTCTTGGACGCGAAGGTCGGCTTCGATTCGAACGCGATGTTCCGCCACAAGGACTTGGCTGCGCTCCGCGATGAGACCGAAGAGGACCCGATGGAGCTGGAAGCGAGCAAATACGATCTCGCCTACATCAAGCTCGATGGCGATATCGGCTGCATGGTCAACGGCGCCGGCCTCGCGATGGCGACGATGGACATCATCAAGCTGAACGGCATGTTCCCCGCCAACTTCCTCGATGTCGGCGGCGGCGCCAACAAGGAGAAGGTGACGGCGGCGTTCAAGATCATCCTGAGCGACCCCGCGGTGAAGGGCATCCTCGTCAACATCTTCGGCGGCATCATGCGCTGCGACATTATTGCCGAGGGCATTGTCGCGGCGGCGAAGGAAGTGAATCTGGCGGTGCCGCTGGTCGTCCGGCTGGAAGGCACTAATGTCCAGCAGGGCAAGGACATCCTCGCCAATTCGGGCCTGGCGATCGTGCCGGCGAACGACCTGGGCGATGCCGCGCAGAAGATTGTCGCTGAGGTGAAGAAAGCGGCGTAATTTCCACCGTCACCCCGGCCTTGAGCCGGGGTCCCGCTGCCGTTTTGGATGGGGCATAAGAAGCGGGATGCCGGATCAAGTCCGGCATGACGAATTAGAGAGGTTGGACACGTGAAGATACTCGTCCCCGTCAAGCGTGTGCTTGACTATAACGTAAAGCCCCGGGTGAAGGCCGATGGTACGGGCGTTGACCTGGCCAACGTCAAGATGAGCATGAACCCGTTCGACGAAATCGCGGTCGAGGAAGCCATCCGCCTGAAGGAAAAGGGCGTCGCGACCGAAGTGATCGCGGTGTCGGTGGGCGAGACCAAGGCGCAGGAAACGCTGCGCACCGCGCTCGCGATGGGCGCGGACCGCGCCATCCTGGTGGTGAGCGACGACAAGGTCGAGCCGCTCGGCGTCGCCAAGATCCTGAAGGCGATCGCCGACGAGGAACAGCCGGGTCTCGTCATCCTCGGCAAGCAGGCGATCGATGACGACAACAATCAGACTGGCCAGATGCTCGCCGCGCTGACCGGCTGGGGCCAGGGGACGTTCGCCAGCAAGGTCGAGATCGAGGGCGATCATGTGAAGGTGACGCGCGAAGTCGATGGCGGGCTCGAGACGGTGAGCCTCAAGCTGCCCGCGATCGTGACGACCGACTTACGCCTCAACGAACCGCGCTACGCCTCGCTGCCCAACATCATGAAAGCGAAGTCGAAGCCGCTCGCGCAGAAGACCGCCGCCGATTATGGCGTCGACATCGCGCCGCGCCTGACGACGCTGAAGGTGGTCGAGCCCGCCAAGCGCAGTGCCGGCATCAAGGTGGCGGACGTCGATGAGTTGGTCGGCAAGATCAAGGCGATGGGCATCGCGGGCTGAGGAGATCAACCGTCCCCGCTCGTGCCAATCGATATCAAGGCACGGGCTGCGTGACACGCCCCTCGCACATTGCTCGGGGCGAACGGTGAGTAGGATTGGGCTATGAAGACATTGGTTTGGGTTGAGCATGACGGCAGCACCGTCAAGGACGCCACGCTGTCGGCAGTGACCGCTGCGTCGCAGTTGGGCGAGGTGCATCTGCTCGTTGCCGGGCAAGGCGTCGGCGCGGTGGGTGAGCAGGCCGCGAAGATCGCCGGCGTCGCCAAGGTGCATGTCGCCGATGACGCCGCTTTCGGCCACGCGCTCGCCGAGAATGTCGCGCCGCTGATCGCCGAGCTGATGGGACATCACGACGTGTTCGTCGCGCCGGCGACGACCAACGGCAAGAACATCGCGCCGCGCGTCGCGGCATTGCTCGATGTGATGCAGATCAGCGACATATTGTCGGTCGAGGGGGCGGATACCTTCACCCGCCCAATCTATGCCGGCAACGCCATCGCGACGGTGCAGTCGAAGGACGCCAAGAAAGTCATCACAGTGCGCGGTACCGCCTTCGCCAAGGCGGCGGCCGAGGGCGGATCGGCGGCGATCGAGACAGTGGGCTCGACGGGGGACAAGGGCGTCTCCAGCTTTGTCTCGGCCGAAATCGCCAAGTCCGAGCGTCCGGAACTGACCAGCGCCAAGGTGATCGTCTCGGGCGGCCGCGCGCTGCAGAATAGCGAGAATTTCCACACCATCATCGAGCCGCTCGCCGACAAGCTCGGCGCCGCCGTCGGCGCCAGCCGCGCCGCGGTCGATGCGGGCTATGTCCCCAATGATTATCAGGTCGGCCAGACCGGCAAGATCGTCGCGCCCGAAGTCTATGTCGCGGTCGGCATCTCGGGCGCGATCCAGCATCTGGCGGGGATGAAGGATTCGAAGACCATCATCGCCATCAACAAGGACGAAGACGCGCCGATCTTCCAGGTGGCGGACATCGGCCTGGTGGGGGATTTGTTCAAGGTGGTGCCGGAATTAACCGAGAAACTTTGATCGGTCAGTCGGCGATTGCGATTATCGCCGACACCCTCGATTGGGAACGGGATGGCGCGGCGTTCCACCGGGGTGCCGCGTTTTCTTGTTTGGATCGAATCGAGAGCGTTCTTTCCGATGTCCCGGCAGATCGAGCGGGCGTTCGCTTGCGCGGCCTTCCCGGATTACGCGAACTCCTGAACGCTGATAGCCCCATTGGGGCGCTGGCCGCAGCGCACATCGGAGCTGGTGCCAAGCCGGTGCGCGCGATCCTTTTTGACAAGTCACCCGGCGCGAACTGGGCACTTGATTGGCATCAGGACCGGACGATTGCCGTTGACGCGCATCTGCCGGTGCCCGGTTTCGGCTCTGAGACGATCAAGGCCGGCATTCCGCATGTCGAGCCACCGTTCGAGATCATCGAGCGGATGGTCACACTGCGCCTTCATCTCGATGCGGTGCCGGAGAGCAATGCACCACTGCTGATTGCGCCTGGATCACACCGGCTCGGCCGCGTCCTCGATCATGCGATTGCCGATGTGGTGCGGCAATTGGGCAGTTACGCCTGCCTCGCGAACCGGGGTGACATCTGGTGCTATTCAACGCCGATCATCCATGCGTCCGCCAAAGCTCGCAAGCCTATGCGTCGTCGGGTGTTGCAGGTCGATTATTCAGCGGACTCGCTGCCCGGCGGACTTCAGTGGGCAGGCGTTTGAGACGTAGGGAGCCAGCATGACCATCACCCGCCGCATCGCCGTCGTCCAGGCCGGCTCCACGCTCTTCGACACCCCCGCCACACTCGACCGCATGGCCGCGCATGTCGCCACGCTGAAGGACGCCGGCGCCGAGCTCGCGGTATTCCCGGAAGCCTATATCGGTGGCTATCCCAAGGGTCTCGATTTCGGCGCGGCGGTGGGCTCGCGGACGCCCGCCGGGCGCAATGATTTCGCGCGCTATCATGCCGCGGCGATCGACGTGCCCGGCCCGGAGACGGCGCGGATCGGCGAGATGGCGGCGGAGGCGCGGGCGACCTTGGTCGTCGGCGTGATCGAACGAGGCACGGCATCAGGCGGGGGCACGCTCTACTGCACCGCGCTCACTTTCGGCCCGGACGGCGCGCTTATCGCCAAGCACCGCAAGCTGATGCCGACCGCGAGCGAGCGGCTGATCTGGGGGCAGGGCGATGGCTCGACGCTCCCCGTTGCCGATACGCCGGTGGGCAAGGTCGCGGCGGCAATCTGCTGGGAAAATTACATGCCGATGCTGCGCCAACATTATCACGCGGCAGGCGTGCAATTCTGGTGCGCGCCGACCGTCGATGATCGCGACATCTGGCAGGCATCGATGCGCCACATCGCTTATGAAGGCCGCTGCTTCGTGCTCAGCGCTTGCCAATATCTGACGCGCGCCGACGCGCCGGCCGATTATGACTGCATCCAGGGCAACGCGCCTGAAACGGTGCTGATCCGCGGCGGCAGCGTGATCGTCGGGCCGCTGGGCGATGTGCTCGCCGGGCCGGTCTATGGCGAGGAAGCGGTGCTGATCGCCGACGTCGACCTGAGCGACATCGCGCGGGGGAAGTATGATCTGGATGTCGCGGGGCACTATGCCCGGCCCGATGTGTTCGAGCTGAGGGTGGATGTGCGGATGAAGGCGGGGGTGGTAGTCGAGCGGGGGGATGCGGTGGAGTGACGTAACAAAGCGGCTTGGGGGTGGAGGAGCGACAGACCGGTTTTGGTGCAATATGTGCGAGGCCAGCCGTCAGCGGCGAGTTCGCATAGCGGCCAAAACTGCGGGTATGGTGCGGCTAGCCCCAGGGAACACGCTGAAGTTGCCGCAGGTGTCTAATGTGAACTGCTTGCCAATGGGCTTGTCGAAAACTTCAGGCGATACGAAACCCAATATCTTCTGACCTTTCCTCAGCCAAAAACGCGCCGTCGTGTTCTCGCTAAAAACCCTTATGATCGCTGGCGGCTTCCCCTTGTAGATAGTTCTGACCTGCAGATCATAAAACGCTCCGATGTAAGGATCGAATCCCCATGGGCGCGGCCCGTTGAACTGGAAAGGCGGCCGGAGCGCCTTAATCTTGCCGTCCTCGCCGATCCAAATCTCGCGAATTACCGTTGCTACAACAACATACTGCGACCGGCGAAACTCATGGGCGATCGAATAATATCTCGGGTCATAATTAGGCAGCGTTTGATCTCCACCAACGCAATAAGCGAAGGCGTTCACGGGTGCTACCGAGAGCAACAAACCGGCCAATTGCCCTAGGTAGCGCCATTTGAGCGGTGTGTTCATTCCAGAATGCTACCGCAGTGCTTCCAGCTTTCAAGCGTTTCCATTCCTGGTCCAAGCGTCATCCGTTGGGTAGAAACCCACCACCCCTGTCCTACGGCCAAGCCGCCCGCTACCCTCCTCGGCGCTCTTTCCTACCGTCAGCCGCCTGACTTTCGCTTTGGGCAATGTTGTCCGCCGGGCTGCGGCCGGTCGTGCCGCCCCCCATGGTCAGTGGGAACATTCGGAACATTCGCGCCAATCTCGGGTGCCGGCCATTCGCGCCGTGCGCCCACATCGGGGTATCCATGTGCCCAGAACTCGTCACCGCGCCGGCTCGCAGCCGAGCAATGGCAATCCGCACCTCATGCAATCCGGGCGGTTGCGACCACGCCGCTCAGGCGGTGCGCTCGTCCGCCTCGTACAGCGTTACGCTCTCGCTCGCCGCCGCCAATGCGCGGACCTTGCCGATGAACTCGATCGATCCCGGCACCGCGAAATGGGTGTGGAGCGCGGCCATGTCGGTCCAGCGCTCAAAGAAGAACAGCCGCATCGGGTTTTCGGCGTCGATATGGACGGCGTGGCTGATGCAGCCGGGTTCGCCGCGCGAGCGGTGGACATGGTCGAGGCTCGCTTGCAGCAGCGCGTCGAAACTGTCGGGCCGTGCGGTCACGCTGCCGATGACGATGATCATGCCTGTTGCTCCTACCCCGCCCCCGCCAGTGCCTTTTGCCGCCGGCGCTGGACGCTGCTGCCGATGCCCATCGCCTCGCGGTACTTGGCGACCGTGCGGCGCGCGATGTCGAAGCCCTTGGCGTTGAGCAGCTCGACCAGCGTATCGTCGGAGAGGATTGCCTTGGCATCTTCCGCCGCGATCAGCGCGCGGATCGCGCTTTTCACGGCTTCGGCGGACACTGCATCGCCGCCATCCGCCGCCTGGATCGCGCTCGTGAAGAAATATTTGAGCTCATAAAGCCCGCGCTCGCAGCTGAGATATTTGTTGCTCGTCACCCGGCTGACCGTCGATTCGTGCATCTCGATCGCATCGGCAATCTGGCGCAGCGTCAGCGGCTTCAGATGAGCGACGCCGTGCAGGAAAAACGCTTCCTGCCGCTTCACGATTTCGGTCGCGACTTTGATGATCGTACGCTGGCGCTGGTCGAGCGCTTTCACCAGCCAATTGGCGCTCGCCAGGCAGTCATTGAGCCACGCCTTGGATGCCTTGTTCTGCGGGCCGCTGGCGAGCTCGGTGTAATAACTCCGGTTGACGAGCAGGCGCGGCAGCGTGGCGGCGTTGATCTCGATTGCCCAGCCATCCTTGCGACGCGCGACATAGAGGTCGGGCACCACCGGCTGCGCGGGCTCGCCGCCATAGCGGCAGCCGGGCTTGGGATCGTAATTCCTAAGTTCGCGGATCATGTCCGCCATGTCCTCGTCATCGACGTTGCACAGCCGCTTGAGCCGCGCGAGCTCGCCACGCGCGAGCAGATCGAGATTGTCGATCAGCCGCGCCATGCACGGGTCATAGCGATCGGCTTCCTTTGCCTGCAGCGCCAGGCATTCGGCGAGGTCACGCGCGCCGACGCCGGTCGGGTCGAAGGTCTGGATCACCGCCAGCACCGCCTCGACCCGGGCGAGCGCGACGCCGAGCCGGTTGGCGATATCGACGAGCGGCACGGTGAGGTAGCCGGTCTCGTCGATCTGATCGATCAGGTGCGCGGCGATGATCAGGTCAGCACCCGCCAGCGCTGCGCCCGCTTGCTCCATCAGATGGTCGGCCAGCGTCAGGCTGGTGTCGGCGAAGCCGTCGAAATCGGGGCCGTCCTCGCTGCCGCTCGCGCCGGTGCCGGCAAGGCCCAGGCTGCCGTCCATCCCCGCGCCATCGGCGGCGCTGTCGTGGTGGAAGGTGTCGGCGGCGAAATCGACGTCGAGCGAGGCTTCGCCGGTGCTGTCGCCGGCGGTGAGCAGCTCGTCGGCGCTGGCGGGTTCCTCGCGCG
The DNA here is from genome assembly GCF_048015635.2 of Sphingomonas sp. GlSt437. NCBI lineage: Bacteria > Pseudomonadati > Pseudomonadota > Alphaproteobacteria > Sphingomonadales > Sphingomonadaceae > Sphingomonas > Sphingomonas sp. GlSt437. The sequence goes on along the minus strand of NZ_JBPGYA010000002.1, from coordinate 816,994 downwards.
TCGGGATCGGCGCATCGGCTTCCGCGATTGGCCCGTCATCGTCACCGCCGCCGGTATCGAGCAGCGGGTTCTTCTCGATTTCCTCGGCGATGAACGCTTCGACTTCGAGGTTGCTGAGCGCGAGGAGGCGGATCGCCTGCTGCAGCTGTGGCGTCATCACCAGCGATTGCGACTGGCGAAGATCGAGGCGCGGCGCGAGACTCATAGCGCCTCTATCGTCACCCCAGCGCAAGCTGGGGTCGCTGGCCAGACAGTCCCATTATTGCGAGCGGCCCCAGCTTTCGCTGGGGCGACGTAAAGGGGCTGAACAATGACGACGTCCGACCAATCCCCAGCCCAAGCCAGGGCGACGATCATGGCAGCTGCCCGGCGCATTGCCTCACAGCGAGAAACTCTCGCCCAGATACAGGCGGCGGACATTGGCGTCGGCGACCAGCTCGTCGGGCGAGCCGGTGAACAGCACGCGGCCGTCATAGATGATGTAGGCGCGGTCGACGATCTCGAGCGTCTCGCGGACATTGTGATCGGTGATCAGCACGCCGATGCCGCGCCGCTTCAATTCCTTCACCAGGTCGCGGATGTCGGCGATCGAAATCGGGTCGATGCCCGCGAACGGCTCGTCGAGCAGCATGATCGACGGGTCAGCGGCGAGCGCGCGGGCAATCTCGGCGCGGCGACGTTCGCCGCCGGACAGCGCCATGGCGGGCGCGGCGCGCAACCGCGTCAGGCCGAACTCGCTGAGCAACTGCTCGAGCCGCGCTGCTCGAGCCGCTCGGTTGGGCTCGGAGAGTTCGAGCACGGCAGAGATATTCGCCTCGACCGACAGGCCGCGAAAGATCGAGGTTTCCTGCGGTAGATAGCCCAGCCCCAGGATCGCGCGGCGGTACATGGGCAGGCCCGTGATATCGACGCCATCGAGCATGATGCGGCCCGAATCGGGCTTCACCAGCCCCATCACCGAATAGAAGCAGGTGGTCTTGCCGGCGCCATTGGGGCCGAGCAGGCCGACGACTTCGCCCGGTGCAACCGATACCGAGACATCGGTGAGCACGGCGCGCTTGTCATAGGATTTGGCGATCGAGACGACCGACAAGCCCTGGCCTTGCGCCGGCGTGGCGCCGCTGTCGCGCGAGATGATGGTGGCAATGTCCATCTTTATCGGTCGTCCGGCCCCTGATTTGCGGCCATGATGGCCGATTGGCAGGCTTTGTGCATGGCTTTTGCCCGACTGCGGCCGCCAAGGGAACCCCTGACGTTATTACGGGCGCTGGAAAGCCGCGAGATTTAGATCCGCTCACGCGGCTGGTACCGAACCCGTTTCAGCATAGCTGAAACGAATTCTACTGATCCCGCTTGGGAACGGTGAAGTGGCCGGTCACGCGACCGCTGCTCGTCGTAGTGGTCGAGCCGCCGCCGCCCACCGCCGAGCCGTCGACCGAGGCGCGGCCGGTATCGAGATTGATCGTCGCGCGGCCGCCGGCGACATTGTTGCCGTTCTGGATCAGATCGACATTGCCGAGCATCGTGATCGTGCGGCCTTTGACGTCGTAGATCGCGTAATCGGCGCGCGCGCGCTGATCGGGTCGCGTGACGGTGACCCCGCCCAGCGCATCGACGCGCGTCGCTTCGGGCGAACCGTCAAGCGCGCTGCCGCTGAAAGCGACATTCACCCGCGCGGCGCGCAACGTCATCTCCGCTTGGGTAATGACGACATCGCCGGTCAGGATCGCGCGGTGCGCTTTGTCGTCGAGTTCCTGGTGCGCCGCCGAGAAATCGATCGGCGCCTGCGAGTCGTGGCGGTTCTCGGCCTGGGCAAAGCTGGCGAGCGCGGCAGCCGCAAGAGCGACAAGGGGCAGGGCGGCGGCACGCATGGCGGCTATTTCCTCCCTCCGGCGCGAATTCGCAAGTGGGTATTGCCGTCGAGGTGGACGATGCGGCCCTCAAGGTCCGCCGTCATCCGGTCGGCGCTGAACTTGCCTTGCGGCAGCGTGCCGGTCACCGCGCCGGTGCTCGTGAGCTTGCGGCTCTTCAAGTCGACCGTCGCCGCGCTGGTGTCGAGCTGATAGCCATTGGCGGCGCGGAACTGGAGCGGCGTGTCGATCGCGACGCGCTGGTGATCCATGTCGTACTGGCCATGCTCTGCGGCGAGCGTGGCCGGCCCGTCCTTCAACTGGATCTGCGCGGCGAGCTGGCTGAGCTGCACCAATGGTTCGCTTGAGCTCTTCTGCACGGCTGAGCCAGCGCGCAGCGCGAAGGGCTGGCCCTTGTCATCCTCGCCGCGATAATCGGCTTGCTGCAGCCGCATCCGTTCGCGCGCGATCGCGACCTTGTTCTTGTCGAGCACGAAGCTGACATCGCCGCCGACCAGCACCGGTGCCACCACCAGAAACGCCAGCAGCACGCCGATCAGCACCGGCAGCGCCATGCGGAGCACTCGGACGACCCCGTCATGGCTGCTCCCCGGCTGCGCCCAGGCGCGGCGTTGGGAACGGACACGGAGGGCAAGATCGGACATGCGGGCCTATATATGCGCGAAAATGTCGATTTCAGGCCAGCCGGCGAGATCGAGTTCCGCACGCGCCGGGAGAAAGTCGAAACAAGCCTGGGCCAGCGCGGTCCGCCCTTCGCGCGCCAGCCGCCGGTCAAGCTCCTCGCGCATCGCGTGGAGGTAGCGCACGTCGGACGCGGCATAATCGCGTTGCGCGTCGGAAAGCTCGGGCCCGCCCCAGTCGGACGATTGCTGCGCCTTGGAGATTTCCGCGCCGAGCAATTCGCGGACCAAATCCTTGAGCCCATGGCGATCGGTATAGGTCCGCACCAGCCGCGAAGCGATCTTGGTGCAATAGACCGGCGCCGCCGTCACCCCAAGATAATGGCGGATCGCCGCCAGATCGAAGCGGGCAAAGTGGAACAGCTTGAGCCGCGCCGGATCGGCAAGCACGGCCTTCAGATTGGGTGCGGCATAATCGCTGCCCGGCGCGAAGCGAACGAGATGCTCGTCACCATGCCCATCGGCGATCTGGACGACGCACAGCCGGTCGCGCGGGGTGATGAGCCCCATCGTCTCGGTATCGACCGCGACCGGGCCGGGCGCCAGCACACCGGCGGGGAGATCTTCTTCGTGAAGGAAAACAGCCATCGCGTGCGCCTAGCCGCGAATCGAGCGCACCTCAATGGTGACGGAGCTGATCAGGCGTTCCTTCGCCGCCGCGCCGCGATGTTGAGGCCCTCGACCCCCGCGGCAAACGCCATCGCGGTGTAGATATAGCCCTTGGGCACGTGCACGCCGAACCCCTCCGCCACCAGCACCATGCCGATCATCAGCAGAAAGCCGAGCGCCAGCATCACCACGCTCGGGTTATGCTCGATGAAGCGCGCGAGCGGGCCGGCGGCGATCATCATCAAGCCGACCGCGATGATCACCGCCGCGATCATGATCGGCAGTTGATCGGTCATGCCGACCGCGGTCAGGATCGAATCGACCGAGAAGACGAGATCGAGCAGCAGGATTTGCGTGATCGCGACACCCACTGTCATCGCTACTGCCTGCGCCGGGCCGTCGCGCTTGTCGAGCATCGCGGCCGAGGGCGTGGGATCGATGCTGTGGTGGATTTCCTTGGTCGCTTTCCACAGCAGGAACAGCCCGCCGGCGATCAGGATCAGGTCGCGCGCGGACAGCGCGGTTTCGAAGCTCGGCTCGCCATGCGCGCCAACCGGCCCGCTGATGCCGAGATCGATCACGGGCGCGGTCAGCCCGACGATCCATGCGACGGTCGAGAGCAGCACCAGCCGCAAGCCCAGCGCGAGGCCAATGCCCAGCCGGCGCACTCGCGCGCGGTCGGCCTCCGGCACTTTGTTCGAGAGCAGCGCCACGAAAACCAGATTGTCGATGCCGAGCACGACTTCCAGCACCACGAGCGTGACGAGCGCGATCCAGGCAGCAGGATCAAGCAGCAGGGCAGCGACCGACATGGCATCTTCTGTGCCCATTGCGGCACAACCTCGCAAGCATCTGGTTTGATTCGGACTTGCAAAGACGAATTTGTTCGCAGCGGCCTCGTTTTTGCGATATGCCCCCATAAAGGGCGCATAAGGTTAGGCGCTTGAAGACCTGTGTTCGTCGTCCGAGGCCCGGGTTCTTGCAATTGAGTATCGGGCGGTCCGGGAAGACGAACAGGGCATGAGTTTCGATAAAGGGCGGCGCGGCGAACGAGGCGGTCGTGGCCGCGACAAGCGCGATGGTTTCGGCGAAGACAACTTCGGCGGCGGTGGTTTTGACGGTGGCTTCAACGCCGGCGGCTTTGGCGGCGGTGACCGTTTCGGCGGTGGCGGCGGCGGTGGTGGCTTCCGTGGCGGCGGTGATCGCTTCGGCGGCGGCGGCGGTGGCTTCCGCGGCGGCGGTGGCGGCTTTGGCGGCGGGCGCGGCGGTGGCGGCATGCCTCCCCAGGTCGTCGGCGAAGGCAAGGGCGTCGTAAAATTCTTCAACGCGCAAAAGGGCTTCGGCTTCGTCGTCCGCGATGACGGCGGCGAGGACGTGTTCGTCCATATCAGCGCGGTCGAGGCAGCGGGGCTGACTGGCCTCGCCGAAGGTCAGCCGCTCGGCTTCACTCTCGTCGATCGTGGCGGCCGCATTTCGGCGACCGAGCTCAAGATCGATGGCGAGCCGCTGCCGGTAACGGGTGGCGGCGGTGGCGCCCCAGGGGCCGATCGCGGTCCGCCGCGCGAGCGCACGCCGCAGCGCCAGCTGACCGGTGAGAAGGCGACGGGGACGGTGAAATTCTTCAACGCGATGAAGGGCTTCGGCTTCATTCAGCGCGATGACGGCCAGCCCGACGCGTTCGTCCATATCAGCGCCGTCGAGCGCGCCGGCATGCCGACGCTCAACGAAGGCGACCGGCTCGAATTCGAGCTGGAGGTTGATCGTCGCGGCAAATACGCCGCCGTCAACCTGACGCCGATGCAGTAAGCATCACGTCGACTGAAAGCTGACCCGGCGGGCCGAAAGGCTTGCCGGGTTTTGCTTGTCCGGCGCCGAGCGGCCGCTGGAGACGAGAGAGCCGTTGATAGACCTTACCATCTCACCCGCCACAGCAAGCGACCTCCCCGCCATCCACGCAATCGTTGAAGCGGCGTATCGTGGCGACAGCGCCCGCGCCGGCTGGACGCACGAGGCCGATCTGCTTGCCGGCCAGCGCACCGACATCGAGTCGCTGGCCGACATCCTCGCCGATCCCGACCAGCGCCTGCTCGTCGCACGGTCAAGCGGCGCGATCGTCGGATCGGTCGTCATCGAGCGCAAGGATGAAGCGACGGCCTATCTCGGCATGCTCGCGGTCGATCCGGCGCTTCAGGCGGGCGGCATTGGCCGGCAGTTGATCGCAGCGGCGGAAGCGATGGCGGCGGCCGAATTCGGCGCGCGCGCCATCGAAATGACCGTCATCGCCCGCCGCACCGAGCTGATCGCTTATTATCAGCGGCGCGGCTATGCGCTCACCGGCGAGACGCGGCCGTTTCCCTATGACGACCGCCGCATTGGCGAGCCGTTTAGCCGCGACCTCGATTTCGTCGTGCTGGTGAAGGCGCTCGCCGCCGCCTGAACCCTCACTTCATCGGGATCGGCTTGCCGCGCACCATCACATAATCGACATGCTGCACGGCGGTGGCGTCGGTCAGGGGGTCGCCGTCAACGGCGATCAGGTCGGCGGACTTGCCGGCATCGAGCGTGCCCGTTTCTCTGGCCAGGCCGAGCAGATCGGCGCCCCCCTTGGTCGCCGCGACCAGCGCGTCGCGCGGCGTCATCCCGCCTTTGGTGACCATCAGCTCGACTTCCTGGGCGTTCTGGCCGTGCGGCGTCACTGCCGAGTCGGTGCCGAGCGCGATCTTGACGCCAGCCTTATAGGCGCGGTTGAGGCCGACGCCCCACGCTTCGAACGCCTGTTTCGCCTTGCGCTCGCTCGCCGGCTGCAACAGTCCCTTGCCCACCATGTTCGCCGCGCCGCGAAACGCCATCAGCGTCGCGACATAATAAGTGCCGTGCGCTTTCATGTCGGCGATGCCCTTCGCGTCGACATAGGTGCCGTGCTCGATCGAATCGACACCAGCGCGTACCGCCGCATCGATGCCCTTGGCGCCATGCGCGTGCGCCGCGACCTTCAGGTGGAGCGCGTGGGCAGTATCGATGATCGCCTTCATCTCGGCATCGGTGAAATGCTGTTCCAGGCCGATATCGCCGGGATCGAGCACGCCGCCCGTTGCCATGAACTTGATGACGTCGACGCCTTCCGCCGACAATTTGCGCACCGCCTTGGCGCATTCCTCGGTGCCGGTGCAGACGGTGAACTGGCCGGGGCTGGCGTTGATCGCGTCGCGCAGCTCGGGCGAAAAGCCGACCGAATTATCGGCATGGCCACCGATGATCGACAGCGGCTGGCCCGAGACTTCCAAGCGCGGCCCCGGCACCGTGCCGTCGTTGATCGCATCGCGCACCGCAATCGCCGCCACGCCCTGCGAGCCGACATCGCGCACCGAGGTAAAGCCGGCGCGCGCAGTGATCAGCGCGTTCTTGATGCCGGTAATCGCCGAATAATCCTCGGAATATTTGGGCGTCAGCGTCTGGTACCAGGGCAGGCCCGAATCCTGCGTCAGGTGGACATGCGCGTCGATCAGCCCGGGCAGCACGGTCTTGGCGCGCAGATCGACCACCGTCGCGCCGGCGGGCGCGGTAGCGCCTTCCTCGATCCGGATGATGCGACCATCGGTGACGATGATGGTCGATGGGCCGCGCGCCGGCTGGCTCGCATCGACGATCACATGGCCCGCCTGGATGGCGAAGGTTTCAGCCGACGCGGTGCCCGCCAAGGCAAGCGCGGCGATGGTGGTAATGGTGGTGCGGATCATGATGAAGGGCCCCCTTAGTGATTTGCCCGAAGCCTAGAATGGCCGAACCCAAAGGAAAAGCGTCACCCCAGCGAAAGCTGGGGTCGCTGGCAATCGCAGGACCCTTCGGCGAGCGACCCCAGCGTTCGCTGGGGTGACGGTTGGACGGGTGCTTTGGCGTGACTCACGTCACCAGCCGTTTCAGCGCCGCCAGCGTATCGGCCTCCGCCGCCGGCTTGTCGGTGCGGATGCGGGCGATGCGGGGGAAGCGCATGGCGACGCCCGATTTATGCCGCGCCGAGGCGTGGACCGAGTCGAACGCCACTTCGAGCACCAGCGATTTCTCCACCTCGCGCACCGGCCCGAACCGCGCGACGGTATGCGCGCGGACGAACTGGTCGAGGAATTTCAATTCCTCATCTGTGATCCCGGAATAAGCCTTGCCGACCGGCAGCAGCTCGCCGCTCTCGGTCCAGCAGCCAAAAGTGTAATCGGAATAGAAGCTCGATCGTTTGCCGCTGCCGCGCTGGGCGTACATCATCACGCAATCGGCGGTCAGCGGATCGCGTTTCCATTTGTACCACAGCCCTACCCGGCGCCCGGCGACATAAGGCGCGTCGCGGCGCTTGAGCATCACGCCTTCGATCGCGGCGTCGCGGGCACGGCTGCGGATGCCCTCCAGCTCGGTGAAATCGGCTGCGGCGATCAGCGGGCTGACATCGAACCGGCTGGGGTCGAGCGCAGGGGCAAACGCCTCCAGCTGCGCGCGCCGATCACGCCACGGCAAGTCGCGCACGTCCTCCGCGCCATCGAACAGCAAGTCGTAGAGCCGCACGAAAGCGGGATAGTCGGCCAGCATCTTCGCCGACACCTGCTTGCGTCCCAGCCGCTGCTGGAGCGCGTTGAAGCTGGCGGCGCCTGCTGCCTCACTCACCGCAGCGCCCTGCGCGTCGCCCCGGATCATCAGCTCGCCATCGACCACGCCGGGCCGGTCGAACGCGGCGGCGATATCGGGGAAGCTGCCCGTAATATCGTCCCCCGCCCGGCTGTAGAGCCGCGTCACCCCGCCGGCGCGGACGATCTGGACGCGGATGCCGTCCCATTTCCACTCGGCGGCATAGTCCGCCAAGTCGACGCGCAAATCCTCGAGCGGGTGGGCGAGCATGAACGGGCGGAACACCGGCACGTCGGCGACGGTTGGCTGGTGGCTCTCGCCACGCGCCCAGGCGAACAGCGGCGCATAAGGCGGGGCGAGGCCGTGCCACACTTCCTCGACCGCCTCGACATCGAGACCGAAGGCCTGCGCCAGCGCAGTCTTGGCGAGCCGCGCCGAGACGCCGATCCGCATTGCCCCCGTCGCCATTTTGATCAGCGCGAAGCGGCCATTGGCGTCGAGCCCGTCGAGCATCGCGGCGAGAACGGCGGGCGCCTCGCTGCGGGAGAGCGTCATCAGCCGGTCGATCACCCCGGCAAGCGACAAGTCAACCGGCGCGCTGTTCGGCCGCTCGGGCCAGAGCAGCGCCACCGTCTCGGCGGTGTCGCCGACATAATCGCGGCTCATCCGGAACAGCACTGGGTCGACGCGCTCCTCGATCAGCGCGCGGATCAGCGCGGGTTTGACCGCCGGCAGGTCGAGCGCGCCGGTCAGCGCCGCCATCGCCCAGCCGCGATCGGGGTCGGGCGTCGCCACCAGATAATCGGCGATCAGCTTCAGCTTGCTGTTGCGCGAACGCGTGTAGATCAGGCGATCGATCAGCTCGGCAAAGGCGCGCATGGTGGTAATATGGGCGCGCAACGCGCCTTCCGCCATGGCCGGCGCGCCGCTAGAGGCGGAAGCCATGGTTCTGCTGCGGCGCATCATCGGCATCGGGGCGCTGCTGGCGGGGCTGGTCGTGCTCGCTGCCCTGATCGAATCGCGGCGCGATCCGGTGGTGCGTAGCGCTTATATGCCGCTCGCCGATTGGCCCGCCGGCGCGCCGCCGGTTCGCGTGGCGCTGTTCTCGGACATCCATATCGGTAATTTGTCGACGGATGCCGCGCGGCTGCAGCGCGTCGTCGCTATCGTCAATGCCCAGCGGCCCGATCTCGTGCTGATTGCCGGGGATTTTATCGCGGGGACGACACCGGGAAGCGCGCGCCGGCTGGCGCCCGCGCTGGTCGCGCCCTTGCGCCAGCTGCACGCGCCGCTCGGCGTCGTCGCCGTGCCCGGCAATCACGACCATGCGACCGGGCTGGCGGCGGTCCGCGCCGCGCTCGCCGCCGCGCATGTCGAGCTGCTCGCCTACCGGGTCGTTCGCCATGGCCCCGTCGTGCTGATCGGGCTTGACGATGGCTGGCTCGCGCCCGCGCGATTGAGCGCCATGCTTGCCACGGTCGATCGGCTGGGCGGCGCCCGCCTTGCCTTGGCGCATTTCCCTGACATGCCGGCGTCCCTGCCGCCAGACTTGCCGTTGCTCGCCGGCCACACGCATTGCGGGCAGATCGTGCTCCCCGGCATCGGCCCCGTCGCGCATCTGGTTCGGCCGGAAATGCCGCTCGGCTGCGGCGTCGTCCGCAGCGGCGGGCATGTCACGATCATCACCGCGGGCATCGGCACGAGCGGGGCACCAATGCGGATCGGCGCCCCGCCGGATCTTTGGGTAATCACGCTGGGCCCGGCGCGCTCGCCCGGTTAAGCACCGCCGTCGCTGCCGCCGCGCGTTGCGAGCAGAGCGAGGCTGAGCAGGATTACGAAGCCGGCAACCGCCAGGAAAAACAGCAGCTTGGCAATGCCGACAAAGGCACCGCCAAGGCCGCCGAACCCCAGCACGGCAAGCACGATCCCGATCACGAGGAAAACTAGCGCCCAGCGCAACATCGCTGCTGCTCCAATTACACCAAAATGGACCAATCCACTTGGCGCGCTTTAGGTTCCCAACCATAAATCAATCGTTGCGGCTGGCCTCGAACAGGAACCAGGCGCGGCGCTCCGCCAGATCGGTCCACACATCGAGCAGGCCGCTGGTGCCGTTGTCCTTGGCATCATCGACGATCTGCTTGGCGTCGTGAAAGGCTTCGACCAGCTTCAGATTGTCCTCGCGCAGCTCGGCCAGCATGTCCTTGGGCGCGACGAAATCCTTGTCGTTATCCTTGATGCGCTGGTGGCGCGCAATGTCGCCGATCGAGCGCAGCGTCGTCGCGCCGATCTTGCGGACGCGCTCGGCAATCGCGTCGGTGGTGCCGAAAATCTCGGTCGCCTGCTCGTCAAGCATCAAGTGATAATCGCGGAAATGCGGGCCCGAGACGTGCCAATGGAAATTCTTGGTCTTGAGGTAGAGCGCGAAGCTGTCCGCGAGGATTTCGTTCAGCGCCTGCGCGACCGACTTGGTCGCGTTGGAAGCAAGGTCGGTCGGGGTTTTGAGCGCGGCATCGGTCGCCATGGTCGGTCTCCTATTTACGGGGTCTATGACGGCGTAACGATTGACCATGAAATGGGGTCCATGGCCCCCGACAACAATGTCTGCAGCGGCGATCGCCGAATTAAAGCAGGCGCAGCCCGGCGAGCGCCAGCCAGGCGCCGGCAAGCGCGAGGACGCTACCGGCGAGCGCGCGCCATAGCCTCAGCAGGCTTGGGCTTGGCCGGGCATCTGCCAGCACCACAGCGACCTGGACGACGACCACGCCGATCGCGGCGCCCAGAGCCGCGAACACCGGCAGATCGTTTTGCGCGGCGATCGCCAGCGTCGCGAACTGGGTGCGGTCGCCCATCGCGGCGGCGGTGAGGATGATGAAGCTGTCGGCAAAGCCGCGCGGCTCGCCACTGATCGGTTTGATCGGCAGAAACGTCCCGAATGCCGCCGAGAGCAGCGCGAGGCCGACGAACAGCTGGCGGGCATTGGGCGTGAGGATGGGCGCGAGCAGCGAGCCCGCCACCGCAGCCACCGCCTGCGCCAGGATAGCGGACAGGATCACGGCGGCAATCACCGCGCCGGGCCTTGCCGGCGTCGCCAGCCGCGCCGCGAGCCATGGCGTGCGATCGCTGGCCTGGATGATCAGCGCGGCGACCAGCGCCGCCATCAGCGCGTTCATGCGCTAAGGCTCAGCCCGCGAGGCGGACGGCGCCGGCGGCGAGACAGGCATCGCGGGCAGCATCATCGGCGCGGTCGCTCAGTACCGCATCGCGCAGCACGGCGATCCAGCCTTCGATCAGCGGCCCGCGCTCGCCGCGCCCCAGCGCCATCTCAAGCGCGTGCGCGACGGCGACGGCGGGATAAATGCCATGGGCCTGCGCGGTACGGCGGATCGTCTCGACTTCGGCGGCGATCGCGTCGCGCGGCGCCTGCACGACGCGCGCGCCGAGCACCACCAGCCGCTGGGCAAGATCATCGCGCGCTTGTTCGACCGACGTCATCGCAGCCCGGCCCCCTTGGCTATTGGCACGGGGAGAGGGTGAGCCCGAGATGGTGAAGACCGCGTTAACAACAGCCGCCGCCTTGACATTCCCCGCCCCATCGGTCATGCGGCGCACCGTTCAGGCGGCGGATCGCGGATTCGCCGCTCTTGTTTTTAGATCAGCGCAGGATTTTCAGGTCATGGCCAAGCCGACCACCGTCAAGATCAAGCTCGTCAGCTCGGCAGACACCGGGTTCTTCTACGTCACCAAGAAGAACCCGCGCACCAAGACCGAGAAGCTGTCGTTCCGCAAATATGATCCCGTCGTGCGCAAGCATGTCGAGTTCAAGGAAGCGAAGATCAAGTAAGGATCGGCCGGGAGCGCGCTAAGCCTCCACCGGCATCAGCGCACGCACCTGCTCGATGAAGCGGGCGAGCGCGATCGGTTTCGAGACATAAGCATCGGCGCCGGCTGCGCGGATACGATCCTCATCCTCCCGGCTCGCATAAGCCGTCACCGCCATGATCGGGATGGCGCGCAACGCAGCATCCGCCTTGAACTGCGCGATCAGCTCATAGCCCGTCACATGCGGCATCTGGATGTCCATGATGACCAGCTCGGGCAGGAAAGCGCGCGCACGCAGCACCGCTTCGCGCCCGTCGCGCAGCCCTTCCGCGACAAATTCATGCGCGCGCAGCAGGTCGCAGAAAAGTTTGAGATTGAGTTCGTTGTCCTCGACAACGAGCACCCTTTTTGCCACGGGCACACTTCCTTTCGAGGCAACCGGCATAAGCAATGCGCGATCCTACCGCAAATCGGGATGCTACCGTTCTGGCGCTGCAAGCGCTCGGCTGGACGCTAGGGGATGATGCGCGGGCGGAACGGCTGCTCGCGCTGACCGGGCTCGACGCCACTGAGCTGCGCGCACGAGCGGCCGAGCCGGCGGTGCTCGCGGCGGTGATCGGCTTTCTCGGCAATCACGAGCCAGACCTTGTCGCCTGCGCGGCGGCGCTTGACGTCACGCCCGCCGCGCTGATCGCCGCCGGCGAGGCGGTGGAGCGCGCATGAAGGGCTTGCTGATCTGTGATTGCGACGAGGTGCTGCTCCACATGGTCCGCCATTTCGGCCGCTGGCTGGACGAGGCGCACGACATCGACTTCACCATGGCGGGCGGTGATTTCACCAGCGCGATGAAGCGGCGCGACGGCGGCCCGGCACCGAGCCGCGAGGAAATGTGGGGCCTGCTCGACCAGTTCTTCCCCGCCGAGATGCACCGCCAGACGTTGGTGCCGCACGCGGCCGACGCGCTGATGGCGCTGAGCGCGGTGGCGGACATCGTCATCCTCACCAATCTCCAGGATCACTGCCGCGACGCCCGGATCGAGCAGCTGGCGGCGTTCGGCATCGCGCACCGCGTCGAGACCAATCAGGGCGGCAAGGGTGATCCGGTCGCCAAGCTGTTCGAGGAGCATGGCGCGCCGGTGACGGTATTCGTCGATGATCTCGCCATTCATCACGACTCGGTCGCGCGCCATGTGCCGCAGGTCCATCGCCTGCACATGGTCGCCGAGCCCGAGCTGGCGCCGCACATCGCGCCCGCGCCCGCCGCGCATGCCCGCATTGATGACTGGCAGGTAGCGCAAGGCTGGATCGCGGACCGCTTTGCTCGCGGGGAGCACGCGCCGGCTTGACCGGAGGAGCGGCATCATGGCTAAGCCTGCGCCATGACCGATCGAATCGACCGCAAGCTCGAAGAGCTTGGCCTCACCCTGCCGACTCCCGCCGCGCCCGTCGCCAGCTATGTGCCGGCGGTTGAAGCGGGCGGGCTGCTCCATATCTCGGGGCAGATTTCGTTCGCGGCGGACGGCTCGCTGATGACCGGGCGGCTGGGCGAGGATCGCGACCTTGATTATGGCATCGAGGCGGCCCGCCGTTGCGGGCTGATGTTGGTCGCGCAAATGAAAGCCGCGCTGGGCGATCTCGCCCGCGTCGAGCGGATCGTGAAGTTAGGCGTGTTCGTCAATTCGGCGCCGGGCTTCACCGATCAGCCCAAGGTGGCCAATGGCGCCTCGGACCTGATGGTCGCGCTGTTCGGCGATGATGGCAAGCACGCCCGCAGCGCGGTCGGCGTGGCGAGCCTGCCGCTGGGCGTCGCGGTCGAGGTTGATGCGATCGTCAAGGTGGCGAGCGCGGCGTTCTAGTATCGCCGACGATCAGCCAATTAGGACGCAGGGCCGGCGGACCATACCAACCCCAATCCGACAGCGCTTCAATAAACCGGGCGCGGTCAAACCGGGTGTAGGCGTCAGAAATCAGCGAAACGTAGAGGTCCGTGGGGGGTGCTTTGCTCCTAACGCCCCTGAATACCATGCCCCGGCTTCCACCAAAATCTGGTAAGAAGCCCTCGACCCAAATTGTCCCTCCGTCGGCTGTGGGGAGCAAATATGGAGCAGCTAGCTCGAACCCCAAGGCCGATGAACCAAGCTGCCACGCCGCGACAAGCTTGTTATCAATATCGAGTTCAGGCGTCTGCACACCCCCGTTTGCGGTCCGTTGGAGTGACGCGCAACACGGGCGATGTCGAATATTGAAGAAGCTTTGATCGCCCACCTCCCCATCACAGTCGATCCTACCCACCATCGCCGGGATTGCCCCACGGCGATTGCGCCCTAGCTTAGGGAGCAATGGCCGATCAGGACATCATCGCCCGCCTTGCCGATAGCGTCGGCGCCCTCGACGCGGCGCAATGGGATGCGTGCGCGGGCAGCGACAATCCCTTTCTCTCCCACGCTTTCCTCACGATCCTTGAGGAATCGGGCAGTGTCGGCGGGCGCAGCGGCTGGCAGCCGACGCCGATCGTCATCACCGGTGAAGACGGCACCATTGCCGCCGCCGCGCCGGCTTATGCCAAGAGCCACAGCCAGGGCGAATATGTCTTCGATCACAGCTGGGCCGATGCGTGGGAGCGCGCCGGCGGCGACTATTATCCCAAGATTCAAGTCGCCGCCCCCTTCACGCCGGTGCCGGGCCCGCGGCTGCTGCTGCGCGACCAACGGCTCGCCCCGGCGCTGATCGGGGCGATTGAGGCCGTGGTCGACCAGAATGAGCTATCCTCGGCCCACGCCACCTTTGTCGCGCCCGAGCAGCTGCCGCTGTTCGAAGCGGCGGGCTGGCTCATCCGGCGCGGCGTGCAGTTCCATTGGCATAATGAGGGCTATGCGAGCTTCGACGATTTCCTGGCCGCGCTCGCCAGCCGCAAGCGCAAGGCGATCCGCAAGGAACGCGCCGCGGCGGCCGAGGGCCTCACGATCCGCCACTTGACCGGTAGCGACCTGACCGAGGCGGCCTGGGATGCGTTCTGGATCTTCTACCAGGACACCGGCAGCCGCAAATGGGGGCGGCCCTATCTGACGCGCGAATTCTTCTCGCTGCTCGGCGAGCGCATGGCCGACAAGGTGCTGCTGATGATCGCCGAGCGCGATGGCGTGCCGATCGCGGGCGCGCTCAACTTGATCGGCGCGGATACGCTATACGGCCGCTATTGGGGCTGCACCGAGGACGTGCCGTTCCTCCATTTCGAGCTCTGCTATTATCAGGCGATCGACGCCGCCATCGCGCGCGGGCTGACAAGGGTCGAGGCGGGCGCGCAGGGCGAGCACAAGCTGGCGCGCGGCTATGTGCCGGTGCCGACCTGGTCGGCGCATTATCTGCCCGACCCTAATTTCCGCCGCGCGGTCAGCGATTTCCTGGACGCGGAACGGATGGCGATGGCGCGCGACGAGGCGTATCTGGAGCAACTAACGCCATTTCGGAAAATGGCGGCGGGGTAAGCTCGGCCTTGGTCAGCGTCGCGGCCGGCACGGCGTGGTTGACGCGGAACAGCGCGCTCCCTGTTTCGGGGTCGCGCCATAGCGGCTCCAAGCCCTGCTCTAAGCGCGGGTCATAAGGCGGCGGGCTGATCAGCCAGACATAATCGAACGCCTCGCGCGGGAACATCGCGAGCGAGCGCGAAATCGGCCGCCACCATTCGCGCGGGCATTGGACATTGGTGACAATTTCCGACGGATCGTGCGAGAAATGCGCGGCGGGCAGATATCTCACCGCGAGCAATTGCGCGCCCGCCATCGACCATTGGTCGTTCGAATAAGCGAGCTTCCGTTCGAGTGCGATCGCGGGCAGATGCTGGAGCCGCGTCATCCGCCACTCGTTATGGCAGGTCTCGCCAACAAAGCTCACCAGTCGCGCGCCGACCGGCAGATGATCGAGCGCCTTCAACTCGCGCTGATAGCTCTGGTCGTAGAGGTGGAAGCTCCAGAAGCTGCCGGTAAGCCGCACCAGGCAGAAAGCCAGCCCTGCCGCCGCCAGCATCGCTGATCCCTTGTCGCTCACCCCGCGCCGGGGCCTGAGCGCAATCACCGCGATAGCGAGCAGGAAGGGCGCCAGCCGCATATCGGCATAAGCCGAGCCGAACACGATGCGCGGCAGCAGGATATAGACCGCGAGCAGAAACAGCACGGACAAGCCAAGCTGGCGCGAATATTCCAGATTCTCGTCGCGGATGCCGCGAAAGATGATGAAATAGATGACCGCGATCGAGGCGATGTCGAACGCCTGCCAGCGATCGCGCAGCACCATCGCCAGCCAGCCGATCTTGGCGCGCCAGTTGAACCAGTCGCCGGTGTCGCCGCCGACATGCTCGCCCGATCGCCATAGCACCATCAGCAGCACCGGCGGCGCCAGCGGCAGCACGCCGACGCACGCCCGCGCCCACGCCATCACCCAGCTATGGCCGCGGTCGCGCTGGCGGACCATCTCGGCCGAAAAGCCGAGCACCCCGAGCATCCCCCAGCCATAGGTATGGCACAGCCATAACAGCCCAGAGATCGGCACGAACAACAGCGCGCGCAGGCGGAGCTTGTTCAGCCGCGCCAGCCGCAGCCAAAGCGCAAAGGCATTGAGTGCCAGCGCCTGCGCCAGCGCGAAATTGACGAAACCGAAATGCAGCGCGAAATTATAGGCAAGCGGCAGCGCGAACAGCGCGGTCGCGGGAATGCGGCCATGCACTTCGCGCGCGATCCACAACAGGCCCATCACCGTCAGCGCCGGAATGGTGATGACGATCAGCTTGACCGCAAGCTCGAGCCCGAAGATCGGCGCCAGCGGCAGCACGAGCAGATCGAGCCCGAGATTGCCGATCAGCGCCCATTGGAAATGATACCAGTCGCCCAACCAGGGATAATGGCTGAAATCCAGCTCGACGCGATAGCGCCCCATATGGCCGGGCAGGTCGACCATCGGCGGGATGGCGGGGCCGAGCAGCGGCAGCATCGCCGCCAGCGCCACGAGCACGACGAACTGGCGCGTCTGCCACCAACGCAAGTTTTGGGAAGCCCCCTCCATCCTGTGCTTTTAAGGGCAGGCCGGGGGATGGGACAAGCGGTTATCGCTGCAGTGCAGCGGCGGTCGTTCGCGCGTCAATCGACGCGGCCGTAGATGGTCGGCCCGCCGGGCACGCGGACGAGCGGCTTGAGCCAGGCCGGCGGCTGGTGCCGGCGCAGCGCGTCGATCATCCGCCCGGCCCCCGGTCCGGCCTCGGCAAGCGCGCCATCGCAAGCAACGACATAGCGCACGCCCCAGTGCGCGGCGATGCCGTGCGCCTGGGCAGGCGTGCCGAGGTAGAAACGATACATGGCGAGATTGCCGGCATTGTTGCGGTGATAAGGTGCGGCGACCAGTAGATCGCGCGTGCCGGCTATAGCATAGGCGCCGAAATCCATCGGCGCCATCACCGTGCCCGGCGGCAGCGCGGCGAGGCTGGCGATCGCGGCGGGCGTGGCGCAGCCGGCGCTGCCCGGTTGACTAACTGCCAGCGCGCGCGGCGCCAGCGCTTGCGCGGCGATGGGGTAGAGCATGCCGGCGGACGCCAGCCACGCCGCGATCAGCCGCAACAGGCCCGCTTCCCGCGCGGCGGTCACCAGGCTCGCCAGCGCCGGCGCCGCGAGCAACGCGCCGGCATAAGCGCCGCGTACCTCGAAACAGCTGATGGCCAGCGCCGCGCCTTGCACCAGCGCCATGATCAGCCAGCCGCGCTGCCCGGTCATCCCAAGCCGCCACAGCGCCGCCGCGAGCCCCGCAACCATCACGCCACCATAACCGATCGCTTGCGCCACCGGCAGGCCGATCAGCGGCTGCGCTTCGCTCACTTGCGGCAGCCAGAGATGCGCGAGCATTGGATCGATGCCGGCATAGGGGTGCGCGCAGGCGCTGAGCCCGGCATGCTCGATGCCGAGGAACGCCGCCAGCGCTACTCCAGCGAGCGCGGTCCGCTGTATCACGCTGGTCAGCGCAGGCCCCGTAACGCCCAGCGCGACCGCGACCCACGCACCGCCTTCCGCCACGGCCCAGGCCGTCTCGGTAAAGCCGTCGCACGCCGGGTAGCGCCACGCCGTGCCGCCGAAGACGATCGCGCCGAAAGAGAGCGCCAGGCCCAGCGACAAGCCATAGCCGCGCAGGCTGCCCGAGGCGCTCTCCGCGCCGCGCCACCAATCGACCGCGATCACCAGCGCGATCATCGCGAGCAGGGGCGCGGTCTCAAGCCCGATCATCAGGCTCGCCGCGCTGGCCAGGCCGATCACGATACCCGCCAAGACGCCCCGTCGCGCGAGCAGCGCCGCCAGCGCTCCGAGCAGCAGCACCATCTGCAAGCCATGGTGATCGATCCGGCCAGGCACGAAAATTCCGGTCGCGGGATAGGCAAGCGCGGCGATCACGATCGCGGCGCGGGCGTCGGCCTGCGGCTCCACCCGACGCGTGACCCGCGCGACGAACAACAGCGCGGCGGCGAACAGCAGCGCCGGCCAGGCGATCACCGTCGCAAGTTCCGCGCCATGGCGCCCGAGCGCGGGCGTCAGCACGGTGATCATCCCCGCCGGCACCAGATCGGCGACCCTCGACCAGTGCATCGCGAGCCCCGGCGCCGCGCCCAGCCGATGCTGGCTCACATCGATAAACGCTTGCCCGCCCAGCCAGTCGCGAATCTGCTGGAGGCGCATCACATCGTCGGTATCGGGCAAATGCAGCGCGCTCAGGTTCGCCCAATCGCGCCACACGCCCGCCAGCGTCATCACGCCTGCGACGAGAATAGCAACGAGCAGATCGCCGAGAAAGCTGTGGCGGGGCGGGGCAGGGCGCATCACCCCGCAGCCCTAGCGTGACGGCAGTTAAGGCCCGGTTAGGCCAGCCTAGCGATCGCGCCGCCCAAGCAGCCGCAAGCGCAGCGCGTTGAGCTTGATGAACCCCGCCGCATCGCGCTGGTCATAGGCGCCCTGGTCGTCCTCGAACGTCACCACCTTCTCGCTGTAGAGCGAATGCGGCGATTTACGGCCGACCACATACACCCCGCCCTTGTAGAGCTTCAGCCGTACCGTCCCCGTCACCTTTTCCTGGCTATGGTCGATCGCCGCCTGCAGCATCTCGCGCTCGGGCGAGAACCAGAATCCGTTATAGATGAGTTCGGCATAGCGGGGCATCAGCTCGTCTTTCAGGTGCGCGGCGCCGCGATCGAGTGTCAGCTGTTCGATGCCGCGATGGGCGAGGTGATAGATGGTGCCGCCCGGCGTCTCGTACATGCCGCGCGACTTCATGCCGACGAAGCGGTTTTCGACCAGATCGAGCCGGCCGATGCCATGCTTGCGGCCAAGATCGTTGAGCTTCGTCAGCAATGTTGCCGGCGAAAAGCCCTCGCCATTCAGCGCGACGCCATCGCCGCGCTCGAAATCGATCGTGATGAACTCCGGCGCGTCAGGCGCATCCTCGGGGTTGACGGTGCGCGAATAGACGTAGTCGGGCACTTCCTCCCACGGATCCTCGAGCACTTTGCCTTCGGAACTGGTGTGGAGCAGGTTCGCATCGGTCGAGAAGGGCGCTTCGCCGCGCTTGTCCTTGGCGACAGGGATTTGGTGCTTCTCGGCGAACTCGATCAGGCGGGTGCGGCTGGTCAAATCCCATTCGCGCCACGGCGCGATCACCTTGATATCGGGCGCGAGCGCGTAATAGCTTAGCTCGAAACGCACCTGGTCATTGCCCTTGCCGGTCGCGCCATGGCTGACCGCGTCGGCGCCGACCTGCTTGGCGATCTCGATTTGGCGCTTGGCGATCAGCGGCCGCGCGATGCTGGTGCCGAGCAGGTAGAGCCCCTCGTACAGCGCATTGGCGCGCATCATCGGGAAGACGTATTCGGCTACGAATTCCTCGCGCAGATCGTCGATGAAGATATGCTCGGGGCGGACGCCCGCCAGCTCCGCCTTTTTGCGCGCCGGCTCCAGCTCTTCGCCCTGGCCCAAATCGGCGGTGAAGGTCACGACTTCGCAATGATAAGTCTGCTGCAGCCATTTCAGGATCACGCTGGTGTCGAGCCCGCCCGAATAGGCAAGGACGACGCGGTTGATATTTTCGGACATGATGGCTCCAGGCGACTCGAAGAAAGCGGCGCTGCTTATGGCTGCCAGACGCGCACCGCAAGCGGGAGGGGGCAAATGCCGGAGAACAAGACCAGGCCGAGCGAGGCCTCGGTTACGGATTTCATCGCGGGGATCGCAGATGCCGCCCGCCGCGCCGATGCCGAGACATTGCTCGACATCATGGCGCGCGCGTCTGGGGAGCCGCCCTTCATGTTCGGCAGCGCGATCATTGGGTTTGGCCTGCATGAGTATCGCTACGAGAGCGGCCATGGCGGCACGATGCCGAAGATCAGCTTCTCGCCGCGCAAGGTGCAGACGGTGATTTACGGCCTTGGTCGGTTCGTCCGCAGCGACCGGATTAAGGAGCTGGGCAAGGTCACCACCGGCAAGGGCTGCGTTTACGTCAAACGACTGAGTGACGTCGATCTCGCGACCCTCGAGGCGTTCTGCGCCGAAGCGGCGAGCAATCCCTCACCCGCGTAACTGCGTGGTAAAATCCTCCCCCGCCGGGGGAGGGGGACCAGCGAAGCTGGTGGAGGGGGCAGGCCTGACCTTCCAACAGATTGCCCCCCCCTCCGTAAGGCTACGCCTGCGCCACCTCCTCGGTGGGGGAGGATTAGCCCCATCACGCCGATGGCGCCGCCGATAACGAAGCCTGCCGGTCAAATGCCCGCATAGCTGTCGTAATCGACATTATCCTCCCAATAGCCGCCATGGCCACCATAATGGCCCTCGAGCTTGTCGGTCGCTTCGATGCGCATGACGTACTTCGCTTGCTTGTAGCCCAGATGCCGCTCGGCGCGCAGCCGGATCGGCGCGCCATGCGCAACGGTGAGCGGCTGGCCGTTCATCGCCCAGGCCAGGATGGTCTGCGGGTGGAACGCGTCGAACATGTCGATCGAGACGTAATAAGGCGAGGTGTGGTGATAATCGTCGGCGCAATGGACGATCAGGTAGCGCGCGGTGTTGCGCACGTCCACTGCCTTCAGGATGTTGCCGAGCATCGGCCCTTGCCATTTGCCGATCGCGCTCCACCCTTCGACGCAGTCGTGGCGCGTGATCTGCGTGCGGTTGGGCAGCGCCTTCAATTGCGCCAGGCTGATGTCGAGCGGACGATTGACCAGACCGTCAACGCGCAATTTCCAATCGGCGAAATTATTGGCGACATGCGCGTTGTACCACGGCTTGTCAGGGTCTGAGCTGCCGTTGACGCGGAACACCGGCGACATTTCGCTCGCCGAAAATTCCTTGGCGAGAGAATCGTGGCTCGACAGCGCGCGCTGCAGCGAGCGGTGGATGCCGTCTTCCGAATAGATGATCTTGCGGACGGTATCGTTATGGATCAGCTTGTCGCAGCCCGACAACAGCAGGCCCGCGCCGGTGGCGGCGCCCGTCACCAGCGTGCGGCGTGTGAGTATCGTCGTCATCTCAATGCTCCTCGGGCACGCGCCACCAGCCGGTGAACATCGATTTCACTTCGTTCCACGCGCCGGCCAGAATGACGAGCGCCAGGTGGACGATGACGAAGCCGACAATCCCCAGCATCGCGATAAAATGCAGCGACCGCGCCGATTGCCGCCCGCCGAACAGCTCGACGAGCCAGGGCCACGCCGCATCCATGCCGGGAGAAAGCGTCAAGCCGGTCAGGATGACGAGCGGGATCAGGATGAAGATGGCGGTCGCGTAAGCGATCTTCTGCAGCACGTTGAACGCGCCCGGATTGGCGGGATCATGGAAGCGGAACGCCGCGTGCTCCTTGATGTCGTACCACAGATGCGCCGGGCTCAATTCCTTGGCCTTGATCGCCAGGTCGCGCTGGAAATGGCGATTGATCAGGCTGAACACCATGAAGAACAGCAGGTTGAACGCGAGGATGAGCGCGAAGAACAAGTGCCAGCGCCGCGACAGCGAGAGGTTATAGCTGCCGGGGATCGTCATCCAGCCCGGCCAGTGCGGCAGATGCAGCCAGGCGGGATCGAGATTGGCGCCATAGCTGCCCCAATAAAGGTGCGGGTGGGCGTTCAATATGCCCAGGCCGCTACCGATCATGATGAAAATCGCCACCACGTTGGTCCAGTGCCACAGCCGCGTGACCAGACGGTGCTTGTAGAGGAAGGTGCCGGGCGCCGGCGCAGCGGCGGGGGCCGCGACCGGTTCCGCTGCTGCCGGCGGCGCGCCATCCATCGTTACATCGGTCATCGGCAAGCCTTCTCCCATGGCCAAATCGCGGCCGCGTCCTTAGCTTGGCCTACGGTGACCGATAATGACGGGATACGGAAGAGCGGATGAGCGAGACGCAAGCGCACCATTTCTACGAGCCAGCGCACGGGCACGGGCTGAAGCATGATCCGCTGAACGCGATCGTCGCGCCCCGGCCGATCGGCTGGATCAGCAGCGTCAGCGCGGCGGGCGTCGCCAATCTCGCGCCTTATAGCTTCTTCATGCTGTTCAACTATGCGCCGCCGATCATCGGCTTCGCGTCGATCGGCTGGAAGGACAGCGCGGCCAATGTCACGGCGACCGGCTCGTTCGTCTGGAATCTGGTGACGCGACCGCTCGCCGAGGCGATGAACGCCTCGTCCGCGATGGTGGCGGGGGAGGTGGACGAGTTCGCGCTCGCCGGGCTCAGCAAAGCGCCGTCTCGATTGGTCCAGGCAGCGCGCGTCGCCGAAAGCCCGGTCAATTTCGAATGCCGCCACACCCAGACGATTCGGCTGACCGATGCACAAGGCCGCGAGACGGCGAGTTCCCTGGTGCTGGGCGAAGTCGTCGGCATCCACATCGCGCCGCGTCTGGTCGAGGGCGGGATTTATGACACGGCAGCGGCCGATCCGGTGCTACGCGGCGGCGGCTGGGGGGATTATTTCACGCTGAGCCCGGAGGGGTTGTTCCGGATGAAGCGGCCGGGGTGAGAGAGTGTGCATCTCCCCCTCTCCCCTTGTGGGAGTTCGGGGTCGGCCATGCCCCCGGCATGGCCTAAACAGCGCGGGGCGCTGTTTACCCCGAACTGGATACGGAGACTTGGCAGCCTGCTGCCTAGTCGGAGTTGGGAGAGGGGTGAGCCCCGGACTATCGTCTGCAGGAGTCCCCCCTCTCCAAGCTTCGCTAGGCGCTGATGCGCCAAGCTTCGCTATCCTCTCCCGCCAGGGGGAGAGGAGGGGGTCGATTCAAGCCTCCGCCCGCTCGAGCAATTCGGCGGTATCGAGGCCGAGCAAGTCGATCTGCTCGCGCACCTTGGGCCAGGCGGTATTCAGGAAATGGCGCCGTTCGGCGGTGCGCAGGCGCTCGGCGGCACCGGGCAGCACGAACATGCCGACGCCGCGCCGCACCTCGACATAGCCCTCGTCCTGAAAGCGCTGATAGGCTTTGGCGACAGTCAGCGGATTGGCGCCATGTTCCGCCGCCAGCGCGCGCACCGACGGCAGCTGATCGCCGGCGCGGAAATCGCCGCGCAACACCGCTGCGGCAATGTGCTGGCGCAGGCGGATATAGACCGGGCTCTCGTCGCTGTTCATCGCTGTCATGGGGCCTTAATACAGCAAATTGCCGAAAGGTCCAGTCCCCTCAGCGCCCCCAAATCGACAGAATGTTACTCAAATCGGGCCGAACGCGTTCTTCCGTTGCGTTTGTCGGCGAACCGATGAAGACAAACCCGACGATCCGTTCCCCCTCCGCGCCGAATGCATCGCGCACCGCGTCCGAATAGGCCGCCCAAGTCGTCAGCCATTTGCCGACGAAACCCATCGCATGCGCGGCGTGGAGCAGGTTCATGCACGCAGCGCCGGCCGAAAGCTCCTGCTCCCACAAGGGGATATGGCTCTCACGCTTGGGTGAGAAAAGAACGACGATCAGCGTCGGCGCCTGATGCGCAAAGGTTTCGATCGCCGCGATCTCGGTCTTGCCCGCCTCAGGGCGCTCGAGGCGATAAGCGGCGAGCAGCATCTCCGCCAGCCGATCGCGCGCATCGCTCGGCACCACCACGAACCGCCAGGGTGCGAGCTTGCCATGGTCGGGCGTGCGCGCAGCGATGGTGATCATCGCCTCGATCTCGGCATCGTTCGGCCCCGGCGCGCCCATGTCGCGCGGATTGGCCGAGCGGCGGGTCTGGAGTAGCGAAAGCGGCGTCGAGCGATCATTGTGCATGCCCCGCGCCTTAGCGCGCGCCGCCGCACCCGCCAATGCCGGTTTACAGCCGGACGCGAGTCGCTAGTGTCCACGCCAACAGCCGCCTGTCGAAGAGCGGCACCGAACGACCAGGGAGCTCGACTGAATGGACACCGCCACCGCCGACAATGCCGGCGAGCCCGATATCAGCCATGTGAACCCCGCCGCGGGGAAGACGTGGTTCGGCCACCCCGCGCCGCTGTTCTGGCTGTTCGGCACCGAAATGTGGGAGCGTTTCGGCTATTACGGCATGCGCGCGCTGCTGACGCTCTATCTCACCAAGCATTTCGTGCTGGGCGATCGCGCCTCGACCGGGCTCTATGGCGGCTACACCGCGCTGGTTTATCTGACTCCGCTCGTCGGCGGGTTGATCGCTGATCAATATCTGGGGTCGAAGCGCGCCGTGCGCTTCGGCGCGATCCTGATGGCGCTCGGCTATTTCACGCTGGCGTTCGGCGGCCAGCCGGCCAAGCCCTATCAGGTGATCGACGGCCGGCGTTACGATGTCGTCGTCGATCATTTCCGCGACACGCCGACCAGCGACC
Organism: Sphingomonas sp. GlSt437; assembly: GCF_048015635.2. Classification (NCBI taxonomy): domain Bacteria; kingdom Pseudomonadati; phylum Pseudomonadota; class Alphaproteobacteria; order Sphingomonadales; family Sphingomonadaceae; genus Sphingomonas; species Sphingomonas sp. GlSt437. The sequence continues at coordinate 792,578 of NZ_JBPGYA010000002.1, read as the reverse complement.
CCGCTGAGGCGCGCTACCTCGTTGACCATGGCCAGAAGCTCAAGATCAAGGGCAATGACGATGGCAGCCTGTCGCTGCTCGGCGCCGACGGCAAGGAAGTGCGCCATGTCGCGGCCGGCAAGTTCGAAGAGCAGGCCGATCACAGCCCGCTCTACATCGCGATCATGCTGCTGGCGCTGTCGCTCATCTCGGTCGGCAACGGCTTCTTCAAGCCCAATATCTCGACGATGGTCGGCGAGCTTTATGCAACCGGCGACGGCCGACGCGATGCCGGCTTCACCATTTTCTACATGGGCATCAACATCGGTTCGATCCTGGGCCAGCTGCTCTGCGCGGTCTTCGCCGATTCGCTCGGCTGGCCGTTCGGGCTGGGGCTGGCGGGCGTCGGCATGCTGATCTCGTTCTGCATGATCAGCTATCATGGCGGCCGGCTCGATGCGGTCGGCAATCCGCCGCCGGGCGCGGGCAACAAGGCGCTGCTGATCTATATCGGCGCGATTGTCGCGGTGCCGCTGTTCTATTTCCTGTTCACCAACCTGATGAGCGCCGCGCCGGCGCCCAAGGGTTCCGGGTTCGTCGGCTACATCCTGTCGCTCTCGCTGATGGGCAAGCTGTTGTTCGGCACGTTCATCCTTGCGGTGCCCGGCATCCTCATCTGGTCGGCGGTCTCGGGATCGCGCACCGAATTCCAGATGATGCTTGCCGCCATGGTGCTCATCGTGTTCAACACCTTCTTCTGGACGCTATTCGAACAGGCAGGATCGAGCCTGACGCTGTTCGCCGATCGCAATACCGACCGCACGGTGATCGGCCATTGGGTGCTCTCCGCGCCGCAGACGCAGAATTTCAACCCGCTCGCGATCGTGATCCTCGCGCCGCTGATGAGCATCTTGTGGAGCTGGCTCGCCAAGCGCAATCTTGAGCCCTCCATCCCGGTCAAATTCGCTGTCGCGCTGATGGGGGTTGGCGCGGGGTTCCTGTTCCTGGTGCTCGGTGCCAGCTTTGCGGGGGCGGACTACAAAGTGGCTTTGTGGTGGCTGGCGGGCCTCTACGTCATCCACTCGGTGGCGGAGCTGTGCATCTCGCCCGTCGGCCTCAGCATGATCACCAAACTCTCCATCCCGCGCGTCGTCGGGCTGATGATGGGCACCTGGTTCCTGTCGATCTCGGTCGCGCAGTTCTTCGCGGGTATCGTCGCGCAGTTTGCCAGCGTGGATACGGTCGGCGGCCAGGTCACCAATCTGAAGGTCAGTCTCGACACCTATACCGCCACCTTCACCACCATCGCGTGGATCGCGATCGGGGCGGGCGTCGTGCTGCTGGTGCTGTCGTGGCCGCTCAGGAAGTGGATGCACGGGGTAAAATAAGGGGGGAAGCAATGGACGGACTAACCACGCTGGCGCTGGCGTCGGCGGCTTTTGTCGGCACGCATTTCCTGCTGTCGCACCCGCTGCGCGCGCCGTTGGTGAAGGCGCTCGGCGCGCTGGGGTTCATGCTCGTCTACGCCGTCGTCGCGCTCGGCACGCTTGGCTGGATGGCGCATGCCTATAAGCGCGCGCCGGTCACCGATCCGTGGTGGGATGTGGGCGATGGCCTCTGGATCACCGTCACGCTCGTCATGCTGCTGGCGAGCTTGTTGCTGATGGGATCGCTGATCGGCAATCCGGCGCTGCCCGGCCCCGCGCCCAAATCCGCGCCCACCCCGCGCGGCGTGTTCACCATCACCCGCCACCCGATGATGTGGGCGTTCGCGCTCTGGGCGCTGTGCCACATCGCGATCATGCCCAACGCCGCCAATTTGATCGTCTCGGTAGCGATCCTGGTGCTGGCGCTGGTCGGCTCGCGCTTGCAGGACGCCAAGAAGGAAGCGCTCCAGCCCGAGATGTGGCGCGCGTGGGAAGCGCGGACGAGCTGGCTGCCGTTCGGCGCGGTTGCGGCCGGCAAGGTCAAGCTCGGCGGCTTCCGCCCGCATGACTGGGCCGGCGCGATCGTGGTGTGGCTGGGCGCGACCTGGGCGCATATTCCCTCGGTGGGCGTTCCGGCGGGCATTTGGCGGTGGTTGAGCTAGATCATCGCCCCAACCCTTCCCGTCGCCCCAGCGAAAGCTGGGGCCGCTGGCGACAGGGGTATACTTCCCAGCGATCCCAGCTTTCGCTGGGATGACGATCAACGGGCTGTGGCGGCAGCTTCGGCTCCTCGAGTCCGCCCCAGCACCGTCGTCGTCGCCAAATCCATCGTCACATTGCCCAGCGTGCGGACCAGATCGGGGAACGTCTCGATCGCCACCAGCAGCCCCAGCGGCGCGATCGGCACGCCCATCGCCGCGGCGATCGGCGCGATCGAGCTGATATAGCTGATCGACCCCGGCAGGCTGACCGCGCCCAGCGTCGTCGTGGCGGCAACCACGATGCCCGCGATGATCGATGCCGCGCTCAGCGGCACCCCGGTCAGCCGCGCGACATAGATCGCCACCGCCAGGTTCATCGCCGGCCCGGTCGCGCGGAACATCGCGACCGCGAGCGGCAAAGTGATGCCACTCGCGCTATCGGGCACGCCGAGCGCTTCCGCCCCGCGCAGCATCGCCGGCAGCGAAGCGAGCGACGATTGCGTGCTGATCGCAACGACCTGCGACGGCCCGCTCGCCTTCAGGAACCGTCCGAGCGACACGCGCCCGCCGATGAGCGCGATGGGGTAAGCCGCCAGCCACACCACCGCGCCGATCGCGCTGACCACCAGCACATAATGGAGCAGCGCGCCGAACGCCGCCGTCCCCGCCTTGGCGCCGACCTGCACCGCCAGCGCCGCGACGCCCAACGGCGCCAGCCACAGCACCCAGCCGATCACCACCAGCATCGCATCGCCCAGCGCGCGGAAAAAGCCGACGAGCAGCTCGCGCTTGGTCGCCTCCAGCCGGGTGATCGCAAAGGCGAAAGCGAGGGTGAACACGACGAGCGGCAGGAAGGCACTGTTCGCCGCCGCCGCGACGGCGTTGCTCGGCACCATCGCGCCGATAATGTCGCCGAAGCCCGGCACCGCGCCGACCGGTGCCACCCCGGCGATCGCGCTGGTCAGCGCGTGCGCGGCCGCCGGGTCGATCGGCCAGAACTCGAGCAGTTGCGGCGTCACCAGCGCCGACATGATCGTGCCCGACCACAGCACGATCAGATACAGCACCATCGCGCGGCCCGCGAGACGCCCAGCGCGGCTCGCATCCGCCGTCTCGGCAATCCCGGTCACGATCAGCGCGACGACGAGCGGCACCACCGTCATCTGCAAACCGTTGAGCCAGGCGGTGCCGATCGGTTGCGCGATCGCCAGCGCGCCGGCTGCCCAATCGCCGCCGGCAAGCGCGGCGGCAATTCCTGCCGCCAGTCCTGCAATCAGCGCCGCCAATACCCGCAAGGCTTGCGACATGCTCGAAATTCCCTCCGCTTGGCGCTAATGACCGTCAACCACAGCTCATAGCGGAACGGCGGGCGGCGCATGGCAAGAAAATATTTCGGCACTGATGGTATCAGAGGCGCCACCAACATCGCGCCGATGACCGCCGAAATGGCGATGAAGGTCGGCATGGCGGCGGGTGCGCATTTCCGCCGCGGCGACCACCGCCACCGCGTCGTGATCGGCAAGGATACGCGCCTCTCAGGCTATATGCTCGAAAACGCGATGGTTGCGGGCTTTACGTCGGTCGGCATGGATGTGGTGCTGGTCGGCCCGATGCCGACGCCGGCGGTCGCGATGCTCACCCAATCGATGCGCGCCGACATGGGCGTGATGATCTCCGCCAGCCATAACCCCTATGCCGACAACGGCATCAAGCTCTTCGGGCCCGATGGCTACAAGCTCTCCGATGCCGACGAGATGGCGATCGAGGCGCTGATCGACGGCGAAGTGCCGCTGGCGCCGTCCGCCGAAATCGGCCGGGCGCGCCGTGTCGAGGATGCGCGCGGCCGCTACATCAACTCGGCGAAATCGACATTCCCGCCGCATCTCAGCCTCGATGGCCTGCGCATCGTCGTCGATTGCGCCAATGGCGCGGCGTATCAGGTCGCGCCCTCCGCGCTGTGGGAATTGGGCGCCGATGTCGTCGCGATCGGCGTCACCCCCAACGGCAAGAACATCAACGATGGCGTTGGCTCGACCGCGCCGCAGACCTTGTGCGAGACGGTGGTGGCGAGCGGCGCGCATATCGGCATCGCGCTCGATGGGGACGCCGACCGGCTGATTGTCGTCGATGAAAATGGCAAGGTCGTCGATGGCGACCAGCTGATGGCGACGATCGCCGGGGGCTGGGCGCGGCGCGGCCGGCTGAAGGGCGCGGCGCTGGTCGCGACCGTCATGTCCAACCTGGGGCTGGAGCGCTATCTGTTCGATCAGGGCATCGCGCTCCACCGCACCAAGGTCGGCGACCGCTATGTGCTCGAAGCGATGCGCGAGCGCGGCTTCAACGTCGGCGGCGAGCAATCGGGGCACATCATCCTCTCCGATTACGCGACGACCGGCGACGGCCTCGTCGCGGCGCTGCAAGTGCTCGCCGAGCTGGTCGAGGCGGGCGCGCCAGCGAGCGAAGTGCTCCACCGCTTCGATCCCGTGCCGCAGCTCCTCAAGAACGTCCGCTTCAAGGGCGGCAAGCCGCTCGAGGACGCGCGGGTGAAAGCGGTGATCGACGCCGCCGAGGCCGAGCTCAACGGCGCCGGCCGCCTCGTCATCCGCCCGTCTGGCACCGAACCCGTCATCCGCGTGATGGCGGAAGGGGATGACGCGAAACAGGTGGAAGCAGTCGTCGATCGCATCTGCGCGGCGGTGGTGGAAGCGGCGGCTTAGGCTTCGTCGTTCCGGATCAGCGGCGCGATTTCGCCGCCGTTTTTGGCCGGGCGACATCAATCACGCGGAGCGCATAGCGGCCCGGCGGCAGCATCAGCGCGACGGTGTTCCCCGCTCGGATGGCGACGCGGTCTATCGGCACCGACGCATCGGGCTCACCCACCGGTCGCGCCTCGATGACCCGCCAGCCCTGCTTGGGGACCAGGGCCGCCGGGATGGCAACGGGCTGGTCGCCAGCCGCAACCCGCCAGGCCGGACGCCCTTGCACGAAGCGCGCGGTTGGGTGATCGACGACCAGATCGAACGCGCCCTTGGGCTCATCGGCGGGCAGTTCGGCGAGATGGGTGGTATCGCTCCCGCCGCGACACGTCGTCTGCGAAATCGTCAGCGGGTCGATGCCGGTCTTGGCCTTCAGGCGCGCTGCCATCCAGGTGATGCCATCCTTGGTCGGCACTTCCATCGCGTGGGAATAGCCGACATGGACCAAGAGCTTGGTGCCGGGATTGGCTTTGAGGAAGGCGGCCAGCGTCGTCGCCTGGGCTTCCTCGCGCTCCGCGATGCTCTGTGCTCGGGTCAACTTGGCGACTGGCGGGCCGGAAATGACAATCTCATAGGCAATAAGGTGATAGCCAAGCGCCTTCGCGGCACGGCCCAACCGGCCGAAGCCGGCTTCTGTGCTGTAATAACCGTCATCATCCGTCAGATAAGGCAGCGCTGGCTGACGCACGAACGGAGCGCGAAACTGCTCCGGCACGTCCGGGGAATCGTTGACCAGCGTTTCGATCGCCAGCGCGTCATAGCCCAGCGGCCGCAATCGATGAGCAACTTCGGCGGTAAAACCGCGATGATCCGAGTGCTCGTGGCTTTCGTTGATAATGACGACCGAGGTGTCAGCGGCGCGCCGCGCGATGTCGTCGAGCACATCAGGCGCGGATGGCAGCGGAACGCACTTGGTCGGTCGATAGATAGCACTCGTCGCCGCAATTAGATCTTCACGGCCGAACAGGCTCAGCGTCTGGTTGTCGTCGCTGTCCGCGGCAGGATTGGCCGGATTGATCCGCGCCAAATTAGCGAGTTTGACTTTCAAATAGCCGGTGATCGTGCTCGCCGCCACCTGCTCGACCGGCTCGACCAACTCGACGCGGCCGGGGGGCGCGGGCTCGCTTGCCGGTTGGGCGGCGGGGAGCGGCGCGGCCATGGCAAGCATGAAGGAGCCGGCAGCGGCAGCGGTGGCGCGGATGGTTAACATTCCCCAACGATATCCGTCGCTTGGTCCCCGCACAAGCGCCGCATCGACGGCACGAGCGCGGGTGCACCAAAACGCCCCTTCCGCTATCGGCTCGCGCGCCCTAAACCGCCGCCATGCTCGAGATGCGCCCCGATTGCGAACGCTGCGGCACCGACCTGCCCGCCGATGATCCCGGCGCGTTCATCTGCTCGCTCGAATGCACCTTCTGCGCGGATTGCGCCGACGCGCTCGATGAGCGCTGCCCCAATTGCGGCGGCGAGCTGCTCGACCGGCCGACGCGCGTTGGCGCCTGGCTCAAGAAATACCCGGCGAGCACCGAGCGCAAGTTCAAGGGCTAGGGGCTGGGTCGTGCTGTCCTACCCGTCAAGGCCGTGCGATACTGGCGGGATGCGCCATCCCTGGCCGATATCGCTGCCCGCGCCGCTGCGCCGCCAAGTTCGCGGCGGGCTTTGTCGGCGGGGGTGGGCAAACCATGCGGTACGTAGTGTAAACTTCGTCAACTTCGGCGCCGGAATGGTGCCGCGATGACGACGCCACGCATCCTGATCATCGCCGGCTCGGATTCGGGCGGCGGCGCGGGGCTGCAGGCCGATATCAAGACCGTCACGATGCTCGGCGGCCATGCGATGACGGCGGTCACCGCGATCACCGCGCAGAATACGGTTGGCGTGCAGGCGGTGATGCCGGTGCCTGCCGAGATGGTGGTCGCGCAGATCAGATCGGTATGGAGCGACATCGGCGTCGATGCGGTCAAGATCGGCATGTTGGGCTCGGCCGAGACGGCGCATGCGGTGGCGGATGTGCTGGAGGAGTTATCTCTCGCTTCTCGCTTCCCCGACGAAGGCCGGGGCCCAGCATCGAGCGCCGGGCAATTGGACCCCGGCCTGCGCCGGGGAAGCGGTGGTTCAACGGCAGCGGCCATCCCCATCGTTTTCGACCCCGTCATGGTCGCGACCAGCGGCGCGGCGCTGGCGGACGCAGACACCATCGCCGCGTTCGCCCGGCTGATGGCGATCGCCACCGTCACCACGCCCAACCTGCCCGAGCTGGCCGCGCTCGGCGGCGAGGCGGCGGTGTTGGCGCATGGCACGGCGCTGCTGGTCAAAGGCGGGCATGGCGAGGGCGATCGCCTTGTCGATCGGCTGGTCGATGGCTCGGGCGAGGGGCGCCGCTGGGAAAGTGAGCGCATCGCCACGCGCCATACCCACGGCACCGGCTGCACATTGGCGAGCGCGATCGCGACCTATCTCGCGCGCGGCAAGCCGCTACCCACTGCTATCGCCCGCGCGCGCCAATTCGTCCGGCTGGCGCTGCGCGATGCGCCGGGGCTGGGCGCGGGGCATGGGCCGATGGGGCAGCAATCGGTCCGGCTCGATCTCGGCAGCGAAATGCGCTTCAACCAGGCAACGCTGCCGATGGCCGATTACGCCGCCTCCGCTGCTTTCTACCGCACGCTCGGCCTCACCGAAATCGTCTCGACCGAGGACGGCCATTATGCCCGCTTCGAGGCGCCCGGCGGCGCGACGCTGTCGATCGAGCGCGATCATGGCCCGGCCACCCTCTACTTCGAATGCGAGGATTTGGATGCCGAGGTCGCCCGGCTGCGCGCCGCAGGGATTGCGTTCGACAGCCTGCCCACCGACCAGAGCTGGCTGTGGCGCGAGGCCCGGCTGCGCGATCCCGCCGGCAACCCCCTCTGCCTCTACCAGGCCGACGAAAACCGCCGCTATCCGCCCTGGCGGCTGCCGGGCGCCGATGCCTGACTTCGCGCATGAAGCGCAGCACCCCGCGCCGGTGGTGGGCGTGGACGAGGCCGGCCGTGGCCCGCTCGCCGGGCCGGTGGTCGCCGCCGCGGTGCTGCTCGATCGCGGCGCGGTGCCCGAGGGGATCGACGATTCGAAGGCGCTCACCGCCGCTCGCCGCGCGCGCCTCCACGATGCGCTGATGGGGTGCGCGCATGTCGGCATCGGCATCGCCAGCGTCGAGGAGATCGACCGGCTCAACATCCTGTGGGCGACGATGCTCGCCATGCACCGCGCGGTCGATGCGCTGGCAGCGGCGATCGGCACGCCCCCGGCGATGGTGCTCGTCGACGGCAATCGCTGCCCGCGCTGGCCCTATCCCGCGCGCGCGATTATCGGCGGCGACGCGCTCAGCCTGTCGATCGCGGCGGCGAGCATCGTCGCCAAACACCACCGCGACACGCTGATGCTCGCCGCACACGCCGATCACCCGCATTATGGCTGGGCGTCGAACAAGGGCTATGGCAGCGCTCAGCACCTGGCCGCGCTGCGACAACATGGCCCGAGCCCCCACCATCGCCGCAGTTTTGCGCCCGTTGCCGCTGTCTGTCGGTGATTGGCGCTGATTGGCGAAAAAGCGAGTCTTTCGCGCCACACCCCAACTAATGGCGGCTGTGGATAAGTTTGCGACTCAAGATGTGGATGAATGCCTAAATGTTCTGATGTGTTAACGGCTTAGCAAGGCTTTTCGTTAACCATTCCCTGCTTGACGGGAGTCCGTGCTTTCGCGCTGATCCATAGCGCAACGATCGAATGGGGGCGGTTGGTGGGGGTTATCGAGAAAGTCCGCAAGGCCGGCGCCGCTGCCGATCGTGCCGCCGCGCCACCCGCGCCGCTGCCGCTCGACACCATTTTGCGCGGAGACTGCATCGCGGCGATGCGCGCGCTGCCGGCGAAATCGGTCGACATGATCTTCGCCGATCCGCCGTACAATCTCCAGCTCGGCGGCGATCTCCACCGGCCCGACGGCAGCGCGGTCGACGCGGTGACCGATGATTGGGACAAGTTCGACAGCCTCGCCGCTTATGATCGCTTCACCCGCGCCTGGCTCGCCGAAGCGCGCCGCGTGCTGAAGCCCGATGGCACGCTCTGGGTGATCGGCAGCTATCACAACATCTTCAAGGTCGGCTCGGCGGTGCAGGATCTCGGCTTCTGGATCCTGAACGACATCGTCTGGGTGAAGGCCAACCCGATGCCCAATTTCAAGGGCACGCGCTTCACCAACGCGCATGAAACGCTGATCTGGGCAGCGATGGGCGAGAAGGCCAAATACACCTTCAATTATCGCAGCATGAAGACGCTGAACGATGAGCTGCAGATGCGCAGCGACTGGGAATTCCCGATCTGCGGCGGCCAGGAACGGCTGAAGAAGGACGGCGCCAAGGTCCACCCGACGCAAAAGCCCGAAGCTCTGATCTACCGCATCCTGCTCGCCTGCACCCAGCCGGGCGACGTAGTGCTCGATCCGTTTTTCGGCACCGGCACCACCGGCGCCGTCGCCAAAAGGCTCGGCCGGCGCTGGATCGGCATCGAACGCGAGGACGTCTATATCGAAGCAGCCGAAGCGCGCATCGCCGCCGCGCTGCCGCTCGACGAATCCGCCGTACGCACGATGCAGAGCCCCAAGGCGGCACCGCGCGTCGCCTTCGGCACATTGGTCGAGAATGATTATCTCCGCCCCGGCCGCGTGCTTACCGACGCCAAGCGCCGCCACCGCGCGCTCGTACGCGCCGATGGTAGCCTGGAAAGCGTGAGCGGCGAAACGGGCTCGATCCACAAGCTCGGCGCGGTGCTGCAAGGCGCGCCGGCGTGCAATGGCTGGACCTTCTGGCATTATGAGGATGCGGATGGGCTGAAGCCGATCGACGCGCTACGGCAGACCTATCTGCTGGCGACGATGCCTTGATCACAAACCGTCACCCCGGCCTCGTGCCGGGGTCCACCTCGCCGCAAAGATATGGCAGTTACTGCTGCGCCGTGGATGCCGGAACAAGTCCGGCATGACGGTTGAGGACTGAATGACCCCTCTGCACCTCCGCCCCACCCAGTTCGTCGATAGCCCGGTCGGTCGCGATGGCGAGGTCGCGCGGCTTGCCGGCGGGCTGCAATGGTTCGCGGCGTATGAAGTGATCGAGGGGAGCGAGCGTCGCGTCGTCCCCATTGCCGAGTTCGAGCGCACGCTCGGCGCCAGCGAAGAACGCGCCGCGCAACTCCACGCCCGCATCACCGCGCCGCGCCCGCCGCTAACCCTCGGCGCGCGCACACTCCGCTTCGATCAGCCGCAGATCGCCGGCATCCTCAACGTGACACCCGACAGTTTCTCGGACGGTGGCCAGCTCCACGACGATCCGCAAGCCGCCACCGCCGCCGGGGTCGACATGACGATCGCCGGCGCCGCGCTGGTCGATCTCGGCGGCGAGTCGACGCGCCCCGGCGCCGCGCCGACCTGGGAAGGCGACGAGATCGCCCGGATTCAGCCCGTCTGCGCGGCGCTCAACGCCGCCGGCGCGCTCGTCTCGATCGACACCCGCAAGGCCGCGGTGATGGAAGCCGCGCTTGCCGCCGGCGCTGCGATCGTCAACGACGTGTCGGCGCTGCTCTGGGATGATCGCGCGCTGGAAGTCGTCGCCAAAGCCCGCTGCCCGGTCGTGCTGATGCACTCGCCCGATCCCGCCAGGGGCCCGCACGGCGGCAACGGCTACACGAACGTCCTCACTGAGGTGTTCGATTGGCTCGAAGCGCGGATTGCGGCCGTGGTCGCCGCCGGCATCGACCGGGCGAAGATCATCGTCGATCCCGGTATCGGCTTCGGCAAGGGCATTCAGGACAATCTCACCCTCATCAACGGCCTGGCGATGCTCCACGGCCTGGGCTGCCCGATCATGCTCGGCGCCAGCCGCAAGCGGATGATCGGCGCGCTCGCCAATGAGGCCCCGCCGGCGGAGCGGCTCGGCGGTTCGATCACGCTCGCGCTCAAGGGCGTCGAGCAGGGCGCGCAGATCCTTCGCGTGCATGATGTCGCCGAAACCGTGCAGGCTGTCCGCGTTTGGCGCGGTTTGCGCGATCAGGCGTTGGTCGCGCGCTAAATCGCGCTGGCATCGCGTTCGCCCGCGCGATAACGCGGGGGCGACAAGCTTCTACTCCCAAGCGGACGATTGGATGACCGAGATTAGCACGCCGCCCCGGCTCACCGTCGACGATGCCGCCATCGTGCCAGCGGACGCGCCGCCGCCGAGCAAGGCGCTGATGCCCAAGAACAGCCTGCTGCTCAAATTCGGCAAATGGGCACAGCCGCGTATCAACACCATCATCGCCAAATCGTCGAAGCTCGGCACGCCGCTATTCTTCAACAATGCCGATTTCCCCTGGATCGCCGAGCTGGAAGCCAATTGGGAAACGATCCGTGACGAGGCCTACAGCGTGCTCGGCGATTTGTCCGCCATTCCGCCGCTCGCCGAGATTTCGCCTGACCATCGCCGCATCGCGCCGGCCGGCCGGTGGCGGTCATTCTTCCTCTATGGCTATGGCTATAGCGTGCCCGAAAATTGCGCGGCCTGCCCCAAGACCGCCGCGCTGGTGAGCAAAGTGCCCGGCCTCAACACCGCGTTGTTCTCGGTGCTGGTGCCGCACACCCGCATCCCGGCGCACACCGGGGTCACCCGCGCGATTCTCGTTTCGCATCTCGGCATCCAGGTGCCGCGCGACAGCGCCAATTGCCGGATGCGCGTCGTCGATCAATGGACCGAGTGGCAGGAAGGCAAGGCCTTTGTGTTCGACGATTGCTATAATCACGAAGTGGTGAACGACACCGACGAAGTGCGGATCGTGCTGCTCATCCAGTTCCGCCGCCCGGTGCGCTGGCTTGGCAAGCTGGTGGGCGAGGCGTTCCTCTACGGCGTCCGCCAGTCGCGCTTCGTCCAGGATGCGCGCCGCGGCCTGCAGGACTGGAGCAGCCGCAAGGTCGGCTAGTCGCCGCGCGCCTGCACCTCGGCGAGCACCCAGCTTCTGAGCGCGCTTGCCAGATTAGGCGGGGCCGGCGCGGTGATGCGCAGCGCATCGATTTCCGCCACGAGCGCGTTGAGCGGCAAGTCATGCCCCCGCGCCGCCGCCTCCAGCGCTGACCAGAACAACGGCTCCAGCGTGATCGACGTCTCATGCCCGGCAATCGTGATCGACCGCTTTACTGGCCCCACGAAGCCGTCGGGGGGCGGGTTAATGCTCAAAGAGCATCGTGCCGCCGACGGCGGCGGTTCGATAGGCATTAAGCTCGGCGGCGAGCGTCTCCGGCGTTCCGGGCCATCCTTTGGGAAGCGCACCGTCAACCCCCGTCAGCTGCTCTGCTAGCGCCCTCAGCCCACCGCCATCCGCTTTGTGACGCAGATGCCATCCGACCATTTTGCCACCGCGCGGCAAGGAATAAACGACAAACCGATCAACTGCGGCCCAGCCAATTCTATAGGGCCTGATCATTAGTCCGCCGCTGACGGTAAATCCCGCGCTGTCGAGCGTCAGCCGGTGCGGTCTAATCAGCGTTGCAAGCGCGACCAGTCCGCAGAGGGCAAAGAAAGCAATTGTGAGCCACAGGATCAGGTAGGCTGGCTCTCGCGAGGAGCGCACCACAAAGGCGCTGCTGATCACAAACGCCAGGCTGGTAACCAGCAACAATAAGGACTTTGAACGCGACGCCGTGATTACACGATTTTCCACTAAGCCTCTCACCGCCCCACATCGAACAGCGCCGCAAGCTGTTCGATCAGCGTGCCGCCCAGTTGTTCGGCGTCCATGATCGTTACCGCCCGGCTGTAATAGCGCGTTACGTCATGGCCGATGCCGATTGCGATCAGTTCGACCGGCGAGCGGCTTTCGATCCAGCCGATCACCTGGCGCAGATGGCGCTCCAGATAGCTGCCCGAGTTGACCGATAGCGTCGAATCATCGACCGGCGCGCCGTCCGAGATCACCATCAATATCTTGCGGTCCTCGCCACGCCCGATCAGCCGGTTGTGCGCCCAGAGCAGCGCCTCGCCGTCGATATTCTCCTTGAGCAGCCCTTCGCGCATCATCAAGCCGAGCGAGGGCTTGGCGCGGCGCCACGGCTCGTCGGCCTGTTTGTAGATGATATGGCGGACGTCGTTGAGGCGGCCGGGCTGGGGCGGGCGCCCCGCCGCCAGCCACGCCTCGCGTGCTTGCCCGCCTTTCCAGGCGCGGGTGGTGAAGCCGAGGATTTCGGTCTTCACCCCGCACCGCTCCAGCGTGCGCGCCAATATGTCAGCGCTGATCGCCGCGATCGAAATCGGCCGCCCGCGCATTGAGCCCGAATTGTCGATCAGCAGCGTGACCACCGTGTCCTTGAACTCGGTGTCGCGCTCGATCTTGTAACTGAGCGACTGCATCGGGTTGATCACGACGCGCGCCAGCCGCGCCGCGTCGAGCAGCCCCTCATCCTGGTCGAAATCCCAGCTGCGGTTCTGCTGCGCCATCAGCCGCCGCTGCAGCCGATTGGCGAGCTTGGTGACGGCGCCCTGCAAATGGATGAGCTGCTGGTCGAGATAGGCACGCAGCCGCGCCAGCTCCTCGGCATCGCACAGCTCGGTCGCGGCGACGACTTCGTCGAACTGGGTGGTGAACGCCTTGTAATCGAACTGCGGCGTCAGGTCGGCGAGCGGCCGGTTGGGGCGGACGGGCAGCATGCCTTCGTCTCCCTCGTCGCCGGGCTCGCCATCGGCATCGTCGAAGCTTTCCTCGCCGCGCTCCTGGCCTTCGCCCTCGGCATCGTCGCTGTCGCGCTGCTCGCCGCGCGCCTCGACTTCGCCCTGGCCCTGCTCGCCGGCCTCGTCGCTTTCCTCGCCCTCGTCCTGGCTGTCTTCGTCGGTGCCTTCGTCGTCGCTGCCGCCCTCGTCGGATTCGTCGGGCAGCTGATCGCCCTCGACGAGGTCGAGATCCTCGAGCAGCTTGGCGGCAAGCTTGGCGAACGCCTGCTGATCGTCGATGACCAAGCCAAGCGCATCGAGATCGGCGCCCGCCTTGTCCTCGATCCACTCGCGGACGAGATCGAGCCCCTCCCGCGCGCCTTCCGGGGCGGCGAGCCCGGTCAGCCGCTCGCGCACCATCAGCGCGACCGCCGTGGAGAGCGGCACTTCATCGGCGGCGCGCGCGCGGCTGATCGGATCGGACTTCAGCCGCATCTCGAGCGCGTGGCCGAGATTATCGCTGATCCCTTGGTATCCGCGCGATCCCAGCGCCTCGACTCGCGCCGTCTCCGCCGCGTCGAACACCGCGCGTGCCACCGCTTCGTGCGGCGCCGCCTTCAGGTGCATCGCCTGGTTATGGTGCTTCAACCGCAGCGCAAAGCCATCGGCGAACCCCCGCGCCTCCGCCACCTGATCGGCGGGCAGCGTGCGTGCGGGCATCGGCACCTTGATGTGCTTGCCCGACTGCACCGGCGCGTCAGCGGTATAGGCCAGCTCAATCTCCGGCTCGTCCGCCAGCGCGCGCGCGGTGCCGCCAAGCACGGCTTTGAAGCGATCGAGGGGAGTATCGGTGGCCATGGTCAGATCGAGCCGTTCACTAGCTGGTACCGCGGGGCGGCGGCGCATCGGGCCGCCATCTGCTCGACGTCGCGCACGAAGATCGTGTTGGCGCCGCCGCGCTCCACTCTCGATAGCCGGCGATGCACCGCGTCGTAAATACAGGGCTGGAAACCGAACGCGACTATGCGCGCCAGCAATTGATCGTCGCTGACGCCGAATTTCTCGCCCGATCCGTTGGTTTCCATCAGCACCGCCAGGCAGTCGGCGGACTGGAGCACGGTGGTTCCGCCATCGAGCACCGCCGCCTCATGCCCCTCGACATCGATTTTCACGATCGCCGGCCGCCGCGCCCCGCATAACGCGTCGAGCGGCACAACCGGCACGCTGATCGTCGGGCGTTGCTCGTCGGGCAGGGCAATGCGGTTCATCGTGTCGAGGTCGGCGGTGAACAGCAGCGCTCCTTCACAATCGGAAACCCCGCAGCATTGCGCATCGACCCGGCTGCTAAGGTCATTCAAGCGGATGTTGGCCTGCAGCCGCGCATAAGTCGCCGGCACCGGCTCGGCCGCGATCACCGATGCGCCCACCGCGCCGGCGGCAAGCACGGTGTAGCTGCCGACATTCGCGCCGATATCGGCGAACAGATCGGCCGGGCGCAGTGCGTGGAGCACGAAGCCCATCTCGGCATCCTCATGCAGCCCGCAATACCAGTTGCCGGTGGCACCCGTCATGCCGCGCGACACGAGCAGCCGCGTCTCGCCGACGAATGGGAGCGCGATCGGTTGCGCGATCAGGCGGCTTGCCAACTGCCAGCGCACAAAGCGCATCACCGCATCGGCCTTGCGCGCGCGATTGAGCGGATGCCGCACAATCCACCGCAGCAAGCCGATGATGGTCATGACGAGCGATCTCGGCGCGGGCCCAGGCTCACCCTTTCGCCACGCTCTCAGGCAAATCCTTGCCGAACACGCGCTGATAATATTCCGCCACCAGCGCGCGTTCCGCCTCGTCGCATTTGTTGAGGAACGAGAGCCGGAACGCGAAGCCGACGTCCTTGAAGATCATCGCGTTCTCCGCCCAGGTGATCACGGTGCGCGGGCTCATCACCGTCGAGATATCGCCATTGATGAAGCCGCGCCGGGTCAGGTCCGCCACGCGCACCATATTGTCGACCGTCTCCTTGCCGCCCGGCGAATCATACTCGCCCGACTTGGCGAGCACGATCTGCGCCTCGACTGCGGCGGGCAGATAATTGAGGCCGACGACAATCGACCAGCGATCCATCTGGCCCTGATTGATCTGCTGGGTGCCGTGGTAGAGCCCGCTGGTGTCACCAAGGCCGACGGTATTGGCGGTCGCGAACAAGCGGAACCACGGGTTGGGGCGGATCACCCGGTTCTGGTCGAGCAGCGTCAGCTTGCCCTCCGTCTCCAGCACGCGCTGGATGACGAACATCACGTCGGGCCGGCCCGCATCATATTCGTCGAACACCAAAGCGGTCGGCGTCTGCAGCGCCCAGGGCAGCAGGCCTTCGCGGAATTCCGTCACCTGCTGGCCATCGCGCAGCACGATCGCGTCGCGGCCGATCAAGTCGATGCGGCTGATATGCGCGTCCAGATTGATGCGGATGCACGGCCATTTCAGCCGCGCCGCGACTTGCTCGATATGGCTCGATTTGCCGGTGCCGTGATAGCCCTGCACCATGACGCGGCGGTTGTGGGCGAACCCTGCCAGGATGGCGAGCGTCGTGTCGGCGTCGAACACATAAGCCGGGTCGAGATCGGGCACGCGCTCGTCCGCTTCGCTGAACGCGGGCACTTCCCAATCGACATCGATGCCGAACGCCTCGCGCACCTTCACGGTGCGGTCGGGGGAATCGAGGATCGTCGTCTCGCGGCTGTTGGGCTGCGTGTTGGGAATATCGCTCATCGTCATCGGCCTTTCTTGCGCGGCGACCCCTAACGCCTAGCGATGATGAAAGTCGAGATGTCTTCGCGCGGCAGCGGTTTGTCGCGCGCCCGTTTCAGCACGCCCGAAAGCGCCTATAAGCAGTCGACCGAGTCGCGAGGGACAGAGGCGGCCGGTCACTGGGAGAGGCGCACATGACCGATAACCCGCAGGGCCCGACCACGGGCCTGACGCCGCATTTGCAGATCGGCGACGCGCGCGCGAGCGAAGCGATCGATTTCTACATCAAGGCGTTCGGCGCCACCGAGCAGGCGCGGATGGTCGCCGAGGATGGCAAGCGCCTGATGCACGCGCATCTCCACGTCAACGGCGCCTCGCTGATGCTGCACGACGAATTCCCCGAATATGTCGGCCCTGCCGATCAGGACAGCGGCCCGCCGCGCGGCCAGACGCTGCACTTGCAAGTCGACGATGCCGATGCCTGGTACGCCCGCGCCGTCGCCGCCGGCGCCACCGCGACGATGCCGCCCGACGATATGTTCTGGGGCGATCGCTACGGCCAGCTTGTCGATCCCTATGGGTTCCGCTGGTCGATCGGCAGCCCGCTCAACAAAGGATAAGCCATGGCCTATATCGATGGCATCGTCATCGCGGTGAAGACCGCCGACAAGGACGCGTATCTCGCTTTCGCCCGACAGATGGACGCGCTGTTCGTCAGCGAAGGCGCGACGCGGATCATCGAGGGCTGGGGCCAGGACGTGCCGCACGGCCAGCAAACCGATTTCTATCGCGCGGTAGCGGCAACCGAAGACGAGACTATCGTCTTCTCCTGGGTCGAATGGCCCGACAAGGCGACGCGCGACGCGGCGTGGCAGCGGCTGGAAAGCAACCCCGCCATGGCCGGCACCAAGCCGCCGTTCGACGGCAAACGCATGATTTTCGGCGGTTTCGATGTGATCCATCAGGTAGGAGGGGACTAATGGCCAACCCGCATGGCAGCTTCATCTGGTACGAGCTGATGACTCCCGATCAGGATGCCGCCAAGGCATTCTACGATCAGGTCATGCCCTTTTCGATCGAGCCCGAACCTTCGGGCGACATGGAGTATCGCATGCTCGTAGCGCCCGACGGGCTGGTCGGCGGCGTGCTCAAGATCACCGACGAGATGGCGGCGGCGGGCGCGCGGCCGGCCTGGGTCGGCTATATCGGCGTCGACGATGTCGATGCGACGGTGGCCGAGCTGAAGACGCGCGGCGGGGGCGTCATCCTGCCACCGCACGACTTTCCCGGCGTCGGCCGTTTCGCGATGGTGACCGATCCGCACGGCGCGCTGTTCTACGTCATGCGCCCGATCCCGCCCGCCAATGATCCCGACGCGACGAGCACGGCGTTCGCGCCCGAGCGCGTCGGCCATGTCGCGTGGAACGAGCTCAGCTCGGCCGATCACAAGGCAGCGCTGGGCTTTTACGGCGCGCTGTTCGGGCATGAGAATAACGAAACGATGGCGATGCCGATGGGCGATTACGCGTTCATCGATCACCACGGCACCCGCATCGGCGGCGCGGTCACGCAGCCCGACGTGCCGAGCCACTGGCTGTTCTACTGGCATGTGCCGAGCGTCTCCGAAACCGTCGGCAAGATCGGCGCGGCAGGCGGCACCGTGACGATCGGCCCGCACGAAATCCCCGGCGGCCAGCATATCGTCATTGCGCAGGATCCGCAGGGCGCGACGTTTGGCGTGGTCGGGGCGTTGTGAGCATGGCGCATGCGTAAGCTCACCGGCGCCGCGTTCATCTCGCTCGACGGTGTCATCCAGGCCCCCGGCGGGCCGACCGAGGATTATACCGGCGGCTTTACCGAGGGCGGCTGGCTGTTCCGGTTCAGCGATCCCGGCATTTTCGAGACGATCGGCGGGTTGTTCGCCGGCGAGTATGACCTGCTGCTCGGTCGGCGCACTTACGATATCTTCGCCGCCTATTGGCCCTATGTCGAAGGCGAGGCAGTGGCGATGGGCGAGGCCTTTACCCGCGCCGGCAAGCATGTGCTGACGCGCGGCGACGCGCCGCTCGACTGGGCGAACAGCCATCGGTTGCGCAAGGTGGAGGATGTGGCGGCGCTGAAGGCGAGCCCCGGCCCCGATCTCATCATCCAGGGGTCGAGCACGCTCTACCCGCCGCTGCTCGCCGCTGGGCTGATCGACCGGCTGATCCTGATGATCTTCCCCGTCACCATCGGGCACGGCAAGCGGCTGTTCGGCGAGGGCACGCCTGCCGCCGCGCTGCAACTGACCGACCATCGCGTCACCGACAAGGGCACGATCATCGCCACTTATGCTCCCGGCGGCGCCATCCCGGCGACCGGCGAGTTCCCCACCCCCAGCACCAGCGCGCGCGAGGCCGATCGCCAGCGCCGCATGCAGCAAGGTATTTGGTAATGGACCTGTTCGGCCACCCTTTCTCGTCCTACACTTGGAAAGCGCTGATCGCGCTGTACGAGAACGACACGCCCTTCACCTTCCGCCGCCTCGGGCCCGACCAGCCGGAAACCAGCGCCGAATTCCACCGCCGCTGGCCGATCGCCAAATTCCCGCTGCTCGTCGATGGCGATCGCCAAGTGATGGAGGCGACCGCGATCGTCGAGTATCTCGATGCGATCCATCCCGGCCCGGTGCGGCTGATCCCCGCCGATCCCCGGCTGGCGGTCGAGGTGCGGATGATGGACCGCATCTTCGACAATTATGTGATGGCCCCGATGCAGGCGCCGGTTGCCGACGCGCTGCGCCCGGCAGACGCCAATCGCGATCCCCACGGCGTCGCCCGCGCGCGCGACGGGCTGCACCGCAGCTATGCCTGGCTGGACGAGGCGCTGGCCGGCCGGCACTGGGCCTGCGGCGACGCCTTCACGCTCGCCGATTGCGCGGCGGCGCCGGCGTTGTTCTACGCCGACTGGGTCGAGCCGATCCCGGGCGACTATGGCGTGCTGAAGAGCTATCGCGCGCGGCTGCTCGCCCGGCCGAGCGTGGCGCGCGTGGTGGACGAAGCGCGACCGTACCGCGCGTTTTTCCCGCTGGGGGCGCCGGATCGGGATTGAGGGTGGGAGGCGGTTTCGTCCCAAAAGCCGACGTTCAGCCGCTCCGCCTCCGTTCTCAAGAAGTGGTTATGAGGCCGCTCTCGAAAAGCGGGTGGACAGATCAGCGAACCAGAATTTGGTTATCAACTCCGGCTATAAATCCAACGTTGAAGGCACGCACCCCTCTTGTCGGCATTTTCGATACGTCAAGGATTGGTTTGGAAATATCTGGCCGTGACACCGCAGCGCACGCTTCGCCGTCCAATTTTTCATTTTTGGACGACTTGAATACCGCGCAACTTTCGACCGCGCCCGAAACACTCATGATCTCGACGACCTTCACGAGGTCAAAACGTGTTTTCGACGATGCCGCATTGTCTGAGATGATTATGTCTGGCTTGTCGCTAAGATACTGATTCGAACCGGAAGCGTCCGGCCTCCATTGCACATGATCCCGTATGACCGACGGTACCGGACTTCCTGCCGCATCCTTTGCTGGCCTGTAGTGGGCCCTTTTCATCAACGAAGCGCAAACGACACCATCAATAGTATCAGATCCGCTGGGGTTGGTGATTGTGCAAGCAATCGGCTTCCCGGCGCTATCCAGCGTGAGATCGTAGCTGGTCACCGTCGCGCGTGACCATTCCGATGAAGGGATGTCCGATGCCATGATCCAATTTGCTGGATCGCTTGTTGGCTCGGCTTGGCGTGGGAAATTGCCGCTCAGCAGCGCGATCAGGGCAAAGGCTATCATTCGGAACTCCTATCCCATCGCAGCCGATTATTCGACTCCTCTTCGGCTTGATCCAAAACCGGGCGGACAGCAATCCCGCAATTACTTCGCCCCCTCAAGCAAAAGCCGGCGATTTCCGCAGCGCCTGATACGCATCGATCACCGCGCGCAGCCGCGCTTCGTGGCTGCGGTCGCCGCCGTTTCGGTCGGGGTGATATTGGCGGACCAGCTCCGAATAGCGCGAGCGTAGCGCGCGGCGGTCGGCGTCAGTGTCGAGGCCCAGCACCTTCAGCGACCGGCGATCGGCGTCGGAGAGCGGCTTGCCGTCGCGGCGCAGGCGCTCTTCCGCCACCCGCGCCCGAAAGCGTGTACCGATCGCATCGAGGGGATCGCTGAAATCGGCCCAGACCGGCGGGCGATCGGCACCGGCGCTCGCAAAGGCGCGCGTCTCGCGCTCCCAGCCGGCATAGGGGCGCTGCGCCGCAGCGATTTCGTCGGCGCTCATGCCGGCGAAGAAGTTGTAGCGCGCGTTGAATTCGCGGACATGGTCGAGGCAGAACCACTGGTATTCCGGCGGCCGGTCGCTCGCGAGCCCGCCTTCGGCCGGCGGCGCGCGGAATTCGCCCGGCTGGTCGCAGCCTGGCCATGCGCATTGGTGGCCAGTGCCCGCCACCCGGCCATGAAACCGCGCGCCCGGCCGGTCTTTCTTCGCATGCTCGCTCGCCACGCGGTCTCCCCGAAATCCAAAAACCAGCTATATAGGCGCGATGCCGGACACTGCCACCGCCTCTGCTATCGGCCCCGTCGCCGCCGAGATTACCGCGCGCCTCACCGCCGCGCTGAGCCCCACCCGGCTCGAGGTGATCAACGACAGCGCGCACCATGCCGGCCATATGGGCGATGACGGATCAGGCGAATCGCACTTTACCGTCGTCATCGAGAGCGCGGCTTTCGCCGGGCAATCGCGCGTCAATCGCCAGCGGCTGGTCAACCAGGCGCTTGGCGATCTGATGGCGGGCACGTTGCACGCGCTCGCCATCCGCGCGACGGCCCCCGGCGAGGCATAATGGCCGATCGCGCGCCCCGCGCGCCGCGCCCCGCCGCGCGGCTGCTGTTGATCGACTCGGCCGGGCGCCTGCTCCTGTTCCGCTTCACGCCTGACGATCGCGCGCCCTTCTGGTGCACCGCCGGCGGCGCGGTCGATCCGGGCGAGAGTTTCGAAGACGCAGCGCGGCGCGAGCTGTTCGAAGAAACCGGCCTGTCGCTCGATCCCGGGCCGGAAGTGGCGCGACGCGAAGTCGCCTTTACCACGCTGGAAGGCGTGCCCGTGATCGGCGACGAGCGCTATTTCCTCATCCGCACGCCGACCACCGACATCGCCACCCACGGTCATACCGAGCTGGAGCGCCGGGTGATGCAGGACTGGCGCTGGTTCACCCGCGCCGAGCTCGCCGACTGGCCCGAGACGATCTACCCGCGCGACATCATCGCGATGCTCGATGCGCTGATGGAGGCTGCCCCGTGACCCAACCGCCTGACGATTTCATCCTGCGCGCCATCACGCCCGTCACGCATGATCTCGGCGGCTTCAAGGTCGCGCGCACGCTGCCGTCCAAGCCGCACACCATGGTCGGGCCGTTCATCTTCTTCGACCAGATGGGCCCGGCGCGGTTGCCGACGGGGGAAGGCATCGATGTCCGCCCGCACCCGCATATCAACCTGGCGACCGTGACATATCTCTTCGCCGGAGCGATCGACCATCGCGATTCGCTCGGCACTCTCGCGACGATCGAGCCCGGCGCGGTCAATCTGATGACGGCGGGGCACGGCATCGTCCATTCCGAACGCTCGCCGCAGTCGGAGCGCAGCCGCGGCCCCGAGCTGTCGGGTATCCAGACCTGGCTCGCGCTGCCCGAGGCCGATGAGGAGCGCGATCCGGCGTTCGAGCATGTCGGTCGCGATGCCTTGCCGACGCTCGATTTCGGCGGCGCGAAAGCGCGCGTTATCATGGGCGCGCTGTGGGGTGCGTCGGCGCCGACGACGACGTACGCGCACACCATCTACGCCGACATCCTGCTCGACCCCGAAAGCGCCGTGCCGATCGACGCGGGCGCCGATGAGCGCGCCGTCTATCTCGCGCTCGGCGAGGCGAGCATCGACGGGCTGAAGATGGCACCGCAGACGCTCTACATCCTCGCCCCCGGCCACGCCGCGACATTGCGCTCGGCAAGCGGCGGCCGCGTCATGCTGTGCGGGGGCGAGGCGTTCAGCACCCCGCGTCACGTCTGGTGGAATTTCGTCAGCTCCAGCCGCGAGCGCATCAACCAGGCCAAGGAAGACTGGAAAGCGCAAGCCTTCCCCAAAGTGCCCGGCGACGATCAGGAATTCATCCCGATCCCCGAAGTGGTGCGCACGCGGAGCGATTGATTGACAGGCTCTCGCGCCAATGCAAGCCATGGCGCAGAGGGGAGGGGTTGATGGCGACGATTGCACCAGCGCGGCCGATGGCGGGGCATGTTCGCGCGGTCATCGCCCTGCTCGGCCTGCTCATTTTCATCAACTATGTCGATCGCGGCAATCTCGCCACCGCCGGGCCGCTGATCAAAGGCGAGCTCAAGCTCTCCAACACCGATTTCGGTATTCTCGTCTCGGCGTTTTTCTGGACCTATGTGCCCGCGCAGCTCGTCGCGGGCTGGCTGGCGCAGCGCTTCTGCGCTTATCGGGTGATCGCGGTCGGGCTGGCGATCTGGGCGCTCGCCACCATCGCGACCGCGTTCGCGCAGAGCTTCGCCGTGCTGCTCGCGCTGCGCCTGCTGCTCGGCATCGGCGAGAGCGTCGCTTTCCCGGCAAGCTCCAAGCTCTTCGCCGATCATCTGCCGCCCGAACTCTATGGGCGCGGCAATGGCGCGACGGCGATCGGCCTGTCGTTTGGCCCGGCCTTCGGTATTTTCGTCGGCGGGCTGGTGATGGCGGCGTCGGGCTGGCGCTTGAGCTTCGTGCTGTTCGGCGCGGTGTCGCTCTTGTGGCTGGTGCCGTGGCTTATGCTCGATCGCCGCGCCCCGCGCGCGCATGCCGTCGCCGGTGCGAGCCAGCCGCTCAGCGCGGTGCTGGCGCGGCCCCAGGCCTGGGCGGCGGCGCTTGGCCATTTCTGCACCAATTACAGCTTCTATTTCATGCTGTCG
Organism: Sphingomonas sp. GlSt437; assembly: GCF_048015635.2. NCBI lineage: Bacteria > Pseudomonadati > Pseudomonadota > Alphaproteobacteria > Sphingomonadales > Sphingomonadaceae > Sphingomonas > Sphingomonas sp. GlSt437. Next base: position 769,281 of record NZ_JBPGYA010000002.1, on the reverse strand, counting down.
TGGCTGCCGCTTTATCTCGTCAAGACGCAGGGCTTCACGCTGGCTGAGATGGCGTCGCTGGGCGGGGTGATCTACCTCCTCCAGGGCGTTGCCGCGATGATCGCCGGGTCGCTCGCCGACCGTTGGATGCAGACGGGATGGACCGCCAATCGCGCGCGCAAGACGATGCTCGTCACCAGCAATGCGCTCGTTGCTTTGTGCATGGCGCTGATCGTGCTGGGCGATCCGCGCGTCGCGATCGGCGCGCTGGCGCTGGCGGGGATCGCCAACGGCATCGGCGCCAGCAACGTGTTCGCCACCGGCCAGACGATCGCGGGGCCAGAGGCCGCCGGCACCTGGATTGGGTTCCAGAATTTCCTCGGTAATGCCTCGGGCATTATCGGCCCGATCCTGACCGGCTGGCTGGTCGATCATGCTGGCGGCTATCCGGCGGCCTTTGCCGTGGCGGGGGGCTTCGCGGTGCTCGGCGTGATCGCCTGGGGCGTGCTCATCGGCCGGATCGAACGGATCGACTGGCGCGCGGCCAAGCCATTGCTAGCTTGAAGTCGGCGGCGGGACGGGCGATGCTGACCGCCATGACAGATCCCTTCCCCCAGCAGCGCATCGCCCTTGCCACCGGTGTCGAGCTCGACGTCGTCGTCGCGGGTGACCCCGCCAACCCGCCGATCATCCTGCTCCACGGCTTCCCCGAATCGCACCGCACCTGGCGGCACCAGATCCCCTTCCTCGCGCAAAGCCACTTCGTTCTCGCGCCCGATCAGCGCGGCTATGCGCGCTCGTCCAAGCCCGAGGGCGTCGCGGCCTATGCGACCGCCAATATCGTCGCCGATGTGCTGGCGTTGGCCGACCATTTCGGCATCGATCGCTTCACGTTGGTCGGGCATGACTGGGGCGGCGCGGCGGCGTGGATGACCGCGATCAACCATCCTGATCGGGTCGCGCAGCTGATCATCCTCAACGCGCCGCACCCCTATATCTTCCAGAGGACGCTGTTCGACGACCCCGATCAGCGCGCGTCGAGCCAGTATATCACCGCGTTCCGCAACCCGGGGCTGGAGGCGCACATCGCCGAGATCGGCATCGAGGCCTATTTCGACAAAACCTTTGTCGGCCATGCCGATCGCGACAAGTTCAATGCCGAGCGCGCCGTCTATATCGACCAATGGTCGCAGCCGGGCGCGCTGACGGGCATGTACAACTGGTATCGCGCGAGCAGCATCATCGTGCCGGCGATGGACGAAGACCCGCCGCGCCCCGCCTTCCTGTCGCGCCCCTTCCCGCCGATGCAGATGCCCGTGCTGATGATCTGGGGCCTGGCCGACACCGCGCTAAGGCCGAGCCAGCTCGAAGGCATCGAGGCGCTCGTCCCCGATCTCACGCTGGTCAAGGTCGATGCCGGCCATTTCGTGACATGGGAAGTGCCGGAGGCGGTTAACGAAGCGATCGGGCAATGGCTAACCTAATCCTCCCCCACCGGGGGAGGGGGACCAGCCGCAGGCTGGTGGTGGGGGCCGCGCCGCAATCCCGCCGCCGCAACGATCAGCCGGACGACAGCATCCATATTTTCCATCACATCGCGAGCCGGAATCCTCAACGTCTGAACACCTACGGCTTCAAGCCAGACATCCCGCCGCGTGTCGCGTAGCGGTTGATCGCCGCGTTCATGCGCCTCGCCGTCGAGCTCGATCGCGAGACGAGCCGCGTCGCAATAGAAATCGATCACATAAGGCCCCGCCGGATGCTGTCGGCGAAACTTGAATCCGCTCGGTCGCGTGCGCAGCTCGCGCCACAGCAGCACTTCCGGCAATGACATCATGCGCCGCAATTGCTTAGCGCGTTTGATGGTGTTGGCTGGTCCGCTGATCTCCACCTTTCCCCCTCCACCATGCTGCGCATGGTCCCCCTCCCCCTGTGGGGGAGGATTTACAAGACTTTGATCGCCGCTGCCCCCGGCAACTCGATCGGCGGCGGAGATCCCTCGCGTGTGGCGTTGGTATCGACCCAGGTGCCGTGCGCGTGCGCGGTGGCGATCACCTGCCAGTCGCCATCGCCCGGCCAGCTGCGCGCGCGGATGACCTGCATGCCCAGCGCGCGGTCGGGCTCCATCATCACCCAGCCGAGCGGGCGATCCGCCGTGGCGCGCGAGCCGGCCGCCTTCATCGCGGTGCGGATGCGCTCGGCGGTCGGCTCGGGGAGATACTGCCAGACAACCGAGTGCATCAGCACCCGCGTCACGCCCGCCGGCTGCGGCTCGGCGAGCCGCGCTTCGACCCAGTCGGCCGCATCGGCGCGCACCAGATCGACGCCCTGAGCGCGCATCATCTCGATCGCCAGCTTCACGCGCGCCAGCCGCTCGGGCGTCTCGGGCCAGACATAAGCGGCGAGCCGCGCGCCCACCGCCGGGTCGGTCGCGTCCATCGGCGCGATGTCGCAGCCGCGCACCGAGACGAACTCGATCGGCGTGATCGCCGGCACCGGCCCGCGCCATTCCGGGCGGATGGTGACGGGCGAGTCGGGTCCGACCACCGCGCCGCCCAGATCGAAGCGATAGCGGTCGATCAGCAGGTTGAGGCCTGCGCTCGAGCCGATTTCGAGCAGCTCGATCTTCGGGCCGTGGCGGCGGGCGATCTCCATCAGCCCTACGATCAGCGCGCCCGATCGGCCCGGCTCGTTGGTCTGGGGCGGTCCATCAAGCCAGGGCGACAGGAAGGCTCCATGCCGGGCAAGCACCGCATTGATGATCGCCGCGATCTCGCCGAGGTTGGTCACCGCGCCCGCATAGACGCGCGCCAGCTCGGCATCCCTGCCGGCCTGCACCAGCGCATGCAGCCCCCCGAAGAACCGCAACGGCAGCGCATCGCGGGTCGGCTCGCCCGGCCAGTCGAGAATGCGCGCGCCGAGTGCCGTGTCGCGGGTCAGCCCCGCCGCTACGCCTGCGCACATCCGGCCGTAAATCGGCGCGGCATTGCTGTCGCAATAATGCTGCTGGATCAAAAACGCGCCGCGGACCGTGTCTTCGCTCACGCTGTAGCTCCTTTTCCTTTTAATCCTCCCCCACAAGGGGGAGGTGGCGCCGAAGGCGTCGGAGGGGGTAGGACGCGATGAGCCACGTTCGGGTTTCCACCCCCTCCGTCACGCTTCGCGTGCCACCTCCCCCGGTGGGGGAGGATTTTGCGCCGGTCATCCGCCCGTGTTGCGCCCGTGGCGGCGCCTGAGTAAAGCGCGCACTCCCATGGCCGATCCGATCATCATCGCTGTCCCCAAGGGCCGCATCCTGGCCGAAGCGTTGCCGCTCTTGGCTGCGGTCGGCATCGCGCCTGAGCCGGCGTTCGCCGATGAAGACAGCCGCGCGCTGCGCTTCACCACCAATCGGCCCGACATCGAACTGATTCGCGTCCGCGCCTTCGACGTCGCCACCTTCGTCGCCCATGGCGCTGCGCAGATCGGCATTGTCGGGTCGGACGTGCTGATGGAATTCGATTATTCGGAGCTGTACGCGCCGGTCGATCTTGGCATCGGCCGCTGCCGCATTTCGGTCGCCGAGCCCGCCGATATGGCCGCCGGTGACGATCCGCGCGGGTGGAGCCATGTCCGCATCGCGACCAAATACCCCCACATCACCAGCGCGTACTTCGCCGCCCGCGGCGTGCAGGCCGAATGCGTCAAGCTCAACGGCGCGATGGAGCTGGCGCCGACCTTGGGCCTCGCCCCGCGCATCGTCGATCTCGTCTCGTCGGGCCGGACGCTCAAGGAAAATGGCCTGGTCGAGGTGGAAGTCATCGCCGAGGTGACCAGCCGCCTGATCGTCAACCGCGCCGCCTTCAAGACCCGCGCCGAAGTCGTGCCGCTGGTCGATGCGTTCCGGAAGGCAGTGGCGTGACATGATCCGTCTCTCCACCCACCAACCCGATTTCGCCAGTGCATTCACCGCACTCGTCAATGCGCGGCGCGAGGCGGACGCGGATGTCGCGCGCGATGTGGCGGCGATCGTCGCGCGGGTGCGCAACAAAGGCGATGCGGCGCTGCATGAGCTGACGCAACGCTTCGACGGCCACGACCTGAACGCGACCGGCTGGCGGATCGACCTCGCCGAGTGCCGCGCCGCTTATGAAGCGCTGGAGCCCGATCTGCGCGCCGCGCTCGATCTCGCCGCCACCCGCATCCGCGCGTATCACGACCAGCAGCGCCCGGCCGACAGCGACGCGGTCGATGCCGCGGGCGTCCGCCTTGGCGCGCGCTGGCGAGCGGTCGAGGCGGCGGGCGTCTATGTCCCCGGTGGCCGCGCCGCTTATCCGAGCTCGGTGCTGATGAACGCGCTCCCCGCCAAGGTCGCCGGCGTCGAGCGGCTGGTGATGGTGACGCCGACGCCCAAGGGCGAGATCAACCCGCTGGTGCTTGCCGCCGCGCATATCGCCGGCGTGGACGAGGTATGGCGCATCGGCGGCGCGCAGGCGATCGCGGCGCTGGCCTATGGCACGGACAAGATCGCCCCGGTCGATGTCGTTACCGGCCCCGGCAATGCCTGGGTCGCGGAGGCCAAGCGCCAGCTTTACGGCGTAGTCGGCATCGACATGGTAGCGGGGCCGAGCGAGATCGTCGTGGTCGCGGACGGGGCCAACAATCCCGACTGGATCGCGGCGGATCTGCTCAGCCAGTCCGAGCATGACCCGACCAGCCAGTCGATCCTGTTCACCGACGATGCGGCGTTCGCCGATCGCGTGGCGGCGGCGGTGGAAGTGCAGCTCGGCCAACTCGCCACCGAAGCCGTCGCCCGCGCGGCGTGGGCGGCGAACGGCGCGATCATCGCTGTCGCCACGCTCGACGAGGCGATGCCGCTGGTCGATCGCCTCGCGCCTGAGCATCTCGAACTCGCCGTCGCCGATCCGCAAGCCCTGTTCGACCGCGTTCGCCACGCCGGTAGCGTTTTCCTCGGCCGCCATACGCCCGAGGCGGTCGGCGATTATGTCGCCGGCCCCAACCACGTCCTCCCCACCGGCCGCCGTGCGCGTTTTTCGAGCGGGCTGTCGGTGCTCGATTTCATGAAGCGGACCAGCTTCCTCGCCCTCGACGAAGCAAGTCTCGCGCAGATCGGCCCCGCCGCCGTGGCGCTTGCCAAGGCAGAGGGGCTCCCCGCCCACGCCAAATCGGTCGCGGTGCGGCTGGGGCGCAATGACTGACCTACGCCCACGCTGAACGTCATGCCGGACTTGTTCCGGCATCCACCGCGCCTCATCGACTACAGTGCCTCATGCCCGGTGGACCCCGGAACAAGTCCGGGGTGACGGTTGGTTTTGAGAGGGGATAGTGCACCCCTTTTGACCAGGGTGGGATTTCGCACCAATTACTCCTATGGACCCTCGCCCATGACTCGCTCCACCACCCGCACCGCCGCGCGCAGCAAGGCCCGCGCCGCCGCTCGCCTCGCCGCTGTTCAGGCGCTCTACCAGCATGACATGGAAGCGACGCCGGTCGCGCAGCTGCTCACCGAATTCCACCACCACCGGCTCGGCGCCGAGATCGAGGACGCGCAGTTCGCCGAGGCCGACGTCGATTTCTTCAACGATGTCGTGAAGGGCACGCTCGCGCGCCTGGCGGACATCGACACCGCCATCGCCGCGCGCCTCGCCGATGGCTGGAGCCTGGAGCGGCTCGACAAGCCGATGAAAGCGATCCTGCGCGCCGGCACCTATGAGCTCATCGCCCGCGCCGACGTGCCGATCGGCGCCGCGATCACCGAATATGTCGACGTGGCGCATGCATTCTACGAGCGCCGCGAGGCGGGGTTTGTGAACGGGCTGCTGGATGCGATTGCGAAGGATGTGCGGGAGTAGGTGACCGAAACCGAGTTCCTGTCCGCGCTCCGCACCCTGCCGCTCCACCCCGGCGCGCTTGGGTTGGCGGATGATGCGGCGCGGCTGGGGGATTTGGTTCTCACCAGCGATACCATTGTCGAGGGCGTGCATTTCCTCCCCACCGATCCGGCGGGCGATGTCGCGTGGAAGCTGGTGGCGGTGAACCTCTCCGATCTCGCTGCCAAGGGCGCAGTGCCCGAAGGCGTGATGCTGAGTTATCCGTTGAGCGAGGCGGGGTGGGATCGCGGATTTCTCGCCGGGCTGCGCGAGGCACTGACGACCTTCCGCGCTCCGCTGATCGGTGGGGACACGGTGTCACTTCCGGCCAGCGCCCCCCGCGTGCTGACGTTGACCGCGATCGGCCAATCTGATTTTCCCCGACCGCGCAGCGGTGCGCAAGCGGGGGACGCGCTATGGGTAACGGGGACCATCGGTGATGCAGGCGCCGGTCTGGCGGTTGCGCGCGGCGCCAAAGGGCCCGCTGGTGTGGCGCCGCACATCAGTGCCAATCTGCTTTACGAATATCGTCGGCCCAGGCCCTTGCTGAACGAGGGGCGCGCATTGGCGCCACAGGTCCATGCAATGATGGACGTGTCCGACGGCCTGTTGATCGATGCAGCGCGCATGGCAGCCGCAAGCGGCTTGGCGGTCACCATCGACCTTGCGCGGATACCGCTGTCACCCGGCTACATGGCGTGGAGCGGTGACCGTATGGCGGCGGCGACCGCAGGTGACGATTACGAACTACTGTTTGCGTTGCACCCGCGCGCGCGCCCACCGGTGCCCGCCACCCGCATCGGTGCCTTCGCGCCCGGCGCGGGGCTGACACTCACCGATGGCGACGAGGCCGTGCCGCTTCCCGCCACGCTGGGCTTTCAGCATTGATCCCGGCGACACCCTCATTCCTCTCCCCTTGCGGGAGAGGATAGCGCAGCTTGGCGCTGTAAGCGCCTAGCGCAGCTTGGTGAGGGGGACTCCCGCGGTCGATAGGTTGGGATTCCCCCTCTCCCAACTACGACTAGGCAGCAAGCTGCCAAGTCTCCGTATCCCTCTCCCGCAAGGGGAGAGGGTTAGATGCATCGCAGTTCCTGCGCCCCACAGCGCTTGCGCTGGCGAGTCGGTCGCTTATAGGAGGCGCACAATCCTAATCGGCGCGCCGTTGTCACGGCGGGCTCACGACAATCGGGGGAAGGGCAATGTTGATCGTTTATGCGGCCATGCTCTGCGGCATCATCGCCGTGGTCTATGGCTTCATCACCTCGAGCCAGGTGCTGGGCGCATCGGCCGGCAATGAGAAGATGCAGGATATCGCCGCCGCCATTCAGGAAGGCGCCAAGGCCTATCTCGGCCGGCAATATCGCACCATCGCGATCGTCGGCGTCATCGTCGCGGCGATCCTGTTCTTCACGCTGGGCGCGCTCTCCACGGTCGGGTTCCTGATCGGCGCGGTGCTCTCGGGCGTGGCGGGCTATGTCGGCATGAACATCTCGGTCCGCGCCAATGTCCGCACCGCGGAAGCCGCGCGCACCTCGCTGCAGGGCGGCCTCACGCTGGCGTTCCGCTCGGGTGCGGTGACGGGCATGCTCGTCGCGGGGCTGGGCCTGCTCGCGATCAGCGTGTTCTTCTGGTATCTGGTCAGCATCGCCGGCCACGCCCCTAATGATCGCGTGATCGTCCAGGCGCTCACCGCGCTGGCGTTCGGCGCGTCGCTCATCTCGATCTTCGCGCGCCTGGGCGGCGGCATCTTCACCAAGGCGGCCGATGTCGGCGCCGATCTCGTCGGCAAGGTCGAAGCCGGCATTCCGGAAGACGATCCCCGCAACCCCGCCGTCATCGCCGATAACGTCGGCGACAATGTCGGCGATTGCGCCGGCATGGCGGCCGATTTGTTCGAGACGTACGTCGTCACCCTCGGCGTCACGATGGTCTCCATCGCGCTTCTCATCCAGGCGTCGGCGGACGAACTGCTCAAGCTGATGAGCCTGCCGCTCATCGTCGGCGGGGTGTGCATCATCACCTCGATCATCGGCACCTATCTGGTCCGGCTGGGCAGCAGCAACAACATCATGGGCGCGCTCTACAAGGGCTTCTGGACTTCGGTCGGGCTCTCGATCCCGGCGCTCTATTTCGCCACGCAGTACACGCTGGGCGACATGACGACGGCGATCGGCGGCGGCGCGTTCCTTGACGGTGCGCCGGGTGCAGTCGCCTCGCAGGCGGCGGCATCGACCGGCACCACCACCGTCACCGGCTTGGCGCTGTTCTACTGCATGCTGATCGGCTTAGTGGTGACCGGCCTGCTGGTGTGGATCACCGAATATTATACCGGCACCAATTATCGCCCGGTGCGCAGCATCGCCAAGGCGTCCGAAACCGGCCATGGCACCAACGTCATCCAGGGTCTCGCGGTCAGCCTTGAGGCGACTGCGCTCCCCACGCTCGTCATCTGCATCGCGGTGATCGCGGCGTATCAGATCGCCGGCATCATCGGCATTGCCTTTGCGGCGACCGCGATGCTGGCGCTGGCCGGCATGGTCGTCGCGCTCGATGCGTACGGCCCGGTGACCGACAATGCCGGCGGCATCGCCGAAATGGCCGGCCTGCCGGACGACGTGCGCACCCGCACCGACGCGCTCGACGCGGTCGGCAACACCACCAAGGCCGTGACCAAGGGCTATGCGATCGGCTCGGCGGGCCTGGCGGCGCTGGTGCTGTTCGGCGCGTACACGACCGATCTCGCCCGCGATTTCCCCAGTCTCGCGGTCGATTTCTCGCTGAGCAACCCCTATGTCATCGTCGGGCTGCTGTTGGGCGCGCTGTTGCCTTATCTGTTCGGTGCGTTCGGCATGACCGCGGTCGGCCGCGCGGCGGGCAGCGTGGTGGAAGAAGTGCGCGAGCAGTTCCGCACCAACCCCGGCATCATGGCGGGCACCAGCCGGCCCAATTATGCCCGCACCGTCGACCTCGTCACCAAGGCGGCGATCCGCGAGATGATCGTGCCCAGCCTGTTGCCGGTGCTCTCGCCGATCATCCTCTACTTCGTCATTACCGCGGTGAAGGACCAGGCAGCGGGCTTCGCGGCACTCGGTGCGATGCTCTTGGGCGTCATCGTCTCCGGCCTGTTCGTCGCGCTCTCGATGACGTCGGGCGGCGGCGCATGGGACAATGCCAAGAAATACATCGAAGACGGCCACCATGGCGGCAAGGGCAGCGAGGCGCACAAGGCCGCGGTGACCGGCGACACGGTCGGCGACCCCTATAAAGACACGGCGGGGCCAGCGGTGAACCCAATGATCAAGATCACCAACATCGTCGCGCTGCTGCTGCTGGCGGCGCTGGCGGCGGCGAGTGGCGTCGGAGGCTAAGCGCCAGCTTAGCCAACGGTCATCGCCGCTCCGGCCGGCAGGTCGGCGAGCTCGCTCTCGCCGAACCTGACCGGCGGCGCTGTGGCTCTGCCAGGGCGCGGGTATCTTACGCCGCTGTCCTACCCCCATCGCCGCTGTCATGCTGCCCGCCGCCATGTCGATTGCTACCCCATCCGCTTGCGCTCCCGCCAAGCCCCTTCCGCGCTCCCCGCGCCGGTCGGTCGCCGCGCGCGGGAATGGGCAACAAAGGGGGGACGTAGTGTCAACTTCGTCAACTTCGGCCCCGCGCATCGCGCCGCGCGGCCGGTCGGCAGCCGGGGTCGCTGCGCGCGCCCTGGGGAGGGTTTGGCCCCGCGCCCTTTCCTTTCCCCAGCCATTCCGCTATGCGCGCGCATCATTTGCTCAGGGCCGCTTAAACGCGCCCAACACAGAGGTAGTTGTTTGGCCAAGGAAGAATTGCTCGAAATGCGGGGGCAGGTGGTGGAATTGCTCCCCAACGCCATGTTCCGCGTCCGCCTGGAAAATGATCACGAAATTCTGGGCCACACCGCCGGCAAGATGCGCAAGAACCGCATCCGCGTGCTGGTCGGCGACGAAGTGCTGGTCGAGCTCACGCCTTATGATCTCACCAAGGGCCGCATCACTTATCGCTTCATGCCCGGCCGCAGCGGGCCGCCGGGATACTGAGCTTGGCGGGCGTTGCGGCGCCTGGGGGCCGCGCGCTCGTGCTTGCCTCGACCTCGCCGCGCCGGCTTGAGCTGCTCGCCCGGCTCGGCGTTGCGCCGGCCCGGCTGGCGAGCCCTGACATCGACGAGACGCCGCTGAAAGGCGAGCTGCCCCGGCTCTATGTCGACCGGCTGGCCAAGGCCAAGGCCAAGGCGGCGGCGGTCGAGCGGGCGCCGGGCGAAGTGGTGCTGGCGGGCGATACGACCGTCGCGGTCGGCCGGCGCATCCTGGGCAAGCCCGCCGACGAAGCCGATTGGCGCGCGATGCTGACGCTGCTCTCGGGGAGGCGCCACCATGTCTGGTCGGCGGTGTGCGTGGTCGATGCCGACGGGCGCGTGCGGGCGCGGGTGAGCGACAGCGTCGTCGCGTTCAAGCCGCTGAGCGCCGCCGAGATCGACTGGTACGTCGCCAGCGGCGAGGGGATGGGCAAGGCGGGCGGCTATGCCATTCAGGGCCGCGCCGAGGCGTTCGTGCGGTTTCTGGCGGGCAGCCATTCGGGCGTGGTCGGGTTGCCGCTCTATGAAACCCGGGCGCTGCTGGTGGCGGCAGGGGTGTTGTGAGCCAGCGCTGGCTGGTCGAGGACGGGATTGGCGAACAGCGCGCCGCGCTGGTGATCGACGGGCGGATCATCAAGGCGCGGATCGAGCCCGATGATGCCGGGCCGCTGGTCGGCGCGGTGCTGGACGCGGTGCTGACGGAAGGCGGGCGCTTGCCGAAGGTGACGCTGGCGAGCGGCGGCGAGGCGATGCTCGACCGGATGCCACAGGGGATGACGCTGGGCCAGCGGCTGCGGGTCGAAGTGGTGCGGATGGCGCTGAGCGAGGGTCCGCGCCGCAAGCTGCCCAAGGTGGTCGTTGCGACTGAAGGCGCTGCGCTGAGGCCGGGCGCGACGTTGATCGAGCGGGTGGCGGCGAGCGGCGTGCCGGTCGAGCGCGTCACCGCCCACGGGCCGGACCTGCTCGAAGAAGCGGGCTGGTCGGAAGTGCTGGAGGAAGCCGCGAGCGGTGACATCGCCTTCCCCGGCGGCGTGCTGCGGCTGGCGATCACCCCGGCGATGGCGCTGTTCGATGTCGACGGCGATGGCGCAGCGGAAGCGCTGGCCGTGGCGGCGGCGAAGGCAGTGGGCGAAGCGGTGATCCGGCTCGGCATCGGGGGCTCGATCGGCATCGACTTCCCCACGCTGGCCGGCAAGGGGGCACGGCAGGCGGTCGCGGCGGCGCTCGATGCGGCACTGGCCGAGGCGGGGCCGTTCGAAAGGACCGCGGTGAACGGCTTCGGCTTCCTCCAGCTCATCCGGCCCCGCTCACGACCGTCGCTGCCCGAGCACGTGCGCGGCCCCGGCGCTGCCGCCCGTGCCCTGCTCCGCCGTTGGGAGCGCGAGCTGCCGCCTGGCCCATCCGTCCGCCCGGCACCCGCGCCGGTGGCGCGCTGGCTCAACGACCAGCGGCCGGATCTGCTCGCGGCATTGGCGCGCCGCACTGGAAATGCCGCGCCGGTTACCGATATGGGTCTGTCCTACACCCATCGATGAGCTTTATGACTCGCCAATCGCCTTGCCCCATTTGCGACGCGCCTGCCGCGCCCGCGTTTCGCCCCTTTTGCAGCCAGGGCTGCCGCGATCGCGATCTGCTGCGCTGGCTTGGCGAAGGCTATCGCGTGCCGGTGCGCGACGCTGAGGAAATGCCAGCGCCCGACGGGCTGGACAGCGGCGATAACCGCGACTAAGAGGCCGCCTCTCGCCGCAATCGCCGGTGACGCCCAGGTAGCTCAGTTGGTAGAGCATGCGACTGAAAATCGCAGTGTCGGTGGTTCGATCCCGCCCCTGGGCACCATTTTTCCGGCAATCTTGGTTCGGGCGCTGCTCGGCGAACCGCGCCCCTGGTGACCCCTACGGGACTCGAACCCGTGTTTTCGCCGTGAGAGGGCGACGTCCTAGACCGCTAGACGAAGGGGCCGCGCGGTGGAGGCGGCGACTTAGGCTTGAGGGCGCGCAGCGTCAAGGCGTGCTTGCCGGGCTGCGGCGGGGTGGCTATGCGCGGCGGCCATGACGGGTATCACTCTGGCCGCCGCCAAGGCGGGGCTGATTGCGGTGGGGCAGCGGTTCGATCGCCGCCAATGGGCGCCGGCGACGGCGGGCAATTACTCGGCACGGCTTGATGACGGCACCTTCGCGATCACGGTATCGGGGCGCCACAAGGGCCGGCTCGATGAGGACGGCATCATGGTCGTCGATGCCGAGGGCAATTCGCTCGACGGCAAGAAGCCCTCGGCCGAAACCTGGCTGCACATGATGCTCTATCGCGATTTCCCTGAGGTTGGCGCCGTGCTCCACAGCCATGCGACCGCCGGCGTCGCGCTGGCCCGGCTGATGGCGGGCGCTGACGCGTGGACGATCAGCGGGCATGAGATGCTCAAGGTGCTGCCCGGCATCACCACGCACGAAACCAGCGTGACGCTGCCGATCGTCGACAATTCGCAGGATATGCGCGCAATCGAGGCAGCGCTCGGCGACCGGTTGCGCGGGCCGCACGCAACATCGGCTTACGTCATCCGCAGCCATGGGCTATATGGCTGGGGCCGCGACATCGACGAGGCCGAACGCGTCATCGAGGGAGTGGAATGGCTCGCCGAAGTCGAGCTGCACGAACTGAAAGTCAGGAGCCGCGCATGAGCCGCTTGCAGATGTTCACCGACGCCGCCGCGCCCGAATTGCTTGTCGATACGGAGGATGGCGAGGCGATCGCCGCGCATCTGGAGGGCGTCGGCGTGGTGTTCGAGCGCTGGGCCACGCGCGATCTGGCGCCGGGCGCGAGCGAGGCGGACATCCTGGCGGCGTACAAGCCCGAGATCGATCGGCTGAAGGCGCAAGGCGGCTATCAGTCGATCGACGCGCTGTCGGTCGCGCCCGACAATCCCAACCGCGAGGCGCTGCGCGCCAAATTCCTGTCCGAGCACACCCATGCCGAGGACGAAGTGCGCTTCTTCGTCGAGGGCAAGGGGCTGTTCACGCTCCACATCGGCGACCGGGTGTTCAACGTGTTGTGCGAGCGTGGCGACCTGATCTCGGTGCCGGCAGGGACGCGGCATTGGTTCGATACCGGTGCTGAACCGAACTTCACGGTGCTGCGGCTGTTCGTCAATCCCGATGGCTGGGTGGCGACCTTTACCGGCGACGATATCGCGCAACGCTATCCGCGGCTCGAGCCTGTCGCCGCCTAAGGTTGATCGGGACTGACCTCTCATCCCCAACCGTTCGTGTCGAGCGAAGTCGAGACACATTGCGGTTTCTACGTCGCACGCCCCTCGACTTCGCTCGGGACGAACGGAGGACCAAGTTGACGGAATGCGAACGAGTGAAATGACGATCCGTGCCGTTCTGACCGATATCGAGGGCACCACCTCGAGCATTTCGTTCGTCGCCGATGTGTTGTTCCCTTATGCGCGCGAGCGGCTGGCCGATTATGTCGCGGCGCACCCGGCGGAAACCGCGCCGATCCTGGCCGAGGTGCAGGCGATCGAGCCGGGCGATCCTGTTGAGACGCTCAAGCGCTGGATCGACGAGGATCGCAAGATCACGCCGCTCAAGGCGATCCAGGGGATGATCTGGGAAGGCGGGTTCAAATCGGGCGCCTTCACCAGCCATTTCTACGATGACGCGGTGGCGGGGCTGCGGCGCTGGCATGCGGCCGGGCTGCGGCTCTACGTCTATTCCTCGGGCTCGGTGTTCGCGCAGAAATTGCTGTTCGGGCACACCGATCATGGCGACCTGACGCCGCTTTTCTCGGGCTGGTTCGACACGACGACCGGCGGCAAGCGCGAGGCGGCATCCTATGCCAAGATTGCCGAGGCGATTGGCTTGCCGGCGGGCGATATCCTGTTCCTCTCCGATGTGCAGGCCGAGATCGACGCGGCGCGCGCGGCGGGAATGCAGGCGCTGCTGATTGCGCGGGATGGCGGCGCGGCAGACATTACGAGTTTTGACGAGGTTAAGGTTTGAAGATCAACGGCGTCCACCATCGCTCGATCGCGCGCACCGATGACGGGCAGGGCGCGCGCATCCTCGATCAGCGCGATCTGCCGTGGAAAGTGACGTGGGTCGAGCTGCGCACCGCCGGCGAAGCCGCGACCGCGATCCGCGACATGTGGACGCGCGGCGCGCCGCTGATCGGGGCGACGGCGGCTTATGGCATGGCGCTGGCAATCGCCGCCGATCCGTCGGACGACGCGATCGCGCGCGATTATGCGTTGCTGCTCGAAACCCGGCCGACCGCAGTCAATTTGCGCTGGGCGCTCGATGAGGTTCTTGCCACCGTCCGTCCGCTGCCGCCCGCCGAGCGCGCCGCGGCCGCTTTCGCCCGCGCCGACGCGATCACCGATGAAGACGCCGATATGTCGCGCCGCATCGGCGAGCATGGCCTGCCACTGATCCGCGCGCTCCACGAGGCTAACCCCGGCCGCCCGGTCAACATCCTGACGCACTGCAACGCCGGCTGGCTCGCGACGGTCGATTATGGCACCGCGACCGCGCCGATTTATGCGGCGCACGACGCCGGCATTCCGGTGCATGTCTGGGTCGACGAGACGCGCCCGCGCAACCAGGGCGCGCTGCTCACCGCGTTCGAGCTTGCCGAGCATGGCGTGCCGCACACCGTGATCGTCGACAATGCCGGCGGCCTGCTGATGATGAAAGGCCAGGTCGACATGGTGATCGTCGGCACCGATCGGGTGACCGCCAATGGCGATGTGTGCAACAAGATCGGCACCTATCTGAAAGCGCTCGCCGCGCATGACAATGGCGTGCCCTTCTACGTCGCGCTGCCCACCACCACCTTCGACGCGACGACGCCGACCGGCCTGGACGTGCCGATCGAAGAGCGCTCCGCCGACGAGGTGATCCATGTCGCCGCGCAAGGCGGCCCGGCGCGGATCACAGCGTCCGGCGCGGCCAACCCGGCGTTCGACATCACGCCGGCGCGGCTGGTGACGCGGTATATTACTGAAAAGGGTGTATCCGAACGGCTTTAATTTGATCCGCTAATGCTGATAGCGGGCCGGTGCCGGAACCTGTTTCAGCGAAGCTGAAACAGCAATCAATGCGGCGTGACGGTCGCGATATGCTCGACGACGGCGGGGTGCATCGGCTTTTCGAAGGAGACGCCGACATCGGTGCCGTCCTGCCACATCACCGTGCCCCACAGGCTGTGCATGCCCTCGATGCGGATGCAGACGCGCGTGCCTTTGTCGAAGGTCGCCTGCGTTGCAAGCCGGCAGCCCGATACAGACAAGTCGAGGATCGAACCCGGCGCTACATTGCTCGCGCTCGACCGGACCGATGCACCGCGCAACGTGGCGTACCGGGTGTGCCGCCGGGCATCGAGCGGCGGCATGGCGGATATGTCGCATGCCAAGTCCAACATGCCCCAAGCCTATCGTAATAAAGCAAATGTTTGGTTAACGCGTGCGGACATGGCGCTTTAGCCGGATGGTGGCGAACGAACTATTGTCATATATTGCCAGTATTCGGCTTTGCTTCAGGGCCGCAACGGGAGGAAATGGCAATGAACATCAACCCGGCCAAGGCGTTGGGCGCCGCCATCATGTCCGCCACGCTGGCAGCGGCAACGCCCGGCGCGACGCAGGCCGCGCCGAAAGCGCCGACACCGATCCACAATATCGTGCTGGTCCACGGCGCCTGGGCAGATGGATCGGGCTGGCGCGGGGTTTATGACATTCTCCGCAAGGATGGGTACACCGTCCGCGTCGTCGCCAACCCCGATGCGACCCTGGCGGATGATGTTGCTGCCACCAAGCGCACCATCGCACTGATGGATGGGCCGGTCATTCTCGTCGGCCATTCCTATGGCGGCGCGATCATCACCGATGCGGGCAATGACCCCAAGGTGGCGGGCCTCGTCTATATCGCCGCCTTCGCGCCCGAGAATGACGAACCGCTGTTCAAATATCTGACCGGGGCGCCGCCCGTCACCGCATCGGCAGATGGCTTCCTGTTCCTCAACCGCGACGCGTTCCTGGCGGCCTTCGCGCCCGACGTGCCGCAAGCCGACCGTGAGTTCATGGCCGATTCGCAAGTGCCGGTGGGGGCGGCCAATGGCGGCGCGACGATCAAGCATGCCGCGTGGCACGAGAAGCCGAGCTGGTATCTCGTCTCCAAGGATGATCGCATCATCCCGCCCGATCTCGAGCGGATGTACGCCAAGCGCGCGGGCTCGACGACCGAAGAGACGCCGGGCAGCCATGTCGCGTTCGTCGCGCATCCAGAGCAGGCGGCGGCGTTGATCGAGAAAGCGGCGAAGGGCGCGGCGAAGTAAGCCGCTAGAGCAAGTCGAGATCGCCCTGAACACGCTTCCCCGGCGAAGGCCGGGGCCCAGTTGCTGCCGTCTTGATGCTGGACCCCGGCCCTCGCCGGGGAAGGATAAAGACACGCGTCAACGTGATTGCAAACCGCTCGAGATCAAGGCCGGCGCTGCATGCGCTCCAGCGCGGCGTCGAGCGTCGCGTCGGCCTTGGCAAAGCATAGCCGCACGATGCTGGTGACGGGCGCTTCGGCATAAAAGGCGGAAACCGGGATCGTCGCGACGCCGGCTTCGCGCACCAGCCAGTCGCAATAGGCATGATCGGGCATGGCGATGCCGCTCGCGGCCAAGTCGATCGACAGGAAATAGGTCGCCTGGCTCGGCAGCACCGCATAGCCGAGCGCGCTCAGCCCGCTCGCCAGCCGGTCGCGCGAGCGCTGGAAGCTCGCGGTCATCGCCGCGAAGCGCGTCCGGTCGGTGCCCAGCCCATAAGCGACCGCGCGCTGCAGATTGGGCGGCGTCGTGAAGGTGAGGAACTGGTGCGCCTTGGCGAGCACGCTGGAGAGTGCCGGCGCCGCGCACAGCCAGCCGACTTTCCACCCGGTCAGCGAGAACATCTTGCCCGCCGAGCCGATCTTCACGCAGCGCGCGCGCATGCCGGGCTCGGCCATCAGCGGATGATGGGTGCGGCCATCGAACATCACTTGTTCCCAAACATCGTCGCAGATCGCGATCGCGTCGTTGCGGGCGCAGAACTCGGCGATCAGGCGGCGTTCCTCGGCGGACATCACGGTCGCAGTAGGGTTGAGGGGATCGTTGACGATGATCAGCCGCGCGCCATCCGCAGCGGCCAGCGCCTCGGCGGTGATCCGCCAGTCGGGCGGCTGCAGGCCGATCAGGCGCGGCACCCCGCCGGCGCGACGGACGAGCGGCAGATAGGCGTCGTAGAGCGGCTGGAACATCGCCACCGCATCGCCCGGCGTCACCAGCGCGAAGATGGCCGCCGCCAGCGCCTCGGTGGCGCCGGAAGTGACGATCACTTCGTCCGCCGTCAGGTCCAGCCCCTGCGTCGCGGCATAATGCGCTGCCACCGCCGCGCGCAGCTCGGGCAGGCCGGCCATCGGCGGATATTGATTGGGGTGCTCGGTCAGCGCGCGCGCGGCGGCCTCCAGGACATCGCCCGGCTCGGCGCCGTCGGGGAAGCCCTGCCCCAGATTGACCGCGCCGAATTGCCGCGCCAGGCCCGACATATGCTCGAAAATCGTGGTGCCCAGGGCAGCGTAAACGGGGTTCATCGGGTGCTCGTTCGCGAAATGGTGGCGGCCTTGCCTAGCCCAGATCGTGGCGTTGGCAAAAGCGCTTGCCGATGCGCCGCGTCGCGCTAGGGCAAGCGCGAACCGGGGAGGGCAGGGCGATGCGCGGACGAGTCGAGGCAATGGTGATGGCGTTGCTGGCGGCGCTTACCTCAGCGCCTGCCGAGGCACGGACGCAAGCCTATGTGCTGATGGCGCCCGATGGCGCAATCGCCCGCGCGATCACCGATGCCGATCGCTGTCCGGCGCTGCAGGTCGACGGCCACGCCGTTGCGATGACGCAGCGTTTCGCGCCGGCGACCTTGCCGCAGCGACCGAGCTCGTCGGGCTCGGCGGAGAGCCATCCATCCGCCTTTGCCATCCGCGTCTGCGAAGCGCCGCTGCCCAACCATGCCCGCCACGCGACGATTGCCGGCCAGCGCCTGCCGCTGCCACGCCCGCTGGTCCAGCGCATCGTGTTGATCGGCGACACCGGTTGCCGGCTGAAGACCAGTTCCAACGCTTATCAGGCATGCAACGACCCCAAGCACTGGCCGTTCGCGCGTGTCGCGCAGGCGGCGGCCGCAGCGCGGCCCGATGTCGTGCTGCACGTCGGCGATTATCATTATCGCGAAAATGCGTGCGCTGAAGGCAATGCCGGCTGTGCGGGCTCGCCCTGGGGCTATGGCTGGGATGCGTGGGATGCCGATTTCTTCACGCCCGCCGCCTCCTTGCTCGCCGCCGCCCCCTGGGTGGTCGATCGCGGCAATCACGAGGAATGCGCGCGCGCCGGCCAGGGCTGGTGGATCCTGCTCGATCCGCATGCGCTGTTGCCGGGCCGCGATTGCCTCGCCGCCGCCAATGATGGGGCGGGCGACCGCGCGCCGCCTTATGCCGTCGAGCTTGGCAATCACGCCCGGCTGATCGTGTTCGATTTCGCCAAGATCGGTGAGAAAGCGATTGCCGACCCGGCAACGCTCGCCGCCTATCAGGCCGATGCGGCGGCGGGCCAGGCAATGGCGCGCGCCGGCGATACCAATTTCATGACCGATCATTATCCCTTCGGCGCGATCACCGAGAGCGGCAAGAAGGGCTTGAAAGTCGGCTATCCCTCGGTTGCGGGGGCGTTCCAGTCGTCGACGCCGCTGCCGCCCTTGCCGCATGTCGCGGCGGTGCTGTCGGGGCACATCCATCTGCTGCAGGTCGCGGCGGTGAAAGGCTTCCCGACGCAAATCATCACCGGCTTCTCCGGCACCGAGGAGGATGAGCCGCCCGCACCCGGCACCGCCGCCGCCGCGCCCGCATTGCCCGATGGGCTGACGCTTGCCGATCTGGAAACACGCTACGGCGTGTTCGGCTTCGCGACGCTCGACCGGCAGCCGCACGGCGCCTGGCGCTTCACCGCGCGCGATTGGGACGGCAAGCCACTACTGACGCGGCTGATCAAGCGGCGCTAGGCCCCGCCGCCTCAATAGTATCCGTCATTCCCGCGCAGGCGGGAATCCATTCAGGCTAGCGATATCAATCGTGCTGGGGTCAGGGATAATGGATCCCCGCCTGCGCGGGGATGACGGGTGCGATAAAATTAGGCGAAGCTACGCCGCGCTAGGCCCCGCCGCGCGTCGGCGCTCGACCGGCCAGGCCGGCGCGGGCGCGGGCTGATCGGGCCAGATCCCGCGCGTATCATAAACGATCTTGCGCGCGCGCTCGTCGAACGGCACCGATTTGAACAGCTCGTGATCGACCAGCACGATCAGCATCCCGCTCGTTTCGATCGCGTCGTCCAGGTCGATCAACCGCGCGCCGGTGCCGTCGAACTCGCCCGGCAAGGCGCGGGCATAAGGCTCGACGATGCTGATGCGGTCGCCAAAGCGATGCGCCAGCTCGGCCGCCACCTTCAGCGCCGGGCTTTCGCGGAAATCGTCGATATTGGCTTTGAACGCCAGGCCCAGGCACGCGACCGGCAGGCCGGGAAAGCGCTCGATCAGCTCGGCGGCCTTGGCGATGACGTGATCGGTCTTGCCGTCATTCACTTGCCGCGCGGTGCGGATCAGCGGCGTCTGTTCCGGCGCGGCGCTCACCAAAAACCAGGGATCGACCGCGATGCAATGCCCGCCGACGCCCGGCCCCGGCGACAGGATGTTCACGCGAGGATGCCGGTTCGCCAAGCGGATCACGTCCCACACATTCACGCCCATCCGCTCGGCGACCAGGCTCAGCTCGTTGGCAAAGGCGATGTTGACGTCGCGAAAGGCGTTTTCGGTCAGCTTGGTCATCTCGGCGGTCGGCGCGGTGGTCGTCACGCACGCGCCGCGCACGAAGCGGCGATAGAAAGACAGCGCCTTGCGCGCGCAGCGCGGCGTAATGCCGCCGATCACGCGGTCATTCTCGATCAGCTCGACCAGGATGCGGCCAGGCAGCACGCGCTCGGGGCAATAAGCGATGGCGATGTCAGGCGTCTCCCCGGTCTGGCCGGGCATTTTGAGATCGGGGCGGAGCTGGCCGAGCAGATCGCGCACCTTCTCGGTCGTGCCGACGGGCGAGGTCGATTCGAGGATCACCGTGTCGCCCGGTTTGAGCGCGGCGGCGACGGTGGTCGCGGCTTGCAGCACATAGCCGATATTGGGCGTGTGGTTGTCGCCGAACGGCGTCGGCACCGCGATCACGAAGACATCGGCCTGCTCGATCAGGGTCGAGGCGCGCAGCGTGCCGCGAGCAACCACGCCGGACACCAGCCCGTCGAGATCGACTTCCTCGATATGGACCTTGCCCGAATTGACCGTGTCGACGATCGCCTGCGTCACATCGACGCCGACCACTTCGATGCCCGTACGCGCGATGAGCGCGGCCGTGGGCAGGCCGATATAGCCCAGCCCCATCACCACGACCTTCAATTCGCCTGCCGCCAGCATCGATGCCCTTCCCGTGCGCTGCACCGACGCGGACCATGGCGGAGCGGCGTAAATATTCCGGAAACGATGGGGCGGGCGTGGAGGGATTGGTGAGGGATCCAAGCCCTCTCCCCTTGCGGGAGAGGGATACGCAGACTTAGTCTTTGCGCTAGCAAAGGCTTAGTCGGAGTTGGGAGAGGGGGTATCCCGGGCTATCGACGTCGCGGGTCCACCCTCTCCAAGCTACGCTAGCCAGCAAGCTGGCAAGCTGCGCTATCCTCTCCCCTCAAGGGAGAGGAGCGAGCGCCGACCCTCACGCCGCCTTCCTTCTCGCCGCCATTTCGCTGTTGAGCATCTCCGCCAGCAGGAACGCCAGCTCCAGGCTCTGCCCCGCATTCAACCGCGGATCGCAATGCGTGTGGTAGCGATCGCCAAGCGACTGCTCGGTCACGTCGACCGCGCCGCCGGTGCATTCGGTCACATTCTGACCGGTCATCTCGGCATGGATGCCGCCGGCGATCGTGCCCTCGGCGCGATGCACCGCGAAGAAGCCGCGCACTTCCGCCAAGATGCGGTCGAACGGCCGCGTCTTATAGCCATTGGCCGCTTTGACGACGTTGCCGTGCATCGGGTCGCAGCTCCACAGCACGGGATGGCCCTCGCGCTTCACTGCGCGGATCAGCGGCGGCAGGCCGTTCTCGATCTTGTCATAGCCATAGCGCGTGATCAGCGTCATCCGCCCGGGCACGCGCGCCGGGTTGAGCGTGTCGAGCAGGCGCAGCAGCGCGTCGGGCTCGAGGCTCGGCCCGCATTTCATGCCGATGGGGTTGCCGATGCCGCGCAGGAATTCGACATGCCCCGATCCTTCGAAGCGCGTGCGGTCGCCGATCCACAGCATGTGGGCGCTGGTGTCGTACCAGTCGCCGGTCAGCGAATCCTGCCGCGTCATCGCCTGTTCGTAGGGCAGCAGCAGCGCTTCATGGCTGGTGTAGAAGCTGGTGCCCTTCAGCTGCGGCACGGTATCCGGGCTGATGCCGCACGCCGCCATGAAGTCGAGCGCTTCGCCGATCCGGTCCGCGACATCGGCGAATTTGTCGGCCCAGGGCGAGCGGCCCATGAAATCGAGCGTCCATTTATGGACCTGGTGCAGGTTCGCATAACCGCCGGTCGCGAACGCGCGCAGCAGGTTGAGCGTGGCGGCCGATTGCGCATAGCCCTGGATCATCCGCTGCGGATCGGGGGTGCGGCCGGCGGGGGTAAACGCGATGTCGTTGACATTGTCGCCGCGATAGCTCGGCAGCTCGACGCCATCCTGCACTTCGGTATCGGCCGAGCGCGGCTTGGCGAATTGCCCCGCCATCCGCCCGACCTTCACCGTCGGCAGCTTCGACGCGAAGGTAAGCACCACCGCCATCTGCAGAATGACGCGGAAGGTGTCGCGGATGTTATTGGGGTGAAATTCGGCAAAGCTCTCCGCGCAATCGCCGCCCTGGAGCAGGAAGGCCTTGCCGTCGACGACGCGGCCCAAGTCCGCCGTCAGCTCACGCGCTTCGCCGGCGAAGACGAGCGGGGGATAGCTGCGCAGCGTGTCGGTCGCGGCATTGAGCGCGGCGACGTCGGGGTAGTGCGGCATTTGCAGCGCTTCGAACGCTGCCCAGCTGCCCGGCGTCCAGCTCTTGGCGCTGTCATTGTTCGCGGCGGGGATCGCGACATACCAATCGGCGTGGTGGGCGATGCCGTTGGCGGCGATCTGGTTGACGATCGCGGCATTGGCGCGCTTGCCCTCGTCTTCCCAGCCTTGCACGGTCGATCCCGGTGTCGAATACCACGCCCCGAACGCGGCGCGCGACAAGCCCCGCTCTTCGCGGAACCGGCGGATTTTCTGGCCTGCTAACGTCGTCATGGCGGCGGCCATTACGCCGATGGGGTAAGGAAGGCAAGTCGTAGGATGAGGATATTTCCCTGTTGGGGTAAATGGCGAATGGTCTTTTACAAAATCGCGTCATCCCGGACTTGATCCGGGGTCCAGCTGCCTTTCGACCGTCGCCAGAAGAAGCT
This sequence comes from Sphingomonas sp. GlSt437, assembly GCF_048015635.2. NCBI lineage: Bacteria > Pseudomonadati > Pseudomonadota > Alphaproteobacteria > Sphingomonadales > Sphingomonadaceae > Sphingomonas > Sphingomonas sp. GlSt437. The sequence goes on along the minus strand of NZ_JBPGYA010000002.1, from coordinate 746,783 downwards.
GGACCCCGGGTCAAGCCCGGGGTGACGGTGAGGGCGGATGCTTAGTACCCCGCGTCTAAATCCACCACATTCTCCATCGGCGCGCCGGCGACGAACGCCTTGATGTTACGCAGGAACAGCGCCGCTGCCCGCTGGAACATCTTGGTCTGGCTGCGGCCTGACAAATGCATGGTGTGGATGACGTTGGGCGCGGTCCACAGCGGATGCTCGGGCGGCAGCGGCTCGGGATGGACCACGTCGAGAAACGCGCCGCCGATCCGCCGCTTGGTCAGTGCCTCGATCAGCGCGTCCTGATCGACCATGTCGCCGCGCGCGATGTTGATCAGCCAGGCGCCGGGCTTCATCGTCGCCAGCTCATCGGCGCCGATCATCGCCTTGGTCTCGCCGGTCGAAGGCGCGGCGAGCACCACCCAGTCGAACTCGCCGAGCCGCGCGCGCCATTGATCGGGCGTCAGCGATCCGTCGCGGCCCGATCGCGTCACCCCCGTCACCGCGACACCGAACGCCGCCAGCCGCTCGCCGATCAACCGCCCGATCGCGCCCATGCCGATGATCAGCGCGCGCGTCTCGAACAATTCGGTCTGGCCGGGCGCGGAAATCGTCCATTCGTGGCGGTCAGCGATGCGGACGACTTCATCGAAGCGCTTGGCGGCGACCAGCACGCCCATCACCGCATATTCGGCAACCGCGAGCGCGTTGATGCCGACGCCGTTGGTCAGCACCGTCCCTTGCGCCTTCAATTGCGCGAGCGGGAAATGGTCGAGCCCGGCATAGATGGTGCTCACCCATTTCAGCCGCTTCCCCGCCGCGACCGCCGCGCCGGTCAACGCGGGCTGCTGCGTGTCGACCCAGGCGATATCAGCGTCCGCGATCTCCGCCATCGCCTGGTCAGCGCTCATGAACCACGCGACGTCGAGGCCCGGCGGCAGTTGCGGCTCGATCAGCGGCCGGGCGAGCGCGGGGAGAACGGCTTTCATGCTGCCGGCAGTGCCGCGCGATAGGCGCTCATGTCCCAGCCCGGCCAGCGCATCTGGGTGCGCGCCAGCGTCGTCTCGGTCCAGAACGGATCGCCCGGGCGCGGAATGCCCAGGCACGCCAGCTGCTCGGGCGTGGCATGGTTGATGACGTTCTTCCAGGGCTTGAGGAAATGGAACGGCCAGGCAGTCCAGGCAATCTGCTCGTTCCCCGCCGCCTTGAAACTGGCGGTGAGGGTGTAGCGATGCCCGCCCGGCCGCGTCAGGTTGGTGCCGCGATGATAAACGTCGATGCCATAAGCGAAGATCGATCCCGCCGGCGCCGCGCCTGATTGCTCGATGTCCTTCAACGCTTGCTGCAGCGGGTGGGCAAAGGCGGTCGGCTGCTGCTGGTCCATCGAGAGCGCCGCACGGTTCAGGCCCCCGGCGCCGTCAAGCTCCTCGGGCAGCACTGGGCGCAGCGGACCGATGACTTTAGTGGCGGCGGGATTGGGAACGTAATGGATGGCGCCTAAATCGTCGGTCACATCGGTCACGAAAATCATGAAGTTGATCGTTTGGTCGGCGGGGTCGTCGCCGGGCACGGTCAGCGTGTGGTTCTTGAAATCGCAATGGAACGGCTGGTCGTAATCGGCGTCACCGGTGAATTTCGCCCAGGCGTCGCATTGGTAGAGCCGCACGTCATCGACTCCCAGGGCGGCCTTGGCAAAGCCGATCAGGCGCGGGTTCAGCCCCAGCAGGTTGATCGCGGAAGAAGCAGCAAAGGGCAGATGTTCGTAGTTGCGGAATTGCGCGGGGTCGAACACGCCGACGCTGCCATCGGGCTTTTTGACGACCGCCTCGGTCGAGCGCCGCCGCGCCGCGAACAGCGCGTCGCAATCGGCCTCGACCGGGGTGATTTCTTCGGCGGTGAAAAACCGATCGAGCACGACCGCGCCGTCGCGCCGCCAAATGGCGATGGGGTCGGTAGTGTCGACGGTGTCGCGATCGACAAGCGAAGCGGTGGCCATGGCATTTCTCCAGCGGGTCGCGTCTGCGCGCGGTCAGCCTGCATCATGCCCGGCTGGCGGGGGAGAGCAAGGGGGCGGTTATGTGCGATCTGGTAACACGAAACCCATCACGGTCACCCCGGACTTGTTCCCGGGTCCACCGCGCCGTTGGTGACGTCATTGCCTGTTATGAGGTGGATGCCGGAACAAGTCCGGCATGACGGTTAGAAAATGGGCTTCCAATCCCACCCCAGCGGATCGCCGTCCATCACCTCGACCCCGGCGGCAGTGAGCGCGTCGCGGATCGCGTCCGACCGGGCGAAGTTCTTCGCCGCGCGCGCTTCTCGGCGCTCGGCGAGGCGGGCTTCGATCTCGGCTTCGGTGAGCGTCGCGGCGGCGGGGCGGACGCGGAGGTCGGCGCGATCCAGTGTCGCGATCGACAGGCCCAGCACGCCATCGAACGCGGTCAGCGCGGCCAAGCGGATCGCGGGCGACAGCTTTTTGTCACCGAGCATGTCCTCGAGCACCGGCAGCGCGCGCGCGGTGTTGAGATCGTCGGCCACGGCGGCGTCGAGCTGATCGAGATAGGGCTGCGCGTCGCCCTTGGCCGTGCCATCGTTGCTCGCGCGCAGGCTCGCCACCGCCATCACCAACCGCTTTAACCGCACACTCGCCGCCGCGAGATTGTCCCACGAAAACTCCAGCTCGCTGCGATAATGCGCCTGCAGGCACATCAATCGATAAGCGAGCGGATGGAAGCCCGCATCGACCAACGTCTGCAGCCGCAGAAACTCCCCCGTCGATTTCGACATCTTCCCGCCGCGATCCACCAGGAAATTATTGTGCATCCAGAACCGCGCGCCGGTATCGTCGCACGCGCAATAGGCCTGGTTCTGCGCGATTTCGTTGGGGTGGTGGATCTCGCGATGGTCGATGCCGCCAGTGTGGATGTCGAACGGGTGGCCGAGATGCTTCAGGCTCATCACCGAGCATTCGAGATGCCAGCCCGGCGCGCCTTTGCCCCAGGGCGAGTCCCATTCCATCTGCCGCTGCTCGCCCGGCGGTGAGGTGCGCCAGATCGCGAAATCCTGGGGGTGGCGCTTGCCGTCGACCGGGTCGATGCGGCTTTCGCCCTCGTCGGTTGTGCTCCGCGCCAGCGCGCCATAGTTCGGCACCTTCGAGGTGTCGAAATACAGCCCGCCCTCGATCCGGTAGCAATCGCGCTCGATCTTCTGCGCGAACGCGATCATCTCCTCGATGTGATCGGTGGCGACCGACCAAACATAAGGCGGGGTGATGTTGAGCCGCTCGACATCCGTCTTGAACGCGTCGGTATAATGCGCGGCGATTTCCCAGATCGACTTGGCTTGCGCGCGCGCGGCGGCTTCCATTTTGTCGTCGCCCGCATCGGCGTCGCTGGTCAAATGCCCGACATCGGTGATGTTGATCACATGGCGGAGGTTATAACCCTTCCACCGCAGCACCCGGCCCAGCGTGTCGGCGAACAGGAACGCGCGCATATTGCCGATATGCTGGTAGTTATAGACCGTCGGCCCGCAGGTATAGACGCGCACCAGCTCGGGATCGATCGGCGTGAACGGCTCGATCGATCGGGTCAGGCTGTTGAACAGGTGGAGCGGCACGCCTTGGGTCATCGCGGGCGTTCATAGCGGCCCGCTCGCCTTGCGCAACGGCGAGATGCTTGCAGAATCACCCGCGCGCTGCTAACGGCCCGCGCTTGCGGCGCGAGTAATGGCTCGCGGCGAGCGATTTCTATTGATTGGAGACTGGCGGGTTTATGCAAATCATCGTGCGCGACAATAACGTCGATCAGGCGCTGCGGGCCCTGAAGAAGAAGCTGCAGCGTGAAGGCGTGTATCGCGAGATGAAGCTGCGCCGCCATTACGAAAAGCCCTCGGAAAAGCGCGCGCGCGAGCGTGCCGCCGCTGTCCGCCGCGCCCGCAAGCTGGAGCGCAAGCGGATGGAGCGCGACGGCGCCCGCTAAGCGCTGCCGTCCGTTCGCGGCCGGGTTCGAGTCGTTTCCCAAAGTCTCGCTAATGGCATCGATCGCCGTCCGTCCCGAATCGGGGGCGGGCGGCGCGGTCATTTGTGGCACCCCATCCGTGCGAGATGTCGGCAACCGCGCTCGCCATGGTTGCAGCGCTCCCGCAGCCCCGCTAAGCCCCGGTCGTTCCAGTTCTTCAGCCTCGGGTGATCTTGCATGTCGGTAACCGCCGTTCCCATTCCGCCGACGCGGCGCGGGATATTGTCGCTGCTGTGGCTGGGCATTGCCGCGGCGGTCGCGATCGCCGCGTGGCTGGCGATGATCGGCGCCGCGCCGGTGATCGGCGCCAAGGGGACGAACGAGGATTTCCTCGCCTATAACCGCACGCTCCCCGGCGTTGTCGAAACGCCGTCGGGCCTGCAGTACAAGGTGCTGAAAAAGGGCGACGACACCAAGACGCCCGGCGATACCGATGTTGCGGGCGTGCTCTATGCCGGGCATTTGCGCGACGGCACCGAATTCGATCGTTCGCAGCAGGTCGTGCCGTTCCCGCTCTCGGGTGGCGCGATCAAGGGCTTCAGCGAAGGCTTGAAGCTGATGCCCAAGGGCTCGGTCTATCGCTTCTGGATCAAGCCCGATCTTGCCTATGGCGTCGCATCGCCCAGCCCCAAGGTGCCGCCCAATTCGCTGCTGATCTTTGACGTGCAGATGGCCGGCTTCATCGATCAGGGCGTCTATCGCCAGCTCCAGGCGCAGCAAATGCAGCAGATGCAACAGCAGCAGGGTGGCGCCGGCGGCGCTCCCCGTGGTGCCGCTCCGCCCCCGCCGCCGGCAGGACAATGATCATGGCAACGACTCCCCCCAAGCCCGCCGCCGCGACATCCACGCCCCGCCCCGCCTGGCTGTTGCTGCTCGCCGGCGCGATCGGCGGCATCGTCCTCACCCTGCTCGCGCAGCAAGCGGGTCGTGCCTATGCGGCGTATCAGGCGCGGCCGGATACGTATCTGGCGCACAACAAGTCGAGCGATCCGGCAGTCAAGGAGACGCCGTCGGGGTTGCAATACAAGGTGCTGCAGCCGGGTAAGGGTCCGACCCCGACCGATGGCGATGTCACGCTGATCACCTATGATGGCAAGCTCACCAACGGCACCAGCTTCGACAAGTCGGAACAGCCGACGCCATTCCCGGTGACGGGCGTCGTGCCGGGTTTTTCCGAAGGGCTGAAGCTGATGCAGCGCGGCGGCAAATATCGCCTGTGGATCAAGCCAAGCCTTGGCTATGGCGACAAGGCAGCCGGGCCCATTCCGGCCAATTCGGTGCTGGTGTTCGACGTCAGCCTGATCGACTTCAAGTCGGAAGCGGAGATTCGCGCGATGCAGGCCAAGATGGCGGCGGGTGGCGCGGGGTTGCCGGGTGCAGCGGCGCCCGGCAGCGCGGTGCCGGGGCAGCAGCCGGCGGGGCAGTGACACTCGTTCTGACTAATAAGGTACGATTTTTTGCGTCACCCCGGGCTTGACCCGGGGTCCCGCTTCTTCTGGCCGTGGTATTTCAGCGGGACCCCGGGTCAAGCCCGGGGTGACGTTGAGTGGAAGCAGGCGACCTACCGCCCCACACACCCCAACGTCGCCGCATCGATCGCCGTCGCAGCCCCCCGCAGCGAATAGACATCGGCGAACGGCCCGGCGCGGCCCAGCGTTTCGACGCTCATGCTGCGGCCGGCGCGCATCGCGGCGATGATCGCGGCGTCGGTGCGCGCATCGGGCGCCCAGGCATCGGCATTGCCCGCGACCAGATCGAACCGCCGGTCCCCGACCGACAGCGTCACGCGCGCCCGCGGATCGCGGTCATGGCTCAGCCGAATATGGACCTGGCCCCGCGCGCCTTGCCCCGGCCAGGTGCCGATCGCCGCAAAGGGTCGCCAGCTGCCGCCACCGGGCGCCTGCACCGGCGCCGAGATCGCATAGCAACGCAACGGGCTCGCATCGCGAAACGCGCCCCAGCGATCATAGACGCCCAGCGAGTCCTTGGCGGCCAGCGGCGCAGCGGCCAGCGCGATCAGCGCCGCAGCAAGGCGAGCCGCGCGCCTCATGCCGGTGCGTATCCGCTGCCGCGATGGACGACCGTCTCGACCCCGCGCTCGATCATCACCACCGATCCCTGCGGCAACCCCGCCGCCACCGGCGCCTCGACCAGCGGATCGACCGCCGCCCCCGTCATCACCCCGCGCAGCACGCGCGACGAAATGCCGTGCATGATGGTGAGGCGATCGCCGGGATCATCTTCGGTATCGGCGAGCCAGCCGCTCACCCGCGCGGCGATCGACCGATAATCCTCGCCATCGGGGGCGGGCGTCAACAAGCCGGTGCCGGGATGGACGACCGGGCCGACCTCGGCGATCACGTCGCTATAATAGCGCCCGCCCCAGCTCCCCATGCCGATTTCGACCAGCCGCGCATCGGTGCGCGCGGCGTGCCAGTCGAGCGCCAGATGCTCGGCGATCACCGCCAGCGTCTGCAGCGCGCGGCCAGTGGGGGACGCCCATAACGCCAAGGCCGGCGATTGGCCGAGCAGCGCTGCCAGCGCCGCGCCCATCTCGTCGGCCTGGGCAAATCCCGCGCGGGTCAGCGGCGTGTGCGCCGCCTCGCCTTGCAGCCGGCGCGCGGCGTTGAACACCGTCTCCCCGTGCCGCGCGATGAAGTCGCGCCCCTGCCGTTGTCCGCTCTGCCGCATCGCTGCTGTTTCACGGTCGCGCGGGGGAAAAGCAACGGCTTTCGGCAGTCGGCGGGCAGGGCGTGCGCCGGTAAAGGCCGGGCAGCGGGCCGATGCCACCCCGGCGGGCAATTCTCGTTGGCGGCATCCGCAAATCCACCGTCGCAGCGCTTGCCCCGGCCCTTTTTCACGTTAAGGAAGGAAGATGGTGTCTTGTCCCCGGCGACAGCCGGTGCGGCGCAGAAGTCTAAGGGCGTCCGGCGCGCCCGGGGGATTGGAATGAAGGCGACGATCGAACGCGGAACGCTGTTGAAGGGGCTCAGCCACGTCCAGTCGGTGGTCGAGCGGCGCAACACCATCCCGATCCTCTCCAACGTCCTGATCGATGCCGCTGCCGATGGCACGCTCAAGCTGATGGCGACCGATCTCGATCTGCAGATCAACGAGCATGTCGCCGCCAGCGTGGAAACGCCGGGTGCGACCACGGTTTCCGCGCACACTTTGTTCGACATCGTCCGTAAGCTGCCCGAAGGCAGCCAGGTGCAGCTGTCGGCGGCGGAAGGGCGGATGACGATCATGGCCGGCCGCGCCAAGTTCAGCCTGGCGACGCTGCCGCGCGACGATTTCCCGGTGATTGCCGAGGGCGAGCTGCCGATCAGCTTCGAACTGCCCGCCGAGACGCTCAAGCAGATCATCGACAAGACGCGCTTCGCGATCTCGACCGAGGAAACGCGTTATTATCTGAACGGCATTTTCCTGCACGTGTCGGACGATCCGATGCCGGTGCTGAAGGCCGCCGCGACCGACGGCCATCGCCTCGCCCGCGTCACGGTCAAGCGCCCCGACGGCGCCGACGGCATGCCCGACGTGATCGTGCCGCGCAAATGCGTCGGCGAATTGCGCAAGCTGCTCGAGGAAATCGACGGCTCGGTCGGCGTGTCGCTGTCGGCGAGCAAGATTCGCTTCGATCTCGGCCAAGCACTGCTCACGTCCAAGCTGATCGACGGCACATTCCCCGATTATTCGCGCGTTATCCCGACCGGCAATGACAAGATCCTCAAGATCGACCCCAAAAGCCTGGAAGAAGGCGTCGACCGCGTCTCGACCATCGCCACCGAAAAGACCCGCGCGGTGAAGCTGGCGCTCGATCGCGACCGGGTGACGCTGTCGGTGACGAGCCCGGAAAACGGCACTGCGTCCGAAGACGTGCCCGGCGATTATGCCGCGCAGCCGTTCGAGATCGGCTTCAACAGCCGCTATCTGCTCGAAATCCTCGCGCAGGTGGAAGGCGATCTGGTCGAGGTCCACCTCGCCGACGCCGCCGCCCCGACGCTGATCCGCGAGAATGACAAGGCGCCGGCCCTCTACGTCATCATGCCGATGCGGGTTTGACATTTTATTCCTCTCCCCTTGTGGGAGAGGATAGCGCAGCTTGGCGCGTCAGCGCCTAGCGGAGCTTGGTGAGGGGGCTCCCGCCGTCGATAGTTCGGGAATCACCCCTCTCCAACTACGACTAGCGAGCAAGCTCGCAAGTCTCCGTATCCTCTCCCGCAAGGGGAGAGGAATACTGGTCTCTTGACTCCCGCCACCCGATTCCTTACTAACACTCCTGTCAGTAAGGAATCGCTCCGATGCCCAGCATGCCTCCTCTCCCCGGCACGACCGGCCGCCGCGACTGGAAGACCGCGATCAACGCGATGCGCAAGTTGCTCGCCGATCCCGATGATACCGCGCAGGTCTTCCTCATCATGCGCGCGCTCAACGCCGGCAATCTGACCAAGAATGCGGCGCGGATGCTCGCCACGCATGAAGGCGGCAAGCTGATGTACGAGCGCGAAGAGCTGGCGCGCACGCTGAGCGACCGCGATTATGTCGCCTCGTTCGCGCCCGGCACGGTCGGCGCTGCCTATCGCGATTTCCTCAACCGCACCGGCTATTCCGCCGCCGGGCTCGAGCAGGTCAGCCGCGAGACGCTCGACAAGGATGAGGACGTGCTCCACCCCTATGTCTGGTTCGGCCGCCGCATCCGCGACACGCATGACATCTGGCACACGCTGACCGGCTATCAGGCCGATGAGCCGCTGGGCGAAGCGGCGTTGGTGGCGTTCAGCTTCGCGCAGGTCGGCGGGCTCGGCTGGGCGTGGATCGCGGCTGCTGCCTCGATCAAGAGCCTCTTCGTTTTTCGCCGGCTCGATTTCGCCCGCGCGGTGTGGGAAGGCTATCGCAACGGTCGCAAGGCCAAGTGGCTGCCGGTCGAGGATTATCACGCGCTGCTGAACGAGCCCTATGACGCGGCACGCCGCCGGCTGGGGATCAGCGAGCCCGTGCTTTATCGCCGCGCGCAAGCCGCGATGCTGACCGACTGGACACCGGCCTCGCGGGTCAGCCAGCCCGCCTGAGCCGCGGTTACGGCGCCGTTAACCAGATGTGAGGGGGCAGTGCGCTAGGTCCGGGGCATAGTCTTGTGCATCCGGAGCGACACGCCTTGGCCCTTGTTGACGAGCTGTTTGACGATCTGCCCCGCTCGCGGGCGATGCCGACGATTCTGGTCGTCGATGACAGTCGCACCAATCTCGAAGTCATCGGCCGGCGGCTGACGCATCTGGGCTACACCATCGTGCTGTCGGACAACGCGCGCGAAGGGCTCGAGCGGCTGGCCGGGCGAGGGTTCGATCTGGCGATCGTCGACATGGTGATGCCCGAAACTTCCGGGCTGCAGATGCTCGCTGAAATTCGCGGGAGCCGCGAGACCGCCGATCTGCCCGTCATCATGATCACCGGGCGCAGTGACCCGCAAGCGGTGGTCGAGGCACTGGCGGCGGGCGCGGACGATCACATCGCCAAGCCATTCGATTTCTCGGTGCTCGCCGCGCGGATCGATCGCGTCGTCGAGCGCGCGCGCCGCATTGCCGCGCTCAAACGCTCCAACGCCACGCTCGATGCGCGCATTGCCGCGCGCGCGATGGAATTGGGTGAAGCGCGCGCCGAACTCGCCGAAACCCGCGCCGAACGGCTGCGGTTGATTGCGTCGATCCAGTCGCTGAACGATCAGCTCGAGCGGCTGGGCGCGGGGGCGTAAGCGGCGGCAGGGTAGATTGGGTTCACGCGGAGGCGCGGAGGGCGCGGAGCTTTTTGAAAAGCGCGCAGCGCTAGAGGATTTTCCTCACCGGTTGGCTCGCTCGGCGTTCGCCCTGAGCTTGTCGAAGGGCAGTTCTTAGGGGCGTGGGCGATGCGCAAAAAGAAAAAGGACGGTGCTTCGACAAGCTCAGCACGAACGGGCCTGGGAATGAGTCAATTCAATCGAGAAATGCGCTAAGTCGATTCAGCTTCTCCGCGCCCTCCGCGCCTCCGCGTGAACAAATCACCCCATCTCGACAACGCACGTCACGCCGGGCAACGCCTCCGGCACGTCCCCCGCCAGCGGCAGGCGCGCCGCGTCGGCGCGTGCCCGGTCCAGAATGGCCCGCGGTACGTCCTCCGCGTGATAGACGCGGTCGGCCTGCGCCAGTAGGCGCGCCTGGCGAAGCGTCAGGTCGTCCGGGTCGCTTGATGTCAGGATGACGCGGTGAACCGCGTTGATGGCGCTTTTGCCGCCGCTCGCGAGCCACGATTGGACATCGGGCGCGCTGCCCAGCGGGTCGAGTGCGCCCGCCGGTGCCATGGCGTCTGCGAGCGCGCGCCGCCGGTCACCGCCGTCAGGCCAGCGATCGCGCAGTCTTGCTCGCGCCGCGTTCAGGTCGTTCGCCAGCTTGCCCAGCCCCGCCGGCAGTAGCGCCTCCAACCGCTGGCGCAGCGCCGCCGCCAGTCCCGCCGATGCGCCGCCGGTGCCGATCGCGACAATCACCGGCGATCGGTCGATGATCGCGGGCAGCGTGAAGTCGCAATGATCGGGCCGGTCGACCGCGTTCACCAGCACCCGGCGCGCGCGCAGCCGCTCGATCGCCGCCAGCGCCTCGCCCTCGTCCTCGATCGCGACGATCGCGAGCCGCGCCTCGGCGTCCTCGCCGACAATCACCGCGCCCGCCCGCTCCAGCAAGCGCCGCTTGGCCGCTGCCGCTTCGCCATCGCCGAGCAGGATCACCGGCCGCTCCGCCAGCCGCATGAACAGCGGCAGGCTGTGCAGGCCTATGCCTTCAGCCATTCGGGCACGCGCTCGGCAGCGATGATCGTCTCGGCGCTGATCCGGTCGGCGACGATGGCATAGCGATCGCCATCGACCATCACTTCGGGCACCAAAGGCCGGCTGTTATAGGTCGACGCCATCGTCGCGCCATAAGCGCCGGCGGTGCGGAACACGGCGAGATCGCCCGAGGCAACCGCGTCGATATCGCGCGCCAACGCAAAGGTGTCGCCCGTCTCGCACACCGGCCCGGCGATATTGGCGATCATCCGCTGGCCATTGGGGGCGACCGCGGCGAAATCGTGCCAGGCGTCATACAGCGCCGGCCGCGCCAGATCGTTCATCGCCGCGTCGACGATGACATAGGGATGGGTGACGCCGGGCTTGACCCAGATGACGCGGGTGAGCAGCACCCCGGCATTGCCCGCGATCACCCGGCCGGGCTCGAACATCAGCTCGACATCCCAGCCCGCCGTCACGCGCCGCACCATCGCGCCGAATTGGGCGGGGGAGGGCATCGCGTCGCCGGCCTTGTAGGGCACGCCGAGACCGCCGCCGAGGTCGACGCGGTCGATCGCATGGCCGTGCCCGCGCAGCTCGGCGACCAGCTGACCGACGCGGGTATAGGCCGCTTCGAGCGGAGCGAGATCGCCGAGCTGACTGCCGATATGGATCGCCACCCCGCGCAGATTGAGCCCCGGCAGCCCCGCCAGCCGATCGAAAATCGCCGGCGCCTCGCTGATCGCGACGCCGAACTTATTCTCCTTCTTGCCGGTCGAAATCTTGGCGTGCGTGCCCGCATCGACATCGGGGTTGACGCGCAGCACCGCATCCGCCGTCGTGCCGCCCGCCGCTGCCAGCGCCGCCAGCACCTGGCCTTCTTCCTCCAGCTCCAGATTGAACTGGCCGATGCCGACCGCCAGCCCGCGCGTCAGCTCCGCGCGGGTCTTGCCGACGCCCGAAAACACCACGTCGCGCGCCGGGATGCCCGCCGCCAGCGCGCGCGCCAGCTCGCCGCCCGAGACGACATCGGCGCCATAGCCGGCGTCCGCAATCACGCGCAGCACGGCAAGGTTGGGATTGGCCTTGATCGCATAAGCCAGATGCAGCCGCTCGATCCCCGCCAGCCCCTCGCGAAACACGCGCGCATGCCGGTCGAACGTCGCGCGCGAATAGACATAGACCGGCGTGCCCACTTCGTCGGCGATGCGGCTCAGCGGCACATCCTCGGCATGGAGCACGCCGTTCTTGTAGGTGAAATGGTCCATCGAGAGCCGCGCGGCGATCAGTTGGGCGGCGGCAGGTCGAAATCGTCGGTGCGGCGTTCCTGCGATCCGGTCAGCACTTCGTCGCTGCGCACCGGTCGCGCGTCGGGCGCCGGGTGGACCAGCTTGTTCGCATCGGGCCGCTCGGTCGCGCCGATCGGCGCAACGGGGAGCTCCGCGCCTTTGCCCGGCTGCAAGGCGCGCTGTGCGCCGCACGCCGCCAGCGCCAGCGGCAGAATGAGGATGACCGATCGCTTCACTGGCCTTCTCCCTCACGCGCGCGCCGCGCCGCCGCAATCGCCTCGCGCACCCGCACCGGCGCGGTACCGCCGAGACTCGTCCGGCTCGCGACCGACGCATCAACGCTGAGCACGCCATAGACGCGTTCGTCAATCCGCGCGTCGATCGCCTGCAAGTCGGCGAGCGGTACCCGGTCGAGCGCGACGCCCAGTTCTTCGGCGCGCTTCACCGCGCGGCCAGTGATGTGATGCGCCTCGCGGAACGGGATGCCGCCCTCGCGCACCAGCCAGTCGGCGAGGTCGGTCGCGGTGGCGAACCCCGCTTCCGCCGCCGCGCGCATCCGGTCGGTGCGGAAGGTCGCGCTCGCCACCATGCCCGTCATCGCCGCGATCGACAGGCCGAGCAGGTCATGCGCTTCGAACACCGGCGGCTTGTCGTCCTGCATGTCCTTTGAGTACGCCAGCGGCAGGCCCTTCATCGTCATGGTGAGCGCGACCATGCACCCGGCGATCCGGCCCGAATGGCCGCGCACCAGTTCCGCCGCATCGGGATTGCGCTTCTGCGGCATGATCGAGCTGCCCGTCGACCATTGGTCGCTCAAGGACACAAAACCGAACGGCTGCGACGCCCACAGGATGAATTCCTCGGCCAGCCGCGACAGGTGGAGCGCGCATTGCGTCGCGCTCATCAGATAATCGAGCGCGAAGTCGCGGTCGCTCACAGCATCGAGCGAGTTGCGCGTCGGTGCGTCGAACCCCAGCGCCTTGGCGGTCATCGCGCGATCGATCGGAAAGCCCGTCCCCGCCAGCGCCGCGCTCCCCAGCGGACACAGGTTCAGCCGCGCCCGCGCATCGGCAAAGCGGCTGCGGTCGCGCGCGATCATTTCGTGATACGCCATCAGATGATGGCCCAACGTCACCGGCTGCGCGCTCTGCAAATGGGTGAAGCCCGGCATCACGCTGTCGGCATGTTCGTCGGCGCGCGCGATCAGCGCATCCTGAAAGCTGCCCAGTGCGGCATCGACTTCATCGATCGCATCGCGCACCCACAACCGGAAATCGGTCGCGACCTGATCGTTTCTCGATCGCGCGGTGTGCAACCGCCCCGCCACCGGCCCGATCTTCTCGGCCAGCCGCGCCTCGGTCTGCATATGAATGTCTTCGAGGGCCAAATCCTCGGCCACCCCGCCCGCCGCATAATCCGCGGCCACTGCCTCCAGCCCCGCCGAAATCGCCGCCGCATCCTCGGCCGAGACGATGCCTGCTGCCCCCAGCATCGCGACATGCGCTTGCGATCCCGCCACGTCCTGCCGCCACAATCGCTTGTCGAAGGGGATGGAGGCATTTATCTCGCGCATCACGGCGGCGGGGCCTTCGGCAAAACGCCCGCCCCACATCGCATTGGAGGTTCCCCCGCTCATGTCGTCGCGCTCGCTGATCGCCCTCATCCTCGGCTGTGCCCTGATCGCGGGTTGCGATAGGCATAAGGCCGCGCCGGAGCAAGCCAACACAGGCGCCGCCGCGCAAGCCATGCCCGACGAAATGCCCGCGACGCCATCATCCGCGCCCGCCGCTGCGCCCGCCAAGTCGGTGGTCGATCGCAGCCACAAGGGCGAGGCGGCGCCCGCCATCGGGTTCGCCGACCCGCAAGACAAGCAAGTGACGATCGCCAGCTTCAAGGGCAAGCCGGTGCTGGTCAACCTGTGGGCGACATGGTGCGCGCCCTGCGTCGCCGAAATGCCGACGCTCGACACGCTGGCGGCAGCGCAAGCGGGCAAGCTCGTAGTGCTGACGGTGAGCCAGGATCTAGACGGCCAGGCCAAGGTGCTGCCGTTCTTCGAGCAGCACGGCTTCAAGACGATCAAACCCTATATCGACGCGCAAGCCAGCCTCAGCATCGCCTACAAGGCGAACCTGCCGACGACGATTTTGTACGACGCGACGGGCAAGGAAGTGTGGCGCGTGACGGGGGGCATGGACTGGACGGGGAAAGAAGCGGCGGGGCTGCTGGGGGAGGTCAATCAATCGGCGAGATGACTGTTGGGGCTCGTTCCCCTATAGTTTGCAAATGTCCGGTCGGAAACAACACTTCATTCCTCAGAGCTTACTGAGGGGCTTCGGGGTCAAGCGCGGTAAGTCGACGTACGTCGTCGCATATACGCACGACCACGGTATTTTTACATCCGCTACGGACGGCATCGCTGCTGAGCACCATTTCTATTCCGAACTCGCGGTAGAGGGCGACGAAACACTCGACGATCGAATTACCAAACATGAATCGCCGCTCGCGATGTTACTGGCGAGACTAAGGGCGCTTAACGACGGTGATTGCGTCGATCCACAAGAGGCGGCAGCTTTCGTCACCCACTTGGTAGTCCGCAACGACCACTTTCGCAAAGCCGTCAGCTCGGCGAGTGGCAGGATGGTCGATCAATTGTCGGCCCAACTTGAGGACGGAACTTCGGCAAGCGCACTGATTGGCCTTGCTGGCGATCACCCTCAAGGCCTGTTTGCTGAGCAATTAAAGGTAGCGTTCGATACGTACCAACCGCAAATTAATATGCTCGGAATGGACCGCGCTACCTTCGAACGCTGGGCATTTGATGCTGCCAAAGCCGACTTTGATACTATGCACAACCAAAGTATCAGACCATTATCCAAGGCCGTGGCAGCGATGGTAGACATACTGTCCGAAACCGCTGCTAACGCACAGCGAAAGGTACTAATTGACGATCTCGCTCCGGCTACAAGACTAGAAGCCTATGCTGAACTAACTTGGCATGTAATCTATCCTCGACTGCCTCTGATATTACCGGATTGCGTTGCGATCGGTCTTGCTTCGAATGGCGATTGCCTTCCGCTGATGATTATCGATAGAGAGCACTTATCCACCGTCATAATGCCCATCGCATATGATCGACTTCTTGTCGGTATGGGGGATGGTTCTGTACAAATCCCCGATGGACTAAATTCAATCATGGCCGGCTGCTCGTGGGACTTCTTCGTGGCGCGCCATCGGACTCAAGACCTGGAGGAGCTCCGAGGGAGCCTGCGGTCATTGATCGAGCCGCATATCGACGGAATTGTGGACGGTGTTGTTGCAGACGGGTTGGCAATTCCGAAGACGTAGCACCGCTTGTTAATCTGGCTAGGCGTGATCTTGCGGTTGTGTTGGGGTTGCCGCCGCTAGCGGCATAGCGCGCAGCACGGTGGACCCCGGCACAAGGCCGGGGTGACGATGGATTGGGGCGACCTGTCCTACACCCACCCCGCCTGCTACCCTCATCCAAGCTCTTTCCCATCGCCGCATCGCCACCTTCTCGTCGCCGGTGGGTGCGCCGGACAAAATGCCCATGGTCAGTGCGAACATTCGGAACATTCGCCCAACACCACGCCATGCGCACTCCCCCTCTGCCACGTTATTCCAGAGGCTTATCAAAGAATCACCGCCGCCCCCTCAAACAGCGGTCGATCAGCCCATCCCGTCATCGCCCCGCGCTCGCAAACTCGCACGAACCCCCGTTTTCTGCGCTGTGCTCGAAATATTTCGGGGGGTGTGCGTGCTGATCAGCTGGGCGACCACCGGATTGGGGAAGCGGCGCTCGATCGTGATGGCGTAGAAGGATTCGCTGATGTCGGGCAGGCGAGCCAGCTCGACCAGCCTGCCATCGGCAAGCTCGTCCTTCACCACGATCGAGGGCAGCACGGCAATGCCCGCCCCTTCGCGCGCCAGGAGGCGCATCATCGCCATGTCGTCGACCTCGGCGACGATCTGCGGGCGGATGCCGAGCGTGTTCGCCAGCGCATCGAAGCCGATGCGCACGCCATTGCCGCTGCTCGGCAGGATCAGCGGATTGTCGGCGAGCAGCTGGCTGAGCCCGGGCTTGGCGGCGCCGAGATGCGCCGGCCCGATCAGGCTCACCGTCTGCTCGGCGAGCTTGTGCGCGATGAACGGCGTGAGCGCGTCGGCGGCGGGGGGCTGGTTGCTGAGCACGATGTCGAGCTGGAGCGCTTCCAGCGCGCGCATCAGCTCGCCGCTGCCGGCCGAGCGCAGGACGATGTCGACATCGTCCCGCCCGACCAGCGGACGAAGGAAGTCGAGCTGGAAATTGCGCGACAAGGTCGCGAGCGCGCCGACGCGCACGGCTTGGCGCGTCCGGCCCGTGGTCTTGAGCGTGCCGACCAGTTCGTCGCCGGCGGCGAAGATCGACTGGGCGTGATCGAAGGCGATGCGGCCCGCCTCGGTCAGGTGCAATTGCCGGCCGCGCCGCTCGAACAGCGGGTGGCCGAGCCGGTCCTCGAGCTTGCGAATCTGCACCGAAAGCGCCGATTGCGAGACGTTGAGCCGCGCCGCGGTGCGGGTGAGATTGCCGTCCAGCGCGACTGCCCAGAAATAGCGGAGGTGGTTGTAGTTGAGCTCCATCCGTTCGTCTTTATAGAACGATAATCGGCAAACAATGAATTTTAATTGAATTCGCCATTCCCCTAGCTCTCCGCCGGCGCCGCACGGGCGCTGGAGGACGATGATGACACCGCTGTTCGTATTTGCCGGTCCCGCCCTGCTCGGCATCGCGTCGATCGTCGCGGCGCTCGGGCGCGGCCAGCGGCCTCGGCTCAGCCTGGCGGTCTGCGAAGCGGCGGCAATGCTCGCGCTGCTCATCGCCATCGGCGCGGCGATCATGCTCGGTGGTCACGGCGCCAGCACCGCGGCGTTGATCGGCGATCGGTCGGGCCTTGGGCTCGCGGTCCGGCTCGATATCGTCAGCGCGGCGATGCTGCTGTTGGTCAGCTTTATCGGCTGGGTGGTGACGCGCTACGCCCGCACCTATCTCGATGGCGAAGCGCGGCAAGGGCCGTTCATGGCGCGGCTCGCAGCGACGCTGGCCTGTGTGCTGCTGCTGGTCAGCGCGGGCACGCTCACCCAGCTGGTGCTCGCCTGGATCGGCACCAGCGCGGCGCTGCACGGGTTGCTGCTCTTCTATCCCGATCGCGCCGGCGCCCGGCGTGCGGCGCGCAAGAAATTCCTGTTCGCCCGCCTGGGCGACGGGGCGCTGATCGCCGCCGCGCTCTTGCTCGTCGCGGCTTATGGCACGGGCGACATCGCCGCCATCGCGGCTGCGGCGCGGGCAGCGAGCGCAACCGGCGCGACGCCTGGCACCGCAATCGCTGCCGCCTGGCTGATCGCGATCGCCGCGCTCCTCAAATCGGCGCAATTCCCGACGCATGGCTGGCTGACCGAGATGATGGAGACGCCGACGCCGGTCTCGGCCTTGCTTCACGCCGGCGTCATCAATGCCGGCGGTTTCCTGCTCATCAGGCTGGCCGACATCCTGCCCGCCGCGCCCGCCGCAATGGCGATGCTGGTGATGATCGGCGGCTTCACCGCGCTGTTCGGCAGCCTGGTGATGGTAACCCAACCGGCAGCGAAGACATCGCTCGCCTGGTCCACCGTCGCACAGATGGGCTTCATGACGATGCAATGCGGCTTGGGATTGTTCGGCCTCGCTTTGCTCCATGTCGTCGCGCATTCGCATTACAAGGCGCATACGTTCCTGGCTGCCGGCGACGCGGTAGAGCGGATCGCGGCGGCGCGCCGGCCCGGGCCGGTCGCGGTGCCCGATATGCGCGCCATTGGCCTGTCCTTCCTGTCGGCGATGATCATCTATCTCGCGGTCGGCCTCGCCTTCGGGCTGTGGCACAAGCCGCCTCAGGCGATCGTGCTCGGCGCGGTGCTGATCTTCGGCGTCGCTTATCTGATCGCTCAGGGGCTAAGCGCCGCTGCACCGCGCGCCCTGATGGAGCGCACGACGATCGCCGCGATATTGACCGCCACGGCCTATTTCGCGCTCCACGGCGCGACGGCCTGGGTCACGGCCGGCACGCTACCACCAACGCCTGCTGCCGGCCCGCTCGAATGGGTGCTGATGGCCGCGGTGGTGCTGAGCTTCGGTGGCATCGCGCTGGCTCAGGCCATGCTGCCGCTCTGGGGCGATCACCCCGCCGCGCAGGGCCTGCGCGTCCACCTCGCCAATGGTTTGTATGTCAACACGCTGGTCGATCGGGCGATCGGCGGCTGGCGCATCGAAAGGGTCTGACCCATGCTTATCCAACCTATCAAGCCCGGCAATCAGCCGAATGTCGCTCGCTTTGCCGAGGCAGCCTTGGCCGCGATTGCGCAAATCCCGCCGGCCTGGCCGCTTGACCACACTGTCGCGGTCAACCCTTTTCTGGGACAGGCGGACCGGAGCTTTGCCGACACCGCTGCGCTGCTCCGCGACGTTGCCGGGTGCCGGATCGCGATGCCGCGCGCGTGGTTCCGCGCGCTGTTCGACCAAGGCGAGCTGACGCTTGCCGATCTCGACGCCGCGCTCGGGCTCGCGCCGGCGCCGCACCAGGATTTAACGGCTGCGCAGTTGGTCGCCGCGCTCGCTGCCGAGCCGGAGCCTGCCATCGCCTTGCCGACCATCGCTGATCTGGCGGCGAGCGTGTCAGGCATCGATTGGCCCGCGATCATTGCCGATCGCATCGGATCATGGGCGGCCGCTTATGCCGATCATGGTCAGGCGCAGGGGCAGGCCTTGTGGGCGGCAGCCGGCGGTGATGCCTTTGCAGCCTGGCGCGATCACGCCCGCCACGATTTGACGCCCGAATTGCTGGGTCTGCCGGGCTTTGCGGCGTTCGTGAACGCCATGCCCGCCAATGCCGCCGACGCGCTGGGGATGGCGGCGGAGTTGATCGCGCTGCCGCTGGAGGCGGCGGACCGCTATTATCACCGCTTGCTCATGACCATGGGCGGCTGGTCGCACTGGGCGCGGTATCGGCTGTGGCAAGCCGAGCTCGAGGGCGGCACGGATGCGACGGCGCTTGGCTTGCTGGCAGTGCGCCAAATATGGGACGCCGCGCTCGTGCTTCATTATGGCCCTGCCTTGAGCGATCCGTGGTCGGCGGCGGTCGTTGCTTATGCAGCACCGCAAGCGCCCGGCATTGACGACCAGATCGATGCGATCTTGCACCTTGCCGCTGATCTTGCCGCGCAGCGCCGGCTCGCAGCAACGCTGGCCGCGCCCATCACCCAGCCCGAGGCGCAAGCGCCGGTCGCGCAGGCGGTGTTCTGCATCGATGTCCGGTCCGAGCGCTATCGCCGGGCGCTGGAAACGGCCGACCCGGCGATCCGCACGTTGGGGTTCGCCGGCTTTTTCGGCATCGGCACGGCGCATCGCGGCTTTGGCTCGGATGTGGTCGAGGCGCGGTTGCCGGTGCTGCTGGCGCCGGGAGTTACCAGCCAGGCAGCGGGGTGGGGCGGCAAGGCCGATGGCGATGCGCGCATCCGCGCTCGGCTGGTCCGCGCCTGGGGCCGGTTCAAGCTCGCGGCAGTCTCGTCCTTTGCGTTCGTGGAGGCAGCGGGCCTCGGCTATGTCGGCAAGCTCGGCAAGGATGCGTTGCGGCTCGGTGGCCATGCCGAGCGCGATGATCCGATGCCCGTGCTGCAACCGTCATTGTCGATCGGCGAGCGTACCGATGCCGCCGAGCGTGCCTTGCGGGGCATGTCGCTCACCACCGACTTCGCGCCGCTGGTGCTGCTGATCGGCCATGGCGCACAAGTGGCGAACAACCCGCATGCCAGCGCGCTGCAGTGCGGCGCCTGTGGTGGCCATGCAGGCGACGTGAACGCGCGGCTGCTCGCGGCGTTGCTCAACGCAGCTGACGTCCGCGCTGCGCTGGCGCCGCGCGGCATCGCGATTCCGCACACCACGCGCTTCGTCGCCGGGTTGCACGATACGACCAGCGATCGAGTCCGCTTCTATGTCGATGACGTGGCCGATACCGCCCGGATGACACCGCAGCTGGCGCGGATCGAGGCAGCTTTCGCCAAGGCGGGTGCGCTGGCGCGGGGCGAGCGGGCGTTGACCTTGCCCGGCGCTGTTGCCGGTCGGTCGCCGGCGCGGCGCGGACGGGATTGGTCGGAGACGCGGCCCGAATGGGGGCTGGCGGGCTGCGAAGCCTTTATCGCGGCGCCCCGCGCGCTGACCCAGGGGCGTGATCTTGGCGGCCGCGTTTTCCTGCATGATTATGATTGGCGCGCCGACCAGGGCTTCGCGGTGCTCGAGCTGATCCTGACCGCGCCGGTCGTCGTCGCCAGCTGGATCAGCCTGCAATATTATGGCTCGAGCGTCGCGCCGGAGCTGTTCGGGGCAGGCAACAAGCTGCTCCACAATGTGATTGGCGGGCTGGGCGTGGTCGAGGGCAATGGCGGGCTGCTGCGCGCCGGCCTGCCGTGGCAATCGGTGCACGATGGCGAGGCGCTCCGCCATTCGCCGCAGCGGCTGACGGTCTGTATCGCGGCGCCGAGCGGCGCGATCGGCGATGTGCTCGCCGCTCATCCGGGCGTGCGTGCGCTGTTCGACAATCACTGGCTGCACCTGGTGGCGCTGGACGACGCCGGGCGCTTTGCGGCTCGTTATGTCGGTAATGGAGCGTGGCAATCGCCGGCAGCGGCGGCACGCGCGGCATGATGCCGTTCACGCTCCCGGTGCGCGACGAGCCGGAAGTCGCCTTGGCCCGCGTCAATGCGCGGATCGCCTGGGTGCTGTCGCATGAGGGCATGTCGGACTGGCTGAAGCAGGCGTTGCGCGGCGCGATGGCGCGCGACCCCGTCGAGGCCGCGAACGACGCTGAGCTGCTTCGGCATCTGCTGGTGCCATTCGCGATTGCCGAGGCGACCAACGCGGTGACCTCGTCTATGCCTAGCGACGATTGATCCGCAGGCAAGTCGCCCATGGGACGTCGCCGCTTCGCGCTGTCCTACGGCTAGCTCGCTTGCTACCCCGCTTCGGCTCGGTCGCTGCGCCATATCGTCGATCGTGGATCGAGGGCGAAACCCATGGTCAGTGCGAACATTAGGGAACATTCGCCCAACAGCAGCGCCATGCGCACAAACCCCCTTTAGGGCGTGACTTTGAGAATATTTTTAGGGGCCGTCCCCCTCAATTCGTCCAGTACACATAATCCTGCCCGGCTTTCCACGGCGCATTGAGCGGCACGTCGATGCGCACCGGCGCTTCGATCAGCCCGGGCCAGAGCGGCTTGGCCATGCCCTTGTTCTGCGCGTCCAGCTCGGCCTTGAGGCGCGCGACTTGGGCCGGTTCGGCGGCGGAAAGCTCGTGCTGTTCGGTCGGGTCGGTGGCGAGGTTGTAGAGCCACACCTTCTGCCGCCGGCCATCGACCTGCAGCTTCCAGTCGCCGTCGCGCACCGCGCGATAGTCGCCGGAGCGCCAGAAGAGCGGCCCGCTCCGCGCGCTCGGCGCGCGGCCGGGCAGGATGCCCGCCAACACATCGACGCCGTCGACGATCCGGTCCCTGGGCAAGGGCGCGCCCGCCACCGCCGCCATCGTCGCGAACAAGTCCATATGAATCGCGCGCGTGGTGGACGTCGTGCCAGGCTGGATGTGTCCCGGCCAGCGCATCATCAGCGGCACGCGGATGCCGCCTTCGAAGAAGGTCGCTTTCCACCCGCGGAACGGCTTGTTGAGGTCGGGAATGCCGTCATACCAGGCGCCCCCATTGTCGCTGGTGAAGATGACGAGCGTGTTCTGGTCGAGGCCTTCGCGCTTCAGCTCTGCCAGCACATCGCCCACGCGCCGGTCGAGTTGGCGGATCATCGCGGCATAGACGCGCGTCTTGTGGTCGCCGATCATCGGCAGCGCGTCATAATCGGCCTTGGTCGCCTGGAGCGGCGTGTGCGGCGCGTTGTACGCCAGGTACATGAAGAACGGTCGGTTGCGATTGGCGTGGATCGCGGCGATCGCATTGTCGGTCAGGTAATCGGTCATGTGCTCGTTGGGCTCGAAGCGCTGACCGTTATTGAACTGCACCGCATAAGGCAGGTTGGGCCAGAGATAGCCGTCGATCGGGTCCCAGGGCAGCTTGGCGTTGACCACGTTCGGGTCGCGCTGATGCAGATACTTGCTGCCGCCGGCGCGGAAGCCCAACGACTCGTCAAAGCCGCGCGCGTGCGGCGCCAGATCGTCCGCCTCGCCCAGATGCCATTTGCCGAGATGGATGGTGTGGTAGCCCTGGCCCTTGAGCAACTGCGCGATGGTGATCTCGGTCCGCGGCACGCCCATTTCGGGATAGTCGATCAGGTTATTATTGAGCTCGCCGTGATAGATCACCGGCACCGGCGAATGCCGTTCGCCATGGCTCACCGCCCAGGCGAACGAGCCCGGGACAGCGGTGAACTCGAACCCGAAGCGCGTCGGGTAGCGCCCGGTCATCAGTGCGGCGCGCGACGGCGAGCAGGTCGCGTTGGCGGCGTAAGCGGTGGCGAAGCTGACGCCGTCATGCGCGATTGAGTCGATGTTGGGGGTCTTGACCAGCCCGCCTGCGATGCCGCCGCCGTTCAGCGAGATGTCGTTATAGCCCAGGTCGTCGGCGAGGATGAGGACGATGTTGGGCGGGCGCTGGCCGGTGGGCGCGGTGGCGGGGCCTTGAGCCCAGCTGACAGGGTGATACGCGGCGATCGGGTGGCGAAGCTCGCTCATCAGCCCGGGAAGGCCCTTGCCGAACCAGAACAGCCCCGCCGCTGCCGCCGCCGCGATGGCGCCCAGCGCCACCAGCCATCCAAGCCACCGCGCCACAGGCTTTCTCCCATCCTACCCTCGTCAACAATCTGCACGGGGCGTGTCGAAAACGCAAGGCGAGCCGGTCCTGATGCTGGACGCTGTAGCGATCGCTGCCTATAGCATCGGCCATGCCAAGTTCGTCCCGCACCAACCTGCTTACCCGCCCGGCCGGCGCCGCCGCGCCAGCCGGCGATGGCCGCCACGCCCGCAGCCAGTCGAGCCGCGCCCGCATCGTCGCTGCCATGCTCGAGCTGGTCGGCCAGGGCGATGTCCAGCCGAGCGCGGCGCGCGTTGCGGAGACGGCGGGCGTGGGCCTGCGCACCGTGTTCCGCCATTTCGACGATATGGAAGCGCTCTACCGCGAGCTTTCCGAAGCGATCGAGGCACGGGTGCTGCCGATCCTGCTCAAGCCTTTTGTCGCGCCCGAATGGCGCGGGCGCATCCGCGAGATGGCCGAGCGGCGCACCGAGCTGTTCGAGGCGATCTTGCCCTTCCGCATCTCGGCGAGCCTCAAGCGCTTCCAGTCGAGCTTCCTGATGCGCGATTATCGGCGGATGCTGCGGCTGGAGCGCGAAACGATCGATATGGTGCTGCCGCCCGAGATTCTGGCTGATCCGGTGCGGGCAAATATGGTCTATTGCGCGCTCAACTTCCAAAGCTGGCGGTCGCTGCGCCACGATATGGAGCTCGAGGTCGCGGTGGCGCGGGCGGTGTTTCTGGCGACGGTCGACGCGGTGCTGGCGGCGATCCCGGAAGGCTGAACAGGGCGAGGGGAACTGGTGAGGTGATCACACTCTATGATTTTCCCCGCGCCCCCAGCCCGCGCCGCGCCCGCGTGCTGCTCGCCGAAAAGGGCATTCCGCACGAGACCGTGATCGTCGACTTGGCGCAGCAAGAGCAATTGGGCGAGGCGTTCCGCGCGATCAACCCGCGCTGCACCGTGCCGGCGTTGCGGCTCGATGACGGCACGGTGCTCACCGACAATGCCGGCATCGCCGCCTGGGCCGAAGCGGCCTATCCGGAGCCGCCGCTGCTGGGCGTGACGCCGATTGAGAAGGCCGAGATCGCCAGCTGGAACGCGCGGATCGAGCAGGAAGGCTTTTACGCGGTGGCGGAAGCGATGCGTAATTCAGCACCCGCGATGAAGGGTCGCGCGCTCACCGGCGCCGTCGATTACGAGCAAATCCCGGAACTTGCCGAGCGCGGGCTGGCGCGGCTGGGGCATTTCTTCGAGATGCTCGATGCGCATCTAGCGGATCGTGCTTTCGTCGCAACCGATCGGTTCAGCCTGGCGGACATCAGCGCCGTGATCGTCACCGATTTCGCTCGCGTCGTCCGGCTGAAGGCGGCCGAGGAGTTCGCGCATATCGGCAAATGGCGCGCACACATGGCCGAGCGGCCCAGCTTCTCGCTTTGAGAGGAGCGCTCGCCGGCGCCGCGGCGCTACTGCTCGCGGCCTGCTCGGCTGCGGAGAAAGCGCCAGCGGGCGCGTGCCAGGGATTAGCGGGCTCGCAGATGCGCTGGGTGCCCGCGGGCACCTTCATGATGGGCGCCGATCCGCATTACCCCGAGGAAGGGCCGCCGCGCCTGGTGTCGCTCCCCGGCTTCTGGATCGACGAGCATGAGCTGACCAATGCCGAGTTCGCCGCGTTCGTGAAGGCGACCGGCTATCGCACCATGGCCGAGCGCGCGCCGCTCGCTCTGCCCGACGCGCCGGCCGACATGAAGCAGCCCGGATCGGCGGTGTTCACCGTGCCGACCGTCGATGATCCGCGCTGGTGGCGCTGGCGCGTCGGCGCGCAATGGCGGCGCCCGCACGGCCCGGGCACAAGCATCGCGGGCCGTGATCGCGAGCCAGTCGTCCAGATCGCTTATGAAGACGCGGTCGCCTATGCGCGCTGGGCGCACAAGGAGCTGCCGAGCGAAGCGCAGTGGGAATATGCCGCGCTCGGCGGGGCGCGCTCGCTGCCCGAGGAGCCTGTGGACAAGGGCGGAAAGCCCACCGCCAACTACTATCAGGGCGTCTTTCCCGGCCGTGATCTGGCGACCGATGGCTATCCCGGCCCCGCCCCGGTCGGCTGCTTCCCGCCCAACGGCTATGGCCTGTACGACATGATCGGCAATGTCTGGGAATGGACGCGCGATTTAGCCGGCGATGGCGATCCGCGCCACGTCATCAAAGGCGGATCGTACCTCTGCGCGGCCAATTATTGCGCGCGCTATCGGCCCGCGGCGCGGCAGTTTCAGGAGCTGGGGCTGGGCACCGATCATATCGGTGTCCGCCTGGTCGACAATCACCGCCCGCCGCCCGGCTAGCGAGCTTGTCGGCTATGCGAGAAACTGGCACAGGAAGCGCCAATAGCATGAGGATATGATGCAGACCAGCGAACCGTTCACCGTTACCAATGCCGTCACCCTCTCGGCCGATCAGCTGGCGGCGTTTCTCGGGGCGGCGGAAGACGGGCCGTTTGTGATGATCAATCTGCTCAAGTTCCGCGAGCGCGCGGTCTATGCCGATGGCCGCGATCCCGAGCTGTCCGGGCGCGACGCCTATTTGCGCTATGGCATGGCGGTGCAGGCGGAGCTGGCGCGGGTGGGTGCCAAGCCGGGCTATGCCGGGCCGATCACCGGGCTGATGATCGGCGAGGTGGGCACATTGTGGGACATGGTCGCGCTCGCCCAATATCCTTCGCTCGCCGCGATGCGTGAGATGGTGATGGCGCCGAGCTACCAGGCGATTGCAGTCCATCGCGAGGCAGGGCTGCTCGGCCAGCTCAACATCAAGACCAAAGGCCAGTTCGCGTGACGTTGAGCTATGATCTCTATTG
Organism: Sphingomonas sp. GlSt437; assembly: GCF_048015635.2. Classification (NCBI taxonomy): domain Bacteria; kingdom Pseudomonadati; phylum Pseudomonadota; class Alphaproteobacteria; order Sphingomonadales; family Sphingomonadaceae; genus Sphingomonas; species Sphingomonas sp. GlSt437. The sequence continues at coordinate 721,032 of NZ_JBPGYA010000002.1, read as the reverse complement.
GTCGTTCCGCTCGCCCTACAGCTATCTGGTGACGCCGCGGCTCGTCGCGCTTGAGGCCGAGTATGACGTGCGCTGCAACGTCCGCCCGGTTTACCCGATTGCAGTGCGCCAGGCCGGGTTCTTCTCGAACGCCGACCCGCTCTGGTTCAGCTATTTCATGCGCGACGTGTTCCGCTGCGGCGAGTATCTCGGCGTGCCGATCCGCTGGCCGGTGCCCGATCCGGTGGTGATGGACCCGGCGACGCGGACCTATCCTGAGGAGCAGCCTTACATCTTCCGCCTGACCCAACTCGGCGTAGTGGCGGCGGAAGCAGGGAAGGGGTTGGCGTTCATTGCCGAAGTGTCGAAGACGATCTGGTCGGGTACGGTCGATCATTGGCACAAGGGCGATCATCTGGCGCAGGCCGCTGCGCGTGCTGGGCTCGATCTCGCCGCACTCGATGCGAAAGTCGCAGCCGAAGGCGACCGCCTCGATGCCGCGATCAAGGCCAATCAGGACGCGCAACGTATCGGCGGTCATTATGGCGTGCCGCTGATGGTGTTCGACGGCGAGCCGTTTTTCGGCCAGGATCGTTTCGACCAGCTCGTCTGGCGGATGAAGCAGCGGGGACTCGCCAAAAGATGAAGCCCGAATATCTCCTGATCGTCGGCATTTATCTGGGCTTCGCGATCGCCGAGGCATTGGGCGGCGGCTTCATCCGACGCCCCGGCCAGACGCGCGCCGATGCGTTCGTCGAACTGGTGAGCACGATCACGCTGTTCGGCCTCACCCAGCCGGCCATCCTGCTGACCTCGGCAGCATTGTGCGGCTGGCTGATGCCGGGGATGGCGGGGGCGTGGGCGCAGCTGCCGATCGTGGCTCAGGTTGCGCTCTTTCTCGTCGCTGACGACATGATGCAATATTGGTGGCACCGGCTGTCGCACAGCGTGCCGTGGCTCTACAGCCTGCACCGCCCGCACCACAATGCCGCCTACATGTCGGTGCGCATCGTTTATCGCAACAACCTGTTCTATTATGCGCTGATGCCGAGCCTGTGGCTGTCGGGCGTGCTGATCTATCTTGGGCTCGGCTGGGTTTATGCCGGCTATGCGGTGGTGAAGATGCTCGTCATCATCGCCGCGCATTCGCATCTGCCCTGGGATGCGCCCCTCTATCGCGTCCGGGCACTGTCACCGCTGATGTGGCTGGTCGAGCGGACGATTTCGACGCCCGCGACGCATTGGGCGCATCACGGCAAGCACAAGGCCGATGGCGTGACCAATTATAAGGGCAATTTCGGCAATCTGCTGTTCTTCTGGGATGTGCTGTTCGGCACCGCCAAGATCACCCGGCGCTATCCGGGGGCCATCGGGGTCGAAGGGATGAACGACGTCGGTGCTACCGAGCAGCTCCTCTGGCCGCTGGTTAGGAGCGCACCGCCCGCCGCCGTCGCCACGCCCAAACCAGCGCGATAAGCAGGGCAATCACGCCCACCAGCACCGCGCCGGCGCGCTCGAGCAGCGGCAGGCCAGTCTCGCGGAAGGCATTCTCGTTGATCTGCGCGGCGGCGGTGTAGCCCGGCGGCATCGGCAGCACCTGATCGCGCCGCGCATAGGCCTGATAATCGGCGATCATCGCGCGCATTTGGTCGGGAAGGATGTTGCCCAGATCACGCGTTTCGCCCGGATCGCGGACGATGTCATAAAGGTGCCAGCGGCTGTCGCCGGTTGGCGGCAGGTTCTTGACCAGCTTGTAATCGCCTTTGAACAGCGCGGCATTGCCGGTGAGCTCATAGCCGAGCGGGGCGTCGGGCGTATGGGCGGCATCGGCTTGGCCGGTCAGCATCGGTTTCAGGCTCACGCCGGTGATCGGCTCGGCGGCGAGCGGCGCGTTGGGCACTTGCGCCAGATCGAGCAATGTCGGCGCGACATCCGTCACATGCGCGAAGCGGTGCGCGATCGTGCCGGCCTTGATCGCCGGATTGCCCGGCCAGGCAATGATCAGCGGCACCCGCAGCCCACCTTCGCCCGCGGTGAACTTATAGCCCGAGAGCGGCGCCGCCAGCGCGCTTGCCCAGCTCGGGCCGATATATGTCATCGTGCCGCGCTGGCCGGCATGGGCGGGGTCGAAGTCGTAATAGCGATCGAGCAGCAACCGGTTGATCCAGCGGTTGCGCGGGTCGGTCGGCTCGGGGCCGTTGTCGGAAAGGAGGACGAAGACGGTGTTGGTATAGTCGCCGGTCGCCTTCAGATGATTGATCAGCCGGCCGATCTCATGGTCGGCGGCTTCGGCCATCGCGCCATAAGCCTGCATATAGCGCGCTTGCGCGTCGCGCTCCTCGCGCGTCAGGCCTTGCCAGTCGCGCGTGGTCGACAGCGTCGCCATTGTGCCGACGGCGGGCACAATGCCGAGCGCCGCTGCCCGCGCCGCCCGTGCCGCACGCAGCTCCTGCCAACCCTCGCGATAATGCCCGGCATAGCGCGCCAGATAAGCGTCGGGCGCCTGCACCGGAATGTGATTGGCCATGAAATTGACCGAGGCGAGGAACGGCCGGCCGCTGCCGCGCCCCGCATCGATATAACCGATCGCCTTGTCGACGATGAAGGTCGAGGAATAATAATCGGCCGGCAGCGTCAGCGGCTTGCCGTCTTCGCTCCAATCGACGCGATCGTGCAGGCCGTAGATTGGCTTTTGCTCGAAATTATCGGCGCCGGCATCGGGCATCACCGTCGCGTGATCATAACCGCGCGCGCCCGGCAGCTTGTCGGGCGTCTTGCCGAGATGCCATTTGCCGGAGAAATAGGTGCGGTAATCGGCGGTGTGGAGCCGCTGCGCGATGGTCGCGACGCGGTCGTTCATCACCGTGTCGTAACCGGGCTTGCCGAGATGCTCGGGCGGGATCGTTTCGGGCATGTCGCCCAGGCCCGCGCGGTGATTGGACACGCCGGTCTGCAGCATCGCGCGGGTCGGCGCGCACGATCCGGCGACGTGGAAGTCGGCGAAGCGCACGCCGGCACGTGCCAGCGCATCGATATTGGGCGTCCGGATTTCGCCCCCGAATGCGCCGATGTCGGTAAAGCCCCAATCGTCCATCACGATCAGGACGATGTTGGGGCGGGGCGTGGTGGGCTCGGCGGTCACAGGCGCGGGCGGCGCGGGCGTGGCGCTACCGATCGAGGCCGCTATGACAGCGATCGTGGCGCCAACCAGCCATCGCCGCCCGCTGCCCGGTTGATTACCGCGATCGGATCGAACCGCCGCTATACGTCGCCGCATATGCCCCTCCAGCGGGGATCATGCGGCGGTCTATCGGCATTATCAATGCCAGATTAGGCGGTGGATGCCCCGTGAGGATTCGAACCTCAATTGACGGAGTCAGAGTCCGTAGTCTTACCTTTAGACGACGGGGCAGCGCGCGGCGGCTGATAGGCGGGGGGCGGCGGGATTGTCAACGCCGCGCCTGTGCTTTTCCGCCAATGGGTTGCCCGCGCCGCCTTGCCGCGCTACCTTGGTATCAGCCACCGAACCTTTGCCTGGCAATCGCTAAAGCATTGGCGCCGGAAGAACAAAAGAACGAGTGTGAGAGTGCGGCATGCGGGACCAGACCGCTGATATGCCGTGGCAGCCGGGCCATCGCCCGGCGCGTGCGGCCCCCGAGGCGAGCCGGAAAGGCCGCCACCATGAGCCGCGCCATTTCGCGGCGCTCGACCTTGGCACGAACAATTGCCGGCTGCTGATCGCGCGGCCCCAGGCTAACGGCTTTGCCGTCGTCGATGCCTTTTCGCGGATCGTTCGGCTTGGCGAGGGGCTGGCGACGACCGGCCAGCTTTCCGAGGCCGCAATCGACCGGACGATCGAGGCGCTCAAAATCTGCGCGGACAAGCTGCGCCGTCGCGACGTCGCGCTGGCCCGTTCAGTCGCGACCGAGGCATGCCGCCGCGCGAGCAACGGCCATATCCTGATCGAGCGTGCCTATCGCGAAACCGGCATCGCGCTCGACGTGATTTCGGCCGAGGAAGAAGCGCGGCTGGCGGTGCTCGGCTGCCACATCTTGATCGAGCCGGGCGACGACCCGGCGCTGGTGTTCGATATTGGCGGCGGCTCGACCGAGCTGGTGCTGGTCGATACCCGCGCTACGGTGCCGACAGTGCTCGACTGGCACAGCGCGCCCTGGGGTGTGGTGTCGCTGACCGAGCATATCGGCCCCACCGCCACTGATCGCGAGCGCGGCCAGGCGTATCTCCGGATGCGCGAGATCGTGTCGCAAAGCTTCGCGCCGTTCGCGCTGCGCTTGCCCAAGAGCCTCGCCAATCCCCGCCTGCTCGGCACGTCGGGGACGATCACAACACTGGCGAGCGTGCATCTGGGGCTCGAACGCTATGACCGCCAGGCGGTCGATGGCCTGATCGTCCCGGCGGATGCGATGCGCGGCATTTGCGCCGACCTTGCCGGCAAGTCGATCGCCGATCGCGCGCTGGTGCCGTGCATCGGCAATGAGCGTGCCGATCTGGTCGTCGCCGGCTGCGCGATCCTCGAGACGATCATGGATTTGTGGCCGGCGGTGCGCGTCGGCGTTGCCGATCGCGGCATTCGTGAGGGCATTTTGCGGCGCTTGATCAGCGGCGCCGGCAAGTGACGCGGGGGACAGGCGGGGGGCGGCAGCGCGTCCGCACCGCGCGCAATCGCTCGGCGCAATCGACGCGCTGGCTCGAGCGGCAGCTGAACGACCCCTATGTCCGCCGCGCCAAGGCCGAGGGCTATCGCAGCCGTGCCGCGTACAAGCTGATCGAACTCGATGAGCGCTTCGGCCTGCTCGCGCGCGCGACGCGGATCGTCGATCTCGGGCTCGCGCCGGGCGGGTGGAGCCAGGTTGCCCGGCGGCTTGCACCGCGCGCCGCGATCGTCGGTATCGATCTGCTGCCGGTCGATCCGATCGACGGCGTCACCTTCTTCCAGATGGATTTCATGGATGATGCTGCGCCCGGCCGGCTGATCGAGGCGCTGGGCGGCGCGCCTGATCTCATTCTGTCGGACATGGCGGCCAACACTGTCGGCCATGCCCAGACCGATGCACTGCGTACGATGGCGCTGGTCGAAGCGGCGCTGGCCTTTGCGGTCGACACGCTGGCGCCGGGGGGCGCCTTCGTCGCCAAGGTCTTTGCGGGCGGGGCGGATTCGGCGCTGGTTGCCGAGATGAAGCAGAATTTTACGAGCGTGAAGCACGCCAAGCCGCCGGCGAGCCGCAAGGGTAGCGTCGAGTGGTTTGTCGTGGCGCAGGGGAAGAAATAGGCGCGGCTACGCCCGCGCCGATGCGCGCAGCGCAATTTCTTGCCCGGCCGGCGCGCAAAGCGCGTCCGACGACGCGGCTTTGCCGCGGCGGGGCAGTTACTTGGATTTCTGGCGATGGCAGCGGCGTGGCGGAGCCACGCCGTCGGTCGGGGCGTTGCCCCGCCGGCCGGGCCTCGGCTTAACTGCGATTAGCTCAGCTAATCGCAGGCCTCAGCCATCATAATCCCCGCCCAGATTCTGGTTGCGCGGCGGCGCGGCGGCGGTGAGGCGCAGCGCTTCGGCCGAGGCCGACAGGCTGCCCATCTCATCGACTTCATCATCGTCGTCGATCTGGACGCGCTGGAGCGAGCCGACGAGCGACTCTTCCAGATGCTGCGGCAGCACCGTCTCGTCGGCGATTTCGCGCAGCGCCACGACGGGATTTTTGTCGCGGTCGCGATCGATCGTCAGCTCGGCGCCGCCCGAAATCTGGCGGGCACGCTGCGCGGCAAGCAGCACGAGGTCGAAGCGGTTGGGAACCTTGTCGACGCAATCCTCAACGGTAACGCGCGCCATGGACGCATCCTTCACGAACAGATCAATTGGAAAGCACGCGCACTTATGGAGGCGGGGCCCGAGAGTCAAGGAAAACGCCGCTTGCGAGGGCGTCGGCGGCACGGCATGGCGGCGCGCTGATGGATGCGGCGCTTCCCCCTTCCGACATGGTGGTCGGCGGTAACCGATTGGCTTTGCTAACGACCGGGCCGGAGCGGCTCGACGCGGTCATCGCGCTGATCGATCAGGCGCAGCGGACGCTTCGCATCATCTATTACATTTATGTCGATGACCATGCCGGCGAAGCGGTGCGCGCGGCGCTGATCCGCGCAGCGGGGCGCGGCGTGACCGTCACGCTGCTCGTCGACGGCCTGGGCAGCGAAGTCGCCGCGCAGCACCATTTTTTCGACGCGATGGCGGCGGCGGGCATCGAGGTGATCCGCTTCTTGCCGCGCTGGGGCCGGCGCTATCTTTTGCGCAATCACCAGAAGCTGGTGTTGGCGGACGGCGAAAGCGATGGCGCAACCGCGATTATCGGCGGCTTCAATGTGCAGGACAGCTATTTCGGCACGCCGGCCGAGCAGGCGTGGCGCGATCTCGGCATGGTCGTCGCCGGGCCGGCGGCCGCGCACCTCACCGGCTATTTCGATGCGCTCGCCAAATGGACCCGCCAGCCATACCCGCCGCTCAGGTCGCTGCGCCGCACGCTTGGGCGCTGGAGCCAGCCCGATGGTGCGGTGCGCTGGGTGTTCGGCGGGCCGATGCGGCGGCTGTCGCCCTGGGCACGCGCGGTGCGGCAGGATTTGCGCGCGGCGCATCGCGTCGACCTCATCACCGCTTACTTCGCGCCCAGCCCCGCGATGATCCGTCGGCTGGAGCGCGTCACTCGGCGCGGGCCGGTGCGCGTGGTGCTGGCGTCGAAGAATGATCACGGCGCAGCGATCTGGGCATCGCGCTTCACTTATGCCGGGCTGTTGCGGCGCGGCGTGCAAGTCTATGAATATCAGCCGACCAAGCTCCACACCAAGCTCTTCGTGATCGACGACATGGTCTATGTCGGCTCGGCCAATTATGACATTCGCAGCCTGTTCCTGAACCTTGAGATGATGCTGCGGATCGAGGATGCGGCGTTTGCCGCGATGGTGCGCGGCTATGTCGATGGCGAAGTCGCCGATTCCGAGCGGATTGACCTGGCGACGTACAACGCCCGCACCGGCTGGTGGACGCGCTTGAAACAGGCGGCGGCCTTTTTCGTAATGACGGTGCTCGATTACAACGTGACGCGCGGCCTCAACTTTGGGCGCAATCCCCGGCTGGATTAGTGCGGCAAGTGCGCCTATCGGACCGCGTCATGCAAGGCGGACGTACAGGCGACGTCGCGGTAATCTTCATGTCGGTGAGGACCGCGCAAGGCGAGGCGGGCTATGGCGCCGCGGCTGACGCGATGGAAGCGCTCGCTGCCGCACAACCAGGTTATCGCGGCATGGAGAATGCGCGCGGGCCCGACGGCTTTGGCATCACCGTCAGCTTCTGGGCGGACGAGGCCGCCGCCAAGGCGTGGCGCGACCATCCCGAACACAAAGCGATTCGCGATGCCGGGCGTGACCAATGGTATAGCCGCTACGAAGTCGCGGTGGGCGAGATCGACCGTTCCTATCGCTGGAGCCGTTCTTGAGCGCACGCCGGCCGAGCCCGCCGATCGCGATTACCGGCGATTTTGCGCTGCTGTTCACCGTCATGCTCACCGTTGCCGCCGGCAACACCGCGCTGCAATCGGTGCTGCCTGCGCTCGGTAGATCGCTGGGCGTGCCCGATTGGCAGGTCGCGGCGGCGTTCTCGGTTTCGGCATTGCTCTGGGTGATTGCCGCGCCAATCTGGGCGCGCCGATCCGATCGGCAGGGGCGCAAGGCGATGATCCTGTTGGGCCTTGCCGGCTTTTCGGGCTCGCTCATTCTGTGCGGCGTGGTGCTGGCGGCAGGGATTAACGGCTTGATTTCAGGGACGGCGGCGTTCCTGGCTTTCATCGTCGGCCGGCTGATCTATGGCAGCTTCGGCGCGGCGGCGCCGCCGGCGGTGCAAGCGCTCGTCGCCGGCAAGACGACGCGGCACGAGCGCACGCGTGCACTAACGCTGCTTGCCTCGGCGACCGGGCTCGGCACGATCATCGGCCCGGCGCTGGCGCCCTATCTGGTGCTGCCTGACCTTGGCCCGGTGCGGATCGGGCTTGCCGGCCCCGCCTTTGTCGGCGCGACCTTCGGCCTCGTCGTGATGGCTGCGGTCTATCGCTACATCCCCAATGATGGCGCAATGGGGCATGAAGCGCGCGGCGCCGCCAGCGCCTACCCCTCGATCGGCAACCAGCCCTCGGGCGCGAGCGTGACCGCGGCGACCGCGCACGGGCATGAGCAGGTCGGCTATCTCGACGCGCGCGTCCGCGCCTGGATGATCGCCGGGCTGGTGATGGGCCATGCCCAGGCAATGACCGGGCAGGCGATCGGCTTTCTGGTGATCGACCGGCTGCATCTCTCGCCGGCGGCGGCGCTACCGCCGACCGGGCTGGTGCTGATCATGGGGGCGGGCGCGGCGCTGCTGGCGCAATGGGGGTTGATCCCGCTGCTCAACCTCGATCCGCGCCGATTGGTGCTCGCGGGGCTGGTGATTTCGGCGATCGGCACGGCGGCGACCGGGGTGGCGGGGTCGCTCTATGGGATCGCGCTGGGTTACGCGCTGGCGTCGCTTGGCTTCGGCTTCACCCGCCCGGGCTTTACTGCCGGGGCGTCGCTGGCGGTGGGTGCGCGAGCGCAGGGATCGGTGGCAGGCAAGGTGACGAGCATCAACGGCGCATCGTTCATCCTCGGCCCGTCGATCGGCGTTGGCCTCTATCAGCTCGCGCGGCCGCTGCCCTATCTGACGGCGGCGACCGCGCTGGCGCTGATGCTTGGCTATGCCTGGTTCACTCTATCGGCACCTGGCGTGGAGGCGGAACCGGCAGCGTGAAGCCGATCGGCTGCAGCGAGGCGGCCTGCTGCTTCAGCCGCGCCGCCATCTGCTCATATTCGGCTTCCATCTCGGGCGTGACCGAGGCGCGCGCGTCCTGCAGCCCCGCCTCGAAATGCGCCATGGCGACCAACGTCGCGCCATTGCGCAATGCGTTGAGGCCAGCGCGCCGCACCAGATCTTCCAGGTCCGCGCCGCTGAACCGCTCGGTGCGGCTGGCGAGGTCTCTAAGGTCGACATCGGCGGCCAGCGGCATCTTGGCGGTCTGGATCGCCAGGATGCGCTCGCGCCCCGCCTCGTCGGGAACCGCGACATAGACAAGCTCGTCGAAGCGGCCTGGGCGCAGCAGCGCGGGGTCGATCAGATTGGGCCGGTTAGTCGCGCCGATGACGACGACCGACTGCAATTCCTCCAGCCCGTCCATCTCGGCGAGGATGGTGTTGACGACACGCTCGGTGACTTGCGGCTCGCCAAGCCCGCCGCCGCGCGCAGGCACCAGACTGTCCAGCTCGTCGATGAAGATCACGCAGGGCGCCACTTGCCGCGCGCGCGAGAACAGCCGGGCGATCTGCTGTTCGCTTTCGCCATACCATTTGCTGAGCAGGTCGGACGATTTGGTCGCGATGAAATTGGCCTGCGCCTCGCGCGCGACGGCCTTGGCGATCAGCGTCTTGCCCGTGCCGGGCGGGCCATAGAGCAGAAAGCCCTTGGCAGGGCGGATGCCAAAGCGGCGAAACGCATCGGGGTCCTTCAACGGCAATTCGATGCCTTCGCGTAGCCGCTCGCGCGCCTCGTCCTGGCCGCCGACGTCTTCCCAGCGGACGTTGGGCGCCTGCACCATCACTTCGCGCATCGCCGATGGCTGCACGCGCTTCAGCGCGCCGACGAAATCCTCGCGCGTCACCGACAGCGTGTCAAGCACCTCCTGCGGGATCGTGCCTTCCTCAAGATTGAGGCGCGGCATGATCCGACGGACGGCTTCGATCGCTGCCTCACGCGTCAGCGCGGCGATGTCGGCGCCGACAAAGCCATAGGTGGTACGCGCCAGCTCACCCAGGTCGACATTGTCGGCGAGCGGCATGCCGCGCGTATGGATGCCCAGGATTTCCCGCCGCCCACGCTCGTCAGGCACGCCGACAACGATCTCGCGATCGAATCGGCCGGGCCTGCGGAGCGCCTCGTCGATCGCGTCAGGGCGATTGGTCGCGGCGATGACGACCAGATTGGCGCGCGGCTCGATGCCGTCCATCAGTGTCAGCAATTGCGCGACGAGACGCTTCTCCGCCTCGCCTTGCGCCCGGTCGCGCTTGGGAGCGATCGAATCGATCTCGTCGATGAAGACGATCGATGGCGCAGCCTTGGCGGCTTCCTCGAACACCTCGCGCAGCCGCTTTTCCGATTCGCCATAGGCCGAGCCCATGATCTCGGGCCCGTTGATCAGGAAGAACTGCGCGTCCGATTCGTTGGCGACCGCGCGGGCAAGGCGCGTCTTGCCGGTGCCCGGCGGCCCATGGAGGAGCACGCCCTTGGGCGGATCGACGCCCAGCCGCTGGAACAGTTCGGGATAGCGGAGCGGCAACTCGACCATTTCGCGCAACTGGTCTATCGTCGGCGCCATGCCGCCGATATCGTCATAGGTCACGTCAGCGCGGCGCGCCTCGCGCGGCTCTTCATATTCGGCGCGCAGCTCGACTTCGGTATTCTCGTCGATGTGAACGATGCCCTTGGGCGCGGTCGCGATCACCGCGAGGCGGATTTCCTGGAGGGCATAGGCCGGCGCGTTGAGCATCTGGCGGAGCTGCGGCGGCATGTTGTCGACGCGCTGCTGGCCGGCGGTCGCGACGATATCGCCCTGGGTCAGTGGCCGGCCGAAGAAAGTGCGCTGGAGCGCGGCGGTCGAGCCCTGTAGCCGCAGATTCTGCTGGGCGGGCGCGAAGACGACACGCGTCGCCGGTTTCGAGTCGGCCTTGCGCACTTCGACGAACTCGCCCGATCCGGCGCCGGCATTGGCGCGCTGCAGGCCGTCGATGCGGATTATCTCGAGCCCCTCGTCATCGGCATAGGGCATCACCGCGCGTGCCGGCGTGGCGCGCTTGCCGACGATCTCGATCACGTCGCCTTCGACGAGCCCTAACGCCGACATCAGCGCGCGCGGCACATGCGCAACGCCGCGCCCCGAATCCTCGGGCCGGGCATTGGCCACTTGCAACTTGCGCCCTTCGATTTCGCTGTCGGCCATCGGCTTTCCTTCGTCCGGCAATAACGACGAAGGCGGCAAATAGGCGCGGGCGACCGAAGTTACGAGTCGCCTGAGCACCATCGCGGGACAAAAAAAGGGCCGGTCGGAAGCCCGACCGGCCTTGGAAGTTTTAGGAGAGGATGCCTGAAAGGCACGCTCTATGTGCAGCGCAGCACGTTTTTGTGCAAGTGCGAAAAGGCTAAGCCTAATTGCGCTTGACGCACGCGTACCGCCTTTAGACTATGGAGTCGGCGTTCCGACCGAGGCCATGGCCGGGCGCGAGAGTGATGCACCGCACAACAGCCGGGATTGCCAGGCGGGTGCGGGGGGAGGGGTGACTGAAAGCCATGCGGAGATTGCCGCCGCTAACCGCGATCGAAGCGTTCGTGCAAGTAGCGCGGACGGGATCGGTCAAAGCCGCGTCGCAGGAATTGTCCTTATCGGCACCGGCGCTCAGCCGGCGCATTCAGGCGTTGGAGCGCTTCGTCGACCGGCCGCTGTTCGATCGTGGCCACCAGTCGATGCGGCTCAATGCCGATGGCGAGCGGCTGATGGCGCAGATTTCGCCGGCGCTCGATACGCTCTCCGACGCGATCGAGGCGATGACCAGCGGCATTGAGGTGTTGCGGCTGCGGCTCGGCGTGCTGCCGCTCTACGCCTCGCAAAAGCTGTTCCCGCATCTCGCCGAGTTGCGCGCGCGATACCCCGAGCTGCATCTCGATATCGATACGGCGGGGCAGGCGATCATGCGACTGGGCGATGGGCTCGATGCCGCGATCGTGCTGGCCCGCGAGATCGATCCGGCGCTTTATGCGCGGCGGCTCGATCGCAACCGCGTCTATGTGATCGGTCACCGCGGTATGGCCGAAGGGCGTAACGCGATCACCAAGCCTGATCAGCTCTCGTCGCTCACCGCCATCGTCCACCGCGATATGCCGGACACATTTACGTCATGGCAGATCGCGGCGGGGTTCGCCGAACTCGAACCCGCGGCGATCGACCATTTCGATTCGGGCGCGCTGATGCTCGAAGCGGTCGGGCAAGGCCTTGGTGTCGCGTTCATGCATGAAAGCCATTTCGAAGACGCGCATGACGACCGGCTCGTGCGGCTGTTCAGCGATATCGAGGTGGAGAGCCCCTACAGCTATTGGTTCGTGTGCCGCCCCCGAGCGCTGTCCCAGCGCCCGGTGCGGTTGTTCCACGACTGGCTGGTGGAAACGTTGGGGGTGGGGAAATCGTAATCGTCACCCCAGCGAAAGCTGGGGTAGGTCGACGGATGATAGCCCCAGCTTTCTACCCCAAATCCTCCCTTGCTAGGGGAAGGTGTCGCTGAAGGCGACGGAGGGGGAGGACTTTTCTACGCTGAGGTGGATGACCTCCCCTCCGTCAGGCTTTGCCTGCCACCTCCCCCTGGCGGGGGAGGATTGAGTGTTAGCGCCGCTCAGGCGGCCCGCGCCTTCAGGATTTTGCCGGGATTGCGCGGCGGCTCGCCCTTGGGCAGCGCGTCGATATGCTCCATGCCGTCGGTCACCACACCCCACACGGTGTACTGGCCATCGAGGAAGGTCGCGTCGTCGAACACGATGAAGAACTGGCTGTTGGCGCTGTTGGGGTTGTTGGTGCGCGCCATCGAACACACGCCGCGGACATGCGGCTCGCGGCTGAATTCGGCCTTGAGGTCGGGCTTGTCGCTGCCGCCGGTGCCGGTACCCGTCGGGTCGCCGCCCTGCGCCATGAAGCCGGGGATGACGCGGTGGAAGACGACGCCATCATAAAAGCCCTCGTTCGCCAGGGTGCCGATCCGCTCGACATGGCCGGGGGCAAGATCGGGGCGAAGCTGGATCGTCACGTCGCCGCTTTCAAGCGTGAGGGTCAGGGTCGAAAATTGGTCGGCCATGGCAAATCCTTATGGTCGGGTGAGGGGAGAATGGTCGCGCCCTAGCCGCTGTACCGCGCTCAGGCAATCTCGGCGCTTGCCGCGCCGGATATGCCCCCCTAGAGGCTGAAGCCACGCCTCGCTCAAGGGGCGCCGGAGACCGGCCTTTCATGCGGTGATGCCGCCAGCCAGGGAGATCGAGATGAGCGAAACCGATCTGACCGCTGTTGCCGCCGACACCAGTCATGACGAACCGATCGCGGTCGAACCTCAACTCGACGAAGACGACCGGCTGAAGCCCGAATTCGTGCGCGCCGTGCTCGATGCGGTCGAGGCGGGTGATAATGAAGCGGCGCGCGCTCTGGTCGAGCCGCTCCACCCTGCCGACATCGCCGACCTGTTCGAACTCGCGCCGCAGGATGATCGCGCCGCGCTCGCCGCCGCGATCCGCGACCTCGTCGACGCCGATGTGTTCGCCGAGCTCAACGATTATGTCCGCGACGACCTGATTGACGCGCTCGAGCCGCATGAAGTCGCCGATATCGCGTCCGAACTCGATACCGACGATGCCGTCGCGATCCTCGAGGACATGGACGTTGAGGACCAGCGCGAAGTTCTGCGCGCGATGGAGCCCGACGATCGCGCCGCGATCGAGGAAGCGCTTTCCTACCCGGAGGAGTCCGCTGGCCGCCTGATGCAGCGCGAGCTGATCGCAGTGCCCGAGCATTGGACCGTTGGCGACGTGCTCACCTACCTGCGCTCCAACGACGATCTCACCACCGATTTCTGGGAAATCTTCGTCGTCGATCCTGCGCACAAGCCGATCGGCACCTGCCAGCTTTCCTGGATCATGCGGACGCCGCGCTCGGTCGCGATGGGCGATGTCATGGCGCGCGAGCAGACGCTGATCCCGGTCGATATGGACCAGGAGGAAGTCGCGCTGCGCTTCCAGAAATATGCGCTGATCTCGGCCGCCGTGGTCGATGGCAGCGGTCGGCTGGTCGGTATGATCACGGTCGACGACATCGTCCACATCATCCAGCAGGAAGCCAGCGAAGACATCTTGCGGATGTCGGGCGCGGGCGATGGCGACATCAACGAGCCGATCGTGCTCACAATACGCACCCGGATGTGGTGGCTGTTCGTCAATCTGGGCACCGCGATCCTGGCGTCGGCAGTGGTGGCGGCGTTCCAGGACACGATCTCGCGGCTGGTGACGCTCGCCGTGCTGATGCCGATCGTGACCGGCATGGGCGGCAATGCGGCGACGCAGACAATGGCGGTGACGGTGCGCGCGCTCGCGACCAACCAGCTGACCAGTTCCAATACCTGGCGAATGATCGCGCGCGAATGGTGGATCGCCAGCGCCAATGGCTTGGGCCTCGGCGTGTTGATGGCGATCGGCTGTCAGCTGGTTTATCATGACTGGTGGCTGAGTTTCGTGCTGCTGCTGGCGATGATCCTCAACAGCCTGAATGCCGGCTTGTCGGGGGTGTTGATCCCGCTCGGGCTTGAACGGCTGAAGATCGATCCCGCGGTAACCTCGACCGTGTTCGTGACGACGATGACCGACACGTTCGGCTTCTTCTTCTTTCTCGGGCTGGCGGCGCTGTTCCAGCTGCACAGTTGACGCCATGGCGCTGCATCTGACCAAAGTTGCGTTCGGCGCGGCGAGCGTGGAGCATCTGGCCGAGCGGCTGGCGGCACGCGCGGCGGCGGGGCCTGTCGCGTTGACGACGCGCTATCTGCCCAAGCGGCATGAGGAGATCGCCGGCCAAGGGTCGCTCTACTGGATTATCAAGCACCAGCTTGTCGCGCGGTCGCCGATCCTGGGCTTTGGCGAAGCCGAAGGCGGGCGAACCGCGATTCTCATCCGGCCCGAGGCAATACGCCTGCAGCCGGTGCCGCGCCGCGCGCATCAGGGTTGGCGCTATCTCGAGGCAAAGGATGCGCCGCTCGATCTGGGCGCGGAGGGCTCAGCGGATATGGCCGCCCTGCCGCCCGAACTGATCGGCGAGTTGGCGGCGCTGGCGCTTCTCTAGCGCTTGTTGCCGCCGCCGCACGTCACCGCGCCGCCGCCGGGTGCGCTGATCGTGCAAGGTGCGTTCCCAGTGATTTCAACGCTGCCGAGGCCTGTATTGGTAACGCTGGCGCTGAACTTCGCTGCCGCGCGTATATCGCCCGGCCCATCGAGCCGCACGGTCAAGTCGCCGACATCCAGCCCGCTCGCCTCGACATTGCCGACACCGTTCGCGTCAAGCCGAGCGCGCTGGGCGTGGCCGGCGAGCGTCATCGTACCGGCGCCGATGATCGTGGCGTTGAGCTCATCGGCGTTAAGCGCGCTTGCCTGGAGCGTGCCGGAGCCGGTGACCGCAAAGTCGATCCGCTGGCCCTTGGCGCCGGTAATCGTCAGCCGGCCGCCGCCGGTAACGTTGGCGCCGCGCAGCACCGGCGTGGCGAGCGTGATCAACAGCGGCCGACCTTGCGACCGATCAACCGCGCCATTCTCGGTCGGCGCGCGGCGCACGGTCAGCGTCGTGCCGTCGAGACGCAGGACCACGCTGTCGAGCGCGCGCGGATCGCCTTCCGCCTTGCCTGCAGGGGAGGCGCCGGCGGTGAGCTTTACCTCGAACGGCCCCTCGACCCGCACCCGCTCA
This sequence comes from Sphingomonas sp. GlSt437, assembly GCF_048015635.2. Classification (NCBI taxonomy): domain Bacteria; kingdom Pseudomonadati; phylum Pseudomonadota; class Alphaproteobacteria; order Sphingomonadales; family Sphingomonadaceae; genus Sphingomonas; species Sphingomonas sp. GlSt437. The sequence goes on along the minus strand of NZ_JBPGYA010000002.1, from coordinate 705,460 downwards.
AAGCTGGTCAACGGGTAGACGTGGCTGGGGCGCGACTGAGCGGTGGCACTGCCGCCAAGCAGCACAAGCGAGCCGATAAGTGCGATGGCGATGCCGGTGCGGATCATTCCTAAGGCATCGCCGCTTTCGCTTGGCGGCGCAAGACCGGCCAGATCAATGCCCGCAGGTCACGTCACCCGAGCCGAGCTTGCTGGTCGAACAATGCGCGTTGGGGCCAAGGTCGACATCGCCCGATCCCATGACATTCACCGAGGCGGCGCCGTTGACTGTCGCAGTCGCATCGCCTGATCCCATCACCGACACATTGGCTCCTTGAGCCTCGACGCCCTTCAAGCGCAAGCTGCCTGAGCCGGTGACCGACATTGCCAGCTGCGCGGCCTTGCCCTTGGCGTCAATGTCCCCCGATCCGGTGATCGAGAATTCGCCATGCTTCACGTCGAGCGCGGCGACGTTTAGGTTGCCCGATCCGGTCGCCGAGCCCTTGAAGCTGTCGCCCGTGACGCGCTCGACCGCCATGTCGCCTGATCCGGTGACCGAGGCGCCATGGATCGCCGGCATGGTGACGGTGATCGTCGCATCGCGGGTCGACCATTCGAAGCCCATCGTCGATTTGCGCCCGATGCTGAGCGTATCGCCATCGCGCTCGATGCGGAGGCGGTCGAGCACCTCGGCAGGTCCCTCGGCGTGGACGGCGAATTGCGGACCGACGCGGACACGCACATTGTCTGATCCGGTCAGCGCGACTTGATTGAAGTCACTGACGGCGAAATCGCGCGCGGTGCCGCTGCCGGTGCCCTTCACGCCCGAATCGCCCAAGGCGACCGAGCACGCTGCTAGTGGCAGCGCCGCCAGAATGATTATTCCACGCATCAAAAAAAAACCTCCCATGTGTATTGATTACATAACACACCAAGAGACTCCTCGCAAGAGGATGAGCGCGACAGAAAAAAGGGCGGCCCCAACATGGGACCGCCCGGTTTTGAGGTCAGCGGCCTGGCAGACGAATGCCCGTCAGGCCGGCACCTTGTCCTTGTTGTAGATCGCGGCCGCAGCGCGCAGGATGTCGAGGATCTTCTCCTGCGCCTTGCGCTCGTCGGTTTCTTCCATCGCGGCGAGCTCGCGCGCGAGGCGGCTGGTTGCCGCTTCGAAAATCTGCCGCTCCGAATAGCTCTGCTCGGGCTGGTCCTCGGCGCGGAACAGATCACGGACTACCTCGGCGATCGAGACGAGGTCGCCTGAGTTGATCTTCGCTTCATATTCCTGCGCGCGGCGCGACCACATGGTGCGCTTGACCTTGGGCTTGCCCTTCAGCGTATCGAGCGCTTCCTTCAGCGTCTTGTCACTGGACAGCTTGCGCATGCCGACGCTTTCCGCCTTGTTGGTCGGCACCCGCAGCGTCATTTTCTCTTTCTCGAAGCGGAGCACGTAAAGCTCCAGCTGCATGCCGGCGATTTCCTGCTTCTGCAGTTCGATCACCCGGCCAACGCCATGCTTGGGATATACGACATAATCACCGACAACGAAGGACAGCGCCTTGGCAGCCATTCTGTTCAGCCTTTCCGTAGTCTAGGGGATCCCCGTCGTCATGTCGCCGCCACGACCGAGCCGGAGCGATGCGACAGCCGGGGAAATACGCGGTTCCAAATCTCCGTGGCGGGGCCTTCACCTAGCACCCGTGGGAGCCTATTTAACATAGTCGTAATAAAATTACCAGCATCGATTGTTGGAAGGCGCAGCGTGGTTACCCAAATCGGTCGCGGCTGTGATGCTAAATCAGGAGCACGCCTTCCATTGTCGTCACGCAGCTGCCGGTCAGGATCGCCCGGTCGCCGTCGAGCCGGCAGCCGACATGGCCACCGCGCTTGCTGGCCTGATACGCCGTGAAATGCGCGCGGCCCAGCCGATCTGCCCAATAGGGAGTCAACACCGAATGAGCAGAGCCCGTGACCGGGTCCTCGTCGATGCCAGCTCCCGGTGCGAAGACACGGCTGATCACGTCGGTGTCTTCGCCTGGCGCGGTGGCGATGGTGAGCACGTCGCCCTCAGCCGCAAGCTTGCGGAAATCGGGGGCAAGCGCGTGGATGTCGGCGGCGCTTTCCAGCACGACCAAGCCATAGTGATTGGGGTGCCACAAAGTCGCCTGCACCTTCGCCGGATCGACGCCGAGCCCGGCGATGATTGCCGGCAGCGGCTTCGGCGCCGCTGGATAAGCGGGGAGTGCCATGTGATATTGGCCACCGGCCGCCCGCTCGACGCGGAGGATGCCGGCCTTGCGCGTGCGGAAGGTCACCGCCTCGCGATCCGGGTCCGACGTCAGGATGAAATGACCGCTCGCCAAGGTCGCATGGCCGCACAGCGCGACTTCGACTGCGGGCGTGAACCAGCGCAATTCGAAATCCGCCGCGCCGCTCGCGTCGGGGATGAAGAACGCGGTCTCGGCGAGGTTGTTCTCCTCGGCGATCGCCTGCAACACAGCGTCATCGAGCCAGTCGCTGAGCGGCATCACCGCTGCCGGATTGCCCGTGAACGGCCGGTCGGCAAAGGCATCGATTTGGGCGACGGGCAGGCGCGTCATTTCGGCTCTTCTTCCTTCAGCTTGGCGATCAGGTCTTCCTCGACCAGGGCGTTGCCCGGCTGATCGACCTGGCCTTCCGGATCGATATGGATCAGGATTTCGGTGCCCGGAAAGGCCTCGGCCAGCCGCTGTTCGACGGCTTCGGTAATGTCATGCGCTTCGGCGATCGTCATGCGACCGTCGACCTCGATATGGAACTGCACGAAATCCATCGATCCGCTGCTGCGCGTGCGCAAGTCGTGCAGGCTCTTCAGTTCGGGAAACTCGCTGGCGATCTCGACGAACCGTCGGCGCTTTTCGTCTGGCCACTCGCGGTCCATCAACTGGTCGATCGCCTCGGTCGAGGAGCGCAGCGCACCCCAGAGCAGCCATAGCGCAATGCCGATGCCGAACAGCGCATCAGCGCCGCGCACATCGAGATACGCCTCCAGCGCCAGCGCGACGATCACGGCGATGTTGAGCAGCAGGTCCGACTGGTAGTGGAGATGATCGGTGCTGATCGCGACCGATCCGGTGCGCTTCACCACGCTGCGCTGATAAGTGACGAGTGCACCGGTCATCAGCACGGCGATGAACGAAGCGCCAATGCCGAGCTCAGCATCGACCGTGGCGCTATGGTGCATCAGCCGGTCGACCGCGCGCACCCCGATCGCCAGCGCCGAGGCTGCGATGACCGCGACCTGGAACAGCGCGACCAGCGCCTCTGCCTTGCCATGGCCGAAGCGATGCGTTTCGTCCGCCGGCTGCGCGGCCAGATAGACGCCGAACAACGTCATCAGCGACGCGACAAGGTCAAGGCCGGTATCAGCAAGCGAGCCCAGCATCGCGATCGAACCGGTGTACCAGGCGGCATAGCCTTTGATGAACATCAGCACGCTGGCGGTGGCGACGCTCGCCATGGCGGCGCCGCGCGTCAGCTGGCCCATCGACTCGGCATGGGCAGCGCGCGCGTCGTGATGATTGTGAGCGCCGCTCATGGGTAAAGCAGCCCCGTGTCCCAGCCAGTGGCAGAGCGCGTGAAGACGCGGCGATCGTGCAGGCGGAAATCGCGATCGAGCCAGAATTCGATCCGCTCGGGCGCGACGCGATAGCCTGACCAGTGTGGCGGGCGCGGCACGTCGGCCCCCTCGAAGCGCGCCTGCATCGCGGCAAAGCGAGCTTCGAAGGTCGCGCGGTCGGGTAGCGGCCGCGACTGGTCAGACGCCCAGGCGCCGAGCTGCGAATTACGGCTGCGGGTCGCGAAATACGCATCGGCTTCCGCATCGCTCACTGTCGATACGGGCCCTTCGACGCGCACCTGGCGGCGCAGCGACTTCCAGTGGAACAACAAGGCTGCCCGGGGATTGGCGGTTAAGTCGCCGGCCTTGCGGCTCTCCTGGTTGGTGTAAAAAATGAACCCGTCCGGCCCATGGCCTTTGAGCAGCACCATCCTTAAGCCCAGCCGGCCCTCGGCGTCCGCCGTCGCCAGCGCCATGGCGTTCGGATCGTTTAGTTCGTGGGCTTGCGCTTCGGCGAACCACGCCTCGAACAGCGCGATGGGGTCGGTCGCTTCAAACAACGCGTCAGCAGGGGTGGGATCGGCCATGGCGCGCGCTTTACCGGCGCTCGCGGGCGGCGTCACCCCTTCTTCGTACCCCGCGCCGGATAGTCGTTATTGCACAGCAGCAGCGATTATGGTGACGTATACCGCAAGGCAGCAAGGGGCTCAGGTGATCGATCGGTCTTTCCACGCCGGGCCACGCTGATGGCCAGTGCGACGCAGCAACACTCGCTGCTCGATCCCGCGACGATGGCAGCGCGATGGCTGGCGGAGTATTGCCGCGCGGCGCCGCTCGGCGACGTGATGAAATCGGGCGAGGCGTGCTGGTCCAAGCTGCTCGAGGAACTGGCGGGCGCGTTTGGTGATGAACTTGGCCATGCGCGCGAGCGGGTGCAGCGCCAGGCCGAGGATATCGGCACGGGTTTTCGCATCATCGGCGAACAGGAGGAGCGGCCCTGGCCGGTCTCGCCGGTGCCGCTGCTGATCGGCGAGCACGAATGGATGGGGCTTGCCGAGGGCGTCGTCCAGCGTGCCGAGCTGATGGAGGCGGTGGTTGCCGATCTCTACGGGCCGGGCCGGCTGGTGAGCTCGGGGCATCTGCCCGCGGCGCTGGTCAACGGCAGTCCCTATTATCTGCGCGCGCTCGTCGGGCAGTCCCCGCCGGGCGGTCACCACCTCAATTTCATCGCGATCGATCTGGCGCGCGGGCCTGATGGCGAGTGGCGCGTGCTCGGCGATCATCTACGCGCGCCGGCGGGTGCGGGCTATGCGCTCGAAAACCGGCTGGCGATGTCGCGCACGGTGGGTGGCCTGCAAGCGCGCCTCAACATCCAGCGTCAGGCGCCGTTCTTCGCCGCGTTTCGCGAGGGACTTGCGGCGGCGTGCACCCGCAGCGAGCCGCGCATGGGGCTGCTCACTCCCGGTCGCTACAATCAGAGCTATGCCGAGCAAGCCCATCTCGCGCGCTATCTCGGGCTGCTGCTCGTCGAGGGCGGCGATCTCGCGGTGATCGAGGACCGGCTCTACGTTCGCACCATTGCGGGGCTGAAGCGCGTCGATGCGCTGTGGCGGCGGGTTGATCCCAGCCTGCTCGATCCGCTGGCGTTCGATGTGCACTCGACGATCGGCGTACCCGGCCTGGTCGATGCCTGGGCGGCGGGCAATGTCGTCATCGCCAATTCGCCCGGTGCAGCGGTGCTGGAGGCGCCGGCGTTCAGCGCGTTCATGCCGCGCCTCTCGACCCGGCTCACCGGCGCGCCGCTCAAAATCCCCAACATCGCGACATGGTGGTGCGGCCAGCCGGCGGAATGCGAGGGGGTGCAGCGCAACCTCGATCATCTGCTCATCGGCCCCGCCTTCAACGCCGCGCCGCTCGGTCTCGGCACCGACCGCGCCTTGCCCGGCGCTGACATCACTGGCGAGGCGCGGGCGCGGTTGCTGGCTGACATGGCGCGGCGGCCGCAGGATTATGTCGGACAGGAGATCGTCCACCTCTCAACCATGCCGGTGGTGACCGAAGACCGATTGATTGCGCGGCCCTTCACGCTGCGCGTGTTCGCGGCGCGCGATGCGAAAGGTGCATGGACGGTAATGCCCGGCGGTTTCGCCCGCATCGGCGAGCATGCCGATGTCCGCGCGACGGTGATGGGCGAAGGCAGCTGGTCGGCGGACGTCGCGGTGCATGGTGCGACGCCGGTTGCCAGCACCTCGATGCTCGTCGACCCCGGCTCGACGCATATCCGCCGCAACCCCGGCACCCTGCCGAGCCGCGTCGCCGACAATTTCTTCTGGCTCGGCCGCTACCTCGAGCGCGGCGAGGCGCTGCTCGGCGTGCTGCGGCTGATGCTCGGCAATTCGATCGACATGGATGCCGGCGCTGCGCTGGGGCCGGAAACGCTGGGGCGGCTGATCGGCATCGTCACCAACGCGGGCGCGGCGCCGCATCCGCCGTCGCTCAAGCGAAGCGACCTCATCGCTTTTGCCCGCGCGGCGATGGAGGGCGAGGCCGACGGCTGGTTCAGCGTCCGCGCCATCAACCGCATCGCGCGGGCGATCGGCGCGGGATCGCGCGACCGGTTGTCGGGCGACATGATGCGACTGCTCGACGCGCCGTTCCCGACGACGGGCGGCATCCTTGATCGCGCGGGGTCGCTCCAGCGCCGTTATGCCGCGCTCGCTGGCCTGACCGCCGAGCATATGAGCCGCACCGCTGCCTGGCGATTCCTTGACATGGGCCGGCGCCTCGAACGCGCGAGCGCGATCGCCCGGGCGGTGCGCGCGTTCGGTATGGCGGAGGCAACGTCGGACGATCTTTCGACCCTGCTCGACTTGTGCGACAGCCAGATCAGCTATCGCCAGCGCTACCTCACCGGCATCGCGCGGCTTGCGGTGGTCGATCTCGTCGCGCTCGACCCGGGCAATCCGCGCTCGGTCGCGTTCCAGGCGGAGCGGATCGTCGAGCATCTCCGCGCACTGCCGGTGCTCGACGATGACGGCATGGCCGAGCCGCAACAGGCCGAAGCGGCGGGACTTGCCGCGTTGATTACCACGACGACCGCGCAAATGCTGACCGACGCCAAGCTGCGCGAGATCGAGCTCCGGCTGCAGGCGCTGAGCGAGCAGATTTCGCGCCGCTATTTTCTCCATGGCGCCGCGCCGCTGCGCGCCAGCGGTCTGACGCTGGCCTGATATGCAGTACGACATCCGCCATCTGACGCGTTTTCACTATGGCAACCCGGTCGAGTTCGCGCGCTGCAATCTGCGGCTGAAGCCGATCGACTGGCCGGGGCAGACGCTGGAAAGCCACCGGCTGACGATCGCGCCCTCGGGCCGGACGATGCCGGTCCGCGCCAGCCACGGCCTGGCTAATGTCGCGCGGCTGATCATCGAGGACCCCGTCGTCGAACTCGCGATCGAGAGCGTGTCGCGCGTCATGGTCGACCGGCTGGTGCCGGTGCCGGCGCCCGACGACCCGACGATCGCCGAGGTTGCCGCCGCCGCGCGCGCCAGCCGCGATCTGTCGCCGCTGGGGCCGGCGGGCTATCTCTACCCCTCACCGCTGATTCCGCTCGATGCCGATATCGCGGCCTGGTGCGCGGCGGAATTGGCGCCCGATCGATCGGTGACCGAAGCCGGCATCGCGCTTGCCCGGCGCATCCAGACCGAATTTGCTTTCGACCCCACCGCCACGCTGGTCGACACCCCGCCGCATGAGGCGTTCATGAAGCGTGGCGGCGTCTGCCAGGATTTCGCGCAGATCATGATCACCGGCTTGCGCGCCGCCGGGCTGCCCGCCGCTTATGCCTCGGGCTATATCCGCACCATTCCGCCGCCGGGGCAGGAAAAGCTGATGGGCGCAGATGCGACGCATGCCTGGGTGCTGATCTGGTGCGGCGAAGCGCGCGGCTGGATCGGCGTCGATCCGACCAACGGCATCTGGATGGCGGGCGACCATATCGTCATGGCGGTCGGCCGCGATTATGCCGAAATCGCGCCGATCGACGGCATCGTGCTGGGCTCGGGGATGCAGAAGTTGGACGTCGCGGTGGATGTCATGCCAGTTGAGGAGGTTAGCGCCACATGATCCTCCCCCGCCAGGGGGAGGTGGCATGCGTAGCATGACGGAGGGGGTGGAATCCCGCGCTCGGTTGGGTGTCCACCCCCTCCGACGCCTTCGGCGCCACCTCCCCCTGATGGGGGAGGATTCAAGACAGGCAGCGTTTGCGCTCTTCGGCGCAATCCCCCACATAGAGCCCAAGGAGTTTTCAGAGGTTCGAATGGCCGATCCCTACACGACACTGGGCGTGGCCCGCAGCGCGAGCGAAGCCGACATCAAAAAGGCGTATCGCAAGCTCGCCAAGGAGCTGCACCCCGATACCAACAAGAACAATCCCAAGGCCGCCGAGCGCTTTTCGCAAGTGACGCAGGCCTATGACTTCCTGTCCGACAAGGACAAGCGTGCCCGCTTCGATCGCGGTGAGATTGACGGCGACGGCAACCCGACGATGCCGTTCGGCTTTGGACGGCAGGCTGGCGACAGCGGCACGTTTCGACCCGGCACCGCGGATTTCGACTTTGGCGGGGGTGGCGGGCCTGATCTCGGCGACTTGTTCGAGGGGCTGTTCGGCGGCCGTCGGGGCGGGGGCGGGGGCGGTTTTGCGAGCGGGTTCGGCCGCCAGCCGCCGCCCAAGGGCGCCAATGTCGCGTACACGCTGACCGTGCCGTTCACCGAAGCGGCGGCGCTCAAGCCGCAACGCGTGACGCTGGCGGATGGCAAGGATATCGAATTGAAGCTGCCCGCCGGCTTTGAGGACGGCACCCAGATCCGGCTGGCGGGCAAGGGCGAGCCCGGCCCCGGCGGGCCTGGCGATGCGATCGTGACGCTCAGCATCGGCGCGCATCGCTATTTCACCCGCGACGGCGACGATGTCCGCCTCGATCTGCCGATCACGCTCGCTGAAGCCGTGCTTGGCAGCCAGGTGCGCGTGCCGACCGTTGAAAGCGCGGTCATGCTGACGGTGCCCAAGGGCGCCAATTCGGGCAAGGTGCTGCGCCTGAAAGGCAAGGGCTTCCACAAGAAAGTCGGCGGTCGCGGTGATCAGCTCGTCACGCTGTTGGTCGATTTGCCGGTCGATGACGACGCGCTCGTCGAGTTCGTCCAGAACTGGCCCAACCGCGACAAGTGGCGCCCGCGCGACAAGCTGGGCATGTAAGCGAGCTTAGGTGCAGGATTATTCCCCCGTATCGCCGGAAGCACGTCGGCGGGTCGACACCCCCCGCCTCGACCGGCGGCTCGCGTTCATGGCACCGGGTAGCTTCGCGCATGAATTCATGCGGCGGGTAGTGGTCGGCGTGGTCAGTGATGGGTTCGTCCATGCCGGCAACCTGGCTTATCTCTCGCTGCTGACGTTGTTTCCGTTCTTCATCGTGGCGGCCGCGATTGCGCGGCTGATCGGGCGGACCGATGCCGGATTGAGCGCGGTCAACGATTTCCTCGCCGCCGTGCCGCCGAGCGTCGCAACATTACTGCAGACCCCGATAACCGATGTGCTGGCGGCGCGATCGGGGTCGCTGCTCTGGTTCGGCGCGCTGGTCGGGCTGTGGACGACGGCGAGCTATGTCGAGACGATCCGTGACATCGTGCGGCGCGCTTATGGCGTGAAATCGCAGCGGCCCTTCTGGCATTATCGGCTGGGCTCGATTGCGCTCATTCTGGGATCGCTGCTATTGGTGATGATCGCGTTCAGCCTGCAGGTGTCGCTGGCTGCTGCAGGGCAGTTCATCACCGACGTCATGCCGTTCGCGCGAAGCGCCACCACGATCATCCACCTCACTCAGTTGGTACAATTGGTGATCGTCTTCGTCGCGCTGTACGGCCTGTTCGTGTCGCTGACGCCCAAGCGCTATCGTGGGCCCGGCTGCGCGAAATGGCCCGGCGCCGCCTTTACCGCGCTCTGGTGGCAGACCGTCACGGCTTATCTGCCGGCAGTGATCACCAGCCTGACGCATTACGACCTGACTTATGGCAGCCTGGCCGGCGTGATGATTGCGCTCATCTACTTCTTTTTAATCGGGCTTGGCATCGTTGTCGGTGCGCATATCAACGCGGCACTGGCGGAAGCCGACCGACCGGGAGTAGAGAGCGCCAACGGCGCAGAGCTGAATTAATGGGGAACGGCAGCGTGACGGAATTGATGGCGGGAAAGCGCGGGCTCATCATGGGCCTCGCCAATGATCGGTCGCTGGCCTGGGGCATCGCCAAAAAGCTCGCCGAGCACGGTGCCGAATTGGCCTTTTCCTATCAGGGCGAGGCGATCGAAAAGCGCGTGCGGCCGCTCGCTGAGAGCCTGGGCTCGCAGAATTTGTTCGATTGCGACGTGGCGGACATGGCCTCGCTCGACGCGCTGTTCGATAGTTTGCGGACGCGCTGGGGCAAGCTCGATTTCGTCGTTCACGCAATCGGCTTTTCCGACAAGAACGAGCTGCGCGGCCGCTATTATGACACCAGCCTCGACAATTTCCTCCATACGATGAACATCTCGGTCTACAGCTTCACCGCCGTTGCCAAGCGCGCGCGCGAGCTGATGCCCGATGGCGGCTCGCTGCTGACCTTGAGCTATTATGGCGCCGAGAAGGTGGTGCCGCATTACAATGTGATGGGCGTGGCCAAGTCAGCGCTGGAGACGAGCGTCCAGTATCTCGCGATGGACCTGGGCCGCGACAATATCCGCGTGAATGCCATTTCCGCCGGGCCGATCAAAACGCTGGCGGCCAGCGGCATCGGTGATTTCCGCCTGATCCTGAAGTGGAACGAGTATAACTCACCGCTGAAGCGCAATGTGACGATCGAGGATGTCGGCGGTGCAGGGGTGTATCTGCTGTCCGACCTGTCCGCAGGCGTGACGGGTGAGACGCACCATGTCGATGCCGGCTACCACGTCATCGGCATGAAAGCCGAAGACGCGCCGGATATTACGCTGGCATGAGCGCTGCCGCCATCCGGTTGGCGCGAGCAGAGGATCAGGCATCGATCAGCAAGCTGGTCGCGCGGGCATTCGCCGCGACGCCTTACGGCCATAATGGCGAGGCCGATCTGGTTGGCGCACTCCATGACGATGGCCATGCCGTGCTCGAGCTGGTTGCAGAAGCAGATGGCGAAATTATCGGCCACATCTTGTTCAGCCGGATGGACGTCGTTGCTGATGGTGTACCGATCGAGGCGCTAGCGCTGGCGCCGTTGTCGGTGTCGCCGGCTCACCAAAGGCACGGCATCGGCTCGGCGCTGGTCGACCATGCGCACGCCGTGTTGGCCGAAACGCCAGCGCGCCTCGCTTTCGTTCTCGGCGACGCAGATTATTATGAGCGTTTCGGCTATTCGGCTCAGCTCGCTCGACCTTTTGCCTCGCCTTATGCCGGCGATGCGTTCATGGCGCTTTGGCTGTGCGATACGCTGAGCGTGCCCGATGCGGGGGTGGCGCACCATGCGCCGGCGTTTGGACGGGTGGGAGCATGAGCCACAACAGCTTCGGCCATTTGTTCCGCGTAACGACCTGGGGCGAGAGCCACGGGCCGGCGATCGGTGCGGTGGTCGATGGCTGCCCGCCGGGAATCGCGCTCTCAGAGGCTGATATCCAGCCCTATCTCGACAAGCGTCGCCCCGGCCAGTCCCGCTTCACGACGCAGCGGCAGGAGCCGGACGCGGTCCGCATCCTCTCCGGCGTGTTCGAGGGGCGGACGACAGGCACGCCGATCAGTCTGATGATCGACAATGTCGACCAGCGATCAAAGGATTATTCCGACGTCGCCCAGGCCTATCGCCCGGGCCATGCCGATTACGCATATGATGCCAAATACGGCTTTCGCGATTATCGCGGCGGCGGGCGATCGTCGGCGCGGGAAACGGCGATGCGGGTGGCGGCGGGCGCGGTGGCGCGTCTGGTGATTCCCGAAGTGACGATCACCGCGTGGGTCGAGGCGGTCGGTGGGGATGCGATCGACCCTGCTAATTTCGACGCTGCCGAAATCGATCGCAACCCGTTCTTTTGCCCCGATGCCGCCGCCGCAGGACGCTGGGAAGCCAAGATCGATGCGGCGCGCAAGGCCGGCTCGTCGCTCGGCGCGGTGATCGCGTGCAGCGCGACGGGGGTGCCCGCTGGCTGGGGGGCGCCGATCTACGCCAAGCTCGATGCCGATCTGGCCGCCGCTTGCATGGGCATCAACGCGGTCAAGGGCGTCGAGATTGGCGACGGCTTTGCCGCCGCCGCTCTGTCGGGCGAGGAAAATGCCGACCGGATGCGCCCGGGCAATGACGGTCCGATCTTCCTCGCCAACCACGCCGGCGGAATCGCCGGGGGCATTTCGACCGGCCAGCCGATCGCGCTGCGCGTCGCGTTCAAGCCGACCAGCTCGATCCTGACCCCCGTTGAGACGATCACCCGCGACGGCGAGGCGACCGACATCGTCACCAAGGGGCGGCACGATCCGTGCGTCGGCATCCGCGGCGCGCCGGTGGTCGAGGCGATGGTCGCGATCGTGCTGGCCGATCACAAATTGCGCCATCGCGGCCAGGTGGGCTGAAATCAAGTAGAATAGCTAGGCACAACATCAATTTGCATTCTCGAACTCAATGTCGAAAGCGCTATTTTTGTGACTTTCGAGCGCCCGGCGTTACTCTCTCCTGTAAGCGAAGCTTTGTGATATTAACAGCGCGTCAAACAAGATTATCGTTGTTGAACGGGGTAAAGTCAATTCTTTGAGCTCTCAGCAATTCAGCTTTACCGTAATAATAAGCACGAATTGGTGCTGCAAATGCCATGATAACGGACGATGTGACCCATCCGCACAAAATCACAATAGGGATTATATGGCTAAATTCGTCCGGTAACTCCATAACTACCTCGCTTGTAAGCTACCAACACAGCCTATAAAATAAACTGTCTTGGGTACTTATACGACCAGGCGTCGCCAAACGAAACCAATGCACAGTGAAACTATCATTTTCGCGTTCTATTATTGTCAGATATTATAATATGATCAATGGTTTGGTAACGGTCGAAAGGTTGAGCGTTATAATCTAGGAGTATTTGATGGAAATCAGGGCTTGGAGGGTCGAATTTAAGTCTATTGTGTGAACACACATGAAGACAATAAGCGTAAATTATATAAATATTCGGAAACTCTCGCCGCAAACAGCGTCAAGTAGTTTCCTAAAGACTTGAAAGTTAAAATATCAAAAGGAGCATTTCGGATTGCTTCTTTATTATGTGTCTTTTGGCGCGATAGGTAGATAATAAATATTTGACCGTATTCGAATATGTAAAAACAAATAATTCTAAATTTACATAATTCAATCTGCAAACGGATCGCGGACCAGGATGGTGTCTTCGCGCTCCGGGCTGGTTGAGACCAGGGCCACCGGGCAGCGGATCAGTTCCTCAATCCGCTTGATATATTTGATCGCAGGGGCCGGCAGATCGGCCCAGCTGCGCGCGCCGGCGGTCGATTCGGTCCAGCCAGGCAAGTCCTCGTAAACCGGCTCGACCGCCGCCTGATCGGCGGCATGGGCCGGAAAATAATCGATCACTTGCCCACGCAGTCGATAGCCGGTGCAAATCCGCACCGTGTCGAACCCGTCGAGCACGTCGATCTTGGTGAGCGCGATGCCGGTGATGCCACCGACGGCCGCCGATTGCCGCACCAGCACCGCATCGAACCAGCCGCAGCGCCGCTTGCGCCCCGTAACGGTGCCGAATTCATGGCCGCGCTCGCCGATCCGCTCGCCTATCGCGTCGTCAAGCTCGGTCGGGAAGGGGCCGGAGCCGACGCGGGTGGTGTAGGCCTTAGCGATCCCGAGCACGAAGCCGACGCCTGACGGGCCCAGCCCCGATCCGCTCGCTGCCGTACCCGCCACAGTGTTCGACGAAGTGACGAACGGGTAAGTGCCGTGGTCGATATCGAGCAGCACGCCCTGCGCGCCTTCGAACAGAATGCGCCGCCCGCGCGCGCGCGCTTCGTTCAGGTCGCGCCACACCGGGCGGGCGAATTGCAGCACGAAATCGGCGATATCGCGCAACTCGGCAAGCAGCGCCGCGCGATCGATCGGCGGCTGGCCAAAGCCGGCGCGCAGCGCATCGTGATGCGCGGTCAGCCGGTCGAGCTGCGGGCCGAGGTCGTCGAGATGCGCCAGATCGCACACCCGGATCGCGCGGCGGCCAACCTTGTCTTCGTAAGCGGGGCCAATGCCGCGCCGCGTCGTGCCGATCTTGCCCGCCCCGCTCGCATCCTCGCGCAGCGCGTCGAGATCGCGGTGAAATGGCAGGATCAGCGGGCAATTGTCGGCGATGCGCAACGTCTCGGGGCTGATCGCTACGCCCTGTGCCGCCAGCTTCTCGACCTCGGCCTTCAGCGCCCAGGGATCGAGCACCACGCCATTGCCGATCACGCTCGGCGTGCCCCGCACGATTCCCGATGGCAGCAGCGACAGCTTATAGACGGTGTTGCCGATGACCAGCGTGTGCCCGGCATTATGCCCGCCCTGGAAGCGCACCACCATATCCGCCCGCTCGGCGAGCCAATCGACGATCTTGCCCTTGCCCTCATCGCCCCATTGGGCGCCGATCACTGCTACATTGGCCATGGATACACGTTTCCCCCTGCCGGAAGGGACCCGCGCGGCCTTCGACAGGACTCGGCACGTGGGGTGGGTAACGTTCGGCGGGTCGGGTAGCGGGGAGTGGGGAGAGGGTCAACCAGTGAAAGCCTGGCCCTTAACGTCATCCCAGCGAAAGCTGGGATCGCTGGCCATAATAGCAGTCATGACGATTCCAGCCTTCGCCGGGATGACGGATTAGATGGGCTTAACCTCGCCGCCCACCAGGACATGGGTGCAAAGCTGCGCGCTGGCACTGTCCTCGGCGTCGAGCGCGGCGACGGTCACCCAACCCTCGGCACGCCGGGCGGCCGCGAGCGCGGGGTCGCTCCCCAGCGGCACGAACAGCCGCCGTCGCTCGGCCGGCGCGATGCCCGCATCGACAATCGCATCGGCATAAAGCGAAAAGCCGATCGCGACTTCCTCGCCGCCATCCTCGCGCAAAATGGTATAGCTGCCGCCGCGCCCGATTTCACGCCGCAAGCCGCCGGCGAAGATCGAAAAGCCGATCCATGACTGATATTCGAAACCGTGCCGTTCAGTGGGGTCGAGGGTGAGCGAGGCGCGGCCGCTTAGCCCTTCAGCGATTTGCCACAGGCCGTCGAGCCGGCTGGTGAGCGCGCCGCCAACATCGAACTGGCAGAGCCGATCATGCGAGGCTTTGAACGGCCCGGCGGCTTCGATCAGCGCCAAATACCGCCGGTCGATCGCGGCGACGCCGCCGGCATCCTTGGCATCGAGGCGGTCTTTGAGTGCATCGACGTGGTCGGCGGCCACCGCCAATGGCCCGGCCGCCAGCGTGTCGACGAGATCGGGCAGGGTGAAGTCGATCGAGAGATCACAAACGCCGGCAGCTGCAAGCGCCTCGACAGCAACCGTCACTACTTCGCGCGCCGCCGCCACGCTGTCGAGGCCGATCAGCTCGCACCCCAATTGCCGCTGCTCGCGCTCCGGCGCGAGCTCGGAGGCACGCAGCTTCACCACCGGGCCGGCATAGCTCAGCCGCACCGGGCGCGGGTGATGCGCCATCCGCGTCGCGGCAATCCGGCCGACCTGCGCGGTGATGTCCGGCCGGATCGCCAGCGTGCGCTGCGAGACGGGATCGACATAGCGCACCGCATCAATCGTGCGCGATGCCTTCAACCGCGCCGCCAGCCCGTCGATGAACTCGATCAGCGGCGGGTCGACGCGCTCATAACCATAGCCGAACGCCGTCTCGAGCACCCGTGCCTCCAGCCGCGCCGCCGCGTCGCCAGCGGGCGGCAGGCGGTCATGAAAACCCTCAGGCAGCAGGGAGGAAGTCATGACCGCCCCTTAGCCACCTCAAAACTTGAGCGCCATCGCCGTTTTCACCCCCGCGAGCGCGCGGACCCGGGCGATCATCTCGGGCGTCACGGCGTCGTCGACCGAGAGCAGCAGGATCGCTTCGCCGCCTGCTTGTCGGCGCCCGAGGTGGAAGGTCGCGATGTTGACGCCGGCCTCGCCCAGCAAGCTGCCGAGCCGGCCGATAAAGCCCGGCGCGTCTTCGTTAACGACATAGAGCATATGACCAACCAAGTCGGCCTCCACCTTGATGCCGAACAGCTCGACCAAGCGCGGCGCCTGATCGCCGAACAGCGTGCCGGCGACGGATCGGTCGCCGGCTTGCGTCTTCACCGTCACGCGGACGAGTGTGTGGTAATCGCCCTCGCGATCATGCCGCACTTCGCGCACGTCGAGCCCGCGCTCCTTAGCCAGGAACGGTGCGTTGACCATGTTGACCGTGTCCGAATGGACCCGCATCAGCCCGGCGAGCACCGCGCTGGTGATCGGCTTCTGGTTGAGTTCGGCGGCGGCGCCTTCGGTCTCGATCGCGACCGAGGTGAGCGCGTCATGGGCGAGTTGGCCGACGAGAGAGCCGAGCTTTTCCGCCAGCCCCATATAGGGCTTGAGCTTCGGCGCTTCCTCGGCGCTGAGGCTGGGCACGTTGAGCGCGTTGGTGATACCGCCGGTCACCAGATAATCGGCCATCTGCTCGGCGACCTGGAGCGCGACATTGACTTGCGCTTCGGTGGTCGAGGCGCCCAAGTGCGGCGTCGAGATGAAGCCCGGCGTGCCGAACAGCGGCGATTCATGCGCAGGCTCGGTCTGGAACACGTCGAGCGCGGCGCCGGCGATGTGACCGCTATCGAGCAATTCCTTCAGCGCCGCCTCGTCGATCAGCCCGCCGCGAGCGCAATTGATGATGCGCACGCCCTTCTTCGTCTTGGCGAGATTGTCGCGGCCGAGGATGTTGCGCGTCTGGTCAGTAAGCGGCGTGTGGAGCGTGATGAAATCGGCACGCGCCAGCAAATCGTCGAGCGTTACTTTTTCCACCCCCATCTCGATCGCGCGCTCGGGAGTCAGGAAGGGATCATAGGCGATCACCTTCATCTTCAGGCCCAGCGCGCGATCGGCGACGATCGAGCCGATATTGCCCGCGCCGATCAGCCCCAGCGTCTTGGCGTAGAGCTCGACGCCCATGAAGCGGTTCTTCTCCCACTTGCCGGCCTGGGTCGAGGCATCGGCCTCGGGCAGCTGGCGGGCGAGCGCGAACATGAGCGCAATGGCGTGCTCGGCGGTGGTGATCGAATTGCCGAACGGGGTATTCATGACGACCACGCCCTTGCCGCTGGCATAGGGGATGTCGACATTATCGACGCCGATGCCGGCTCGGCCGATGACCCGCAGATTGGTCGCGGCGTCGAGCACTTCTTTGGTCACTTTGGTCGCGGAACGGATGGCGAGGCCGTCATATTGGCCGATGATTGCGATCAGCTCGTCCTTGGTCTTGCCGGTGATCTCGTCGACCTCGACACCGCGCGCGCGGAAAATGGCGGCAGCGTTGGGGTCCATTTTGTCGGAAATGAGGACTTTGGGCATGGGTCAGTATCCTTGAAGTTTACCGTCACCCCGGACTTGATCCGGGGTCCCGCTTAACGCGGCGACGAAGAAGAAGCTGGACCCCGGCTCAGGGCCGGGGTGACGAATTACTGTTTGGCCACCGCGTAGGCCCAATCGAGCCAGGGCCCGAGCGCCTCGATATCGGCGGTGTCGACCGTCGCGCCACACCAGATGCGCAGGCCCGGCGGGGCGTCGCGATAGCCAGCGATGTCGAACGCTGCGCCTTCCGCTTCGAGCAGGCGGGCCAGCTTCTTGATGAAGCCCTCGTCGGCGCCTTCGACCGTCAGGCAGACGCTGGTCTTGGAGCGGCTGGCGGGATCGGTAGCGAGGTGACCGAGCCAATCACGTTCCGCCACGATCCGGTCGAGCGCGGCGGCATTGGCGTCGCTGCGCGCGATCAGGCCTTCCAAGCCGCCCAGCCCCTTCGCCCATTCGAGCGCGAAGATCGCATCCTCGACAGCGAGCATGGAGGGCGTGTTGATCGTCTCGCCCTTGAATACGCCTTCGCTGAGCGCGCCCTTGGAGACGAGCCGGAACACCTTGGGCAGCGGCCAGGCCGGCGTATAGCTCTCCAGCCGCTCGACCGCGCGCGGGCCGAGGATCAGCACGCCGTGCCCGCCTTCGCCGCCCAGCACTTTCTGCCAGCTGAAGGTCGCGACGTCGATCTTGTCCCATGGCAAATCATAAGCGAACACCGCGCTGGTCGCGTCGGCAAAGCTCAGTCCTTCGCGGTCGGCGGCGATCCAGTCGCCATCGGGCACGCGGACGCCACTGGTGGTGCCGTTCCAAGTGAACAACACGTCGGTCGACCAATCGACCGCGTCCAGGTCGGGCAGCTGGCCATAATCGGCGCGGATCACGGTCGGGTCGAGCTTCAACTGCTTGACCGCGTCGGTCACCCAGCCTTCGCCGAAGCTTTCCCACGCCAGCGTCGTCACACCGCGCGCGCCGAGCATCGTCCACATCGCCATTTCGAACGCGCCGGTGTCCGACCCCGGCACGATGCCGATCCGGTGCGTGTCAGGCAGCGCCAGGAGCTCGCGCATCTGGTCGAGCGCATATTGCAGCCGCGCCTTGCCGATCTTGGAGCGGTGCGAGCGGCCGAGCGATTGCGTCGCGAGCCTGGCAGCGTCCCAGCCGGGCGGCTTGGCGCACGGGCCCGACGAGAAAAACGGGCGAGCGGGTTTGGTGGCGGGTTTTGGGGGTGCGGACGCAAGGGTGGCGTCAAGCGCGGCAGGTGCAGTCATGTCAGTCTCTCCTTGCAGAGAGCACGCGCGGCGTTGGGACCGCGTGGCCCGTCGACCGCCGTATAGATTTGGCGGGGCCTGTCAATCGGGCTTGTGGGTACGGTTTCCGCCGCCCCGGCGACTCGCCCTGACGCAAGCTACTGGCGCCCCGGCGACAATCGATTCATGACTGCGGTCATGCGTTGGGGCATCGCCACGTTGCTGTTGTTGGCGCTGACCGGTTGTCTCGGCCAGCGGGCAGATCGCACGCCGCCGCGCCCCAATCTACCGCTTGATCGCCCCAGCCAGTGGCAAGCGCCGGCAAGCGCCGAAACGCGCGCCTGTTTCGCTGATCTCGATCGGCTTGGGGTCGCCTATTCGCCGCTCGCTGATCAGGATTTCGGCGGCGGCTGCACGATGGTGGGCGCGGTGCAGCTTGTTGACGTCGGCGTGCCGGTGACGGGCTTGAGGGGGATGCGCTGCGGGTTGGCGCGGGCGTTTGCGGGCTGGGTGCGCAACGGTGTCGCACCGGCGGCGCGGCAGATGCTCGGCAGCGATCTGGTGCGGGTCGAGAGTTTCGGCACTTATGCCTGTCGCGCCACGATCGGCACCGCGACGACGCGGCTGTCGGGCCATGCCATCGCCAATGCCGTCGATATCGGCGGCTTCATCCTTGCCGATGGGCGCCGGGTGACGGTGCTCGCCGACTGGAACGGGCCCGATCCCGCCGTCCGCGAGTTTCTGCGCGTCGTCCATGCCTCTGCATGCAAGCGCTTTGGCACCGTGCTGAGCCCCGATTACAATGCTGCGCATCGCAACCATTTCCATCTGGAGGATGACCACGCCGGATTCTGCCGCTAGGGCAGGGCCATGACCGAGCCCAAAGTCCCCGAACGCGTTTTCGCGCGTGCCCGCCAGGAAGCCGAAACCGCGCGCACCGTCACCGCGACGCCGCAGACCGAAGATGCCGCTTATCGCCTCGCCTTTCAGGACATGGACTTCCTGTTGCGCGAGGATCTCCGGCCGGTGCGTTTCCAACTGGAATTGCTCAAGCCCGAGCTGATCTTTCAGGAAGCGAATATCGGCTCAACCTTTGTCTTTTACGGCTCGGCGCGCATTCCCGAGCCCGCCAACGCGCAGGCGCTGCTCGATCGTGCGACCGACGAGAAAAGCCGCCGCATCGCCGAGCGGCTCGTCGCCAAGTCGCGCTATTATGAGGTCGCGCGCGAGCTTGCTCGCCTCGTCAGCAGCCATCCGTGCGACGAGCATGGCAAGCGCCAGTTTGTGGTGTGCTCGGGCGGCGGGCCGTCGATCATGGAAGCGGCCAATCGCGGCGCCGCCGACGTTGGCGCCGAATCGGTCGCGCTCAACATCGTGCTGCCGCATGAGCAGGCGCCCAATCCCTATGTCACGCCGCGCCTGTCGATGCAGTTCCACTATTTCGCGCTGCGCAAGATGCACTTCCTGCTCCACGCCCGCGCGCTCGCGGCGTTTCCCGGCGGCTATGGCACTTTCGACGAGCTGTTCGAGCTGCTGACGCTGATCCAGACGGGCAAGATCGCGCCGATCCCGGTGCTGCTCTACGGTCGCGAGTTCTGGGAGCGCGTGGTCAATTGGGAAGCTTTGGTCGAGGAAGGCGTGATCGCCGAGCGCGACTTGTCGATCTTCACCTTCGTCGAGACCGCCGAAGAAGGCTGGCGCGTGGTGCGGCGCTTCTACGGCGGCGACGAGACTGTCGCGCCCGGGGGCGGCGCGCTCTTCCCCTGAGCTACGACCCGATTATTTAGCTACGGCAGGCGCAGCCGGCGCCGTGGCGTTGGCCGGCTCGCTCGCATTGGCAGGTGCGGTCGCATTGCCGGTAGCGCCATCACCCGGAGCCGCCGGTGCCGGCTTGGGCATCGGCAGGTTGGAGCCCTGCGCGTTCAGATAGGCGATCACATTGGCGCGCTCGTCTTCCTTCTCCAGGCCGGCAAAGCTCATCTTGGTGCCATCGGCAAACTTCTTGGGGTTGGTCAGCCACACGTTCAGCAGATCGAACGTCCACTTCTGGCCCGCGCCCTTGGTCTTGAGCGAATCGGAGAAGGCAAAGCCGCCACGGCCTTCGCCGATCGCATCGCCGACAATCCCGTAGAGATTGGGGCCGATGCCGTTGGCGCCGCCCTGGTTGGCGGTGTGGCACGATTTGCACTTCTGGAAGACCTGCTCGCCCTTGCTGACGTCGGACTGCGCCATCATCGTTGCGAATGGCACTTCGGGCACAGCCGGGCCGCCGGCGGAATCATCCGCCGCAACAACTGCATAGCCTTCCTTCACCGGCTTCTCGCTCTTCATCGCCAGCGTGCTGAACAGGTAGAGCGCCAGCGCCGCGGCGGCGGCGGCCAATACCCAGCCAGCGATGGTGTTCGTGCGATTGTCCATGGTGCGAAAAGGCCCTGTAGGTGAGAAATCGCGCTCCCTTTATCTTCGGCGGTGCAGCATCGCAAGCCGCGCTTGCCCGCACCGGCGCTGGCAGTTAAGCGCGCTCCCCACCATGGACAAATACCCCGCGCCCGCGCGCGCCATCGTTGCGCGCATGATGGAAGCCGCTGCTGCCGATCCGGCGCGCGCGGTCGCTTTCCAGGGGGCGCCGGGGGCCAATTCGCACATCGCCGCGCTGGAAGCGTTTCCCGATTGCCTGCCCTTGCCATGCTTCGATTTCGCCGACGCGATCGATGCGGTGCGCGATGGCCTGGCTGATTGCGCGATCATCCCAATCGAGAATTCGCTGCACGGCCGGGTTGCGGATATTCACTTTCTGCTGCCTGAATCTGGCCTCGTCATCACTGGCGAGCATTTCCTGCCGATCCGCTATGCGCTGATGGGGGCGGGCGCGCTTGGCGAGGTGCGGCAAGCGGTCAGCCATCCGCAGGCGCTTGGCCAGTGCCGACATTGGCTGCGCGAGCGCGACATCCAGCCCGAAAGCTATCCTGACACGGCTGGCGCGGCGGCGCTCGTTGTCGAGCGCGGTGATCCTGCGCTTGCCGCACTGGCGCCGCCGGGTGCTGCGGCGATTTACGGGCTCGATATCCTTGCGTCCAACATCGCGGATGCCGAGCACAACACGACGCGCTTCGTCGTGCTCGCCCGCGGCGGCAGGCCGGTGACGGGTGCGGGCCCGTTCATGACGACGCTGATCTTCGAGGTGAAGAACGTGCCCGCCGCGCTCTACAAGGCGCTGGGCGGCTTCGCGACCAACGGCGTCAACATGACCAAGCTGGAGAGCTATCAGAAGGGCGGCAGTTTCTCGGCGACGGAATTCTATGCCGATATCGTCGGCCGGCCCGGCGATCCGCCGATCGACCGCGCGCTGGAGGAACTGGGCTTCCACTCGAAATGGCTGCGGCTGCTTGGCACGTACCCCCAAGCGCGGGTGCGCGAATAGCTCAGCCTTCAGCCCAGGCGCTGAGCAGCGTGTGGGCAATGGCGAAAGGCGGCGGTGGCTGAAACGGTCCCACCTCGCCCGCCAGCACGGCGCGGACGACGTCGCGCTCCACCCAGATCGCATCTTCCAGCTCGTGCGTGTCGAGCGTGATCCTGTCGTCCTCCGCCTGGCCCGCGCACGCAATCATCAGCGAGCTGGGGAAGGGCCAGGGCTGGCTCGCGACATAGCGCACGTCGCGCACGCGCACGCCGGCTTCCTCGAACAATTCGCGCGCGACCGCTTCCTCGATCGACTCGCCGGGCTCAAGAAAGCCCGCAAGCGCCGAATAGCGACCCGCCGGCCAGGCCGGCTGGCGGCCGAGCAACGCTCGACCGTCATGCTCGGCAATCATGATCACGACCGGGTCGACGCGGGGGAAATGTTCGGTGCCGCAGGCATCGCAATGCCGCCCCCACCCGGCGCGGAACAGGGCGGTCGCGGCCCCGCAATTGGCGCAGAAACCGTGACGAATGTGCCAGTCGACCACGCTGCGCGCCGCAGCATAAGTCGCGGCCTCGCCGGGCTGCAGCCGGTCCATCATCGCGAACAGGGCGAGCGGCCGGCCTTGCCCGGCGCGCATCCCCGGTGTCAGCGCGGCGAAATGCGGCTTACCGTTATCCAGCCCAAGCAGGATCAGCTCGGCATTATCGGGGGCATCGGCGAGACTCGTCCATTCGAGCCGGCCATCGTCCGAAATCGCCGGGTTGAGCGCCGCATCCAGCTTGAGCAGCCGCGCGCGCCAATCGCCGGTCACCGCCGCCAGCGCCTCGGCGTCATGGCGGAGATGGTCCGCGCGGTCGAGCGTACTGCCGGTAAAGCCGGGCGCGAGCATGCCTGCGCTTACTGGCCGAGATCGGCGTAGACCGCGGCAGTCGCGTCCTTGCGCAGCGGCCATTTGTCGCCGGGCAGATAATTGACCATCACGGTGCCACGGATCTTCTTGACCGGATCGACCCAGGCGATCGTGCCGGCTGCGCCGCCCCACCCATAAGTGCCCTTGCTCGGGCCGCCGGGAATGTCGCGCAGATACACCGAGCCGCCCGCGCCGAAGCCTTGATCGCTACCTTGTGCGCCGCCGGTATTGGCAACCGCGCCGGGATAGATGACGCCCGCCGGCAGCAGATCGGACATGGCGAGCGCGACCGTTTCCGGCTTCATCACCCGCACGCCGTCAAGCGTACCGCCATTCTGCAGCATGTGGAGGAAGCGATCATAATCGCGCGCCGACATGACGAGACCAGCGCCGCCATAGGGGAAGCTCGGCGGCTGCAGATAAACCGAGGTCGCGCCGGGATCGATCGGATAGGGCGTGTCGCCCAGGAAGATATAGCCCGACGCCAGCCGCTTCGCCTCGCTCGTCGGCACGGTGAAATAAGTCGAGCGCATTTGTAGCGGATCGAATAGCCGCGTCTGGAGGAAGCGATCGAACGCCATGCCGCTCGCTTTCTCGATCACCGCGCCCAGCACGTCGAGGCCGATCGAATAGCTCCATTTGGTGCCGGGCTCGGCGATCAGCGGTAGCGTGGACACGCGCTCGGCGAATTCGCTCAGCGTCTTGGGGCGAACCAGCCGTGCCTGCGCTTCCGACTTGGCGTCAGCGGTGAACGGGACGATGCCCGCCTTGTTATACGCGTCGAGCAGCGGCCCCTTGGTGACGATGGTGTACCCAAGGCCAGCGGTGTGCGTCATCAGCTCGCGCACCGTGATCGGCGTCTTGGCGGGCCGCGCGGTCAAGTCCTTGGCGGGATCGACCAGCACTTGCATGTGTGCAAAGCCGGGGAAGAAGTCCGAGATCGGCTCGTCGAGCTTGAGCTTGCCTTCCTCGATCAGGATCATCGCTGCCATCGCGGTCAGCGGCTTGGTCATCGAGTAGACGCGCCATAGCGAATCGGCATCGGCACCGGGGGCACCCGGATCATAAGCCAGCGCGCCGGCCGAAAGGTAGCTGACGCCATCACCCTTGCCGATCGCCGCCACGATGCCGGGGGCCTTTTTGGTCGCGGCATAGCTATCGATGAGGGCGCGGGTGCGGGCGAGCGCGGGGACGACCGGCGCAGCGGGCGCGGGGATCGCCGTTGGCGGCGGCGCGGCAGGCCGGGGCGGCACCGGCGACGCCTGGCGCGCGATGGCGGTCCCGGCGAGCAGCAGTGCCGTTGCGGTTCCTATTGTCGCGATCTTCCCCGCTGCCATCTTCATGCGTCCCTCCTCAGCCTTGCTACCTTGGCGAACACGGTCGGCAATCCGGCCGACTCGATATCGGCGATTGGCCACCACTCGCCTGTCGGGTCAGGTGCATGCCGGGGCGCCTCGCCAATCGCAAGCGCGAGTTGCAGCCGAAAATGCGTGAAGACATGGTCGACGCGCGCCTTGCCCAGCCGCCAATGCGCAATGCCGTCAGGAGCGCCGGCGAGCCCAGGCGGCTCGTCGCTCCAGGCACCGGTCGGCAGCGCGCGCATACCGCCGAGCAATCCCTTGGCCGGGCGGCGCACGAGCAGTACTTTCTCGTCACGCTCGATCCAGAAGGCGGTGCCATAGCGTTGGGGCTTGGCGACCTTGGCAGCTTTGACCGGATAGGCTTCCGGCGTCCCCTGATCGGCGGCGGAGCATTGGGGTCGCAACGGACACAGCGCGCAGGTCGGCCGGCGCGGCGTGCAAACCATTGCGCCCAGGTCCATCATCGCTTGCGCGAAATCGCCTGCACGCGCGGCGGGGGTGATGGCGTCGGTGAGCTGGTGGAGCACGTTGCGCGCGCCGGGCAGCGGCTCGGCGAGCGCGAACAGCCGCGCGACGACTCGCGCGACATTGCCGTCGACCACCACGGCGCGCTTACCGAAAGCGATCGCGGCAATGGCCGCGGCGGTATAGTCGCCGATCCCCGGCAAGGCTCGCAGCACTGCTTCGCTTGACGGAAAATGCCCGCCATGATCGGCCACCACCGCACGGGCGCAGGCAAGCAGGTTGCGGGCGCGAGCATAATAGCCGAGTCCTGCCCAGGCCGACATCAGCTCGGCATCGTCGGCAGCGGCGAGATCGGCGACCGTCGGCCAGCGCTCCAGAAACGCCGCATAGCGCGTGCGCACGGTCGCGACCGTCGTCTGCTGGAGCATGATCTCAGAAAGCCAGACGCGATAGGGGTCTGCGGTCGCGCCGTTTTTGACGCGCCACGGCAGATCGCGGGCATGCGCATCGTACCAGGCGAGCAATGTCGGCGCGATCTCAGCGGGCTTGGCAAGCATGGAATGCGACGGGGCAGAGCGAGGCACGCGGATGGTCCTTGGCGAAGGCCGTGTCGCTATGGCATGGGGACAGGATGAGCAAGAGCGGCACTCGGCTGCCTACCCCTCCCAGGTCCGCGCCCCAGCCCGATATTCGTCGCGGCGGGCCGGCGCGCGCGGTGGCCGATCTGTTGCCTGATATCGGCGGCGCGGCGTTTCGGCGCTTCGGCTTTGTCCAGCAGTCGATCGTCAGCCGCTGGGCGGAGATCGTCGGCCCGCGCTTCGCCGAGGTGTCCAGCCCCGAATCGATTCGCTTCCCGCGTGGCAAGCGCGAGGAAGGCACGCTGACGCTCGTCGTGCGCGGCGCGCACGGGCCGATGATGCAGCATGTAGCGCCCGAACTGATCGAGCGGATCAACCGGTTCTTCGGCTATCCAGCGATCGCGAAGCTCGCGTTCCGGCAAGGCGCGCTCGCGGCACCGGCACCAACGCGCGCTGCGCCGCCGTCGCTCAAGCCGGTGTCGGCTGAAATCGGCGACAGCCTGCGCGCCATCGCTGATCCGGAATTTCGCGCGGTGCTTGAGGCGTTGGCAGCGGGCGTCGCCACTTCGCGCGGCGCGCCTGTAGTTGCATCGGCAGCGGAGAGCGATCCGGCATGAAGCGTTTCGTAACGGTGCTGGCCTTGGCGCTCACCGCAGCCACACCCCCGGCCAAGCACGTGGCCGCACCAGTGCCCGCTGCCCCACCGGTCGCAGGCGATTGGAACAGCCTGGTGCAGGTTTCGCCCATCGGCACCTATGTGATCGGCAACCCGCGCGCGCCGGTGAAGGTAACCGAGTATCTGAGCTTCACCTGCTCGCATTGCGCGGCCTTCTCGCGCGACTCCGCGCCGGTGTTGCGCGGGCAGATGATCAAATCGGGCTCGGTGCTGATCGAATATCGCCCAGCCGTGCGCGATCAGGCAGACCTGGCTGTCACGCTGCTGCTCAAATGCATCGGCCCGCGTCGCTATGCCGATGCCGCCGAAACGATTTTTGCGCATCAGGACGATTGGCTCGGCATCGCCTATCGCTATCTGGAAAAGGACGCGCCGCGTTTCGCGCTCGATCCGGTGCCCGAGCAGCTCAAAACGCTGGTCAAGCTGGGCGGGATCGCCAATCAGTTTCAGGCGCTGGGCATGAGCGATGCCGAGATCGACCATTGCCTCAGCGACCCCAAAAGGCTGCAGCAGACCGTGCAGGTCGCCGCCGCCGGATCGAAACTGATCAAGGGGACACCGACTTTTTTCGTGAACGGCACCCGCGTGCCGCCGATCGAATGGTCGGGGATGGAGCCAGTCCTGCGCGCCAAGGGCGCCAAATGACTTTTACGGACACTTCCGGAGGAACAAGACGATGGTGAAGCGTTTCGCACTGGCCTTGGGCGTGGCATCGAT
Source organism: Sphingomonas sp. GlSt437 (assembly GCF_048015635.2). NCBI lineage: Bacteria > Pseudomonadati > Pseudomonadota > Alphaproteobacteria > Sphingomonadales > Sphingomonadaceae > Sphingomonas > Sphingomonas sp. GlSt437. The sequence continues at coordinate 678,940 of NZ_JBPGYA010000002.1, read as the reverse complement.
GGCGCTGCTCGCGAGCTGCGGCGGCAAGAGTGGCCAGACCGGTAACGGCCAGGCGCCTACGGCTGCACCGGGATCGGTGGCCGCCAAGCCGGCGCCGGCCGGGCAGAATTGGACCGATGTCGTGCGCAAGACGGCCGAGGGTGGCTTTGTCATGGGCAATCCCGATGCGCCGCTGAAGCTGATCGAATATGGGGCGCGCACCTGCCCGCATTGCGCGCATTTCGATGCCGAGGGCTTGCCGGCGCTCAAGAGCAAATACATTGCGAGCGGCAAGGTATCGTATGAGTTCCGCGATTATCCGGTCCATGACGCGCTCGACATCGGCCCGATCCTGCTCGGCCAGTGCGTCGAGCCGGCGCAATTTTTCCCGATGCTCGATCAGATGATGGCCAATCAGGACAAGCTGATCGGCGATATCCAGACCAAGATCACGCCGGCTGATCAGGCCGCGCTGCAGACCAAGTCGCCGAACGAAGTCGCGACGACGTTGGCCGAAAAGCTCGGCTATCTCGATTTCGTCAAGCAGCGCGGCGTGCCGGAAGCGAAGGCGCGGGCGTGCCTGGGCGATAAGGCCGCGCTCGAAACGCTCGCCAAGAATCTGCAGACTGCTAACACGCAATTCCAGGTCTCGAGCACGCCGACTTTCATCCTCAACGGCGCCAAGCTCGACTCGGTCGACACCTGGGAAAAGCTGGAGCCGGCGTTGAAGAACGCGGGCGCCTGAGGACTTGAGGGCGGGGGCGCCGGCGCGTGCAGATCAAGCGGCTGCGGCTATCGGGGTTCAAGAGCTTCGTCGACGCAACAGACCTGCGGATCGAGCCGGGGCTGACCGGTATTGTCGGCCCCAATGGCTGCGGCAAGTCCAATCTGCTCGAAGCGCTCAGGTGGACGATGGGCGAGAACAGCGCCAAATCGATGCGCGGCGCCGGCATGGACGATGTGATCTTTGCCGGCACCGCGCACCGGCCGCAGCGCGACTTCGCCGAAGTCTCGATGCTGATCGAGGGGGCGGGGGACGACGAGGAGACCGAGGTCGTCCGCCGCATCGAGCGCGGCGCGGGATCGGCCTATCGCGTCAATGGCCGCGACGTCCGTGCCAAGGATGTCGCGCTGATCTTCGCCGATGCCGCGACCGGCGCGCATTCGCCCGCATTGGTCAGCCAGGGGCGGATCGGCGCGGTAATCGCTGCCAAGCCCGCCGAGCGGCGCCAGATGCTCGAGGAAGCCGCGGGCATCGCCGGGCTTCATGTCCGCCGCAAGGATGCTGAGCAGAAACTCCGCGCGACGGAGGCCAATCTGGCGCGGCTCGACGAAGTGATCGCCGATCAGCAGAACCGTGCGGCTGCGCTGAAGCGCCAGGCGCGCCAGGCCGAGCGCTACCGCCAGCTTTCTGATCAGATTCGCGTAGCCGAGGCACGGATGGTGTTCACGCGGTGGCGCGAGGCGGCGGCTGCGGCGGATGCGGCGCGTTCCGAGGCGGCCGAGGCGGAAACCCGAGTCGCCGCCGCCGCCGAGGCGCAGCGCGCCACGGCGGCGCATCATCAGGCGGCGATGGAAGCGTTGGCGAGCGTGCGGGCGCAGGGGCAGGCGGCGCGTGATCGTGTCGCGACGCTCGCGCATCAGCTGGATACGCTGCGCACCGAGCGCGCCGGTGTCGATCGTCGCGCTACCGAACTCGCCGACGCGCTGGCCCGGCTTGATGGTGATCGTGAGCGCGAAGGCGCGTTGGCGAATGATGCTGCCGGCGCGCTCGCCGCGTTGGCGGAAGAAGCGCGGCTGATCGAGGCACGCATCGCCGATGCCGCGCGCCGCCGCCCCGAACTCGAAACGACGCTTGCTGAGGCGGAGCGGCATGCTCGTGATGCCGAAGTCGCGCTGGCCCAGGCGCTCGCGGCGCAAGCGAGCGAGGCAGCGGAAGCGCGGGTGGCGGAAGCGGCGCAGGCAGCGGCGCGCGCGCGTTTCGATCGGTGCCAGCGCGATCAGGCGAGGATCGCTGCCGAGGCTGCCGCGCTCGCCGATATCGCGCCGCTGGCCGCTGAGCGCGCTGCTGCCGCCCAACGCCGCGAGCGCGCCGCCGGCCAGCTGGAGCGCGCGCGCGCGGCGCTGGCCGTCGCCGATGCCGAGGAGCGCGCCGCGCAAGCGAGCCGCGATCACGCCCAGCAGGCGCGCGCGGTGGCGCATGCCGAGCTCGCCGCAATCGACAGTGAGAGCGTTGCGCTCGCCAAAGCGACCCGGCGCGAGGGCAAGGATCGGTTGCTCGACCGGCTGACCGTCGCGCCTGGCTATGAGCGCGCGCTGGCCGCCGCTCTGGGTGACGATCTCGAGGCCGGTCTCGACAATGCGGCGGAGCTTTACTGGCAAGGCGCCGATTCGCTCGCAGGCGATCCCGCGCCGCCCGAGGGCCTTGCTGCGCTTGCCGCGCATGTCGAGGCGCCCTCCGCGCTGGCGCGGCGGCTGGCGCAGGTGTTCGTGACGGAAACCGACGATGGCCAGCCGCTCGCGGTCGGGCAGCGGCTGGTAACGCTCGGCGGCGTGCTGCGGCGCTGGGACGGTTTCGTCGCCAAATCGGCAGGCGCGGCGGCGGCGGAGCGGCTGGCGCGAGTCAATCGCCTGCGCGCGCTCGATGCGGCACGGCCTGCCGCGCTGCAGGCAGTGCAGAGCGCCGACGCTGAGCTTGATCGCATCGCGCAGATCATCGCGACCGCGCGCACCGCCGCTACCGATGCGCGCCGGGTGATCGACTCTGCCGAGACCGAGGCGCGAGAGGCCTTGCGCGCCGAGGATCGCGCGGCCGCCACCATCGAGCGCCTAGAAGCACAACGCGGCGATGTCGCGCAACGCAGCCGCCGCGCTGCCGCCGATCTCGACGAGGCGAGCCGCGATGCCGCGCGCGCCGATGCGGCCCATGCCGCCCTCCCCGACGGCAGCGCGATGCGCGAGCGGGTGGGCCTGCTGCAGCGCGAAGCCGAAGTCCGTCGCGCCGCCGCCGCGCAAGCCCGCGCCGATTGCGCGTCGCTCGAACGCGATTTGGCGAGCGACCAGGCGCGGCTGGCGTCGGGTCAGGCCGATGCGCGCAACTGGCGCGCGCGCGCCGGGGAAGCTGCGCGCCGCATCGGTGAAATGGCCAAGCGCGAGGAGGCCTTGCGCGAGGAAAGCGCGGTTGTCGCAGCCCGGCCGGCGGGACTCGACGCGCGGATAGCGGAGGTCGAGGCCGCACATGCCGCCGCGCGCACCGAGGCTGAGGCGGCCGCCAACGCCGAGCGCGAGGCGGAGACTGCGCTGCGCACGATCGATACCGCCGCCCGCGATGCGACCGAAACGCTCGCCGAGGCGCGGGAGGCGCGCGCCGGCGCCGTGGCACGGGCCGAAGCACAGGAAGCCCGCCGCATCGAGATGGGCCGCGTCTCGGGCGAGCGCTTCGAATGCCCCGCGCCGGTGCTGCCCGAGCGGATCGGCTTCGATCCCGCGAGCGTCGCCGCGCCCGCCGAGGAATCGGCCCGCCACGACCGGTTGAGGCTGGAACGCGAGCGGATCGGCCCGGTCAATCTCGTCGCCGAGTCCGAGCTGGCGGCGCTCGAAGCCGAGTTCACCGCCAATGCCGCCGAGCGCGAGGAATTGGGTCTCGCGGTCAATCGCCTGCGCGGCTCGATCGGTAACCTCAATCGCGAAGGCCGCCAGCGTCTGCTCGCCGCGTTCGAGGCAGTCGATGCGCATTTCCGCCGGTTGTTCACGACGCTGTTCAACGGCGGCCAGGCGCACCTCGCGCTGGTCGACTCGGACGACCCGCTCGAGGCGGGGCTGGAGATCATGGCGCAGCCGCCAGGCAAGAAGCTGCAATCGCTCACCCTGCTGTCGGGCGGCGAGCAGGCGCTGACCGCGGTCGCGCTGATTTTCGGCCTGTTCCTCACCAACCCGGCGCCGATCTGCGTGCTCGATGAGGTCGATGCGCCGCTCGACGATGCCAATATCGAACGTTTCTGCGACCTGCTCGACGCGATGACGCGCGAGACGCAGACGCGCTATCTGATCGTCACTCACAATGCCGTGACGATGAGCCGCATGCACCGATTGTTCGGCGTGACGATGGTCGAGCAGGGGGTCAGTCGGCTCGTCTCGGTTGATTTGGGCGGGGCGGAGGAGCTGCTGGCAGCCGAATGAGGCGCTTCAATCTGTCGATGCTGGAGCCGGCAATTGGGATTACCCAGCCTGGGCGCGAGGAGCGAATCGCACTGCTTCAGGCACTAAACGGAGCAGCGCGATGAGCGAGCTACCCCCGATCCACGTTGCTTTCCTGCTGTTTCCCAGGGTAACTCAACTGGACCTTACTGGCCCGGCACAAGTGCTCTCTCGTTTGGGAAACGCGACAATCGATCTCGTCGCCAAGACCATGGATCCGGTGCCGACCGACGCCGGCTTTTCGTTGCTGCCGACGGCCACTTTCGCGACGGCCCGCCGTGCTGACATCCTGTGCGTGCCCGGTGGTTTCGGCACCAACGACGCCATGGACGACGCGGAAACCATGGCGTGGGTCCGCCAGGCAGCTGCCGAAGCGGAATGGATTACCAGCGTGTGCACCGGTTCCCTCGTGCTGGGCGCGGCGGGCTTGCTTGATGGCTATCGGGCGACTTGCCATTGGGCCACGCATCATCTGTTGGCGGCCTTTGGTGCCATACCCGTCAAGGCGCGGACGGTTTTCGATCGCAATCGCGTCACTGGCGGTGGGGTAACCGCAGGGATCGATTTTGCCCTTGCGCTGACGGCTGCCATCCGTGGCGAGGCGCATGCCCGCTTCGTCCAGCTTAGCCTCGAATACGACCCCCAGCCGCCATTCGATAGCGGTTCGCCAGAACGCGCCGACCCGGAAACGCTGGCGCGGTACGCGAGCTTGGCGAAAGGTCAGGCCGGCGATCGTGAAGCGAGGACGCTGGCGGCAGCGGCGCGGCTCAGTGCCGAGCCCGGCCACCCCTGAGCTTTAGCCACACCACACCGGCGACGGCGAGCACCAGCACCGCGCCGATCACCAGATCGGCCGAGTGGAACGCCGCCTTCAGGCGCGGGTCGCTGTCCCATTTGTCGCCCAGCACCACGCCGAGATAAGCGAGGCCGCCGCACCAGATGAGCGAGCCGATCGAGGTGTAGAGGTGGAACTTGACAAGGTTCATCCGCCCCAGCCCGGCCGGGATCGAGACGAAGGCGCGGACCACCGGCAGCAGCCGCCCGACCAGCGCCGCCGTGCTGCCCCAGCGCGCGAAGAATTTCTCTGCCAAGTCGCGGTGATGCGCGTCGAGCAGCACGAAGCGGCCATAGCGCACCAACAGCGGCCGCCCGCCGCGCGCGCCCAGCTCATAGCCGATGCGGGCGCCGATATTCTCGCCGATCACCGCCGCAATCACCACCCCCGGCAGCGTGAGTGTGCCCTTCGACACCAGATAACCGGCAAACGGCATGATGATTTCGGATGGGATCGGAATGCCGGTCGACACCAGCACCATCAGCAGCGTGATGCCCGGGTACCCGCCTGCCTGAATCACCGCGATGACGAACGCGGCAAGATGCCCTAAAATCTTTTCAACCATGGCGGCGGCGCATGCGGGAAAATCCGTGCGAGGGAAAGCGATTTCAGGCGATGGCGGTCGCTGCGCCTTTCAGGTCGCTGACGAAGCGGGCATATTCCTCGTCGGCGCGCGCCTTGTCGTCGATGCGGAGCAGGAAACTCGGGTGGACGGTGATCCAGCCGGCGCCGCTATTGTCGGGGAGGTCGATCAGCCGTCCGCGTTCCCGACTGATGGTGATCGTTCGGCCGAACAGCGATCGTGCCGCGGTGGCGCCCAATGCCACGGTCAGGCGGGGGCGCAGGATCATCCGCTCCTGCTCGACCCACCAGCGGCAGGCGTCGATTTCGGGGACATCGGGCTTGTCGTGGATGCGCCGTGGCCCGCGCGGCACGAATTTGAAGTGCTTGACCGCGTTGGTGATGTAGAGCCGCGCCCGGTCGATCCCCGCGTCGCCCAGCGCGCGGTCGAGCACTTGCCCCGCCGGCCCAACGAACGGCCGCCCCGCCAGATCCTCCTGATCGCCCGGCTGTTCGCCGACCAGCATCAGCGCGGCGTCGATCGGCCCTTCGCCGAACACCGTCTGCGTCGCGGGCTTGTAGAGCGGGCAGCGGGTGCAGGCCGCCGCCTCGTCGCGCAGCGCTGCCCAGGCGCCCTCGGCATTGCCGCCCGTCGCCATCCGTGCTGCCTCGATCATGCCGCTCTCCCGCGCCTGCGCGGTCGCGATCAGGCCAGGCACCAACGCGGTTTCGGGCATGTTGTGCCAATATTTGCGCGGCATTTCCTTCAGCATCGCGCCCACCTTCACCCGCGCCGGGTTGAAGATGCTGGCGTAATAGGCCTTCCAGACGTCCTCGACCGGGTCGCCTTCGGGCGCGTCGGCGCGGGTCGCGGGCGGGCCCTCCTGCAGTGCCTCCCCGTCCCAATGCAGCGACAATTCGGGCGTCAGGATCGACCAGCGCAGCGAGGCGAAGCGGTTGAGGAAAAACGCGGCATTCGCGCGGACGATGTGATGCGCGGGCTCGAACCAGGCAACGAAGCGCGGGCCTTGTGGCGAAGGCAGCTCGCGGAAGCGGAGGAACGCGCGCATCTTGTGGATGTCGCGGCGCACTTCCTTGGCGAGCAATTCAAGCCGACGAACGAGCGGATCGGCATGGTCGTCGGTCAGCCGCGGTTGGTCCTGAAGTCGCATGAGCAGCGTGTAAAGCAAAGCGAAGCGCTCGGGCTCGGTGTGGAGGATCGCGTTGCGCGCGAGGTCGATGAACGCGCGCGGCACGCGGAGGGTCGCGGCGGGCGGCGGCACATCGTGCGCGACTGCTTCGCCGGCGAACAGATCGCCGGGGGTGTCGCCGACTTGCCAGATCACTTGATCGGGCGGCACGCTCTGGATCGCCAACGCGCGGGCTGCATCGCGCCAGCCGTCAAAGTCATCGGGTGTGGCGAGATGGGCTGTCCGGGTCATGCGATCAGGTAACGCACCGATCCGTCGTTTGGAACAGTCGGGCTTATCCAAACAACTCCAGCTGCTTGGCCTTGGGCGCTGCGACCGATTTCAGGTCGAGCCGGTCGATCATCCCGGTCGGGCGCCAGTCGTCGGTGACGATAAACGGGCGCACCTTGGCAATCGACTGGGTCAGCCGCGCGACGTCGTCGAGGCGCAGCCGCCGCCAGCGCCGTGCCGCCAGGACGGCGGCGACCGCCTTGGTCCCCAGTCCGGGCACGCGCAGCAGCAGCTCGCGCGGGGCGCGGTTGATGTCGGCAGGGAAGCGCTCGCGGAATTTGAGCGCCCAAGCGAGCTTGGGGTCGATGTCGAGCGGCAGCATCCCCGTCGCGGGGTCGGCGGCGGCGACCACCTCGTCGGGCCGATAGTCGTAAAAGCGCATCAGCCAGTCCGACTGATAGAGCCGGTGCTCGCGCATCAAGGGCGGGCGCTGGAGGGGCAGCACGCTCGAGGCATCGGGGATCGGGCTGAAGGCCGAATAATAGACGCGCCGGAGCCCGAACTGGCCGTAAAGCCCAGATGCGCGCGCGATGATGTCGCCATCGGTCGCGGCATCGGCGCCGACGATCATCTGCGTCGACTGTCCGGCCGGGGCGAAGCGCGGCGCTGATTTGTAGCGCTTCTTCGCGTCCGCCGTGTCGATGATCGCGTTCTTCATCCCCGCCATCGCGCCTTCGATGCGCGGCGCCGATTTGTCGGGCGCCAGCCGCGCCAGGCCGGCGATGGTCGGCAGCTCGACATTGATCGACACGCGATCGGCATACAGCCCCGCCTGGCGCACCAGATCAGGATCGGCATCGGGGATCGTCTTGAGGTGGACATAACCGCGAAAGCCATGGTTCTGGCGCAACGACCGCGCGACCTCGACAATCTGCTCCATCGTATAATCGGACGACTTGATGATGCCCGAGGAGAGGAACAACCCCTCGACGTAATTGCGTTTGTAGAAAGCGAGCGTCAGTTCGACGACTTCCTGCGCGGTAAAGCGCGCGCGCCGCACGTTCGAGCTCTTCCGGTTAATGCAATAATGGCAGTCGAAAATGCAGCTGTTGGTCAGCAATATCTTGAGCAGGCTGATGCAGCGACCATCGGGCGCATAGGCATGGCAAATCCCCATGCCGGGCCCTGTCGAGCCGATCCCTTTGCCGTCGCGCGAGGTGCGCCTCGGTGCGCCGGATGATGCGCAGGACGCATCATATTTCGCCGCATCGGCCAGGATTTCCAACTTTTGACGCACATCAAACTGGGCCATGCGTTCGTTATATGTTCTCGAGCGGCGACGTCAACCGAAGAGGAACTGGCCGAGCATGCGATTGAACGGAAAAGTGAAAAAGCCGGCGATCAGTAGCGCGCCCGTCACCATGCCGCGCACCGACCGGCGATGCTGGCGCACATTATGGTGCCGTGCCGACCACCAGATGATCGGCACCTGGACCAACACCCAGAGTGACAGCAGATGGATGATGCTGAAGGCGCCATGGTTGGCGTTGCGCACGAGCAGGCTGTCGAGCGCGGTCGCGATCATCGCGATCACCCAGATTGTGCCGAGCCGGCGGTGGAGCCAGTCGCCGCGCTTGCGCAGCAGCATCACCGGGGTCAAGGCGAGGGCAACGATGATCGTCGCGAGATGGCCCCAGACGGTAGCCGGTATCCTGTCCCAATAAGCGAACCCGCGCGCCAGCGCGGCAAAAACAAAGGCCAGCAGGATGATCGCCGCGATCGCCAGCACGCGCTCGAACACATCCGCGTCGAGCGGCTTGGCCCGCTTCGCATGACCGGCTGCTGTTGCCATCCTCTTCCCCCGAGCGCCCGTTAATTGGGGTGTGCGTAGTCCTGCGCGGCTTTTTCCTCGGCCTTCTGCGCCTGACGGTCAGCCTTCGCGGCGCGGAGCTGCTCCAGCTGACAGCCCGTCGCGCCACCGACGCCCACCGTCGAGCATGAGCCGATGCCGCCGGCGCCCGCCGCGAGCGTGCCCTGCTGGCGCTGCGCCCATGCCTGATATTCGGGCTTGATCGTGCCCTGGCGCAGATCCTTGGGCAAGCGGAAGCGCTCGTCAGCGCTGCGGCGCACGCACACGACGATTTCATTGCCGTTCGTATCGGTCGGGCAGCGCTCATTGCCATAGATGTAGAGAATGCCGTTGACCGGCGCCTCGTGATGGCCGGTGTCGGCAGTCGCCGGCATGGTGGCGATGGTGGGCGCGCCCGGCGCCTTGGTGCTCACAATGGTCGGCGGGTTGGCGATCGTCGGCGGGTTCGTGATGGTCGGGGGTGGCGGCGTCGGCGTCTGCTGCGCGAGCGCCGGCATGGCCAACCCTGCGTATAAGGCGACACTCAAGCGAAGGAGCGATTTCGACATTGACTTACTCTCCTGCAGCGCCCTGCCTCGCGTGTCCGTGCCCCGTGCCAAAAAATGTCATATCCGCGTCGCGGTGGCAATCGCGATGCGGCAACCAAGCCGGATGAGCCCGCTCAACACGGGATAGGCCACCGCATCCTCCGCGCCGCTGGCGAGCGCGGTATCGCGGTGTTCGAGCTCATCGGCCTGAAAATCGGCGATGGCAGCGGAAAGTTCCGGATCGCTGTTGCCGAGCGCATCAAGTTGTGCCGAATAATGCCGGTCGATCTCGGTTTCGACCGCCGCGGTGCAGGCCATCGCGGCTTTCGGACCCATCGCTGCGGTTACCGCGCCGAGCGCAAAACCCGCGACATTCCAGAAGGGCTGGAGAAGCGTCGGGCGAACGGCGCGCTCGGCCATCAGCCGGTCGAAAAACGCGCGGTGCCGGGTTTCCTGATTGGCCATCGCCGCGATCGCGCGCGCCGCCGGGCCGCGATCACCCATCACCGCAAGCTGGCCGGCATAGATGCGCGTCGCGCCATATTCGCCGGCTTGGTCGACGCGGATCATCGCGTCGCGGCCCTCGCGCCGATCGCCGGGTTTCCAGCCGCTCATGCCCGTGCCTTTCGTGCCATCAGCGCCAAGATGGTTGCGGCGCCGGCGATCGAAAAGAGGGCATTGAAGCCGGCGAGCGAGATGCCGAACAGCGTCCATTGCGGCGCGTCGCAGCGCACCACCGGCGCCGCCATGATCTTGGCGAGCACATCCGCCGCCGAGCCGCCCGTGTCGGTCAGCGTCGTCGCGCAGGGCGTGATGCCGCGCCACCAATGATATTCGACACCGGCATGGAACACGCCGATCGCGCCGCTGGTCAGGATGGCGAGCGCGGCGAGCGCAACCAGCACGCGTTGCGCACCACGCCCCGGCACCACGAACGCCAGCACCGCCAGCACGATCCCGGTGTAATGCGGCCAGCGCTGCCAGTGGCACATTTCGCACGGCACGAGATGGCCGATGAATTGCGAGCCGAGCGCGCCGGCCATCAGCGCGGCGGGCAGCGCGAGCGCAATCAGCCGCGCGGTGCGAAAATCCCGATCGGTCATTGATCGCGGCTCCGCCGACGACCCATCACCGTCGTCCCCGCGAAGGCGGGGATCCATTGCGGCTGGATTAGGTTCATTACTCGAGCATTCACCAGAATGGATTCCCGCCTGCGCGGGGATGACGGAACCGGAAGCATGCGGCGCCTTGTCCTCAATTGCTCTTCGGCGCCGCATCGCCCGCATCGGGCTTTTCCGGCGGCAATTGCGGTACCGGCTTGTGCACCCCGAGCTTGTCGATCAGCGCCACCTGCGTCGGGCCGCCCAATCGCGCGATCGTCTTCAGCGCATAATAGAGCTGGTAATCGTCGATGCCGCGCTTCTTCAGCGTATCGGCGCTGTCGTTGAGGCGCTTGTCGGGCGTCGTGTCTTCCTCGAGCACTGAATCATCGACCTTGGCCTGGTTGATCAGGTGCTTGCGCAGATCATTCTCGCGGAAAACGGGGCGCGACTTGTAATCGGGGTCGGAAAGCTGCGGCACCGCGACATCGGGGTCGATGCCGCCTTCCTGCACCGATCGGCCCGATGGCGTGTAGTAACGCGCGGTGGTCAGCCGCACTTCGGTGTGCGGCCCCAGCGGCAGCAGCGACTGGACCGATCCCTTGCCGAAGCTGCGCGTGCCGATGATGAGCGCGCGGTGATGGTCCTGCAAGGCGCCGGCAACGATTTCGGAGGCCGACGCGGTGCCGGCATTGGTCAGTACGACGATCGGCTTGCCGCCGGTCGCATCGCCCGGCGTCGCGAAATAGCGCTGAATGTCGGTCTTGCCGCGGCCACGCTGCGAGACGATCTCGCCATGGTCGAGGAAGGTGTCGGAGACCGAAATCGCCTCGGCAAGCAAGCCGCCGCCATTGTCGCGCAGGTCGACGACATAGCCCATCGGGTCATGCCCGAGCTTGGCCTTGATGCCGGCGACTGCCTTGCGGACGTAATCCCCCGTCTGATCCGAGAAAGTGTTGATATCGACGATGCCGATTTCCCCCTCGGTCAACCATTTGACCGGTGCGATGACGATCTTTTCGCGGGTGAGTGTCAGCGTGATCGGCTTGTCGCGGCCCGGCCGCACGATGGTGACGCCGACTTTCGAGCCCGGCGTACCGCGCAGCGCGCCGACCGCATCCTCGAACGGCACGCTGAACAGCTCCTTGCCGTCGATCTGGGTTATGTAATCGCCCGACTTGATGCCCGCGCGCCAGCCCGGCGTGTCTTCCTGCGGGGCGATGACCTTCAGCACCCCGTCCTGCGGCGTCACCGACAAGCCGACGCCGCCATAATTGCCCTCGGTCTGGATGCGCAGATTGTCGTAATCGGCACCGTCCTCATACGAGCTGTGCGGATCGAGCGCGGCGAGCATGCCGTCGATCGCGCCATGGATCAGCGTCTTGTTGTCGACGGGGTCGACATAATTGGCCTTCACCAGGTTGAACACGTCGATGAACTGGTCGAGATCGCGATAGCTGCCGGTATCGACTTCGGCCATCGCGCTGGTCGCCAGCGGAATGGCGGCAAGCGACAGCGCAATCGCGGAAGCCTGCAACAAGGCACGGGCCATGGGGTACGGGTCCAATCAAACTACAACAATGGACGCACGATAGCGGCATTCTTGGCGCTCGGCAAAGCCTGTCAGCCGATCAGCCGTGTCATATCGACCGCGCGGTCGCGGCGGCGCAGTTCCATCGTCACGCGTGGATGGTCGCCGGTGGCGGCATGGCCGATCGGGCTCCCCTGCTGGACCGTCTCGCCGACCGTGACATTGGTATCGGCGAGCCGCGCGATCAGAGAGGTCCAGGCGCCGCCATGATCGATGATGACGACGGTGCCATAATCGCGAAACGGCTTGGCGAAGACGACGCGCCCGGCGGCGGGGGCGACCACTTGTGCGCCGGTTTCGGTTTCGATCGTCAACCCGCGCGAGCGAACGCCGGCATCGGAAAGCTCGCCCAGCCCGGTCACCAGCTTGCCGGCAACGGGGAGGCGATAGGGCGGCGCGGTATGCGACCAGCCGATCGTGTCAACAGGCGAGGGCGCCTCGCCCGGCTTGAGCGGGCGCGGGAGGGGGCCGGGCAGCGCCTCCAGCTCGGCGCGGATCGTCGCGGCGTTGCTTGCCTGGCTCATCAGATCGACCAGATCGCGCGCCTGTTCGCCGAGCGCAATGGCGCGGTCCGATTCAAAGAGCGCATCGCGGCCCAGGCTGCGCGATTTCAGCCGATGCTCAGCCTCCAGTCGCACAAGCGCGAGCCGCTCGGTTTCGAGCCGCCCCCGGCTTTCCGAAAAGCTGGCGACGGCGAGCGCCGCATCATGCTGCAACGCTCGCGTGCGGGCGAGTTCGGCGCGCACATCGGCGGTGCGGGCCTGGACGACCGGCATTACGGTGCCGAGCACCGCGCGGACATGCACCATGTCGTTGACCGAGCCCGGCTGCGCGACGCTGAGCAGCACCGGTCGCCGCGCCAGTGCCTGCAGCGCCGCCATCAGCCGCACCACCGGGCCTTGCCTGGTTGCAAGGTCCGCGCGCTGCTGGGCGATCAGCCGGTTGACGATGGCGATGCGCGCCTGCGCGGCAGCGGTATCGGCTTCCGCCGTCTGGATGCGCGCGGCGACCGCGGCTTCCTCGGCGCGCGCCTTTCGAGCTTCGTCCTGCTCGGCGGCGGCTTGGCTCTCGAGTGCTTTGGCGCGTTGCTGGGCAGCCACCGATTGCGCGCGCGCGGCGAGCAGGCGTTGCTGGTCGCTGGAGAGGGCAGGGGCGGCGGCTGCACCATGCCAGGCAAGCAGCGCCAGCATCGCCGCCAGAGCGCCCCCCGCGCCGCCGATCCGCCGCCATGCCATCATGCCGCTCACCCTTCGCGATGATAGGGGTGGTTGGCAAGGATGCTCGTGGCGCGCCACAATTGTTCGGCCAGCATCGCGCGCGCCATCAGGTGCGGCCAGGTGAGCCGGCCGAAGGAGAGCACCAGATCGGCTCCGGCACGCTCGGCCTCGCCAAAGCCGTCAGCCGCACCCAACAGGAAGCGCGCTTCTCGCACGCCGTCGTCGCGCCAGCGCTCCAATCGATCGGCAAACTGTCGCGACGAGAGGGTTTCGCCCGTCTCATCGAGCACAACCGTACGCGTCGCGCCCTCCACCGCCGGCATCCGCCCGCCGGCATCGGGCAGTTCCGTCACGCGCACGGGCCAGCCGATCCGCTTCACATAGCGATCGACCAGCTCGGCTTCCGGCCCGCGCCCGATGCGCCCGCGCGCCACGATATGCAGCAGCACAGGGCGCGATCAGGTCAGGCGCGCGCGGCTTCCGCCGGCGTGTCGCCGAACGCCCACATGCGTTCGAGATTGTAGAAGCTGCGCACTTCCGGCCGGAACAAGTGGACGATCACGTCGCCGGCGTCGATCAGCACCCAGTCGGCGGTCGGCAGCCCCTCAATCCTTGGCGCCCGGCCGACGGTCGACTTGATCTTCTCGGACAATTTCTGCGCCATCGAGGCGACCTGGCGCGTCGAGCGGCCGCTCGCGATCACCATATGATCGGCGATCGAGCTTTTGCCGGCGAGCGGGATCGATACGGTTTCCACCGCCTGATCGTCGTCGAGCGACGACAGGACGAGCTGATGCAGCGCCTCGACGCCTTGGGGGTCGGGGACGCGCTGGACATGGGGAGTTGCGGCCAAGGGTGCTCCTGGTTTGCTAGGGGGTGCGCCAGCGGCGCTTGTCGGCATCGGAAGACTGCGGGAAACGGCGCTGCCAGGCAGGATCAACCTTGCGCAGGGCGGTCGCCGAATGTTGGTCGGGGCGAAAGCGCAACAGCACGAGCGCCGGCAGTCTCCACTCCGTCCAATTCTTTGCCTGGCGCGCGGGGTGGACGAACCGCCGCAGCCAGCCCATCGCGGGAGCCGCGTGAGCAAGCGCATCATAACCCGGCCGCGCGACGACCGCAATCGGAACCTCTGCCGCAATCCGCCGCCAGCCGCGCCATTGGTGGAACTGGGCGAGATTATCGGCCCCCATCAGCCAGACGAACTGTTTCTTCGGGAACAGCCGCGTGATCGCCTCGATGGTGTCGACCGTGTAGCGCGTGCCGAGTTTCTGCTCCAGCGCGCTGACCCGGATCGGGGCGTGGCGCGCCATTTTAACGGCGGAGGCAAAGCGCGCGTTGAACGGCGCCATGTCGCGCGCCGCCTCTTTCAGCGGATTGCCGGGCGAGACGAGCCACCACACTTCGTCCAGGTCGAGTGCCCGCAACGCCCACAGGCTGATCGCGCGATGGCCGCGATGCGCCGGGTTGAACGATCCGCCCAGGATACCGATGCGGTTCACGGTTCGACCAGCCAGTCTTCGCGCTCGTGGCGGATGCGGACGATACGCAATCCACCGGCGACCGGCTCGTAGATTAGCAGATAGGGTGTCCGGCGGACTCGCCACCGTCGCCACCGCTTATAGCCGATCGCCGCGCCAGCCGCCGGGTGGTCGAGCAGTATGTCGGTGGACAAGACGATCCGCGCGATCAGGTCGTCAGCCAATTGCGCATCGATCTGCGCGAGATAGCGGCGAATGGCGTCGATATCGTCGACGGCGGATTGCGCCCAGTCGACTTGGCTCATGCAGCCTGGCGCTTGCTCCGGTCGATGCCGAATCGCTGCTCCACCTCAGTCTGTGAAAGAGTGCGGCCAGCAGCGAAGTCCGCCTCGCCGGCGCGGATTGCGTCGATCAGTGCCGATTCCTCCGCGACAAGCCGCTCAATGGCCAAAGCGACCAGCCACGCGCGACTGCGATCGAGATCACGTCCCAGGCTGTCGAGCCGTGCGACCAAAGCGCTGTCGATGCGCGTGGTTACTACTGCGGTCTTGTCCATTGCCCGTTTGTATACATCTGAATCACATGTATCAACCGCGAACCTGACCGGTCCCATACCCGACCCATTTATACGTCGTCAGCCCTTCGAGCGCGACCGGGCCGCGCGCGTGGAGGCGGCCGGTGGCGATGCCGATTTCGGCGCCTAGGCCAAATTCGCCGCCATCGGCGAATTGGGTGGAGGCGTTCCACAGCACGATCGCACTGTCGACTTCAGCCAGGAAGCGGTTGGCAACGGCCTGATCGGCGGCAATGATCGCATCGGTGTGGTGTGAGCCGTGGCGGGCGATATGGGCCAGTGCGCCGGCGATCCCATCCACGATCGCGACCGAGGCGATCGCGTCGACATATTCGGTGTCCCAGTCGTCCGGCGTCGTGGGCGTGATTGCGGGCACCAACGCGCGCGCGGCATTATCGCCACGCACCTCGCACCCCGCATCGCGCAACGCATCGATTAGTTCAGCTGCATGCGGCCAGGCGCGGTCGATCAGCAACGTCTCCATCGCGCCGCAGACGGCGGTGCGACGCAGTTTGGCGTCGATCACGATGGCCTTCGCCATCGCCGGATCGGCACTCGCATCGACATAGATGTGGTTGATGCCGTCGAGATGCGCGAGCACCGGAACGCGCGCCTCGGCGTGGACGCGCGCAACCAGGCTCCTGCCGCCACGCGGCACGATCAGGTCGATGCCGCCCGCCGCTGCGAGCATCGCCCCGACCAGCGCGCGGTCGGTCGAGCCGACAAGCTGCAAGGCGTCCGCTGGAACGCCAGCGCCCGTTAGCCCCCGCACCATCGCGGCGTGGATGGCGCGGTTGCTGCGGATCGCTTCGGATCCGCCCCGCAGGATGCAGGCATTGCCGGCGCCCAGGCACAGCGCCGCAGCGTCGGCCGTGACGTTGGGGCGGCTTTCAAAAATGATCCCGATCACCCCGATCGGCACGCGCACGCGGCGCAGGACCAGACCATTGGGCGGGCGCGTCTCGTCGATGACCTGGCCGACCGGGTCGGGCAGCTGGGCAACCGCCGCTACCCCGGCCGCCATCGTTTCTAGCCGCGCCGGCGTCAGCTCCAGCCGGTCGAGCAACGCTGCCGACAAGCCGGCGGCGCTCGCGGCGCGCATATCATCGGCATTGGCCGCGAGGATCGATGCCGCATCGTCGCGGATCGCGTCGGCAGCTGCTCGCAGCGCAATTGCTTTGGCGTCCGAAGACAGCCGACCAAGCGCCGTCGCCGCATCGCGCGCGGCGGCGGTCATGCGGGCCATGTCCAGACCAGGATTGGTGGTTTCGCTCACATCAAACCGGCTAGCATGGCGCCCCGGCCTTGCCAAACGCCGGGGCGGGAACAATCATGCCTCGCAGGACGAATTGGGGGAGCGCGATGACGGGGGATTTGGCGGCAGCGGGCGATCTTGCCACGGGCGGCATCATCGGTCGCGCGATCGAGCCGCAGGCTGGTGAGCGTGCGCACGGCGCCGAGCCCGGGGCGCTTTGCCTCAATTGCGGCACGGCATTGGCCGGGGAATATTGCCATGCCTGCGGCCAGCCGGGCCACCTCCACAAGACGATCGCGTCCATCGGCCACGATGTGCTCCACGGCGTCTTCCACTTCGATGGCAAGATCTGGCGGACATTGCCGATGCTGTTCACCCGCCCCGGCGAGCTGACGCGCCGCTATATCGCCGGCGAGCGCGCGCGCTTCGTGTCGCCGCTGGCGCTATTCCTCTTCTCGGTGTTCCTGATGGTCGCGACGTTCGAAACCGTCGGTGGCCCGTTCAGCCAACTCGCGCATGCGACGCAAAACGGCAAGGAATTGACGCCTGCCGAGCTCGATGCCGAGCTGGCAAAGGCCCGCGCGGCGCTGCCGGGGTTGCAGGCGCAGCGGGCGCAAATCCTTGCCCGGAAGGGTGATACCGCCGCGCTCGACAAGCGCATCGAGGACGCGCAGCAGCTGATCGATGGCCTCCAGGCGGTCAAGGAAGTGAACGCGGGGAAGGTCCCGACCGTCGTCAAGACCGGGAAGAATATTCAGGTCCACA
Source organism: Sphingomonas sp. GlSt437 (assembly GCF_048015635.2). Lineage (NCBI taxonomy): Bacteria > Pseudomonadati > Pseudomonadota > Alphaproteobacteria > Sphingomonadales > Sphingomonadaceae > Sphingomonas > Sphingomonas sp. GlSt437. Next base: position 661,570 of record NZ_JBPGYA010000002.1, on the reverse strand, counting down.
CCGGCAGCGCTGCACTCGATGCGCGCGTCAAGGCAGCGTTGGCGAGTCCCGAACTGTTTTTGTATCGCCTGCAGTCCAGCGCGTACAAATTCAGCTGGATGCTCGTGCCGATATCGGTGCCGTTCATCTGGCTGCTGTTCGCGTTCCGGCGCGATGTCGGGCCTTATGACCACGCGATTTTCGCGATCTATTCGCTTTCGGCGATGACGCTCGGCGTGGTCGGGCTCAGCCTGTTACGGTCGATCGGCTTTCCCGAGGGGCCGATCGTGCTGACGCTGATGGTCGGACCACCCATCCACATGTATCTGCAACTGCGCGGCGCTTACCGCATCGGCCGCTGGAGCGCGGCGTGGCGGACGATCGCGCTGCTAGCCTCGACACTGGTGGTCGCGGTTCTCTTCTTCCTGCTGGTGCTCAGCCTCGCGGCTTGAAGCCCGCCGACTCAGGCGCCGGCGGGGCTCGGGGTGCCGAACGGGTTTGGTGGCCGCCGCGTCTTGGGGATCGAGCTGCCCGCCACCGGCACCGCCGCCGGCGTGGCGCCGCCATTATCGCGATCGATCTTGTCGCCCGCGATCAGCCGCTTGATCTCGTCACCGGTCAGCGTCTCGAATTCCAGCAGCGCGCCGGCAATGAGGTGCAACTGGTCTTCATGCTCGCTCAGAATGTGGCGCGCGCGTTCCAAGCCCTGCTCGACGAAGCGCTTGACTTCGCTGTCGATCAGCCGCGCGGTTTCGTCCGACATCGGCTTGGCGCGCGCCATGCCATAGCCGGTGAAGCTGTCATCGCTTTCGCTGAAATCGAGCGGCCCGAGCTTGTCGGACAGGCCCCATTTGGTCACCATCGCGCGAGCGAGGCGGGTTGCCTGCATGATGTCGTTCGACGCGCCCGAGCTCACCTTGTCATAGCCGAACACCATTTCCTCGGCGACGCGGCCGCCGAACGCCACCGCGATATCGGCGTGCATCTTGTCGCGGTGGTAGCTGTAGGTGTCGCGTTCGGGCAGCGGCTGAACCATGCCCAGCGCAAAGCCGCGTGGGATGATCGTCGCCTTGTGAATGGGATCGGCGGTCGGCTCGTGCGCAAAGACGAGCGCGTGACCGGCTTCGTGATAGGCCGTCATCCGCTTCTCGTCGTCGGTCATGACCATCGAGCGGCGCTCGGCGCCCATCATCACCTTGTCGCGCGCGTCGTCGAATTCGGCGGCCGCAACCAGTCGCTTGCCGCGCCGCGCCGCCAGCAGCGCCGCTTCGTTGACGAGATTGGCGAGATCAGCGCCCGAAAAGCCCGGCGTGCCGCGCGCGATGACGCGCGGGTCGACGTCGGGTGCCAGCGGCACCTTCTTCATGTGGACGCCAAGAATCTTGACGCGGCCCTCGATATCGGGGCGCGGCACCGTCACCTGGCGGTCAAAGCGGCCGGGGCGGAGCAGCGCGGGGTCGAGCACATCGGGCCGGTTGGTCGCGGCGATGATGATGATGCCTTCATTCGCCTCGAAGCCGTCCATCTCGACGAGCAGCTGGTTGAGCGTCTGCTCGCGCTCGTCATTGCCATTGCCCAGGCCCGCGCCGCGATGGCGGCCGACCGCGTCGATTTCGTCGATGAACACGATGCAGGGCGCCGATTTCTTAGCCTGCTCGAACATGTCGCGTACGCGGCTGGCGCCAACGCCGACGAACATCTCGACGAAATCCGAGCCCGAAATGGTGAAGAACGGCACGCCGGCCTCACCTGCGATCGCGCGAGCAAGCAGCGTCTTGCCGGTGCCGGGCGAGCCGACGAGCAGCGCGCCCTTGGGGATCTTGCCGCCAAGACGGGCAAATTTGGTCGGGTCTTTCAGGAATTCGACGATTTCCTGCAGCTCTTCGCGCGCTTCATCGATGCCGGCGACGTCATCGAAGGTCACGCGGCCTTCCTTCTGAGTCAGCATGCGCGCGCGCGATTTGCCGAAGCCCATCGCGCCCGATCCCGAATTCTTCTGCATCTGGCGCAGCACGAAGAAGGCGATGCCCAGGAACAGTAGGAACGGCAGCGATTGCACCAAGATGACCTGCCAGATCGACGGGCCATCCTCGGGCTTGGCGTTGATGATCACGCCTTTTTCGAGCAGCCGGTCAGTCAGCTGCGGGTCGAGCAGCTTGTAGGTGCGGAAGGTGTCACCGCTCGTCGTCTTGCCGGTGATCGTATCACCGGCAATGCTGACTTCCTTGACCGTGCCTTCCTTCACTTTGCCGAGGAAAGCGGAATAGGGGATCATGCTGCTCTGCGCACCGGTTTGCGCCGTGCCCTGGATCAGCGTGACGAACAGCGCGAGCGCGACGAGCACGCCAACCCACACCATCAGGTGCTTCATCCAGGGGTTGTTGCCGCCATTGTCAGGGCCCTGCTGCTTGTCATTGTCGTTCATCGTCGCGCGTACCTTTCCAACAACCCAAGATAGGCGCCTGAGGATTAATGGCAATGGAACAAGCGACAGATATTCCCGATCACGCTGATCGACGCGGCGGTGCTTCGGCAAAGCGCCAGATTGTGCCTTTGGGGGTAACGAGAATACCGGCCTGTGTAGCGGCTGTTCCGGCGGCGAGCGCATCGAGCAGGGGTTCGATGTTGGTCGCGGGCGAAAAGTCTGGCCGGGTGATGCCGCAGATCAGTCGAACCGCACTGATCGCGGCGCGGGTGAGGCGGCGCTGCAACTCGCGGGGAAGGGTACCGATATCGGCGGCCAACGTGCCGTCCTCTGATGGCTGGCGACGCTCCTCCATCAGCAGATCGGTCATCTCGCCGAGCGTCGCGTCGGCTTCTGCGGCGTAGGCGGCACTCGCGGCGAGACCGGTGATATCGAGTTCGGGTGTCGTCGCGAGCAAGGCGCGGAAGCGCGCGCGGTCGTGGCGCGAATCGACATTTGACGGATCGTCGACAAAGGGCAGCGCGAGGCTGGTAGCAAGCGTGCGGAGTTCGCTGCGCCGCCAGCCGAGCAGCGGTCGGACCACGAGGATGCGACCCATCGCCTGTTGCGATCTGATCCCGGCAAGTCCCGCCAACCCCGATCCCCGCGCGGCGCGCATCAGGAAGGTTTCGGCTTGATCATCGGCGTGGTGCGCGGTCAGGAGGATTTTCGCGCTGCTTTTGGCGGCCCAATGTTCGAGTGCCGCATAGCGCGCTTCCCGCGCCCGGGCCTGCAGACTGGCGCCGGCAATTGGAGCGTCCGGCGTCAGCGTCGCATGCCGCACGTCGAGTTCGTCGCAATAGCGCGCGACCATTGCTGCTTCATCGCCACTGCCCGCGCGGAGTTGATGATCGACCGTTGCCGCCATCACCTGGCCCGGCAATGCTGCATGGGCCAAAAAAAGCATCGCCATGCTGTCGGGCCCGCCCGACACGGCAAGCGCCACCTGCTCATCAGGCGCGACGTCCCGCCCCAGCGCGGCGGCAAGATCAGCGGCGAAGCGGGCGACAAGCCCGGGGTCGGGCGCGGTCGCCACGCGGGCTAGCTCACGGGCACTTCAAATCGGCGCGCTGTTTGGCGACGTCGGCCGTCATCGCGGCGGTGATCTTGGTGCCATAGGCATCGGTCAGCACGCTGTACGCCTTGCAGACGTCCGCCGTCGGGCGGTTGAGCTTCCTAAGCGCGGTCGCGAGATAATAGACGCTGTCGGGCGTCCGCTCGCCTTGCGGATATTGCTTATAATTGTCGTAAAATGCCTGTGCCGCGTCCTTGTAGCGCCCCTCGTCGAGATAGGATCGGCCGAGCAGATTCTGCGCCCAGCTGGCGCGGCGGTGCTGCGGATATTTGCTGACCAGCGTTTTGAACTGCGCCTCTGCCTCAGGGTAGAATTTCGCGTTCCACAGCCGGAAGCCGTAGACGTAGATGTCGTCGGCGGGATCGGTCGTGACAGGCTTCTGGATCGCAGCGATGGCGGCGGCCCGCGCCGCATCGGTCTTGGCCGGCGCGGGTGTCGGCGTCGGCGTGGGGCGCGGTGCTGGGCGGCTCGGCTCGCCGGGTGTCGTGGCGACGGGCGGCGGCGTCGCACTGACCGCCCCCGGCGTCGCCACGCCATCTTCCAGCGCCTTCAGCCGCGCGTCGGTCGTCCGCTTATAAGCGGCAAAGGCATCGTCGAGCTGCTGCAGGCGGTGCGTCGCGGTCTCGACCTGGCCAGTCAGATTGGCGACCTGGGATTCGAGCGCGTTGACGCGGCCTTCCAGGTCCACCACCGGCTGCGTCGCCGGCGTGCCGGGTGCGGCCTGTTGCGGCTGGTCCGGCGGCGTGATTTCGGGCGGGAAATATTTGCCGTCGCCGCCCGGAAACACCTTGCGCTGCACCGCGCGCATCTCGTGTTCGAGCTTGTCGACGCGGGCGTCGAGCGTCGGTTCGTCGCGCGCGACGACGGGCGTCGCCGGCACACCCGCCAACACCGCGAGGCCGGTGGCGGTCAACAACATGATCTTCTTGCGCATTTCGAGTCCCCACCCCGACCGGTCACCCCCGCGCCGGCCGACTAATGATCATTCAACCGCTAGTGCAGCAGCAAATCGCCGCCAGGTCCAGTCCCTCCGCTCGCCGCCGCGCCATTGGCAGGCGCGGGCTCGGCAGTCGGATCGGGTGTTGGCGTGTCGCGGAAAGCCGGCGGCACGTCGTTGCTGCGCTTGCGATCGCTATTTCTGGCGGGCTTGGCCTCGATCGGCGCCGTCGCTGTCGGCGTCAGCGTGGCGGCAGGCGTCGCGCGCGCCAGCAGGGCAGCGGCCGATATATCGACATCCTTGATCGCGACCTTGCCCGTGCCAAGCGGTGGCACGTTCGAGCCGTTGACGGTGACCGAGAGCTTGTCCGGCCGACCGACATTGATCATCGGCTTGTTGGCATCGGCCGGCACGTCGAAATGGTCGCCCGGCTTCATCTCGCCCTGGAACAGCGTCTTGCCGGTCGCGTCATAGACGCGGAGCCAGACAACATCGGTCGCGGTCAGTGCCACCTGGCCGGTATTGGCCGGCGTAGGCGCGACGACGGGGGAAGGTGCAGGCGCCGGGGCGGGCGCAGGCGCCGGGCTTTCAGCCGCCGGCTCGCTGCTGCTGCCGACATGGAACCAGCCGGTGCTATAGGCAATTGCGACCGCGACGACGATCAGCCCGGCCACAACGGCCAGGATGATCGCCAGCCCGCGCGGAGGCATCCGCGACGGATCGCTGATGTCATAGGGCTCATATTCGGGCGCGCGCGGGCTGTTGCTGACTTCCTGGCGCACTTCGCGCCCGATCGCGACTTCGTCGAGCCCGACGGTCCGCGCATAGGCCTTGGCGAAGCCGATCGCATAAGTGGGTGAGGGCAAGCCGGCGAAATTGGATTGCTCGATCGCTTCCAGGTGGCGCATCGGCACGCGCGTGCGGCCGGCGACATCGTCAAGCGACAACGTCTGGGCGAGCCGCGCCTCGCGCAGCTTGTCGCCGGCGGTCTTGGGGAACAGCGTCGCTTCTTCGGCGCTGTCGGGATCGGTCATCATCGTCTCCGCTGGGTCGGGCTCGCGCCGATGTGGCAAGCAGCGCTTGTCGCTGTCAACGCGTGCGCGACCATTTAGTCCTTCTGTCAGGCCAGTTCGACATGATTTTCTTGTGCCCAGCCTGCCAGTGCCCCGCGCAGGTCGCGCGGCGGCTTGGCGAGCAGCGTGCCCATATCGGCGCGCAGCTTATCACGATCGAGCGAGCGGATCATCGCCTTGATCGGCCCGACCGCCGCCGGCGTGATCGACAGCCGATCGATGCCGAGGCCGATCAGCGCCATGGCTTCCAAGGGCCGGCCGCCCATTTCGCCACAGACGCCAAGATCGACGCCCGCCGCCCGGGTCGGCGCAACGACGCGGGCCAGGAAGCGCAGGATCGACGGGCTCAGCCAATCATAGCGCTCGGCGAGCTTGGGATTGGCGCGATCGGCGGCGAACAGGAACTGCGTCAGGTCGTTGGTGCCGATCGACAGGAAGTCGAGTCTCGGCAGCAACAAATCGAGCGTTTCGGCGAGCGCCGGCACTTCGAGCATCGCACCATAGCGGATATGCGTCGGCAGCTTGCGGTTGCGCGCTGCCAGCCAGGCGCGCTGCGCCTCGAACAGCGTGCGCGCCTCGTCGAATTCCCATGGCTCGGAGACCATCGGGAACATCACGTTGAGCGTCCGCCCGGCGGCGGCCTCGAGCAGCGCGCGCGCCTGCGCTTTCATCAAGCCGTTGCGCTCCAGCGCGAGGCGCAGTGCGCGCCAGCCCATCGCCGGGTTCTCCTCGTCGGCGACATCGTCCTTCAGATAGGGGAGTGCCTTGTCGCCGCCGATATCGACGGTGCGGAAAATGACCGGCCGCTCGCCCGCTGCCTCCAGCACGTCCTTGTAGAGGCGCTGCTGCCGCTCGCGCTGCGGCAGGGTGGCCGAGACCAGGAACTGGAACTCGGTGCGGAACAGGCCGATGCCGTCCGCGCCGGTCAAGTCGAGCGCTGCCACATCGTCGCGCAGGCCGGCATTGACCATCAGCGTCAGCCGGTGGCCGTCCTTGGTTTCCGGCGGCAAGTCGCGCAGCGCGGCGAAGGACGCGCGGCGCTTCTGGCGGAGCATCAGCTTCGCCTCGAACGCTTCCTCCATCACCGATGTCGGGCGGACCATGGCGGTGCCGTCGGTCACGTCGAGCAGCAGCAAGTCGCCCTCGGCGATCTGGCGGCGCACATCCTTGACCCGGCCGAGCACCGGCACCCCCATCGCGCGCGCGACGATGGTGACGTGCGCGGTCAGCGAGCCTTCCTCCAGCACAACGCCCTTCAGCCGGCGGCGATCATATTCGAGCAGCTCGGCCGGCCCCAGATTGCGCGCGATCAGGATCGAATCCTGCCGCAGCCCCATTTGCGCGGCCGTGCCCATCTGCCCGGAGACGATGCGCAGCAGCCGGTTGGAGAGGTCCTCCAGGTCGTGCATGCGGTCGGCAAGCAGGGGATCGTCGATCTGCCGCATCCGCATCCGCGTGCGCTGCTGGACGCGCTCGATCGCGGCTTCGGCGGTCAAGCCGCTATCGATCGCTTCGTTAATGCGCCGCGACCAACCTTCGTCATAGGCGAACATCTTATAGGTTTCGAGCACTTCGTCATGCTCGCCGCCGACGCCGAATTCGGCTTGCGCCGCCATCCGCTCAATCTGCTCGCGCATCTTGTCGAACGCGGCATAGACGCGGTGGCGCTCGGCCTCGGTGTCCTCGGCGACGGTGTGCTCGATGGTGATGCGCGGCTGGTGATAAACCGCGACGCCCTGCGCCATGCCCTCGACCAGCTTGAGCCCGGTCAGGTGCGCGGCCGCGGTCGATTGCGGTCGAATCTGGGTGCCACCGGCATCGTCGATCAGGTCGGCATTGGCGATGAGTTCGGAAAGCACCATTGCCACCGTCTGCAGCGCCTCGATCTCGACATCGTCATAGCGGCGCGGATCGGCATGCTGGACGCAAAGCACACCCACCGCACGCTCGCGCCGGATGATCGGCACGCCAGCAAAGCTGTGGAATTTATCCTCGCCAGTTTCGGGCTTGTACGCGAAATTGGGGTGCGCGGCTGCTTCGTCGAGATTGAGCATCTCGACATCCTCGGCAATCGTCCCGACTAGCCCCTCGCCAGGCGCGAGCTTGGTCACATGGACCGCGTCTTCGGCCAGCCCGCGCGTCGCGAACAGCTCCAGCAGGCCGTCGCGCAACAGATAGATCGAGCAGACTTCGCTATCGAGCGCCTCGCCGATGATCTGGACGACACGGTTGAGCTTGGCCTGCGGCGACGTGCGCGATGCCATCAGCTCGTGCAGCCGGACCAGGATTTCTCGGGCAGAGGCAGCGGCGGACATCGGCATGTATCCGCGCTAACAGATTGCGGCCAGCGCCGCCACCGGCGCAATCGCCGATTCAGCGCGTCACGTGTTGGCGGACGGGTGCCGTCGCTGCCAGCCCCTCGGGCGTGAAGGGCGCATTGAGATCGGCCAGCGCCTGGACCGCGAATTCGGCGAGGTGCGCGTCCGCCACATCGGGCACGTCATGCTGCACGCGCATCGCCACCGGGCAGAACGCGGCGGTCGCGGTTGGCAGCGCGTAGAAATTGTAGAGCCGAGTCATCGCGCTATCGTACGCGCTGCTGGTCGCCCCGCCATAGCGCGCCGCCAGCACCGCTTGTGCTGCATCCAGCTGCACCCGGCGGCTGGTCAGCATTGCGTTATAGCCCGATACCAGCTCGTTCGACCCATGGCCGCGGCAGATGAGCGCGGCGACGTTGAGCGCGATCCGCAAATGCCAGATCATCGCGGCGTCTGCAGGGGGCACGGCGACGGTCGAGGGCGTCGCGACCGGCGGCGGCTCGGCGACGACGGCGATTTGGCGCCGATGGCTGGTGCAGGCCGAAACCAGCGCTGCGACCACGATGACCGCTATCTTCCCCCGCTTCGCCATGCCCCCGCTTCCCCGCCATCAAATCGTCGCGCGCATTGTGACAGATGCACAGCGCCAGACCATCGTTTGGCGATGATCCGGCGCAATTTTACGGTAATAAAGTTGCTAAATCGAAACGATCTGCGCGTTTATCGATCAGCGGCCATCGTCTCCCGGTGCGGAAGGCGCCGGACTGGCCGCCGCAAGGGCCACTGTCTGCCGGCCGTTGCGCCAGCTGTTGAGCGCCACACGATAAGCCGCATAGCGCGCGTAGAAATTCTGGAACGGCGCTTCGAGCACGCGCAGCCGCGCATCGGCGAATTCGGGCAAGTCGCGATCGTCGACCGTGGCGAGCTCGGTCAGCACCGAAGCTGCGATCGCGCAGAATTCGGCCCGAACCGGCGGCAGCGCGAAGAAATTATAGGTCTTGGTCATGTCATGCTCGCGCGCGACTTCCCAGCGGATGCCGTAGCGGGCGTGGTAGCTCGCATCCATGCGCGATGCAGCGGCGGCCAGCCCGGCCGCGTGCTGCGTCAGCAGATGGTTGTAGCCGTCGACGATCGCATCTTCGCCTGCCCCCCGGCAATCGAGCGCGGCGACGTTGAGCGCAGCGCGCAAATGCCACACTTCCTCAGCTGGGTTGAGATGATGATTGGGGGTGTCGAACGTGCCGTCCTCGCCAACCGGCGGCAGCACCAGCGTTGGTGCCGAGCCTGCCGGTGGTTGCGGCGGACCGTCATCGCGGTCCTGCGCGGCGACAGGTGCGGCGATCAGTAACGAAAGCGATACGAATTGAGCAATATAACGCATACCAGCCCCCCTTTTCCCCCGCGCCAGTGCGGTCGTGTGGCAGGGGTGAGGGTCGCTCAATTCCGTTGAATCGATGGTTGCGTGGTCTGGCTAAGCCGGCATTAGGGTCGATTGTCGGTCATAGGCCGCCGCCGCTTGCCCCATCAGCTCGGCAATGATGTCGGCGACGGGCTCTCCCTTAGTCACCATGCCGACCGACTGGCCCGCCATCAGCGAGCCATTGTCGACATCACCGTCGATCACCGCGCGGCGCAGCGCGCCCGCCCAATAATGCTCGATCTCCAGCTGCGCGGCACCCATGTCGACGCGGCCCTCGTCGAGTGCTTGCGCGACTTCGCGCTGCTTGGCGATGAAGGCTTCTGAGCCGGCATTCTTCAACGCGCGGACGGGGATGACGGGCAAGCGCGGGTCGATCTGGACGCTGGCAATCGCGTCGCGCGCAGCCGCGCGAAAGAAGGCGCGCTTGAAATTGGGGTGGGCAATGCTTTCGACAGCACAGGCAAAGCGCGTGCCGAGCTGGACTCCGGCGGCGCCCATGTCGAGATAGGCAGCAATCGCATCGCCCCGGCCGATGCCGCCGGCGACGAACACCGGCAGTTGCTCGGCGACCTCGGGCAGGATTTCCTGCGCGAGCACGCTGGTCGCCACGGGGCCGATATGGCCGCCGGCCTCCATGCCTTCAATGATCAGCGCATCGACGCCCGAGCGGATCAGCTTTTTCGCCATGACGAGCGCGGGCGCGAAGCAGATCGCCTTGGCGCCGGTCGCCTTGATCGCGTCGAGCGCGCCTGCCGGCGGCAAGCCACCGGCGAGAACGACGTGGCTGACGTTATGGCGCCCACAAATCTCGATCAGCTCAATGAGGTCGGGGTGCATGGTGATGAGGTTCACGCCGAACGGCCGGTCTGTCAGCGCCCGCGTCGCCGCGATCTCGGCATCGAGCAGGGCGGGCGTCATCGCCCCGCACGCGATCAGCCCGAAGCCACCGGCGTTGGAGACCGCGGCGACCAGATGGCGCTCCGACACCCACGACATCGCACCGCAGATGATGGCGGTTCCGCTGCCGAGGAAGGAGGCGCCGCGTGCCATGCGGTCGCGGAGGCGCTGTTCGCCCTCGCTCACGCCGCTTCCTCCGCGTCCAGCCCATAGGCCGTGTGCAGCACGCGCACCGCCAGCTCGGTCTCGTCCTCGTGGATCAGCACGCTGACCTTGATCTCGCTCGTTGAAATCGCCTGGATGTTGATGCCGCGCGCGCCGAGCGTCGTGAACATCGTGCTCGCAACGCCCGCATGGCTGCGCATGCCGACCCCGACGACGGTGATCTTGGCGACGCGCGTGTCATGCACCAGCCGCTCGAAGCCGATCTTGCCTTGCGCGCCGTTCAGTGCCTCGATCGAACGAGCGAGGTCGGCGGCCGGCACCGTGAAGGTCACGTCGGTCGAGCCGGTCGAATGCGCGATGTTCTGGATGATCATGTCGACGTTGATGTTGGCCGCCGCCAACGGCTCGAAGATGCTCGCCACCGCGCCGGGCTTGTCGGGCACGCTGGTGAGTGTGATCTTCGCTTCGTTCTTGTCATGCGCGATGCCGGTGATGAGCTGGCGTTCCATCTCGTCAATCTCCTCTTCGCCGACAATCATCGTGCCGGGCAGCGTGTCGGCCATCGGCGCGTGCGCGTCGGTGAACGACGACAGCACCTGGACGCGGACTTGTTCCTTCATCGCCAAGCCCACCGATCGCGTCTGCAGCACTTTGGCGCCGACGCTGGCGAGCTCGAGCATTTCCTCATACGTCACCTGGCGGAGCTTGCGCGCGCGCGGCACGATGCGCGGATCGGTGGTGTAGACGCCATCGACATCGGTGTAGATGTCGCAGCGATCGGCCTTCAATGCCGCGGCGACCGCGACGGCAGACGTGTCCGATCCGCCCCGGCCAAGCGTCGCGATGCGACCATCGGTCGAGACGCCCTGAAAACCGGGGATGACCGCGACTTGGCCTTCCGCCATCGCAGCAACAATGCCGTCGGTATCGATCGCCTCGATCCGCGCCTTGGCAAAGGCATCGTCCGTGCGGATCGCGACTTGCCAGCCGAGCCAGCTGCGCGCCGGCACGCCAATCTCCTGAAGCGCGATGGCAAGCAGGCCCGAGGTGACTTGTTCGCCGGACGCCACCACCACGTCATATTCGCGCGGATCGTAGAGCGAGGAGGCTTCGCGGCAGAAATTGACGAGCCGGTCGGTCTCGCCCGCCATCGCCGAGACGACGACGGCGATCTGGTTGCCCGCCGCCACTTCGCGCTTGACCCGCGCCGCGACGCTGCGGATGCGCTCAATCCCCGCCATCGACGTGCCGCCGAATTTCATCACGATGCGCGCCATGCCGGCCGGTTACTTCCCCCTTGGGTTGAGCGGGGGTGCCTGATAAGTGGCGGCCATGGCAAAGGCAAGCGCACCGGCAACGACGATCGACCCCGCGGAAGCGGCGCATTTCAGCGCGCTGGCGGCCGATTGGTGGGACCCCAAGGGCTCGTCGGCGATGCTGCACCGGCTCAACCCGGCGCGGCTCGGCTATATCCGCGAGCAGGTCGACGCGCATTGGGGCGGCGATGCCGGGAGCTTCACGCCGCTCGCGGGCAAGACCGCGCTCGATGTCGGCTGCGGCGCCGGACTGCTCTGCGAGCCGCTCGCCCGGCTGGGCGCGGCGGTGACCGGGATTGACGCGGCGGCGGAGAATGTCGCGGTCGCGCGCACCCATGCGGCGCAATCGGGGCTGGCGATCGAGTACCGCCATGGCGGCATCGAGGATGTGGCGGGTGCGACCTTCGATCTCGTGACGAGCATGGAAGTGATCGAGCATGTTACCGATCCGGCGGTCTTCGTCGCGGGTTTGGCGGCCGCGCTGGCACCCGATGGCCTGCTGATCCTCTCAACCCCCAACCGCACTCGGCTAAGCCGGCTCGCGCTCATCACGATTGCCGAGGGCACCGGCCAAATCCCCCGAGGGACGCATGATTGGGACAAGTTCCTGACGCCTGATGAGCTGACCGCGCTGCTGGTCGAGGCCGGCCTGCAGGTTCGCGACGTCCGGGGCTTGCGGTTCAATCCGGCCCGGGGCTTCCAGCTGGGCGACGATACGGCCCTCGACTATTTCGTCACCGCGACGCGCGCCTGACCGGGCCGATGCCGCAATCGTTTCGGACGCCATTGCTGCTGCTTGCAGTCGCCTTCGCATCGCGCTGGCTCGCGCTCGGCAACCCGGTCCTGCACGTCGACGAGCAATTCTATTACGCGGCGGCACGCGGCTGGGCGGCGGGGCAGGTCCCTTATGTCGATTTCTATGACCGCAAGCCAATCGGGCTGTTCCTGATCTATCTGCCGGCGGCGCATCTGCCGTTGCGCGCCGGGGTATGGGCGTATCAGTTGATGGCGCTGGCGTCGGCCTGGGCGACGGCGCTGATCGCTTGCTCGATCGCGCGCCGGGCCGGCGTGCCAGGCAGAGGGCTGGCGGCTGGCGTGCTGTACCTCGTCTGGATCGTGCTGGCGGAAGGGCAGGGCGGCCAGTCGCCGGTCTTCTTCAACCTGCTAACGGCCGCGGCGGCGTGGCTGGTGCTGGAAGGCGAGGGCGAGCCGCCGCTCACCACCGTCCGCACCGTCGCGGCGATGGCGCTGTTCGGACTGGCGTTGCAGGTCAAGCCAAGTGTGGTCTTCGAAGGCGCGTTTTTCGGCCTGTGGTCGTTGTGGCGCCGGCGACAACAGGGCGACAGCTTGCCGCGCGTTGCGGTGCTCGCCACCGCGATGATTGGCGTGGCGTTGTTGCCCACGGCGCTCGTTGCGGCGAGCTTCGCGGCATCCGGCCATTTCGCGCCCTGGTGGTTCGCCACGATCGTCGCGATCTCGATGCGCAATCCGCCGCCCTTGGCGGAAAGCGCGGGCAATCTCGGCATCCTCATCCTGCTATTGTCGCCGCTGGTGTCGATGGCCGTCATCGCGCTGCGACGATCGCCGCATCTCGCCCGGCGGCCGCGCCTGATGCTCGCCGGCTGGCTCGCCAGCGCGATTGCCGGGCTGCTGATCTTCGGCACCTGGTTCGAGCATTATGGCCTGCCGACCATGCTGCCCGCGAGCATTGCGGCGGCTGGTCTGTTCTCCGAAAGCCGGCGCGGCTGGCGCTGGCCGGTCGTGGCGCTCGTGGTCGCGGCGATCGGTGGGCAGGCGATCCTGCTCAAGAAACGCTGGGAGCGCGGCACGCCTGATCAGTTCGACCGGGTCGTCGCGGCCGTCGGTCGCGGACCGGGCTGCCTTTACGTCTATGCCGGCGATTCGATGCTCTATCCGGCGAGCGGCCGCTGCGCGGCGACGCGCTACACTTTCCCCGCGTTCCTCACCCGCAATACCGAGACGGTCGCGATCGATCAGCGCGGCGAGATCGCTCGCATTCTGGCATCGCAGCCAGCAGTGATCGTCGACTCGGGGCCCTTCCGCGGCGAGCTGCCCCAGCGCCGCGCGCAATTGCTGGCAGCGACGGCGCGCGATTATCAAGCCGTCGCTCGATTGCCCGAAGGCCGGTCGCTGGTGACCGTCTACAAGCGGATCAGCTAGCTCAGGCCGCGCGCGACAGCCGCCGCGCGTCGATCAGCGACTGGTAATAAGCGACAAGCTCGAGCGCGTGCGCCTCGTCGGTGCGCACCTTGCCGGCCGCGACCACGGCGGCGCGGCGGAGCAGCTTGGGATCGCGCGCGAACAGCCGGCAGACGGCGTCGGCGGCGGCTTCGGCATCCTTGGCGCGATAAAGCTCGGAGGATCGTGGATCGGCGACTTCGGCCACGCCGCCCTCGTCAGGCGCGATCAGCGGCAGGCCGGCGGCCATCGCTTCCGATGCGACCAGCCCGAACGGCTCGCCTTCGGAGCCGTGGATCAGCGCGTCACAGCTCGCCATGATCCGCGCCAGCCGCTGCCGATCATAGACCGGGCGGAACATGCGGATATGCGGGCTGCCGGCGATGCGCTTTTCGATGCGCTTGCTGTCGATGCCGGTGCCGAGCAGGATCATGCCGACGGGCAGCCGTGCGCCGGCGCGTTCGACCGCATCGATGATCATCCGCCAGCGTTTTTCCGGGTGATGGCGGCCGAGCCCGAGCAGCAGATGTGCATCCGCCGGCAAGCCGCACTGTTCCAGTAGCGAGGCGCGCAGCCGCTCGTCGCGAAGGTCGGGCGAGAAATAACCACGCTCAATGCCCAGCGGCATCGATTTGTCGACGCGCACGCCGCGCCGCTGATGGCGCTTGTAGAGCGCCGGGCCATTGGTGACGACCGCGTCATAGCCAGCCAGAAAGCGGTTCATGTAGCGGCTATACCAGCCGAACGCGCGTTCGATCGCCGGCGGGCTCGCCAGCCCCTCGAACCAGCGCATCGGATAGGCGCCGACATTGTCGTTGTGCATGAAGAAGATCTTCAGCGCATCGCCTTGCCACCCGTCGAGAATCCAGGCCGGCCGCCAGGGCGACGAGGTTTCGACGACGTCGGGCTTCAGTTCGTCGAGCAGCTGCGTCACCGGCTCGCCGCGCCAGAACAGCCAGTAATTACGATCGACGATCAGCGGCGGCGACTTCACATAGATCACCCGGCCGCCATCGGGACGAGTGTCGACGCTGTCCGCCGGCCCCGGCGCGATCACGATCAGCTCATGGCCATGCTCGGCCAGGATCGACATCTTGCGATCGAGATAAGTGCGCACGCCGCCGCCGGTCGGCGAATAATATTCGTTGATGTCGACGATCCGCACGACCGCGCTGCCCCCGGGCGCCTGCGGCTCAGGCCTTGAGCGGGCCGAAGCCGCCCAAGAGGCTGCGCAGATATTGGGCGTGGATATGCGTCACGGTTACGCCATTGCCCACTTCGATAACGCCGGCGGCCAATTTGGGGCGCGACATGCCGATGCGGTGGTTGCTCGGCAAGCCGGCGCCGTCGGTCCAGAAGTTGAACTTGTTCTTGCCGTCGCGATCATGCGTGAAGAACAGCGCGTAAGTGCCGGGCTTGGGCACTTTGATGCAGATTTCGACCGGGCCCGACTTGGGCATCTCCGCCCAGACGCGGCGGAAGAATTTGCCCTGCGCAATCAAGTCGCGATCGTCCTTCAGGAAATCGGCTTCGGTCGCGGGATAGAGCTCGAGCTTCAGCCGGCCGGTACGATCCTTCAGGCCGGAAATGTCGGCCAGGATGGCGGGCCCGCCCGCTTCACACGCCGCGGCATCGCTGCCGATCG
Source organism: Sphingomonas sp. GlSt437 (assembly GCF_048015635.2). NCBI lineage: Bacteria > Pseudomonadati > Pseudomonadota > Alphaproteobacteria > Sphingomonadales > Sphingomonadaceae > Sphingomonas > Sphingomonas sp. GlSt437. Next base: position 646,082 of record NZ_JBPGYA010000002.1, on the reverse strand, counting down.
CACCCGCCGACACGGGCGTTGCCATCGCCGCGAGCAGTGCTGCCGAAAAACCGAGAACAAACGCCTTCATACTTGCTTCCTTATCAGGTCGGCGACCCCGAACACCGCAACCATCACCACATGCACCAGAATCGTTAAGGCGGCCGTTACCGCCATCAGATTTGCGAGCGCTTCTCCCTGCCCGATCAGAAGGATGGCAAAATTGGCAAAAAGAAGGTCTTTGTTCGGCACCAGCGGCAATCTTGACGCTAATTGTCGCCCCGCCGACAACAGCAGCCACATGCCGATCGACACTTCGGGCATGCCGAAATGCCAGGTCAGCGCGAGCAGCACCGAACTCGCGACCGCGCGCAAGATGTGGATCAGGAAGATCCACCACAAGAGCGGGCGCGGCAGCGAAAAGACGCGCTTGGAAAAAATGAGGAACGGCAGCGACATGCCGATCACCACCAAGATCGACCCGGCCAAGGTGTTGAATTCGCTTGGCCTGAGCAAGCCATGGCCGACCGGCAGCGCCAGCGCGACCATCGTCAGCGTCAGCGCATTGCCGGCCATGGCGGAGAGGATGCTGACGTCCTTCACCGCGCCGAAGGGCGCCGCCACCATCTGCGAGCGCTGCCGCGCCCAGGCGTAGAAATACGCCTCGCCCGAATAGCCGAGCACGACTTCATTGGCGACGCGCTTCTTGATCAGCGCGACGAGGCCCGACAACGGAATCCGCCACAATCGGCGGAAAATGACATAATCGCCAATCGGCAGCGTCATGTAGAGCAGCGCGAAGCACAGGTAGAACATCGGGCTCGTCGGCACGGCGTGTGCCAGCCCGGCCAGCCCCTTGCCGAACAGCGCGCGCAGCACGCCGATGATCATGGCGACCGTGATGAGCGCGCCGAAAATCGTCGGCCAGCGACTCCTGATCGCGGTCAGCGGCTCGAGCCCGGCAATGTCGGCGGGGGTGCCGGGCGATTGCCCGATCGCCGGGTTAATCGGTTGCGTGGACACTCAAACTCCTAATCGTCACCCGGCACAAGCCGGGCGGATCCCTTGCGCAGTGGCCCCCGCCCCTCAACGCAAAGTGGTCGCGCCATAGCGGTGAGCGGCACGGGCCGCAATCGCTCGCATCGGTCGCGGCGGCGCGGTGCACCGATGCTGTGGCGCAATTAGGGCAGCACTCTTGCCGTTAACGGCGGGCCTTGTCCGGGTGCGCGGCGATAAAGGCGGGGTGCGCGCTGGCGGCGGCATCGGCGGCGACAAGCTTGGGATAGCCGTTGAGCGGGATATTGAAGCGGCGCGCATTGTACATCTGGGGGACGAAGCAGATATCGGCGATGCTCGGCGTCGCACCACCCAGAAACGGCGCGGGCGCAGCCATTGCTTCCAGCGCTTCAAAGCCGAGCACGATCCAATGCGCGTACCAGGCATCGCGCGCCGGCTGATCGGCACCGAACTGCGCGGTCAGCCGGTTGAGCACGCGCGGATTGTCGATCGGGTGGATGTCGGCAGCGACGACCAACGCCATCGCGATTTGCCGGCTGCGCTCAACCGGGTCGGTCGGGAGCAGTGGCGGATCGGGATAGAGGTGGTCGAGATAATCGATGATCGCCAGGCTCTGCGTCAGCGCGATTCCGTCGACTTCCAGCGTTGGCACCAGCCCCTGGGGGTTGACGGCCAGATTCGCCTCGCCGCGCTGCTCGCCCGCGACAAGATTGACCGGCACTGTCTCGTAATCGACGCCCTTCAGCGCCAGCGCGATGCGGACGCGGTAGCTTGCCGAGGAGCGCCAATAATCATGCAGCCGCAGCACCCGCGCCCCCTTCCGCGCGCTCGGCAAGCTCCGACTCGCGCTCCAGCGCGACCTTGATCATCGCGACCATCGGATCGGCGAGCGCGAGGCCGAACACCCCAAACAGTGTCGATGCCAGGATTTGCGACGAGAGCGTCAGCGCCGGCGGCATATCGACGGTGCGCTTGGCGACCATCGGGATGACGACATAGCCGTCAAAATTCTGGACGACGAAATAGGTCGCGATCGCCCAATAGCCCGTGTTCAGCCCGGCGCTGAACCCTACCGCCACCATCAGCACGCCGGTCACGATCGCGCCGATATTGGGAATGAAGGCGAGCATGCCCGCCAGAATGCCGAGGAGCAGCGCCATCGGTACGCCGCCGACCCACAACATTCCCCAGATCAGGATGCCTTCCACCAGCATGCCGATCAGGCGCCCGGCGAGCAGTCGCCGCATCGTGTGCGCCATCCGGTCGATGGTGATCGCGAATTCGCCGCGCATGTCCTGCGGCACCAGCCATTGCAGGCCGCGATCATAGAGCCGCGGCTCGATCGCGACGAACAGCCCGATCACCAGCACCATCAGCACGCTTGCCACCGCGCCGACCGCCGACCCCAGAAACGCGGTCACCTTGCCGAACGAGCCGAGCGCCTGCTGCGCCATGTCTTTGATGTCGGCGCTGCCGGGCATGATGCCGTGCGCCGATGCCCAGCCGATGAGCCGCGTCGCCTGGTTGACCAATGTCACTTGCAATTGCGCAAACTGCGCGGTGATCTGGACGCCGGCGAGATAGACCGTGCCGGCAATGAAGCTGATCGCCAGCAGCACGACGATCATCAGTCGCCAGCTCCGCCCGATCGGCAGTACCTTGCCGATCAGCCGGACGCCGCCGTCGAGCATCGCCGCGAACACCAGCCCGCCGAAGATGATCAGCAAAGGCTGGACGAGCAGCACGACGAGCGCGATGGCCGAGGCGAGACCCAGCCACACGCCCGCGCGCTTCAACTCCTGGCGGATGAAGGGATCGCGCAGCTCGCTGGGGCCGGCGCCCTGGACGACGTCAGCCTCACCGTCGCCAGCATCGGCTTGACTCATTGCGCGGCTTTGGCCGGCCTGAGCGACGTGCCGGCGCGGCCGCTGCGCAGCGCGCCCCACCAGGTGAACGGGTTATAACTCGCCTTGCCGGTGAAGCTGTGGGTGACGAACTCGGCGCGGCCGCCCAGATTCTCCCACGGCACCGCGCCGCCCAAGCCGCGCGCTTCGAGCGGGAAGCGGCTGTCGGCGCTGCGGTCGCGATTGTCGCCCATCAGGAACACATGGCCTGCCGGCACGGTGTAGGGGCCGTAATTGTCTCCCTCGCTCGGCCCAAGCTCGACCGTGTCGTACGTCCGCCCATTGGGCAGCGTTTCGGTCACGATCGGCAGGCGGCAATGCGGCACGCCCTTGGCATCGCGATAAAAGGAGCCCGCAGGATATTGGCTGGCATCGCAGGTAAGGCCACCTTCGGCCTGCGCGTCGCCGCCATAATTGGCGATGTCGACATAATGGAGCGGGCCGCGCTTCACCGGCTTGCCGTTCAGGATGACGACGCCGTCGCGCACTTCCAGCCGATCGCCGGGCAAGCCGATCACGCGCTTGATATAATCCTCGTCAGACTTGGGCGGCACCGCCACCACGATATCGCCGCGCTCCGGCAGCCGCCCCAGCAGCCGGCCATGGAAGAAGGGCAGGACGTGAAAAGTCGGCGAGATATAGGAATAGCCATAAGGATATTTGGTCACGATCAAATGATCACCGACCAGCAAGCCCGGCAGCATCGATTCGGACGGGATGTAGAAGGGCTTGGCGACCAGGCTGTGGAAGCCGAGCACCGCCAGAATCAGCCACAATATGCCGCGCAGCTCCGCCCACCAATCAGTGCCTTCGCCGGCGGGGCCGTCGCGCGTGCCGGGATCGGCATCGAGCACGAGATCGTTACTTGCCATTGTCATCGTCCTGCTCCGGCGCGGCGGCTGGCAGCGCCTCGATCACTACAAATGCCTGCGCCCATGGATGATCGTCGGTGAGCGTCAGGTGAACGACCGCGACGTGGCCTTTGGGCGTGATCGCGTCAAGCCTTGCCTTGGCCCCGCCGGTCAGCGCCAGCGTCGGCGCGCCGGAGCGGGCGTTGACGACGCCGATGTCCTTCATGAACACGCCCGCCTTGAAGCCGGTGCCGACCGCTTTCGAAAAGGCTTCCTTGGCGGCGAACCGCTTGGCGAGCGTGCCGGCCTTGGTGAACGGACGCCGCGCCGCCTTGGCACGCTCGACATCGGTGAAGACACGGTTCTCGAAACGTGTCCCGAAACGATCCAGCGAGGCCTGAATGCGCTCGATATTGCAGAGGTCGGAGCCGATGGCGAGGATCACCCTTTAAATCCTCCCATAGAAGGGGACGTGGCAGCGCGTAGCGCTGACGGAGGGGTATCACCCTCTCGATGCCGCGCTACCCCTCCACCACGCGCTGCGCGCGCGGTCCCCAGTTTGGGGTTGGCCATGCCCCGCATGGCCAAGGATCGTCCGGGGGACGATCCGACCCCCAACTCCTTGCAGGGGAGGATTTTAAGGTTGTCTGTCACCGCGCCACGTCCATCGCCGCGCGCATCGCCCGCACCGCGTCGCCCAGCCCCAGGAAGATCGCATCCGCGATGATCGAATGGCCGATATTGAGTTCCTTGAGCTGCGGGATCGCCGCGACCGGCGCGACGTTATCGACCGTCAAGCCATGGCCGGCGTGCACTTCGAGCCCGTTCTTGGCGGCGAGGGCAGCCGCGTCGGCCAAGCGGCGCAGCTCATCGGCCTGCGCCGTGCCCGACAGTTCGGCATAGCGGCCGGTGTGCAGCTCGATCACCGGCACGCCCAGCCGGATCGCGGCGTCGATCTGGCGAGCATCGGGCTCGATGAACAGCGAGACTCGTATGCCGGCATCGGCCAACTCGGCGACCATCGGCTGAAGATGGGCAAACTGCCCGGCCGCATCCAACCCGCCTTCGGTCGTCCGCTCCTCCCGCTTTTCGGGCACGATGCACGCGGCATGCGGGCGGTGGCGCAGCGCGATCGCCAGCATTTCCTCGGTTGCCGCCATTTCCAGGTTGAGCGGGATGGTCAGCTCGGCGGAGAGGCGCGCGATATCCTCGTCGGTGATGTGGCGCCTGTCTTCACGCAGATGCGCGGTGATGCCGTCGGCGCCCGCGTCCGCCGCGACCAGCGCTGCGCGCACCGGGTCGGGATAGCCCGCGCCGCGCGCATTACGCACGGTCGCGACATGATCGATGTTGACGCCGAGGCGTAGGCCGTTGGTCATGCCGCCGCGCGACTCCCCGGCTTGATCGCGGGGATTGCCGTGAGTTCGGCGGGCAAGGCGTCCGGCTGGTAAGTCGGTACGTCGATGCGGATCAGCGGATAGAAAGGCACGCCCAGATCGGCCGTGCCGCCCGATCGATCGACCAACGCCGCCGCCGCAATCACCTCGCCGCCCGCCTCCACGATCGCTGCGATGGCTTCACGCGACGAGAGGCCAGTGGTGACGACATCCTCCATCATCAGCACCCGCGTGCCGGGCGCCAGCCGAAAACCGCGCCGCAGTTCGAACGTGCCGGTCGGTCGCTCCAGGAACATCGCGTCGACGCCGAGCGCGCGGCCTATCTCATGCCCGGCAATCACCCCGCCCATCGCCGGCGAGACGACGGCCTCGATCGCGGCGCGGACATCCGCCGGCAGCTTCGCGGCGAGCGCACTCGCCAGGCGCGCACCGCGCGCCGGGTTCATCAAGACGCGCGCGCACTGCAGATAACGGGGGCTGCGCAGCCCCGAGGACAGGATGAAGTGCCCCTCCAGCAGCGCATCCGCGGCGCGAAATTCGGCCAGCACCTCGTCATCGGTCATGCGCGCATCGTCTCCATCGCTCATTTCGCCGCCTGATTAGGATCGCATCGGCGCGCGCGCAACGGAGGCGCGCCCGCCGCAGTGCAAAAAGGAGTGCAAAAAATGCACTTCTTATGCTTGAGACAGCCGGGCACGATGCGTATAGGCACCCGGACAAGGGGCGTATTCCCGCCCCGGTCAGCGCCGCTGAAAGGCGCGGCCGCGCACAGGGTGATGTGAAGAACGATGCGCAAGACAGGGTTGATGGTCTTTAGTCTCGCCGCCGGCGCGCTGCTTGCCACTGCCGGCCCGGCCGCCGCGCAAGCGCCGGCTCAAGCAGCGCCGGTCGCCGCACCGCAGCAAAGTGCCGCGCCGGCTTCCGCCGCCGGCGCTGCCAAACCGGCCGATGCTGCGAAACCCGCCGCCAACCCCAACGATCCCATGCTCGCGCTCGATGGCGGCCCGATGGTCTTGCCCGAAAAGGGCATTGGCCAGCCGGTCGACAAATATATCGGCCTGCAACCGCAGGTGACGGCGGTCGGCCAGCGCGCCCACAGCATGCATGACGATCTGCTCGTGCCGGTGATTACGGTCATCTCGGTGTTCGTGCTCATCCTGCTGCTCTGGGTGATCGTGCGCTATAATCGCCGCGCCAGCCCGACAGCGTCGAAGACATCGCACAACACCGCGATCGAGATCATCTGGACGCTGGCGCCGGTGGTCATCCTGGTGGGCATCGCGATCCCGTCGATCGGCCTGCTCCAGGCGCAGTTCAAGCCCGCGCCGGCCAATGCCATCACGCTGAAGGCGATCGGCAACCAATGGTACTGGACTTACGAGTACCCGGATAATGGCGGCATCGAGATCACCGCTAACATGCTCAAGGAAAAGGGTGCGCAGGCCGCCGGCGATCGCTTCCGTACCGATGCCGATGGCCCGCCGTTGCTCGCGACCGATAACCGCGTCGTGCTGCCGGTCGGCGTGCCGGTGCGGTTGATCACCACCTCGGCGGACGTCATCCACAGCTGGGCGATGCCGGCGTTCTGGATCAAGCTCGACGCGATCCCCGGCCGCCTCAATGAGACCAGCTTCACGATTGACCGTCCCGGCGTCTATTTCGGGCAATGCTCTGAGCTTTGCGGCGCGCGCCATGGCTTCATGCCGATCACCGTCGTCGCGGTCGACAAGGCGACGTTCGACAAATGGGTCGTCGCCAAGGGCGGCTCGGTGAAGGGCGCCAAGCCCGTGGTCGCGTCGCCCGCGCCGCCGCCAGGCACGCCTGCTGCGATGGCGCCCGCTCCCGGCGCGCCGGTCCCCTCTCCCGCTGCCGATGCCAAGGGCGTGACCACGCCCGGCGCGGCCGAAGATTCCAACGCGGCCACCGCCGCTCCAGCGAAGTAAGCGTCATGACTGATACCGCCATCACTCCCTCGGCCTTCCAGGCGCATGGCGATCACAGCCATGATCATGGCGCCGATCACAAGCCGGGCTTCTTCGCGCGTTGGTTCATGTCGACCAACCACAAGGATATCGGTACGCTCTACCTGATCTTCGCGATTTTCGCGGGCATCATCGGCGGCGCGATCTCGGGCCTGATGCGGCTCGAACTGGCCGAGCCGGGCATCCAGTATCTCAACGTCTGGGCGCAATATCTGCCGGGCGGCGAGGCGGGTCTCGACCATTCGCTGCACCTGTGGAACGTGTTCATCACCGCGCACGGCCTGATCATGGTGTTCTTCATGGTCATGCCGGCGATGATCGGTGGGTTCGGCAACTGGTTCGTGCCGATCATGATCGGCGCGCCGGACATGGCGTTCCCGCGCATGAACAACATCAGCTTCTGGCTGCTGATCCCGAGCTTCACGCTGCTGCTTGCTTCGCCCTTCTTCGGCGGCGCCGGCACCGGCTGGACGGTCTATGCGCCGCTTTCCACTTATGGCGAGCCGGGGCCCTCGGTCGACATGGCGATTCTGTCGCTTCACCTGGCCGGTGCCTCATCGATCCTCGGCGCGATCAACTTCATCACGACCATCTTCAACATGCGCGCGCCGGGCATGACACTGCACAAGATGCCCCTGTTCGTCTGGTCGGTGCTGGTCACGGCGTTCCTGCTGCTGCTCGCGCTGCCGGTGCTCGCGGCAGCGATCACGATGCTGCTGACCGATCGCAATTTCCACACCACCTTCTTCGATCCAGCCGGCGGTGGCGATCCGGTGCTCTACCAGCACCTGTTCTGGTTCTTCGGCCACCCGGAAGTCTACATCATGATCCTGCCGGGCTTCGGCATGGTCAGCCAGATCGTTTCGACCTTCTCGAAGAAGCCGGTGTTCGGCTATCTCGGCATGGCCTATGCCATGGTCGCGATCGGCGTGGTCGGCTTCATCGTGTGGGCGCACCACATGTTCACCACCGGCCTCAGCGTGAACGTGAAGCTCTATTTCACCGCCGCCACCATGGTGATCGCGGTGCCGACCGGCATCAAGATCTTCAGCTGGATCGCGACAATGTGGGGCGGATCGATCAGCTTCAAGACGCCGATGCTGTGGGCGATCGGGTTCATCTTCATGTTCACCGTCGGCGGCGTGACCGGCGTCGTGCTCGCCAATGGCGGTATCGACGATTACATGCAGGACACCTACTACGTCGTCGCGCACTTCCACTATGTGCTGTCGCTCGGCGCAGTGTTCAGCCTGTTCGCCGGCTTCTATTACTGGTTCCCGAAAATGTCGGGCCGGATGTACAACGAAGTGCTCGGCCAGCTGCATTTCTGGGTGTTCTTCGTCGGCGTGAATATCCTGTTCTTCCCGATGCACTTTCTGGGCCTGGAAGGCATGCCGCGCCGCATTCCGGACTACACCCCGGCCTATGCGTACTGGAACCACATCGCGACCGACGGCTATTTCATCATGGCCGCCAGCATGGCGTTGTTCTTCGTCAACATCATCTGGTCGCTGATCGCGGGACCGAAGGCGCCCGATAATCCCTGGGGTGAAGGCGCGACGACGCTCGAATGGACGCTGTCGAGCCCGCCGCCTTACCACCAGTTCGAGACGCTGCCGGTCATCGACTGATCCATTCCCCTCTCGCTAGCGAGAGGGGTTAGGGGTGGGCCGGCGCTCCACCCCTGCGGATACCGCCCGTGATACACCGGGCACCCACCCCCGACCCCTCCCGCACGCGGGAGGGGGAAAGTAGCTGATGAACACGACGACCCTGTCCACTGCTGCCCTGCCGGCCGATTGGCGCGATTTCCTCGCGCTGACCAAGCCGCGCGTCATGCGATCGGTGGTGCTGACCGGCCTTTGTGGCCTGCTCGCGGCGCCGGTGACGGTCGCGCCGGCGATTGCGGTGGCGATCGTGCTGGCGATTGCGCTTGGCGCCGGCGCGGCGGGCGCGCTCAACCAATGGTATGAGGCCGATATCGACGCGCTGATGGCGCGCACGGCGGGCCGTCCGCTACCGGCGCAGCGCATGGACCGCGAAAGCGCGCTCGGGTTCGGCGTCGGGCTCGGCGTGTTCAGCGTGCTGCTGATGGGCTTTGCCGCCAATTGGCTGGCGGCGGCGCTGTTGGCGGGATCGATCCTGTTTTATGTGCTGGTCTATACCGTCGGCCTCAAGCGCGCGACGCCGCAGAACATCGTCATCGGCGGCGCGGCGGGCGCGTTCCCGCCGCTGATCGGCTGGGTCGCGGCGACCGGGCACGTCGCGACGCTGCCGCTCCTCATGTTCGCGCTCATTTTCCTGTGGACGCCGCCGCATAGCTGGGCGCTCGCGCTCCTAATTCGTGACGATTATGCCAAGGGCGGCGTGCCGATGCTGCCGGTGGTGGCGGGCGAGCGGACGACGCGGCGGCAGATGCTCATTTATACCGTGCTGATGAGCGCGGTCGCGCTGGCGCCCTGGGCGTTGGGCGAGGCGCATGCGCTGTACGGCGCCGTCGCTGCGCTGTTATCGGCCGGGTTCATCGCGCTCAACCTTTGGGTCGTTACCGCCGCCGCGCCGACGCCTGCCGAGATGAAGGCTGAGCGCGCGCTGTTCGTCTATTCGATCTTCTATGTGCTCCTGCTATTCGCGGCGCTCGTCGTCGATCGGTGGATCGCCTGATGCCGCAGCCCGACCAGGATGATCTGATCCGCGCCCGCCAGCGCAGCCGCGCGATCGTGATGGCGGTGGCGCTCGCCGCGTTCGTGGTCCTCGTGTTCGCGGTGTCGATCGCGCGGATCAAGGCAGGCGCGCCATGAACCGCCGCCTGCGCACCGCTGCCATCGCCGGGGTCGTCGCTCTGTGCATGACCGGGCTCGGCTGGGCCAGCGTGCCGCTCTACCGCATGTTCTGCCAGGCCACCGGCCTCAACGGTACGACTCAGCGCGCACAACAGGCGCCGGGCGGCGTCGGGCGGCTGGTCAATGTCCAGTTCGACACCAATGTCGCGCCGCATATGCCCTGGGCCTTCGCGCCCGAGCAGCGCCAGATGCAGGTGCAGGTGGGCGCGCGCAACCTCGCTTTCTTCACCGCGACCAACAACAGCGACCATCCCATCACCGGGTCGGCGACGTTCAACGTCACGCCGGCGCAGGCGGGGCTCTATTTCACCAAGATCCAGTGCTTCTGCTTCACTCAGCAGACGCTGAAGCCGCACGAGACCGCGCGCATGCCGGTCATCTTTTTCGTCGACCCCAAGATGCTCAACGATCCCGACGAAAAAGACGTGCAGACGATCACGTTGAGCTACACATTTTACCCGGTGGATTCGCCCAAAGCGGCAAGCTAGAGCGGATCGGGACGAGACCAAAAGGGCAGGGCATATGGCAGGCGCCAAGAACCACGATTTCCATATTTTGAACCCCAGCTTGTGGCCGCTGATGGGCGCGACCGCGGCGCTCGTCATGGCGTCGGGCGGCATCATGTGGCTGCACAATGCGGCACCCGGCGGCCTCGTCTTTCTGGCGGGCCTTGGCGGTGTGCTGCTGACGATGTTCCTCTGGTGGTCCGACGTGATCCGTGAGGCGCATCATGGCGATCACACCCCGGTCGTGCAGCTCCACCTGCGCTACGGCATGATCCTGTTCATCGCGTCCGAAGTGATGTTCTTCGTCGGCTGGTTCTGGGCGTTCTTCGATTTCTCGGTATTTCCCCAGCCGGTCGAGATTGTCGGCGGCGATGTCCACCGCATCACCCAGACGGTCACCCGCGTCGCCGGCACCTGGCCGCCCAAGGGGCTGGAAGTCATCAATCCCTTCGGCTTCCCGCTGCTCAACACGCTGATACTCCTCCTGTCGGGCACCACGGTCACCTGGGCGCACCATTCGCTGCTCCACAATGACCGGCAGGGGCTGAAGACGGGCCTGTGGATCACGATTGCGCTGGGCGCGATCTTCTCGTCGATCCAGGCCTATGAATATTCGGAAGCGCCCTTCCACTTTGCGGGCCTGAATTACGGCGCGTCGTTCTTCATGGCGACGGGCTTCCACGGCTTCCACGTGCTGATCGGCACGATCTTCCTGATCGTGTGCCAGGCGCGCGTTTATGCCGGTCACTTCACGCCGCGCCAGCATTTCGGCTTCGAAGCGGCAGCGTGGTACTGGCACTTCGTCGACGTGGTGTGGCTGTTCCTGTTCGTATCGGTTTACGTCTGGGGCGGCGCCGGCGCGCCGGTTCATGGCGGATGATCCGCTGACCGGCAGCGCCGACGGCTCCGGCCCGGCGCTGCCGCTTGTGCGCCTCTCGCTTGGCGGCCGCTGCCCGCGCTGCGGATCGCCCACGCTGTTTGCCGGGATGACGCGCTTTGCCGCCCGGTGCAGCCATTGCGGCCTCGACTTCAGCAGCTTCAACGTCGGCGATGGGCCGGCGGCGTTTCTGACGCTGATCCTGGGCACCGTCATCGTCGCCGCGGCGATTACGCTGGAACTGACCGTCCATCCGCCACTCTGGGTTCACGCCGTGGTCTGGCTGCCGGTGACGCTCGCCGCGGTGATCGGCTCGCTCAGGATCGCCAAGGCTGCGCTGATCGCGGTGGAATACCGCCAGGCCGCGCATGAGGGGCGGATCGCGCCGCGCGGGCCATGAACCGCCTGCCGATTCTGCCGACGGCGATCGTCGCGCTGGCCGTGGCGGCGATGGTCGCGCTCGGTTTCTGGCAGCTCGACCGGCGCGTGTGGAAGGAGCGGCTGCTCGCGCAATATGCGGCAAACCAGCAGCTGCCGCCGATGGCGTTTCCGGTGGGTTCGACTGACGACAAGCTGCTCTATCGCCGCGCCGGCGCCTTTTGCCTCAACCCGACTGCCTGGACCGTAGAGGGCGCGGGTGCACATGGCTGGCGGCTGATCGCGCAATGCCGCACCGGCGCCGAAGGCCCGGGCTTTGCCGCCGAGCTTGGCACCACGCATGACCCCAATTTCCGCCCGGCATGGCGCGGCGGCAAGGTGAGCGGCACGATCATCGCCGCGCCCAGCCATGCCAGCCTGATCGAGGCTGCGTTCAGCCGCGCGGCACCGGCGCCGCTGATGATCGTCGCCGATACCGCGCCCGCCGGTCTCGAGCCGAGCCCGAAGCCGAGCCCCGCCTCCATCCCCAACAACCACCTCGCTTATGCGGTGCAGTGGTTCATCTTCGCCGGCCTCGCCGTGGTCATCTATGCGCTCGCGCTGCGGCGGCGGGCGCGGGCGGGGTGAGCTTGCTTGTGCAGCGCAGCAGTGACGGCTAAGCGCTCGGCCCCAATGGACTATGTCAGCACGCGGGGCGCAGCACCCCGGCTCGATTTCAAAGGGGTGACGCTCGCCGGACTGGCAAGCGACGGCGGCTTGTATGTGCCGAGCGCCTGGCCGCGCCTGACGGCGGACGAGATCGCCAAATTGCGCGGCCGTTCCTATGTCGAAACGGCGGTGCGCGTGATGGCGCCGTTCGTGGGCGATGCGCTGACGCGCGACGAGCTGACCGCTTTGTGCACGACCGCTTATGGTCGCTTCGCGCACGCAGCGGTGACGCCGCTGGTGCAGCTCGACCAACAGCACTGGCTGCTCGAACTGTTCCACGGCCCGACGCTCGCGTTCAAGGATGTCGCGCTGCAGCTGCTGGGGCTGTTGTTCGAGCGATTCCTGACGGGGAGCGCCGAGCCGCTCACCATCATCGGCGCGACGAGCGGCGACACCGGATCGGCCGCGATCGATGCGCTGGCCGGGCGTGCGGGCATCGACGTGTTCATGCTCCACCCCAAGGGCCGCGTGTCCGACGTGCAGCGCCGCCAAATGACGACGGTGCTCGCGCCCAACATCCACAATATCGCGATCGAGGGCAGCTTTGACGACGCGCAGGCGCTGGTGAAGGCGATGTTCGGCGATGCCGATTTTGCTGGCCGCTATCGGCTCGGCGCGGTCAATTCGATCAACTGGGCGCGGCTGATGGCGCAGGTGGTCTATTATTTCTATGCTGCCGTACGGCTGGGTGCGCCCGAGCGCGCGGTCGCATTCAGCGTGCCGACCGGCAATTTCGGCGACGTGTTTGCGGGCTATGTCGCCGCGCAAATGGGCCTGCCGGTCGCGCGGTTGATCGTTGCGACCAACGTCAACGACATCCTGGCGCGCGCGCTGGCCGATGGCGATTATTCGAGCCGGCAGGTCGTCGCGACCCCCAGCCCGTCGATGGACATCCAGGTGTCGAGCAATTTCGAGCGGCTGCTGTTCGATCTCAATGGCCGCGACGGCGCGGCGCTGGCGGCGCAGATGGCGGGGTTCGAGGCGACGCGGGCGATGCGGCTCACCAACGCCCAGCGCGACGGCGCGGCGGCGCTGTTCTCGGGCGATCGCGTCGACCTGGACGACATGACGCTAGCGATGCGCTGGGCGCATGAGGCGTGTGGTCAGATCGTCGATCCCCACAGCGCGATCGGGCTTGCGGCGGCGCGGCGCGCCGGACTGCCGAGCGATGTGCCGGTGGTCACGCTCGCCACCGCCCACCCGGCCAAATTCCCCGACGCGGTCGAGCGGTCGACGGGCGTGCGGCCGACCTTGCCCGCGCGGATGGGCGATCTGTTCGAGCGCGAGGAGCGCTATGCGACGCTGCCGGCGACGCTGGCGGCGGTCACGGGCTATATCGCCGAGCGGGCGACGCCCCGGCCGTGACGTTGCAGACGCTGATCGGTAAGCCCTGGGCCGATTACGGCCTGATCGACAGCGGCCATGGTCGCAAGCTGGAGCGCTACGGCCAATATCGCTTCATTCGCCCGGAAGCGCAGGCGCTCTGGGCACCCGCCAGCGCGGCATGGGCAGCTGATGGCGAGTTTGTCCCCGGCTCCGACGAGGAAGGCGGCGGCCGCTGGGTGTTCGATCGCCCAGTGCCGCGCGATGGCTGGCCGCTCGCCTGGGATGACGTGCGCTTCACCGCGCAGACCACGCCGTTCCGCCATCTCGGCTTTTTCCCGGACATGGCGCCGGTCTGGTCATGGATGCGCGGCCAGATCGCCGGCGCAACCGCCCCCGATTGCCTCAACCTGTTCGGCTATACCGGCGTCGGCACGCTCGCCCTTGCCGCAAAAGGCGCGCGGATGGTGCATGTCGATGCCTCGAAGAAGTCGGTTGAGGCGGCGCGCGGCAATGCGCAGCTTTCGGGGTTGGCCGATGCGCCCATCCGCTGGATCGTCGACGATTGCGCCAAATTCGTCGCCCGCGAGGTCCGGCGCGGCCGGCGCTACGACGGCATTTTGCTCGATCCACCCAAATATGGGCGAGGGCCTGAGGGGGAGGTGTGGAAGCTCGAAGAGCACCTGCCCGCGCTGATCGCCGATTGCCGGCGGTTGCTCGATGGCGAGTCGCGCTTCCTGTTCCTCACCGTTTATGCCGTCCGGCTGTCGGCGCTGGCGATCGAGGAATTGCTGCGCCAGGCGCTGGGCGATCTCGGCGGCACGGTCGAGGCGGGGGAACTCGTGGTGCGCGAGGAAGCACGCGGGCTGCTGCTCCCCACCGCCATCTGGGCGCGCTGGTCTAGAAGCTGATCTCGGCGCCCAAGCGGATGGTCAGCGGTCGCAAGGGCGTGAACTGGTTGCGCGCCGCCAGCATCAACGGATTGCCCAAGGCAAAGCGGTTGGCGTGGCTGTTGAGCAGATTGTCGCCGCTCAGGGTAATCGCCGCACGCCCGATCTCGTGCTTGAGCCGGGCGCCGAGCAAAACATAGGGGTCTTGCGAGATATCGAGCGTGTCGCCGGTGCCGAGCACGGCGCGGCCGACATAATGCGTGGTCACCGCGACTTCGGTCTTGGCCCAGCGATAACTCAGCGCCGCATCCCCCGAAACCGGCGGTACTTGCGCCAGTCGCCGGTTATTTTTGACGGACGTGTTGGCGATGGGGCCGCTGACATAATTGTCGGTGATAAGGATCGCGGTTTCGGCACGGAGCCCCGCAATAGGCTCCCAACTTGCGCTGATTTCCCCGCTCGCGATCGTTGCGTTGCCGAGCGTCGTGGTGAAGGGCTGGCCGCGCAAGCTGAACAAATCGGCCTGGATGTTGTCCCACCGGGAATAGGCGATCGCGCTGGAGAAATTGAACGGGTGCGCGCCGACATGATGATAGCGGATGCCGATTTCGCCCATCACGATCGAGTCGGGCTGGAACTCGGCGATGCGCCCCGCGCCCCGCGCCACCGCGAGACCGCCGGTACGGTACCCGGTTTGCGCCCGGCCATAGATCAACGTCTCGCTATTCAGTCGATAGCTGATCGCCAGCGTCGGGTCGAAGCGCTCGGTGCGTTGGCCGCCGAAAAAGGCGCTGCCCGGCTGGCGGACGCTCGGTGTCGCTTCGTTGCGCCCGATCGTGCCGCGCACGCCCAATGTTGCCGAAAGATGCGGCGTCAGGTTGCGCGTATATTCGCCGAAGACCGACGCGCTCTGCGCAACGTTGGTGACGCCGACAATTTCCGTGGAGGTTGTGGGGCTGGCGAGCGCGCGGTTCTGCTCACTCACATTGCGCAGCAGCACGGCGCCGACGACCCAGCTGCCATGCGCAATCTTGTGTGATAGGCGCGATTCGAGCGTTAGCAGCCGGCTGTCGATCTCGTTGAGATAGATTGTGCCGGCGGTGGCGATCGACGAGGCATCAAAGGTTTCGGATTGTCGCGTGCTGGCCCAGCCAAAGGCCGATGTCAGCTCCAGCCCATCCGACCAGCGGCGCACCAGCGTGGCATGGCCTTGCAGGAAACGGCCGGCAAAGGGCTGGGCCAGGCGCGATCGGCGCGTGAACGGCGGCGTGTTGAGCTGAACGTAACCGAGATCATCAGTGTTGATCTGCTGCCAGACGCCGCCGCCGGTCACTTCCCATCCCGTGCCCGGCGTGGCGCGCACTTCAAAACGGGCACCGGTGGTCGTGGTGGTGTTGACATCGTTGATCTTGCGCTGGCGGTCATCGATGAAGCCGCCTTCCCGCTCGCGATACGCCGTCACCCGCGTGGCAACGAGATCGCGGACGACCGGCAGGTTGACCGTCGCATCGCCATCATAACCGGGGGAGCCGCCGATCGTGTCGCTGACGCCGGCGCCAATGCGGGCCGATACGCGGGTCAGGTCGGGGGCGTTGGGCGTAATGCGAATGATGCCCCCGATCGCGCCGGACCCGTAAAGCGTGCCTTGCGGCCCTTCGAGCACTTCGACGCGAGCGACGTCGACCAGCTTCAGATCAGGGTCGGCGCCCGAATAAGTGAGCGGGACATCGCCGAAATAGAGGCTGACGGTCGATTGCGTTGCGCCGGTGAAGCTGCTGTCGGCAATGCCGCGCACGAACAGCTTGTTGCGGCCCGGCCCCAGCGCGGTCTGCTCAATCACCGGGATGGCCTGAGCGAGCGTGTCGCTGTCGGGCTCGCTGGTCTGGTAGCGGAGCGTGCTCGCCAAATCGACGACATGCGCGGTGGCGGGATAGGAGCGCAAGTCGATCCGCTGCTTGCTCGCGGTGACAACGATGTCGGGCCCATCGGTCGCCGGTCGGGGCCGGGGTGGGTCCATCGCGAGCGCCTTAGGCGCCGCGACGATCCGATAGCCGCTCCCGGCGCGCCGCGCGCGATATCCGGAGCCGGCAAGCAATTTGGCCAGCGCTTTGGCCGCCGACAATCGCCCGTCGAGCGCCGCCACGCGACGCTGGCTCAATCCCGGCTCGGTGCTGACGATATCGACGCCGAGCTCGCGTGAGAGCGTGCTGATCGCCCGATCGAGGGGGCCGGCCGGAATATGGACTTCGGTTTGGCCGCCCGCGCGCGCAACGGAGGGCAGCGCCGCCAACCCAATGGCAAAGCCGCTAGCGAGCGCCCTCTTCTGGCGCGATGACCCAGCCATCGCCATCAGGTTTCGCGACCGTCCCCGTCAATTCAGCGAATCGGGCCATGTCCCGCGCCGCGTCCCCAGTCAGTTTCACGTTGCCCGTGAAGCGCCTGCTCGACAAGTCCGGGGTAATATGCGCGTCGACGCCGTCGGCATGGCCCAGCGCTGCCACCGCGCTGCCGAACGGCACACCGACAAGGTCGAGATGGCCAAGCCGCCAGGCGCCCAGCTCCGCCGCGCTCGCCGGTTCGAACCGTGCTTCGGCATGCTTCTGGTCGATGGTCAGGCGGCGCCCGGCAGTGACGCGCCAGCCATTGCCGTCAGGGTCGACCTGCACTTCACCTTCGCTCACCGTCACGTCGAGGCCGGCGCGGGTAACGCTGATCTGGAACACTGTGCCAACGTCGCGGATAACATGGTCGCCAACGCGCACTTCAAAGGGATGCGCGGGATCGTGGCGGACCTTGAACAGCGCGGTGCCCGCGGCAAGCGTTGCCGTGCGGCCATCATCGCTCGCCATGCTCAGCCGGCTGCCCGGCGCGAGATCGATGTTCAATCCGCCGGCAAGCGCCAGCGTGCGCGGCGCACCGCCCGCGGCATAGAGCGTCGGCGGGGTCGCCGGGCGCGGCAGGCCGATCGTCAGCGCCAGCGCGGCCGCCGCCGCCAAGCCACCACCCATCACGCCCCAGCGCCGGCGCCGTCCCCAAACGGGACGCGCGACGGTGTCGGCTCGCCGCATTTCCGGCGCGATCGGCGCGGTGGTCGCATCGTCCAGGCACAGCCGATCATAAGCTTGCGCATGCGCCGGGTCGCGCTCCAGCCAGTCGGTGAAGGCCGACCAGCCAGCCGCATCGAGGTCGTTCTGGCGAACGTACCAGCTGATCGCGTCGCGCATCGTGGCGTCAGTCGTCGACATCGGACTCATCCTCCAGTCGCTCGAGTCTGGCATAAGCCCGTTGCAAAAGTTTTTCGACCGCGCTGACGCTGATCGACATGCGTCGCGCAATGTCGCGCTGCGCCAATCCTTCCAGCCGGAACAGCCGATAGGCCTCGCGCATCCGTTCGGGCATGGCGGCGATCGTGGCCTCTACATGCGTCAGCCAGTCGCGCGCGATTGCCGCACGTTCCGCGTCCGGGTGCTCGTGGCCCTGCGGCAACACCTCGTGCCACGCCGTCTCCAAGGCGCCGCGCCGCAGCCCCGATCGCCGCCGGTCGGTCGCCAGATTGTTGGCCATGCGGAACAGATAAGCGACCGGCTCCGCCACTGGCCCCGGTCGCGCGCTTTCCAGCCGCAGCCACAAATCCTGCAGCGCTTCCTCGGCATCCTCCTCGCCGCCCAGCCGCGCGCGCAACAGGCGCAGCAGCCGGGGCCGTTCCGCCAGAAACGTCCCCTGCAGCCCGGCAGTCACGCCGGGCGTCGGCATTGGCAAAAAGGCAGGCAAGAATCATCATGCCGAAAACACCAGTCCATGGTCAGCAGCCATGTCCCTAACGGCCAATCTCTTCAAGGCCTTCGCTTCGACGATGCGGGCAGCTGCAATTTCATCGCCGGCGACCTTGCCGGCGCCGGGATGGCACATCACCAGATGCGTCTTGCCGGGCGCGCGCAGGAAGGCCGGGAACAGCCGGGCATAATCGCCGCTGAAGCTGTAATGACCGGCAAAGCCCGCATTGAGGCTGAGGCCGTGGCGCGCGGCGGCCTTGGCGAGGCCGGCTGAATGGAGCGCGCTGCCGACGGCTTTCCAGCGATAGGGGCGGGCGGCGATACCCTGCGGACTATCCGTGCAATCGCGCAGCCAGGCCTTGGGGGCACGCCGCGCGGTTTCTGCCAGCACGCGAGCGCGAATGCCCGGCAGCAGATGCGCATGCTGGTGACCATCGACGAAATCGGGCACGCGGCCCAGCGCGGCTTCGAACCGATCGAATTGCGCGGCGACTTCGCCGGCCACCGCATCGAGCGGCACTTTCCCCAGCCGAGCGAGCCGCTGCAGCCGGTTGATGCCGGGCAAGCGACCATCGGCATCGACCAGCGCGCTGAGATCGGTCAGCGGCTTCTCGCCGGTCAGCGTCAAATGAAGGCCCAGTTGCACGCCCGGCCCGAGCAGGCGCAGCAGCTCGCTATCGGCGTCCCAGCCGGGCATCACCGCCATGCAACTGATCGCGTTGAGCCGCCCGTCGAGCGCCAGCTCGACGATCGTCTCGCTCACCCCGCGCGAGAAAGCGAAGTCATCCGAACACAGAATAAGCCGGCGCATCGCCGAAATCCTTTCGGATGGAGTCGGGCGCGGCGCCGCACACGCGCAGCGCTTCGCTGCCGAGCGCGCGGCGCTGCAGCCGGGGCGCGAGGAAGCGCTGGAAGAACCATTCGCCGTGCCAGCTGGCGGTGGCGTGGTAAGCGATGCGCTCGATCAGCGTCCACCGCGTCGAGCGGCGCTTGCGTTCGCGCGGCGCGGGCAGGCACCAGAGACCTTCGGCATGGCCCATGCGGCCATGGCGCAATACCCGATGGACGATCTCGTGATCCTCGAGCACCAGGTTCCAGCGCGTCGGGTCGAAACCGCCGGCCTGACGCAGCACCGCGGTGTCGAAGCATTGGCCCGCGCCACCGGTGTGGCATTGCCGCCCGAGCACCCGGGTCGACAAGTCGAGGCGACGATAAGCGCGGGCCTTGGCCTCGGCGCAATCGCCTTCGCCCAGGAAATAGGCGCTCGTCGCGACGCAGCCGTTGCGTGCCAGCAGCGCGCCCGCCGTGGCGAGATAATCGCGCGGATAGAAAGTATCGGCGTCGCACGTCGCGACCCAGCGCGTCGCCACCTGGCGCAGCCCGGCGGCGAGTGCGGCCACCTTGCCGCGCCGCATTTCGACGATCAGCCGATGCGGCACGCCGAGCTTGGCGGCGGCGTCGCGCGCAATCGCGCCGCTGCCATCGGTGCTGCCATTATCGACCAGGATCAGCTCGAACGGCACCGATTGATCGGCGAGGCTGGCGATGGTGCCGGCGATCCAGTCGGCTTCGTTGTGGAACGGGATGATCACCGACCATTCGAGCGCCGCAACGCCGGGCAGTGTGCGGTCAAATACATGGAATTGATCGAAATACTGATACACTATTGTCCCCCCGGACAAGTGCGGCATTGCCGCGTGCGACCTTACAGGGCCCGCTGCCCTGTCATGAGGAAGACGGCACCGGAGCGGGCGATCCGCACGGGGCGAGCGAAAAAATTTTAAAAATTATTAACCGAGTTGGGTCTGCGGGCGATCGACGACGCCGCGCGCCGTCTTCCGCGTCGGCCAAGGTTGATACGCGCGCCGAAATCTGCGTTTAGCGAGCGCATGATCCGGGCGACCCCAGCGCCCGATGCGGTAACGAAAGAGGATGCCATGCGACTGATCGATCATTTCATCGGCGGCGAAAGCGGCGCCGGCGGCGGCACGCGGCGCGGGTCGGTGTTCGATCCCAATTCGGGCGCGGTGCAGGCCGAAGTGGTGCTGGGCAATACCGCCGATCTCGATCGCGCCGTCCGCGCCGCGCTCGCGGCGCAACCCGGTTGGGCGGCGACCAACCCGCAGCGCCGCGCGCGCGTAATGTTCGAGTTCAAGCGGCTGGTCGAGGCGAATATCGACGAGCTGGCGCACCTGCTCTCGTCCGAGCATGGCAAGGTGATCGCCGACGCCAAGGGCGATGTGCAGCGCGGGCTCGACGTGATCGAATATGCCTGCGGCATTCCGCACGCGCTGAAGGGTGAGTATACGCAGGGCGCGGGGCCGGGGATCGACGTCTATTCGATGCGCCAGCCGCTCGGCATTGGCGCGGGCATCACCCCGTTCAACTTCCCGGCGATGATCCCGATGTGGATGTTCGGCGTCGCGATCGCCTGCGGCAATGCCTTCATCCTGAAGCCGTCCGAGCGCGACCCGTCGGTGCCGGTGCGGCTCGCCGAACTGATGCGTGAGGCAGGCGCGCCGGAAGGCATCCTCCAGGTCGTCCATGGCGACAAGGAAATGGTCGATGCGATCCTCGATCATCCCGCGATCAGCGCGGTCAGCTTTGTCGGCTCGTCGGATATCGCGCATTATGTCTATCGGCGCGGTGTCGATGCGGGCAAGCGCGTCCAGGCGATGGGCGGCGCCAAGAACCACGGCATCGTCATGCCCGATGCCGATCTCGACCAGGTGGTCAACGATCTCGCCGGTGCCGCGTTCGGCTCGGCGGGCGAGCGCTGCATGGCGCTGCCGGTGGTGGTGCCGGTCGGCGACAAGACGGCGGAGGCACTGCGCGAGAAGCTGTTGCCGGCGATCGGCGCGCTGCGCATCGGGGTCTCGACCGATCCCGACGCGCATTATGGCCCCGTCGTCACCGCCGCGCACAAGGCCAAGATCGAGCATTGGATCCAGACCGGCGTCGATGAAGGCGCCGAGCTTGTGGTCGATGGCCGTCGCTTCACGCTGCAGGGGCATGAAGGCGGCTTTTATGTCGGCCCGTCGCTGTTCGACCATGTTAGCCCCAAGATGCAGAGCTATAAGGAAGAGATTTTCGGGCCCGTCCTCCAGATCGTCCGCGCGCCCGATTTCGAAACCGCGCTGCGCCTGCCGAGCGAGCATCAATACGGTAACGGCGTCGCCATCTTCACCCGCAACGGCCATGCCGCGCGCGAGTTCGCGTCGCGCGTGCAGGTCGGTATGGTCGGCATTAACGTGCCGATCCCGGTGCCGGTCGCCTACCACACCTTTGGCGGTTGGAAGCGCAGCGCGTTCGGCGACATCAACCAGCACGGCCCCGAAGGCGTCCGCTTCTGGACGAAGATCAAGACAATCACCCAACGCTGGCCCGATGGCGCGCCCGATCAGGGGAACGCGTTCGTTATCCCGACGATGGGGTGAGGGCTGCCTGTTTAGGCGAAGCCACGCAAACCCACTGACAACTTGGTCGTCACCCCGGGCTTGACCCGGGGTCCAGCTTCTTTTTGCGGCAGTTAGGCAGCGGGACCCCGGCTCAAGGCCGGGGTGACGGTAGTGCTGGTCTTGTTAGCGCCCCCCGCACGTCCCGGTCGAAAGCCCGATATCCCGGCATTTCCCATCCAGCAGCGGCGCCGCAACCGGCAGGCCGATTGACGCTGCCAGCGTCGGCATGATGTCGACGGTCTCGATCGCCAGCGGTTCCTCGAAACCCGCCATGCCCTTGCGCCAGAACAGGATCGGCACGCGCCGGTCATAATCCCAGAAGCTGCCATGCGTCGCGACATAGCCCTTGGTCGGATCAGCGATCGGCGTGATGTTGGGCTTAAGCGCGACAACGATGTCGCCCGATCGCGGCGCATAATAGCTGGCCTTGGCGCGCTGGACGGGCAGCCATAAAGGCGGCGGCAAGGTGGGCCACGGCGCGGCGTCGATCTCGGCGCGGCTGAAGGCGAAAGCGACCTGCGGGTTGGCGCGATAGATGGCCAGCGCCTCCTTCAACACCGCCTCGCGCGTCTTGGGCGGCAGCTTGGGATCGATCCAGATGTCGCCCGACCCAGAGTCGCCATAAAGCAGCTGTCCGGTCAGGTGCAGCTTGGCGGCGACCGCATCGCTCACCGATTTGGTGGTGAAGCCGGGGTCGATCCGCGCCGCGTCGCTTAGCCCACGCTGGCGATGGCGTTCCGGAATGTCGTGGCCGCCATGGTCGGCGGTCAGCACCACTTCATAATCGAGGCCCAGCCGGTCGAGCACGGTGAAGAAATCGCCCATCGACTTGTCGAGCTCGGCGAGCTGCAGGCACATCTCGGCGCCTTCGGTGCCATAGGTGTGGCCGACATAATCGGTCGCCGAGGCGCCGATATCGATGATGTCGGTCGCCTCGCCCTTGCCGAGCTTCATGTCTTGGATCAGCCCCGCGGCGAGCGCGAAGGCGGCGCCGTCGATTTCGGGCGAGGCGCGGAATGCCTTGGCGTCGCCAGCGGCGCGCGCGAAGCGGCCCGTGCCCACAGACTTGCCGCTGCCGAGATCGACCGCGACATCATGCGCGGCGCAGAAATCGGGCAGGTCGAGCGGGCCTTGCGCGGTCGCGACTTCCGCTGCGACGGCCTGATTTGCCCGCGTAACGACGGCGGGCTCGGTGCGCCCGGCATAGGTGGTGAAATGCTTACCGTCCCACCACCACAGCTCATCGACATGGTGGCCGCCCATCATCACCGCCGCGCGATCCTTGCCCGAGACGGAGACGACGCGGCTGGCGGGGTTGGCGGCTTTCATCCGCTCGCCCAGCGTCGGCACGAGCAGGTGCTTGTCGCTGACCGTGTACGTCACCGAGTTGGAGCCCGGCACGCTTTCGTCTTCGGCGCAGTAGACCGTCTTGTCCTGGCGCGCGGTGTTGAGATCGACCCAGTTGTTGGCGATGATGCCGGTATGCGCGGGGCGGAAGCCGGTCAGGATCGTCGAGTGGCCCGGGCAGGTCTCGGTCGCGGCATGGCTCTGATAGCCCGACGGAAACACCGCGCCTTGCTGCAACCGCGCGAAGCCGCCGGTGAAGTGGCGGCGATATTCGGCGAACAGATCGGCGGAGAATTGATCGACCGAAATCACCACGATCAGCTTGGCCGGTGCCTTGCTGGCGGCGGGCGCGGGGGCAGCCGGCGCCAGCGCGTTCTGCCCGGCGAGCGCCACCGGCGTAACCAGCGCCAGCGTCGCGGCGAATAAGGCACCATAGAGCTTCACGGTCATTCTCCTTGGCGGCGGATTTTGGTTGCCAGAGCGGTATTGACGGGCCCCTAAGGACAAGACAAGCCAGCCCCATGCCCGCGCTACGTTTCATTCTGTTGACGATGCTGGCCGCTTTGGCAATCGCGCGCCCGGCGGCTGCGCAGGCGCCCGATCCCTATTCGCCCGGCCCGCATCTGGCGGTGCGGCTGGTCGCCGAGACGATGACGCCGGCGGCGGGGCAGGACGTGACGATCGCGTATGACGTGACGCCGCAGCCCGGCTGGCACGGCTATTGGCAGAACCCCGGCGATGCCGGCTTTCCGGCGAAGTTCACTTGGGACTTGCCGGCAGGCGTCACCGCCGACGCGCCGCGTTATCCGGTGCCAACGACACTGCTCATTTCCGGGCTGATGAACTATGTGTTCGAGCGGCACCATACGCTGCTCGTCCAGCTGCATGTGCCGGCCGGTTTGGCGGCGGGGACCAAGCTGCCGATCAAGCTCGCCAGCAAATATCTCGTCTGCACCAGCGAAATCTGCGTGCCCGAAAATGCCGATCTGTCGCTCGATCTGATTGTGGGGGATGGCGCGATCAGCCCCGCCTCGCGCTCGCAGTTCGATGCGTGGCGCCAGGCGCTGCCCAAGCCGCTCGGCGTCGCGGCGGCATACCAGCTCGACGGCAAGGCGGTGCGGCTCGGCATCCCTTATCCTGCGGCGGCGCCGTTGAAGGACGCCTACTTCTTCCCGCTCACCACCGGCGCGCTCGATTATGCCGCGCCGCAAAAGGTGGCGCGCGACGGTGACCGGCTGGTGATCGAGACCGGCGCGCATCACCCCAAGGGCGCGATCGAGGGCGTGCTGCGCATCGGTGATGGCGCGGGCCTGAGCGTCAGCGCGGCACCGGGCGCGGTGGCGCCGGCGGCAAACGAAAGCGCGCCGAGCGGCGACTGGATCAGCGCAACGCTGGTCGCGCTGGGTGGCGCGATCCTGGGGGGCCTCATCCTCAACATCATGCCCTGCGTCTTCCCGATCCTGAGCCTCAAGGCACTCAGCCTCGCCAAAGGATCGGTCAGCCCCGGCGCGGCGCGGTTGGAAGCGCTCGCTTATACCACTGGGGTGCTCGTGGTCATTGTCGGGCTGGGCGCGGCGATATTGGGCTTGCGCGCCGGCGGCGCGGCAGTCGGCTGGGCGTTCCAGTTGCAGGACCCGCGCACCATCGCGGTGCTGTTGCTGCTCGTGGCGGCGCTGGCGCTCAACCTCGCCGGCTTGTTCGAAATCCCGACGCCGAGCTTCGTCGATCGCGCGAGCGGCGCGACGAGCGCGTTTGCAACCGGCGCTCTCGCCGCGATCATCGCGACGCCATGCACCGGGCCGTTCATGGCGGCGGCGCTGGGCGCGGCGTTGGTGCTACCCTGGGGCGCGGCGCTGGCGGTGTTCGCCGGGTTGGGGCTGGGGCTCGCATTGCCGTTCCTGGCGATCGGGTTCGTGCCCGCTCTTCGCCGCGCGCTGCCCAAGCCCGGCGCGTGGATGGAGACGTTCCGGCTGATCCTCGCGATCCCGATGGCGCTGACCGGCGTGTGGCTCGCCTGGGTGCTGGGCGGCGAGGCGGGCGTCAATGGCATGGCGATCGGGCTGATCGGCATCGTGATGCTGGCCGCGGTGCTGCTCTTCATTGGTCGCCGGCAGCGGCAGGGGCTCAGCGCATCGTGGCTCGGCGTCTTGGGGCTGATCGCGGTCACCGCCGCGACGGCCGCTGCGATCGAGCCTGTCGCCAAAACCGCAGCGGCCACAACCGCGACCGCCGGCGCCGACCAGCCCTTTAGCGAAGCCGCACTCGCCGCCGCGCGCGCCAAGGGCCAGCCCGTCTTCGCGTATTTCACCGCCGATTGGTGCCTGACCTGCAAAGTCAATGAGCGCGTCGCGATCGATACCGATCAGGCGCGCCAGGCCTTTGCGCGCCACCATGTCGTTGTGCTGGTCGGCGACTGGACGAGCGGCGATCCCGCGCTCGGCCGCTTCATCCAGGCGCATAACCGCGCCGGCGTGCCGCTCTACCTTTATTACGCGCCCGGCGCGTCCGAACCGCAGGTGCTGCCGCAGTTGCTGACACCCTCGATGCTCGCGCAACTGGCGGGAGGATAGGCCGCCCCCCTTGTGCGTTGCAACAATCGTAGGCAGCATGGCGTTGCGATGACGGAGGTGTGACGGCCCGATGGCGCTGACCCGCGCATTCGATGAGATCAGAGGCGCGGGCGATGCCGTCAGGCCCGAACTAGCCGCGCTCGGCGCCTGGCTCGGCGAGACGGCCGAAGCCGATTTGAGGCGCCGGCAGCAATCCGCCGAAGCAACCTTCCGCCAGCTTGGCATTACCTTCGCGGTCTATGGCGACGAACGCGCGTCGGAACGGATCATCCCGTTCGACATCGTCCCGCGCGTGTTCCTGAAGCGCGAATGGGATCAATTGTCGGCCGGGCTTGTCCAGCGCGTGCAGGCGATCAACGCCTTTCTCGACGATATTTATGGCGACCGCAAAATCCTGCGCGACGGCATCCTCCCGCCTGATCTCATCTTCGGCAATCCGCAATTCCGGCCCGAAATCGCTGGGATGCGCCCGCCGCACGGGGTGTGGGCGCATATTTGCGGCATCGATCTGGTCCGCACCGGGCCGGGCGAGTTCTTCGTGCTCGAAGACAATGCGCGCACCCCCTCGGGCGTCTCCTACATGCTCGAAAATCGCGAGGCGATGATCCGGCTGTGCCCCGAGCTATTCCGCTCGCTGCGGGTGGCGGCGGTCGACAGCTATCCCGACAAGCTGCTCCAGACGATGCGCTCGGTCGCGCCCGCGTCGGCCGCGCCCAACCCGGTCTGCGTGGTGCTGACGCCGGGCCATTACAACTCGGCCTATTACGAGCACAGCTTCCTCGCCGATTCGATGGGCATCGAGCTGGTCGAGGCGGCCGATCTGATGGTCGATGACGATATCGTCTGGATGCGTACCATCGCCGGGCTGGTGCGCGTGGATGTGATTTATCGCCGCATCGATGATGATTTCATCGATCCGCTCGTCTTCCGCCCCGATTCGATGCTCGGCGTGCCGGGGCTGATCGCGGCTTATGCGGCGGGCAATGTCGCGCTGATCAACGCGCCGGGCAACGGCATTGCCGATGACAAGGCGATCTACAGCTATATGCCCGACATCGTCCGCTATTATTCGGGTGGCGAGGCGCTGCTGCCCAATGTCGAGACGTGGCGGTGCCGCGAGGTTCAAGCGCTGCAATACGTCCTCGATCACTTGCCCGATCTGGTCGTGAAGCTAGTGGATGGCTCGGGCGGCTATGGCATGCTGGTCGGCCCGACCGCGAGCAAGGCCGAGATCGAAGCGTTCCGCGCCGCGCTGATCGCCGAG
This sequence comes from Sphingomonas sp. GlSt437, assembly GCF_048015635.2. Classification (NCBI taxonomy): domain Bacteria; kingdom Pseudomonadati; phylum Pseudomonadota; class Alphaproteobacteria; order Sphingomonadales; family Sphingomonadaceae; genus Sphingomonas; species Sphingomonas sp. GlSt437. The sequence continues at coordinate 619,015 of NZ_JBPGYA010000002.1, read as the reverse complement.
CCGCATCGCTACATCGCCCAGCCGACGCTCGCCTTGTCGACGGTGCCGACGCTGACCGAGGCCGGCGTCGCCCCGCGCCACGTCGATTTCCGCCCGTTCGTGCTGACCGGCAAGGATGGGGTACAGGTCGTGCCGGGCGGGCTGACGCGGGTGGCGCTGAAGCAAGGCTCGCTGGTGGTGAATTCCAGCCAGGGCGGCGGCACCAAGGACAGTTTCGTCCTGCTCGACGACGGAGACGGGGCGTGAGAGCGGCAACCCACAAATCCTCCCCTGCAAGGGGAGGGGGACCATTCGCAAAGCGAATGGTGGAGGGGTATAAATCCCTGCGCTCGGCCCAATACCCCTCCACCACAGCGCTACGCGCTGCGGTCCCCCTCCCCTTGCAGGGGAGGATCTAGGGCGCATGCTTTCCCGCACCGCCTCGTGCCTCTACTGGCTCGGTCGCTATGTCGAGCGCGCCGATTTCGTCGCGCGGCTGGTCGAGGCGACGGTGCGGCTCGATGCGCTGTCGGCGCGGCCGGCGGGCGAAGCGGCCTGGGCGAGCGCGCTGGCGGTGACCGAGACCGAGCAGAGCTTCGCTGCGACCGGCAACGCGATGACGCAAAGCCATGTCGCGCGCTTCCTGACGCTCGATGCGGAGAATATCGGCTCGATCGTCCATTGCCTCGACATGGCGCGCAACAACGCCCGCGCGGTGCGCACCGCGCTCACTCGCGAGGCATGGACGTCGATCAACCGCGCCTGGCTGCTGTTCGACAATCGCGCCCGACCCGGCGGCACCGTCGCCACGCTCAACCTGGTCGAAGGGGTGAAGGCCGAGACGCGCGGCTTTGAAGGCGCGATCCATCGCATGTTGCGCAACCAGGCGAATGGCTTCATCCGCCTGGGCCAGTCGATCGAGCGCGCCGACAACACCGCGCGCCTGCTCGATGTGAAATACCATTTGCTGCTGCCCGAAGGCGAAGTTGTCGGCGGCGTCATCGATCGTGATCAGTGGACGACGATCCTGCAGACCGTTTCCGCCGTGACCGCCTATCGCTGGCTCTACAGCGACGGGCTCACGCCGGCGAACGTCATCGACCTGCTGTTGTGCCGGCCGGAAATGCCGCGCTCGCTGGCCGGCGCGGCGGAGGAAACCGTCGAGATCATGAACGTGCTCGCCCGCCAATCGGGCTTTCAGGGCGAGGCGGATCGGCTGGTGCGCGCGCGCCTCTCCCGCATGCACCGAATCAAATCGAAGGACGTGATCGCCACCGGGCTGCACGAATTCCTCCAACGCTTCATCGCCGATAATGACGAGCTGAGCCACGCCATCGGCCGGCAGTTCAGGTTTATCTGATGCGCTTGGCCGTCGATCATCGCACCGTCTATCGCTTCACCGAGCCGCAGGCGCGCGTCGTCCAGCTGTTGCGGTTGACCCCTGCCGACACCGACCAGCAGACGATTGCCGACTGGCGCATTCTCGTCGGCTGCGATGCGCGGTTGCGCCCGGCGCGCGACGGCTTCGGCAATGTCGCGACGATGCTTTATGCCGAAGGCCCGCTCGATCACATCGAAATTGCGGTGACCGGCGAAGTGCTGACCGTGCCCGGCTCCGGCATCGTATCGGGGGCGGTCGAGCCGTTTCCGCCGCTGCTCTACACGCGCACGACGCCGCTGACCGAGGGTGATGCCGACATCGCCGCCTTCGCGCATCAGGCGGCTGTGGGCCATGCCGCGCTGGATCGGCTGCACGCGCTCAACCGCGCGATCCATGATCGCTTTCCGCTCGATGGCGGTCGCCCCGTTGCCGGCCGCACCGCGCGCGCGACGTTCGATACCGGGCACGCGACCGCGCGCGACCTTGCCCATTTGTTCATTGCCGCCGCCCATGCGCTCGGCCAGCCCGCGCGCTATGTGTCGGGCTACAGCCTGATCGCGGCGCGCGGCGAGACGCAGCCGACGCCGCATGGCTGGGCGGAAGCGTGGGTGGAGGGGCTCGGCTGGGTCGGCTTCGATCCCGGCTTGGGGCTGTGCGCCGCCGAGGAATATGTCCGCGTCGCGATCGGCCTCGACGCGGCGGGCGCAGCGCCCGTCGCGGGATCGCGGCTCGGCGATGGTGCGGAACGGCTGGAAGTCGGCGTTACCGTCGACGCGGTGCGCGAAGACTAACGCCGGGCTCAGACCAGCTCAGCCTCCAGCGCCGGAAAACGCGTCGGTAGGACGGCATCGTCATCAAGCAGCGACCAGCCCTTCGGCCCGAGCACTTCGATCGGCCGATAGCGCGTCTTGTACGCCATCCGTGGCGAGCCCTTCACCCAATAGCCGAGATAGACATAGGGCAGCGCCGCCTGCCGCGCGCGCTGGATGTGATCCATGATGATGTAGTTGCCGAGGCCCGGGCGCGTGGGATGATCGGCATCGAAGAAGCTGTAGATCATCGACAAGCCGTCGGCCTGCTGGTCGGTCAGGCACGCGCCGACGAGCCGGCCGCGGCCGCCATCGGTCGCCGGCTCGCGATATTCGATAATGTAGCTGCGCACCGGGCTCTGCTCGACCATGTCGGCATAATCGTTCTCGTCCATGCCCGCCATGCCGCCGCCGGGATGCCGCGAGGCGAGGTAGCGGCGGAGCAGATCGAACTGCTCCTGCGTTGCCCAAGGCCGGCAGGCAGTGACCTCGAGATCGGCATGGCGCCGCATGACTTTGCGCTGGGTGGCGTTGGGCGCGAAGCCGCTGGCGACAACGCGGACCGACACGCACGCCGAACAGCCCGCGCAGCTCGGCCGATAGGCGACCGACTGGCTGCGGCGGAAACCGATGCGGCCCAGCGCATCGTTCAACTCGCCCGCGTGCGCGCCGGACAGTTCGGTAAAGACCTTCCGCTCGGTCTGCCCCGGCAGATAGGGGCAAGGCGCAGGGCTGGTGACGAAAAAGCGCGGAAAGCGAAATGGTGCGGTCACCGGCCTTGCTCCACCCTTCAGCCCCGGCGCGAGTCCTGCGCTCGCGTCACCAGGGTATTTATGCAGACGGCGCGAATGATGAAAAGCGTGTTTACCAAGAAAGAGGGTTAATCACCGCCGCTCGCCTACCCAGCTTGATTGATCGAGGCGGCGGTTGTGCCGAAATGGCGCGGGGCGCGCGACCGTTCACGCCAGCTCGACCAGCCCGACCTCATATTGCGCATCGCGAAGCGCGGCGATTAGCCGGTCGAGATGCGCCTTGTCGCGCGTCTCGCACTCGATGTCGGTGATCAGGCCCTTGGCCGGCAGCGAGGTGAACACGCGCTGGTGATAGACCTCGATGATGTTGACGCGCTGCTGCTCGAAAATCCGCGCAACGTTGAACAGCGCGCCGGGCTGATCCTGCAAGCGAATGCGCAGCCGCGCCAGCCGGCCGGAGCGCGCCAGATCGCGCAGCAGCACATTCGCCAGCAACCGCGTGTCGATATTGCCGCCGCACAGCACGATGCCGACGGTGCGACCGGCAAAACGCTCCGGGTGCTGGATCAGCGCGGCCAGGCCCGCCGCACCGGCGCCCTCGACCACCGTCTTCTCGATCTGGAGCAGCAGGCTGACTGCTTCCTCCAGGCTGCGCTCGCTGACCAGCAGGATCTCGTCGACCAGCGCGCGGACCATCGCGCTGGTGATCGCCCCCGGCTCCTTGACCGCGATGCCCTCGGCAAGCGTGTCGCCCGCGCATGGCATGTCGGTGTGGTTGATGCGGTTGTACATCGAGGGGAAGAGCTCGGCCTCGACGCCGATTACCTCGATATGGTGCCCCGTCTCCGCTTCATACGCGCGCGCCACGGTCGCCATGCCCGAGATGAGCCCGCCACCGCCGATCGGCGTCACGAAGGTGTCGATCGCCGGCACATCCTCGAGCATCTCGATCGCCGTCGTGCCCTGCCCGGCGATGACGCGCGGATCGTCGAACGGGTGGACGAAGGTCAGGTCGCGCTCGGCTTCCAGCTCGCGGGCATGGGCATAGGCCGCGTCGAACGTATCGCCATGCAGCACCACCGTCGCGCCATGGCCTTCGGTCTGCGTTACCTTCACGATCGGCGTGTTGGTCGGCATCACGATCGTCGCCGGAATGCCGAGCCGCTGGGCGTGATAAGCCAGCCCCTGCGCGTGATTGCCGGCGGACGCAGCGATGACACCGGCCGTCTGCGGGTTGAGCTGGAGCAACGTGTTGAGCGCGCCGCGCTCCTTATAGGCGGCGGTAAACTGCAGATTCTCGAACTTCAGATACACCGTCGCGCCGGTCAGCTGCGACAGGGTGCGCGAGATGAGCGTCGGCGTCCGCACCACGGCGCCGGCGATGCGGGCATGCGCGGCGCGGACATCGTCGATCGACACCGGCAGATCGTCGGCAGGGCGGGCGGCGGAAAGCGGTTCACTAGCCATGGGTCAAGCCGCCTAGACCATCTGGCGCCTGCGGGAAACAGCGCTTATGCCACGCTCGTCAAAAGCACCGCTTTGCCGTTCCTTGGGGGCTCAACCATGTTCCGTTCGTTGATCGCCGCGCTCGCGCTTCTGCTTCCCATGCCCGCGCTGGCCGATGCGCTGATCGACAATGTCAACGGCGTCACCCTCGACGAGCAGGGTCGGCAAGTGCGCTTCACCGGCATATTGATGACCAAGGACGGCGTCGTCACACGCCTGCTGAAGGATGGCGAGAAGCGGCCCGACCGGCTCGATTGGCGCACCGACATGAAAGGCAAGGTCGTGCTGCCCGGTTTCGTCGATGGGCACGGCCATGTCATGGAACTCGGCATCCGCGCTTATGAGCTGGACCTCTCGGGCGCCAAGTCGCTCGATGAAGCGCTGGCGATGATCAAGGCCTATGCCGCCGCCAATCCCGACCGCAAATGGATCACCGGTGGCGGCTGGAACCAGGAGCAATGGCACCTCGGCCGCTTCCCCACCGCTGCCGAACTCGATGCGGTGGTGCCCGATCGCCCGGTGTGGCTGGCGCGGGTCGACAGCCATGCCGGCTGGGCGAACAGCGCGGCGATGCGGCTGGCGGGCGTCACCGCCAAGACGGCAGCACCGGCGGGCGGCCAGATCATCCGCGGCGCCGCAGCCGCGCCATCGGGCATCTTCGTCGATGCGGCGCGCGCGCTCATCACCAAGGCGGTGCCCGAGCCCAACCAGCGCGACCGCAACGCCGCGTTCCTGAAAGCGCAAGAGATTCTGCTTTCCTACGGCGTCACCGCGACCAGCGACATGGGCACCAGCCTGGACGACTGGATGCTCTATCGGCGGATGGGCGATATCGGCCAGCTGCGCGTGCGCATCATCAGCTATGGGCTGGGGGTGGAGACCGCGGTGCGCATCGGCGGCACCGGGCCGACGCCGTGGCTCTACGCCGATCATCTCCGGCTGTCGGGCGTGAAGCTCTATGCCGATGGTGCCTTGGGCTCGCGCGGCGCGTGGCTGAAAGCGCCCTATAGCGATGCGCCCGGGCAGTCGGGGCAGGGCTTCATGTCGGACGACGTGATCCGCAACCTGATGAGCCGCGCCGCGCTCGACCATCTCCAGGTCGCCGTCCACGCGATCGGCGACAAGGCCAATGCGCAAGTGCTGAGCGCGATCGAATCGATGACCGACACCTATACCGGCGACCGGCGCTGGCGGATCGAGCACGCCCAGATCGTCGATCCCGCTGATCTGTCGCGTTTCGGCCAGCACGGCATCATCGCCTCGATGCAGCCGGTGCATGAAACGAGCGACCGGCAGATGGCGGAAGCGCGGCTGGGGCAGGCGCGGCTGGCGGGCAGCTATGCCTGGGCGTCGATGCTCAAGAACGGCGCGCACTTGGCGTTCGGCACCGATTATCCGGTCGAAAGCCCCAATCCCTTCATGGGCTGGGCCGCAGGCTTCACCCGCCAAGGACCGGACGGCGAGCCCGCGGGCGGCTGGCAACCGCAGGAAAAGCTCGATTTCTTCCAGGCGTGGTACGCCTACACCCAGGGCGCGGCTTATGCGGGCTTTGCCGAGGACAAGTTCGGCCGCCTCGCGGTCGGCCAACGCGCCGACTTCATCATCGTCGACCGCGATCCCACGCAAGTGACGCCCGAGGATTTGCGCAAGACGCAGGTGCTGGAGACTTGGGTGGGCGGCGAGCAGGTTTGGGTGCGGAAATAGCTCCCTTGTCAGGGGGGCGTCACGTGTCCTTCCACCGGTGGGAATGGCTTACCCATGAATGATAGATTTCGGGTAGCGATCAATCGAACATGTTGCATGTGGCGGGGCAGGCTGGGCTCTAGCGCGCAGACGTGAAAGTCGCCGCGCAATCCCCCTTCATTTTTCGGATGCGGACCAGAATAGACAAACTTCTGAATTTCGCTCGGCGTGTTATCGTCGTCATCACGCAACGCGATCAATCGATGGGTGCCGATTATCCAGATGCGTCTAACACCTGACCCGTTCCAGACATCGAAACGCCCGCGCACCCATTTGCACTCGTTGATCAGTTTGGGCGGTCCCACGACGACCGTATGAGTCATCAGCAAACCAATGATCAATTGGAGCATGTTGCTCAATCCGCGAACAACAGCACCGGCGTTTCCAGCAGCTTCTTCACCGCCTGGACATAGCTCGCCGCGTCCCAGCCATCGACGACGCGGTGGTCGCAGCTGATCGAGAGGTTCATCAGCTTGGCGCGGACGATGTCGTCGCCCTGGAAGATGGGCCGCTCGACGATCTTGTTGGGGCCGATGATCGCGACTTCGGGCCGGTTGATGACCGGCGTCGTCGCGATGCCGCCCAGGGGGCCGAGCGACGTGACGGTGATGGTCGAGCCGGACAGTTCTTCCGATTTCGCCTTGCCGCTGCGCGCCGCATCCGCCAGTCGTTGGATCTCACTCGCCAGCTGCCAGAAATTCTTGTCCTGCGCGTCGCGGATCACCGGCACCATCAGCCCGGCATCGGTCTGCGTCGCCATGCCGAGATGGACGCGGCCGTGGCGCGTCACCACGCCGGCCTCGTCATCATAGCGCGCGTTGAGCATCGGGAAGTCGGGCAGGGTGCGGCAGATTGCCACGATCAGGAAGGGCAGCATCGTCAGCTTGGGGCGCTGCCCCCGCGCGCCGTTCAGGTCGGCGCGGACGCGCTCCAGCTCGGTCACGTCGATCTCGTCGACATACGTGAAATGCGGGATGTGGCGCTTGGCCGCCTGCATATTCTCGGCGATGCGGCGGCGCATGCCGATGACCTTGATCGCCTCGTCGTCACGCGCGCGGCTGGCGTGCGGGGCGTGATAGCCCTGGCCGGATTGATAGCGGAGGTAAGCGTCCAGGTCCGAATGGCGAACGCGCTCGCCCTCGGCGACTTTCACCTGGGCCAAGTCGATGCCCAGGTCGCGCGCCCGGGCACGGACGGTGGGGGAGGCGAGGATTTTGGGCTCCTCCCCAGCATGGGGAGGGGGACCGTCCGGCGCAGCCGGATGGTGGAGGGGGGTCGCAGAAGAAGGTGCATCGGTGATCGGCGGCGCGTCGCTTTCCGGCCCCGCCCCTCCACCAGCCTGCGGCTGGTCCCCCTCCCCGTGAACGGGGAGGATCTCGGCCGCCGCCTCTTCAACTACAGCGATCGCCTTAGCGCCGGGCTCAGCCTCCACCTCAGCCGCCAGATCCCCCTCAGTCTCGATCACCACCAGCGCCGATCCGATCGGCACCATGTCGCCCACCGCGCCCGCCAGCTCGACGACCACCCCGGCCACCGGCGACTCCATCTCGACCGTCGCCTTGTCGGTCATCATGTCGGCGATTTGCTGGTCTTCCTCGACCCGATCGCCGATTTTCACATGCCATTCGACGATCTCGGCCTCCGAAATGCCTTCGCCGATGTCGGGGAGACGGAAGGTGAAGCGGGCCATCAGGTCAGTCCTTCAGTATTTTCTTGAGCGCCATGCCGATGCGGACCGGCCCCGGGAAATAGGCCCATTCCAGGCTGTGCGGATAGGGCGTGTCGAAGCCGGTGACGCGCTCGATCGGCGCTTCCAAATGGTAGAAGCAGCGCTCCTGCACCAGTGCCGACAGCTCCGCGCCGAAGCCCGAGGTGCGCGTCGCTTCATGCACGATCAGGCAGCGGCCGGTCTTCTTGACCGATGCCTCGATCGTCTCGATGTCGAGCGGCACCAATGTGCGCAGGTCGATGATCTCGGCATCGACGCCGGCATCCGCGACCACGCTCGCGCAGACATGCACCATCGTGCCGTACGCCAGGATCGTCACCGCCTCGCCTTGGCGCACCACTCGCGCCTTGCCGAGTGGGACGGTGTAATAGCCCTCGGGCACTTCGGCGTCAGGATGCTGCGACCAGTTCTTCGAAGGGCGGTCCCAATGGCCGTCGAACGGGCCGTTATAGATGCGCTTGGGCTCGAAGAAGATAACCGGGTCGTTATCCTCGATTGCGGCGATGAGGAGCCCCTTGGCGTCATAGGGGGTCGACGGAATGACGGTCTTCACGCCCGAGATGTGGGTGAAAATGCCCTCGGGCGACTGCGAGTGCGTCTGCCCGCCGAAAATGCCGCCGCCGAACGGCGATCGCACCGTGATCGGCGCGGTGAACTCCCCGCCCGAGCGATAGCGCAGCCGCGCCGCTTCGCTCACCAATTGGTCGAGCGCGGGGTAGATATAATCGGCGAACTGGATTTCGGGCACCGGGCGCAAGCCATACGCCCCCATCCCCACCGCAACGCCGATGATGCCGCATTCGGTGATCGGCGTATCGAACACGCGCGTCTTGCCGAATTTCTTCTGCAAGCCGGCGGTCGCGCGGAACACGCCGCCGAAGTAACCGACATCCTCGCCCATCACAACGACATCGGGATCGCGCGCCATCATCACGTCGAGCGCCGAGTTGATCGCCTGGATCATGTTGAGGCGGGGGGTGGTGGGGGCGTCGGTATCGACCGGCGATTGTTCCACAAGGTGCGTCATAAAATTCCCGCTTCCCCGGCGAAGGCCGGGGCCCAGATACAACCGCAACGATGCTGGATCCCGGCCTTCGCCGGGACAGCGATGCTGCGCATCACTGCTTCCGCGCCCATGGCCGTCCGCTCGTTTCTTCCTCGGCGATCATCTGCGCTTGTTGTTCCCGCAAATGCCAGGGCATTTCCTCGAACACCCCGTCGAACAGGCTGTCGAGCGGCTGGTGGAGGCCGTGGCCGAGGATGCCGTTCTTCTCGGCTTCCTTCTGCGCGGCCTTGACCATTTCAGCGAGCTCCAGGTCCTGCGCGGCGTGGCGCTCCTCGTCCCACTCGCCGATCGCGATCAGATGCGCTCTCAGCCGCTGGACGGGATCGCCGAGCGGCCAGGCAGTCGGCTCGCCGGCGGAGCGATATTGGCTGGGGTCGTCCGAGGTCGAATGCCCCTCGGCGCGATAAGTGAAATGCTCGATCAGCGTCGGGCCCTGATTGGTGCGCGCGCGTTCGGCGGCCCAGGCAGTCGCGGCATAGACAGCGAGTGCGTCATTCCCATCGACGCGTAAGCCCGCAATGCCATAGCCGAGCGCGCGCGCCGCGAAGGTCGTCGCTTCGGCGCCGGCGAAGCCCGAAAAGCTCGAAATCGCCCATTGGTTGTTGACGACGTTGAAGATCACCGGCGCGCGATAAACCGTCGCGAAGGTCAGCGCCGAGTGGAAATCGCCTTCCGCCGTCGATCCCTCGCCGCACCAGGTCGCGGCGATGCGCGTATCGCCCTTCGATGCCGACGCCATCGCCCAGCCGACCGCTTGCGGATATTGCGTCGTCAAATTGCCGCTGATCGAGAAGAAGCCGAAGCGCTTTTCCGAATACATGATCGGCAGCTGCTTGCCCTGCAGCTTGTCGCCCGCGTTCGAATAAATCTGGTTCATCATGTCGACGAGCGGGCAGCCGCGCGTGATGAGCAGACCCTGCTGGCGATAGCTGGGGAAGCACATATCGTCTTCGGCCAGCGCGAAAGCGGCGGCGACGGCGACCGCTTCCTCGCCCAGGGACTTCATGTAGAAGCTGGTCTTGCCCTGGCGCTGGGCGCGGAACATGCGCTCGTCGAACGCGCGCGTCAGCGCCATGTTGCGCAGCATACGGCGCAGCGTCTCGGCCGAGAGCTTGGGGTCCCACGGGCCGACCGCGCGGCCGTCATCATCGAGCACGCGGACCAGCGTATAGGCAAGGTCGCTGAAGCTGCGCGGATCGGCGGCGGTGTCGGGGCGCGGCGCGCTGCCGGCGGGCGGCACATCGACATCGCCGAAATCGACCGCATCGCCGGGCCGGAAGCGCGGCTCGGGCACGTGCAGCGACAACGGCTTCAGATTGGCGCGCGGATGCTCGCCGGCCATGCTCTCTCCAGTCCGAATCAGGTCAGCATTGCTGACTAATCTTCTTATTCGCCCTTGTTATAAAATTTCAACGGCAAATGCGAGTCGGCGTGGTCCGCGGTCGCCCTATTTCCCCCCAAAGGCCGCGATCGCCGCGCGGGCGATCGGCTCGCCCCATTCCTGCACGAAATGGCCGCCATCGGGGATGACCATCGGCTCGGGGCAGCCGCGGATCAGCTTTTGCAGCCGCTCCATCGCCGGTGGGCCGAGCACAGGGTCGGCGGCGCCGATCGCCATGAAGGTCTTGCCCGGCCAGCGCTCGGACCAGAATTTCGCGGCTTCGCGACCGATATCGGCGCCTTCCATGTCGGGCTCGACCGGCACCAGCGCGGGGAATACCTGCGCGCCGGCCTTGTAGCTCGCATCAGGATAAGGCGCGTCATAAGCAGCGATTTCCGCCGGGGTTAGGTGCGGCGTCCCGCGCGCAATCAGCGCGCCGATCGGCAGGTCGGGCGTCGACAGCGCGTAATTCTTCCACGCCATGAAGCCGGGGCCAGGCGACGCGCCGGTGCCGATGCCGGTGTTCATCACGATCAGCCGCTCGATCCGCTCGTCAAAACCCGGCGCCAGCGGCAAGGTCAGGCCGAGCAGCCCGCCCCAGTCCTGCACCACCAGGGTGACGTGCTTCAGGTCGAGCCGCTCGACGAGTGCGATCAGATAGTTGCGATGAAAGGTGAAGCTGTAATCGCTTTGCTGGGCCGGCTTGTCCGACCGACCGAAGCCGAGCAGATCGGGCGCTACTACGCGCGCGCCGCTCTCCAGGAATACCGGGATCATCTTGCGATAGAGGAAGCTCCAGCTCGGCTCGCCATGGAGGCAAAGGAACACGCGGTCGGCATCCACCGGGCCGGCGTCGACCCGCGCAATCCGCAATCCTTCATAGCCGGGCAGATCGTCGACATAAGCGACGGGGAAATCGAAATCGGGGAGGTTGGCAAAGCGTTCCTCCGGCGTGCGCAGCGCAGTGATCATCCCGATGTCTCCTGTCGATATCTTATGGCATTCGATGTGTCATTATAATGCCATGGGCTATTCTACACGGCAAGGCCGCCGGCGGATCGTTACGATGAATTAAGCGTTGGGAGCGCATAGTCGGATCATCAGGAGACGCCCATGCCGGCCATGACGATTATTCGTGCCAAGTCCCGCCCGCACGCGCTTGCGCCGGTCGAAGCTTTGGTCGGCGCAGCGATGCTGGCGGGCGCGGCGCTCGCCATCCTGCCCGGCATCGCGGCCTTTGCGATGTTCGCGCTGATCGCCGGGGTGACCGGCAAGCGAGTCGCGCGGCGCTAAGGCGATCCTCCCGACCATGTCATTCCCGCGAAGGCGGGAATCCATTATGGCTGGCACTGGTGAGACTTGCCTCGCTCAGCGCCAATAGATCCCCGCCTGCGCGGGGATGACGGTGGTGCACTAAGCCGCTCTTTATCCAACCGTCTGTTCGATCGCCCCGAAGATGCTGTGGTGGCGGTCGTCTTCCGCCCAGATGCGCACCGTGTCGCCCGCTTTCAGGAACGGGGTCTTGGCCGCGCCCGCGCGGATCGTCTCCACCGTGCGCACTTCGGCGATGCAGGCATAGCCCACCCCGCCCTCGCTGATCGGCTTGCCCGGGCCGCCATCGGCATCGCGATTGCTGACCGTGCCCGAGCCGATGATCGTGCCAGCGCCCAGCGCGCGCGTCTTGGCGGCATGCGCGATGAGCGTGCCGAAATCGAAGGTCATGTCGACGCCGGCATCGACGCGGCCGAAGGGCTGGCCGTTCAGGTCGATCATCAGCTTGCGGTGCAGCTTGCCATCTCGCCACCACTCGCCGAGCGAGTCCGGCGTCACGAACACGGGCGAGAAGGCGCTGGCGGGCTTGGACTGGAAAAAGCCGAAGCCCTTGGCGAGCTCGGCGGGGATGAGGTTGCGCAAGGACACATCGTTGGTCAGGCCGATCAGCCGCACCGCCGCCAGCGCCGCCTCCCGGCTCGCCCCCAGTGGCACATCGCCCGACACCACCACCACTTCGGCCTCAAGGTCGCAACCCCAGGCCTCATCAGCAAGCGGGATGGCGTCGCGCGGGCCCAGAAACCCGTCCGATCCGCCCTGATACATCAGCGGATCGTGCCAGAAGCTCTCGGGCATTTCCGCCCCGCGCGCCTGCCGCACCAGCGCGACGTGGTTCACATAGGCCGAACCATCCGCCCATTGATAGGCGCGCGGCAAGGGTGCTGCCGCATCATGCTCGTGGAAGCGCTCGCGCGGGATGACTTCGTGATCGAGATCGGTCGCCAGATTGCGCAAGCTCGGCTCGATATGGTCCCAATCGTCCAGCGCGGCCTGCAGCGTGGGCGCGATATGCCCCGCCTCGGCATACCAGTTGAGGTCGCTCGACACGACAACGAGCCGGCCATCGCGGCCTTGCTTCAGGCTGGCTAATTTCATGCGGGCATCCCTTCCTTTGGCCACCGTCTAACCACATCCGTTCGGCGCGCGAAAGACGCGATCGGCACGACAGGGAGTTGACGTTTGCGTAAAGGGGAAGCAGGCTCCTGCGCAAAATGCACAGAGAGGACTCACCCCATGCTCGATACCGTCGCCGGCCGCTTTGCCTATAATGAGGATCACGAGGCGTTCCGTCAGACGGTCCGCAGCTTCCTGCTCAAGGAAGGCGTGCCGCACGTCAATGATTGGGAGCGCGACCGGCTGGTCCCCAAGGAATTCTGGCGCCAGGCAGGCGAGGTTGGCCTGCTGTGCCCGACCGTGCCGGAGGAATATGGCGGGCTGGGCCTCGATTTCGGCTATAACGCGATTGTCGACGAGGAGATGAGCTATCTCGGCGTGCCCGCCGGCTTCTCGCTCCAGTCGGACATTGTCTGCGATTACATTGTCGCTTATGGCAGCGAAGAGCAGAAGAAGCAGTGGCTGCCGCGCCTCGTTTCGGGTGAGACGATCACCGCCATCGCGATGACCGAGCCGGGCACCGGCAGCGACCTGCAGGCGATCCGCACCAGCGCCAAGAAAGACGGCAATCACTATATCGTCAACGGCAGCAAGACCTACATCACCAATGGCCAGAATGCCGATCTGGTGCTGGTCGTCGCCAAGACCGATCCCGATGCCAAGCCGGCCTATAAGGGCATGTCGATCATCCTGGTCGAGGCGGATCGCGAAGGCTTCAAGCGCGGGCGCAAGCTCGACAAGATCGGCCAGGACGCCGCCGACACCAGCGAGCTGTTCTTCGAGGACGTCCGCGTGCCGATGACCAATTGCCTGGGCGAGGAAGGCAAGGGCTTCATCTATCTGATGAGCCAGTTGCCGCAGGAACGCTTGTCGATTGCGGTCGGCACCCAGGCGAGCGCGCAGAAAGCGTTCGACGAGACGGTCGAGTTCACCAAGACGCGCAAGGCGTTCGCCGGCATGGTGTTCGATTTCCAGAACACGAAGTTTGTGCTCGCCGACCTGAAGGCCAAGCTGCAAGTCGGCTGGGCGCATCTCGATTGGGCGATCAAACGCCATCTGGCGGGCGAGCTGACTCCGACCGAGGGTGCGGCGGCCAAGCTGTGGCACACCGAGCTGCAATGGGAAGTGATGGACAAGTGCCTGCAGCTGCACGGCGGTGCCGGCTATATGAACGAATATCCCATCGCGCGGATGTGGCGCGCCGCGCGCGTCAGCCGGATTTACGGCGGCACCAACGAGATCATGAAGGAGCTGATCGGGCGTTCGCTGTGAGCATCGTGCGGCGAACTAAGTAGGAATCGCGCGCGGTTTTCAGCCGTTTTTTACATTGATCGCGCTATGCCGGCCGCCAGTGTGGAGGTTGGCATGGCTCAGATTATCGTCGATCAGCTTAATCTGGTCATTTATGCGCGCGTTTCCGGATTTCTCGACACCCAGCAGCTGATGCAGATTGCCGCCGAAGCCGATGACGCCGTCGCGGGCTTTGGCGATCGTGGTCGCTGGCACGGCCGGCTCTACGAGCTGACCGACGCCAAGGTGGCGCCGCCCGAGGCGATCGACGCGCTGCTGGCCCTGTCGCGCAATCCCGGACGAGCGCATCTGCGCGCCAACCGCGTCGCCTATTTCGGTGCGACGCCGCTCGTCGAGCTGCAGATTGCGCGCCTGTGCGTGATGCCCAATGCGGCGATGTTCACCAATCGCCGCGATGCCTATGAATGGGCAACCGGCGGTCGCGACAAAGCCGCGCTCGCCCGCGTCGTCAGCGCTGCCGCCTAAACGACGACCAGCCGGTCCTCGCCCAGCGTGGCGAGCAGGCCGACCAGTCCGCCGCCTTCGGTCCCCTCGGCCAGTGCGTCGATCGCAAGGCCAGTCTCCGCAAGCCCGGTCTGGCAGGCGATGAGCGCAACGCCTGATTGCCGGGCGAGCGCGAGCAATTGCCGGCGATCGGGGCGCTCGGGAGTCGCCGGCGCATCGTCGTCGCGCGGCTGAGCGCCAAGCGCCACCACCGCCGCATCCTGCGCGAACAGCCGCACCCGCCCGCCCAGCGCCGCCTGCGCGCAGGCCAGCGTCAGCGCGGCACGCACGCGCGCATCGTCGGTCGCGACGAGGACGATGGTGAGGCCCGTCATCCCCGTCCGCAGCCGGGGCAGCCGGGGTCCTTGGGCAAGGCGATGGTGCGGAAGCGGAAATCGAGCGCGTCGATCATCAGCAACTGGCCGGCGGGATCGGTGCCGAACGGCACGATCGCGCGGATCGCTTCCAGCGCCGCCAGGCTGCCGATCACCCCGGTCATCGGCCCGAGTACGCCGTGCTCGGCGCAGCTTGCCTCGGCGCGTTCGGGGTCGGCGCCGACCAGGCAGCGATAGCAGGGCAGCTCGGCGTGCCAGCCGCGGAACACGCCGAGCTGCGCATCGAACTGACCGACGGCGGCCGACACCAGCGACACCCGCGCCGCCAGCGCCGCATCGGCAACGGCAAGCCGCGTCGCGAAATTGTCGCAGCCGTCGATCACCACGTCAGCACCGTCGATCAGCCGCGCGGCGTTCTCGGTAGTGATGCGCTCTTCCGCCACCGTCACCGCAACACCCGGGTTGATCCGCGCCGCTGCTGCTGCCGCCGCCGCCACCTTCGCCGTGCCGACGTCAGCCATGCCATAAAGCGTCTGGCGCTGCAGGTTCGACAAGTCGACGCGGTCATCGTCGATGATCGTCAGCCCGCCAATCCCCGCTGCCGCCAGATACTGGATGACCGGCGAGCCGATGCCGCCCGCGCCGATAATCGCCACCTGCGCGCGGCGGAGCGCCAATTGCCCCGCGCCGCCAATTTCCTTGAGCACGATGTGGCGCGCGTAGCGATCGAGCTCCGCATCGCTCAGCGTCACGCGCGTCACGGCATCCATCGGAAGGTCACGCTGGTGCGATACCATGTTTCGCCGGGCCCATGCGGCACCAGATTGTCGCGCGTGAAGCTGGAGACAAGGCCCGCGGCATATTGCTCGACCGTCGGGCAATTGATCGCGTGCGGCACGGTTGCGCGGACCATGCCGTCGGCGCCGACCAGCACCGCGACATCGACGGTCAGGCTGCGGCGCGGATCGGCGGGCGCCTCCGCTGAGGTGGCAAGGGTGCAGCGGCCGGCCTTGATCTCCTCGGCGGCGAATTGCGCCATGGCGGGCGTGATCTCGGGATCGTGGAGGTAGCGCAGCGGCGCCATCGCCGGCCATTCGGGCAGCGGCGGCAGTGCGTCACCCGGCTCGGCGCTCGCGGCGAGCAGCGGCAGGAGCAGGCCGATCATACCCCCGTCGACCCGAAGCCGCCCAGCCCGCGCCCGGTCGTCGCGCCGAATTCCTCGACCAGTTCGAAGCTCGGCCGCAGGATCGGCAGGAAGACAAGCTGCGCGATGCGCTCGCCGGGCTGAATGGTCAGCGGCTCGCTCCCCGGCGGATTGCGCAGCCAGGCCGAGATGAAAATCTGGTTGGCATAATCAGCATCGATCGTGCCGACCGCTTGCCCCAGCACCAGGCCCTTCTTGTGCCCCAACCCCGATCGCGCGAGCAGGAACGCGACCATATGGGGGTCGTTCATCAGCACCGCGATGCCCGAGGGGATCAGCACAGCGGGCGCCTGCGGCTGCAGTGTCAGCGGTTCATCGAGGCAGGCATGAAGGTCGATCCCGGCGGAAAGCTCGGTCTGGTAACGCGGCAAGCCCCAGTCGTGCAGGCGCGGATCGAGCACCTTGAGCTCGAGAGTAGGAGCAAGGGTGAGCATGGGGTGAGGGGTAAAGGCTGTGGGGGTGAGGGGCAAGGGTGGGGATGGAAGGTAACGTCCTCACCGGCAGCGGAAGAGCGCTGGATCGATGATTGCGCTGGCTAACGGAGACAGCGGCACGCGCTTCGCTCGGAATATAGCGCGACTGCGGGCCGATACGCTCGCAGTCGCGCTGTTAGTTCAGTGGAACGATCCGCTGATGATCACGCCAAAGACGCGCGGGTCGTTGTAGATGCCGGCGCGATAGTTGGACGTATCGATCGCACCAATCAAATTCTTACGGTCGGTGAGATTGCGGGCGAAGGCCGCAATCTCGTAGCGGCCAAACGCATAGCCAACCTTGCCGCCCAGCTCATAATTGCCGTCGGCAACATATTCGACCGAGCGATAGAGGACCAGATCGGTCTTGCCTTGCATGTTGAAATCGCCCGCCACAAACAGCTTGCTGTTGCCGCCGAGGGGCAGATCATAACGTGCGCTGAGATTGATGTTGTAGTTGGGCGCATTGGGGAATGGATTACCGTCAATCAGCGCGTAGTAATTGTTGCCGATCCGGATGGTGGGGTTGAGCACGGTTTCTGACGGCACCCCGCCCGCTGCGCCGACCTGGGCATACACATTTGGCGCATTGATTTCGGTATGAAGCAGGCTGATGCCCATGTTGATGTGGAAATTTTGGACCGGCCGTGCCTCCAGCTCGGCTTCAACGCCATAGCCTTTGCCCTTGTTACCGTTAAACAGCACGCCATTGCCGTTGCTGTCGTTGCCATTCAGCTGGATATTGTCGACGTTGTAGTAAAAGCCCGCAACGTTGAAATGCAGCCGGTCGTCGAGCAGCGAGGTTTTGATGCCGGCTTCATAGCTTGTGTTCTTTTCCGACGTTGCGGTGGAATAAGCCGAGGCGAACACCGCCGAACGCCCTTGTACGGTCGGCCCGCGGAAGCCACGGGCATAGCGCGCATACAGGCTAACCCCATGATTGAGCCGGTAAAGCAGGCTCACATCCCAGCTCGGCTGGGTGTCAGACAAGCGGCAATAGGTAGCATTGCCGCATGCATAAGATGAGTTAGGCGCCGTCGCCGGCACCGTCAGCGTCGCGAAATTGGGGTGGAGCAGCAGATTGGTGCTCTTGGTGTCGTTGGTCACGCGCACGCCGCCGGTAAGCGTCAGCCGGTCGGTCAAGTCATAGCTTGCCTGGCCGAACGCTGCCCAGCTGGTGTTGATGTTGTGGAGCAACACGAAGTTATTGGGGTTGGGGTTTGTGCCCAGCACATTGCTGGTCAGGAAGAACGACCGCTGGTCGAACTCGGTATTGTCCCGTGAATCGAAGTAAATGCCGCCGATCTGCCATTTGAACGCCCCGGTGTTCGGGCTCGCCAGACGGACTTCCTCGGACCATTGGTTGAGTCCGCGCAGCCGCCCCTGCGATTGTCCGCAGCCCGCCGCGCAGATATTGGGCGCAACCCCGCCGAAATTCGCCGCCGCGCCGCCATCGGTATCGCCGCGGCTATAGCCCGAGGCATGTTCCCACGCGGTGATCGAGGTCAGCGTGGCGATGCCGAGATCATAATCGGCCTTTAGCGAGGCGCCATAGGTCTTGTACGCCTGGGGGTTGTTGTTCGCTTCATCATAGGCAACGACCGATCGATCGAACGTTGCGGGGACCGCGCTGGTGCCGGGGATGATCGAGCCGCGATAGAAGATCGACGCGGTGCCGCTATAATCGCGATAATGGCCCGACAGACGCAGGCTGAGGGCGTCGTTGGGCTTGGCGAGCAGCTGGAGACGCACGTCGCGCTCGGTGAAACGGCCCATCACGTTGCGGCCGGGCACCGTGCCGTCGTCGGACGGGCCGGTATAGGTGTTGCTGATCCAATTGTCGCGATGCTGGTACAGCCCCGACAGGCGGAAGCTGAGCGTGCCGTCCTTGGTCAACGGGCCGCCGACGCCGACATCGGCATTGACGCTGTTGTAGCGCGCATAGCTCACCGATCCCTGGCCGGCCCACGTCGCGCTGGGCTGGGCAGTGTCGAACTTGACGATGCCAGCGGTGGTGTTGCGACCGAACAGCGAGCCTTGCGGGCCCTTCAGCACCTCGACCTGAGCGATGTCGAACGCGGGGTTCGACTTCAGTACGACATGCTCCTCGACCACATCGTCCTGGATGATCGAGACGGGCTGCGACGCGCCAAGGTAAAAGTCGATATTGCCGAGCCCGCGAATGTAGAAGCGCGGGAAGATGCGACCCGTGGTCGACTCAACGTACAGGCTGGGCACGCGGCCCGACAGGGACAGCAAGGTATCGGCACCCGAAGCCTGGAAATCCTTCAAGTCTTCCGGCCGCACCACCGAAACGGCGACCGGCACTTTCAGCGTATTTTCGACGCGGCGCTGAGCGGTCACCACGATTGCATTGGTCTCATCGCTAGCCGCATCGCTGGCGGGCGTATCGACGGTCGGGGCCGCTGCGGCTTGCGCGTGAGCAGCCGTTGCCGTGACGAAAGGTGCCGCGCTTGCTAGCAGGAGCATGGCCAGCTTCGGATATGTCATGACCGCGAATTTCCCCTTGGATTGTGGCGGCCCTGACGACCACCCCCGATGACGCCGCCCTTTGGCCGTTGATTATGGCGTCCAAGTGACAGGCGGGGGCTAGCAGCTAAGCTTCTGGGGTGTGCTGGGCTTAGCCTTCCCAAGAAGCTTAGCTGCCAATCGCCCCCGGCCTACATACCGCCCCCGCTGTCCTACAATGGCGGTCCATGTCACCCTCTGCCGATGGCGCGCGTTCTGCCTCGCTCCAACACTCTTCGCCGCGGCGGTCACTACCAGAGGAGGGCAACAAAGGGGGGACGTAGTGTAAACTTTGTCAACTTCGGGCGGGCCGGGCGGCGCGCGACTCGGGGCGGGCGAGCGTGGACGGCAGCGCGGCGGGGCCGGGGGCGCCGATCGTCCGATCTTCGCCACCCCCCATGGTCAGTGCGAACATTCGGGAACATTCGGGAACATTCGCGGCGCGCGGCCGGCGGCGAGCGGCCTATCCCAGCGCCGCGGCGATGCGATCGGCAAGGCGGCCGGCGACGGCGTGTTTGGGCAAGCGCTCCCAGCTTTCCACGCCGGCGGCGGTGACCAGATGCACGCTGTTCGCCTCGCCGCCCATCACGTCCCCCGACACGTCATTGGCGACGATCCAGTCCGCGCCTTTGCGCTGCCGCTTGGCGATGGCGTGCTCGACAACGCGTTCGGTTTCCGCCGCGAAACCGATGACGAGGCGCGGGCGATCGGGCCGGGCGGCGAGGCCTGCGAGGATGTCGGGATTCTCGATCAGGGTGAGCGTCGGCGGCCCGGCGGCGCCTTTCTTCAGCTTCTGCGCGGCGGGCGCGACCCGCCAATCGGCGACGGCGGCGACCATCACGGCGGCATCGGCGGGCAGCGCGGCATCGACCGCGGCGGCCATCTCGAGCGCGGTCTCGACATCGATGCGGGAGACCCCGGGCGGGGTTGCCAGCGCCGCCGGCCCGGCGATCAGCGTCACCCGCGCGCCGCGTGTCGCCAGCGCGGCGGCGATCGCGAAGCCCTGCTTGCCCGAGGATCGGTTGGCGAGATACCGCACCGGATCGATCGGCTCGTGCGTCGGCCCGGCGGTGACGATGATGTGGCGGCCGGTTAGCAATGCTGGCAGGGGCATGATGCCCTCACCCTTCCGGCGCTGCGCGCCTCCCTCCCTCTCCCGTCGGGAGAGGGAAGGGGCCTATCGCGCCAGCGATGGGAAGGGTGAGGGTAAGGGCGATGCTCATGCGCCAAGCGCCGCCTCGATCGCGGCCAGGATCGCCGCCGGCTCGGGCAAGCGGCCGGGGCCGAATTCGCCGCACGCCATCGGGCCTTCATCGGGCTCGAGCACGGTGACGCCGTCGCCGCGCAGCGTGGCGACGTTGCGACGGGTCGCCGGGTGCTGCCACATCCGCACGTTCATCGCCGGCGCGGCGAGCACGGGCTTGTCGGTTGCGAGCAGCAGGGTGGTCGCCAGGTCATCGGCGATGCCGGCGGCCATCTTGGCCATCAGATCGGCGGTGGCGGGGGCAACGACCAAGAGATCGGCCTCGCGGCTCAGCTGGATATGGCCCATCTCGGCCTCGTCCTTCAGGTCCCACAGGCTGGTGTGGACGGGCTGCTCGCTGAGCGCGGCGAGCGTCATCGGCGTCACGAACTGCGCGCCGCCGGCGGTGAGGACGCAGCGCACGCCGATATCGGCCTTGCGGCACAGCCGGATCAGCTCGCACGCCTTGTACGCCGCGATGCCGCCGCCGACGATGAGCAGGATGCGCTTCACGGGCCGTCGCCGAGCGCGGTGCGCGTCACGATCACCCGGCGCTTGTCGGTGGCGCTTGCCCACAAATCGCGCAGGCCATCGGGCGCAAAGACCAGACCGATCAGCGTGACGGGGGCGACCATCAGGCCCCAATAATAGGTATCGGTGCGGCAGAACAGGCTGATGATGACGGCATAGGCGGCGGTCACCGCCAGCACCCGCACCGCAAGGGGGTCGCGCCAGCTCGCCCAGCCGATCAGCGCGAAGGCGACAAGCGCGGCGCCGAGCAAGGGCGGGAAGACGATGAGGCCGGTGAGGATGGTGATTGTCTTGACGAAAAAGCCGAAGCCCAACAGCGCGCTCCAGCCGGGGCCGTCGGGATCGTCGGGGCGGACGACCTGATGCCAGCCATAGATGTGCGCCGCGACCGCGATCGCCAGGATTGCGAGCGCCGCTGCCCAGCCGCGCGCCTCTCGCCGATCACCCGATGCCCAGGCCATGCCGGCCATGGTGATGGCATAAAGTGCGGCGGTCTCGCGGATCAGCATGGCGCAGGCCGCGACGCCGACCGCCGCGATCCAGTCGCCGGGGCGCCACAGCGCGAGCGACAGGGCGACGAGCAGCCCGGCCCAGATCTCATGGAAGGCGATCAGGTCGGGCCACAGGCAGATCATGCCGCCGAGCACGACCAGCCCCAGCCCGATGAGGCGCGGCGCGGGGCGGGTGAGCGCCGCACTAAGCCGCAGATACCAGGCATAAAGCGTCCCCGCTGCCAGCCCCCAGAGCAGCCCGAATACGAGCGGTGCAGGCAGCCACGCCTGGATCAGCGCCAAGGTCGGCAGCCGCATCGTGACGAAGGGGCGGACCGGATAGCCCTCGCGCCGCTGCGCTTCGGCCGCGACCGCGTAGTAGTTGCCGCCGCCGCGCACGCCAGCTGCCACATGCTGGTAAAGCAGCACATCGGCGCGGTCGGTCGAGGCAGAGGCGGGGTCGTGGCTTGCCGGTGGCGGCCCTGGCGCAATCGCGGCGGTGAGCGAGGCGAGCAGCAGGATCACGAAGCCGGCTGCCCACCAGCGTGCCTTGCGGCTCGGCAGTCGCGCAAAGCGGCTCGGCGCCGCGAGCCAAAGCGGGCCGGCGGCGGCGCGCGAGCTCACCCCGCCATCCCCAGGATTAGCGCATGAATCAGCGCGCCCACTGCCGCCGCGACGATCGCGACGCCCAGATAGCGCCAGCCATTGCCGATGCGCAGCGGCGGTATCTCCCGCAACGGCGGCGCGGGTGGCGCGCCGCCGGGGGTGGGGAAATGCCGCTCGATATTGCGGATCAGCTGGGGCAGCCGCGCCACGGTTTTGATGTCGCGCACCAGATTGTCGGCGACGTAAGCCTCCGGCCCGAGTTCGGTCCTGATCCATTCGGCGACGAACGGCGCGGCGGTTTCCCACATGTTGATTTGCGGATCGAGCAGCGTTGCGACGCCTTCGACCATGACCATCGTCTTCTGGAGCAGCAGCAGATGCGGCTGCGTCTTCATGTCGAAATCGCGGGTGATGTTGAACAGCCCGTCGAGCATGTCGCCGACCGACACGTCCTTCACAGCCATGCCGCGCATCGGCTCGCCGACGGCGCGCAACGCGGTCGCGAACTCGGCGACATTGTGGTGCGGCGGCACATAGCCTGCCTCGAAATGGATTTCGGCGACGCGGCGGTAATTGCCGGTGATCAGGCCGTAGAGAATCTCGGCCAGCCAGACGCGTGCGCGCCGGTCGATCCGGCCCATGATACCGAAATCGATCGCGGCGATCCGATTGCCGGGCAGCGCGAAGAGATTGCCTTGATGCAGATCGGCGTGGAAAAACCCTTCCGCGATCGCCTGGCGCAGGAACGCGCGGACGAGGGTCTGCGCGAGCCGGCCGGTATCATAGCCCGCCGCGACCAGCGCCTCGCGATTGCCGATCTTGATGCCGTCGATCCATTCGAGCGTCAGCACCTTGCCGGTGGTGCGCTGCCAGTCGATCGTCGGCACGACGAAATCGGGCTCGGCGATCATCCCCTCGGCCAGCTCGGAGGCGGAGGCGGCTTCGCGCCGCAGGTCGAGCTCGCGTGCGGTCCAGCGGCGGAATGTCTCGATGACGAGGCGGGGCTGCAGGCGGGCGAATTCGCCGCCCATCCGCTCGAGCTGCGCGGCGGCCCATTCATAGGTGTCGATGGCGCGGGCGAATTCGTCCTCGACGCCGGGGCGCAGCACCTTGACCGCGACTTGCCGGCCCTCGGTGGTGATCGCCTTATGAACTTGCGCGATCGATGCAGTGCCGACCGGCTCGGGATCGATCGACTCGAACAGGTCGCTCGCCGGTCGGTCGAAGCTGCGCTCCATGCGCGGCAGCACTTGCGCAAAGGGCACCGGCGGCAAGCGGTCCTGCAGGCGCAGCAGATCATGCGCAGCGTCCTCGCCGATAATATCGGGCCGTGTTGCAAGCGTCTGGCCCAGCTTGATCGCTGGCGGGCCGATCGCTTCCAGCGCGTCGGCATAAGCCGGCACCTTGGGCACGCGCGCGCCGAAGCGGGCGATGCGCGCCAGCCGCCGGACGGCGCGCGGCGTGTTGGGATCGCGCTCGATCCCCGCCAGCGCGCCATGCCGGGCGAGCGTGCGGCCCCATTTCAACAGGCGCCAGAGGTGGACGGCGGGGGCGGTCATGCAGGCAAGATTTGGTTCACGCGGAGGCGCGGAGTGCGCAGAGATGTTGGTCCGGGCCGCGAAGGCGGCCTCTCATTATCGGCCAATCGGCAAGTGATTCGCGCTGCCGCGCGTCCCTCATCTCCGCGCCCTCCGCGCCTCCGCGTGAACACACCCTTCGCAGTGACTTCGTGGCTTCGTGTGCGCCACTCACTAACCGCCATCAGATCTTCCAGCCGCTGTGGATCGCGACCAGCCCGCCCAGCATCGGCTCGACCTTGGTGTTCACGAAGCCGGCATCGCGGATCATGCCTTCGAAGGTGGGCATGTCGGGGAAGCGGCGGATCGATTCGATCAGGTAGCGGTAACTGTCCTCGTCGCGCGCGATCCATTTGCCGATTTGCGGCACCAGTCGGTGCGAATAGACATCGTATACGTCGGCAAAGCCCGGCCACAACGTGGTCGAGAATTCGAGGCAGAAGAAGCGCCCGCCGCGCCGCAGCACGCGATGCGCTTCGCGCAGCGCGGCCGGGATGTCGGTCACGTTCCGGATGCCGAACGCGATCGTATAAGCGTCGAAGAAACGATCGGGGAAGTGCAGCGTTTCGGCGTTCGCCTCGGTCCAGACCAGCCCGTCGATACCGCGCTTGGCGGCACGCTCCATGCCGACCTCGAGCATTGCCGGATTGATGTCGGCGACCGTGATCGACGCGCCGGACTTGGCGAGGCGGAAGGCGATGTCGCCAGTGCCGCCGGCCATGTCGAGGATCGCCTCACCGCTGCGCGGTTTCACCCGGCGGACGAAAACGTCTTTCCACAAGCGATGCGCGCCGCCCGACATCGCGTCGTTCATGAGGTCATACGAGGAAGCGACGCTGGCGAACACGTCGCGCACCCGCGCGGTTTTTTCCTCGGGCGCAACGTCGGTGTAGCCGAAAGAGACGGTGTCGGTCATGGGACGTGTCCCTAGCCGGGCCTTGTGGCGGGAGCAAACCCATCCTAGCTCTCGCGCGATAATGCCCGAGCTTCCCGAAGTCGAAACCACCGTACGTGGGCTGGCCCCGCTGCTCGAAGGCCAGCGCCTGGCGCAGGTCGAGACGCGGCGCGCCGATCTGCGCGTGCCCTTCCCGGTCGATCTGGTGCAGCGGCTGACCGGGGCGAGGGTGACCGCGCTTGGCCGCCGCGCCAAATATGGCCTGATCCACACCGATCGCGACGACACGATGATCTTCCATCTCGGTATGTCGGGGCGGTGGCGAGTCGATCCCGACGAGATCGGCAAGCATGATCATCTGATTCTGGAAACCGATGCCGGGCGGCGGCTGGCGCTCAACGATCCGCGCCGCTTCGGCTTTGTCGCGCTGGTCGATCGGGCTTTGCTCAATGCCTACCCGCCCTTTGCCGCGATGGGGCCGGAGCCCTTGGGCGACGATCTGACCGCGGCCCATTTGTCGGCGGCGCTCGAGGGGCGGATCGCGCCGATCAAGGCGATGCTGCTCGATCAGCGAGTCGTGGCGGGGCTCGGCAACATCTATGTGTGCGAGGCGCTGCACCTCGCCGGTATCGCGCCGGGCGCGCCGGCAGGCGAGATCAGCCGGCGGCGCCTGAAGCGCCTGATCGAAGCGATTCGCGCGGTGCTGGCAGCCGCGATCGAGGCAGGCGGCTCGACCTTGCGCGATTATGCCCGGCCCAATGGCGAACTCGGCTATTTCGCCAAGCAATGGCGCGTCTATGGTCGTGAGGGCGAGGCATGCGCGTGCGGGGCAATCGTGCTGCGCCAGGTCGATTCGGGCCGATCGACCTTCTGGTGCACGCGCTGCCAGCGCTGATCAGCGGCGCCATCCAACCGGTTGACCGATCGCGCTTTGCCAAGTATGGGCCTGCGCTTTCCCGGATTGGCAGCAGCTTTGCGGCCCGCCCGGACACCATCAGCAAAGGTTTCGAGGACGGCATGGCGAACACGCCACAGGCGAAAAAGCGTATTCGGCGGAACGACCGTCGCGCGATCATCAACGGTAACCGCGTCGGGCGCATCCGCACCTATGTGAAGAAGGTGGAAGCGGCGATTGCGGCGGGCGATAAGACGGCGGCGGCGGAAGCGCTGGCGGCGGTTCAGCCCGAGCTCGCGCGTGGCGTCGCCAAGGGCGTCGTCCACAAGAACACCGCGTCGCGGAAATTCTCGCGCCTCACCAAGGCGGTCGCCGCGCTCGCCTGATCGCGCTGTAACGGCGTTTATACAGCCCGCCGGGTCGCCTCGGCGGGCTTTTTCACGTCTGCGTTACCCCGCCTGATGCAGCTGCCGGAAGGCAGCATACCGGCTATCGCAAACTCCAGCTTTTCCGCCGATTCGCGGTTGTTTCAGTTTAGTGACGAATTTATTATTCCATAAAATCAAAACACTAAGATCGAGATGGCGGATTTCTCGGCAAAATCGCTGTCAATGACCTTTATTTCAGAATCTTTACATGCAGGGGTCTTGATCGACTCGATAGCTGGCTCATAATGGTTCTCCAGCGCGGCGGAATCACTGCTGCGGCTTTTAAATTGAATTTCATCATCAGGCGGATGCGATTCCGGCTGGGGGGAGATTTGTCGGTTACGAAAAGGGGCGGTTGCCCAAGACGTTTTGGGAGGGAATTGGGTGAGGACTGGGGCGGAAAAGACGCAAATCACCAGCGAACGCCAGCGGGCATGGGTCCGTGTGCGCGCGCATCTTCGCGAATCCGCCGGTGCCCGATTGTTCGACCAGTGGCTCAAGCCGCTGACCTTTGACGACGATGCCAGCGATGACCAGGTGATTCGCCTGACGCTGCCGACCGCGTTCATGACCAACTGGGTCCGCAATAATTACGCCGAGCGGCTGCTGCAGGAATTCCGCGCGCTGCTGCCCGATGTCCGCCAGGTGTCGATCGACACGGTTGCCGCCGGCCCCGTGCTCGCGACACTGACGCCCGAAGCGGTGCTGCCGGCGGCGTCGCCCGTCACCGCGCGCCCCGATACTGCCACGCCACGCCCGGCGTTCGATCCGCGGTTCAGCTTCGACCGATTCGTCGTCGATGCGTCCAACCGAGTCGCTTTCAACGCGGCGCGTGCACTGGCCGAGCCGGGCGCGCCGCGCTTCAGCCCGTTGTTCCTCCACAGCAGCACCGGCATGGGCAAGACGCATTTGATGCACGCGATCGGCGCGGCGCATCTCGCCGCCAACCCGCAAGCGACCGCGATCTACATGTCGGCCGAGCGGTTCATGTTCGAATTCGTGACCGCGCTCCGCGCGCGCGACACCCATGCCTTCAAGGCACGGCTGCGCTCGGCAGATCTGCTGATGATCGACGATCTCCAGTTCATCGCTGGCAAGGATTCGACGCAGGAAGAATTCTTCCACACAATCAACGAGGTGATGGCGGCGGGCAAGCGGCTGGTGGTCAGCGCCGATCGCTGCCCACAGGCGCTCGACGGCGTCGAGCCGCGCATCGTTGCACGGCTGGGCTCGGGGCTAGTCGCCGATATCAAAGCCGCCGATCTGACCCTGCGCCGCGCGGTGCTCGATCGGAAGCTCACCGACATGCCTGACGTGTCGGTGCCCTCCGATGTGCTCGATCTGATGGCAGCGCGGATCACCGCCAGCATCCGCGAGCTGGAAGGCGCGCTCAACCGGCTGGTCGCCTATGCCGAGCTGACCGGGGAAGCTATTGACCTGGCGTTCGCGACGACGACGTTGGGTGACACGTTGCGTGGCAGCCAGAAGCGCGTGACGATCGACGAGATCCAGCGCGCGGTGTCGGCCTATTTTGACATCAAGCCGATCGACCTCATCTCGGCGCGCCGCGCGCGCGCGGTCGCCCGGCCGCGCCAGATCGCGATGTACCTCGCCAAGCGACTGACGACGCGCTCACTACCCGAGATTGGCCGTAAGTTCGGCGGGCGCGATCACTCGACGGTGATCCACGCAGTAAAGCGCATCGAGGAACTGCGTGGCACCGATCCCGAGATCGATGGCGCCGTTCGCGTGCTGCAGCGCGACCTGAAAGCCTGATCCACCAGGACGCGGCCCGCATCAACAGCCCGTCACCCCGGCCTTGTGCCGGGGTCCACCTTGCTGCGAGCGATTGCCTCATTTCTGAAGCGCGTCTCGTGCCGCACCGTGGATGCCGGGACAAGCCCGGCATGACGATCAATGATGATGCGCCGAATTCGGTCCGTCAGTGCTTCTGCGGCGGGATGGTGATCTTCACCGTCTCGCCCGAATTGCCGGGGAAACCGGTGAACATCGCTGCGACCAGGTTGGGCACGAGATGCGGCAGTTCGTCGTCGGTCGATACCGCCTTGGCGGTGCCTTCGAAGAGATTGTGCCCATCCGCGGCGCTTTTGATCTGAAGGTCGAGCTCGCTGGTGTAGACGGTGTAGCTGCGGACATCGTCATAACGGTCGAAGCCGAACGGATCGTAGAAGCCGAAATAATAGGGCCGGTAGCCGAAGCCACCGTAGAACCGGCCATAAGGGCCATAAGGATAGGGGCGCGGCCAGCTCTCAACTTTCTCGCGGCCATGATCGACCGAGTAGCTCATGCTGACGATCAGGTCGGGGCGGGTGCCGGGGGCGGCCTCATGATAGCCTTTTTCGGTCAGCCGCGCGGCCACCAGATTGGCATATTGGTTGAATTCAAGGCCGCCGCGCAGCCGCGGGTCGCCGGGTTCGACCGCGAAGGTCTGGCCGGCGGGCGCGGGGAGCGCCTGGAAGCGCGACACCTTCGCGCTGAACGAGTCGGCGCAGCTCGTCAGCGACAGGGCAGCGGCGGCAGTAGCAACAAGAACGAGACGACGCATTTTGGGCGACCTTTCACCAACGAGACACACTGAAGTTCACCAACTTAGCGATGACCGACTAACGATGAACGGTGGTTGAACCAAGTCGATCCGTTCGCCACGCCTAGACTTGCAACCCCACCGCCTTTTGCGCGGCGAGCAGCGTCGGCCGAGCCAGTGCTTCTGCCCGGGCGGCGCCATCGACCAGCGCTTGCGCCACGGCCGCGCGATCGCCGAGCAAGTCGTTTAGGCGGGCGCGGATCGGCGCCAGCGTCGCGACCGTCAAGTCGGCAAGCGCGGGCTTGAACGCGCCAAAGCCCTGGCCGGCGAATTGCGCGAGGACGGCATCGGGCCCTGTGCCGGCAAGCGCGGCATAGATGGTCACCAGATTGCGCGCCTCGGCCCGCTCGGCGAGCGCCGCCATCGTGTCGGGCAGCGGCTCCGCGTCGGTTTTTGCTTTCCTGACCTTCTGGGCGATCAGGTCGTCATCATCGGTCAGGTTGATGCGGCTCATGTCCGATGGATCGGACTTCGACATTTTCGCGCCGCCGTCGCGCAAGCTCATGATGCGCGGCGCGGCGGCCGAGATCAGCGGCTCGGGCAGCGGGAACAGCTCGACGTCGAAATCGGTGTTGAACTTGGCGGCGATGTCGCGGGCAAGCTCGAGATGCTGCTTCTGGTCCTCCCCCACCGGTACATGGCTGGCTTGATAGATCAGCACATCCGCAGCCTGCAGTACTGGATAGGTGAACAGGCCGACGCTGGCGCCCTCGCGGTTCTTGCCGGCCTTGTCCTTCCACTGCGTCATCCGGTTGAGCCAGCCCATCCGCGCGGTGCCGCTCAGGATCCAGCTAAGCTCGGCATGCGCGGGCACCCGCGCCTGGTTGAACAGGATCGACTTGGCAGGATCGATGCCGGCGGCGATCAGTGTCGCCGCCATTTCGATCGTGCTGGCGGCGAGCTGCGACGGCACCACAGGCTGGGTAAGCGCGTGGAGATCGGCCAGGAAGAACAGGCACTCACCGCCCCGCGCCGCGACATCATCCTGCATCGCGACCCATTGCTTGATCGCGCCGAGATAATTGCCGAGGTGGAGATTGCCGGTCGGTTGAATGCCGGAAACGACGCGCATTGATCCCCTTTCTTAGCCTTGCCGCGCTCGCCCGCGCCGGCCCAAAGCTGCCATCAGGTCCGACGGCAGATAGGCGCGCAAGCCCAGGCACGCGATCGCATAGACGAGGCCGCCGGTCGCGACCAGCACGGCCATCGCTGCCCAGCGCTGCCACGCGATGCCGGTGGTGTAGGGCGTGAACTGGTCGTTGAGGAAATAGAGCGTCACGCCCATCAGCAGCGCCGCACCCGCCAGCCGGACCGTGCGGCGGCGCAAGCGCTGGTCGGGCTCGAACTGGCCGCGTTTGCGCAGCGTCGAATAGAGCAGCCAGACGTTGATACTGCTCGACAAGGCCGTCGCGAGCGGCGGGCCCATATGACGAAGCGGCAGGATGAACGCGAGGTTGAGCAGCAGATTGACGCCGAAGGAGAGCGTCGCGAAGCGCACCGGAGTCTTGGTATCCTGGCGCGCATAAAAGCCGGGCGTGAGCACTTTCACGAGGATGTAGCTCGGTAACCCCACCGAAAATGCCGCCAGCGCTTGGGCCGTGGCGGCGCTGTCGTCGGGCGTGAACTTGCCGTGCTGGAACAGCGCCGCGACGATCGGCGTACCGCACACGATAAGCGCAACCGTTGCGGGGAGCGTAAAGAACAGCGCGAGCTCAAGCCCCCGGTTCTGGGTGTTCATCGCGCCGGCTTCGTCGCCCGCGCCGAGCAGGCGCGATACGGTCGGCAGCAGCACCGTGCCCAGGCCAATGCCGATCAGCCCGAGCGGCAATTGGTTCACCCGGTCCGCAAGGTAGATATAAGTGACCGATCCATGCGGCAGCAGGCTCGCTGCAAGCGCGGTTGAAACGAGCAGATTGATCTGCAGCGCCCCGGCACCCGCCGCCGCCGGCCAGATCAGCGCGAGCAGCCGCCGCACATCGGGCGACAAGCGCGGGAGCCGCAGCCGCAGCGCCACGCCGTTGCGTCGGCACGCCCACCACAGCCAGCCAAGCTGCAGCACACCCGATACCGTCACCGCGATTGCCTGGTTCTGCGCGGTCAGCAGCGGATCATTGGCGTGGAACAGCAGCAGCGCGAGGATCAGCGTCAGGTTGAGCAGAATGGGCGCGGCAGCATTGACCCAGAATTTGTGAATCGAGTTGAGGATGCCGCCCAACAGCGACACGAGCGAGATAAGGAGCAGATAAGGAAAGGTCAGCCGCGACAACCTCACCGCGAAGGCGAATTGATCCTGGCTGATCCCGTTAAACCCGAGCGACAGCGCATAGGTGACCGGCCACGCGGCCAGCTCCATGATGGCGGTCATCACGATCAGCACCGGCAGCAGTACCGATTGCGCGTCCTCGGCGAAATCGAGCGCTGGACGGAGATCGCCATCGGCTTCGGCGGCCTTTTTGTTGAACATCGGGATAAAGGCGGCCGAAAACGCGCCTTCGGCAAACAGCGCGCGGAACATATTGGGCAGGCGGAACGCGATCAGGAACGCATCCGACGCGAAGCTCGCGCCGATATAGCGTGCGAACAGCGCATCGCGCACCAGCCCCAGTACGCGGCTCGCCAGCGTCAGGCCGCCGACCGAGCCGAGCGCGCGCCCCAGATTCATGCCAGGTCCATTATGGCCGCTCGCCCGGCGCCGCCGCTGGCGTCAGGCGTTGCCTGCTGCTTCGGTTCCGGCCAACTGCTGCTGCACCTGCTGGGTGTAGAGCGTGTTGAAATCGATGGGATCGAGCAGCAGCGGCGCGAAGCCGCCATCGCGCACCGCATCGGCGAGCACACGGCGCGCGAACGGGAAGAGCAGGCGCGGCGCCTCGCCGAGCATGAACGCCTGCACGGTCTCGTTTGGCAAGTTGCGGATGCCGAACAATCCCGCATAAGTGAGGTCAACGACGAAGGCGACCGTGCTGCCGACGGTGGACTTCACGTCCATTTTCAGCACGACCTCATGCAGGTCGTCGCCAACCTGGCTCGATCCGATGTTGAACTGCACATCGATGTTGGGCGTGCCCTGCTCCTGATAAATGGCAGGAGCAGCGGGGTTCTCGAACGACAGGTCCTTCACATATTGCGAGATCATGCCGATCACCGGCTGATTGTCGGCGCCATTGCCCAGCGCATCGGCGCCAAGACCGGCAATATCCTGTTCGTCCATTGTCCAATAATCCTCGTTTCGTCGTGATCGGGCGCGGTCCTGCCGCGCCGGGGATGGGAAAGGCGCCTAGCAGCCGGTTAGAGCGAGTTCAATGTCACCCCGCGCCGGGACCGACTCATTTGAATAGGCGAGGGCGTGCGCCTATGTTATCGCCAGCACGCGCGAAGTGGAGGCAAGGTGGTTTACGTCGTTCTTCTGGGCATGATCGCGGGGTTTCTGGCCCTCAGGCTCTATACCGTGTTGGGCCGGCGGACCGGTCATGAGCAGCCGATGCCGCGCCCTGCCGAAGAGCGAGCGCTGCCGATCGTGCTGCCGCGCGCGACCGAAACGCCTGCCGAGCCGCGCGATGCCGCGATCCGCCTCATGGAAGGCGGTGCCGAAATTGGCCTGCGCGCGATCGGCGCGGCGGACAGCAGCTTCGACGTGACGCAGTTCCTGCTCGGCGCGAAAAGCGCATACAAGATCATCTTAGAAGCGTTCTGGTCGGCCGATGTCGAGGATCTTGCCGCGCTGACCAGCGACGAGGTGAGCGAAGCGTTCGTCGCCGCGATCGAAGCGCGCAGCGAAGCCGGGCATGTGCTCGACAACCGACTGGTGTCGATCGAACGCGCGCTGATCACGCACGCCGCGCTCGTCGGGCGCGAGGCGCGGATCACGGTGCGCTTCGATGCCGACATCGCCGCCGTGACGCGCGATGCCGAGGGCAATGTGATTGCCGGCTCGTTGACCGACGCGGTCGTCACCCACGATTTGTGGACTTTCGCCAAGCAAGTGCGCGGCGGCGACGCCAATTGGAAGCTCGTCGAGACCGACGAAGCCTGATGTGCTGAAAATGGGGGTGACGCGCCGCCGGCTCGCGACGATCCTGCTGCTGGCGGGGTTGTCCGCGTGCGGCCATGTCGTACCACCATCGAAGGCGCCGCCGCCGCCGCGCCACCGCCCGACACCCGCGCCGCGCCCGACTCCGGCGCCACGGCCCGCGCCGACGCCCAGCGCGACACCTACTCCATCGTCCGTCGCCGCGACCGACAATGCCCTTGCCGCCGGCGTCGCACCCGGCCCGGCGATCGACGGCTTGGCGATCGATCGCGATCAGGCTGAGCGCGCGCTCGCCGCATTCCGGCTGAGCTGCCCGTCGCTGCTCCGCCGCACCGATGGGTCGGGGCTTACCCGGCCCGAGGATTGGCAACCGGTGTGTGCCGCCGCGCAAGCGGGCGAGCGCGATGCGTTGGGCTTTTTCCGCCGCTATTTCGAAGCCGCGCAGGTCGGCGACGGTCGCGCCTTCGCGACTGGTTATTATGTCCCCGAAATTCGCGGATCGCGCACGCCGTCGGCGGATTATCCCGTGCCGATCTATGGCCGGCCGCGCGACTTGATCGATGTCGATCTCGGCCAGTTTTCGGACACGTTGAAAGGCAAGCACATCCGGGGGCGGGTCGAAGCGACAAACCTTGTGCCCTATCCCGACCGCACCGCGATCGAGACGGGCGCGATCGAGCAGACCGCGCCGATTCTCGCCTGGGCGGCCGATCCGGTCGAGGTGTTTTTCCTTCAGATCCAGGGATCGGGCCTGTTGCGCACTCCCGATGGCGAGGTGCTCCGGCTCGGTTATGACAGCCAGAATGGGCGTGACTACACCGGCATTGGCGCGCTGATGCGCCAGCGCGGGCTGCTTGGCCCCGGCCAGGCATCGATGCAGGGCATTTCCGCCTGGCTCCACGATCACCCGGACGAGGGCC
Source organism: Sphingomonas sp. GlSt437 (assembly GCF_048015635.2). NCBI lineage: Bacteria > Pseudomonadati > Pseudomonadota > Alphaproteobacteria > Sphingomonadales > Sphingomonadaceae > Sphingomonas > Sphingomonas sp. GlSt437. The sequence continues at coordinate 585,671 of NZ_JBPGYA010000002.1, read as the reverse complement.
GCGCGCTGATGCGCGAGAATAAGAGCTATGTGTTCTTCCGGCTGATATCCGGCCCGGCGCAAGGCGCCCTCGGCGTTCCAGTGACCGGCGGGGTGAGCGCGGCGGTCGATCCGAAATTCGTGCCGCTCGGCGCGCCGATCCTGCTCATCACTGATCGGCCCGAGGCAAGCCGGCTGTGGATCGCACAGGATACCGGCGGCGCGATCAAGGGCGCCAACCGCGTCGATACCTTCTGGGGCGCGGGCGCCGAGGCGACGCGGATTGCCGGCGGCATGTCGGCGCATGGCACCGGCTATGTGCTGCTGCCCACCGGCACGCTGGCGCGGTTGCGCGCGCAGGCCCCGGCGCGACCGACGACGCAGCAGGGCGATGGCGGCGCGTCGATTATCCCCTGACGAGCAGTCGCTGTGGCGGCGAGTGGTGGCCACGGTCAATCCGCTCGATCCGACGCATCTGCCGCGCGTCGAGCCGGTTGCGGCCGCAGCGGCGACGCCGGTCAAGGTTAAGCCTTTAGTTGCCACCCGCGCCGCCCCAGCACCGGCGCCCGCTCCATCACCGCCCCCGCGCGTCGGCACGACGCTCGACGGCGGCTGGGACCGGCGGCTGGCGACGGGGCGGATCGACCCCGACAGCAGCATCGATCTTCACGGCCACACGCTCGACAGCGCCTATCGCGCGCTCGACGAGCATCTCGGCCGCGCCATCGCACGCGGTGATCGCGTCGTGCTGCTGGTGACCGGCAAGCCGCCGCGCGCCGAGAGCGAGCGGCCGCATGCGCGCGGGCGAATAAGGGCCGCGGTGGGGGATTGGCTTGCCGCCTCACGCCACGCCGGCAGCATCGCCGCGGTCAGAGGCGCGCACCCCCGCCACGGCGGCAGCGGCGCGCTCTACATCGTTCTTCGACGTAGGCGTGAAGAACGAAAATATTAACCTGTTCCGAGCATTATCCCTGGCCAATCGGGATCGACCGCATCCCTGAGCGCGAGGGGCCATACCGGCAATGGAAGGAGCGACGTTAAAGAGCCGCGCCATCGCCTTCGCGATGGCCGCTGGCGCTTTTGCCTTCATCCTTGCGCTTGTGGCGACTTCCAATGGCCGGATCGACGGCAATGGCGTCGCCCGCGCGCTGATTCCGGCGATTATCTGCGCGGTGATGTGCTGGGGCGCGGCGGAGCGATCGATCGCGACAACGGCCGCCGCGATCGACGCCGCGATCGCGCGCCTTGCCAGTGCCGCGCAAGGTGATCTCGATAGCGATATCCCTCGGGAAATCGGCGACAATGTGCCGCAACTGTCGCGCGCGATGGAAGCGTTGTTCCAGCAGATCAGCGCCAATCTCGATAGCGTGCAGCGGCTCGCGCTCTACGATCCGGTGACAGGCCTCCCCAACCGCACGCATTTCCGCCGCAGCTGCGAACGGATGCTGAGCGACTTGCCGTCGGGTGCCGGCGCGACGTTGTTCTTTATCGATCTCGATCGCTTCAAATCGGTCAACGACACGATGGGCCATGCGGTCGGCGACATGCTGCTCGGCATGGTCGCCAATCGCCTGCGCGCGGTCGCCGACCGGGTGACGCTGGAGCTCGAAACGCCGCCGCCGCTGATCGGCCGCTTGGCGGGCGATGAATTTACCATGTATTTTCCCACGCTCGGCGATCCGCAAGTGGCGGCGCGCGTCGGTCGCGGCATCTTGTTCGCGCTCGGCGAAACCTTTGATCTCAACGGCAACGAGGTCGAGATCGGCGCCTCGATCGGCATTGCCCGCCGGCCCGAGCATGGCACGACGCTGACCGACTTGATGCGTGCGGCGGACGCGGCCATGTATCACGCCAAGGCGATGGGGCGCGGCCGCGCCGAGCATTTCAACGATGTGCTCGCCGCGCAAATCGCCGATCGCGTCCAGCTCGAAGCCGATCTCCGCGATGCGATTGCGCGCAACCAGTTCGCGCTCGTCTTCCAGCCGCAAGTGAGCATGAAGGAAGGCCGCATCGTCGCCGCCGAGGCGTTGTTGCGCTGGCGCCATCCCAATGGCGAAATCAAGCTGCCCGGTACCTTTATCAAGCGCGCCGAGGAGACCGGCATGATTGTCGAAATCGGCGATTGGGTGATCGCGACCGTTGCCGAAACGATCGCGCGCTGGGGCCGGATGGGCGTGGCGCAACGGATGGCGATCAACATCAGTCCGCGCCAGCTCGACCATGCCGATTTCTTCCGCCGCCTGCGCGAAGCGATGCGCGCCGCCAATGCGCCCGCCGAACTGCTCGAACTCGAAATCACCGAGACGCTGGCGATGCATTGCAGCGACGATGTGATCGAGGCGATATCTGAACTCCGCGCCGATGGCGCGACCATCGCGATCGACGATTTCGGCACCGGCTACTCCAATCTCGCGCGGCTGCGCGATTTGCCGGTCGACCGGGTGAAGCTCGACCGCAGCCTGATCGAGCATATCGCGACGCGGGCGCAGGCCCGCGCGATTGTTCACGCCGTCATCGGCCTGATCCATGGGCTTGGCTGCGAAGCGGTGGCCGAGGGCATCGAGACCGAAGCGCAGGCCGAAGTGCTGCGCATCATCGGCTGCGATGTGATGCAGGGCTATGCCATCGCTCAGCCGATGGACGAGGGCCAGTTCATCGCCTGGTCGCAAGGCGAGGGGCGTCAGGCGCTGGTCGGCTGATTATTTCGATCCTCCCCCGCCAGGGGGAGGTGGCAGGCGCAGCCTGTCGGAGGGGGAGGTCAGGGCAACCGCCGGCAGAATTCCTCCCCCTCCGTCGCCTTTGGCGCCACCTCCCCCTGGCGGGGGAGGATTTAAGGGGCCGTTGTGGTCAACGCGCGGCGCGCGATGTCGGCGTAGATGTCGACCAGGCGATGCAGGTCGTCGATCGCGACCGCCTCGTCGAGCTTGTGCATCGTGCCGTTGGGCAAGCCGAACTCCACCGTCGGGCATAGCTTCGACAGGAAGCGCGCGTCTGACGTGCCGCCGGTGGTCGAGAGCTCGGGCGCGATGCCCTGATGCGCTTCGATCGCCTCGGAAATGAGCGCCGAGAAAGCGCCGGGCTCGGTGAGGAAGGCTTCGCCCGACACGCGCGCGACGACCGTCGCGTCGGGCGCATGGCGCTTGACGATGCTCTCGATCCGCGCCGCGAGATCGTCGCCGCGTTGCAGGTCGTTGAAACGGATGCTGAGCCGCGCGGTCGCCTTGGCTGGGATGACGTTGGTCGCCGGATTGCCGACGGTGATGTCAGTGACTTCGATGTTGGAGGGCTGGAACCAGTCACTACCCTGATCGAGCACGATCGCATCGATTTCGGCGAGCGCGGCGACCAGCTTCGGGATCGGGTTGTCGGCGAGCTGCGGATAGGCGACATGGCCCTGCCGCCCTGGCACCTCGATCCAGACATTGACCGAGCCGCGCCGGCCGATCTTGATCGTGTCGCCCAGCCGGCTGACAGAGGTCGGCTCGCCGACCAGGCACAGGTCTGGCTTCAATCCGCGGGCAGCCATCCGCTCAATCAGCGCGCGCGTGCCGTAAATGGCTGGGCCTTCCTCGTCGCCGGTGATGATCAGGCTGATCGTGCCGGCATTGCGCGGCACCCTCGCCGCCGCCGCGACGAATGCGGCGATCGCGCCTTTCATGTCGACCGCGCCGCGCCCGTACAGCAGCCCGCCGCGCTCTTCCGGCTCGAAGGCGTCGCTTGCCCAGCCTTCACCCGGGGGCACCACGTCGAGATGGCCGGCAAAGGCGAAATGCCGCCCGCCCGCGCCGCGCACCGCCAGCAGATTCTCGACCGGGCCATCGGGCGCTTCACCCACCACGAACCGCTCGACAGCGAAGCCGAGCGGCACCAACGCCGCCTCCAGCACTTCGAACACCGGTCCTCGCGCCGGCGTGATGCTTTCGGCGGCGATCAGCGCCTTGGTGAGCGCAACGACATCGGGCAGGGTGGTGACGGCATCCATAGGAGGGACCCTTGCCCAAGCTGAACCTCGATACAATCCCTCAGGCCAATACGAGCGACTATCCGTCGCCGTTCAACGAGGCGGTCGCCGGGCGCTGGGTCCGGCACCTCGCGGCCGTCGCCGGTCTTACCGCAATGGGGGTCGGGCATGTCGTGCTGAAGCCCGGTGCGTGGTCGTCGCAGCGGCACTGGCATGACGAGGAGGATGAGTTCGTTGTGATGTTGAGCGGCGAGGCTGTGCTGGTCGACGATTCCGGCGAGACGGTCGTGCGCGCGGGCGACTGCCTGGCGTTCCCGATGGGCGCCGGGAATGGCCATCACCTGCAGAACCGGTCCGTGGTCGATTGCAGCTTCATCGCGATCGGCGCCGGCAACATGAAAGGCACGGGCGGCTATTCGGACATCGATATGACGTTCGATGGCGAGAGCTATTTCCGCAAGGACGGGACACCCTACCCGACGGAGAGGCAGCGTTAAGCTAGCATCTGATCGTGTTGCAGTTGCTGCAAATCTGTGTCAAGACATTGCTCTACCACGATATTTGGAGGTCGATATGTTCAACCTTCTTGTTGCTGCGGCGCTGTTGACCGCACCCGTAAACGGGCCATTTCGCGTGGAGGTCAGTTCGGTAGGGGCGAGCAGCGCGGCCCCGCGCCACTATGTGTTGCTCGCAACGGACGCAACCAAGCTTTTGCCCAACTCGCGTGCGCCGATCGATGCGGCACTGCGCGCAAAGGGTTGGACGCCGGCTGAAAAGGGCGAGCGGCCAGATGCGTGGGTTACGGTCGGCTTCTATAGTGCAGAGGTTGATCGCGGCGCCAAAACCCTTGATCGCAAGAGCTACCGCTCATGGCTTACCCTCGAAGCGGTCGACAAGGCGCCGACGTCATCCGGCCCACGCAAATTGCTATGGTTCGTCGCGACCTCAACGATGAGCGGGAACGACGATTACCGCGCTATTTACTCGGCGTTGGTGGCGCCGATAACCGCGTTTTTGGGCCGGAGTGCCGCGCCACTAACGACGGTAACGGTGAGGCCGACTATCGATTGAGGTGCGGTCGGGTGGCGTGATCAGGCGCTAGTCGCGCTTTCAAATTTCTGGATCACCCAGTCCTCCTCGCCGGCGCCGGCGATCCAGTCCTGCAGGAAGGGATGGGCATACATCGCTTCGAGATACGCGCCGGCAAAGCGCGGCAGCGGCAGCGAATGAGTGACGATCCGCGTGCAGACCGGCGCGTACATGATATCGGCCGCACCAAAATCGCCGAATAGGAAGTCGCCATCGCCGGCAAAGCGCGCGCGGGCTTGCGCCCAGAGCTCGTAGATGCGCGACAGATCGGCAATGACTTCGGGTGACTTGGCGCTGGGCGGAAAGCGGCGGCGGATGTTCATGCCGCATTCTCGGCGCAGCGCGGCGAAGCCCGAGTGCATTTCTGCCGCCATCGATCGCGCCATCGCGCGGGCAGCGCGATCCTCGGGCCAGAATTTGTCGCCGCCGGAAAGCTCGTCGAGATAGGCGATGATCGCCATCGAGTCCCAGACGACGACGTCCTCGTCCCACAGGATCGGCACCTTGCCCGATGAGGGCGCGAATTCATCGCCCTCCCGGCGCTTGTCCCAATCTTCGTTGTACAGCGGGACAACGACTTCCTCAAACGGCAGCCCCGATTGCTTGCACGCGAGCCAGCCGCGCAGCGACCAGGATGAATAGGCCTTGTTGCCGATGATGAGCTTCATGGAGCGCGGCATAGCCGGGCCGGGCTGGGTTTGGCGAGCCGTTTTAGCCGATCGCAGAGAGCACGGCGGCACGCAGTTCGGCAATGCCCTGGCCGGTGTCACTCGAGGTGCTTAGGATTTCGGGATGCGCGGCGGGGCGCTTGCGCGCAGCATCCGCGGTTCGCGATGCGACCTCGGCAAGCTCGGTCGGCTTGATCTTGTCGGCCTTGGTCAGCACCAGGCGATAGCTGACCGCGGCGGCATCGAGCATGTCGAGAATGTCGGTATCGACTTCCTTGATGCCGTGGCGCGCGTCGATCAGCACCAGCGCGCGCTTCAGCGCCTGGCGGCCGCGCAGATAATCATTCACCAGGAAGCGCCATTGCTTGACGACATCCTTGGGCGCTTTGGCAAAGCCATAGCCGGGCATATCGACGAGGCGCAGCACCGGCGGGGTGCCGACATCGAAGAAATTGAGCTCCTGCGTGCGGCCCGGCGTGTTCGACGTGCGTGCGAGCGCGTTTCGGCCGACCAGCGCGTTGAGCAACGACGATTTGCCGACATTCGACCGCCCGGCAAAGGCAATTTCGGGCGCGATCGCATCGGGCAGGAATTTGAGCGACGGCGCCGAGAGCAGAAAACTCACCGGGCCGGCGAACAGCTTGCGCGCCGCCTCGATCGCTTCCTCTTGCCCCTCGCTCATTTCTTCGGCGCCAGCATGTCCGGATGGCGCGAGTAGAGCAGCCGCTGCTGACCGATGGTGAGCAGGTTGGAGGTGATCCAGTAAATCTGCAAGCCAACCGCGAACGGTGCCATCATGAACATTAGCATCCACGGCATGATCTTGAACACCTGCTGCTGCGCTTCGTCCATCGGCTGCGGGTTGAGCTTGAACTGGAAATACATCGAGATGCCGAGCAGGATCGGTACGATGCCGATTGCGATTGCTGCCGGCGGGTGGAAGGGTAGCAGGCCGAACAGGTTCAACGGCGTCAGCGGGTCGGGCGCGGCCAGGTCCTTGATCCACAGCACGAACGGCTGGTGGCGCATGTCGATCGAGAGCAGCAGCACCTTGTAAAGGCCGAACAGGATGGGAATTTGCAGGAAGGTCGGCAGGCAGCCGGCGAGCGGGTTGACGCCCTCCGTGCGGTACAGTTGCATGATTTCCTGCTGCTGGCGCGGTTTATCGTCCTTGTAGCGCTCCTGAATCGCTTTCATTTTGGGCTGGACGGCACGCATCTTGGCCATCGAGGCGAACTGGCGCTGCGCGATCGGGAACAGGAAGCCGCGGATCGTGAAGGTCAGCAGGATGATCGCGACGCCGAAATTGCCGACGAGGCGGAAGAGGAAATCGAGATAATAGAAAATCGGCTTCTCGATGATGCGGAACCAGCCCCAATCGATCGCCTTGTCGAAATTGGCGATGCCGAGCGTGTTCTCATATTGGTCGATCAGCCGCACTTCCTTGGCGCCGGCAAAGAAGCGGCTGGTCTGCGTGACCTGGTGGCCGGGCGCGATGCTGGCGGGCGCACTGGCGAAATCGGCCTGATAGACATCGCCCGGCGCGCCGCGAAAGCCCGAATGGACTCGCGCATTCTGGTCGGGGATTAGCGCGGCCAGCCAATAATGGTCGGCAAAGCCGAGCCAGCCGCCATGCGCATCGAAATAATTCTCGCCGGCCTTGGCGCTGGTGCCGAAGGTGCGCGCGAAGAAGCTTGGGTCTTTACCCGCCAGATTGGGATAGCCAATGTCGTAATTCGCCCCGTTGCCGAACACGCCGACCGGGCCGACATGGTTGGTCCAGGTGTCGAGCTCCTTGGGCAGGCCGGTGCGTGAAACAAGGCCATAGGGCCGCGCGACGATCGGCTTGGCGCCGGCATTGGCAACGCTTTGCTCGACCGTGAACATATAGTCCTTGTCGACCGCGATCTTGATCGCGAAGCGCACGCCTTCGGGGCTGGTCCAGCTGAGCGTGACCGGGCGCGCGGGGGTGAGCACTGAGGCGTCGGCAGTCCACACGCTGCTCTTGTCGGGCGCGGTGGCGCCGGTGACGGTCCAGCCAAAGGTGCCGAAATAAGCGAGCGCGGTGCCGGAGGGCGCCAGCAGGCGCACCGGCGGCGCATCCTTCTCGACCGTCTCGCGGTGGCGAAGCAGGACGAGGTCGTCGAGCCGCGCACCCTTCAGGTTGATCGAGCCCTGCACGGCCGGCGTGCGTACCGCGAGGCGCGGGCTGTCCTTCAGCACGGTCGCCAGATCGCGCACCGTGACCGCGCCATCGGCGGCGGGCGCGGCACCGGGTGTCGCGCCGGGCGCGGGCGTGTTTACCTTGGCGGTGACGGCAGGGCGCTGGGGCACTGGGAAGAAGCGCGCGGACAGGATCGGCCAGCCGATCAGGATCAGCGCCGCAAGCACGCCAAAGATTACCAGATTACGATTGTCTTCATTCACCAGGCGAGAATCCCAATAAGAACGTCACGGAACAGGATCATAGCCTGATCCCCCCCAGGGATGGCAGCGCGCGATGCGACGCGCGGCAAGCCAGCCCCCTTTGAGAGCGCCATAGCGGCGAAGCGCCGTGATTGCATAGCCCGAACAGCTGGGCTGGTAGCGACAACTTGGCGGCAGGATGAGCGACGGTCCCAATTGCCAGCCGCGCGCGAGGAGGATGAGGAGGCGGGCGATCACTTGGCGATCCGCCCGAGCGCCTTGGCCAGCTGCGCGCGGAGATCGGCAAAAGCGATGTCGTTGCCGCCGACGCGGCCGATAAGGACGTGGTCGGCGCCAGGCATGCCGTGCTGGGGGAGGAGCGCGCGCGCCAACTCGCGCAGGCGCCGCTTCATGCGGTTGCGCACGACCGCGTTGCCGACTTTCGTGCTGACTGTGTAGCCGACACGCATGCCGGCATCGCCATCGTCACGCGGGCGCACGAGCAGCACGAAGCCCGGCATCGGCGCCCGCTTGCCCGCATTCGCCGCGAGGAAATCGCGGCGGCGAGTCAGCGTGGTCAGGCCGACAGCTTTTTGCGGCCACGCGCGCGGCGGGCACGGAGCACGTTGCGACCGCCCACCGTCGCCATCCGCGAGCGGAAGCCGTGGCGACGCGCCCGCACCAGATTGCTCGGCTGAAAAGTCCGCTTCATCACTCATTCCCTGATCGTCAGAATGGAAAAAGCCGCCCCAATCGGCGGCCGAATAAGCGTGCGCGTTAGTCAAAGATGGCGAGTGAGTCAATATCACTGCGTGGAATTGGGGTGAGTGTCTTGCTATTACAAGACAGTTCGGGAGGGGGCCAAATCCTCTCCCCTTGCGGGAGAGGATACGAAGACTTGGCAGCTTGCTGCCTAGTCGCAGTTGGAGAGGGGTGAAGCAAGCACCCTCGACAGTGGGCATCCCCCTCTCCAAGCTCCGCTAGCCGACAAGTCGGCAAGCTGCGCTATCCTCTCCCGCAAGGGGAGAGGAGTGTTGCATTGGGGCTTCGCGGCGCGGATTTTCCGTCTATGAACAGGCAATTGGCCGGGGGGCATGATGGTCGCGATCGTCTCGACATGCGCGTATCTGGGGCTGGAGGCGCGCGGCGTCGAAGTGCAGGTGCAGCTGGCGCCGGGCCTGCCGGCGTTCACCATCGTCGGGCTGGCGGACAAGGCCGTCGCCGAAAGCCGTGAGCGGGTGCGGGGGGCAATCGCCGCGATGGGGCTGGCGCTGCCGCCCAAGCGGATCACCGTCAATCTCTCGCCCGCTGATCTGCCCAAGGAAGGCTCGCATTACGATCTGCCGATCGCGCTGGCGCTGCTCGCCGCGATGGGGGTGGCGGATGCCGAGACGCTGGCAGGCTATGTCGTGGTGGGCGAGCTCGGGCTCGATGCGCGGGTGGCGCCATCGCCCGGCGTGCTGCTTGCCGCGTTGCACGCCTCGGCGACCGACAAGGGCTTGATCTGCCCGGTGGCACAAGGTGCGGAGGCGGCGTGGGCGGGTGATGTCGACATCGTCGCTGCGCCTGACTTGCTTGGCCTGCTCAACCATTTGAAGGGATTGCAGCTGCTCTCGGCGCCGCAGCCCGGCGAGGCGGAGGATGCGGGCTTCGGCCCGGACCTCGCACAAGTGAAGGGTCAGGAGACCGCCAAGCGCGCGCTCGAGATTGCGGCGGCGGGCGGGCATAATCTGGTGATGGTCGGGCCGCCAGGCTCGGGCAAATCGCTGATGGCATCGTGCCTGCCGGGCATCTTGCCGCCGCTATCGGCCGCCGAAGCGCTCGAAGTGTCGATGGTCGCGTCGGTCGCGGGCACGCTGGCGGGCGGGCGGATGACGCGAGTGCGGCCCTATCGCGCGCCGCACCATTCGGCGTCGATGGCAGCGTTGGTCGGCGGCGGCTTGCGGGTGAAGCCGGGCGAAGTGAGCCTGGCCCATCTCGGCGTGCTGTTCCTCGACGAGCTGCCCGAGTTCCAGCGTGCGGTGCTCGACTCGCTGCGGCAACCGTTGGAGACCGGCACGGTCAGCGTTGCCCGCGCCAATGCGCACGTAACTTTTCCGGCGCGGGTTCAGCTGATTGCCGCGATGAATCCGTGCCGGTGTGGCCATCTGGGGGATGCGGCGCTCGCCTGCGCCCGCGCACCGCGTTGTGCTGCGGATTATCAGGCCAAGGTATCAGGGCCGCTGCTCGATCGCATCGATCTCCACGTCGAGGTTCAGGCGGTGAGCGCGGCTGATCTGGTGCTGCCCGCGCCGAGCGAAGGGTCGGCTGCCGTGGCGGCACGCGTCGCGGCGGCGCGCGCCATCCAGACCGAACGCTATGCCAATGCCGGCATCCGCACCAATGCCGAAGCGGAAGGGCCCGTCCTCGATGCAGCCGCGACCCCCGACGATGCTGGTCAAGCCCTGCTCTCGCAAGCCGCCGCCGCGATGCGGCTCACCGCGCGCGGCTATACCCGGGTGCTGCGCGTCGCGCGCACCATCGCGGACTTAGCCGGTGCCGAGCAGATTGGCCGCCTCCACATCGCCGAGGCGCTCAGCTACCGGCGCCAGCCGCCCCGCGCCTGATCGTCAGATCATCGCCGGCATGCCGGTGCCGAAATCGAGCAGGTCGGGCGGGCCAACGAGATAGCAGCTTGCCGGGTCGTCAAAGGGGAAGCCGCCGGGAACTAACCGCCCGAAGGCGCGCATCGCCTTGGCCATGGCGGCTGGGCCGGCGACTTGGACGGCAGGCTGGGCGAGCAATTCCTGCGTCGCTAGCACGCCACCCGTCACGCGCCTCAACCGTCCCTCGGCAATCGCGCGGTTCACATAGCGTTGCGTGGTCGAATAAGGGATGCGCATTACTCGCGCGACCTCCGCGACGCTGACCGGCACGCGCAGCCGATCAGGCGGTATGGTGTCGCGCCGCGCGTACATCTGCGCCAGCCCCGGATCGAACGTCACGCGCCGCGCATTGGCGGCGATGATTGCGTTCAGCACGCGCATTTCCATCCAGTCGCTATAATAAGGCGTCACATATTCGAACGCGGCGAGCAGCAGATCGAGCGCGGCGGCGATCGTCGCGTCCTTGTCGTACGCGATATCCGGCCGTTGGGGCGGCAGTGCGATGCCGTGGCGCCGTACATAGACGATGAGCAGCACCATGGCGTCGTGAACGCGGCCGATCGTCCGCTCGAGAACCGCGCTGCCGGCGAAGTCGCTGCTGATGCACACGCCGCGGCGGCATTTGCAGCAGATGCCCGCGGCGATCAGCGCGTTGACGTGGCGTCGCACCGTCTCGAAGGGCCGATTGAGCGACGAGGCCATCGCGTTGATGCTGATCGTCGCGGCATCGTCGCCTGCCGTCAGCCCCGGTTGCCGTGCATAGCCGGCGCGCAGGATGACGAAGAGCACAACCGCACGGTCAAGGTCGATCGACCGGTCGTTCTCGGTCTCGACGAGGTCGAGCGCCGCCGTCATCACTGCAAGCTGTACCTCGGCGACGATGCGGCCGATGAGACGCGTGGGGCCATCCTCGGCGGTTAAGGCCGTGTTGGGCGTCGAGCCGGTCAGGATGAGCGGTTGGTTCACGCCGCGACGCTGGCCTCCTTACGGGGGCCATAGTATTAGCGTAGCAAGACGTCAGCCGCCAAGTCGTGAATAACCGAAAAAATTCAGGCCTCTATCTGTGGGCCTTGGTGTCGACGACAACTGTCGAGGGATGATGACGATCAAGGTGGCGTTTGATCATCTTGAGGTTCATCGTGTTCGACCGGAAGAAAAAGTCGGGCACCGCACCCACCCAGGGGATGAGCCCGAGCAGAAAATCGAAACCGACATTGCCCATCATCCGCGCCATTTGCATCTTCGACATGCCGATATTGCGCGCTTCCCACACCATCCAGGCGCCGAGCGCGGCGGCGATGGTATCGCCCGCAATCGGCACGAAATCGAGGATCACGTCGAGGCCGATCCTGCGCTTGAAGCCAGGAATCTTTACCAACCCTTCGAGCAGATGCTCCATCGCCTCGACGCGCTGTCGCACCGACTGCGGGTCACGCCCGATCGGCAACGCGGCGGTTATGCGGCGCAGCTGTTCGGCATCGAGGCGGCGGTTCTCGGTCTTGGCCATGGTGTCCTAGCTGGGGTCAACGCGCAGATGGTTCAATGGATGCCACGCGCGGCTGTTGGGTTGCCATGCCCGCAACCGCACCGCCACCAGCGACCAGCGCAGCGGCCGGGCGATGACGATGAACGGTGTGTCGGCAGCGATCGCGGCGTCGGCCTCGGCAATCTTACGCCCGCGCTCGTCGAGGTTCGGTGCATCGCGGGCGGCAATTAACGCCGTCTCCGCATCGTCGCTGCACGGCGCGCAAGCGGTGGCGAGGTACCAGCGTGCGCTGTCATATGGCGCAACCGCATCGACGAGGCGAAGATCGGCATCGGCTGCCAAGTCGGTGCGTCGCGTCTCGATGCCGATCGAGCGGAAAGCGGCGCCGACAAAGCCGTAAAGGATGGTGGCGCCGGGGCCGTCGGGGAGCGCCAGCGATAGCACGACCGGGCCGGGATGGGCGCGTTGCCAGCGAGCGACGGCGCTGCGCGCGGCGCTGTAACGATCGGCAGCGGCAGTGCTTTGCCAGGGCGCAAGCGCGGGCGCGGCGCTCGAATCGAGCTGATCGGGCAAAAGCTGTTCGGTCGCTGCCCAGCCCGGCGCGAACGCCGCGACGATCGCGTTGCGGTCGATGACTTGGGCGAGCGCCGCGCGGTTGGCGGGATCGCCAAGGAAGCCGGTGCGATGGCGGATGGCGAGGCCGAACAGCCCCGCTGCCGGATCGAGGCGGAGATTTGCCGGCGCCACACCGGCCAGCGGCACCAGCGGCCAATCGGCAAACCCACCGCCGAGCACCAGATCCGAGCGATGCTCGACAAAGCGGGTCACCGCCCGCGACGCACGCTCGCCGACGAGCGTGACCGTCGAGTCGGGGCCGGGAGCGGCAACCTCGTCACTGTCGACGCGCGCCGGATCGAAGGCGAGGCGCAGCCGCACCGCTTGCGTCGTTTGGCCGATCAAGCGGAACGGTCCGCTCCCCGCCGGTGGACGCAAGCGGAAAATGTCGAGTTCGGGCTGAGCGAACAGCTTGAGCAGATCGGGGCGCGGGCGCTTCAGCCGGACCTCGATGACTTCGGGCGTCATCTCGACCACGTCGCTGATCGCCGTGAGATACGGCGCGAGCGGATTGGCCGAGCCCGGGCCGAGCTGGCGCTTCAGGATGCGGACGACATCGGCGGCGGTCACCTTGGCGCCATCGCCCCACTCGGCTTCGCCCAAGCGGAAGATATAGGTCATGCCGCCGTCGATCACGGTCCAGCGCTCGGCAAGGCCGGGCTCGATGCCGCCGCCGGCGTCGAACCGGACAAGGCCTTGCGCAACGGCGTCACGCAGCAAGCGATCGGGCTCGCGGCCATCGCCTCGCGCCGCATCGACGAGAGCCGGCGGGCGGCCGATCGCGCTGACCGTCAACGGGCCCGTATCGCTGCGGCGATTGCACCCGGCGGTCAGCGCCAGCAAGAGCAGGGCCACGCAGCCAGCACCCGCGCGTGCCAGGGGCATCAGCGCCTTCATGCAGTGGTGCGGCGGTCGGCGATCATGCCGCGATGCTGCCACCGAAGCCGTCGCCCGGCCACCCCGCAACCGCGCCTGATCAAGCCAAATGGTGCGGACGGCGGGGCTTGAACCCGCACTTCCCGGGGGAAAGCAGATTTTAAGTCTGCTGCGTCTGCCAGTTTCGCCACGTCCGCATGCACGGTGCGCAGCAAGCCGATGAAGCGGCGCCCGTCAAGCGTGCCGGTGCCGCAAAACCGCGGCTCAGACGTTCAGGCGCGCCCGCATTTCCTTGCCGGGCTTGAAATAGGGCACGCGCTTGGCGTTTACCGCAACGACGTCGCCCGTGCGCGGATTGCGGCCGGTGCGCGCATCACGCCCCCGCGTCGAAAACGCGCCAAAGCCGCGCAGCTCGACGCGGCCATTGTCGGCCAGGCGCTGTGCTATCTCGTCAAAAAAGGTGCCGACAATGGTCTCGATGTCGCGTGCCGAAAGATCGGGATTTTCGGCAGCCAGTCGCTCGATAAGTTCTGAACGTATCATTGTTTCCTCCCAACGCTCTCGCCCTCGTCTCCGCGGGCGAGAGCGTTCACCCCAAAATGGAGGATAATGCCGACCGGCTGTCGACGGCAACCTTTCTTGAACAGAACTAGGCAAATTGAGTAGCTTGGGGTGGTTTCCCGGCCGAGAAACCACCCCCGCTAAGTAGTATAGCTTATTTCTTGGCGTCGGCCGCGCGCGCTTTCAGCGCTTCGCCGAGGATGTCGCCGAGCGATGCGCCCGAGTCGGACGAGCCATATTGTGCAACCGCTTGCTTCTCTTCGGAGATCTGCATCGCCTTGATCGAGAAGGTCGGCTTCTTCGACCGATCGAAGCCCGTCACCATCGCGTCCATCTTCTGGCCGACCTGGAAGCGCTCGGGGCGCTGCTCGTCGCGGTCGCGGCCAAGGTCGGTGCGCTTGATGAAGCCGGTGGCACCATCGTCGCCGACCTGCACTTCAAGGCCCGCATCACGGACTTCGAGCACGGTGACGGTGACGATCTGGTTCTTGTTGAGGCGATCACCCGAGGTGGCCGCGCCCGGCGTGGCGACACCGCCGCGCTCGAGCTGCTTCATGCCGAGCGAGATGCGCTCCTTCTCGGCATCGATGTCGAGCACAATCGCCTTGACCATCTCGCCCTTGCGATGGAGCGCCAGCGCGTCCTCGCCCGAAATGCCCCAGGCGATGTCCGACATGTGGACCATGCCGTCGACATCATTGTCGAGCCCGATGAACAGGCCGAACTCGGTCGCGTTCTTGACTTCGCCCTCGACGGTCGAGCCGACCGGGTGCGCCTCGGCAAAGGCTTCCCACGGATTCTGCTGCGCCTGCTTCAGGCCCAGCGAAATGCGGCGCTTGTCGGCATCGACTTCGAGCACGACGACATCGACTTCCTGGCTGGTCGAGACGATCTTGCCAGGGTGGACGTTCTTCTTGGTCCAGCTCATTTCGCTGACATGGACGAGGCCCTCGATGCCCGGCTCGAGCTCGACGAAGGCGCCATATTCGGTGATGTTGGTGACGCGGCCCGACAGCTTGGCGCCGACTGGATACTTCGCCATCGCGCCATCCCAGGGATCGCTCTCGAGCTGCTTCATGCCAAGGCTGATGCGCTGCGTGTCCTTGTTGATACGGATGATCTGGACGCGCACCGTGTCGCCGATGTTGAGCACTTCGGACGGGTGGTTGACCCGCTTGTAGCTCAAATCGGTCACGTGAAGCAGCCCGTCGATGCCGCCCAGGTCAACGAACGCACCATAATCGGTGATGTTCTTGACGACGCCGTCGATGATCTGGCCTTCGCTGAGCGACAGGATCAGACCCGACCGCTGCTCGGCGCGGGTTTCCTCGAGGATGGCGCGGCGCGAGACGACGATGTTGCCGCGCTTGCGGTCCATCTTCAGGATCTGGAATGGCTGCGGAATGTCCATCAGCGGCGTCACGTCGCGGACCGGGCGGATATCGACCTGGCTGCCGGGCAGGAAGGCAACGGCGCCATTCAGATCGACGGTGAAGCCACCCTTGACGCGGCCGAAGATGACGCCTTCGACGCGCGCCGACTTGGCGAATTCGGTTTCCAGCGTGTCCCACGCGGCTTCGCGGCGCGCACGGTCGCGCGACAGCATCGCTTCGCCATGGACGTTCTCGACGCGGTCGACAAAGACTTCGACTTCGTCACCGACCGACAGCTCGGCCTTCTGGCCCGGCGCGGCGAATTCGCGAAGCGGCACGCGGCCTTCGCTCTTCAGGCCGACGTCGATGACGGCCATGTCATTCTCGATCGCGGTGACGGTGCCCTTGACGACGCGGCCTTCAAAGCCATCGGCATCGCCAAGCGTATCTTCAAGCATTTTCGCGAAATCGTCGCGAGTGGGATTAGCCGTGGTGGCCATAAAGGTGCGCAGTCCTATTCAATCGATTTTTCCGGCCAGCCGGTTGTCTCCGGCGGTCTTTCGGCCGAACCGCCACACGAGCCGAATGCCGCGTGCAGCATCCGCCGGACCGATCCATGGAGGGCGTTTCACCAAAGCGAAAAAGGCGCCAAGGGCATGCCCCTGCGCCATCCTCCACGAGCACCTGCCCGTCGAACGGTGTGGCACATAGGCGCAAACCCGCCAAAAAGCAAGCCAGACCGGTGTCGCGCCTAGCCCTTCGCCAGCCGGCGACGACGGCGTTCATCGACCAGGCTGATCGATTTGGCCACCGCTGCTTCGATCGACAGGAAGCTGGTGTCGAGCAGCATCGCGTCCGCCGCCATTACCAGGGGGGCGGCGCTGCGGTGGCTGTCACGCTCGTCGCGGGCGCGGATGTCGGCGAGGACGCGGTCGAGCGTGGTCGTCACACCCCGGGCGCGCAGCTCGGCATGGCGGCGCTGGGCGCGGATCGTCGGCGTCGCTTTAACGAACAGCTTGGCGTCGGCTTCGGGCGCGATCACCGTGCCGATGTCGCGCCCGTCGAGCACGGCACCGCCGGGTTGCGCCGCGAAGGCGCGCTGGCGGTCGAGCAGGGCGGCGCGCACGCCGGGATGCGCGGAGACGATCGAGGCGGTCGAACCAATCTCGTCGCTGCGCAGCTCGGACGCCGCCATAAGCGCATCGTCGAAGTGACACGCCGCCAGCGCATTGTCGGGATTGGCCGGATCGAGCCCCATGCGCCGCACGTTGAACGCGACGGCGCGATACAGCAGGCCGGTATCGAGGTGCGGCAAGCCGTAATGCGCTGCCAGTGCCCGCGCGATGGTGCCCTTGCCCGATGCTGCCGGTCCGTCGACGGCGATGATCATGACGCCCCCGGCACCCTCAACCAGTGCGTCCATCGCCAGCGACGGCAAGCGTGTCCAGCATGTCGAAAAACGCCGGGAAGCTGGTCGCGATCGGCGCGGCATCATCGAGCGTGATTGGCTGGCGCGCGGCAAGGCCGGCGACCGCCATGCTCATCGCGATGCGGTGGTCGAGCCGGGTGGCGATCGTTGCGCCACCGGCAATCGCCTCGCCGCCGCTGCCGGTGATGGCGAGCCCGTCCTCGAATTCCTCTACTGGCACGCCGCACGCGCCAAGCGCCGCCGCCATCGTCGCGATGCGGTCCGATTCCTTCACGCGAAGCTCATGCGCGCCGCGCGCGACCGTGCGGCCCTGCGCGAAGGCAGCGGCGACGAACAGCGCGGGATATTCGTCGATCATGCTCGGCGCGAGGTCGGGCGGCACCTCGATGCCGGTGAGGGGCGCGTGGCGGACCTGCAAATCCGCGACCGGCTCGCCCCCGACGATGCGTGGATTTTCCTCGACGATTTTCGCCCCCATCATCCGCAGCACAGCGATCAGCCCGGCGCGCGTCGGGTTGAGCCCCACATTGCCGATGGTGATCGACGATCCCTCAACGATCGTCGCGGCAACGATGAAGAAAGCCGCCGACGACGGATCACCTGGGACAACGATGTTCTGCGGCAAGAGTTCCGCCTCGCCGGTCAGGCTGATGATACAGCCGGTGGGGCTTGGTTCGACGGTAAGGTTCGCGCCGAAACCCGCCAGCATCCGCTCGCTGTGGTCGCGGGTTGCAATAGGTTCGATCACGCGGGTGATGCCGGGGGTGTTGAGCCCGGCGAGCAGCACTGCCGACTTCACCTGCGCCGAGGCAACGGGCAGGGTGTAGTCGATCGGCACCGCCGGGCATAGGCCGCGCACCATCAGCGGCAGGCGGTCACGGGGGCTTGCGGTGATGTCGGCGCCCATCCGCGCCAGGGGCTCGATCACGCGCGCCATCGGTCGCCGCGACAGCGAGGCGTCCCCTGTGAACGTCGCGGTAATCGGGTGGCTCGCGACCAGCCCCATCAGCAACCGTGTCGACGTCCCAGAATTGCCCATGTCGAGCGCGCCCGCCGGCTGGAGCAGCCCGCCGACGCCGACGCCATCGACCGTCCAGCTGCCATCGTCGCTGCGCTCGACATGCGCGCCCATCGCCCGCATCGCCGCCGCTGTCGCCAGCACGTCCTCGCCCTCCAGCAGCCCCTCGATCCGGCTGGTGCCGACCGCGAGTGCCGACAGCATCAGCGCGCGGTGGCTGATCGACTTGTCGCCGGGCACGGTGATTGCGCCGCGCAACGGCCCGCGCGCGCCGATGCTACGCGGCTGGGGGAGGGGGGCAGCGCTGCTCATTCGGCGCGGCTTTGACAGCGCGCTTGCGCTATGGCAAGGCGCCCCCCACTTTGCGTGGCCTTGCCGCCAGGCAATCCTCCACTTCGAGACGTTTGAAAGGGCCTAGCACAGCCTATGGTGAAGCCGGAATGGGGCACGAAACGCACGTGCCCGAAATGCGCCACGCGCTTTTACGATCTGGGCAATGACGAGCCCGTGACCTGCATCAACTGCGGCACCGCTTGGGAGCCGGAGCCGATCCTGAAGTCCAAGCAGCCAATGGCGTTCGATGCGCCCAAGGCGCTGCAGCCCGAAAAGGGCGACACCGATCTTGCCGGCGGCGAGGATGAGGATCTGGACATCGTCGCCGATGATGACGGCGAAGTCTCGCCCGACGACGAAGTCGATCTGGGCGGTGACGACGATCTCGGCGTCGAAGCGCCGAGCGACGACGAGGAACGCTGATCGGTTGATCGTCGCGCGGGCGGCAGGCGGCGCTTGCCAAAGTGCCGCCCGTTCGTTTATGCGCCGCAACGCCGGGCCCCCAGGCCTGGCGCAGGCATGGGGCCGTAGCTCAGCTGGGAGAGCGCTGCAATGGCATTGCAGAGGTCAGGGGTTCGATCCCCCTCGGCTCCACCATCTCTGAAATTCCGTATCGTTAGCTTGGCAACGCCGCGCATTTTGGCGGGTGTGTTGGCACTGTCGGCTGGGCTTGTCCCGGCGGTAGCGCACGCTGCGCCCGAGGAAATCCAGGTCTATATCGACGATCTGGATGAGCCCGGCGAGGTCGGTCTCGATACCCACATCAACTATGTCGCGACCGGCGAGAGCACGCGCGGCGATTATCCCGGCGCGGAGGACAGCCTCAAGCGCCTGCGCATCACCCCCGAATTTTCCTATGGCCTTACGCGCCATCTCGAAGCCGGGCTGTATTTGCCGCTCTCGACAATCGATCGCGACGGGCATTTCAATTTCGGCGGGGTAAAGGCGCGGCTCAAATATATCGCGCACCCGCACGGCAATGCCGATCTTTGGTACGGCGTTAATTTCGAGATCGGCCATGTCGATCGCCGGCTCGACATCAATCCCTGGAATGCCGAGGTGAAAGGCATGCTCGGCGCGCGGACGGGGAAATGGTTGCTCGCGCTCAACACCAATTTTGATTTTGTCGTTTCAGGGCCCCAGCCCGCGCCGGCGACGCTCGAGCTGGCGAGCAAGGTGAGCTATTCGATCTCGAAGCGCGTTGCATTGGGGTTCGAGGGCTATAACGGCGTCGGCGAGCTCAAGAATCTTGGCCATTTCGGCAGCAGCGAGCAGGCGGTGTATGCGACCGCCGATATCGGCCTCGGCAAATGGGACCTGAATCTGGGGGTCGGACGCGGCTTTGGCGCCAATCCCGATCGGCTTGTCATCAAGGCGATCATCGGCGTGCCGATCAACGGTTTGTTCGCGCGGCACCGGGTGGCGGCGCATTAGGATCGAAGCGCGGTAACGCAAAGGCTTGGCGCGGCCCCGTTGCTGGTGGATAACAGCGCCATGGCTTTGTCTCCCCCGCGTCTTGCCATCATCACCGGCGCGTCGGCGGGGATCGGCGAGGCGTTTGCGGAAGAGCTTGCGCGATCTGGTCATGATGTGATGCTGGTCGCGCGCCGCGAAGCGCGATTGCGGGCACTGGCCGAGCGGCTGAGCGGCGATCATGGCATCCGCGCGGATCACGTCGCCGTTGATTTATCGCGGGCCGAGGCGGTGCCGAGCATCATCGCAGCGTTGGGCGGGCGGCCGGTCGACCTGCTCGTCAACAATGCCGGCTACACCATCGCTGATCAATTCGCGGCGACCGATTGGCCGACGCAGCGCGATTGCCTCGCCACTCTGGTCACCGCCGTCGTCGAGCTGACTCACGCCTTGCTCCCGGCGATGCTGGCGCGGGGTAGCGGGCGGATTATCACCGTCTCCTCGATCCTCGCGCTGTCGCAGGGCGGGCGCGGCCACACGCTGTATCCAGCAGCGAAGGCATTCGCGCATAAATTCATGCTGTCGCTCGATGCCGAGGTGCGCGGGCAGGGCGTTGTGTGCACCTCGGTGTTGCCCGGCTCGACCACCAGCGAGTTTCGCGAGGCCAATGGCATTGAGGGCGCGGGCGGCACGATGTTTGTCTCGACGCCGCAGGATGTCGCGCGCGCGGCGCTGGCGGGCAATGCGCGCGGCAAGCTGATCGTCATCCCCGGCTGGCATAATCGCCTGGCAGCGCTGGTGATGAAGATTGCGCCCGATGCGCTGGTGCGGATCGCCGGGCGGTCAATGACGTAGCGGGGGGACAGGGGCAGGCATGGCGCATTACGACGTGATCATCATCGGCTCGGGCGCGGGCGGGGCGACGCTGGCTTATGCGCTGGCCGACACCGGCAAATCGATCCTGATCCTGGAGCGCGGCGCGATCCTGCCGGTCGAGGCGGATAACTGGTCGTCGAAAGCCGTGTTCATCGACCGCAAATACCGCACGCGCGAGCAGTGGATCGACAAGGACGGCAAGCCCTTCATCCCCAACACCCATTATTGGGCCGGCGGCAATACCAGCTTCTACGGCGCCGCGCTGATGCGGATGAAGAAGCGCGACTTCGAGGAGGTGACGCATGCGGGCGGCGTCTCGCCCGCCTGGCCGGTCAGCTACGCCGACATGGCGCCCTGGTATCAGCAAGCCGAGCAGCTGTGGGAAGTGCATGGCACGCGCGGCGTCGATCCCAATGACCAGCCCGACGATCCGCCTTTCCCTTACCCCGCGATCGCACACGACCCCGGCGTCGTCGAGCTGGCGGCGCATTTTTCGGCGATCGGCTGGCACCCGTCGCCGCTGCCGCTCGGCATCCGCCGTAACGACGCGGCACCCGCGACCGAGCCGTGCATCCGCTGCCGCACCTGTGGCGGCTATCCCTGTCGCGTGCTCGGCAAGGTCGATGCGCGCTCGGCGGTGCTCAACAAGGCCGTCGCTTATCCCAATGTGACGCTGGCGACGGGGCGCAAAGTGCTGCGCATCGAGACCGACGCGACCGGCAAGACCGCCACCGCCGTCATCACCACAGGGTTGACGGGCGAGGACCGGATCACTGGCGACCTGATCGTTACTGCTGCCGGCGCGGCCAATTCAGCGGCGATCTGGCTGCAATCGGCGAGCCCGCAGCACCCAGCAGGCCTCGCCAATGGCTCGGATCAGGTCGGGCGCAATTATATGTTCCACGCGACATCGGCCGTGATCGCGCTCGCCGCCGATCATTTCCAGTCGGACTTCCCCAAGACGCTGTGCGTCAACGATTTTTATTTCGGCGAGCCCGACGGCAGCTACCCCTATCCGATGGGGCAGATTCAGATGCTCGAATATATGTCGGGTGCGACGATCGAGGGGCAGGTGTCGGATTGGCTGCCGCCGAGCATTGTGCCCGACTTCATCGCCAATGCGGTGGCGGGGCGGATGGTGAGTTTCCTCGCCATGTCCGAAGATCTGCCGAGCGCGGACAATCGCGTGACTGTCGGCGCCGATGGCCAGATTCACCTGAGCTATACGTTCGGCGACTTGTCGGCGCACAACCGGCTGGTGCAGAAATTGCGCGCCGGGATCAACGGCTTCGTGACCGCGCATCATGTACTGATGGGGCACCATTTCTCGGTCGATTCGCTGCTGCCGCTCTACGGCACCGCGCACCAATGCGGCACGCTGCGCTTCGGTAGCGATCCGGCGACCTCCGTGCTCGACCCGTGGTGCAAGGCGCATGAGGTCGACAATCTCTACGCGGTCGACAGCAGCTTTTTCGTCTCGTCCTCAGCGGTCAACCCGACGCTGACGATCGTCGCCAATGCGCTGCGCGTCGCCGATCATTTGAAGGACCGCCTGCGCGGTTAGCCGCGGTCGGTCAGCCAGATGATGAGGGCGAGCGCCGCACCGATGCCGACGCCGGCGAGCAGGCCGATCGAGGGCTGGCCGGCGTAAAGGCCTATCACCGGCCCGATCATCGCGCCGAGCGCAATCAACACGCCGCCGGCGCGGCCACCTGATTTGCTTGCCATGGCGGCGCGTGTGCCACGCCCGGACCGGTCGCGCCAGCCCCGCAAACACGGCAACCGCCGCGTTTACCAACGCGCGTAAGGAAACGCCGTGCTTTTGGGCGTATCAGCCGCCGCGACGCGAGGCCGGCGCTTGCCGCTGGCGGGAACAATGCGGGGAGATGAACGCATGACGGTGATGCCCTATGTCGCCGACCACCGGGTGCTGGCCGACGCAGTCGACCTGATCGCGCTCTATGGCGACGATGCTGGGTTTGAAGCGGCGGCCCGCGCCGACCGCAGCCGCGATGTCGGCAATCACATCCATTTCTGCCGCTGGCGGCAGATCGAGCGGCTGATCCTGGTGATGAGCCTCGATCGGCCGGTCGGCACGGTGCATTGACTCAGCGGCCAGGCTGCCCGCTGGGCGCGGCGAAATGTAAGCGAATGTCACACAAGTACTTGTCGCTGGGGTCCGCCCGCCGCTAAGCCCTCGCCATGTTGGTTATTGCGTCCCACGGTGCGCTGGCCTGTGCGGTCGCAGGGTGGCTGTGGGCAGCAGCACCGCCGCCTGCAGCGCCTCTCGCGCCGGCGGCCCCCACCAGCCAGGCGCCGGCGAAGCCCGATCCCGACGCGCCGATGCTCGATCCCGATGCGCCGCTCGCGCCCATGCCCGATCTCGGTGTCGCCTGGCCCGATCTGTCCAAGACCGACGCGACCGCGGCGGTCGATACTGGCAAGACCGCGATCGCCGAGCTGTCGCATTACACCTACCGGATCGACGGCGTCGAGGCGATCGATGAAGGGCTGTTCCGCCAGCGTTTCGAGCAGCTCTCCAGCCTGCGCGCGAACCAGAAGGGCACCGCCAATGCCGCGCAGATCCAGCGCCGCGCGCGCGAGGATGCGCTGCTGCTGACCACGCTGCTCGAAGGCCAGGGTTATTACGACGCGCGCGTGACGACGACGGTCGAAGTGAAGGACGGGCGACCGGAAGTGGTGCTCACGGCCGAGCCGGGGCGCCTCTATCGGTTCGCGGCGGTGCGATTGAATGGCGTGACAGCGGCAGGCGACAAGGCAGGCGCGCTCGAACGCAGCTTCGGCGTCGGCGATGGCTCCGCCGTCGATGCCGACAAGATCGCGGCGGGCGAGGAAGCGTTGCGCGCCGAGCTCGGCCATCAGGGCTTCGCGTTCGGCAATATCGGTCAGAGCGCGATCGTCGTCGACCACGCGACGCAGACAGCCACCCTCGATCTGAGTGTGAAGCCGGGCACCGCGCGCAATTTCGGCCAGATCACCACGCCGCCGAACCGCATCTTCGACGCGCACCATATCCAGCAGATCGCGCGCTTCCACCCCGGCGACGCCTATGACACGACGAAGGTGGAGGATTTGCGTCGCGCGATTATCCAGACGGGCCTCGTCTCGACGCTCGAGATCAAGCCGGTGCCGGGTGCCGCGCCGGATGCGGTCGACCTCGCGATCAAGATGGAGCCGGCGCCGCCGCACACCATTGCCGGGCAGCTCGGCTATGGCACTGGCGAAGGTGTGCGCGCCGAGGTCGACTGGACGCATCGCAACTTCTTCCCGCCCGAAGGCGCGCTGACCTTTCAAGGCGTGCTCGGCACGCAGGAGCAATCGGGCGGGGTGATTTTCCGCCGCAACAATTTCGAAGGCCGTGACCGCGTGCTGACCGGGCAGCTGATCGCCTCGAACGTCCGCCGCACTTCCTATCAGGCAACGAGCGCTACGCTGTCGGGCAGCTTGGAGCGCCAGACCAACATCTTCTTCCAGAAGGACTGGACCTGGTCGGTCGGCGCCGAACTGACCGGATCGGACGAGCGGGACGTGATCCTATCGACCGGTGCGCCGCGACGGCGCACCTTCTTCATCGCCGCGCTGCCGACGTCGCTGGTTTACGACGGGTCGGACGATCTGCTCAACCCGACCAAGGGCTTCCGCTTGGGCTTGCGCCTGTCGCCCGAATTATCGCTGGAGGGCAAGGTGTTCGGCTATGCCCGCGTCCAGCTTGACGGCAGCGTCTACAAGTCGATCACCGACAAGTTCGTGCTTGCCGGCCGCGTGCGGCTCGGGACGATCGCCGGTGCGCCGCGTGATGCGGTGGCGCCGTCGCGCCGTTATTATGCCGGCGGTGGCGCCTCGGTGCGCGGCTATGGCTATCAGGATATCGGCCCGCGCGACCCCAATAACGATCCGATCGGCGGCCGCAGCCTGACCGAATTCTCGATCGAGGGCCGCATCCGCGCGTTCGGCAATTTCGGGCTGGTGCCGTTCTTCGATGCCGGGAACATCTACACCAGCGCGCTGCCCAAATTTACCGGCCTGCAATATGGCGCGGGGCTGGGCGTGCGGTACTACACCAATTTCGGCCCGATCCGCATCGATGTCGGCACGCCGCTCAATCCGCAAAAGGGCGACCCGCGCGTCGCCGTGTACGTGTCGCTGGGGCAGGCATTTTGAGCGAGGCGGACGTGACACAGGCGCCCGAGGTGGTGAGGAGGCGACCCCGCTGGTGGCGCATGGTCGGCTGGGGCGTGGTCGGGCTGCTGGCGTTGATCGGCGCGGGAGTCGTGGCGATTGACAGCGATATCGGCCATCGCTTCCTCGTCGATCGCATCGCCGCGCTGCGGCCCGCCAATGGCCTGCGTTACTCGATCGGGCGGATCAAAGGCTCGATCTTCGGCCGCGCGACCTTGGTCGATGTGCGGATCAGCGACCCCAAGGGGGTGGTACTGGCGGCGCCGGTTGCCGAGC
The DNA here is from genome assembly GCF_048015635.2 of Sphingomonas sp. GlSt437. Classification (NCBI taxonomy): domain Bacteria; kingdom Pseudomonadati; phylum Pseudomonadota; class Alphaproteobacteria; order Sphingomonadales; family Sphingomonadaceae; genus Sphingomonas; species Sphingomonas sp. GlSt437. The sequence continues at coordinate 560,468 of NZ_JBPGYA010000002.1, read as the reverse complement.
TGGACTGGGCGCCCTGGGCGTGGCTGGGCAACCGGCTCGATATCCAGTCGCTCATCGTGCCGGTCGCGCGGCTGGAGAAGCTGCCGCAACTTCGCCCGACGGGGCGCACCGGGCCGATCCTGCCCGGCTTCGACATTCATGTCGGGCTGCTGCGCGTCGACCGGTTGATCGTAGCGCCAGCGATAACGGGCGTCGCGCGGACTGGGATGCTGCAGGGTCGCGCCGACGTTCGCCATGGCCGCGCGCTTGTCGATCTGGCGGCACGGGTCGAGGGCAGCGACCGGCTGCGCTTGCTACTCGATGCCGAGCCTGACCGCGACCGCCTCGACATCGATCTCCACGCGCAGAGCGCCGCCACCGGCGTGCTGGCGCGGATGGCCGGGCTCGCCAAACCGTTGGCGATCGACGTGGACGGCAAAGGGCGCTGGCAAGATTGGCGCGGGCGGGCGCTAATGCAGGTCGCCGGTGCGACGGCGGTCGACCTGGCGCTCGCCAATCAGGCCGGCCGCTACTCGCTCAGCGGCGCGCTGACCCCGGCGGCGGTCACCACGAGCAAGCTCGCCCGGCTGGGATCGCCGCGTGTGCAGGTGAACGGGGCCGCGACCTTTGCCAATCGCCAGATCGACGGATCGCTATCACTACGCTCCCCTGCGCTCGCGGTCGAGGTGTCGGGCGGGGTCGATCTTGCCCAGGCGCTCTACCGCAACGTACGGCTGACGGCACGGCTGCTCGATCCCAAGGCGCTGGTGCCCGACATGACTGGCCGCGCGATCGAATTGCGCCTGTTGCTCGACGGCGCGTTCGATACCGCGCTGTTCGATTATCGGCTGGCGGCGGACCATGTCGCGTTCGGGCCGACCGGTTTCGATCAGGCGCGCGCAGACGGACGCGGCCATTTGTCGCGCCTGCCCGTCATCGTGCCGATCGCGCTCCAAGTCGCGCGCGTTACCGGCGTCGGCGATGTCGCCGGCGGCATTCTGCGCAATCTGTCGGTCACTGGCGCGTTCCGCGCGGACGCAAGCCAGATTGCCGCCAAGGCGCTCAAATTCCGGTCGGACAAATTGAACGGCACGGTCGATATCACGCTCGATCTGAAATCCGGGCAGTATCAGGTCGGCCTGACCGGCACGCTGGCGCGCTACCTTGTCCCCGGGCTGGGCATCGTCGACGTCGCCTCGACGCTCCATCTCGAGCCGCGGCCGGGCGGCGTCAAGCTGGTCGGCAAGGGCACCGCGCAAGTCGTCCGCCTCGACAATGCGCTGTTCCGCACCCTTGCCGGCGGTTTGCCCAAGCTCGTCACCGGGCTGGAGCGCGACAATGACGGCACGCTCCACTTCGTCAATCTGGTGCTGACCGCGCGCGATATCCGCCTCACCGGCAATGGCTATCGCCAGCGCGATGGCCGCTTCGTCTTTGCCGGGCGGGGGACGCAGGCGCGCTACGGGCCCTTCACCCTTGCGCTCGACGGCCCGATCGAGCGGCCGCATCTCAAGCTCAGCTTCGATCACCCGAACGAAGCGCTCGGCCTGCGCGACGTGAAGGCCGAACTGGTGCCGACGGCGGCGGGCTATACCCTCACTGCGAGCGGCGGCTCGCTGCTCGGGGCATTTACCGGCAACGGCCAATTGCTACTCCCCAAAGGCGGCACTGGCTCGCTGATTATTTCCTCGCTTGATGCCGGCGGCGTGCATGCGAGCGGCACGCTGCGGTTGCTCGACAACGGGCTGGACGGCACCGTCACGCTGGTGCGCGGCGGCATCAACGGCACGCTGGCCTTGTCCCCGACGGGCGATATCCAGCGGATCGAGGCGCATCTCGTCGCCGATCGCGCGCAATTCGATAACGGCGTCCGGCTGCGCAGCGGCAAACTCGATGCGGTCGCGCTGCTCGATCCGGGGGGCGCGAGCGTGACGGGCGATTTCCGCATCGGTGGCTTGCGGCGCGGCTCGCTGGCGTTGTCGCGCGCGACCGGGTCGGTGCGCCTGAAGGACGGGCGGGGCCAGATTGTCGCCAAATTGAGCGGCCAGCGCGGCCGCGCGTTCGACATCAACAGCGTGATCGATGTCGCGCCCGATCGCTACGCGCTTGTCGCCAACGGCACGATCGACCAGCGCACCATCCGCTTGCCCGAAGCGGCGGTCTTCACGCGTGACGGCAACGAATGGCGGCTGACGCCGGCGCGCATCCTGTTCGCCGATGGCGAGGCGGACATATCGGGGACGTTCGGCGGCAATGGCGGCTCGGTCGATGCCGTCGTTACGCGTCTGCCGCTGTCGCTGCTCGACATTGCTTACCCCAATCTGGGGCTGGCCGGTGTCGCCTCGGGCAAGGTCAGCTATGCCGACCGGCAAGGCGCGGCGCCGGTGGGCAAGGTCAACCTCACCGTGCGCGGCCTCAGCCGGTCGGGCCTCGTCCAGGTTTCGAAGCCGATCGATGTCGGGCTGGCCGGCGTGCTCGCGCCCGACGCGGCGGTGCTGCGTGCGGTGATGGCGAGCGATGGCAAGACGATCGGCCGCGCCCAGGCCCGGCTCGCGCCGCTGGGCTCGGGTGATATTGCCACGCGATTGGGTCATGCCGGGCTGTTCGCGCAGATCCGCTACAACGGACCCGCCGATACGCTGTGGCGGTTGACTGGGCTCGAGACGATCGACTTGTCCGGCCCGGTCGCGATCGGGGCGGATATCAGCGGCAGCGTCAACGATCCGCGCATTCGCGGTGCGCTCCGGGCCAATGGCGCACGGATCGAAAGCCCCGTCACCGGCACGGTGCTCACCAATGTGCAGGCGGCGGGCGCTTTCTCAGGATCGAAGCTCGCGATCTCCAGCTTCGCCGCCGATGCCGGCAAAGGCGGGCGCGTCACCGGCACCGGCACCTTCGATTTCGCGGCGGTCAATGGCTTCGGCATCGATTTGAGCCTCCAAGGGGCGAACGCGCTGGCGATCAACCGCGACGATATCGCCGCCACGGTCACCGGGCCGTTGACGATCAAGTCGGATGGCTCGGGCGGCACGATCGCCGGCACCGTGACGCTCGACAAGGGGCGCTATCGGCTGGGTCAGGCCGCCGCCGCAACCGCCATTCCCCGCCTCAACATCCGCGAGATCAATTTGCCCAATGATGACGTGGACGATGACGTGCCGGTCAAGCCGTGGCGCCTCGACATCGCCGCGCACGCCGATCGCGGGCTGACGGTGACGGGCCTCGGCTTGTCGAGCGAATGGTCGGCGACTCTACGAATCCAGGGCGAGCCGACCGATCCGATCATCACCGGTCGTGCCGATCTGGTGCGTGGCAATTACGAATTCGCTGGCCGCGAATTCGCGCTGGAGCGCGGCGCGATCCGCTTCGGCGGCGAGCAGCCGGTCGACCCGACGCTCGACATCCAGGCCAATGGCGATGCGACCAACCTCAGCGCCTCGATCCGCGTGACGGGCCAGGCGACCAAGCCGCTCATCAGCTTCACCAGCGTGCCTGCGCTGCCCGAGGATGAGCTGCTCTCGCGGCTGCTGTTCGGCACCTCGATCACCAATTTGTCGGCACCCGAAGCGCTGCAACTCGCTGCCGCGGTGTCGGCGCTGCAGAATGGCGGCAATGGCCTGAACCCGATCAACGCGGTGCGCCGCGCCGTCGGGCTGGACCGGCTGCGCATCCTGCCGGCGGACCCCACAATCAAGCGCGCCACCGCCTTCGCAGCGGGCAAATATGTGACGCGCCGGCTCTATGCCGAGATCATCACCGACGGGCAGGGTTATTCGGCGACGCAAGTCGAGTTTCAGGTGACGCGCTGGCTGTCGCTGCTCTCGACGGTGTCGACGCTCGGCCGCACCAGCGCCAACGTCAAGGTATCGAAGGACTATTAGGCGAGGCCCAGCGCAATCGAGATCAGGCCAAGACCCAGCGACAGCGGCAAGCGCAGGCTGAGCCACCAGCGCGGTGCCAACGCTTGCCGAACCAGCGCGACGTCCACGCCAAGCGCCGCAATCAGCGCCGCGCCAAGCCAGATGAAGGACGGCCCCGGCCAGGGATCACCGAATGCCCAGGGCCAGAAGCCGGTGAGCGCGACAAGGCTGGGGCTGACGGCAGCAACCCACAGCCAGCCGGGCGCGCGCTCCGCCCGCGCGGCGAGGCCCCACCACAGCCCGCCCAGAAAGCTCAGGATCAGCGCGACATAGGCAAAGCCGAGCGACAGCGCGGAAAAGCGCCACTCGGGGTCGCGCGTCAGGACCAGCGCGGCGAGTGCCGGCAGCAACCCGGCAAGGCCAAGCGCCAGCGCGAGGCGCGGCGCGCGCGCGGTTGGAGCAATCGGATCAACCATCGTCGCGTCGATAAGGGGCAGCAACGCGCCACTCAATGCCTGCGAAGGGCTGGGCTGGCAGCGGTCGGCAACCACTGACAGAGCGCCGACCAGCAGACGCGCCATTGCCCCAATTCGCCTAGTGCTGCCCAGCCATCATTTCCCAACGGACGTTACGCCAAGCCGCTTCGCCGCCTCCAGCAATTCGGTCGGGAACATCGCGACGATCGTCGAATTATGCTCGACGCCGATTTCGGCCAGGGTTTGCAGGCGGCGCAGCTCCAGCGCGCCGGGGACGTTGGCGATCGCGGCGGCTGCTTCCGCCAGCGTCCGTGCCGCTTCCTGCTCACCTTCCGCCTTGATGATGCGGGCGCGCTTCTCGCGAATGGCTTCGGCTTCCTTGGCGATCGCGCGCTGCATCTGCGCGGGAATGTCGAGGTCCTTGATCTCGACGCCGTCCACCGCGATGCCCCAGCCCTCGCAGCGTGCCTGCAGCAGCTCGAGCAGGCGCATGTTGATCGCGGTGCGATCATTGAGGATCTGGTCGAGCACCGATTGGCCGATCGCGTCACGGATGGCGGTCTCGGCGGACTGGACGATGGCGGCTTGCCAGTCGAGCACGGTCGTCACCACGCGCGCCGCATCATGCGCGCGAAACCAGATGACCGCGTTGACGCGGACCGCGACGCCGTCGCGCGTCACGGTTTCCTGCGAGGCGAGCTCCTGCGTGATGGTGCGGATGTCGATGCGCCGCGCCCGGTCGATCAGCGGCACCAACCAGAACAGGCCGGGCCCTTTGACGCCGCTCAGGCGGCCGAGGCGAAAGACCACGCCGCGCTCATATTCCTGGTTGATACCGAACGAGCCGAGTGCCAGCACCACCGCCGCCCCGATAGCGACGACGACGATCAGGTAGAAAAAGCCAACCATATTACCCTCGAGAAACGCGCCGCTGCCGGCGCTGCCTGCGACGATTGCCGCAGCGCAACGATATACGCCGTTCGAGGTACGGACGCAGATGCAATCGACGCAATTGTGGTTGGCCGCCGGGCATGGTTCGGTTGAGACGAAAAAGGCGCCCGGTTCATGACCGGACGCCCTTTTCGCTGACTGAACAGCGTCTTACGAGCTGTAATACATGTCATACTCGACCGGGCTCGGCGTCATTTCGAACCGGGCGACGTCCTCGCGCTTCAGTTCGATATAGGCGTCGATCTGGTCCTTGCTGAACACATCGCCTTTCAGGAGGAACTCATAGTCTGCCTCCAGGCTGTCGAGCGCCTCGCGCAAGCTGCCGCACACGGTCGGCACTTGCTCCAGCTCGGCGGGCGGCAGGTCATAGAGGTTCTTGTCCATCGGATCGCCCGGATGGATGCGGTTCTGGATGCCGTCCAGGCCCGCCATCAGCAGCGCTGCATAAGCGAGATAGGGGTTGGCGAGCGCATCGGGGAAGCGGAACTCGACGCGCTTGGCCTTGCTGCCCGCGCCATAAGGAATGCGGCACGACGCCGAGCGGTTGCGGCTCGAGTACGCCAGCAGCACCGGCGCTTCATAGCCCGGCACCAGCCGCTTATAGCTGTTGGTGGTCGGGTTGGTGAACGCGTTCAGCGCCTTGGCGTGCTTGATGACGCCGCCGATATAATAGAGGCACAGGTCGCTCAGCCCCGCATAGCCATTGCCGGCGAACAGCGGATTGCCGTTCTGCCAGATCGACATATGGGTGTGCATGCCCGAGCCGTTATCTTCCTTGATCGGCTTGGGCATGAAGGTCGCGGTCTTGCCATAGGCTTGGGCGACCTGATGCACGACGTACTTGTAGATCTGCATGCGGTCGGCGGTCTGCACCAGCGTGCCGAAGGTCAGGCCGAGCTCATGCTGCGCGGCGGCGACTTCGTGATGGTGCTTGTCGCAGGGCAGCCCCATTTCCATCATCGTCGAGACCATCTCGCCGCGAATGTCCGTGGCGCTGTCGACCGGGGCGACCGGGAAATAGCCGCCCTTGGCGCGCGGGCGGTGGGCGAGGTTGCCGCCCTCATAGGGTTTGCCGGTGTTGGTCGGCAGCTCGATATCGTCGATCTTGTAGAAGGACGTCGCGTAGCTCGTCTCGAACTGCACATCGTCGAACATGAAGAACTCGGCTTCTGGCCCGACATAGACGGTGTCGCCCACGCCGGTTGCCTTCAGATACGCCTCGGCGCGCTTGGCGGTGGCGCGCGGGTCGCGGGCGTAAAGCTCGCCGGTCAAAGGCTCGACGATGTCGCAGAAGATGATCAGCATCGGCGTCGCCGAGAAGGGGTCGACATAGACCGAGTCCAAATCGGGCTTCAGGATCATGTCGCTTTCGTTGATCGCCTTCCAGCCGGCGATCGACGAGCCGTCGAACATCAGGCCATCGGTCAGCTCATCCTCGCCAATCACCTTGGAGACCATGGTGAGGTGCTGCCACTTCCCCTTGGGATCGGTGAAGCGCAGATCGACCCATTCGATTTCCTCGTCCTTGATCTGCTTCAAGACGTCAGCGGCGGTATTGGCCATGGAACTCGTGCCCTTTCTATTTGTGTCCCCGCTCCGGCTTCCCGGAGAATCATGTTGCTCTCAGCACCGCATTGTTCACCACAATGCTGCGCTGCGTCAAATTGCGTTTTCGTCGCGCTCGCCAGTGCGGATGCGCAGCGCAGTCTCGACCGGGATGACGAAAATCTTGCCATCGCCGATGCGGCCGGTCTGCGCGGCGGCGGCAATGGCCTCGACAACGCGCGTCGCCATCGCGTCTTCCACCACGACTTCCAGCTTCACCTTGGGCAGGAAATCGACGACATATTCCGCACCGCGGTATAGCTCGGTATGGCCCTTCTGCCGGCCAAAGCCCTTGGCTTCGGTGACGGTAATGCCGCTGACGCCGACTTCGTGCAGCGCTTCCTTCACTTCATCGAGCTTGAACGGCTTGATGATGGCTTCGATCTTTTTCACCTGTGCTGGTCCTCACCCTGGCATGCCGGTGTTCCGGCCGGGCCGCTGCTTGTCGCGAGACCTTACAACAAGCATGCCAGACAGGCGAGGGGCGGAAGACGGCGAAACCGCGCGCTCCTCGGCGGGCAGGTTATGCCCAGCGCCTGCGCATGATCGACATTGTTGCCTAATTTTGCAGCAGTAGCGCGCGCTTAGTAAGGCGGGCGATCAAGGCCCTTGGGGCTCTTGGTGAAAATCTCACAGCCTGTCTCGGTAATCCCCACCGAATGCTCGAACTGCGCGGAGAGCGACCGGTCGCGAGTCACTGCCGTCCAGCCATCATCGAGCACTTTCACGTCCGCGCGGCCGATATTGATCATCGGCTCGATGGTGAAGAACATGCCGGGGCGCAGTTCGGGGCCCGTGCCGGGGCGACCGACATGGACGACTTCGGGCGCGTCATGGAACAGGCGGCCGACGCCATGGCCGCAGAAATCGCGTACCACGCCATAGCGATGGCGCTCGGCAAAGCTCTGGATGGCGTGGGCGACATCGCCCATCGTGTTGCCGGGCCGGGCCTGCTCGATGCCCAGCATCATCGCCTCATAGGTAACCTCGACGAGCCGCTTCGCCTTGATCGGCACGTCGCCGACCAGGAACATGCGGCTCGAATCGCCGTGCCAGCCGTTGAGCAGCGGCGTCACGTCGATATTGACGATGTCGCCGTCCTTCAGCGCCTTGTCGCCGGGGATGCCATGGCAGACGACATGGTTGATCGAGATGCAGCAGCTATGCTCATAGCCGCGATAGCCGATCGTCGCGGGCACCGCGCCGCGCGCCAGGATGAAGTCGCGGACCAGATCGTCGAGCGCCGCCGTCGTCACGCCCGGCACGACATGCGGCACCAGCATGTCGAGCGTTTCTGCCGCGAGCTGCCCCGCCGCGCGCATGCCGGCAAAGCCGTCTGCCCCATGGAGCTTGATCGCGCCGGTCCGCGCTATCGGCGTGTCGGCATTGGTCACTTCGACGTAGCTGGTCATTGCGCCAACATAGCGACCATTGCCGGGCTTTGCGAGAGGGGGCGGAGCGGCTAAGGCGCAGGCCATGACGACGCGTATCTGGACCGCAGCGCTGGTGGTGATCGGCGATGAAATCCTGTCGGGGCGCACCCAGGACAAGAATGTCGCGCAGATCGCGGTGTGGCTGAACGTCCAGGGCATTCGCCTGGCCGAAGTGCGCGTGGTGGCCGACCGGACTGAGGCGATCGTCGAGGCGGTGAATATCCTACGCGCGCGTAATGATTATCTGTTCACCACCGGCGGCATCGGCCCGACGCATGACGACATTACCGTCGATGCGATTGCGGTGGCGCTCGGCGTCGGCGTCGTCCATCACCCCAAGGCGCTGGCGGTGCTGGAGCGCTATTATGAAACGCGCGGCGGGCTGACCGAGGCGCGGATGCGGATGGCGCGGGTGCCCGAGGGCGCCGAGCTGATCGAGAACCGCTTGTCGGGCGCGCCGGGTATCCGCATCGGCAACATCTTCATCATGGCAGGTGTACCGCACATCACCGCCGGGATGCTGGACGCGCTGACGGGGACGCTGGAAGGCGGCCAGCCCGTGCTCTCGCGCACCATCGGCTGCTGGGTCGCCGAGAGCGAAGTCGCCGACCTGCTCCGCGAAGCCGAGCGCGCGCATGAAGGCGTCGCGATCGGCAGCTATCCCTTCTTCCGCGAAGGCCGGGTGGGCGCGAACTTCGTGGTCCGCGCAACCGAGCAGGCGCTGGTCGATGCCTGCGTTGCGGATATCACCGCGCGGCTGGAGGCGGCGGGGCGGACGGTGGTTGAGGGCGGGATTTAGGTCGCCGGAGGTGCTCGCCTCTAAATCGCGCTTTCGCGTCACTGAGTTTTTCCGACCAGCTCCACATACCCGTCTTTACGTCTGACAATCAGGCGTATCCCTCCGCCGATCTGCCCTTGTGGGGCGACTTCGACAATCCACGAATCTCTGCTGTCCTCGGCAGTGTAGGTCAGTTCGGTGCCGGCGGTGCCGAATTGACGCGGATAATGGGTGACGGCGTAAGCCCTTGCGGCAGCGATCGGGTCCACTTCCGGCGGGGTAACGATTCTACCGTGACCGAACATCCAACCCATCCAGAAGCCGACAATCAGCGTGACGACTGAACTGAGAACAGCGGTTCGTTTAGGCATGCCGTTGTCGCTCCATCTTTTCGGCGCTTGCCCGAGAGATAACCTCTATCACTCTGAATCCCATTACCCCGGCACTACCCTCGGCAGCCCCCGCAGTCGCACCAGCGCCAGGAGCGCGAAGGTTGCCGCCACGATGAACGCCGCGCCGGGGAAATAGACGGGCGCGTCGCTCGCGGTGAACCAGGCGAGGGGTTGCGTCAGGATCAGCGGCGCGGCGACCGAGCCGACGCCCATCGCCATTGCGGCGATGCCCTGCACTTCGCCTTGCGTCTCGGGCGTGGCGCGGCGCGAGAGCATCGCCATCAGGCTCGGCTGGACGAGGCTCTGGATCGCGATGCCCAGCATCGGCACAAACGCCATCCATGTCGTGCGCGCGAAGGCATAGACCAGGAACGCCGCGGTTGCCGCGATCAGGCCGATCGTTGCTGCGTCGCGCTCGCCAAAGCGCTTAACCATCGGGCCGGTCAGCAAGGTCTGGCTCGCCGCGATGACGCAGCCGACGATCGCCAGGCTCGCCCCGATCATCTGGCTCGACCAGCCGAACGCGGCGATGGTGTAAAAGCTCCAGGTGAGCGGATAGACGAGGCTGGCGATCTGCCACAGCACCAGCACGCCCGCCGCCGCGGTCATCCCCGTTACTGCACGCGCCGCTTTCAGCGCACCGAGCGGGTTGGCGCGCGACCAGGCGAAGGCGCGGCAGCGTTCGGGCGGCAGGGTTTCGGGGAAAACGGTCAGGCCATAGACGAAATTGGTGCCGGCCAGCGCTGCCGCCGCGATGAACGGGGCGCGATCGCCCAGTGATCCCAGCAGACCGCCAATCGCCGGCCCGACCACGAAGCCGACGCCGAACGCCGCGCTGACATAGCCGAAGGTGCGGGCGCGATCCTCGGGCTTGGTCGAATCGGCCAGCGCCGCTTGAGCCGCGCCGTAACTGCCGCCGAACCCGCCCGACAGCGTGCGGCTGACGAACAACAGCGCCAGGCTGCTCGCCGCTGCCATCACCAGATAATCGATCGCCAGCAGGCCCAGCGCCGCGAGCAGCATCGGCCGTCGGCCGAACCGGTCGCTCAAATTGCCGATCACGGGCGCGGCGAAGAACGTCGCCAGCGCCATGCACAGCCCCATCCACGAGCCGACATTGATCGCGTGCGACAGATCGAGCCCGCCGATATGCATCAACAGCTGTGGGAGCACCGGCATGACGAGGCCGAACCCCATCGCATCGATGAAAATCGTCGCGAGGATGAAGGGCACGCGGTGCTTGGAAGCGATCATGTCTGCAGTTCTCCGCAGATCGGTGGGCGCCCGGCCAGCAGCAACTGCGCACGGGGCGATGACGGGGAGATGGGGTCATCCGATCCCTTGGTAGTAAGTCACTTAAAACAATGTCGTTTCGCGCGAATGTTCCCTAATGTTCCCACTGACCATGGGGCTTTTGCGGTCAGGCCAACCGGCGCAGCATTTGGCCTGACCGAGTGGCACCGACGATTGGACCGAGCGCGCCGCCAGGATAATCCGACAGTCACCGGTAGGACAGCGGCGGCCGGGATTACGTCGCTACGCTCGCCATGAGCGATCGCGAGCCAACCCGATGTCAACCGGGTCTACTGCGCTGCGCTACTTTCGTCGGCGGGCAGGCTGGTCCGCGTGATCACGGCAGCGGCGATGGCGAGCAGCAGGATGGCGCTGGCTTCGAACACGATATTTTCCGGGGCCATGTTCTTGCTCTGCAGCACGATCAATCGCGCCAGCGCGGTAATCGCGATGAAGATCGGGTAGATGAAGGTCGCGCCTTTGCCGGTGTAGAACACCCCGACCATGCCGATCACTTCGGTGTAGAGGAACATCAGCAGGATGTCGGCGAGCGTGATCGAGCGCGTGTTGTAGATATCGATGATCTCCGCCACCGCGCCGCCCAACGTCATCAGCGCAACAAGCGCGAGCAGCAGCCGCTCGATCAGGTGAAACGCCGTTGTCGCGATCGCGCCTTCGGCGTGGCTGACTTGAGGCTTGAACGCAGCGTCGCCCAGGGGGACGTTTTCGCCGCCGACGGGGCCTGGGGTCGCGGTCGGTGATGGGTCAGCCATGGCCCATCGTAGCACGTCCCGACGGGAGCGTCGCCCCTTAGCGGTCAGACAAACCCCACATTGGTCCCCAATGTCGAGCCCGCGAAGTTGTTGATGTTGGGCAGCACCGTCGGCAAGTCGGACGCTGCAACCCCAAACCAGCTCGCCAGCGTCGCGCCATATTGGTCGACCGACATGGTCGGGATCAGGCGGCCCTGGCCGATATCGTCGGGGCCGTTATTGGCGAGCGTCGGGTTGACGCCGTAATAGCGTCCGCCCTTCACTGCGCCGCCGAGCACGAAATGCATGCTGCCCCAGCCATGATCGGTGCCGTCATTGTTCGAGGTGAGCGCGCGGCCGAAGTCCGATCCGGTAAAGGTCGTCACCTGGTTGGCAACGCCGAGCTCGACCGTGGTGTCGTAGAAAGCGCGTAACGCATCGGCGAGGTTGGTGAGCAGCACCGGGTGCAATGTATCGAGCCCGTCATGCGTGTCGAACCGGCTGGTCGAAACGAAGAACACTTGCCGCTTGGCGCCGAGCTGCTGGCTGACCGAAATCATCTTGGCGACAAGCTGCAATTGCGCGCCGAGCGAGCTTTGGGTGTCTGCGGCGGCAGGGAAGGGCGTCGTCGTCGCCTGGGCGCCGGCCAGTGCGGTGGAAACCTGGGTGTAGAGGTTGAGCGCGCGGCCGCCGACCGTGCCCAGCGCGCTTTCGAACTGATGATTGCCGGTCAGCGAGCCGTTGATAAGCGAGGTCAACACGCTCGCTGCCTGGGTCGAGCCTTGCAGGCTGTTGCGCGCATTGAGCGCGATCGGGCCCGATGGCGTCACCGCATATTGTACCGCGGCCTTGCCGGTCAGAAAAACCGCATTGCCCGCCGCGTTGATGCAGGTCAGCGTCGACGTGCCATTGCCCGATTGCAGCAAATCGCCGATCCGCCCGCCCCAGCCTGACGCTGCGCCTTCGGGTGAGGAGGCTTGCCAATAGCTTTGCTGGTCGTTGTGGCTGAGCAGCTTGGGCGGCAGCAGCACGCTTTTCGCCTGATATTGCGCCTTGGTCGTCGGTTGGACGAGCGTGCCCAGGTTGAGCATCACCGCCATCTTGCCGGCGTTGAAGATCGGCAGCAGCTTGGCGAGTTCAGGCGCCAGCGCATATTGCGCGCCGCCGGGCAGCGCGACCGAGGGGTTGAGCACCGTCGCGGCAAGCTGCGCCTGGGTATAGTTCAGCCCGGTCCGCTGCGCGGCGTACACTGCGTATCGGCTGTTGTCATACGGCGCCAAGGTGTTGGCGTAGTCGTTTCCACCATAGAGGAACACGCAGACCAGCGCTTTGTAATCGCTGGCGGTCGCGGCCGCTGCCTCGCCGATCGCCGCCAGATTCATCACGAACGGGGTCGCCGATCCCGCCAGCGAGAGGGCGGAAGCGCGCTTTAAGAAGGCGCGGCGTGAAACGTCGTTGCTCATGTTCCGTCTCCCCTTCAGCGCAACACGAGATATTCGGGCGATGCCATCACCAGCACGATCGCCGCATAGATGCGGTTATTGATGCCGGCGCTGGTCGCGATCGAAATGGTGTCGAGCGCCGCTTTCATCTGCGCGATCGTCGCGGCACTGATCTGGTTGGCAGCGAGCACCAGATTGAGCTCGTTCAACAGCGCCTGGCTGTCGGTCGCGAGCACGGTCAATGACGAGTAATCGGCCTTCGCCTCGCCGGCACCGTTGGCGATGACTTGCTGCATGTAATTGACGTAAGCGATGACCGACGGTTCGTTGGTCACCTGGAATTCGGGCGCGACCAGCCCGCCCGACGAAATGGTCGTGCCCGGTGGCGTGTAGCCCGGGCGGAACCAGTTGAACACGCTCGGCGCATGGCCGGGGCTCTCGCCGATGCGATTGGCGATCGACGAGACATTGCCGAACGGCCATTGGTTGGTTGGCGAGGTGACGTTGTACGCCTTCGCCCATTGCACCAGTCGCACGACCGGCTCGCGCAGCTTGCCAGAGCTTGTGCTGCTAACCTGGGTGTCGTCGCGCGCCTCGGCATCAGTCAGGATCGCGCGGATCACCGCTTTCATGTCGCCGCGCACGCCGCTGCCATTGTTGATGAACGCCGCCGCGACCCGGCTGACATAAGCGGGCGAGGGGTTGCTCGTGGTCATGTGCTGGATCAGCTGTTTCGACACGAACGGCGGCAGATTGGCGTGGTTGAACAACCCGTCGAGCGCGATTTTGCGCGCTGTGGCGCCATCGCTGCCGGCGGGGATGCTGATCCCGATGAAGCTCGTCGCGCCAGTTTCGTGATTGGCGGCGTTGATCATCATCGGCAGCCGCATCCGCGCCGGCGTGGTGTTGTCGGTGTTGGCATAGGTGTAGCCTGTCCACACCCGCGCGCCTTGCGATACGTCATCCTGCGCGTAGGTCGGCACTGGGTTGCCGCCCGACAGCACCTGTGTGCCGTCCTGATTGAGCTGGTAGAGCCCGATCGTGAACAACTGCATCAGCTCGCGCGCGTAATTCTCATCGGGAATGGCGCCGGTCGCCGGGTTCGCCTTGATGCTGCCGAGGAAAGTGAGGTATAGCCCCATCGCGACGCTGGTTGAAACGCCTTCCATGATGTCGCGATAATTACCGAACGCATTGTCCCACAGAATGTCGAGATATGCCGCCATCACAAAGGCGCGCCAGCTGCTCGCAAAGCCGTCGATGCTGACGACCCACTGGTTGAGCAACGCCAGGCCGACGCGTTGGCGCAGGATGTCGGTGCTGCCCATCAGCTGCGACCAGATCATCGGCTCATAGCCGTTGGTCGTGTTGACGTTGGTGGCAGCGTCGTAGCCGCCGGCGATCAGGAAATCCCAGAATTTCTGAGGCCGCGCGATCGCGAACTGGCTGGTGATCCAGCCGTCGAAGGAGGTGGACCCGGCAATGCTGGTGATGTCGGTCTTGCTGTAGCCGATCGCCGCTTGCGACAGGAAACGCGAGGATTGGGTTTGGGTAAGCGCGACCGGGGTCGGCGTGGGGGTGGGCGTCGGGGTGCCGCCACCGGCTGTAATGCCGCCCGATCCACCGCCGTCACCGCCGCAGGCGGCCAGCGTCAGCATGCTCGCGCCCGCGAGCAGCGTCGCCGCTGGCGGAAGGGGCCTGGCGGCAGGGTCGGCGTCGACCATTACAGTGGGCGCATCCTCCACATCGGCAGTCACGCTCGCCATGCCCTTACCCTCCCCGGTCGACAAACCTGTCACGTCAGCATGCCCGCGGCAAGTGACGGACAGATGAAACGCTACGCTTAATTCTACCTTCGCTCCAATTTAACGGCCGAGTTGGCCGTAACCCTTCGCCGCTCTTCCTCGCGCTGGCGCGGGAAAGGCCCGCTTAGCCGCGCGTCAGCATCACGCGGGCAATGCGGCGCTCGCCATCGCGCCGCTCGAGCTGGACGATCACGTCGATCACTTGGCGGGCATAATCGAGGATGTCGTCGCGGCGGAGCTGAGTGCCCGATTGCAGCACGATGAGCGCGAGCTGTTCGAGCGCGCCTTCGGGGCTGTCGGCGTGGATCGTCGACAGCGAGCCCGGATGGCCGGTGTTGACCGCGCGCAGGAAGGTATAGGCCTCGCGCCCGCGCAGCTCGCCCAGGATGATGCGATCGGGCCGCATCCGCAGCGCGGCCTGGAGCAGATCCTCCGCCGTCACCAGTGCTTCGCCCTGTTCGCCTTTGGTCGCGATCAGCGCAGCGACATTGTCGTGGGCGATGCTGAGCTCGGCGGTGTCCTCGATCAGGACCAGCCGCTCCTGCGCCGGGATTTCCTTGATCAGTGCATTCAGGAACGTCGTCTTGCCGGTTGCGGTGCCGCCCGAGATGAGCACATTGCGCCGCTCGCGAACCAGATCGGCGAGGAAACTCGCGACCGCGCCGGGGCTGTCGCTGGCGGGAAGCGCAAGCGCGGATTGCGGCGCGGCGCCGATATTGACGCGCGTCTCCGCAAAAGCGCCGCCGCTCACATAATCGCCGAGCCGCAAATCGGGCATCACATGCTTGCGGATCGCGATCGCCATATGCCCCCGCGTCGCCGGGGGCGCCACGACTTGCACGCGCGCGCCATCAGGCAACGTCGCGGCGAGCAACGGGTGCTCGCGGCTGATCCCCTGGTGATTGAGGCTGGCGATCTGGCGCGCGAGATGGCGGAGCCGTTGCTCGTCGATCGCGTGATCGGCGATGCGTTCCATCGCTCCGCCGAGCGTCTCGACCCAGATTTCGCCGGGCCGGTTGATCAGGATGTCGGTCACGTCGGCACGCGCCAGGATTGGCAGCAGCGGCGCGAGATAGACGTCGAGATAGGAAAGCGCGCCTTCGCTCATGTTGGCGGCGGCAGGTTTGGCGCGCGCCATTATTTCAGCGGCGGCGTGCCCGCGAAATCCAGGTCGTGGGCGACGAGGATCGCGACCGGCGCGCCTTCGCGCACCTTGACCGTCGGCGGGCGGTTGACGTTGGGAATGAGTTGCTGGCCGAGCTGTGACGCTTGCGCCGGCAACCCGAGATAAATCGAACTATTGCCATTATTCGGCACTTGCGACGCGACATTGACGCCGATTGCCAAGGCCGATTGCAACGCGGCGCTGGCGAAGCGCTCAAAGAAATGGGTGTTGACCGAGCCGGCGATGCCCGCGCCGCCCAGCGTATCGGTCGCCGGCGAGCCGATTCGGATGGCGACGCCATCGGGGCGGATCAATCGCGTCCAGGTGACGAGAACGCGGCTCAAGCCGGGGGCGTTCGAGGCGCGAAATTCGCCGATCAGCCGGCTGCCGCGCGGGATGAGCACCCGGGTTCCGTCAAAACCCCGCGCGTCATGCGAGACGATTGCGCGCGCCAAGCCCGGCCGGTCGGAGTTGAGCGGCGTTTCCAGCACTGCGTCGATGATCGCGCCTTGCGGGATGATCGAGGCGCGCCCTTTGATGATCGTCGCGCGCACCGCTTCGTCCGCGTCGGCGCCGGCCGCGGCATTCGCGTTGGCGGGCGCCGCCCCACCAGTGCCATTGACCGCCGCACCCTGACCACTGGTGAGATCGACGACCAATGACGGTCGAGATGTCCCTTCAGCCACGGGCTTGGGCGTCGAAACCGGTGCGAAGGCCGGCGGCGGCGGGGCAGCGGGTACCGGCCGCGCTACGTAGACAGGCGCAACGGGAGCGGGTTTCGGGCTTGGCGCTGGCACGGGCACCTCGCGCGTGATGATCACCGGCTCGGGCGGCGGCGGCACGATCAGCGGTGGCGGCGGGGTGGGCGCGCGGGCCGCTTTGCTGGTCGCGTCGTCTCCGGTGCCCTTCAACTGCGCCAATCGCTGCCCGTTCAGGTATAGGAACAAGCCAAGCGTCAGGATCACCCCGAGTGCAATCAAAGCCGGCAGCGGCACTGCATCGCGGGGTACGGCCACGGTCGGGCGCGGATCGCGCTCCGGCAGCGCGCCGCGCGGATCAGGCGAAGATGTCGGCGCCAGGCTCATTTCTTCTTGCCCTCGCCCAGCCGCGTCGCGGTCGCACGGTCATGGCCGAGCACGAACACCAGCCGGTCATGGACGCTGTCAATCACATAGGTGCCGTCGCGCATCAGACCGTTGACCAGGCTCATGCTGTGCTTGCCGTCTTCGCTATAGACAGCGGGGAGGTCGTGGCTGGCGGCCCATTGGATCGAGGTTGCGGTGCCGTCATCGCTGATCGCGCTTGGCCAGAGGTTTTGGGCGCCGCGCAGGCGATAGCGGCCGGGGGTTTTGGTCGCTGTGGCGGTCTCGCTGACCGGCGCAGGATAGGTGAAGCGGACGAGATAAGGCGCGACGCCATAGCGCCCGCTGGTGCTGTAAAGCGCGAAATTATAGACATGCTGGTCGGTGATGACCGTCATGTTGGTGGTGGCGCCGCCCGACGGCTTCACCACCAGCGTATCGGCGCGATGGTCGACCTGGACCGACCAGCTGCCGGGATCGCCCAAGGTCACCGTCTCGATCCGCTCGTCGGACGAGAAGAACAGCGTCGTTGCGATATCCGGCGTGATGTGCAGCGCAACGACTTCCTGCGGATCGTACATCACCGTCTGGATGCGCGGATCGCGCGCGCCGGGTTGCGGCACGACTTCGGCGAGCGCCGAGGCAGGCAGCAACAGGGCAAGGGCGATCGCGAGCCGGTGCATCATGGCGTGCCCAATGGGCGCGACACCGGCGTCGGCTGCGGACGCGGGCCGATGAGGGTGCTGCCGAGCGGTGCGCCGGGGGGTGTTACCGTCGTGACTTGACCCGCGCCCGGCGTTGCGCCGATGACGGTCGAGGGCGGGACCGCCGGGCCGGATACTGCCGCCGCTGGCGGCGCTTCCTGGTCGCGGCGATAATAGACGACCTGGAAGCCGAGTGGGTTCTCAAGCCGGTCTTCGACATCCATCGGCTCGCCAGTGAAGCGATAGCGCAGCTCCGCCGACCAGTAATTTCGCACCGCTGCTGACGACGGCGTATCGCGCCGATCGGTAATGAAGCGCACCGACGCGCTTTGCGGGCCGGTGATCGACACGCTCTCGATCGTCGTCGCGACCAGCGCGGTGCGGGGATAAAGGTTGAGCGGGCTTTGCGGATTGCTCGTCGGCATCAGCGACAGATAGGCTGTGCGGGCATCGCCGGCCGACCAGAGCGAGACTTTCTTATACTGTTCGGCCGTTGTGGTGAGGTCGAACGTCTCGTGCGCGATTACATATTGCGCGAGCATCGACTGGACCAGCGCCGATTGCGGCTTGATCAGCTGCGGATGCGTGCCGTCGAGCGTCTGGGTGAAGCCCGTCGTGCGATCGACCAGCACGGTATAAGGCACCACGGTCTTGAGCGGCGCCAGGCTGATGATCGCCAGCGCTTCCAGCGCCGCAATGGTCGTCGCGATGCCAGCGACGATCCACGCGGTGCGGCGCGAGCGCGCCTCGGCGGCCTGCACGTCCTCGGCCCAGGTCGCCATGCGGCTGTGGTAGGCGGGGCGATCGATCTTGGGCGTGGTCGGCTTGTTCATCCTGTGGCGTCCCTTCTGGCCCCGGCGCGCGAGGCGCGCGGCGCTTGCCGGCGGCCGGTCTGGCCGAGCGGTTGCGCGAGCGGCGATGCGACTTCGTCAGCCAGGCGCTGCGTCGTTGCAGCCGGGCGATCGATGATGGCGATGCCGGGCGTGGCGGCGGTTTCGCGATCGCGGCGGTCCATCGCGATCATCGCATCGGCAATGCGTTGCGGCCGGCTGCGGTCGTTGCTGGCGGTGTTGTCGCCGGCAAAGGCGAGCGCCGGCGGAGCGATGCTGGCCGATGATGCCATCCGCGCCGACATCGCCCGGCCGAGATCGCTCAGCCGCGACCATTCGAAGCGGAAGCCCAACCCCACCCGCGCCGCCGCGAGCAAAGCCGCGAGCATCACGAGGGCGAACAAGCTGGTCGTCGCCAGGATTTCGATCGGCAAGGCGCCGACCGGCGCGCTCGCATCGACGAGGTCGCGCAGCGCCAGCACTTGCGGCACCAGGATGGAAAGCTCCATCGCGATCACCACCGGCGCCGCCGCGCCGCCGATGATCGCGCCGGCCAGCACCCGCACCCAGCCAGTGAACAGCCCGGTCGTCTGATCGAACAGCAACGCCGCAATGAAGCCGGGGCCGAGCGCGAGCAGCAGCGCGATCACCATCCGCACCGACACCAGCCCGGCGAGCGTACTGGTGACGAGCAACCCCGCCGCCGAGGCGATCGGCTGGCGTGCCTCGACCGGCAGATCGTGAGCCGTCGGCTGCTGCTGCGCGAGCGGCGTGGGCTCGCCGGGCGTTGGCGTTGCTGCGGGGCTCGGGGTCGAGACCGGGGTGCGCGGCGGTGTCAGCAAGTCGGCGAAGGCCGCCGACACGCCGTCGACGCGATCGGCAAGATCGCCAACGCCGAATGCCGCGCCATTATCAGGGGTGAGCAGGGCGGACGCAATCTGGCCGGGGCCCTGCGTCGCGGTATCATAGACGACCGCGCGATAAGCGACCCATTGCGTTGCGAAGGTCAGCACCAGGCCGATGCGCAACGCCGACATCACCCCGTCGCGCGCGTCGAAGCGCTCGCCGAGCAGCAGGCGATAGCCGATCAGCGCGACGAAGATCGTCAGCATCCCCGTCAGCGCCAGGCCGAACGCGCTGCCCGGCCCCAAAGCGTGGAAGCCGCCTTCGCTCAGCCCATCGGCCTGGCAATCGACCCATGCCAGCACCGAGGCGGTGTAGGGCGCGGCGGGATCGAAGGGCGCGCAGGCCGCCATCACGCCACCTTCAGCAATTCGGGCAGCCACGCCGCGGGATCATCGCCGGTGCGTGCGCGGATATCGTCGAGCAGCCGCACTGTGCGCTCGCGGCCCGACAAGATGGTCAGCAGGTCGCGCTCGCCCGACAGGTTGAGCCGCGCGACGACGCTGTCGCGACCATGCTTGATCAGCACGCTGTGGGCATTGTCGGGCAGCGTGCGGACCAGCTCATACTCATGCGGCGTCAGGCCGAAGCCCTCGATATAATCCTCGGCCTTGGCCTTGGGATTGGCAGTGAAGATCTGCGTCGCCGATTGCTCGATGATCGCGCCCGAAATGCGGCTGGCCAGCGCGTCCTCGGCATTTTGCGTGACGAAGCCGACGATGCCGTTGCGTTTACGGATGGTTTTTTCCCAATCGCGGATGCGCTGGACGAAGACATCGTCGTCCAGCGCTTTCCAGCCTTCATCGACGACGATGATCGAGGGGGTGCCGTCGATCCGCTCGTCGACGCGCTGGAAGAGGTACATCATCGCCGGCGTGCGCAGCACGGGATCGTCGAGCAGCCGCGTCATGTCGAAGCCGACGGTGTCGCTGGTCAAGTCGAGCGCATCGCGTTCATTGTCGAACAGCCAGGCATGCTCGCCCTCGCCCCACCAGGGACGGAGCCGCGCATAAAGGTCCTGCGCGCGCGGGCGGGCATCACCGCGCAGCAGTTCGACGAAGCTGCGCAAGCGGCGATAGGGCAGGGGCGCGACGAAATTGGCGTCGACCGCATCCTTGATCAGGCGCGCTTCGGCAGGCGTCAGCGCGGCGTCGTCCTGCACGCGGGCCAGCCGCGCGATCCATTCGCTGAGGAAGCGGCGGTTCTCGGCGGTGTCCTCCATCTGCAGCGGGTTGAGGCCGCTCGGGATGCCGGGGCGCAGCACGTCATAATGGCCGCCGATCGCGCGGATGAAGAGCTCTGCGCCGCGATCCTTGTCGAAGAAGATAATGCGCGGGGCAAAGCGGCGGGCCTGCGCCAGCAGGAAATTGACGAGCACCGTCTTGCCCGACCCCGATGGCCCGATGACGGTGAAATTGCCGAGATCGCCCTGGTGGAAGTTGAAATAATAAGGCCCGGCGGCAGTCGTCTCGAGGCAGGTGACCGCGCTGCCCCAGAAATTCCCCTCGGCCTGCCCCATCGCGAAATTATGGCTGGAGGCGAGGCTGGCGAAATTGGCCGAGCCGACCAAAGCGCGGCGCGCGATATGCTGGAAATTGCCGGGGAATTGTGCCCAGAACGCCGGTTCCAGCCCCAGATCCTCGCGCACCGCGATCATGCCGAGATCGGTCAGTGATGCTTGTACCTCGGCGACGCCGCCATCGACTTCCGCCTGCGTCGCGCCGCGCACCATGATGGTCAGGTGATGCTCGCCGAACGCCGCGCGGCCGGCGGCGACCGCATCCTTGGCCTGGGCAAGTTCGGCGCGCAGGCTGAAGGCCTCGTCGTCCGACGCGCGCATGCGGCGCAGCGCGTGGTTCATGCGGGCGAGGCCCGGCGCGCGATCGACAAAGGCGAAGCTCTGCGTCACCACCATCTCGCTCGGCACGCGCAGCAGGTCGTCGAGCATGCCGGGGCTGGTCTGCGCCGGATAATCCTTGACCGACACCATGGCGGCGAGGCTCGGCGCCATGCCGGGCACCGCGCCAAGCTCGATCGTGTCGGCGCCGAAGCTGACGCGCCTGTAGGGCAGATATTCGCCAATATCGCCATTGGGGGCGCGCACTGGCCTGAGATCGGCGTTGTAGAGCGCGGATAGGAATTCGAGCGGCTCCGAAAACAGCCCGTCGGCAGTCTCGTAGATGCTGAGCACGCGCGGCTGATAGGCAGCCAGCGCACCGATCAGCTGGTCGCCCGCCGCCGCCAGCGCGCGCACTTCGGCGGCCTGCTCGGCCTCGCGCTGCTCGCGACTGAAATTGCGGCCGAGCGCGCGCGATATCGCGTCGGCAAAGCCCGCGCCGCCGCGCGCCGGGCGGCGCATCACGGTGAGGAACAGCTCGTTCGCATAAAGCTCGCGCGCGGCGAGCTTGGCTTGCCAGGCAGCATCTAGGCGGCCGCTGAACTCGTCGGCGAACGTGCCCTCGCTGGTCGGGTGGACGCGGCGGCGGATGATGTGGTGGTAGAGCGCGAACCGCGACGAGGCGATCGCGCGCAGCATCGCGTCGCGCATGTCCTTGCGGTAATTGAGGTCGGCGGTATCGGCGGTTTCGAACAGCAAGCCGCCGAGCCCGATCGCCAGCATCAGCCGGCCATCGCGCAGCGCAACGATCGTGTCGTCGACATGGTACGCATAAGGCAGCCGGCTGCCGGCCGGCTTCTCGCGCTCGAACAGCTCGGCGGGCGTCGTCACGCGCGGTAAGAGTTGCATCGCCAGTATCGATAATTGCGCACCCGCGGGCAGGTGCTGATGCGCGTGAGCCACAGGTCGAAGATGCGCGGCTCGCGCAGGCAGCCAAGCACACCGGCGATGTGGACGACAAGCGCGAATACGACCGCCCAGATCGAGCGGAAAATCAGGAAGAATTCGGTCGAGACGATGAAATTGATGACGAAAAACGTATAGGTCACGCCGGCGAACATGACGGGACGGGTCAGCGCCACGAACAGCGTATCGCGTGACAGCTGATTCTCCATGATCGGCGCCTGCTCCCTTTAATCCCGGCGATCAGCCCCCGGTTGCCGCTGCCTGAATGCCGGCGACGATGCTCGCCGCGCCGAACAGCACGAAGCAGCCGATGATAACGGTTACGCCATAGCGCCAATTGATCCGGCCGGTGAGCATCATGAAGCCGACCACCGCCACCGCGATGACGGCCGCCACCGTGGCGACGGTGCCGAGCAGCGTCCCCTGGATCCAGTGGATCGCGCCGATGATCGGGCCGGATCCAGCCGGATCATAGCCAACGGCCTGAGCGTGAACGGGCACTGCCGCCGCGACAAGCGCGACGGCAGCGATGGGGCGGGAAATTTGGCGCTGCTGCATGGTGATTGTCAGCCTATGCGGGCCTTTGAACCCACGCAACGCCTTTATGTAGGTTAATCCTTTGTCAGATCGAGGTTGTCAGGTCCGCGAGCCAATCCGGCGTGATGCTGACGAGCACGCCTTCGACATAATGGTCGCCGCCGGTGATGATCAGCACGCCGACCAGCGCGAGCAGGGTGCCGAGCACGCGCTTGCCGCCCGAGCCGGCCGACATCAGCCGCCCGCGCCAGCGCTGGAGCAGCGACCGAGTCGCGGTCGCCAGCACCATCAGCACCGTCGCGATGCCAAGACCGAACGCGGCCATCGTCAGCGCAACCGCGCCCAGATTCTTGCCTTGCGCCGCCAGCACCGTTGCGGCGCCGAGCGTCGGGCCGACGCACGGGCTCCACACGAGGCCAAGCAGCACGCCGATGCCGAACTGGCCGGCCAGGCCGAATCGCTCCAGCCCGTCCTGCCGCTTCGATGCCCAGGCGGCGAGCGGCGCGGCGACCGATTGCAGCCAATATTGCAGCTTGGGAATGAGAAGGGCGATGCCGGCGGCGAGCAGCAGCGCGGCGCCGAAATCGCGGACCCAGTCGCCATCGAAGCCGCTCGCCGCGCCGACTGTCGCCAGCGCGAAACCGACCCCGGTGAACGAGACGACCAAGCCCGTCGCCAGCGCCAGCGGCCCGAGCCGATGGCGTTGCGCCGCACTTCCCAGCACGATCGGCACCAGCGGCAGCACGCACGGGGAAAGAATGGTGAGCGCGCCTGCCGCAAAGGCCAGCGCGGGACTCAGTGTCTCGCCGGCCATGTTATTTCGCCACGGTCTGGAGCAGGCCGTTGATCACGGCCTTGTCGGTCTTGAACTCGACGCGGCCGACTTCGCTGTTGCCCTTGTAGCCGATCAGCGTGCCTTGCTTGTGGACGCCGAGCGCTTGCCACTCGGCCTTTTGGGTGTCGTAATTGATCTCGAAAATGACGAGCTTGTCATAGGCCGGATTGCCGGTGACGGCGGCCTTGATCGTGCGGTTCTGCGAGCCGCACACCGGGCACCACCACGCCTTCACATCGACGAGCACCGGCTTGCCGGCGGCCTTGGCGGCGGTGAAGGCGGCGCGATCGAACTTCTGGACTTCCGCGGCCGACGCCGGGGTGGCGGCGGCGATCGTCGTGACGGCGAGGGCGGGGGCGAGGAAACGGATGAGCGACATGGCAAACTCCTGCGGTGCGGCGGTGCCGCCCGATTGCGTCACGCGTCCGATGGCTGGGTATTCGTGGGGGGAGGGGGAGAGGTTACAGGGTCGGTCCAAACGATCTTGGTTCAATCCCCTCGCTCCTGCTTGCAGGGGAGTTCGGGGTCGGTCATGCCCCCGGCATGACCTAAACAGTGCGGGGCACTGTTTACCTCGAACTCCCGCAGGCGGGAGAGGAATTCATCAGTCCAGCCGCTTGGCTTGCGCCGCCAATGCCAGCGCCAGCGCTCCCGCCAAAAACAGCGCGATCGGGCCCGCATGGCTAAACACGGTCAGCGCATCATCGCCCTTCAGCAGCACCCCCCGCGCCGCCTGAATGAAATGGGTAAGCGGAAAAATGTCGCCCAGCGCCTGCGCCCAGCCAGGTAGCGTCTCGAACGGGTAGAGGAAGCCCGAGAGCAGCATCGCCGGCAGATAAAACGCCACCGCGCCCTGCAGGGCGGCCAGCTGCGTCGCGGCGCGGGCGGAAATCGCATAGCCGAGCACCAGATGCGCGGCGGCGAACAGCGGCAGCAGCGCGATGAGCGCGCCGACGGCGCCGCGCGCCGGCAAGTCGAACAGCCACACGCCTGCCGTCAACACCAGCGCGCCTTGCAGCGTGCCGATGACGACATAAGGCAACAGCTTGCCCGCCAGTGCTTCGGCGGGTGCGATGGGGAGGGCGAGCAGTGCTTCCCACGTCCCGCCCTCGCGCTCGCGCGCCAGGCTGAGCGTGCCGAGCATGATCATCGCGATCATCACCGTCACCCCAATCAGCGCGGGGAGGAAAGTCCAGTCGGCGCGGGCATCGGCGTTGTAGAACCGCTCAATCTTGTAGCCGGGGCCGGTATCGGCGACATCGTTGCGTTGCGCGAGCGATTGCCAATACGCGCTCTCGATCGTCGGCACGGCGGCGGCGACCAGGGTGGCGTTGCTCGCGTCGATCACGATTCGTGCCGCCCGTGGATGCGCGGTCGGGTTGGCGAAGGAGGGTTGTTCGTACAGCTCGACACCGATCAGCGCCTCGCCCCGGCGGACCGCTGCTTCCGCCTCGCCCGAGCGCCGCGCGCCGCCGACCAGCACGATATCACCCCTTTTGCCGAGCGCATCGATCAGCGTGCGCGCGTCGGCGGGCGCCTCTGCCGCGATGGCCACCGTCAGCGTCGCGGCGGCCGGGCGGATCGCATAGCCGAACAGCAGCACCTGCATCGCCGGCACCAGGAGGAGCAGCGTCAACGCGATGCGCGTGCGCGTCAGGCGGACAAGCTCGATCCACGCGACCGCCGCAATCCGACGCCCCGCGCCCATCACGCCGCTGCCCGATCGGCGATGCTGAGCACGGCCGCTTCCAGCGACACCGCGCCTTCCGCCTCGGCAATCGCGCGGGGGGTTGCCTGCGCGCGGGCGGTGCCGCCGTGATAGAGCAGGATCGACGGGCAATGCTCGGCTTCGCTCAGGTCGTGCGTGCTGATGACGACGCCATGGCCAGCGCGCGCGAACTCCTCCATCCAGCGCCAGATGTCGCGGCGCGTCGCGACGTCGAGCCCGGCGGTGGGTTCGTCGAGCAGCAGCAAGCGCGGCTCGGCGAGCGCGGTCGCGGCGAATTGCACCCGCCGCGCCCAGCCGCCTGACAGCGTGCCGCAGCGTTGTCGCGCGACGCGGCCGATGCCGTAGCGATCAAGCGCGCCGTCGATCGCCTGGCCCGGACGGGCGAGGCCGTGGACGGCGGCGTGGAAGCGCAAGGTCTCGATCACGGTCAGGTCGGGGTAAAGCGCGATCTTCTGGCCCATATAGCCGATCTGGCGGCGTTGCTGCGTATCCGCCGTGCCGATTGGCTGGCCAAGCACGGTGCCGCTGCCGGCATCGGCGCGGAGCAGGCCGGCGATCATCCTGAGCGTTGTTGTCTTGCCGCCGCCATTGGCGCCGACCAGCCCGACGATTTCGCCGGCATTGACCGTCATTGTCACGCCGGCGACCACGGCGCGGCCGGCATAGCTTTTGGCGAGGCCACTGACCGCGACGAGCGGATCAGCCATGGACATAGGCGAGCCCCCCGAACATGTGCTTCGATGCTTCCGCGCCCAGCACCAGCGCACGCTCGCCGGTGCGGATCGTGGTCTCCCGCAGCGCGTGCAGCGCCAGCCAGATCGCCGCAGATCCGGTATTGCCGAGCTGATCGGCATTGACGAACGCGCGGGCGGCGGGGAAGCCGAGATGCGCTGCCACCTGCTCGCCGATGCGGCCGCTGACCTGATGCGGGATGATCCAGTCGGCGCCGTTGATGTCGTGACCGAGCGCGGCGGCGGTTTCGGTGCCAGCCTCGAACAATCGGTGCCCAGTTGCGCGGATCGGTGCGTAATCATGGTCGAAGTGGCGCGCGCCCTGCTCCAGGCTGATGCCGGGCGCGCGGTCGAGCCCGATCGAGCCGAACCATGCGCTGTCGATCGTGCCGCCCCGTCGCGCTGCCGTTGTGCCCGCCAGCACGATCGCGCCGGCGCCGTCGCCCATCTGCACGAGGTTGACGATCTGGCCGGGGTCCTGGCCGAGCGCGCTGGGGTCAAAGAACAGCGATCCGGTTTCGGAGCCGACGATCACCACCGGTCGGCCGGGCGCAGTGGCGATCAGCCCGGTCGCGACCATCAGCGCATTGGCAAAGCCGGTGCACGCCTGGCGCAGCTCGATGTGCGGGCCGCCATAGCCAAGCAGGTCAGCGACGTCGGCGATATTGCCCGGCAGCAGCCGGTGCGGCGTCGTCGTGTGGCCGATCAGATAGCCGACATCGCCGATCGATAGCCCCGCTGCTGCAAGCGCCGCACGCACGGCGTCGGCGGCAAGCGCGGGGTTGCTCTGACCGGACAGCGCTGTCTCACGCGCGGCATCGAACGCGCGGGAGATGTGGCGCTGCTTAATTCCCATGCGCTGGGCAACCGCCAGCGCGGTGCGCGCCTGGCGGAAGCCGAAGCGCGTGGTAATCCGATCGACGAGCGCTTCGGTCGAGATCGCCTCGCCGGGCAATGCCGCGCCGGTGCCGAGCACCGCGAGCGTCCGGGTGCTGGTCCACGGCGCGCTCATGCCGCGAACAACCCGTCAGGCAGGCGACCAATATCGCGGAGCAGCGCATCAGGGTCGACGCCGAGCGTGTCGAATGCTGCGCCGGCGAGGCCAAGCACCCCGGCCAACGCTTCTCGCGCACCGGCGGCGACATCGGCATTGGCGCGCGCACTGCCGAGCGACCGCGCTAGCGTGCGGGAGACGCGGACATGGCGCGCTTCGTCGCGGTGGATGCGGCCGAACAGCGCGCGCGTCACCGGGTCGGCACCGATCGCGGCGTCGGGGCGGAGCATGCGGCTGAGGATCGTGCAGACCGCGGCATCGATGCCGGCGATCCGCGCGAGATGCTCC
The DNA here is from genome assembly GCF_048015635.2 of Sphingomonas sp. GlSt437. Taxonomy (NCBI): domain Bacteria; kingdom Pseudomonadati; phylum Pseudomonadota; class Alphaproteobacteria; order Sphingomonadales; family Sphingomonadaceae; genus Sphingomonas; species Sphingomonas sp. GlSt437. The sequence continues at coordinate 533,041 of NZ_JBPGYA010000002.1, read as the reverse complement.
GCGCCGCTGCCCCGGCCAAGATCGATGTGAAAGCGTCGCGCCGCTCGCATCAGTTGCGGCTGGCGGTCGGTCGGCGGCAGCGCGGCGGCAAGCGCGGATAGCAGCTGTTCGTGGACCCGCTCCTCGTCGGCAATCAGCGCGAGGGCGGGGGCGGCGAGATCGTCGTCGGCGGCGTCGGCCAGCCCGTCAAAGGCGAGCGCGGCGGCTTCCTCGCCACAGCCGAGCAGCGGCACCAGCACCGCCAGCGCCTCGGCTTGCGCATCGCCCAGGCGCGGCACGGCGATGGCGACGGGCGCCAGGGTCGCCGGGGCGAGGCGGAAGCAGAAGGGGCGGGGCGCGTTCATGACTGTCTATTCGTGCCATTGCCCGTCCGCGTTACGATTTGGCAGGGGGCGGGGTCGCGCCAAGGCCTTTGCTGGTGCGCGTAACTGCCATATTGTCGACGTAGGGACCGCGAAAATGGCGGCAATTGAGGGGAAAAACATGGCCAGCTTGCGTCGATTTCTTGCCGGTGCCGCAGTTTTGGTTTCAGCGGGCGCAGCTACCCCGATCATCGCGCAGGATGCGTTGCCCACGGGCCAGGTGATTACGCCACTCGCCGCGCCGGGCGCCAAATTCGAGCCGCTGGTCGCGCATACCGGACCGTTTCCCAACTATGTCGCCGATGGCGCGGCAGCGATCGCGGTCAGCCCCGACAAGCACGAGATGCTGGTGCTGACCAGCGGCTTCAACCGCTTCAACGGCCCTGACGGCAAGCTCGTGTTCGCGCAATCGGGGCAATATATCTTCCGCTACGCGATCGATGCGACGGGCGGCCACCTCGTCCAGTCGCTGACCTTGCCCAACAGCTATAGCGGCATCGCCTGGAAGCCCGATGGCAGCGGCTTCATCGTCGGCGGCGGGGTCGACGACAGCGTCCATGTCTATGCACGCGGCGCGAGCGGCTTCGCCGAAAGCGCGGTCGTCAAGCTTGGCCACAAGGCGGGGCTGGGGGCGGAGGTTGCACCGCAGGCAGCGGGCGTCGCGGTGAGCCCCGATAGCACGCGCGCGCTGGTCGCCAATTATTACAACGACTCGGTCAGCCTGATCGATCTCGCCAAGGGCACGGTGATCGTCGAGCAGGACCTGCGGCCCGGCAAGATCGACCCCGCCAAGTCGGGCGTCGCGGGCGGCGAGAACCCGCTGTCGATCCTGTGGACCAGCGCGACCCGCGCCTGGGTATCGGCGCCGCGCGACCGGCAAGTGGTCGCGCTTTCGGTGGGCGTGGACAAGATCGGCGTCGCCGCGCGCATCGCGACCATTGGCGAGCCGACCGCGCTGTTGGCCGATGCCGCCGCGCATCGCCTGTTCGCCACCGAGGACAATGCCGATCGCCTGGCGATCATCGACACCAGCGCGGGACGCCTCGCCGCCGAGCCGCGGCTGACGCTGCCTGAGGCGCTTGGCGAGCATACGAAGCTCGGCAAGGGGCTCAATCCCAATGGCCTGGCGCAACTGCCCGACAAAAGGCTGCTCGTTACGCTGGGCGGCATCAATGCGGTCGCGCTCGTCGCGCCGTCTGCCGGTGGCGCCACCGTGTCAGCGGTGATTCCGACCGGCTGGTATCCGAGCGCGGTTGCGACCGATGCGACCGGCAAGCGACTCTTCGTCGTCAACCGCAAATCGCCCCCCGGCGCCAATCCGCAGGGCTGCGCGCCCCGGCTGGCGATCTATCGTGGCCAGCCTAATGCGTGCGGCGCGGCCAACCAATATATCTTCCAGCTCGAAAAAGCGGGGCTGCTCAGCTTCCCGCTGCCCGGCACTGCCGGGCTTTCCAAGCTGAGCGTGCAGGTCGCAAACAATATCGGCTTGCATGCCGATGCCGAGCGCGCGGCGGCGAATGCCCAAATGGCCGCGATCCGCGCCAAAATCCGCCACGTCGTCTTCATCATCAAGGAAAACCGGACCTATGATCAGGTGCTCGGTGATCTGGCGCAGGGCAATGGCGATCCGCATCTGGCGATCCTCGGCCGGTCGCTGTCGCCCAACCACCACCGCCTCGCCGAGCAGTTCGTCACGCTCGACAATTTCTACGATTCGGGCGAGCAGTCCTCGACCGGCTGGACTTGGTCGACCGCGGCGCGCGTGACCGATTTGCTCGAGAAGACCGCGCCGGTGAATTATGCGCAGCGCGGGCTGGGCTATGAAGCGGAAGAAGCCGATCGGTTCGTTTATACCCAGCAGACTCCGGCCGAACGCCACGCGACCAACCCGGCGCTGTCGACCGATCCCGATTTGCTGCCGGGGCCGGCGCTGCTGACGGCGCCCGACCCTGACGATGATGACAAGCCCAACCAGGGCTTTTTGTGGGATGCGGCGATCCGCGCAGGGCTCAGCGTGCGCAATTACGGCTTTGCCGATGCCTCGGTCTATGATGTCGGCAAGCCCGGCGCGGTGCCGGTGGTGCGCGAGCCGTTCAAGGACCATGTCCGCATCTACACGCCCGGCGACAAGCTGCTCGCCAGCCGCAGCGACCCCTATTTCCGCGGCTTCGACCAGAAGCTTGCCGATTACTGGCGCGTGCTCGAATGGCAGCGGGAGTTTGACGCGGCGGACGCGGCCGGCACGGTGCCCGCACTGACTCTGCTCCGCTTGAGCCACGATCACTTCGGCGACTTCGAGCAGGCGATTGACGGGGTGAACACGGTCGAGACCGAAATGGCCGATAACGACTATTCGCTCGGCCTGGTGATCGAGCGGATCGCGGCCAGCAAGGTCGCAGGCTCGACGCTCGTCTTCGTGATCGAGGACGATGCCCAGAATGGCGCCGACCATGTCGATGCGCGGCGCAGCATCGCCTTTGTCGTCGGGCCTTATGTCCGCCACGGCGCGTTGGTGTCGACGCGCTACACCACGATCAACGTGCTGCGCACGATCGAGGCGGTGCTCGGGCTGAAGCCGCTGGGGCTCAACGATGGCCTGGCGGTGCCGATGGCCGATTTGTTCGACCCCGCGCAAAGCGGTTGGGCGTTCCGCGCGACCGCGGCGGACGTGCTGAAGACAACGCAGTTGCCGATCCCGGCCGATCGCTTCGCGCCGAAGACCGCGACGCTGTCGTCGTGCCCGCTGCGCAGCTCAGGCTGGTGGGCGGCGGCGATGAAGGGCCAGGATTTCAGCACCGAGGACAAGCTGGACACCGCCGCGTTCAACCGCGCGCTGTGGCAGGGGCTGGGTCAGGGGCCGGAGCCGGTGGCGCGCGACGGTGCTGATCTGCGCGGCAATCGAGCCGGGCTGCTGGCGCAGGCCAATAGTTGCTCGTGATGGGCGGTTAGCGTCAACATCCTCCCCCGCCTGGGGGAGGTGTCGCGCCAGCGACGGAGGGGGAGGACGCACGGGCGACCCAACGGCGTCCTCCCCCTCCACCAGCTTCGCTGGTCCCCCTCCCCCTGGCGGGGGAGGAGGTTGAGCTGGCGGCATCCCGAACCGCCAACCCCTCACCTCCAGCCCTAAGCCGTCGATGTCTGGCGATAGCGCGCTGGCGGCATGTCCATCGCCTTGCTGAACGCGGCGGTGAAGTGCGACTGGTTGGCAAAGCCGGGGATCAGCGCCAGCTCGGCAATGCTGAGCCCGCTTTCGGTCAACAGCTTGCGGCTCATCGCCTTGGAGCGGGTGAAGGGAATCGAACCCTCGTCGTAAGCTTGGGAAGCTTCTGCTCTGCCATTGAGCTACACCCGCGTTCCACGGTGCTGGTCGCATAGGGAGACCCTGCGCGTCAATGGCCGCTGCGTGCCGTCGCCAGATGTCCCGCCAAGTCGTCGATTCGAGCGACGAACCGTGCAGCGTTTGGCAGTATCCGCTTTCCCGCTTCCAAAGGATTTTGTACATCACGTTGCGAAGCCCTCCCTGTGATCGTTGCTTGATTTGTGTTGTTATCGTTCTGAAAAATGATAGCCGATTTACCGTGAAACAGGAGCAAGGATCGCGCTATTGGCGGGCGATAACCGTCGAGGCTTTATTGGTCGCCTCAGTTCATATCGACGCACTGCTACACAATCCGTCCGCCTACTTAGTCGCGTTGAAGTGGCGGATCCTCGGCAAGCGAGTTCGATCAAGGGCGTTGTTTGCAGCGCTGCTTGGCAGGTCGCGAAACGCTTATCGCCTCTGGCACCGCCGATCCTCGGCTAGGGTCCCCGCTAGCGCGCCATCGGATAGCCAGACGCCTATCATTGTCTTGGTCAACGCGCCCCCCGGCACTGCTGCAGAATTGGTCGCCGCAACGCGTCATTCGGTATTGGCACAGGGCGCGACGCTGTATGAGGTCGGCTCCGCTGAGACGCCGTCGCTGACCGAGGTTGCCCGCATGATCGACTGGAGCGGTCGCCCATGGCTGCTGCTGATCGAACCAGGTGATACGATCAGTGAAGGCGCAATAGCAGCCTATCGTCGTGCGATTAGCAGCGCTGATGCTCGCATCATCTATGCCGATGACGATCTGGACAACGGCCGCCAACGATATGCGCCGCATTTCAAACCTAATTGGAATGCCGAACTTTTCGCACATTTCGATTATGTTTCTGGAGCTTGTGCGGTTCATGCAAACAGATCGGACCTTGAAGCCGTTGCTGAATGTAGTGATTGGAAAACACGCCTGATTATCGGCATGATATCGAGCGGCGTGCCGTTACACCTTCCACAAATGTTGCATCATCGCCGCTTTCGGCCGATGCCGCGCCTGCCACTGCCGCCGCTGACCACAGGCGCGATGCTGCCGACGCTGTCGGTAGTTATCCCCACGCGTAATCGCGTCGGCCTTTTGCGTGCGTGCATTGAAGGCGTCTTCGCGTCGGGCTATCCGGCACTCGAGATTATCGTCGTCGACAATGACAGCGACGACCCGGAGACGTTGGATTACCTAGCTTCGCTCACGGGGTCCTGCCGGGTGTTGAGACATGGCGGCGCCTTCAATTATTCCGCTATTAACAACAGGGCTGCGGAGGAGGCACAGGGGCGCCTGCTCTGTCTGCTGAACAATGACGTCGAAGCGATCGAGCCGGGCTGGCTCACGACGCTTGCCATACAGGCGCTCCGGCCAGAGGTGGGCGCGGTTGGCGCGCGGCTGCTTTATCCTGATGGCCGGATCCAGCATGCCGGGGTCGTCATCGGTATTGCCGATGCAGCGGCGCATGCGCATCGATTTTTGCGGCCGCAAGATGCGGGTTATTTTCATCGCCACAACTTGCCGCAATTCGTGACGGCAGTGACAGGCGCCTGCATGGTGGTGGAGCGTGAAAAATTCTTGGCAGTCGGCGGGTTGAATCAGACAGATTTCCCGGTTGCGTTCAACGATGTCGATCTGTGTATCCGGCTCAATGGGTGGGGTTGGCAATCGCTCTATGAACCGCGGGCCACGCTTGTTCATCATGAATCGGCATCCCGCGGATTCGATCGAGATCCCGCCGGCGCTGCCCGGTTTGCCCGCGAGCTTGCATCGCTCAAGCTCCTGTGCGGGACCGATCGGGTCGTCGATCCTTATCACCATCCCGAACTGAGCCGACAGAGCGAGCAGTTCATGGTTGCGATTTGACGTGGTGGGCAGCGGAATCGTTTCGCGGCGGCTGTCGCTTCCGCAAGTAACGCTATGTGCGGCAAGCTCGGTCAATGTCGAGGCGACCATCCGATCGTTGCAAGCCAGTATGGAGCAGGTGGATTTTGCCGCGTGTAAGCTCTTTACCGACGCCCCTGTCCAGTTGGATGGCTTGGCTATTTCTGTGGTGCCGGTCGGCCGGATTGGCACGTCCAGCGCCTATTCCCGCTTCTTGTTGGAAGAGCTGGTAGACCAGATCGAGACGACGCATTGTTTGGTTACCCAATGGGATGGACACGTGCTGGATGCGACGCGGTGGCGTTCAGAGTTTCTTGAGTATGATTATATCGGCGCGAGTTGGCCGCAGTTCGCCGATGGGCACGATGTCGGAAATGGCGGCTTCTCGCTGCGCAGTCTTCGGTTGATGAAACTGTGCCGCGACCCCGGCTTCAAGCACTGCCATCCGGAGGACATTGCGATCGGTCGCGTCAATCGCCCCTGGCTCGAGAATAGCGGGATGCGATTTGCCTCCCGCACCGTCGCTGACCTGTTCTCCACCGAGCGTGCTGGCGACTTGTCCACGAGTTTTGGTTACCACGGCGCTTGGCGGATGCCGGCGGTGCTGGGGATAGACGTGTTTTGGGAAATTTATCGCAATCTCGATGATCGTGGAACGACTCGCCACGATTTTCGCGCTATTTTGGATCAAGTCCGACGCGGGCAGGGCGGTTGGCAACGTGCGATGCGCCTGCTTAAAGACCAGTATTTCTATCGCATCCGACGATAGCTAGGGTTGATTGACGTCAACGAAATCGGGAGCCGAACGCGCTTGGACAATCTCTTTCCTGGTATCCCGCTGGTCGAATCCCCGTTGTTCAACAGGCTGATCGCCGAGTTGGACCTGACGGATGACGAGCGTCGGATCGCGCATGATCTGCACGAGCTGGGTTATGCAGTTTTCGACTTTCCAGATCCGGATTTGGATGGCCGCGTTGCCCGCATTCAGCACCGTCTGGCGCCTCGGTTTGGTATCGATTTAAGCGATCCTACGGCCGATAAGTCACTGGGGGATCGCCGGATCCAGGATGCTTGGACATTTGACGAGGATGTCCGCGCAATCGCCGCAAACCAGATCGTGCTCGATTTGCTGGGCAAGCTGTACGGCCGCGCACCTTTTCCGTTCCAAACGCTCAACTTCCCTGTTGGAACCCAGCAGGAAGGCCATTCAGACTCGGTCCATTTCTCCAGTCTGCCTGAGCGTTTCATGTGTGGCGTCTGGCTCGCAATGGAAGACATTAGTCGGGATGCGGGCCCGCTATTCTACTATCCAGGCTCACACCGCTGGCCTATCCTGACAAACGCGATGGTTGGGCGCAGAGGATTTGGAACCAATCCGCGTTCGGCACAGGACCCGTATGAGCCGGCGTGGCGAGCGATGCGGGAGGCGTACGGCTCGCAGGAAGAGGTCTTTCTCGCTCGCAAAGGCCAGGCGCTCATTTGGAGCGCAAACCTGCTGCACGGCGGTTGTCATCAAAGCAATCCCGCCTTAACGCGCTGGTCTCAGGTCACTCATTATTATTTTGAAGGTTGTATTTATTACACACCTGCCATGTCAGATGAGGTTCTAGGCAGGCTACATTTACGTAAGCCAATATCTATTGTGGATGGCCGTGTGCGTCGTAGTCGATATTTGGGAGAAGACGTGACTGATTACGGTAAAATGTCAAGACGTTGGTTAGGGGCTCGATTGGTTTCGTCACTGATTAATAACCAGCGTTAAAGCATAGATATTCGGGATATTCTCAAGTGAGCGTCTACAATCACATTGAGCGATTCATATTTGGCTCCGGGGGTCAAGAGCGCAGAAAAACCAGAAGGCGCATTGAGCGCCTGAAAAGCGTAATTATGACTGAGGAAAACAAGAAGGCGGGAATCTTCAACGCGGATTGGTATGAGCGAATATATCCGGATGTTCCAGCTGCCGGCGATACCGCATTTTATCATTATATGCGGCATGGGCACGAAGAAGGTCGAAATCCCGGTCCGAACTTTGATACTCACTTTTATCTGACAACCTACCCCGATGTAGTGTCATCGGGAATGAATCCGATCGTTCATTATGTCCTTCATGGTCGCGCTGAGGGCAGATTGTGCAAAGGGTCGGGCGCTGGATATTCGGCTACGGCATCGGGCGAAGCGCGCCACGTCATCGTAAAGGAAATGTCTTTCCCTTCTGGCGGCGACGCTGCCGTTCTCGTCGCGCATGCGCCGGCCGGCAGGCTTAAGCCGCACGTCCTGCCCTACATGGAGCATCTCGTCCGTTCCGGCTGTTCCGTATTGCTGGTCGCCGTCTCCGATCGACCGCTGGAATTTCTCGACGACGAACTCGCCGTGGCTTCCGGGGTAATCGTGCGGGAAAACGCCGGATATGACTTCGGCGCTTGGGGCCACGCGTTTCAGATTTACCCCGCACTATTCGGCGCAGGGTTGCTGATGATTGTCCGTCGTCAGAACATTCTGCACAACTCGCGGCGTAAATTAGCGGAGTGCAGTCCTCGTCTGTCGGTTGATGTTATGCGGCGAGCTTGCGGTGTTGCAAGCGGCGATGTTCGATGGTTTGTTGCTTGATCCTTTCGCGCTGTTGGAGGATGGCTTGTGCCCTGCCGAAGTAGGCGTCGGCAGGCGTCACGTTGCTGAGGCTTTCGTGGTATCGGCGGTGATTATAGTGTTCGACGAAGGCCTCGATCTGAGTTTCGAGGTCGCCGGGCAGGAAGTAGTTTTCCAATAGGATGCGGTTCTTGAGCGTCTGATGCCAGCGCTCGATCTTGCCTTGTGTTTGGGGGTGACACGGCGCACTGCGCACATGGCTCATCGCGTTGGCCTCGATGTATTCCGCCAGTTCTTCGGCGATGTTAACTTGGTCCGTTATCGCTGAGCAGCCTGGGCTTGTGCAGGACGCGGGCCTGATCACAGCCTGAGGCCTGCAACGCCATGTCGAGCGTGTCGGTCACATCCTCGGCCCGCATGTTGGTGCAGAGCTTCCACGCGATGATGTAGCGGCTGAAGTCGCCGAGCACGGTCGACAGATACATCCAGCCCCAGCCGATGATCTTGAAGTAGGTAAAGTCGGTCTGCCACATCTCGTTGGGCCGGGTGGTCTTGGTGTGGAAGGCGTCGGCAGCCTTCACCACGACGAACGCGGGGCTGGCGATCAGGTCGTGGGCCTTCAAGAGGCGGTAAACCGTTGCTTCCGATACATAATAGCGCCGTTCGTCGGTAAAGCGCACCGCCAGTTCCCGGGGTGACAGCTCGGACTGTTCCAAAGCCAGTTCGATGATCTGATCGTGGATCGCATCGGGGATACGGTTCCACACGCGGCTTGGTGCTGATGGCCGGTCTGCCAGCGCCTCGGGGCCGCCGTCGAGGTAGCGGTCATACCAGCGGTAAAAGGTCCGGCGGGCAATGCCGAGCTGGTCCAGCGTGCGCTTGGTGGGCAAGTGCGATTGCTCGACGATCCGGATGATCTCGAGCTTTTCGGATGCTGGATACCTCATGCGTCGTCCTCCCCATCCGCGATCATGCTTTTTTGAGCAAGCGATTTTCGAGTGTCAGGTCGGCCACGCATTCCTTCAGGGCACGGGCTTCACGGCGCAGGTCCTGCACTTCGCCGGTGGTTGCGGCACGGGCAGTGTCACCGGCCAGGCGGCGCTTCCCGGCCTCCATGAACTCCTTGGACCAGGTGTAATACAGGCTCTGGGCAATGCCTTCCTTGCGGCACAGCTCGGCAATGCTATCTTCGCCGCGCAGGCCGTCGAGCACGATACGGATCTTGTCCTCGGCAGAGAAATGCCGACGAGTCTGGCGACGAATGTCTTTTACCACCGCTTCCGCAGGGGCCTTGGCCGGCGACTTTTGCAAGGAATGTTGGGCCTTCATCTTCGTTCCTTCGTCACTACGACGAAGCCCCAACCCTCCTTAAATCGCAACCTCAAATCTGTGCCATTGGTGCTGACGGGGGACAGCCACGGCGCGATCTTCGGCTCCGACCAACTCTCCCGGTTGTAATGGAACTCCGTCTCGTTCGACCGGATCACCTTCCGGACAACTTTGCGTGAAAGCCCAAGCTCCCGGCAGATCGCCTTGATCGGATTCTTCTGAACGAAATACGCGCGGCGGATCTTCGCGACTGTCTCCACGACCAGCATCCTCGATCAGGCCCCCCATGTCTTCCATGAAGGCCATTGTGAACCCCTCGTCGCCGGGGTCCCTTTTAGGCTCTGACTCATATTCCGTGCAATTCTGGTCATGCTGGCGCCATAACTCTGGCCTTGAGCAGGTCGATCTTCGCGCGCCCGTACATTTGCCGTTTTATCAACTTGAGGCGGTTGACGTTCCCTTCGACCTGTCCGCTGGACCAAGGGCTGGAAATGGCAGCGGCCACGGCATCCTTGTCGGCCTCCACGCCTGCTGCGAAGGCAGCGAGCTTGGTGCTGGCGGCCTTGGCGATCCACGGATCGAGGCGGGCCTCGTCCTTCGAGCGCATCATCGCGTGGAAACGGTCGAGAACGTCACGTGCCACGACCAGCGCGGGCACGGCCCGCTCGACCACAGCGTTGATCATCGCCGTCTGGGCCGATCCGGTGCCGCGTTCGGTCGTCATGCTACGGGCAATGGTGCGTGCGCTCATTGCGGCGCCGACGGCGTGGCCGAGTTTTTCGTCGCGCCGCCGGCGGGTGGCCCATTCGCTGACCACGCGCAGCGAACCGGCAAAGCCCGATGCCTTCAGTCGCCGCCACAGCTCTGCGCCCACCCTGCATCCGGCGCTCCATTCTGCCTCGAGTATGAGCGACCAGGCATCAAGCGAACTCTCCCGGCTACGAAAGGTATCGTGACGCTGGCCACGCAGGATTTTGCGGATGGTCTGGCGCGACACGCCGGTGGTGTGCGCCATGACCCTGATCGGCGTGCCTTGGCTGGCCAGATCCAGGATCTGCCGGTTGAGTGCCTCACGGATCTGCGCGCCGTCCCACTGCAGGCGTTCGGCACGGGTCAGGGTTGCGGGATCGACCGGCCCGGATGGCGCCAAGATCCGGCGCAAGCCAGGCATTTCCATGCGCACTGCTGCCAAAAAGGCTGCCGATGCGTTTTCGAAGAGATGCCAGCGGTCGGCGACCTGTTGCGCCTGTGGTGCCGCCTCGGTTGCCGCGGCGACATAGCCTGCGCCACGATCCCGGCAAATGGTCGCAACTTGCGGGTTCTCCTGCAGCCACGCCACGACGGTCTCGCGTTGCCGGTCGGGCAGCAGGTCGATGACCTGGCGGCGCTCCAGATCGACGATGATCGTGCCGTAGGTGTGCCCGCGCCGCCAGGCGAAGTCATCGATGCCGATGACCCGCGGGGGTGGCGCAGGTTCGGCCATCGGATCGCCATGACGCAGAACACGCAACATCGTGTCGCGCGACCACGGCACCGCCAGACGCGCCATCATCCGCGCGCCCGGTCTGCCGCCCAGCGCGACCGCCACCGCATGCAGCAGTGCCTCGCAACGCCCGACCCGCCGGCCATATCGGCGGGCGAACGCTGGTGGCAACGGTTCACTGAAGGTCGTGCGCGGGCATGGCGCATGGTTGCACCGCAAGCGCCGCACCTTGAGCCGGAGCTCAACTCTGGCACCGCTGATCGGCAAATCTGTCAGCGTGCGATCGTACGTGCTGTGGCGCGATCCCGACGGCGTGCCGCAATCCGGGCAGATCCCTTGCGATGCGGCCAGTCGACCGGACATCCGCACCATGCCCTCGACGATGGCCCTGCCTTCAACGATTAGTCCCGGTAACGACAGGCTGCTGTCCCATGCCTTTGCGACCACTGACATTCCTCCCCACTAACCATCAGCAGGAATCCAACAGTCCGCGCCCTGTCCTGTCAATTCTGCACGGAATATGAGTCAGAGCCCCTTTTAGACGCCGATCACCCCGCCAACGGGGTCCTTATTCGGCTCTGACTCATATTCCGTGCAATTCTGGTCATGCTGGCGCCATAACTCTGGCCTTGAGCAGGTCGATCTTCGCGCGCCCGTACATTTGCCGTTTTATCAACTTGAGGCGGTTGACGTTCCCTTCGACCTGTCCGCTGGACCAAGGGCTGGAAATGGCAGCGGCCACGGCATCCTTGTCGGCCTCCACGCCTGCTGCGAAGGCAGCGAGCTTGGTGCTGGCGGCCTTGGCGATCCACGGATCGAGGCGGGCCTCGTCCTTCGAGCGCATCATCGCGTGGAAACGGTCGAGAACGTCACGTGCCACGACCAGCGCGGGCACGGCCCGCTCGACCACAGCGTTGATCATCGCCGTCTGGGCCGATCCGGTGCCGCGTTCGGTCGTCATGCTACGGGCAATGGTGCGTGCGCTCATTGCGGCGCCGACGGCGTGGCCGAGTTTTTCGTCGCGCCGCCGGCGGGTGGCCCATTCGCTGACCACGCGCAGCGAACCGGCAAAGCCCGATGCCTTCAGTCGCCGCCACAGCTCTGCGCCCACCCTGCATCCGGCGCTCCATTCTGCCTCGAGTATGAGCGACCAGGCATCAAGCGAACTCTCCCGGCTACGAAAGGTATCGTGACGCTGGCCACGCAGGATTTTGCGGATGGTCTGGCGCGACACGCCGGTGGTGTGCGCCATGACCCTGATCGGCGTGCCTTGGCTGGCCAGATCCAGGATCTGCCGGTTGAGTGCCTCACGGATCTGCGCGCCGTCCCACTGCAGGCGTTCGGCACGGGTCAGGGTTGCGGGATCGACCGGCCCGGATGGCGCCAAGATCCGGCGCAAGCCAGGCATTTCCATGCGCACTGCTGCCAAAAAGGCTGCCGATGCGTTTTCGAAGAGATGCCAGCGGTCGGCGACCTGTTGCGCCTGTGGTGCCGCCTCGGTTGCCGCGGCGACATAGCCTGCGCCACGATCCCGGCAAATGGTCGCAACTTGCGGGTTCTCCTGCAGCCACGCCACGACGGTCTCGCGTTGCCGGTCGGGCAGCAGGTCGATGACCTGGCGGCGCTCCAGATCGACGATGATCGTGCCGTAGGTGTGCCCGCGCCGCCAGGCGAAGTCATCGATGCCGATGACCCGCGGGGGTGGCGCAGGTTCGGCCATCGGATCGCCATGACGCAGAACACGCAACATCGTGTCGCGCGACCACGGCACCGCCAGACGCGCCATCATCCGCGCGCCCGGTCTGCCGCCCAGCGCGACCGCCACCGCATGCAGCAGTGCCTCGCAACGCCCGACCCGCCGGCCATATCGGCGGGCGAACGCTGGTGGCAACGGTTCACTGAAGGTCGTGCGCGGGCATGGCGCATGGTTGCACCGCAAGCGCCGCACCTTGAGCCGGAGCTCAACTCTGGCACCGCTGATCGGCAAATCTGTCAGCGTGCGATCGTACGTGCTGTGGCGCGATCCCGACGGCGTGCCGCAATCCGGGCAGATCCCTTGCGATGCGGCCAGTCGACCGGACATCCGCACCATGCCCTCGACGATGGCCCTGCCTTCAACGATTAGTCCCGGTAACGACAGGCTGCTGTCCCATGCCTTTGCGACCACTGACATTCCTCCCCACTAACCATCAGCAGGAATCCAACAGTCCGCGCCCTGTCCTGTCAATTCTGCACGGAATATGAGTCAGAGCCCTTATTCCACGCCGAAACACACCGCGTGCTAACGGTGATCGACACGTTTCCCGGTTCTTTCCGGTGCTCGATCCCCGCTTCAGCTACCGCGGTGAGGACGTCGTTCAGACCCTTGAGATGACCTGCGCCGTCGTCGGCTATCCAAGGACAATCCGGGTCGACCAGGGCTCCGAGTTCATCAGCCGGGACCTGGACCTATGGGCCTACACCAACGGCGTGACGCTGGATTTCTCCCGGCCCGGCGAACCGACGGACAACGCCTACATTGAAGCGTTCAACGGACGGTTCCGAGCGGAGTGCCTGAATACCCACTGGTTCCTGACGCTTGCAGATGCCCGCGAAAAGTTGGAGGAGTGGCGCAGATACTACAACGAGGATCGGCCGCACGGTGCCATCGGCAACAAGCCCTCGATCACGCTGATGAATCCCGGTGACGCACCCAGCCCGTCACCGTGACCCTGGCCGGGAAACTCTAACCCGGGGTGGTCCAGAGAATGGTGTCGGATCAAATCGACCCAGGACTCTCGTTACCGCTGGATGAGAAACGGGGAGCATGTCATCAGCATTGCGCGCTACCGACACTTCAAGGCCCACGGAACGCAGGCTAGCCCGTCGGATGAAGCCGGACCGAATGATGCCGACTTCCCGCTGAAATTAGGCCAAACGGGTCAGCAGATCGAAACGCGACAAGTGCGACAGCTTTGGCAATGGTACGTTGGGATCGCCCACATGGGCCACCGGCTCGAACTTACCCCGCCAAGCAATGCCCATTATCTGCATCGTATTGTAGATACCCGTGCTCCATCCCGCATTAGCCAACATCGCAAGACCGGCGGCGACATAGGGGCTGGTCAGGTCGTGGAACATTACACAGCTGTCCGCGGCCATGAACTGCGCCGCCGCCTTCGCATCGTTCATCGGTGATGGGCCCTCGTGGTAACCGTCGATGAATGCGAATGCGTATGGCACACTAGTCGTGGCGTGTACCGCCGCGAGCACGCCCGGTGAGTAACCGGGCCATAGCGCGAACGAGCCGGGGCCGTTCACCTGCTTCAGACTGTCCCTTACAGCAGAAAAGTGGTGATCATCACCCAGCGCTGGATCGATAACATCAAGGATTAGCCCGGCCTTGACGAGGTGCGCAGTCGACCAAGCATAGTGGCAGCCAACCTCGACGCCCCGCAGGCCGTTGAACGCGAGCGCATTGTTGAAAAGCAGTTCCGCTTCTTCGACTGAAATCGCACCCGTATTCGGTTGGCGCCGCGCACGGACATCGCTACGCCACACGTGCGGTACCTGCCGACGCAGGTAGATCCAATCGATTACCCCGACATCACGCGCAATTAGTTCAGGAAAGCTGCCCAGAAGATTCGCCGCCCGCAAGCCCGGCGGCGTATAATCGTATCGTTCGACCGGATTTTCATTGAATTTGACCGAAGGTTTTATGGCAATTCTTCCCGTATAATCGATGTATTGTAACAGGGGCTTGGTCTGGCCAGACAGGAAATATTTGTCGAAATAAGTGTCGACAGCCTTACGCGCGCCATACCAATGACCGAAGTCATCTATCAGAAGAACACCGTTTTCAACCAGCTTCGGGAATAGAACCTCAAGCTCTACCAGCGTGCTGTCGTAAAAGTCGGTATCAAGCCGAAGAAGGGCGATCTCACCGATTTCGATGCTATAAATAGTCTCACGCACATCTCCGACGACGTACTGCACAAGCGCCGGATCATAGCCGGTCCGCGCGACATTTGATTTGACCTCTTCGAGCGACGCGAAGGCCCAGACCGGTTCCGTTTCGCGACGTTCGGCCGAAGTGGTCATTAAATATTCAGCCGTTGCGCCGTCACGGTCTACGTCGAACTCGCTGGGCTCTGTCATTCCGGCGTAGGTATCGAACAGCCAGAACCGCCGGTTTGCGATGCCGAAGTGTTGCAGGGTCATCATGGCGATCATCGACGACCCCCCCTTCCAGACGCCACATTCGACAAAATCACCGGCAAGGAAATTCTGATGAATGTTGCGGATCGCCCGGAACAATGCGAGGCCGCGTTCTAGCGACGTCATTGTGTAAGGGCGACAAGCGTCCCAGATCGGCCCGAACGGCCGGTCCTCAGGATCTAGATCAGCGATATCCATGAGTGAATTTTGCCAACGTTAAACTAGGCCGAACGTCCAGACTTTTCAGACCATAGCTTCCGAGACAGCGCGTAGATGCCAGTATGCGCTGGCACCACGTCGCTGTCGGCGCTACGGGCGAGCAATGATCCTCCGCGCCTGCGCTTAAAATGAACAGTATATGGAACGGGCTTATGGGGGATGCCCGCAAGTAATGTGACACAATTCCACTGCCAGTCCTCATAACCGAACCCCGACTTCAAATCATTCTTCCGAACTGGGTAATCAAGATAAATGTCACGCCAAGTAAATATCATTGCATCCCAGTAGTTTCCGACCGTTAGATACGAAGGATCGAAATCTTCGGCCTCCGAATCTGCGTGAATCCACACATTCTGACCGCCGCCAAACAAGATGTTTATTTCTGAGTGGGCAACAACTTTCTTGCTTCTCGCAAGGCAAAAACGCGCAGCCTCAGTAATCCAATTATAGCTCCAGAAGTCGTCGGCATCAAGGTAACTGACAAAATCGCCCGTTGCCTTGCTGGCCGCGAAATTGCGCGCGGTGGATATGTCTCCAAAATCGGTATCGTAGATCGCAACGCCTGGAACCTCAGCCTCGCGAATGACTGCCTCGGTCAGTTTGTCGGCACGGTCGAGAATGAAAATCGGTTCGACCTCGATGTGGTTGGCTTCGGCGTGGCTGCGTGCCTCACAGAAGCTTGCGATTGACGGGCCAGCGAGCAAGCCTTCGTTATGCGCAGTGATAATTGCCGAAACTTTCGTCAAGTCAGGCCTCCTTGCCAAAGATCATGTCAAGATCCCGCACATAGCGAGTTTGGGAATAGCGGTCTTTTGCGCGGTTCTGAAGTCTCCGAGCGCGTTGAACTCGTTGCTTGGGATCGTCGAGAGCCTGTGATATGATACGAACATATGTCTCTGTGCTGTCCGCGTCGACCACGGGGTAACCGGTTGTGTCATCGATCAGTTCCGGTACACCGCCAACGGCAGAAGCAACAACGCATACCCCTCGGATCGCGATTTCGATCAAGATCGTCGGCATGCCTTCCCAAGCCGACGTGAACAGCCACAGGTCAGCACTATCGAGCGGGAGTTCATCGTAACTGGAAAAACTCGGCTGCAGTAACAGATTGGATGGCGATTGAGTCATGTCGGGAGGGAAATCAAGCACCGCGTCACCCCAGCATAGGAAGTCTACATGAGGCATCTGCCAAGCTATATGCTGGACGAGGTCGAAACGCTTTTGCCGGTCAAGACGTCCTGCCCACAGAACTCTGGGACGTCTGCTCGCTAGCGATTCAGTGCTGACCTTGGCGAGCGGAAGCCTTGGCGGGATGCTGCGCGCAGGCGTGAACAGAGCGTAGGTGCGCTGACCGATTTCCTGTGAAGGCCGGTACATGCGGGCCAATTCGTCGCGCAGGTAGATCGTGTCGGTAAATAGCCCGGTCAGGTTTGGCGCCGTTGAGGCGTAGAACATCGACGGGTATCCGACCCTAATCCCGTCAGGTGTCTGATCCCAACAGAAGAGATACGAATAAAGATTCACGTGGGGACGTAAACGGCGACCGAAGCGCTCGAGCGTACGCCAAACACGGTTGCTGTTGACGTTGATCAAGCGTTTGGGCTCGAGTATTTTCATCAGGGTGAAAATCAGGCGCTCTGCTACATCTTCGGGGACCTCCGACAAGATGTCGGAAATATAGGCGACATCGACACCAGACGGGACCCAGTCCGGGCGATCAAAGTTGGGCCTGTCGACCCGCAGGATCAGAACATTCTCGTCCGGCCGGGCAAAGCGCACCGCCTCGGCCAGCTGGCAGGCCACTAGGTCGGCACCGCCGACCCTGAGCCAGGGCACCGTTATAATAGTGCCATAGTGCTTGCCGGGTATCCGGTCCTGGAGCTTCAAGATCGCAGGATAGGCGCGATCATGGAACGGTGGAGCGTGGTACGCGTCGCCCTTTCGGAAATTTCCAATCACAGGATCGAGGGCGACGGCCCGACGGACGATCTCCGTCAACACTGGAGATGCCACAATCTCGTTTAGCCGCTGCTGCGTTCGACCCACACCGCTCGGCAAGCCGATCTTTTCACTCGGAACCCCGGTTGAAGCCCAGAAGATGCGTAGATTGTTCAATTCACGACCTGCAAGGTCGTCAACCTTGGGGAACAACGTCAACCGCGCGCACTCGTCCACTTTGCGCCCTTCATAGACACCGTGTAAGAGAAAGTGGCGGAAGCCCCATATACCGTGGGAACGAATGTCGGCGTGCGCCGCTTGATATGCTTCTTCGGAAAATAGACGTGTTGCCACCTGCTTCTTTGGCCACCCCCTGCGCAGGTAGTGGAGCAACGGGGGATCGTCTGCACCGAAGACATTCTTCTCGTAGAGCTCAGGTTCGAACAGCGGGCTCGGCGCGAGGCCCTTCCGGATACCCCGGTCAAGAAAATCCACCAATCTCTTGGTGCCTGAGGCGGTCTCGGGAAGGGCACCCTCACCGTCGTATGTGTAGGGCGAAAACATGGCCATCATGGCGAGCATCTTGTCAGCATCCAGCTGAGCCACCCATGAGGCTCCCGCGCGGCAGATGGCCAAGTAATTGTCGAGTCCCGGCGAACTGCCATCACCTTCAACGTCGAACGTTGCCATCAACAGCCGTGATGGAGCCAGCCCTCGGGCCGCACCAAACAGCAGGTAATGCAGATACGCGGGATAGCCGCTCTCGGCCTCGAATCGTTTGTATGACTGCATATACCATGCCGGATCGAAGGCGAATGTTGGCATGCGATTTTCGCCAAGGCCGTGAAGCACGAAATGCTCGAAAAGGTCAAAATCCACGCCTGCGAAGTCACGATAATAGGATTGGTAGAAGGTTTTGTCGAAGAATTCGGTCGGCGCCCGCCAGTTCGGCCGGCGCTTCCTGAGCCAAGCTAGCAGTGCGGGCCCACTGGTTTCGCCGGTAAGCGCGCGGGCAAGTGCGGGATCAAACAGCGGCCCTGGAGGCAGGTCCTGGTCGAGACCATACTGCAAGAAATGGTCGAGTAGGCTTTCCGTCGGAGCGGACGGGTCTAGCCCGGCAACGGTAGCATAATATCGGGGCACGAAGAGGGCCCGCACGAGCGGGAGATCCTCCTCGCGACCGCCTGCGGCCCACCCCCCAGCACTATCTTGCCGCGATGAAACGACCGGCCCGCTGGCCAAGTCGTCATCCTTGGTAAAGCCGGCCTCCCGCCAGAACAGCTCCCAGTTGTGGAACTGTCCGCCTGCCGAGTCGGGCGGCAGTGACCAGGCCCCCGTCCGCTCGGACCCATCGATTCGACGTCCTTCAAAAATGCCGTGCTCGATAAAATGCAGGAAGCCCCAGATCTCGGGGCCGCGCATATCGGGCCAAGCGTCGGCATAGATTGCATCGTCGAACAACGAAGTCGGTACGACCCTGTTCTTCATCCCGTACTCAAGAAAGTGTAGCAAGGGATTAATTTGGTCCGTGTCAGCGATATTGACCCGCTTAGCGTACAATGCGCCGTCAAACAGCGGCCCCGGGTCGATGCCAGCAACAAGTCCTCTATCCAGGAAATGTTCGAGCCTTTGGAGGCCACCGGAATCCGCCGGGCATTCTCCATTGCCATCATATGTGTCCGGGTTGAAGAGAAAGAGCACCGTGCGGGCCCGTTCAGCGCCGAGGCGAGCAATCCATGGACGCACTGCCCTTTCAGCCCGGGCATAGGTTTCCGCAGGATCCGCCGCCGCCGTCGAGGTCCGGCGGAAAACGCTCAGCAGGCCCGCGCTCGGCGATATGCCGCGTTGGACCCCGTACAACAGAAAGTGGATATAAGGTGGCAACCCAATTTCGCCTTGCCTACGGTCAACGACCGCGTCGTACCACTTTGCGTCAAAGAGTCCGTTCGGTTGTCGTCCCTCGCGAACGCCGTGCAAGAGAAAGTGTTCATATGGGCTGCATTCAGGTTCGGCGACATCCGGATACAGGCCGCGATAGACTTCGGGGTTGAAATGGCGGATCGGTACAATATCTCGTTGAGCGCGGAACCAGCGGATCACATCCGGCAGGTCGGCTGACTGAGATGGTCCCGCTTGTTCGAGGAAGGTCTGGCGGTCGAAAAGTGGGGTCGGCGACAGATTGAGGCGAAGCCCAAAGCGCATGAAATGGTTGAGCAATTCAGTGTTATCGTAACCCGAAAGCCCGGTCATGCGCGCATAGTGCTGGGGCACGAAAATCGCCTCTAAAAACGTCCGCTCTTCAGCCGTCAGCGGCACGGCGGGC
This sequence comes from Sphingomonas sp. GlSt437, assembly GCF_048015635.2. Lineage (NCBI taxonomy): Bacteria > Pseudomonadati > Pseudomonadota > Alphaproteobacteria > Sphingomonadales > Sphingomonadaceae > Sphingomonas > Sphingomonas sp. GlSt437. Next base: position 513,382 of record NZ_JBPGYA010000002.1, on the reverse strand, counting down.
CTCTTGAGGCCGAGCCCGACCAGCATTGGATCGATCTTTTTCAGCCAAGCTCTCATTGCCCCCATCCTTCTATACAATATACAGCTAACGTCGAGGTCCTGTGCCCGTAAGAGGGAGCCGCAGTGCTAGACGATACCGGCACGCGACGCCCACAATTCGGCAACAGTCTGATCAAGCGCCCGGGAAGGATGCCAGCCAAGCTCCCTGCTGGCTTTCCGGCAATCGAGTACGATAGCGGGCACATCTTGCGGGCGAGCGGGAGCAAGTTCAAGCGGTACCGGCTTGCCAGTTATCCTTCCGACGAGCTCGAGCACTTCCCGATTGCTGATGCCTGCACCCGAGCCGATGTTCCATGTGGCGCCGTGCCAGTCGGTGTCGAAGCAAGACATGATCAGCGCATCGGCGACATCATCGGCATCGACAAGATCACGCACATTCGAGCCATCACCGAAAAGGGTAATGGGCCGGCCCGAGATGATCGCATTCATAGCCACGCTCACAAGCCCCTGCGTTGTCGATCGGGCAAAGCGCCCGACCGGATTGGATACACGCAAGATTCTGAAGTCCAGCCCTTCAGTTCGGGCGAAAAACTGCAAGGCTTGTTCTGCCATCAATTTACCGAGCCCATAGGCTGAAATCGGTCGGCAGGGCTGGTCTTCGGCGATAGGGCCCACGCCGTGAGCGCGCCCATAAATGGTCCCACCCGAAGAGGTGAAGATCAGCCGGCATTGCGCGTTCTCGCGGACGAGCCTTTTCGCGAGCCGCATCAGGGGCGCGACGTTTTCGTCCAGTTCCGACCAGGGACGGTCTACAAAGGTCGCGACAGTTGAGGTCGCGGCCAGATAGATGATCGAATGAGCCTCGCGTAGCGGGGCAAGACCAGCCTCTTCGCCAAAATTGGCCGCCGAAATGAACACTTCGCGCTCAGTTAAAGGAAGCGCCGGCTCACACCGGGCAACCAAAACAACTTTCTCATCCGACCGTGCGGCCAGCCGCATCCTAACATGGCTGCCCAGAAAGCCCCCCCCCCCATAAAGGATAATCATGCGACCACCATCCATTTAGCTAATGCCCGCGACTTCTCTGGGAACCGCCCCAAACCTTGCGAGAGGCCCGAGGCGAAGAGACTCGACCCAAGACAAGTGACGCCACCGCACCCATCCTTCGACAACCGGATAGGCACTGCGATCATCTGGCCCTTCTCACTTCAGATGTAAGCACACAAAAGCAAGACTAAGAAGCACAGCATCACGCTTCTGTTGAGGCAATAGTTGGATTCCACCGAATGGGAAGCCGGATCCCGGGAACGAAACATACGTGAGTGGGTTACCCTCGTTCGGCAAAATTTTCAAGGACTGCGTGCCAGTTATCGACGTCATACTCGTTAGCAGTTGCGTAATTCGCTAGACTCAAAACGGTCCCTCGAAACACTCGTGGCGCTATTTCTTTTGAGGTTCCTAGTTCGTCTTTGTCCGTTCGCTGTCCGCCGACCACAAGGAGCCGATTGGTCTGGTTTCCAGCGATGCCATCAAGTCCGCTTCGCAGCCGGCAGATTTGGTCATCCGTTACGCCGTCGGCGCTGAACACACAGACCAAATTCCCGTCGCGCAATCGTGTGCGAAACGCATCTATCTCGTGATAGACCCTCTTACGCTCGATCTGAAACAAGCGTGTGAGCTTCTTTTCTGGAAGAGAAAAGTTCCCGCACCCGTCTGACTTGAGCGCCGAATGAAATGCCCATTCGAATCGTGACGCCATGACCATGTCAGCCGTGTGGGGCCGAACGTTCGACAATTCGAAGCAATCCTGAAAATCACTTTCGAGCAGATCGGACAAGCTTTCGATCGCGATGGAGGTCCAGCGAAAGACCGACGGCCGGACGTCCCCGAGATCCCGCAGCACGAAGCCGAACTCGCAATTGGAACCAAGTGGTTCAAATAAGCCTACATTCATCTTGGGCGTTGGAGCATGAGCACTGTGGTCCGGGTGTGCTATAGCCGAAACCATGTGATTAACCTGGGTGTCGTCCATCTTGCTCGATAACCCTTATCATATCGCCAATATTCCGGGTTTCCAAAATCTTCTCGATGTCCAACTCGCGTTCAAGTGCTTCCTCCAGGTTGAGGAGGAGGTAGGAGGTGGAAATCGAATCCCAACCCTGAATGTCGGTAGCCGACATATCATCACGCAAGCTCTCAGGCGAAATATTGAAAGTTTCCGCTATGCATCGGTAAACCGACAGCCGCAGCGCGTCGGCGTCACTCACGCTCAAGCTCCTTATACAATTTGAGATTGTCCTTTCGGCTCAATTTCCCGCTGGTAGTCTTCCGCAGTGTTTGAGGCGGAAGCAAACGGAAATCAGCCAAGCTGATCCCGAACCGATCGATCACCATGTTCCGGACTGCACGAGCAATGGTCGCTTCGAGCGAAAGGTCTGCACCCTCGGCGAGGATGACGAGTGCGGCATCACCACTGGCGGTGTCGAAAGCCGCGATGGCAACGGCCCGGCCCGGAAGGACTAAGTCGAGTTCGTTGACAGCCTCCTCGATCTCGTGGGCGTAGAAATTCTTGCCGCGGATGACCAAAAGATCGTCAACCCGGCCGGTAACGAAAAGTTCGCCCCGGACGAAGAATCCGATATCGCCCGTGTGGTGCCAGCCGTCGATCAAGCGCTGCGCGGTGATCTCGTCGCGCTTGTAGTAGCCTGCGTACATGCTCTTGCCCGTAAGGGCGATTTCGCCAAGCATCCAATCTGCGTGTTGCGGCACACCCTGCGAATCGATGACCGCCACGGTCGTCCCGGAAATCGGCATGCCGCAGGACAACACTTCAATCGCATCGTCCCCCGTAGCTAATTCTACGGTTCGTCCCTGGCGCAAGGATTCGCTTCGGACGCGGATGACGCGCGGTTGCTCGGCAAGATCAGTCTGGGTGACGGCAAACACATTCTCGGCCATCGCATAGCAAACCTGAAGGGCATGATCGGACAAGTTACGAAATTGTGGAATTCTGCGAAATTTCTCGAAAGTCGCCGGCTTACAGGGCTCGGAGCAGTTTATTATCGCCTTGACAGTCCCGAGGCTCCATTCGCCAGCTCGTGCGAGATTGGCGATGTGATTGAAGGCAAAATTGGGCATCCAGACATACTCTCCGCCGAACGCATCGATTTCGTCCAGTAGTATGGTTGGCTTCGCACTCCAAACGAAGGGGTCGATGTGCACAACCGGACAGCCAACGATCATCGGCATCAGAAAACAGGCGATAAAGCCCATATCGTGATAAAGGGGCAGCCAGCTCGCAATCCGGTTGCCCGGTTCAAGACTAAGCGCCTTCGCGTAATTTTCGACCTGGTTGAAGATTGCCTCATGCGTCAGCATTACTCCCTTCTTCAAGGCCGTTGTGCCGGAACTGTGCTGCAGGACAGCCAGATGGTTGCTACTGATTTCGTCACTCGATTGCCCCGGATCGACATCGGCGGCCGTGAACACGCGTGTCACGGTCGTACCGAGCCATCTGTCGATATCCGTAATATTCTCTTCATAGGTGTAGATAGCCGAGATCCCACTCAGGCGGAACAACTCGGCGTGCGAGGTCCAGTATGCGGCCTTGTCCTGCTTGGGGGTAGGGAAAGGCATGATCGTCGGCACTAGACCAGCCATCAGGGCACCCAAAAACGAGCTATACAGCTCCACAGAGTGGCGCAGTATTATGGCAATTACCGACCCGCGCGCGAGGTCGCACTTGCGGAAGTGCGCGTTCGCAACCATGGCCAAGCTGGCGATTTGCCGGTAGCTGTACACCACCGAACCACGTGCATTTCTAATTTTTAGAAAAGTTTCGTCGCCACGCAAATGGGCGTTGCGCAGGAACGCGGCGGCAATATTTGCCTGCGAATCGGGCAAGGCGGTACCCCCGAAGTAGTAAGAAATCAGACATCACGGCCTGCTGTGATTGCCCTCCGACATTGGCCGAGCGGTTGCAAGAGAAAAAATTAGCGCCCTGTTGTGGCAGGCGGGCCCTAACGACGCCTGCCGCGTCCGGCGTTCGATAAAGCTTAAACGGCGATCCGGTACTCCTCGCTCGCACGGTCCAGCGCGGGATGGTGGACGGGGTCCATATAGGATTCGGTTGCCCAACGCGCCTGCAATTCAGCCAACTCGCGCAGATAGCGCGCCCTGTGCTCGGGGGAGAAATCGCTTCCGCGCGATTTGCTTTCCAGGTGGAGAAGGACCGACTGCGGTGCATAGACGTTGCGCCAGCCATGACGCTGGAGCTTTAAGCAGAAATCGACGTCGTTATAGGCAACCCGGAATGCCGTCTCATCGAGACCGCCCACTGCTTCGTATTTGTCGCGAGCCACGACCAAGCAAGCTGCGGTCACCGCGCTGACGAAATGAGCGGAATGCGCTAGCGCGAAGTAGCCCGGCTTGCTGTCATCGAGAGCCCGGTGGACGTGCCCCGCGGCATTGCCGAGCCCGACGCAGACCCCGGCATGCTGGATCGAGTGATCGGCATAGAGCAGCTTGCTGCCCACAGCGCCTATGCCCGGCCTGACGGCGTAACGCATCAACTCCGTCAACCAGGAGCCGTTCCGAATTTCAGTGTCGTTGTTGAGAAGGCACAGGTAGCTTCCACACGCTTCCCTTGCGGCAAAATTGTTTATAGCGGAGAAGTTGAAGGGACCTTCAAACCGTAAGACTCTCACGCGGCGGTCCCGCGTTATGATGTTAAACCAGGCCCGCGTACGGGGCTCACAACTGCCATTGTCTACAATCAGGATTTCGAATTCAGGATAGTCTGTGTCCGCCAGGATGAGCTCGACACAGCGCGACACTAACGCCACCTGATCACGTGTTGGAATAATTATGCTGACGGTTGGCAAAACATCAGGTAGTGGCCATGAAACTCGCAAAATCCCGAAGCGGTCTCTTGCTACTGTTGCGCCTGTTCCAGCAATGAAGTCGCGAACATGCGCAAGACGTTCCTGCTGCTCCCTAGCTTCGTCAATACCCGGGGGAAGGTGGGCCAGGATCCTCGGTACGTGCATGGGAGCTTCTGACGCCTTCGAGGCGACGTGCAGCAAAAGAGCGTGCACCGACGGTGCCCGGGCGCTAAACGCAGTTACGGCCACCTTCACAAGACTGGTCCGGATAGCGCAAACCTGCGAGACGTAGTCCTGGGCCAAAGCGAGCTCCGCGTTCCATCTTGGCTTGAAATAGGGATCTCGTCGCCGTCCGAATGCATCGACCCGATCGTGATCTCCAAAATACGCCGGAAATTCGGGTGCGCTCACGAAGCATGCCGCGAACTCCTCGAGCGCTTTGTCTGCCAGAACCGTCTCCCGCCCCACCGGAACGACCAGGTCAGAGGTGCAGGCAATGATCGCATCACGCAGGCAACAGAAGGCTTCGGGCGCTGACCCGGGTCGTGCGCCTGCCCAATCAACAATCCAGTCTTGGGCCTCGACCGCCTCTGTCGATCCCTGTGACAGGCGCACGACGCAGATAGATACCCTGCGTGTCGGTCTTGCCTGCCGCGTGCGGTGCAACACCTCAACTAGATCGATCCAGGCCGCGTAGGGCTCCAACACGATGAGGGCAGCGTCACGCAAACGCCTCGCGGCCCTTTCACGACGGTTAGTGAGACGCAACCATGCGACCGCCAGGGCCTCGTCAGGCCGCTCTAGCAGCACGCGCTTGAACAGCCTCCAGTTCCTTGCACGGCTGCTGGCCATGCCTCCTTTGGGTAGCTCCTCAGTGCACATGGCACCGATTGCAAGACAAGGGGTGTGCGGCGACTTCATCCGGTAGCATTTCTTGAACGAAGATTAAGACACAAATTCTGACATCATCTACAGTGCTCTCGGCACTGGCATTAATCCGTTATCGAACATAGAGGAACACCAATCATCTTAAGCATCCTTCGGAAACGAGTTGCTCGTATACCATAGACATTGTCCCCCGTCAGCACCAATGGCACAGATTTGAGGTTGCGATTTAAGGAGGGTTGGGGCTTCGTCGTAGTGACGAAGGAACGAAGATGAAGGCCCAACATTCCTTGCAAAAGTCGCCGGCCAAGGCCCCTGCGGAAGCGGTGGTAAAAGACATTCGTCGCCAGACTCGTCGGCATTTCTCTGCCGAGGACAAGATCCGTATCGTGCTCGACGGCCTGCGCGGCGAAGATAGCATTGCCGAGCTGTGCCGAAGGTTCTGACGACGGACAACGTTAGATCCGCAGCACTGCTTTCGCCGACCACGGCCTCCATCCCATGTGGGCGAGAAATTTATGGCCAAGGTGAGGTGTTTTGGCTGCGGCAACGTCATTCGGTCCAGGTGTCAAATGGGGAGGGCCATTCGGGGTTTTGTGGCTCGACAGTTTGGCGTGAATTCAGTCTATGAAGGCGTCTGGTGATGCCTCTAATTTAGGACGGGCGTGATTGTCGATGGTACTCCAAAATCCTTGGGCGAACCTGATTTCCGCCGATAGCCAGCTCTATCAGTTTTTTGATGTAGAAGTGTTATCTCACTCTATTCATATTTCGCCCAAGTACCGTTATCTATTTTGCGAGACGCCGAAGGTTGCATGCTCGACAGTGAAATCAACGCTACAGCGCGCTGAGTTATCATGGCCAGAGCTAGAATATTCTGATGATGAGTTTATCCATAATCGACAGTATTCACCTCTTATCGGCCCACTACAAACTGGTGATTTCGCTCGAACCATGAATGATCCTAATATATTTAAGTTTGCTTTTGTCAGGAATCCTTTCACTCGGGTGCTTTCTGGATTTTTGGACAAAATTCGACGGAATCAGCCACAGAAAGCGCAGATCTTGCGAATGTCTGGACGATCTGGCCACGACCTCTCAGTGGAAATTTCATTTTCCGAATTTATTGATGCGATTTGTGCTATGCCCGACTCGATGCTAGATGTTCATTGGGCGCTTCAAAGTCAGGTAATCTTTCTCGACTCGATCAACTATGACTTTATTGGAAGGTTCGAGCAACTTGAACATGACGCAAGATTAGTGTTCGATCATCTGTCTATAGACTTCGAATCTTATTGGAAAAGGCACGATCCTCATCATACAGGAGCGGATAATCGTTTATTGGAATACTTTGATTGTGAATTGATTGAGAAGGTTTTATTAAGGTATGATAATGATTTCAGATTATTCGGCTACGACAGGAGCTTGCCTATTTGATCATGCTGACGTTCGGCATTTGAAGGGGTATCCGATGCAAATATAATGGTGACAGCTCGGACTGTTCCAAAGCCAGTTCGATGATCTGATCGTGGATCGCATCGGGGATACGGTTCCACACGCGGCTTGGTGCTGATGGCCGGTCTGCCAGCGCCTCGGGGCCGCCGTCGAGGTAGCGGTCATACCAGCGGTAAAAGGTCCGGCGGGCAATGCCGAGCTGGTCCAGCGTGCGCTTGGTGGGCAAGTGCGATTGCTCGACGATCCGGATGATCTCGAGCTTTTCGGATGCTGGATACCTCATGCGTCGTCCTCCCCATCCGCGATCATGCTTTTTTGAGCAAGCGATTTTCGAGTGTCAGGTCGGCCACGCATTCCTTCAGGGCACGGGCTTCACGGCGCAGGTCCTGCACTTCGCCGGTGGTTGCGGCACGGGCAGTGTCACCGGCCAGGCGGCGCTTCCCGGCCTCCATGAACTCCTTGGACCAGGTGTAATACAGGCTCTGGGCAATGCCTTCCTTGCGGCACAGCTCGGCAATGCTATCTTCGCCGCGCAGGCCGTCGAGCACGATACGGATCTTGTCCTCGGCAGAGAAATGCCGACGAGTCTGGCGACGAATGTCTTTTACCACCGCTTCCGCAGGGGCCTTGGCCGGCGACTTTTGCAAGGAATGTTGGGCCTTCATCTTCGTTCCTTCGTCACTACGACGAAGCCCCAACCCTCCTTAAATCGCAACCTCAAATCTGTGCCATTGGTGCTGACGGGGGACACACCCACTCTCCCGTCACCCACATCATGCTCTGGTACCGACTGTGGTGAGTCTCGCCCTCGGAAGCGATCGAGATAGATAGCGACATAGCAGCGCATAACGCCGCGTATCTCTAAGGCTCGGTATCTCGCAACCAGGGATGAAACACCTACAGTCGTGCGTAGTGTGCTACGGCCTCCTCCACATCATCATAGACTGTTGCGAAACCACCATCGAGCAGAACGGCTTTGTTGCACTTCTCGAGTATAGCAGCTGTGCTATGCGAGGCTACGATCATCGACCGATCATGTCGCTTGCCGAACATCTCATCGTTGCACTTTTGCTGGAAATTTGCGTCACCAACGAGCAGCACTTCGTCGATCAGGTAGCAGTCGAACTCGACTGCCAACGACAATGCAAAAGCTAGCCGGGCTCGCATGCCCGACGAATAGGTCTTGACGGGCATACTGAGCTGTCGACCAAGCTCGGTAAACTCTTTGATGAAGTCCTTCATTACGGCAAAATCGCGATTGTAAATTCGGGCGACGAAGCGAGCATTATCATAGCCGGTCAGACTTCCGTGAAAACCGCCGAAAAAGCCGAGCGGCCACGACACCGTCATGGTCCGCTCGACGTTGCCAGAGGTCGGGAATTCTACCCCACCAATGATCTTGATTAGCGTGCTTTTCCCTGCTCCGTTGCGGCCAAGAAGGCCAACTCGGTCGCCTTGATGAATCGTTAAATTAACTCCCTTAAGTACGTGCTTTTGGCTGGCGCCATGGGAGTAAATCTTTGTAATATCCCGGCAAATAATCATTCGATGGCCAAACCACGTCGGACATGGCGGCACAGCATTAATCCTATCAATGTACCTACGGTTGCGCAGACGAGTGGATTCCAGATGTCGTAATAAGCAGTGATTTGCTCACCCCAAATCCCCTTACGCATCATTTCCATTCCGTTCACGAAAGGGGAGTAGAGGAAAAAAGCGCGAGCCCCAGGGGCAACCCAATCAACTAGATAGAACAATCCGGAGAAAGGAATCATAATATAAGTAACAACAGGTATCAACTTCTCTAGCACTTCCGACATCTCAGATAAAGGTGATATAATAAGACATACGGCCAAGACAAAATAAGAGTATAGAAACCACCCGCAGAGAAAAAGGCCCATGTCTGATGGTACGGGGAGATCGCCAATAATAACTAAGACAATCGCCATAAACAAATACGCCATCATGCTTCCAAGTACTTCAATAATGAAGCGGGATATAATGAAATCAATGACTTTTACTTGCCGGTGATAGAGTAAACTCTGATTAACGGTAAAGACCGCTACACTGCGCGACACCCCATGGCGAAACAGGGTGATGGGAATATAGCCGGTGGCCACGAAACCAACGACGCTTAATCCATGCTCCGTCGGGCCACGGGAAAAATACCAGACGATGCCTACGAGCCCGGCAAAAAGCAGCGGCTCGACCATCACCCAAAGAAATCCGATATTCTCACGACCGAACCGCGTGACCAGTTCGCGGACCATTAGGGCGTGGATCACGCGCGCTTGCACCGTCCAGCTGTTGCGCAGCTTACGTAACGAGACTGTCGTCACGATCGTTCTTCCGGCGCGTGCTCGAGGACACCAACCGTGAACATCCAAGCAATGAAGTAAAAACACAGCGCGGCACCGAAGACGATCAGCACCGTCATGAAGCGCCGCGGCAGCAGGGGACCGTCGGGGATGTTCGGGTCAACCACGCGTTCGAGATAGAATTGTTGGCGCTGCGCCTCGGCGCGCGCCTGGACAAGTGCGGCGTTCGCCGCATTCAGGCTCTGAGTGGCAAATTCCTGCTCGACCAGCAGGTTCTCATACCCGCCCAGCTTCGATGCAATGCCGCTACCGGTGCCGACCACACGGCTATCCTGCGCATCGATCTGGACCGAGATTGCGTTGATCCTGTTGCGCAGCGCGGGGATTGACGGATTGCGAGGCGCGACACGCTGCATTAGGTCTAACTGCGCCTTCAACGCTGCACGTTCGGCCGTCAGCGAGTTGGCAATCTCAAGCACGCCGGTTGCTTGCTTGCTCGGATCGATAAGTTCGGCCGAGTTGCGATATTGCGCGATTTGAACCCGGGCGGCACGTGCTCGCTGCGTGGCCAGCTCCACCTGGCGCTGCGCTTCGGTGATTCCCTTGCTTTGCACACGGTCATTTAGTTTGTTCACCAGCGCTTCGCTCAGCAACAGCAATTGGTGGTTAATCTCGTAGGCATCGCGCGGGGTGAACGCCTTCACCTGGATAATCGCCGTGCCACCTTCCGTATCAAGACGAGCGTCGACCATTTTGCCGTAATATTTGTAGAGGCTTTCAAAAGAAGCATCGCCAAACGGCAGCGGAAAACGTGAGAGGAAATCGACGTTCGGCCGGGCGAACTTCTGACGCACACCGCCAGTGGCCTCCAACGCCCGAAGCGCGTCGCGCGACCGAACATAGGTCAATACTTCGTTGGTCTGCTCCTGCCCCCCCGACAGGCCAGTGGTCTGGACCAAGTTGGCAAGCGTCGAAACCTGCGATCGCTTTTGGTCCGGACTTTTGATCACAAACCGGGATTCGGAAATATAAATATCCGACGCGATCAGACCATAATAGACGGCGGCTACGACGGTTGGCAAGACGACTAAAATAAGGAACCAGCGGCGCTTTCGGGCCCATGCGACCAGCACTGACTCTGCGAGCCGCACCTGCGCCTCGATGGGAAAGGGTGGGTTCGCATTCATAAATTATTACAGCGTCCTCAGTTGGCGGTGCTGCCTTGGCGCTAGGCGACCAAGGCGCGATGCGCAAGACCAAGCTACCTCGCCGCAGGATTTATCCGGCGACTATTGTTCATTATCCGATCGCGATGCTAAGGGGCCTCCCAGCACGCGGTTGCCGCTAAGAGATACACAATCAATGCTCCTTCGAAAATGTTTATCACTGGTTTTGCTGGCGGGCTTGGCCGGCTGCGCGACGTTGCCTTCCAGCGGTCCGACCGGCGGTCAGATCAGAAAATCTGCGACCGCGCCGATCCAGGGTGCTCCGATTGAAATCGTGGATGTCGGACAGCTGGCCGACATTCCGGCATTGCCTGGCGTTGCGCTGCCAGCCAGCGTGCTGCCGCAATTTACCCCGACGCCGACAGACATGGTGGGTCCAGGCGACGTTCTCGACATCAGTATATACGAAGCGGGCGTCGCATTGTTTGCGACCGGCCAGTCGGCTGGCCAGCAGGGGCAGTTGACAACACCTGGCGTCCAGGTCCAGCGATTGCCACCCACGCGGGTTGATGACGCGGGCGACATCGTGATCCCCTATGTCGGCAAAGTGCACGCTTCGGGTCGGACGACCGGCGAAATCCAGACGGCGATACGCAAGTCGATGCAACGCCTTTCGCAGAACCCCCAGGTGCTGGTGACGCTGAACCAAGCTATCACTAACTCGATCATCATTGGTGGTGAAGTCGCGCGGCCGGGTCGGCTGGTACTGCAAACCAACCGGGAAAGCCTGTCCGACGTGATCGCGCTTGCTGGTGGCTATCGGGGGAGTTCTAAGGACCTGATGGTTCGCGTTGTTCGTGGTGATGTCACGGCGGACATCCGAGTAAACGATATTGTAGAGAATCCTGCGCTCGACGTTCGGATTCGCCCAGGCGACCGGCTAATGCTGGTGGATGACCCCCGCACATACAGCGTTCTTGGGGCGTCTGGTCGCGTTGAGCAGGAATCGTTTCGTCGATCATCGGTGTCGCTCGCAGAGGCGATCGCTACCGCTGGCGGTGCAAATCCGAACGTAGGTGATCCTGCAGCGATTTTTCTTTTCAGGTATGTTCACACTGCTGACGGCAAAGAAATCCCGCGCGTCTATCACATCAATATGCTCCATAGCAGCGCATTTTTTCTGGCTCAGAAGTTTTTGATGCAGGATAAGGATGTATTGTACTTCGGCAATGCAGCGGCGAACCAGCCTAGCAAAATGATACAGTTGATCAGCTCGCTATTTTCGCCGATCGTTACAGTGACTAGTGCTGCCACTGTACTGAAATAATTTTCGGATACTCTACGAACGAGTTTGAAATCGTTGAGGAATATCTTGGAAATCCAGAGTTACGATATTAGAGGCATCCTACTCGTTACGCCCCAGCGCATAGGTGATCAACGCGGTTATTTCGCCGAAACGTTCAGATTGGACCTATTTCAGGATAAAGTAGGGAATTATCGTTTCGTCCAGGACAATGAATCGCTCAACGCTAAGGCTGGTACGATTCGCGGCCTTCACTTCCAGTGTCGGCCAGAGGCGCAGGGCAAGCTAGTCCGGTGTACCTCGGGGGCGCTTTTCGACGTCGCGGTGGATATCCGGGTGGGGTCGCCAACTTTCGGGCAGTGGATCGGCGAAACGCTGACTCCGGGCAATGGCAAGCAACTATGGGTCCCACCCGGCTTTGCGCATGGCTTTTGCTCGCTTCTGCCCGATACCGTTATCTACTACAAAGTCACCGACAGTTTCTATAGCGTTGAATGCGACAAGGGGGTGGCGTGGAATGATCCGGCGATAGGCATCGTATGGCCTGACATTGCGGATGCTGACACCCTGTCCGCGAAAGACCGCTCCTTGCCCCTGTTGTCCGAGCTTCCGCCCTATTTCTCCTGGAGCGATTGATACATGCGTGTGATTGTCACCGGCGGCGCTGGCTTCATTGGTTCAGCACTGGTTCGCTATCTGGTCCTGGAAAGGGGCTATGAGGTTCTAACCATCGATGCGCTGACCTATGCTGGGTGTCTTGCTTCGCTTAAAAGCGTAGAAGGCGCGGCTAATCATCGCTTTCTGCATGCCAATATCACCGATCGTGGGGCGATGAACGCCGCCATCGAGGCATTTCGTCCCGACCGCATCATGCATCTGGCCGCCGAAAGTCATGTTGATCGGTCGATCACGGGCGCTGCAGATTTTATTCAAACCAACATCGTCGGTACGTTCACGCTGCTGGAGGCCGCGCGTGTTTATTGGAACGCCCTGACAGGGGATGCGAAACAGTCATTCCGGTTCCTTCATGTGTCGACCGACGAGGTTTACGGATCGCTGGGTAAGGACGGCCTGTTCGAAGAAACCACGCCTTATGATCCCAGTTCACCCTATTCGGCATCAAAGGCCGCATCGGATCATCTGGCCAAGGCCTGGCAGCGAACCTACGGGTTGCCGGTCGTCGTTTCAAATTGCTCGAATAACTATGGGCCCTACCATTTTCCCGAAAAGCTTATCCCGCTCACCATCCTGAATGCGCTCGAACGCCGCAAGCTGCCTGTCTATGGCAAGGGCGACAATGTTCGTGACTGGCTCTATGTCGATGATCACGCCCGCGCCCTCGATATCATTATCGAAAGAGGCGAGCCGGGCGAAACCTACAATGTCGGCGGTCGCAACGAGCGGCAGAATATCGAGGTGGTCCGGCGTATCTGCCAAGTGCTGGACAAGCTTCGGCCAACCGATTTCGCCCACGCAGACCTCATTGAATTCGTGACTGATCGTCCAGGGCATGATGCGCGCTATGCGATTGATGCGACCAAGCTGGAAAACACGCTTGGCTGGCATGCACAGGAAAATTTCGACAGCGGCATCGAAAAGACCGTCCGCTGGTATCTCGACAATGAATGGTGGTGGCGTCCGCTACGCGATCGGTATGATGGTCAGCGTCTCGGGCTGGAGCAGGCCGCCAAGGAAAGCGAACCGACCAAGCTATGAGAATCGCGGTCACTGGGGTGTCCGGCCAGGTTGTCACAAGCCTGGTCGAGCGAGGCAATGGGCAGGGGCACCAAGTGGTCGCGGTCGGCCGCCCTGAGCTCGACCTGACGGACGAATCAACGATTCTCAACGCACTTCAATCCCCCAGGCCCGACGTGATCGTCTCTGCGGCCGCCTATACGGCCGTGGACAAGGCCGAACAGGAAGCTGATCTGGCGCAGCGAGTTAACGGGGTCGGCGCTGGGCTTGTGGCGGATGCAGCGGCAGAACTTGGCGTGCCCCTCGTTCATCTGTCGACCGACTATGTTTTCGATGGCACGTTGGACCGACCTTATATCGAAAGCGATCCTGCCGGCCCCACGGGCGTTTATGGTCTTTCAAAGCTGGCTGGCGAGCGCGCAGTGCTCGGCGCGCATGGCAACAGCGCGATCCTGCGGGTGGCCTGGGTATATAGTCCCTTCGGCGCCAATTTCGTTAAAACGATGCTGCGCCTGGCTGGTGATCGCGATGAAGTATCAGTGGTTGCCGATCAGGTGGGAAATCCCACGAGTGCCTTGGCAATCGCCGATGGAATATTGAAGGTTGCCACTAATCTGTTGTCTGACAGCAGCTCGAGACTCCGCGGCATTTTTCACATGACCGCTTCGGGCGAAGCAAGCTGGGCCGATTTTGCTGAGACTGTCTTCGCTACATCGGCGGCGCGCGGCGGCCCGTCTGCAGCAGTGCGGCGGATCGACACCGCCGCCTATCCCACATTGGCAAGGCGCCCCGCGAATTCACGGCTGAACTGTGCCCGGCTTGCAGCCGCGCATGGCGTCGCGTTGCCGGCGTGGCAAACATCGTTGGCGGAAGTGATTGATCGGCTCATCCTGACTGCGCATTGATTTTAAAAGGAACAGCAAACGTGAAGGGCATCATACTGGCTGGCGGTAGTGGAACACGCCTCTTCCCGATGACGCTATCGCTCTCGAAGCAGCTCATGCCGGTCTACGACAAACCGATGATCTATTATCCGCTTTGCACATTGATGCTTGCGGGCATCCGCGAAGTACTGATCATTTCCACACCCCGCGATCTTCCCGCGTTTCAGTCGCTGCTTGGCGATGGTGCCGCATGGGGCATGTCGATCGACTACGCCGAGCAACCGAGCCCGGATGGTTTGGCACAGGCCTACATCATTGGTGCCGATTTCGTCGCTGGTCAGCAATCTGCGCTGATTCTGGGGGACAATATCTTCCACGGCCACGGCTTGCCCGAGCTCATGGGCCGCGCTTTATCCCGGACCCGGGGGGCGAGCGTCTTTGCGTATCACGTACATGATCCTGAACGGTACGGCGTGGTCAGTTTTGATGAAAACATGCGCGGGATTTCGATCGAGGAGAAGCCCGCACAGCCCAAGTCCAACTGGGCGGTGACGGGGCTGTATTTCTATGACGAACAGGTCGTCGACATTGCCGCAAACTTAAAGCCGTCGGTCCGCGGCGAACTGGAGATCACTGACGTCAATCGCATCTATCTCGAGCGTGGCGACCTGCATGTAGAGGTTATGGGACGTGGCTATGCTTGGCTCGATACCGGTACGCCCGACAGCCTGCTCGACGCTGCCGAGTATGTGCGGGTTCTCGAAAAAAGGCAGGGGTTCAAGATTGCCGCACCCGAGGAAGTCGCGTTCCGACAGGGATATATTCAAGCCACCGAATTTGAAGCGGCTGCCGCGCGCCTCGGCAAGTCCGATTATGGCCGATATTTGCGGAGCATATTGGAAGAACGTCCGGAGCGCTGAATTTGCCTGCAGCGCAACGGACCAAGTTGACCGTTTCGGCGGTTGCTTCAGCTTGGTTTTGTCATAACGACGAGTGCCTGCCAGAATTCGGGGTGATGGCTGCCGTCCGATCCATCGGTAAATTGTGGCTCGCCAAAACCGGCATCACGGGCAAAGCGTCTGATCCAGTCACGATGCATGAAACTGTCCAGCTGTTCAGCTGATTTCCCGTTCCTGAGCCGCTTGAGGTTCGAGTTCCAGATCCGGTCATGGGCAGGGTCCTCTAGCTCAAGAAACGAGAACACCATCTTCCCGCCCGGCTTTAGCGCCCGGAAGGCATCTTCGATGTAAAGATAAGCTTCGGCGGGATACAGGTGCGTGAAGACGGACCAGTGGAACACAAAATCGACGGATGAATTGGCCGCTGCAATGGTCGGGGTGTAATTGAGCGTGGCTGTGTAGTCCGGACATCGGCGGGCAAGCTCTTCGATGAGTGCGGGCACCACGTCGGCACCGATATAGGTCCCTCGCCAGCCTGATCGCTGAAGCGCCTGCGCAGTGCGCCCGCAACCACATCCCAAGTCATAGACAGTCATATCGTTGGCCAAGCCGTGATGCCGCAGGACGGCAACATGTCCATCGCCCTGAGTGTAGAAATCTTCCATCGATGCTGCTCCCACGGCTTGCGCCAATGCAAGGCGGCGATCATGGGGGAGTTGCCGCAACTTTTTCCTGGTGAACCGTTGGTAATCCCGAATGGAATGGCTGATAGTGCGCCCCGTGATCGAGAGACGCCAAGTATAAAACATAAAGATACCCCTGCGCCCACCGGCTCTGGCAGGCTTCAACACGCATTCAGCAAATTAGCGATTTATGTCTGAAAGAGAAGCCTGCTCCGGACTTGTCGCAAACCGCTGGCCGAGCGTCTCCACAGGCCTGCTGCTGGCAAGCGCTTTATAAGCCGCGCGCAACGACAAGCCGTCACCATTCGGTGTTACGTGGCTTCGATCGCGACGAGGTTGGCTCGGCGAGGCTGTCCAGAGAGATAGCTGCCTTACAGCGGCTATCGAAAACCGATCATGTCGTCGATCCGTTTCATCATCCCGCGGTTAGCCGCGAAACCGAGCTGTTTACGTTGCAAATCTGGCGCCTCGGACGGTTGCTGCCGTTCTGTCGGCTCCCCTCAAAGCGCGTCCATCACTCGCTTCACGTCCTGCGACTGTCCCCGGGGCAGGATCAGCACGGTGTCGCCGCTGGCAACGATGATCAGGTCCTCGACGCCCACCGCCGCCACGCGAAGGCCATCGGCGCGGATCAGGCAATTCTTGGTATCCAGGGCGATGATATCGCCGTGGTGCACGTTGGCCTCTGCGCTGGCGGGGCCGAAGTCGTGGATCGCATCCCAGCTGCCCAGATCGGTCCAGCCCATCGAGACCGGAACGACGGCCACTCGATTGGATCGTTCCATCACGGCATAGTCGATCGAGATCGATGGCGCCTGGGCGAAAGCGTCGGGGTTGAGGAGCAGTCGCTCGCCATTGCGACTGCCCAAATCGCAGGCGGCGCGGGCTGCGGCAAGGACATCGGGGGCATGCTCGGCCAAGGCCGCAAGCATGGCGTCAGCGCGGAACAGGAAAATGCCGGCGTTCCAGCCATGGTCGCCGCTCGCGAGCATGGCTTTGGCGCGATCGCGGTCGGGCTTTTCGACAAAGCGGTCCACACGGTGAACGCCATCGGCCAAGGGCTCTCCTAGTCTGATATAGCCATAGCCCGTTTCGGGGCGGCTGGGCTCGATGCCGAAGGTGATCAGCCAGCCTTGCTCGGCCAAGGGGCGGGCCTTGGCGACGGCGGCCCCGAACGCGCCTACGTCGGTGATGACCTGGTCGCTCGGCATGACCAGCAACAGCGTATCGGGGGCACGGGCTGTGAGCGCTGCAACGGCAATGGCAGGCGCGGTGTTGCGACCGACGGGCTCAAGGATCAGCGCGTCGATTGCGCAGTTTACGTCCGCCAGCTGCATCGTGACGAGATCAGCGTGGCGGTCGCTGGCCACCACCATTGCGGGCCCAGCTTCGGGCAAGTCCCGACCACGAAGCGCGGCTTGTTGGAGCAGGCTGTGGGTATCGTGCCCCAACGCGAAGAACTGTTTGGGCCGCTCAGGGGTTGACATCGGCCATAGCCGCGTACCGGCGCCGCCGGATAGGATGACGGGCATGAGAGAGGCGGGCATAGCGTGAAAACCAACTCGAGTTTGCCGAGAGACTTATGAAGGCAAGGCGGCAATGCGGCAAGCGACTTGGTGGTGATCGGTTCCGTACCCTGCCGGTCGAATGCGACTCCCTAGGCGGCGCCGCGAAAAGCAGGTAACACCACTGCCATCAAATTGGCGTTAATCGAGTTCCATGCAGTTGCTTTTTGCTCTTTTCGGCTTATCGCTTGCTTTGAACGCGGGCTTTGCCGTTCAGCATGCCGACTGGCTTATGATCCCTGCTGCGCTGGTGGGGTGGTATCTGGCCGACCTCGCGTCGGGCGTCATCCACATGACGATGGATTATTGGCCGGCCCGTCCAGGGGTGGGGTTCAATCAGCTCTATTTCTATCCCGGCGACCGGTCGAGCGCGGCTTATGAAGGTTTGCGGCGCGATGTCATGGCGCGGGTCGGGCCGTTCCAGCGGCTGGTCTATGATTTCAAGAACCATCATCCCCGGCCCGATGCGCTGGGGCGGCGATCGATGAAGGTGCTGATCGGCTCGTCGGTCGCGGCCGGCACATTGCCCGCGTCGCTGTTGCTGAACCTTTGGTGTTTCATCGCGCCGCCGCCGGGGTGGCTGGTCGTTTGCGGGATCAGCCTGATTGTCGGCGGCACCTTCGCGCAGTATTTTCACGGCACGCTGCATCGCGCCGCCAATCCTTGGATCATCCGGGCGATGCGGCGCGTTGGGCTGCTGATGACACCCGCCGCGCACCAGAAGCACCATGACAGTCTGAAGCGCGATTTCGCGACCAATAACGGTTGGAGCAATCCGTTGCTCAACCCGATCTTCGCGCTACTCTATCGGCGGGGCGTGCTGACCGATGCCGGACTGGAGCCGACGCGTTAACGCGGCTAAGCCCGTGCTCGTTGATCCCGATGTACCCCGATACCCGCCTTCTTCTCGATGTCAGCCGCATGGTGTGGCGGCGCTGGCGCGGCCAGCACCCGACTGGCGTCGATCGCGCGTGCCTGGCTTATGCGCAACACTATCGCAGCCGTGCGCTGGCGGTGGTGCAGCGCGGCGGCTTTACTCGCGTGCTCGATCGGGAGCGATCGATGCGGTTGTTCGATGCGCTGATCGAGCACCAGGCCGATTTTGCGCGCCGGGTGATGCCGCCATTGCTCCAGGCATTTGCGTCGCGCGCACCGGCGGGCGGCTATCACGGCGCGATCTATTTGAATGTCGGCCATACCGGGCTCGACCTGCCCGGGCATGCACGCTGGGTACGGTCAAGCGGCGCGCGCGCGGTTTATTATATTCACGACCTGATCCCGATCACGCACCCGCAATATTGCCGCGCGGGCGAGGGCGAGCGGCATGCGTCGCGCATCCATGCCGCGCTGAAGCTGGCGCGCGGCATTACGACCAACAGCGCCGATAGCGCTGTTGCGCTGGCAGAGTTTGCAAGCGCGGAGCATTTGCCGCTGCCGCCGGTGCTGGTGGCCCAGCTGGGGCTGTCGGTGAGGCCGCTGCGATCATCCGAGCCGCCGATCGCGCAGCCCTATTTCCTGATGATCGGCACGATCGAAGGGCGGAAGAACTACGCTCTGGTGCTTGAAGCACTCAGGCTGCTGGTCAAGCGAATGGGGCCGGCCGCACCGAAACTGGTGTTGATTGGCGCGCGCGGCTGGGCAGCGGAAGATGTTTTCGCGGTGCTCGACAACGACGCCAGGCTGCGCCCGTTCATCATCGAGCGCGGCCAATGCGGTGATGACGAGTTGCTGGCCTGGCTTACACACGCGCGCGCCTTGCTGTTCCCGAGTTTCGTCGAGGGCCAGGGATTGCCGGTTGCCGAGGCACTGGCCTTGGGGACGCCAGTGATCGCCAGCGACCTGCCGGTCTTCCGCGAAACGGCCGGCGAGCTGCCCGCTTATTTATCGCCGCATGATCCGGCCGCCTGGGCAGACCTGATGGCGCGTTATGTGCCCCTGGACAGTCCGGAGCGCGCGGCGCGGTGCGCGCACTTGGTCGGCTATGCGCCGCCTTCGTGGGACGATCATTTCGCTCGGCTGGAAGCCTGGGTCGGGGGCTGAGCGGCGATTTCGCCGGGCCGATAGCGCCGCTCGATATGGCCTTTGAGCTCGTCAGGATAGAAATAGATCGGGCGGAGCGCGCCGGCCGCATAGCGATCGATCTGATCGGCGAAGTGGCGTGAGGCGGCGTTGCCGCTCTGCCCGCCCGCCATCACCGCCATTGCTTTCACGCGCGGGCCGAACTCGACCACCGCGACGAAGCTGTTGCCGCTAGTGCCGTAATAGCGCGCCGTGCCCGGCCAGCGTTTGGCGCCGAACGAAGCGAGGCTGCCCCATTGCGCCGAGGTGAAGGGGACGGGCTTGGACGGCTGCGCATCGCTGAAATGCGGCGTGATCGCGTCGTCGATCCGCTGATAACGGTTTATCTGCCCCCAGGGCGTCCGCCAGCTGCCGAAATCGCGATTGAGCTGTTCGACAGTGGCGGTGAGCGCTTTCAACTTGGCCTCGGGGGAGACGCGGGTGGCAATATAATCGGGCACGTTGATCCGTTCGGCCTGGGCGAAGCTGCCCACCTCCCGCCACAGCTGATCGCCCCATAGCACGGCCAGGCTGGTGGCGACTGAGTCGCCGCTCCAGCGGTAATCCCACTGCTCCAGCGCCGCGATCGGCTCGGCAAGCGCGGCGTGCTGGGGGTCATCGGCGGGCAGCGCGTGCCACGCCGCGACCAGGCCCGGCACCAGATGCGCGAACGCTGGCAGATAGGAATCGAAGGCCGCCGCTCGCAGGCCCTCCGCTGTCCACCCGCTCTTCCCCGTCAGCAACAGATCGGCATGTTCGCCGCGCGCATTGGGGCCGATCTGATCCATGTAGCGGGGATAATCGGCGGCTTTGGGACTGTCCGGCCCGGCGCTGCTCCACGGCCAGTCATTGGTGTTGTGCACCCAGCCGATGTGTGGATTGGCGACGCTGGGCAAGCTCGCCAGGCTGTGCAGGCCATGCCAGTCGGTCGCGGGATCGCTGCCGTCGACAGGCCGGGTATAGTCGAAGCGATTGTCGCGGACCGGCATGAATTGCGGCATCAGAAATGCGATCTCGCCCTTGTCGTCGGCGAACAGCGTGTCGTTGGACGAATTGGCCTTGCGATCGGCGATGGCGAGGTAGTCGGCGAGATTGGTGGTCTTGGTGCGGAGATAGCTTTGCTCGAGTGCGGGGATGGGCCGCCACATCAGCGCGGTGGCAATCCAGCGGCCGTTTTCAGAGCGCGTGATGGGGCCGTGGTGCGTCGCATAGGTCTTGAAGGTCCGTTTCGCTAGCGTGCCATCGGGCTGGCGATAGCTCAGAGTCACCTGCTTCTCGATGAGCGGTCGCAGCTCCTTGCCATAGGAGTAGCGCGGTGGCCCGGTCCGGGTCAGCGTTACCTTCTCAGCAAACTCGTCGACATTGTCGACGGTGGAGGATGTGTGCATCCACCCGGCATGGGCGTTGAAGCCCTGATAGACGAAAAACTGGCCCCAGGTGCTCGCGCCGTAAGCGTTCAGGCCCTCATCGCTCGTCACTTGCGCTTCGGAGCGGAAGTAAAAGCTGGTGTGCGGGTTGATCAGCAACAGGGCATGGCCGTCCTTGGTCAGCCGGGGCGCGATCGCGATGCCGTTCGAGCCTGAGGGCTCGCGCGGGATCATGCCCAATTCCTCGGGCGTCCGCGCTGTCGGCTTGCCGTAGAAGCTGGCCAGATCGCCCAGCGAAATCCGCTCGATATCGCCGCCGATGCTGCCTTCGGTGAAGCTCAGCGCCATCCACGGCTCGAAATGGGTCAGCACGCGCGGCTTGGTTTCGGGGTGCGCGGCGAGATAATAGTTGAGACCGTCGGCCCAGGCATCCATCAGCGCGCGCAGCCAGGCGGGGCTGGCGGCATAATCGGCCTTTAATTGCTCCGGATCGACAAACAGCCGCTGGCGCAAGTCCGCCCAGATCGCGCCTTCGCCATCGGCCTCGGCGGTGCGGCCAAGCGCGGTCAGATAATTGGTTTCGATCCTGGGAAAGTCATCTTCGGCCTGCGCGTAGATCATGCCGAACACGGCGTCGGCATCGCTGTGGCCATGGATGTGCGGCACGCCCCAGTCGTCGCGGATGATGGTGACGCGGGCCGCCTCCTCGCGCCAGCGCACGGCGTCAGGGGCGGGCGCCGCGGCCGTTGCCGCAAGCGAGAGCAGGATCAGCGGATTGCGAAGCGCGCGAAGACGGGTATCCATGGCAGCGAGCTTAGAGCGGGAAGGGCGAGATGACCAAGCGTTGGTTGCGGCAAGCGTTGGCAATGGGGGCCGCGCTGCTGTTGGGGAATGCCGAGCCCAAGGATCAAAGCGCCATTCTGTTGAAGCCCGATGCCGTGTTCGACGGCGTCGACGGCAAGGTTCATGCCGGCTGGCAAGTGCTGGTGCGCGGCGAGCGGATCGAAGCGGTGGGACCCGATCTTACCGCCCTTGCCGGCACACGCGTCATCCTGCTCGCGGGCGATACGCTGATGCCGGGCATGATCGAGGGGCACAGCCACTTGTTCCTCCACCCCTATAACGAGGCAAGCTGGGATGATCAGGTGCTGCACGAGCCGCTGGCGCTGCGCACCGCGCGGGCAGTTGTGCAGGCGCGCGCAACATTGCTTGCCGGATTCACCAGCGAACGCGACCTCGGCACTGAAGGCGCGGGCTATGCCGATGTCGGCCTGCGTCAGGCAATCGACCAGGGGATTGTCATCGGCCCGCGGCTCGCGGTCGCGACCCGGGCAATCGTCGCCAAGGGCGCTTATGGCCCGAAAGGGTTCGAGCCCGGTGTCGAGGTGCCGCAAGGGGCCGAGGAGGTTTCTGGCACCGACAATATCGTCGCGGCGGTTCGCCGGCAGATTGCCGCCGGCGCGGACTGGATCAAGCTCTACGCCGATTATCGCTGGCGCCCCGGCGAGGATAGCCGGCCGACACTAAGCCTCGACGAAATGCGTACCGCCGTTGCCGCCGCGCATGATGCCGGTCGTCCGGTTGCGGTCCATGCCTCGACCACCGAGGGCATGCGTCGCGCGGTCGAGGCTGGTGTCGACACGATCGAGCATGGTTATGGCGGCACGGCCGAAGTCTTCGCTGCCATGGCCGCCAAGCATATCGCTTTGTGCCCGACGCTCGCCGCGGTCGATGCGACGTCGCGCTATCGCGGCTGGACCGGCGACGAGCCCGCGCCGGCCGGCGTCCGTCAGAGTCGCGAGAGCCTGAAACTCGCTTTGAAGGCCGGGGTGAGCATCTGCATGGGCGGCGATGTCGGGGTCTTCCCGCATGGCGACAATGCGCGCGAGATGGTGTTGATGGCGGCCGACGGGATGACGCCGGCGCAAGTCCTTATCGCGGCGACGGCCGGCAACGCTCGCGTGCTGAAGCTCGCCGATCGGGTTGGTTCGCTAAAGCCGGGATTGCTGGCCGATCTGATCGCGGTTTCTGGCGACCCGACCCAGTCGATCGATGCGGTGCGACATGTCGAACTGGTTATGAAAGGTGGCGCCGTGGTCGCGTCCCGCTAGCCGCTAAAGCCTTTGCAGCCGAGGGGTCAGCCCACCGCGCGCAGCGTTGCGACCGTTTGGTTTTCCAGCTTCGCCATCAAGCCCTCGATCAGCAGCTTGACGGCGCTTTCGCTGGCAAGGCCGCCGCGCACCAGGCAGCGAGCATGGAGGACGCGGCAGAAAGCGTCGTAGACGCGGCTGTCCGGCGCTTGCGGCCGATTCCAGAAACTATCGAGCCGCTGCTGGTCGGTGATACCGGGCATGTCATAAACCGCTTCGCCGAGCGTCTTTACAGGTTTACCACTGGCGAGCGCGAGCGTCGCGGCGGTGCTGTTGACGCAGACCATGCCGGCCGATCCATCGATCATCGTCTGCAAGTCACCATAATAGACATGGACGAGGCGGTCGGCGATGCCGAGGCGGCGGGCAATGCCCATCAGATGCGTCCCCCAGTCGCGGATGCCGCAATAAAGCGGGTGATCCTTGACCAGCAGCATCGCGTCTTTGGGGGCATGGCGCGCAAAGCTGCCGAGCACGATCTCGGCGGCCTCGTGCATCGAGGCGAAAGGCGAGTGAATGCGGATCTGGTAATCGGCGGAAAGCTGCAGCGGCATCAGGAAATAGCGCTTGCCCTCCAGCCGCTGCATCGCCTCGTCGCTCAGGCGACGATGCCGCCAGGAGCGCAGATAGCGGACCGACCAGCCAATCCCCTCACCAATGATCCAGTTGGGCCGATGCGTGCGGTAAAAGGGAAACTTCCAGCGCGCGGTGACGATACGGTGATAATGCCAATAGGAATCGTGCGCGCGGCGTTTGAAGCTTGCCGTCACCGGTGGCAAGTCCGGCAGCGGTGGCAAGTTGCGCGCTTCGTTGAGATACCAATGCGGGTCTTTGGGCAGCGTCGAATGGCCGTTCACGCCATCGGGCTCCCAAGTCATCCAGTCCGGGCGGATATAGCCTTCTTCGAGAACATGGATCGCCACGCCGCGCAGCTTGGCCATGCCGTGCGCGACCATGTGCATTGGTCGGCAATCGCCATAGAGAATCAGGTCGGTGATGCCGTTCTGTTCCATATAGTCATGGACGAATTGCGGCCAACGCCGCACGGTGCCCCGATAATTGACCGAGCCATCTGGCCAGTCATGCTCGTCGCCGCCGTTGAGATTGAGGCGAAATACCGCGTGACCATTGTCGGCCAAGCGCCGGCCGATTTCCCGAAACAAGGGTCCCGGGGGGCCTTGCAGGAATAGATACCGGCGCTGCAGCGCGGGTTCCAGCTTCATTCTCACCCCTTTTTAAGCTCTATGCGAGCCTCTTCAGTGCTTTGGTCACGCGCCCCTGTACCCGTCGAGCCTGCACCAGTAACGAATGGTTCTCTCCCAACCCTTCGCTTATCCGACGAATCGCTATTTCAGGTCCGCATGGCAATCGTGTGACGAAGTCAAGATAACGCGGATATAAGACTAACGTTCCGGCTATTAGTTCCGTTATGGACCGAATTTGTCCGCGTCGTGGTGGAATCGGCGCACGATCGCTGGTCAGTCCCCAACCCGCGTAGAAGGGCGTGCCGTGGGTGATCACTTCCTTGCCGCGCATCAGTGCCTCGAAGCCGGCGAGCGACGTGAGTACATGGACCGCGTCCACCATGTCGAGCAAGGCACTCATCGGCGTATCGCGAACAATGTCGTCCGCCAAGCTCAACGCCGCGCGCACCGGGACGTGGCCGGCGCGATGACCGGCCTCGACATCGGGGTGGGGCTTGAAGATGAGGTAGGCATCGGGCTCTTCGGCGCGGGCGCGGCGCAGCAGGTCGAGGTTGGAGCGAACCTCGCCGCCGCCGTTCAGTACCGACCGGTCGTCCTCGACCTGCCCCGGCACGAGCACGGTGCGGCGAGGCCCGGCGGGGCGGGGAAGGGTTCTCGTCGAGGCGGCATATTTGCTGATGCCGCCTTTGACGATCGCTTGGCGCAGGGACTCTGCCCGCTCGAGCAAGGCGCCATCGAACGCCGCGTCGCGCAGGATGTCTTCCAAGTCGCTCGGTCCAGCGGGGTCGAAATAGATGCCGCGTTCATCGACGATAATCGACAAGGGCGGCACGCAATCGGCGCCGAGGCCGGTCGAGCGGATGAAGCCATCTTCGATTTCGGCGGTTGGTTGGCCGTTCGCGGCGAGCGCGGCAAGCGCCGATTTGGGCGCGCGCGATTTCCAAATGCCAACCAGGCGATTGGACTTGGCGGGCACCCGGCGCGCGTAACGCGGCCCATCGGCGCCGTCCCAGAGCAGCGGTGTCACCGTGGTCCGCTTCCAGCCGGCAATGCCGATCACCGCGCCCAGCCGACGATTGCGCTCGATCAGCGCGCGCCACTCGCCCAGCTGCTGGATCGCCGCTTCGCCGCTGCTCGGCGCGCCCGTGAAGGGGCAGCAATAGGCGATCCCGGTGAGCAGGTGACGGGAGACAAGTTCCTCGACCGGGAGGGCAGCCGAACTCGCACAGTCACTGAACCGGCCGTCGCCGGTCACGCTGACATGAAGGCCCGCGATACGCGCGAGCAACGCGCTTTCGTCATCGGCATCGGCGGTCCACTCTGCCTGGCCGTCGAAACGGTCCCAGGGACTGGAAGCGTTCCAAAAATCGCCACCGACGCGCAAGGTGCGCAGCAGCGCTGCACATTTATCCGCTTCGCCCGCGCTCGGCTGGTGATCCGGCATCGGCACGGCAAGCAGCTGCGGTCGCGCCCCCGGAAATGGCGGCACGCGCAACACGGGCCGGGGCGGGTCCGCCATCAGAAGGCGGAAGGATGCGCGTGGAGCGCCTGCAGTTCGGCGAGCAGTGTCTCGAGCTGGTCGAGCGGCCAGCTGTTCGGCCCGTCCGAAAGCGCCTTGTCGGGGTCGGGATGCGTCTCGATAAACACGCCATGGGCCCCGGCCGCGACCGCCGCGCGGGCGAGCACGGGCACGAAGCGCCGCTCACCGCCCGATCGATCGCCCATGCCGCCGGGCAGCTGCACCGCGTGTGTCGCGTCGAAGCAGACCGGGCAGCCGGTCTCGGCCATCGTCGCCAGCCCGCGCATGTCGACGACCAAATTGTGATAGCCAAAGCTGCTGCCGCGCTCGGTAACGATGAAATTGTCGATCGCCACGCCGGCGCGGGTCGCGGCGGCGCGTGCCTTGGCGACCAACGTCGCCATGTCCCCCGGCGCCATGAATTGCGCTTTCTTGAAATTGACCGGCTTGCCGGTGGCGGCGGCGGCTTCGATCAGATCGGTTTGGCGGGCAAGAAAGGCCGGCGTCTGCAAAACATCAACGGCTTGCGCGGCAGCGCGCGCCTGCTCAGGCGTATGGATGTCGGTCAGAACCGGTAGCCCGGTCGCCGCACGCACCTTGTCGAGGATCGCAAGGCCTTCGTCCAGGCCCGGCCCACGAAACGACGCGCCCGACGAGCGGTTCGCCTTGTCGAAGCTCGACTTGAAGATGACGAACAGCCCCAGCCGATCGGCAATCGCGCGCAGCCGTTCGGCGACCGAGAGCACCAAAGCTTCGGACTCGATCACGCACGGGCCGGCGATAACGAACAGTTTCTCGCCTTTGCCAATTGCTTGGCCGTTAATCTTCATATTCGTCATTCAATCCCGCGGGTCGCCAATATCGCCTCGATCGCCGGCAGATCGCTCGGGTTATTGAGCTCGATCAAGTCCCAGGCGGGCGGATCGCTCACGACGACGGCCACGCGCACGCCATGCACCAGGAAACGCAATTGCTCCAGCCCCTCCAGCCGTTCAAGCGCGGTCTCGCCTGCAGCGATATAAGCGGCAAGCGCGGTGCGGCGATAAGCATAGAGCCCGACATGGAGCAGCACCGGCGGATCGGCTTCGGCAGGGTGGCCCGGCGGCAGATGCGGCAGGACGCGCTTGGAGAAATAGAGCGCATTGCCCCGAGCATCGGTCACGACCGTAGTGCCGCCGACGCGGCCCGCAGCCTGATCTTCGATCAGATAGCGATAAGCGGTTGGCGAGCACCGCACCGCGGCCGTTGCGACGGCGCAGTCGGTGTTGGCGGCCATGTGTTTGATCAGGCTGGCGACGAGGTCAGGCGGCGTCAGCAGCGCATCGCCCTGAAAATTGACGATGATGTCGCTGTCGCCCGGCAGGTCGGCGATGGCCGCTGCGACGCGCTCGGTGCCGTTGGCGCAGCTTTCCGGCGTCATGACGACTTGGCCGCCGAATGATCGTACCACGTCGGCGATTCGCGCATCGTCGGTCGCGACGATCACGCGATTGGCGCCGGCAACGGAGGAGGCCGCCTCATAGCTGCGCTGGATCAGCGGCTTAGACGCACCAGCTGCGCCCTTGATCGCCGCAAGAGGCTTGCCGGGATAGCGCGACGATTGGTAGCGCGCCGGGATGATGATCGTCGCGCCGGTACCGCTTGCCTCTGCGGTCACGCGATCAGTTCGATGTCGTGAATATGGACGATGCCGAGCGGGCGGCGGGCGTCGTCGCGACTGACCACCACAAGCACGTTCACACGGTTGTCGTGCATGATGTGATAGGCTTCCTGCCGGGTCATCCCCTCGCGCACGGTTAGCGGATCGCGCGTCATGACGTCGATGCACCGCGCGTCAGCGATGCGATCGATCGATCGGCGCACGTCGCCATCGGTGATGATACCAGCCAGCAGGCCGTCGCCATCGACCACGCAGACCGCGCCGCGCCCGGCGGACGTCATCTCGAAGACGGCCTCGCTCATCGGTGCGTCGGGGGCGACGCGCGGCAGGCGTCCCCGGAAAGGCAGCAAGGACTCGACCGGCGCAAGCCGGCTGCCGATCGTGCCCGAGGGGTGAAAACGCGCGATGTCCTCGATCGTCGTGCCGCGTGCTTCCATCGCCGCGACCGCCAGCGCGTCGCCCAGCGCCATCATCATCGTGGTGGACGATGTTGGCGCGGTGCCGTGGGGACAGGCCTCTTCAACGTCAGGCAGCATCAGCGGAAACGTCGCCGAGCGGACAAGGTACGACCTTGGCCGCGATGCGATCGCGATCACCGACACACCAATCTGCAGCGCCCGCGCAACGATCGGCTTGATCTCCGCGGTTTCGCCCGAATTGCTGAGCACGAGCAGCACGTCCGATGGCGACAACATGCCGAGATCGCCATGGCCGGCTTCGGCTGCGTGCAGGAAGAAGGAGGGAGACCCGGTGGAAGCAAGCGTCGATGAAATTTTGCGGCCGACATGCCCCGACTTACCAAGCCCGGTTACCACGACTCGGCCGCGACAAGCGGCGATCGCCTCAACCGCGCCGCGAAAACGATCGTCCAGGCTTTTGGCGAGCGCGACCAGCCCATCCGCTTCTTGCGCGATGACAGCAGCGCCGACAGCCGTAAGGGAAGGCGCCGGATACTCAAGCTTGCTCGCCACTGACTTCCCCATCTCAAACGTCCGCCTCGCCCCTGGCGGATTAACCCGTTCCTTAAAGAACGAGTCGGATCGACGAAACCCTTCGGCGCTAAGTATCTGCCGTAAGACTAATTTTGTTGCGCGAAAGCCACAGGGCTTGCCGCCGCCTAGCGCTCTCTACCTTGCGTGCGGCGTAGGAAAGCCGGGTTGCGACCAAGCGGCGCTGCAGAAAGGTGGATTCCGCTATCATTCCATCCTATCACATTCGCGCTGTGCCGACGATTCATGCCTTGGCGAACCCTGCGCGGTTCCTGAAAATCGCTCGACCCCTAACGCCAGCCTTGCTGTGGAGTGGGGTTTTGCTGATCGCGATCGGCGCCTGGGCTGGGCTGACGCAGACGCCGGCTGACTATCTGCAGGGCGAAACGGTCCGCATCCTGTATATCCATGTGCCGACCGCGTGGCTGGGCATGGCGGGGTGGAGCGGCATTGCGGTGTCGAGCTTCACTTATCTCGTCTGGCGGCACCCGCTGGCGGCGGTCGCGGCGCGGGCGATTGCGTTGCCCGGGGCGGTGTTCGCGGCCCTGTGCCTAGCGACAGGCTCGATCTGGGGGCGGCCGACCTGGGGTACCTGGTGGGAATGGGACGGGCGGCTGACCTCGATGCTGCTGCTGTTCTTCGTTTATCTCGGCTATATGGCACTGGCGCGCGCCGATGCCGAGCGGGGCGGTGATGGGCGCATTCCGGCGATCTACGGCATCGCCGGATCGGTGCTGTTGCCGATCATCCGCTATTCGGTGGTGTGGTGGAACACGCTGCACCAGGGCCAGAGCATTGGCCTCACCAAATCGACGATCGACCCCGCGATCCTGTGGCCGCTCTGGTACACGCTCGGTGGGTTCACGCTGTTGTTCGCCGGCATCGTGCTGATGCGGATGCGGGCGATGCTCGCCAGCGCCAAGGCCGAAGCGCGGCTGCGGCGGCGCGCGACCGATGGCGATTTTGGAGGAGCGGTATGAACCCCTGGCCGTTCGTGACCGCGGCTTACGCCATCACTCTGGTCGCTGCAGCGGCGCTGGCGATTGCGAGCTGGTTCGAAATGCGCGCGGCGGAAAGGCGGTTGCCGTGAAGGCCAAGCATCAACGCTTGACGCTCGGGCTGCTCGCGGTGGCGGCGGTGGTCGGCGCGAGCGGGCTGGCGCTCTCCGCGCTCAAGGATCAGGCGGCGTTTTTCTATGCGCCGGGCGATGTGAAGAAGGATGGCTTGCCGCTCGGCCATGCGGTGCGGTTGGGCGGGATGGTCGCGGCCAATTCGATCCAGCACCAGCCCGATGGCGTATCGATCCGGTTTCTGGTGACCGACGGGCAGGCGACGGTACCGGTCAGCTTTCGCGGCGTAACGCCGGACTTGTTCCGCGAGAAATCGGGCGTGGTGGCGGAGGGTGAATTCCAGCCCGACGGCAGCTTCGTCGCGACGAACCTGCTCGCCAAGCACGACGAAAAATATATGCCGCCGCAGGTCGCCGGCAAAATGCACGAGACGAAAACACTGCAGCAATGATCGCCGAAGCTGGTCTTGCCGCGCTGTGGTTCGCCGCCGCGCTTGCCGCGCTGCAACTGGTGCTGGCCGGGGTGGGCGTCGCGCGCGGTGAGGGCGACATGCTGCGCGCGGTGCGCGCCATCGCGATCGTGCAGGGTGTGCTGACCGCGCTTTCCCTGCTGCTGCTGATCACGCTTTTCGTGCGCTCCGACATGTCGGTGCTGCTCGTCGCAGAGAACAGCCATTCGGCCAAGCCGTTGATCTACAAGATCGCCGGCACCTGGGGGAACCACGAAGGCTCGATGCTGCTCTGGGTGACGATCCTGGGGCTGGCGGGGGCGGCGGTGGCGGTGCTCGAGCATCGGCTGGCGGCGCGCACGTTGGTGGCAACGCTGGGTGCGCAAGCGGCGATTGCGCTGGGATTCTATGCGTTTCTGCTGTTTTCCTCCAATCCCTTTGCAAGGCTGACGCCAGCGCCGCCCGACGGCAACGGCCTCAACCCGCTGCTGCAGGACCCCGGCCTCGCTTTCCATCCGCCGACGCTTTACGTCGGCTATGTCGGCATCTCGGTCGCGTTTTCGTTCGCGGTGGGCGCGATGGTGACGCGCGATGTCGGCCCGGCGTTCGCGCGCGCGATGCGGCCCTGGGTGTTGGGCGCCTGGATTTTTCTGACGATCGGCATCACCGCCGGCAGCTATTGGTCCTACTACATCCTCGGCTGGGGCGGCTGGTGGTTCTGGGACCCGGTCGAGAATGCCTCGCTGATGCCGTGGCTGGCCGCGACGGCGTTGCTCCATTCGGTCAATGTGCTCGCAGCGCGCGACGGCTTGCGGGCATGGACGATCATGCTGGCAGTGGTCGCTTTCTCGATGTCGATGATCGGCACCTTCCTGGTGCGATCGGGGATTCTGACGAGCGTTCACGCCTTCGCCGTCGATCCGCGGCGCGGCACGTTCATCCTGGCGCTGCTGGTGATCTATATTGGCGGGGCAATGACGCTGTTCGGCCTGCGCGTCGGCACGATCCGGCAGGGATCAACGTTTGAGCTGGTGAGCCGCGAAGGCGCGCTCGTTGCCAACAATTTGCTGCTGTCGGTCATTCTCGGTGTGGTGCTGATCGGCACGCTTTACCCGATCGTTGCCGCCGCGATGGGGGTGCAGCTCTCGGTCGGGCCGCCGTTTTTCAACAAGACGACCGGGCCAATCGCGCTGGCGCTGTTTGCGTTCATGGCGGCAGGACCGTTGCTGCGGTGGCGGCGCGATGGGCTCAACCCGTTGGCGCAACGCATCACCGTGCCGGTTGCCGTTGCCGCGCTGGGGTTGGCGGCGCTTGCCGTCGCGGCGCCCGATATGGGGCTGATGCCGATGCTCGGCATGGCGCTGGCGGGCGGCCTTGCCGTGGCAAGTGTCGCACCGCTGTGGAGACGCGATCTGCGCCGCACCCCGCTCGTTACCTGGGGGATGGTCATCGCGCATCTCGGCGTCGCGGTCAGCGTCGCGGGGATGGCATCGGAAACCGCCTTCACCAAGGAG
The DNA here is from genome assembly GCF_048015635.2 of Sphingomonas sp. GlSt437. NCBI lineage: Bacteria > Pseudomonadati > Pseudomonadota > Alphaproteobacteria > Sphingomonadales > Sphingomonadaceae > Sphingomonas > Sphingomonas sp. GlSt437. The sequence goes on along the minus strand of NZ_JBPGYA010000002.1, from coordinate 481,667 downwards.
ACTCTCGTTGCGGCGGCGGTCAACGAGCCCAAGCGCGTCGGGCCCTATGAAGTCACCCTGACCGGCATCGCGCCGGTGATCGGCCCCAACTGGTCGGCCTTGCAGGCAACGCTCGTCGCGCGGCGCATCGGCAGCGATGGCACGGCGGAGGGCGATCCCTTCCCGCTCCAGCCGCAATCGCGCTTCTTCGCCAACCCGCAGACGGTGACGAGCGAATCGGCGATCGCGACACGGCTCGACGGACAGCTCTATACTGTGCTCGGCGAGCGCGCGCCGGATGGCCGCTGGCAATTGCGGCTGTGGTGGAAGCCGTTCGTCACGCTGATCTGGGCAGGCGGCGGGCTGATCGCGCTGGGCGGCGCGCTCGCGCTGATCGGCCGGGTGCTGCGCGACTGGCGGGTGGTGCGCCGCGCGCGCCTCGCCGAGGAAGCCTTCGCATGAGGCGGCTGGTCATCTGGCTACCGCTCGCCGCGTTCGCGGCGCTGCTGATCGTGATCGCGCAGGGGCTCTACAAGCCCGCCAGCCGCGACGTGCGATCGGCCATGGTGGGCAAATCGCTCCCCGCCTTTACCCTGCCGCCGATGCTGCCGGGCAAGCCGGGCCTGGCAAGCGCCACGTTCAGGCAAGGCAAACCGCGCTTGCTCAACGTCTTCGCCAGCTGGTGCATCCCGTGCGCGGCCGAGGCGCCGCAGCTTGCCCGGCTGCGCGCGATGGGGGTCGAGATCGACGCCGCGGCGATTCGCGACCGGCCCGACGATATCCGCGCTTTCCTGGCGCGCTATGGCGACCCTTATGCGGCGATCGGCAATGATCCCGACAGCTCGGTGCAGCTCGCGCTCGGTTCGTCAGGCGTGCCGGAGACGTTCGTGATCGATGGGCAGGGGCACATCTTGCTCCAGCATATCGGCGCGATCCGCGATGAAGATATCGATGAGATCGCCGCCAAGGTAAAGGCAGGGGCATGAGGCGCGCGCTGATCGTGCTCGCGCTGGTCGCGGCGGGGCCGGCACTTGCCGATTCGAACCTGCCGCCGGCGCCGCTCGCCAATACCCAGCTCAGCGATCCGCACCAGGAAGCGCAGGCCAAGGCGCTGATGCTGTCGCTGCGCTGCGTCGTGTGCCAGGGCCAGTCGATCGCCGATTCGGATGCCGAGATGGCTGCCGACATGCGCGCGATGGTGCGCAAGCGCATCGCGGCGGGGGAAAAGCCGGAGGCGATCCGGCAATGGCTGGTCGACCGCTATGGCGATTACGTGACCTATGATCCGCCCTGGTCGGCGGCGACGATCGGGCTGTGGCTGGCGCCACTCGCGTTGCTCGGGCTGGGGCTGTGGCTGGCGCGCGGCAGCTTCAAGCGCAAGGCGCGGGGCTGATGGGCTGGGTGATGCTTGGCTTGCTGGGCGTGGCGGCGGCGGCTGCGCTATGGGCGCTCGGCGTGCCGCGCGTCGCCTGGACCAGTGTCGGCGCGGCGCTGATGCTCGCGGCGACGGGCTATGCCGTGCAGGGCAGCCCTGATCTGGCCGAGCACGCGGCGACACCCGCGGCCTCTGCACCCGCGATCGAGCCCGATGAAGCCGAAATGCGCGATCAGATGTTCGGCGCTTATCACAACGGCACCGCTTATCTCGGCGCGGCGGATGCGCTGCTCCGCGCTGGCGAGCCGCGCACGGCGGCGCGCGCGGTGCTCGGCGGCGTGCAGGCGCACCCCGACAATATCGCGCTGTGGACGGCGCTCGGCCGGGCGTTGGCGGCGGCTGACGGCGGCACGGCGTCGCCGGCGGCGACCTATGCGTTCAACCGCGCGTTCGCGCTCGCGCCGACGCACCCCGGCCCGCATTATTTCCTGGGGCTCGCGCTGATCGGCGCGGGGCAGGGGCAAGCGGCGCTGGCGCAATGGCAGATCGCGCTCAAGCTCGCGCCGGCCGATGCGCCCTATCGCGAGAAGCTGGAGGAGCGGGTGAAGCTGCTCGGCCAGTTCCTGCAGATGCCGATCGGGCGCTAGGCGCTCAGCGCGCCACCACCCGCGTGTAGAGGTGCCAGGTCGAATAGCCCAACCACGGCAGCACCACCGCCAGCCCGATCCCCAACGGGATCGTGCCGATCGCCAGCAACAGCGCGATCCGCAAACCCCAGCCGACCAGCGTGCCGGCGTTCATCCGTGCGGCTCGCACCGAGGTTTCGACTGCCGTCAGCGCATCGACCGGCTTGTCGATCACCATCGGGAAAGCGATCCAGCTCGTCACCAGCGTAGCCACCGCGAAGCCGAGCCCGACCAGATTGCCGGTCACGATCAATGTCCAGCCCTCGCGCGTGCCGAACAGGCGCGGCAGCGCGTCGCTGATATGGACGGGCGCCGTGCCGGCAAAGGCGGCGGTGTAGAGAAGATAGGCGGCGAGCAGCCAGCCGATGAATAGCGCGCCCAGCATCATCGTCAGCAGCATCAGCGGCAAGCGGCTGCGGCCTTTCAGCGGATCGAGGAAATGCCACCAGCTGGCATCCTCGCCATCCTCCCGCCGCCGCGCGAGTTCGTAGAAGCCGCTGGCGACGGCCGGCCCGGCGATCGACACGCCGGCGACCAGCGGAAAGAACAGCGGCAGCAGCGGATCGTTCACCGTCGTCACGATCGCGACCAGGCAGATGACGGGATAAAGCAGGCCGGCGAAAATCAAATCACCGCGTTTCGCCCGGAAGTCGCGCCACCCCTCGGCCAGCGCCCAGCTAACATCCGCAGCGCCGATGCGGCGCACCTCGACAACCGGGGTGGCGAGCGACGGGTGGGCAGCGTCAAGTGCGGACATGGCGGTGATCCTCTCGATTATTCGGCGACTATTTCCTTCTTCGTCGAAACTCCGATCCTATACCCTTTTCGCCGTCGGCCCAACTATTAGCGCGCTGCGAATGGTCGGTTGAGCGCGACGATCGCGCGGTTGAGCACGGCGGCAAAGCTCACCCACAGGATATAGGGCACGATCAGCAGCGCGGCGGTTGGCGAGATGGGCGCCAGCGCCGCGATCATCGCCGCGATCGACGTCCACAGGAACACGACCTCGATCAGCGCCCAATCGGGCCGGCGCAGGCGGAAGAACAGCGGGCTCCAGCTGAAATGGAACACCGCGTTCACCAGAAAGACGATGATGATCGCGCGCTGGTCATCAGGGTCGCGCGCGGCGTGCCAGGCAATCACCCCGGCCCAGGCGGCGAGGCCCAGAATGATCGTCCAGGCAGGGCCGAATGCCCAATCCGGCGGCTGCCAGGGCGGCTTGCGCAGGTTCCTGTACCAGTCGCCGATCGGCGTCATCAGCCCACCGCCGACGCCCAGAATCACGGCCCAGGCTATCGCGGCAATCACGGGGGGAGAAATCACGTCGGCACCACCTGTTCAGTTTGATCAACGTCCAACCCGTGTTAGCGTTGCCGGGTGGGCATAGCATTTCCTTACTCCGCAATCGTCGCGCAAGACGAGATGAAACTGGCTTTATTGATCGCGGCGGTCGATGCGCGCATCGGCGGCGTGATGGTGTTCGGCGATCGCGGCACCGGCAAGTCGACCGCCGCGCGAGCGCTGGCGCAGCTGCTGCCGCCGATGCCGGCGACCAAGGGCTGCCGCTATAATTGCAACCCGGAGACGGGCGAAACCTGCCCCGCGCCCGAGCTTCACCGCCCGGGTGCGGCGACGATGGCGGTGCCGTTCGTCGATCTGCCATTGGGCGCGACCGAGGATCGCGTCGTCGGCGCGCTCGATCTGGAGCGGGCGCTGGGCGCGGGCGAAAAGGCGTTCGAGCCGGGGCTGCTCGCCAAGGCGCATCGCGGCTTTCTCTATATCGACGAGATCAACCTGCTCGAAGATCACATCGTCGATCTGCTGCTCGATGTCGCGGCATCGGGCGAGAATGTCGTCGAGCGCGAGGGGCTGTCGATCCGCCACAATGCGCGCTTCGTGCTGATCGGCAGCGGCAACCCGGAAGAAGGCGAATTGCGCCCGCAATTGCTCGATCGCTTTGGCCTCTCGGTCGAGGTGCGGACGCCGCAGGACGTGAAGAGCCGCGTCGAAATCCTCAAGCGCTGCGATGCGTTCGAGCAGCACCCGGCCGAATTCGCCGCCAAGTGGAAGCCGGCCGAGCGCAAGACGCTGAAGCGGATCGCGCAAGGGCGCGCGCTGCTGCCCGAGGTGGCGGTGCCCGAGGCCGTTCTCGCCGAAGCATCCGAGCTGTGCATCGCTGTCGGTGCGGATGGGTTGCGCGGAGAATTGACGCTGATGCGCGCGGCCCGTGCGCTGGCGGCGCTGGACGGCGCGCGCGAGGCGACGCGCGATCACCTCCGCCGCGTCGCGCCGATGGCGCTGCGGCACCGGCTGCGCAAGAACGTGCTCGACGATACCGGCTCGACCGCGCGGATCGAGCGCGTGCTGGCTGAGCGTTTCGCGTGACCGAGGCGAGCGATGCGCTGGCGGCGGCGCGGCTGCTCGCGGCGGCGCCGGCGCTCGGCGGAATGCTGGTGCGCGGCGGCGCGCTGATGGCCGATGCGCTGATCGCGACGGTGATGGCCGCGCTCCCCGCCGGCGCGCCGCTGCGGCGCCTGCCGGTCTCGATCGATGACGAGCGCTTGTCGGGCGGGCTCGATCTCGCTGCGACCTTGGCAAGCGGCGCGCCGGTGCATCAGCCGGGCCTGCTCGCGGCGGTGGCGGGTGGGCTGCTCGTGGTGCCGATGGCAGAGCGGTTGAGCGACGGCGTCGCCGCGCGGCTGGCGGCGGCGCTGGATGGGGACGACCCGGCATCGCGTTTCGTCGTTCTGGCGTTCGACGATAGTGTCGACGATGATGATCAAGTCGCGCCGGCCTTGGCCGAGCGGCTGGCGTTACATGTCGATCTTGCCGGGGTGCGGCCGGTCGAAGCGATGCTTGCCGATCCGGTCGCGCCGCGCGCGGTGGCGGCGGTACCCGATGTTCTCGAGGCGCTGGCGGCGACGTCGGCGATGCTCGGCATTGCCTCGATGCGGGCGCCGGTGCTGGCGCTGCGCGCGGCGCGTTCGTCGGCGGCCGGGGCAGGGCGTGCCACGGTCGAGGAAGCCGATGTCGCTTTGGCTGCACGGCTGGTGCTGGGGCCCCGCGCGACCTGCATGCCGCCGACAGACAACGCGCCGGAAGCGCCCGAGCAAGCGCCGCCCCCACCGCCTGACAGCGCGCCAGAGGATGACGCCAACAGCACCGCCGAGCCGCCGCAACTCGATGATCTCGTCCTTGCCGCCGCGCTCGCGAGCTTGCCCAAGGGTTTGCTCGCCGATCTCGCGCGGGGCGGCGCCCGTCGCGCACCGGCGCCGCGTGGGCGCGGCAAAGGCGAGCGCCGACGCGCGCCGACGCGCGGGCGCCCGGTCGGTAGCGTCGCTGGCGTGCCGCGCGGCGGCTTGCGCCTCAGCCTGATCGACACGCTGCGCGCTGCCGCACCCTGGCAGCGCCTGCGCGGCGCCGCGCCGGGCGACAAGCGGGTGCGCGTGCGGCGCGACGACCTGCGCATTCGCCGCTTCGAGAACCGCGCCGAGGCGACGACGATCTTCGCGGTCGATGCGTCGGGCTCGGCGGCGCTCACCCGGCTCGCTGAGGCCAAGGGCGCGGTCGAGCTGCTGCTCGCCGAAGCCTATGTGAAGCGTGCGCAAGTCGCGCTCATCGCCTTTCGCGGCACCGAGGCGGCGTTGCTGCTACCTCCTACGCGCTCGCTGGTCCGCGCCAAGCGCTCGCTGGCCGATATGGCGGGCGGGGGTGGCACACCGCTCGCCGCGGGGTTGCGCGCCTCCGCTGAACTCGCGCTCGATGCGCGCAAGCGGGGGCGCACGCCGTTCCTCGTCGTCCTCACCGATGGCCGCGCCAATATCGCCGCCGACGGCACGCCCAATCGCACCGCCGCCAATGATGATGCGCTCGCCGCCGCCCGCGCGATCGCGGCGGCGGGGCTGAAAGGTGCGTTTATCGATATCTCGCCGAGCCCGCGGCCCGAAGGCGAGCGGATCGCCGCCGCGATGGGCGCGCGCTATCTGCCCCTGCCGCGCGCCGACGCCGCCCGCATGCACGCCGCCGTCAAGGCCTCGCTGCCATGCTGAGCGACCGGCCCGATTGGGCGACCGATGGTCGCGATTGGCCCCATCGCGACGCTAGCCGTTTCGTCGATGCCGGCCGGGTGCGGTTTCATGTTCAGGTGATGGGCAGTGGTCCGCCGCTGCTGCTGATCCACGGCACGGGGGCGGCGACACATAGCTGGCGCGACGTGGCACCGCTGCTCGCTGAGCATTTCACCGTCATCGCGCCCGATCTGCCGGGGCATGGCTTTACGACGGGGCGGCCCGCCGGTGGTCTCGCGATGCCGGCGATGGCGCAGGCGCTCGCGGCGCTGACGGCCACGCTGGGCCTACCGCCCGAGATTATCATCGGCCATTCGGCGGGCGCGGCCATCGCTGCGCGGATGGTGCTCGACGGTGCCGCGAGCCCTCGCGCGCTGATCGGCCTCAACCCGGCGTTGATGCCGTTTCCGGGCCTCGCCGCGCGGATTTTCCCGACGCTCGCCAAGCTGCTCTTCGTCAACCCGTTCGCGCCGCACATCTTCGCGCGGATCGCCGCGACGCCGGGCGAGGTTGAGCGCTTCCTGACCCGATCGACCGGCTCGCGGATCGATGCGGTCGGCGTCGATTGCTATGCGCGGCTGTTCCGCCGTGCCGGGCATTGTGCTGGCGCGATCACGATGATGGCGGAGTGGGATTTGGACGCGCTCTATGCCGACCTGCCGCGCCTCGCGCTGCCTGTCACGCTAATCCACGGCGCAGCCGATGCAGCGGTGCCGGCCGACGGCGTGCGGCACATCGCCGAGCGCTTGCCCGATGCGCGGGTCGAGATGTTGCCTGATCTTGGCCATCTCGCGCATGAAGAAGCGCCGGCACTGGTCGCGGAACGGATTTTGGAAGCGGTGCAGACCGCCGGGCAGCGGTCTGAGGTCTCGTCACCCCGGGCTTGACCCGGGGTCCCGCTTCCTCGACCCTCGGGCTAAAGCGGGACGCCGGCTCAGGGCCGGGGTGGCGGATGAGGAAGGCAACGGAAGATGCCCCACAAATATTATGGCCTGATCGAACTGACCTTTTCCGCGATCGTCGCGCTCGGCTTTGGCGGCTGGCAGTACTGGTCGGTCACCCGATCGATCGCGAAGGATAAGGCCGATCGCGCCGGCTCACCAGAAGATGCGGGGCATGCGGTAGGGCAGCATCGTCTGGACGACGACTGAGTTGAACCGCCGGAGCGACAGGCTTTCGTGCACGGCGTGGACGTCCTCGCCGAAGAGCCGTGTCGCGATGGCCGATCGCGCATAGAAAGGCGCGTCGATCCAGGTCTTCAGCACGCGTGGGGTGTGGCCGGCGTCGGCGCGCGTGCGGCGGTCGACCAGCCAGCCCGATCGTGGCAAGCGTGCCATCGGCGGCGGCTCGGCATCGCGCCATTCGCCTTGCCGGTCCATGCACAGCGCCAGGTTAAACCGTTCGCCATCGGCGCGCTCGCCTTCATACAGCACCGCAACATCGTCGCGTAAATGCGCGCGCGACCAATGCCAGTCGATGAACCCTGCCTCCAGCGGCTCGTCGCCGAAATTGCTGTCGAAATAGCCATCGCCTTTCCAACTGACGCCGGGATGCGACATCGCCACCTCGATCCGCGCGCGCGGGGCGACGGGGTGCCAGCGGTGGCGGCCGGCGGGGTCGAGCGTGAAGGCAGTGCCGCCGGTCATCATCGGCCATACCCGCACCCGCCCGCGGACGCGCGCCGGAATGGGCGCCGAAATCTCGTCGATATCGATGGTCAGGCAGGCGCCGTCCCATTGCAGCGCGCTGGGGCCGACGGCGAAATGATCCGCCCCGCGATCGACATGGCGCCGCCCTCGCTCGGTCATCGCCCAGGCGCCGGCGCGCGGGCCGGTCATCGCGATGTTGATCGCGCAATGATTGTCGGGCGCGTGCCGGCCCGAGAATTTGTAATAAGGCGAAAACACGCTGCCGATGAACGCGATAATCGTCAGCCCATGGCGTCGGTCATCGCTGAAGGCGTCGATATACCACCAGGCATAGCCCTGCGGATCGACACGGACGTCGAAGCGCGGTCGTGGAGCAGCGCCAAGGCGGCGAGCCGGCCCGACAGCGCCGCCATCGGCACACCCGCCCCCGGGTGCGTCCCCCCGCCCGCCAAGTAGAGCCCAGGGATCCGCGTCCGGGCGCCCGGGCGGCGGAAGGAGGCCGCCCACCCGTGCGAGGCCCGTCCATAAAGGGCTCCACCCGTCTGTGGGAACAGGGTGGCGAAGCCCGCCGGTGTGGTCAGCACCGAACCCGGCGCCAGATCGAGCGACAGCCCCGATCGAGCGAGCGTGGCGTGCATCCGGTCGGTCCATTGGCTTAACTCCGCAGGGGTTGGCGCGGCCTGATCACCGCGGGCGGGGGCATTCATGATGATCTGCACGCGCTCGGTGCCGTCAGTTGCGCGCGCGCCCGCATCGTCGCGGTCCTGCGCGCAAAGGTAGATGGTCGGATCGTCGGGCACGCGGCCGGCATCGAGCGCGGCGAATTCGGCGGGATAGTCTTGCGAGAAAAAGACATTGTGGCGGACGAGCGGGAAGCCGGTCGCGGTGACGGGCGCGGTCCACACCAGCGCGCTCAGCGATCGGTCGCGCGGCCGCGTACCGCTGGTAGCCCGGCGCACGGCGGGGCCGAAGCGGCCGGCGGCCAAAGCGGCGGGATCGCCATTGCAGATGATCCGCTCGGCAGCGATGCGCTCGCCGCTCGCCAGCAGCACGCCAGCCGCGCGACCGTGCTCGACCAGGATTTCGCTGACCGGCGCCTCGTACCGAAAGCGCGCGCCATGGCGCTTGGCGACTCGCTCCAGCCCCTGTGCCAGCTTGTGCATGCCGCCATCGACCAGCCACACCCCGCTTGCCTCGACATGCGCGATCAGCATCAGCGTCGCCGGGCAGCGGAACGGCGAGGAGCCGGCATAAGTCGCATAGCGGCCGAACAACTGCTTCAGGCGCGGGTCGCGGAAATGGTCGCCCAGCGCCGCCCACAGCGTCTGGTAAGGGCGGATCGAGTTGAGGTCAGCAAAGCCGCGCAGCCCCATCCGCCAGGTGAGGCCGATCGGGTTGGTCTTGGCCGCGCGCAGGAACGGGCGGTCGAGCGTGCGGTGGATATGCCCCGCCTCGGCCATGAAGCGGCGAAAGCCCTCGGCCTCGCGCGCGCCGGCGAGGTCGCGCACCGCATCAGCGCTGCGATCGATATCGGCGAACAGATCGAGCCGGTCGGCCCCCCAGGCGTGGCGCGCGAGCACCTCGGCGTGACGCATCGGCACTTCCTCGTCGAGCGAGGCGCCGGCGGCGAAGAAGAGTTCCTCGAAAACGTCGCGCATCGTGAACACCGTCGGGCCGCCATCAATTGCGTGGCCGCCGGCCATCACTTCGCGCAGCTTGCCGCCCGGTGCCGCCTGCGCTTCGCACACCGTAACGGCCACGCCGCGCGCCGCGAGCAGCATCGCGCTCGTCAGGCCGCCGATCCCGGCGCCGATGATGATCGCCTCACCCTGTGGCACCTCGCCCCGATGCTCCTTGCTGTTCTGATCCAGCGATTGACGCCAGCCTAACATCTGTCAAACCATCTGGACAGTTGCTTTTGTCCAAGATGGGAAACGGTCGTTCATGGCGGGGCAATGGCGCGAGAAATGGATCGGCTGGCGCAACCGCCTTCTTGCCGATCCCGCGTTCCAGCGGACCGCGGCGCGGCTGTGGTTCACCCGGCCAGTCGCGCGGCGGCGGGCGCGGGCGTTGTTCGATCTGGTCGCGGGGTTCACTTATTCGCAGACGCTGGCCGCGGCGTTGGAAAGCGGGCTGCTGGCCAGGCTCGCCGAGCGGCCGTTGACCACCGCTGATGCTGCGGCGGCGATCGACGTCCCGGAGGAGGGTACCGACCGGCTGCTGCGCGCCGCCCGCGCGCTCGGGCTGGTCGAAAGGCTTGGCGAGCGTTGGGCGCTGGGCGCAGATGGTGCCGCGCTACTGGGCAATCCGGGCATTGCCGAAATGGTCGCGCATCATGCGTTGCTCTATGCCGATCTCGCCGATCCCCTGTCGCAATTGCGCGCGCGCGGCGGCGGGCGGCTGTCGGGCTATTGGCGCTATGCCGAGCATGCGGGGGATGGTGATGGTGACCAGGTCGCGCCCTATTCGCGGCTGATGGCCGCCTCGCAGGCGCTGATCGCCGATCATGTCACCCACGCTTATCGATTCGCGCAGCACCAGCGGATGATGGATGTCGGCGGGGGCGAGGGGCGCTTCATCCGCGCGGTGGCAAGCGTGGCCCCCCGACTTCACTTCACTTTGTTCGACCTGCCGGCAGTCGGCGCGCGCGCGGCGGATGCGCTGGGGGCGGCCGGGCTTGGCGACCGAGTCGCGATCACCGGCGGCAATTTCCTCACCGAGTCGCTGCCGCAGGGCCATGATCTTGTTACGCTGATCCGCGTGCTGCACGATCATGACGACGATCCGGCGCGGCAATTGCTGCGCAACATTCACGCAGCATTGCCCCCGGGTGGGCGGCTGTTGATCGCCGAGCCGATGGCCGAAACGCCGGGCTCGGAGCCCGCCGGCGACGCCTATTTCGGCCTCTATCTATGGGCGATGGGGTCGGGCCGCCCACGCAGTTCCGCCGAAATCGGCGCCATGCTGGCTGAAGCCGGCTTCCGCCGCAGCCGCCGGGTGCGCACCTCGATTCCGCTGACCGTGTCAGTCATGCTGGCCGAGCGCTGACAAGCCGCTTTGACACCAACCGTCAATTTAGATTGACATACCCTATCGTAAAGATAATGTGACAGCTGCACGAAAGACCCGGCGAACGGGCCTTTGCAGGGGAGCGCAGCTTGGACACGCTGGCGGTCATTTTAGACGCACCGCGACGGATCGATCTCCGCCCGCTGGCGCTTGCTGCTTTGGGGGCCGCCGACCTGCTGGTTGAAATCGAATGGAGCGGCGTCAGCGCCGGCACCGAGAAGCTGCTGTGGAGCGGCCAGATGCCCGCTTTTCCCGGCATGGGTTATCCGCTGGTGCCTGGCTATGAGTCGGTCGGTCGCGTCATCGATGCCGGCCGCGACGCGCAATCCCGGATCGGCGAATGGGTCTTCGTGCCCGGCGCCAATTGCTATGAAGGCGCCCGCGCGCTGTTTGGCGGCACTGCTCGCCGAGTCGTGCTGCCCGGCCATCGCGCACTGCCGGTCGCCGAGTCGCTCGGTCGCGACGGCATCCTGATGGCGCTCGCCGCGACCGCGCATCACGCTGTCATCGGCGGCGAGGCACCCGAACTCATCATTGGCCACGGCATTCTCGGTCGCTTGATCGCCCGGATGACGATCGCGCGCGGCGCTCCCGCGCCGACGGTGTGGGAAACCAACACGGCGCGCCATGACGGTGAAGGTTATAGCGTGATCGCGCCCGAGGCTGACGATCGCCGCGACTATCGCACCGTGGTCGACGCCAGCGGCGCGACCGACATCATCGACACGCTGGTCGGCCACCTCGCCAAGCAAGGCGAGATCGTGCTGGCCGGCTTCTACACCCACATCGCTTTCCGTTTCCCGCCCGCCTTCATGCGCGAGGCGCGGTTGCGCATCTCGGCCGAATTCACCGCCGACGACCTGACGCGCACCCGCGCGCTGATCGAGGACGGCGCGCTCAGCCTGGCGGGCCTGATCAGCCATGTCCGCCCGGCGAGCGAAGCGGTCGACGCCTATCCGGCAGCATTTGAAGACGGCGATTGCCGCAAGATGGTTCTCGATTGGAGAGAAATATGAGCATGTTGGACTCGGGCCCGCTGCGCGAGGAAGCCGCACAAGAGCCCGATCCCGTGCCCACCGGCCCGGTGACCAAGGAAACGCAGATCATCGCGATCTACGGCAAGGGCGGATCGGGCAAGTCGTTCGCGCTTGCCAATCTCTCCTACATGATGGCGCAGCAGGGCAAGCGCGTGCTGCTGATTGGCTGCGATCCCAAATCGGACACGACCAGCCTGCTGTTCGGTGGCCGCTCAACCCCCACAATCATCGAGACCTCCTCGGCCAAGAAACTGGCCGGCGAGGAAGTGAAGATCGAGGATGTCTGCTTCCAGCGCGACGGCGTGTTCGCGATGGAGCTGGGCGGGCCTGAGGTCGGCCGCGGCTGTGGCGGGCGCGGCATCATTCACGGCTTCGAGACGCTCGAGAAATTGGGCTTCCACGATTGGGGTTTCGATTACGTCCTGCTCGATTTCCTGGGCGACGTGGTGTGCGGCGGCTTCGGCCTGCCGATCGCGCGCGACATGTGCCAGAAGGTCATCGTCGTCGCGTCGAACGACCTGCAATCGCTTTACGTCGCGAATAATGTCTGCAAGGCGGTCGAATATTTCCGCAAGATGGGCGGCAATGTCGGCGTCGCCGGCATGATCCTCAACAAGGATGACGGCACCGGCGAAGCCAATGCCTTTGCCCGCGCCGTCGGCATCCCGGTGCTGACCGCGATCCCCGCCAACGAGGATATCCGCCGTAAATCGGCCAATTACCAGATCATCGGCAAGCCTGACAGCCAATGGGGTTCGCTGTTCGAAGAGCTCGCGCTCAACGTGCAGGAAGCGCCGCCGCTGCGGCCCGCGCCGCTCGACCAGGATGGGCTGCTCGCGCTGTTCAGCGCTGACGTGACCGGTGCCGATTTCACGCTGAAGCCCGCAACGCAGGCTGACATGCACGGCAAAGCATTCGCCCCGAGGCCGAGCCTCGAAGTGGTTTACGACAGGGTATAGCGCGTGGACGGCGGCGCCTTTCCTCCCCGCGATCGCGACCGGATCGACCTAGTATCGGCGAGCGAAGGCGGTTGTTCGTCGGCGGACACATTGCGCGAAGCCGCCGCGCAAGCGGGCAAGGCCGAGCTGCTCGATCGCTATGCCGCCGACTATCCCAAGGGCCCGCACGACCAGCCGCAATCCATGTGCCCGGCGTTCGGTAGCTTGCGCGTTGGCTTGCGGATGCGCCGCACGGCGACGGTGCTGTCGGGTTCTGCCTGCTGCGTTTACGGCTTGACCTTCACCAGCCATTTCTACGGCGCGCGTCGCAGCGTCGGCTATGTGCCGTTCAGTTCAGAAACGCTCGTCACCGGCAAGCTGTTCGAGGACATCAAGGAAGCGGTCGAAGGGCTCGCCGATCCGGCGCTCTACGACACGATCGTCGTCACCAATCTCTGCGTACCGACCGCGTCGGGCGTGCCGCTGCAATTGCTGCCGGACGCGATCAACGGCGTGCGGATCATCGGCATCGATGTGCCCGGTTTCGGCGTGCCGACGCATGCCGAGGCAAAGGATGTGCTGGCGGGCGCGATGCTCAGCTATGCGCGCAAGGAAGCCATGGCCGGCCCTGTCGCCGAGCCAAGCAATCGATCGGCCAATAACCCCGATCAACGCCCTACCGTGACTCTCCTGGGCGAGATGTTCCCGGCCGACCCACCCGGCATCGGCTTGATGCTGGAGCCGCTGGGCCTCGCGGCCGGCCCGGTCGTCCCCACGCGCGAATGGCGCGAGCTTTATTCGGCGCTCGATTGCGCGGCGGTGGCGGCAATCCACCCCTTCTACACCGCCAGCATTCGCGAGTTCGAGGCGGCAGGCCGCACGGTCGTCGGCTCGGCGCCGGTCGGACGCGATGGCACCGCCGCGTGGCTCGACGCGATCGGCCAGGCCTGCGGGATCGCGCGGGCCAAGGTCGATGCGGCAAAGGATCGGTTTCTTCCCGCGATCGCCGGTGCGCTTGCTGCGCGGCCGATCAAGGGGCGGATCACTGTTTCGGGCTATGAAGGCTCGGAGCTGCTCGTCGCCCGGTTGCTGATCGAAAGTGGCGCGGACGTTCCCTATGTCGGCACTGCCTGCCCGCGCACCGTCTGGTCCGATCCCGATCGCGACTGGCTGGAAGCGCACGGCTGCCGCGTGCAATATCGCGCCAGCCTGGAGCAGGATATCGCCGCAATCGGGGAATATGGGCCCGATCTGGCTATCGGCACCACGCCGGTGGTCCAGCACGCCAAGGCGCGCGCGATCCCGGCGCTATACTTCACCAACCTCATCTCGGCGCGCCCGCTGATGGGCCCGGCTGGCGCTGGCAGCCTGGCGATGGTGGTCAACGCCGCGCTCGCCAACAAGGACCGGTTCGACCGGATGCGCAGCTTTTTCGACGGCGTCGGCGATGGCGCGACCGCGGGCGTGTGGACCGAAACGCCGGTCGACCGCCCCGACTTCAAGGCGAAATACGCCGCGCAACGCATCGCTGCCGCCAAAGCGGCAGAGGCGGTGGGCTCATGACGCTGATCGCCCTCACCTCCAACCGTCACCCCAGCGAAAGCTGGGGTCTCGTGCCAAACCGGGCGCTGCATCGGCCAAAGGCCCCAGCTTTCGCTGGGGCGACGGCAGGTGTTGGGGAGGAGCAGCTATGACTCTCATCCTCGATCATGATCGCGCCGGTGGCTATTGGGGCGCAGTTTATGCGTTCACCGCGATCAAGGGCCTGCAGGTCATCATCGATGGCCCGGTGGGCTGCGAAAATCTGCCCGTCACCTCGGTGCTGCATTACACCGATGCGCTACCGCCGCACGAGCTGCCGATCGTCGTCACCGGCCTCTCCGAGCAGGAACTCGGCCGCGACGGCACCGAAGGCGCGATGAAGCGCGCCTGGGCGACGCTCGACCCCGACCTGCCCGCCGTGGTCGTGACGGGGTCGATTGCCGAGATGATCGGCGGCGGCGTCACGCCCGAAGGTACCAATATCCAGCGCTTCCTGCCGCGCACGATCGACGAGGATCAGTGGCAATCCGCCGACCGCGCGCTCGCCTGGCTGTGGACGCAATTCGGCACCAAGAAGATTCCGGCGGCTAAGGAAGTGAAGCCGGGCGAGAAGCCCCGCGTCAACATCATCGGCCCGATCTATGGCACCTTCAACATGCCGTCCGACCTCGCCGAAATCCGGCGCCTGGTCGAAGGCATTGGCGCCGAGATCAACATGGTCTTCCCGATGGGTAGCCATCTCGCCGATGTGAAGAAGCTCACCAACGCGCATGTGAATGTCTGCATGTACCGTGAGTTCGGCCGCGGGCTGTGCGAAGCGCTGGAGCGGCCCTATCTGCAGGCGCCGATCGGGCTTGAATCGACCACGCTGTTCCTGCGCACGCTGGGCGAACTGACGGGCCTCGACCCCGAGCCGTTCATCGAGCGCGAGAAGCACACCACGATCAAGCCGCTCTGGGATTTGTGGCGGTCGGTGACGCAGGATTTCTTCGGCACCGCGAGCTTTGGCATCGTCGCCACCGAAACCTACGCGAGAGGGATCAGGCATTTCCTCGAAGAGGATATGGGGCTGCCATGCCATTTCGCGGTCAACCGCTCGGCGGGCGTCAAGCCCGACAATGCGAGCGTGCGCGACATGATCCGCGACAACCCGCCGCTCATCCTGTTCGGCAGCTATAACGAGCGCATGTATCTGGCTGAGGCCGGCGGGCGCGGGGTCTATATCCCGGCGAGCTTCCCTGGTGCTGTGATCCGTCGCCACACCGGCACGCCGTTCATGGGCTATGCGGGTGCGACCTACCTGATCCAGGAAGTGTGCAATGCGCTGTTCGACGCGCTGTTCCACATCCTGCCGCTGGCCGGCCAGCTTGACCGGGTCGAGCCGACACCGGCGCGTAGCGAGCGCGACATCGGCTGGGACGACGCCGCCAAGGCCGAGCTCGATCGCGCGATCGAGCGCGAGCCGGTGCTGGTGCGCATTTCGGTC
The DNA here is from genome assembly GCF_048015635.2 of Sphingomonas sp. GlSt437. Classification (NCBI taxonomy): domain Bacteria; kingdom Pseudomonadati; phylum Pseudomonadota; class Alphaproteobacteria; order Sphingomonadales; family Sphingomonadaceae; genus Sphingomonas; species Sphingomonas sp. GlSt437. The sequence goes on along the minus strand of NZ_JBPGYA010000002.1, from coordinate 465,839 downwards.
GCCAAGCGCATCCGCGACGCCGCCGAGCGCGCCGCGCGCCGCGCCGGTGAAGATACCGTGACACCCGAGCGCCTGGCGCTCGCGTTAACTGAAGCGAGGGGCGGATGATCCGCGCTCGCGCCCTATTCCGCACCGCTCCCGTGGCGGCTGCGACAACCGATCCTTGCGGCGATGGTGCCGCCTGGATGCCCCCGGGGGACGCGTGCCGCGCGCCGGATCTCGTCGGGTCGATCAAGACGAAGGAACCTTGATATGAGTGATGAAAGACTGGGTCCGGGCACGTACCTTACGCCCGACGAAGCCAAAGAATTCCACAAGCTGTTCACGACCAGCTTTATCAGCTTCACGGTGATCGCGCTGATCGCCCATGGGCTGGTCTGGGCGTGGAAGCCGTGGCTCGGCCAATAATCGGCCTGTTATTCCAACAATAGTAAAGGAGCCCACGCCATGTGGAGACTTTGGTTGATTTTCGATCCGCGTCGCACGCTGGTCGCGCTTGCCATTTTCCTGTTTGTACTTGCGCTGCTGATCCATTTCATCCTGCTCAGCACTGATCGGTACAACTGGCTGGATGGCGGTCACAAGACCGCGACGGCAGCCGTTTCGGCGCCGGCCGCGCCTTCGGCGTCCTAACCAGGCACGTCGACCGCCGCGTCTGAGACAAGCGCGGCACTAGTTTGAGTTTGGGGCGGGCTCGGTAACGACCCGCCCCGGCTCAGGCGCATGATTTCGTTGCTGCTATGGGCATGCCGCCCTCAGCAGAATGACACGGAAAGCACGGAGAGACAGCCATGGCGCTCTTAAGCTTCGAGCGAAAATATCGGGTCCGGGGTGGGACGCTGATCGGCGGCGACCTCTTCGATTTCTGGGTCGGCCCCTTTTATGTGGGCTTCTTCGGCGTCACGACCGCGCTGTGCGCGCTGCTCGGCACGCTCCTCATTTTCTACGCCGCGTCGCAAGGGCCCACCTGGGACCCGTGGCTGATCTCGATCGCGCCGCCTGACCTGAAATATGGTCTGGGGCTGGCGCCGCTGAGAGAGGGCGGCTTCTGGCAGATCATCACCATCTGCGCGATCGGGGCATTCGTGTCCTGGGCGCTGCGGGAGGTGGAAATCTGCCGCAAGCTTGGCATGGGCTACCATGTCCCCATCGCGTTCGGCTTTGCGATCCTCGCGTATGTCACGCTGGTCGTCGTCCGGCCGGTGCTGCTCGGCGCGTGGCATTTCGGCTTCCCCTACGGGATCTTCAGCCATCTCGATTGGGTGTCGAACACCGGCTACCAATATCTCCACTTCCACTACAACCCGGCGCACATGATCGCGGTGAGCTTCTTCTTCACCACGACGCTGGCGCTGGCGCTGCACGGTGGCCTCATCCTGTCAGCGGTCAACCCGCCCAACGGCGGCGAAGTGAAATCGCCCGAATATGAGGACACGTTTTTCCGCGATACGATCGGCTATTCGATCGGCACGCTCGGCATTCACCGGCTCGGGCTGCTGCTCGCGCTCAATGCCGCCTTCTGGAGCGCGGTGTGCATCGTGATCTCGGGGCCGGTGTGGACGCGCGGTTGGCCGGAATGGTGGACCTGGTGGCTCAATCTGCCGATCTGGGCGCACTGAGGGAGTTTGACACGATGGCACGCTATCAGAACATCTTCACCCAGGCGCAGCTGAGGGGCCATGCCGAACTTGGCCCACCGCTTCCGCCCGGCAGCTTCGATCGCTCCGGCGTCGCGGGCTACAGCTACCTCGCCGGCAAGATCGGCAATGCGCAGATCGGGCCCATCTATCTGGGCGGGCTCGGCATCGCGTCGATCCTGTTCTTCTTCCTCGCCTTCGAGATCACCGGTCTCAACATGCTGGCGAGCGTGGGGTGGAACCCCATCCAGTTCGTCCGCCAGCTGTTCTGGCTCGCGCTCGAGCCGCCGGCGCCCAAATATGGCCTGCAGCTGTTCGTGCCGCTGGCCGAAGGCGGCTGGTGGCAGATCGCCGGCTTCTGCATGACCGCGTCGGTGCTGCTCTGGTGGGCACGCACTTATGTCAGGGCGCGCGCGCTCGGCATGGGGACGCATGTCGCCTGGGCTTTTGCCAGCGCCATCTTCCTGATGCTGTCGATCGGCTTCATCCGCCCCGTGCTGATGGGCAGCTGGTCGGAAAGCGTGCCCTTCGGCATCTTCCCGCACCTCGATTGGACGGCGGCGTTCTCGATCCGCTACGGCAATTTGTTCTACAACCCGTTCCACGCGCTTTCGATCGCGTTCCTCTACGGGTCGACGCTCCTCTTCGCGATGCACGGCGCCACCATCCTGGCCGTTGGTCGGTATGGCGGCGAGCGTGAAATCGAGCAGATTACCGATCGTGGCACGGCATCTGAACGCGCGGCGCTGTTCTGGCGCTGGACGATGGGCTTCAACGCGACGATGGAATCGATCCATCGCTGGGCGTGGTGGTTCGCCGTGCTGACGACGCTGACGGGTGGCATCGGCATCCTGCTGACCGGCACCGTTGTCGATAACTGGTACCTCTGGGCGCAGCAGCATGGCTATGCGCCGGCCTATCCGTCGACGGGCGTCGTCGACCCCGCCACTCTGCCGGGAGCACCGAAATGATCGACCGTTGGGGGAAGAACGCCGTCGCCATCGTCGCGGCGGCCAGCCTGGGGCTGATGCTCTCAGGCTGCGAACTCGGCAAGAAAAAGGTCGAGCAAACCGGCTATCGCGGCACTGGCGGTGATCAGGTGACTGCGGTCGCGCGGCTGACCAGCCAACCCGTGCCGCAGCCGCCCTATCCGCTGCCGGCCGCTGGCGGGCCGACGGCAGGCCAGACGTACCAGAACGTTAAGGTGCTGACTAATGTCAGCGCCGAGCGGTTCAACTACATCATGGCTTCGATCAGCCAATGGGTGGCACCGCAGGACGGACCCGACCCCACCAAGGTCGGCTGCAACTATTGTCACAACCCCGCCAACATGGCGTCGGACGAGAAATACACCAAGGTCGTCGCGCGGCGCATGCTGCAGATGACGCTGGCGATCAACTCGAAATGGCAAGGCCACGTCCAGAATGTCGGCGTGACCTGCTACACCTGCCACCGCGGCAATGCGGTGCCCAAATATGTCTGGTCAGCCGCTGATCCGGGCCACCCGGCGCACGGGCTGCTGGGCGACAAGCAGGGCCAGAATGCGCCGTCACCGGCGGTGAGCTACGCGTCGCTGCCGAATGATCCGTTCAGCACGTTCCTGACGACCGACAAGAACATCCGCGTCCAGAACACCAACGCGTCGGGCCTGTATGAAAAGCCCGGTCCGTCGTTGAAGGAAGCGGAGAAGACTTATGGGCTGATGATGCACATGTCATCGGCGCTCAACGTCAACTGCACCTTCTGCCACAACACTGACTCGTTCAGCAGCTGGTCTAACAGCCGGCCGCAGCGCGTGACCGCCTGGTACGGCATCCGCATGGTGCGCGATATCGACCAGACCTATATCGCGTCGCTGCAGCACGTCTTCCCTGACAATATGAACCGCAAGGGTCCGTTGGGCGACGTGTACAAGGCGAATTGCGCGACGTGCCACCAGGGGCTCAACAAGCCATTGGGCGGGGTGAGCATGCTGGGCGATTATCCCGATCTGCGCGGGCCGACGCCGGCAGGAGCTCCGGCACCCGCTGCGGCTCCGGCAGCCGGCGCGGGGGGCACGAAAACCGCCAAATAATCGGCCACTTGACTGAACAACGATGCGCCTCGCTCCTAGCCGAGCGAGGCGTTTTCGTTGGAGAAAGCCGGGTGACCGCCAATTAACTCGTGGTTCCTGCTGCGGAATGACTTTTGGCTAAGGGGCAGGGGGAAGCGGCATGGCAAGCACAGCACGGCGGCATGGGGCGGGCATCGGTTTCCTGGCGACCCCACGTGGCCCTGCCTTTGCGCCCGCGCGCGATCGCAACATCTATGTCTTGTGGATCGCGTTAATCTGGGCGGGGATGCTGGCAGGCTTCCTGCCCGATCTCAGCCGCTACTTCGCCGAGAAACCGACACCGCCGCCTTGGATCCTCCACATCCACGGCATCGTCTATTTCGTCTGGCTTGCGCTGGTGACGGCGCAGATCGCTTTGGTCGAGGTCCGCAAGCCCGCGTTGCACAAGCAGTTGGGCTGGTGGCTGGTTGGCCTGTCGGTCGCGATCGTGGTGCTCGGTTTCGTTGCTGCGATGGTCGACATGGCGCGATCGGTTTCGCAAAGCTCTTACTCTCCCGAGTTCCTCGGCCTGGAATTTCAGGAGCTGGCGGTCTTCTCGATCCTGCTCTGGCTGGCGATCGAGATGCGGCGCGATCTCGCGGCGCACAAGCGGCTGATGATCCTGCTCGCGGTCAGCATCATGGACCCAGGCACCGCGCGGATGTGGAGCCTGTTCAGCGTCGATCGGCCAGCGGCGCCGCTGGGATGGTGGTTCAGCTTCTTCTGGGGCAACGTTACGCTGGTCATCCTAATGATGGCGTGGGACCGCTGGCATCATGGCCGCATCCACCCGGCGCTCCTCGGCGGTGGCGCACTGATCGCGGCGGGCGAGGCGAGCGCGGTATGGCTCAATTTCGCACCTTGGTGGCATGTCGCCGCCGGCCGCCTCGTTGCCGCCTGGGGCTGGACGGGCTGAAAAAAGGCCCCGGCATCGCTGCCGGGGCCCAAGAAATACGGCCGGAGGAAGGAAGGTCAGGCCGCCATCGCCCGGCGGGCCAGCTCGCACTGCGACCAGATTTCGGACAGCGCGTGGACCAGCCGGTTGATGTCGTCATCGCTATGAACGGGCGATGGCGTCAGCCGCAGCCGCTCGGTGCCGACGGGCACGGTCGGGTAGTTGATCGGCTGGACGTAAATGCCGTGGTTCTCGAGCAGCCAGTCGCTGATGCGTTTGCACTTCTTGGCGTCGCCGACCATCACCGGGATGATGTGACTGGGGTTTTCCAGCGTCGGGATGCCGATCGCGTGCAAGCGACGGCGGACGGTAGCGACGCGCTCCTGATGCGCCTCGCGCTCGGCATTGCTCTCTTTCAGATGCCGAATGCTGGCGGCCGCGCCGGCGGCGAGCGCCGGGGGCAGCGCGGTCGTGAAGATGAAGCCGCTGGCAAAGCTGCGCACGAAATCGATGAGCGCGGCCGAGCCGGTGATGTAACCACCCATCACGCCATAGGCCTTGCCCAGCGTGCCCTCGATCACGTCGATGCGGTCCATCAGCCCTTCGCGCTCGGCGACGCCGCCGCCGCGCGGGCCGTAGAGGCCGACAGCGTGGACTTCGTCGATATAGCTCAGCGCGCCGTGCTTCTCACAGACGTCGAGGATCTCGGCGATGGGGGCAATATCACCGTCCATCGAATAGACGCTCTCGAACGCGACCAGCTTGGCGCGGCCGGGCTCGACCTCGCTCAGCAACCGATCGAGATCGGCGGGGTCGTTATGCTTGAAGCGGCGGCATTCGGCGCGGCTGTGGCGAATGCCCTCGATCATCGAGGCGTGGTTGAGCGCGTCTGACAGCACCACGCAATTGGGCAGCTTCGCTGCCAGCGTCGACAGCGCCGCCCAGTTCGAGACATAGCCGCTGGTGAACAGTAAGGCGGCTTCCTTGCCGTGCAGATCAGCGAGTTCGCGCTCCAGCTCGACATGCGCGTGGGTGGTGCCCGAAATGTTGCGCGTGCCACCGGCACCGGCGCCGCATTTGTCGAGCGTTTCGTGCATCGCCGTCATCACCTTGGGGTGCTGGCCCATGCCGAGATAATCGTTCGAGCACCACACCGTCACATGGCCGACGCCATCATCGGTATAGTGATTGGCGTGGGGAAAGGCACCGGCCTTGCGTTCCAGCTCGGCAAAGATGCGGTAGCGGCCATCCGCCTTGATCGCATCGAGCTCGCCCTGGAAAAATGTCTCGTAATCCATCCCTTAACTCCCCACGGTGATTTTATCGGTTGGTTTGGCGCTGGCCCAGCGGAACAGCTTGGCGTCTTTCATCGGCAACACGAGGAACAAATGCTCGACCACGCCGAGCGCGGCGAGGCCGGCGATGAGCGCGCCGGTCGCGGCGGCGGCGCTGTTGGCCGGTGCGGCTTCGGCAAAGCGCCAGGCGATCAGCGTGACCGTTACGCCCAGCGCGATCGACCACGGAAACAGCGGGTTCATGGCTGCCTTGCGGAAATAGCTTTTGAGATAAGCGAGATGCTCGGGAAACACTTCGTCGCTCAAATTCGGCATGCCGAGATAGAGGTTGAACTTGGCGGACAAGCGCAGGACGAACAGCAGCCCAAAGGTGAGCGGTGCGGCCTGGTTCGGCAGCCCCCAGCTGAGTGCTACGAGCAGCGCGAGGTGCAGGGCGAGGGCGATTTCGTGGTGGATCACCGTCGCGGTCGCCGCCTTGAAGCGCGCCCAACCGGTCAGGCCAGCGGGGCAGGGCGCTTTGCTCGGTCCCGCGACGAAGCCCATCAGAAAGCCCATTTCGTGCCAGCCCCAGATCACGATCGCGGCGGCAAAGCCGGCATAAGCGCTGGTCCAGTCGCTGCCGGCCGCCAGCCAGCGCACCGACACCGTCGCTGCCAGTGCGGCGATGCCGGCGAGCGCGAAGCTCAACCCAAAGGTCCGGCGCGGGCGGCTGTCGAGCCACACCACCGCAGCGGTGCCAACGAACCAGGCGATGATCGCGAACAGGAGCGGCGGAAACGTCACCAGGCGGCGGCCAGCCGGGTGGCGACGGGCAGCGCATTGCGCTCGACGGGCACGAAGAACAGCCGCGCGAAATTCACCGCCGCCACCGGCAGCAGCGCCGCGCGCTTCAGCGTGCCGAGAACACCGCCTTGCGCCTTGGCGGCATCGAGCCTGGCCGAGACTTTGCGCATCCGCTCCAGGCCCGCGAGGAAGGCCGGGTTCTCGGTGTCGAGCACCACGGGGAACACCTGGCGGGTAATCTCCGAGCAGATCTGGAAAACGCGGCGGTCATAATCGCTGGGGTCGATGCCGAGCGCCTTGTGGAAGGCGGGGCGATCATGGTCGCGGATATACATCGTCGCATAGACCGCGCAGAGGAAGAAGCGAATCCACAGCTTGTTGTGGCCGGAGAGCAGCTTGGGGTCGGCGCGCATCAGCAGCGCGAACGCCTCGCCATGGCGGAACTCGTCGTTGCACCATTGCTCGAACCAGTTGAAAATCGGGTGGAAGCGCAGCTCCGGGTGGCGCGCCAGGTGGCGATAAATGGTGATGTAGCGCGCATACCCGATCTTCTCCGACAGGTACGTCGCGTAGAAGATGAATTTCGGCCGGAAATAGGTGTATTTCTTGGTCTTGGTCAGGAAGCCCAAGTCGATGCCGATGCCGGCGTCCTTCAGCGTATCGTTGATGAAGCCGGCGTGGCGGCTCTCGTCGCGGCTCATCAGCTTGAACAGCATCTTGACGTCGGGGTTCTTCGCGCGGCGCTGGATTTCGGCGTAGAGGATGCAGCCGGAAAACTCGGCGGTCAGCGAGCTCACCAGGAAGTCGACGAATTCGGGGCGCAGATCGTCGGGCAGGCTCTCGATCACGCCGTCAAAGCTGCCGTCGCGCTTGAAATGGCGCTTGTTGGGGTCGGCCTGCATCTCGGCAATCAGCTGGTCCCATTCGGCACGGACGGCGGAAACGTCGATGCGGTCCATCGCCGCGAAATCGGTGGTGTAGAAGCGCGGGGTGAGCACCGTATTCTGGCAGGCAATCGCTATGACATCGGGCTTGGCGTCTGGCGCGGCATTGATCGGGGTAATCGCGTTCATCTTAGGCTCCCGCCGGAAAAGCTGACTTCGTAAAGCTCGGTCATCTCGAAATGGCCGGCGAATTTGGTCCATAGCCGCTCGATCGCGCTGGCGCGGGTGACGGTGGCGGTGCGATCGAACACCGCGCTTTCGCCAAAGCCGACGCTGATCGCTTCGCCATGCACCAGCACGCGGTCGCCGGGGTGGATCGGCACGTCGCCGGCCAGCTCGACATGCGCGCACAGAAACTCGTCGCTATGCTCGACCGCGATGCGGCAGGGCGTGTCGAACGAGGTGCGGCCGAGACCGATCATTTCGTGGCTTCCGGCGTGGTGAGCAGCGCGAGGAACGCCTGGCGATTGGTCTCGCCGAACCCGCCCAGCTCGAGCGCGCGACCGGTGGTGCGGTCGATCAGCGAGAGCTGGCCGTCCTGCCACAGCGTCAGTGTGAAGGGCTGTGCCGCGCCGATGCCGCGCAGCTTGCGGTCGCGCGCCATGCCGCGCATCACGCCGCGGATGAAGCCCTGCTGCTCGCCGGGCTCGATCGCCCGCACCAGCCGGCCCGAGGTCACATCGGTGATGGCGACGCCGCCATCGGCGCGATCGGCGAAGCTCAGCACGCGGGTCGTCACCGGCACGGCATGGTCAGCAGCGCGGACCAGCGCCGGCGTCGCGGCGGCAGGCACCTGAGCAAGCCGCATGAAGCCGGCGGTCGCGATGACGCTCACCACCAGCACGCCCGCGGCGATCAGTGCGCCGGGGGGGACAGTGGGGTCGTGCGGGCGGTGAAGCGCGGTCATGCGAGAGCTGCCTGTGGTTGAGGAGTGAGACGGGCGGGGGCTGCCGAGACGGCCATTGTCGTACCTTCCGGCGCCACCGCGCGGCAGGCCTGCGCCAGCCGATCGGCGATCTTCGCCGCGTCTGGCACCGCGCGCAGCATCGGCTCGGGCGTCGCGAGGCGCCACGGGCGGGCGTGCGGCCACAGCATCATATAGCCGATCGCCTGCCGCCCGCTGATCGCGATCGACACATCGCCGCTGCCGTCATGATGCGCATGCAGGTCGATCGACTGGACGAGCGCCAGCGGCAGATTGACGCATTTGGGCAGCGCCATGCCGAAGCGCAGTACGATCCGCCGGTTGGTGAGCGTATAGATGGTGCCGCGCGACGCCCACCAGGCCAGGCCGGTCAGCAGCGCCGTCACCACCACGCCCAGGCAGGCGGTGATGGCGAGCCCGGTGACGTTCCCCGACCGGATCGCCATGATCGCCGCCAGTCCGGTGAGCACCGCGAAATAGCCGCCGACCATCCGGGCGTGGAACGCGGTGCGCGCCAGCACCCGCCAGTCGGGCGATCCCTGCCACAGGATATGCTCGCCCTTGGGCGGCAGACCCGGCAGGCCGGGGATCGGCTCGGCTTCGTACTCGGTGATCACAGCAGCGGCTCGGCGCGATCGGGCGTCGCGTAAAGATAGCCGCCGCCGAAATAGGCGACGATCCGCTCTTCCTCGTAGAACGTGATCGTGTCGGGCCCGGCAATCGCGGGCACATCGGCGAATTGCGCCGCGGTGATCGCATCGAGCGAGACGCGGTGATATTCGCCCTGAATCGTTGCCATCGCCATCGGCGCCAGCACGCGCTTGCCGACCGACAGCTCGACATCGAGATAGCGGATCAGCCGGTCGGCGCGGTCAACCCAGAGATCGACCACCTTGCCGGCGACCTTGCCATCGGCACCCACCACGGCAAAGCCGCGCGGATCGGCATCGCCCTTGGCGATGAAGAAGCCGTCATCGGTGCTGATCGGCACGATGCGCGGGCGGCCTTCCCAATCGATGTCGGGCCGCTTGGCGCGATCGGCCCAGGCGGCGGGGCCGACACCGTCGACCAGCGGGTTGCCGGTCGGCTCGATCGAGGCGCCGTGGAAGCGATCGGTGCGGCGTGCGCCGGCGACTTCGACGGGCTCGCGGCCCTTGGTCGGCGCGGTCACCGAGCCGCGATCGAACGACAGGCGGAAGGTCTTGGGCGACGCGGTCAGGATCGGGCCGCCGGCGCTTTCCAGCCGCCCGGTCAGCTCATCCTCGAGCGGATAGCCTTCGCGGCGGTCTTCGCGGCGAAGGTAAATGACTAACCCCAGGAAAAACAGGAAGAACGCGTTGAGCGCGATCAGCGCAACGTCGATATGCGGGGTGATTTGCAGGTGCATGACGTATCCCCTTCAGGCAGGAAATTCACTTAATCCAAACGGTACGTTACTGGCGGCATCGCTCGCCCGGCCGCGAACCAGCGGACCGAGCGCGATAATCGTGGCGAGCAGCAGGAAAATCTCGAAGCTGTAGACCATGGCATAGCCCGTCGCCGGATTGGCGAGCACCGGGCCCAGGTCTTGCGCGACGGCGGACACCGCGTCGCGGGCAAAGGCGCCGAGCGCAATCGCCGCGCCCGCGCAGGTCGCTTGCACCGCGCCCCAGGCGCCAAGCGCCAGGCCGTTATAGCTTTCCTCGGATGCCGCCATTGCCGCGGTCAGCGTACCGACCGAGAACAGGCCGCCGCCCAGCCCGATCAATGTCGCGCCGATCGCGAGCAGCGCCACCGCATGGAGCGGGGCCGAGAAGATGACGCATAGGAAAGCAGCGATGCCGATCACCGCGCCATAACCCGCCAGCCGGTGCGGATCGGCGGCGCGGCCAAGCTCGCGCGCGGCGACGGCGAAGCCGGTCAGCATGCCGACGGACCAAAGCGCGGTGAGCGAGGTGGTGGCGCCGACCGACAAGCCCAGAATCTGTCCGCCAAAAGGCTCGAGCAACACATCCTGCATGCTGAACGCCGCCGCGCCGATGCCGACCGAGACCAGCAGCCGCATCACGCGCGGCTGCGCTGCAAAGATCGCCCAGGCTTGCTTGAAGCTGGGCTTGATCTCCTGGTGGCGCGTCGCGTCGCGGTTGCGCGCTTCCTGCTTCCACAGCGCGATGATGTTGAGCACCATCGTCAGCGCGCCGGCGCCTTGCACCACCTCGACCAGCCGCGTCGGGGTGAAATGGACGAGCAGCCGGCCGATGATGAGCGCAGATGCCATCATGCCGATGAGCAGCATCACATAAAGCAGCGCGACGACACGCGGGCGCTTGTCCGGGGGCGAGAGGTCGGTCGCGAGCGCGAGGCCCGCGGTCTGGGTCGTGTGCATCCCGGCGCCGACGAGCAGGAAGCCGATCGCCGCGCCGATCTCGCCGATGATCGCGGGGCCGTGGCCGCCGCCGGTCATCACCAGCATCGCGAAGGGGAGCAGGGCAAAGCCGCCAAACTGCATCAGCGTGCCGAACCAGATATAGGGGACGCGCTTCCACCCGAGATAGCTTTGGTGATGATCGGACTTGAAGCCGATCAGCGCGCGCAACGGCGCGAAGACGAGTGGCAGCGACACCATGATCGCAACCAGCGAGGCGGGCACGCCCAGCTCGACGATCATCACCCGGTTGAGCGTGCCGGTCAGCAGCACCGCCGCCATACCGACCGAAACCTGGAACAGCGAGAGGCGCAGCAGCCGGCCGAGCGGCAATTCCTTGGTCGCGGCATCGGCGAACGGCAGGAAGCGCGTACCGATGCGCAGCCAGAATTGGGTGGCGCGACCGCTCATGCCCGCACCATCTTGAAGCCGTGGCTGGTGTAGAAGCCGCTGATGATGCGTTGACCAGCCGCCACCCGCATCCCGGGCAGTGCGTTGGCGAGGAGCGTGCGCAGCAGGCGCTCGTCGACCGGCTCGATCGCGGGTGCGCGATCGGCCTTGGGGAACAGCTTGCCGACGGTGTGCATCAGCGTCAGAGCAGGCGTGCGCGGCGCGAAGGTGAAAACCATCGAGCCGTGCGTGCGCTCGGCCAGGGTGCGCAGTATCTCGACGATCTCGAACGCGGGGTAATGGATCAGCGAATCCATCGCGACGACATGGTCGAACTCGCCAAGCGCCGGGTCGAGCATATCGCCGACGCGCCAGTCGATCTTAAGACCCGCCGGCGCGCGCTGCTGCGCGATCGATACCAGGCTACCGGCAACATCGATTGCCACTACTTCGGCGCCGCGCTGCGCGGCTTCGACCGCCAGTGCGCCGGTGCCGCAGCCGGCATCGAGCAGGCGTTGCCCGCGCAGATCGGCGGGCAGCCAGTCGAGCAATGTCGCGCGCATCCGGTCGCGCCCGGCGCGCACCGTCGCGCGGATGCCGCTCACCGGCGCGTCCGACGTCAGCTGCGCCCAGGTGGCGCTCGCCGTCTGGTCGAAATAGGTCTGCAGCCGCGACCGATAGAGGGAATAGGTGCTGCTCGCCATCACTCGAACCCCAGAAACTCGAAAATATCGCGGTCTTTCATAGGGTTGGCGTCGAGTGCGTCGGTGCCGGCCCAAAGCTGCGCGGCGAGCCGCTTATATTCGTCGCACACGGCGGCGACTTCGGGCGTCTGCTCCATCTCGAACAGTGTGCACTTCTTCAGGCGGCTGCGGCGGATCGCGTCCAAGTCGGGGAAATGGGCGAGGCGCTTGAGACCCGTCGCGTCGTTGAAGCGGTCGATCTCGTCGGTCGCGACGCTGCGATTGGCGATCACCCCGGCCATCCGCACTTCGTAATTCTTCGACTTGGCTTTGATCGCGGCGACGATGCGGTTCATCGCAAAAATGCTGTCGAAATCGTTCGATGCGACGACCACCGCGCGCTCGGCATGCTGCAGCGGCGCGGCGAAACCGCCGCACACCACGTCGCCCAGCACGTCGAAGATCACCACGTCGGTTTCTTCGAGCAGATGGTGCTGCTTCAACAGCTTGACCGTCTGGCCGACGACATAGCCGCCGCAGCCCGTGCCCGCCGGCGGCCCACCAGCTTCCACGCACATCACGCCGTTAAAGCCCTCAAACATATAATCCTCGGGCCGCAATTCCTCGTGGTGGAAATCGACCGTTTCCAGCACGTCGATCACCGTCGGCATCAGCTTCTTGGTCAGCGTGAAGGTCGAATCATGCTTGGGGTCGCAGCCGATCTGCAGCACGCGCTTGCCGAGCAGCGACAGCGCGGCCGACAAGTTGGACGAGGTGGTCGACTTGCCGATGCCGCCCTTGCCATAGATGGCGAACACCTTGGCGCTGCCGATCATGTCCTTGGGGTCGAGCGCGACCTGAAGCGAGCCTTCGCCATCCGCGCGGTTCTTGGGGTCGTCTAACGCCATGATATCGTTCCTTTATGCCGCCACCGCAACGACACCCTCGAGACGATCCTCGAGTTCATCGCTGGCGGCATGGAGTGCGGCGAGCGTCGCCGCGTCGGGAGTCCAGTAATTGCGATCGGATGCTTCGATCAGCCGGTTGGCGACGCGCGCCGCTGCCTTGGGGTTGAGCGCGGCGAGCCGCTCGCGCATGGCGGCGTCGAGCACGTACGTCTCGCCGATCCGCTGATAGACCCAGGCATCGACTTCGCCCGTCGTCGCCGACCAGCCCATCGTCGTGGTGAGATGACCCTCGATCTGGCGGACGCCTTCGTAACCGTGGCGAAGCAGCGCTTCGGTCCAGGCCGGGTTGAGCATGCGGGTGCGGGTTTCGAGCGCGACTTGCTCCTGCAAGCTGCGCACCTTGCCCGCGCCTTGCGTCTGGTCGCCGATATAGACCGGCGCCGCTTCGCCCTTGGCGCGGGTGACCGCGCGGCTGATGCCGCCCAGCGTGTCGACATATTGGTCGATCGTGGTGATGCCGAGTTCGACCGATTCGAGATTCTGGTAGGCGCAATCGACCGTCTTGAGCGCGCTCGCCAGAATCGCGGCCTGGCGCACCGGCGTGCCCTTCACGCCATAGGCAAAGCCCTTTTGCCGCTCGAAGCAATCGGCCAGTTCATTGGGGTCGGTCCAGGCGCCGCCATCGATCATCAGATTGACGTTGGCGCCATACGCGCCCTCGGCGTTGGAGAAGACGCGCAGGGCGGCGGTCTCGACGTCACAGCCGTGCGCGCCCTGATGCGCCAGCGTGTGCTTGCGGATGAAGTTGCGCTCGACCGGCTCGTCAGCGGTCGAGGCGAGCAGCGCAGCTTCGGCGAGCATGCGGGTCTGGAGCGGCAGCAAGTCGCGGAACACGCCCGACAGCGTGGCGATCACGTCGATGCGCGGATGGGCGAGGTCGTCGAGCGCGATCAGTTCGGCACCGGCCAGCCGGCCATAGCTGTCGAACCGCGGCCGCGCGCCCATCAGCGCCAGCGCCTGCGCGATCTGCGCGCCTTCGCTCTTCAGATTGTCGGTGCCCCACAGCACCATCGCGACGGTTTCGGGGACGCGGCCGCTATCGGCGACGCCGCGCTCGATCAGCCGCGCGGCCTGCTCTGCGCCGTCGCGCACCGCATAGGCGCTCGGGATGCGGAAGGGGTCGAAGCCGTGGATGTTGCGCCCGGTCGGCAGCACATCGGGGCTGCGCAGGATGTCGCCGCCGCTGACCGGGCGGATATAGCCGCCGCCGAGCGCATGGACGAGGCCGTCCAGCTCTTCGTTGCGGGCGAGCGCGGAGTCGAGCGCGGCGAGTTCGCGAAGCAGATCGGTATCGGCGCGAAGATGGCCATCGACCAGCGCGGTCACGGTGTCGATCGACAGTGCCTCGCCCTTGGCCGTGGCGGTCGCGGCGAGCATGTCAATCCGCTCCTCGCGAGTCGCGGCCTTGCCGGCGACGTGCAGGCCATGCGGGATCAACTCACGCTCGATTTCGTAGAGGCGGGCGGCGAGCGCGGGGACGTCATGCCCGTCAAGGTCGATCGCTGCGGCCTGCTCGGCGATGATCTCGCCAAGCGTTGCTGCTTCGTCGCTGGCCGGATCGGCGCTGCGCCAGCGGTCGATCGAGGCTTTCAGGTCCGCCAGCCCCTTGTATAGCCCGGCATTGGCGAGCGCCGGGGTCAGATAGCTGACCAAGGTCGCGCCCGACCGCCGCTTGGCAAGCACGCCTTCCGACGGGTTGTTGGCGGCGTAGAGATAGATGTTGGGCACAGCGCCGATCAGCCGGTCGGGCCAGCATTGCGCGGTGAGCCCTGCCTGCTTGCCGGGCATGAATTCCAGGCTGCCATGCGTGCCGAAATGGAGGACGGCATGCGCGCCGAAATCCTCGCGCAGCCAGCGATAGAAGCTGCTGAACGCGTGCGTCGGAGCAAAGCGGCCCTCGAACAGCAGCCGCATCGGGTCGCCCTCGATGCCGAGCGCGGGCTGGATGCCGACGAACACATTGCCGAAGCGCTCGCCCAGGATGCGCACGCCGCTGCCATCAGCCTGCAACTTGCCGGGGGCGGGGCCCCAGTTTGCTTCGATTTCGGCCAGATGCGGGTCGCGCGCGACGATGCTGTCGGCGCTGACGCGGGCATGGACATTGGCTTCGGCGCCGAAGCGGGCGGCATTGCCCTCGAGAATGCGAGTGCGCAGCGCGTCGACGCTGTCGGGCAGCTCGACCTGATAGCCTTCCGCCGAGAGCCGCTTGAGCGTCGCGTACAGCGACTCGAACACGCTCAAAAACTGCGCCGTCCCCGCCGCGCCGGCATTGGGCGGGAAGTTGAACAGCACGATGCCGATGCGCCGCTCGGCCATGCGCGCCTGGCGCAGCTCGACCAGCTTGAGCACTTTCGCCGCGAGCATTTCGGCGCGCTCGGGGCAGCTCTGCATCGCGCGCACCGTGGTCGAGGGCGGGAAGGTGCAGCCGCGCGCACACCCGGTGCACGGCGCGTCCGACCCGTCCGAGCGGCCGCCGAACACCATCGGGTTGGTCGCGCCGTCAAGCTCGGGGATCGCCACCATCATCGTCGATTCGAGCGGCAACAGGCCCTGCGGGTTGGCGCCCCAGCTTTGCAGTGTCTGAAATTCGACCGGGTGCGCGGCGATGTACGGCCGGTCGATCCGCGCCAGGATATCCTCTGCCAGTGCCGCGTCGTTATAGGCAGGCCCGCCGACCAGGCTGAACCCGGTCAGGTTGATGACCGCATCGACCACCGGCTTGCCGTTGCGCAGGAACAGCGCGTCGATCGCCGGGCGCCCGTCGAGCCCGCCGGCGAAAGCGGGGATGACGTTGAGGCCCTTCGCCTCCATCGCGGCGATGACGCCATCATAATGCGCAGCATCCTTGGCGAGCACATAGCTGCGTAGCATGAGGAGGCCGACCGTGCCCTTGGCGCCGCGCCGCTGCGGCACATCCGACGCCAGCTTGCCGATGCGGCCGGGGATGGCGGGGTGATAGACGCCGACTTCGGGGTAATCGCGCGGCGCCGCTGCCTTCATCGCGCCGCGCAAGCCGCGCCGCTCGCCATCGGCATAACGGTCGATCAGCGCGCGGATCATGTCTACGACATTGTCGTCGCTGCCCGCCAGCCAATATTGCAGCGTCAGGAAATAGGCGCGTACATCCTGCGCGGTGCCGGGGATGAAGCGCAATATCTTGGGCAGGCGGCGCAGCATCTTCATTTGCCCCGCGCCGGAGCTTGCGCCGGGCTTGCCCGATCCGCGCAGTTTCTTGAGCAGCGCGATGGGGCCCGATGCCGGCTTGTCCATCCGGTAATCGCCCATGCGGGTGAGCTTGACGATGTCGCCGGCGGACATGAGGCCGACCATCGCGTCGCACGCCTCGCGGCGGGCGACGAGGTCCGGTATCACCGCGCGGATGTGATCCTCAAGGAACAGCATCGTGCACAGGATGATGTCGCCCTGGGCGATGTCAGCCTTGGCAGCGGCGAGCGTTTCGGGCTTTTCCTCCCAATCCGCCGCAGCGTGGAAGCCGATGGTGACGCCGGGATGCGCCCGGTCGAACACCGCCTGCGCACGCTGGAACGCGCCCGACAAATGGTTGTCGAGCGTAACGACGACGACGCGCACCGGAGTGCCGGCAGGGGCGGGGCGCGTGCTACCGCGCATAATGCGCCTTGGCGTCATAGAGCGTGTCGAGCGTGATCGGCGCAATGCCGCGCTCGGTCGCATATTTCTCGGTATTCCGCCGCGCCTTGCCGCGGACGAAGAACGGGATTTTGGCAAGCTCGCGCTCGGCGTCTTGGGTCCAGCCCTGCGCTATTACCTCTACGTCACCCCGGACTTGTTCCGGGGTCCACGCCTCCACTAGCACCGCGGTTTCCAATGGCGCGGTGGACCCCGGAACGAGTCCGGGGTGACGGTTGGAGTCTGGAGCAGGGTGCGCCGTGCCATGCCCCAAATGGCTCGCGCCGGCGGCATCGCTGAACTCGAAATCGTCGCGGAACATCGTCAGCAGATGTTCCTCCAGCCCCATCACCAGCGGGTGGACCCAGGTGTCGAACAGCACGTTCGCGCCCTCGAAGCCCATTTGCGGCGAGTAGCGCGCCGGGAAATCCTGGACATGGACCGGCGCCGAGATGACCGCGCAGGGAATGCGGTGGCGCTTGGCGATGTGGCGCTCCATCTGCGTGCCGAGCACCAGTTCGGGCTGCAGCCGCTCGATGGCGTCCTCGACCGCCAGATAATCGTCGGTAATCAGCGGTTCGACGCCGTAGAGCTTGGCCGCCTCGCGCAGGTCGCGGGCGAATTCGCGATTGTAGCAGCCGAGGCCGACGACCTCGAAGCCGAGCTCGTCACGCGCCACCCGGGCCGCGGCGATCGCGTGCGTCGCGTCGCCGAAAATGAAGACGCGCTTGGCGGTGAGGTACGTAGAATCGACCGAGCGGCTCCACCACGGCAGCCGCGAATTGCTCAGTACATGGCTGGCGTCGATGCCGGCAACCTCGGCGACCTCGCGGATGAAATCGACCGTCGCGCCATGGCCGATCGGCGCGGTGCGCACCGTTTTCTGGCCGAACTGCTTTTCCAGCCAGCGCACGGCGGTGTCGCCGATTTCGGGATAAAGCAGAATGTTGAAATCGGCTTGCCCCAAGCGGCGGATATCGTCCGGCGAGGCGCCGAGCGGAGCAACGACATTCACGTCGACGCCGATCTGATCGAGCAATCGTGTGATCTCGACGACATCGTCGCGGTGCCGGAAGCCGAGCGCGGTCGGCCCGAGCAGGTTGGCGCGCGGGCGACGGCCAGCGATGTCAGCGGGACGCACCGACGTGTCGGCCAGCTTCCGCACGACCTGGTAAAACGTCTCCGCCGCGCCCCAATTTTCCTTGCGGCTATAGCTTGGCAGCTCGAGCGGGATCGCCGGAATGCTGAGGTTCATCGCGTCGATCAGGCCCGAGGGATCGTCCTGGATCAGCTCGGCGGTGCACGACGCGCCCACCAGCAGCGCCTGCGGCTGGAACCGCGCAATGGCATCGCGCGCGGCCGACTGGAACAGCTCGGCGGTATCCTTGCCCAAGTCACGCGCCTGGAACGTCGTGTAGGTAACCGGCGGCCGCTTGCCGCGCCGCTCGATCATCGTGAACAGCAGATCAGCATAAGTGTCGCCCTGCGGCGCGTGGAGAATATAGTGAACGCCTTCCATCGCGGTGGCGATCCGCATCGCGCCGACATGGGGTGGTCCCTCATAAGTCCAGACGGTGAGCTGCATCGCGCTACACCCTCAGCACGTCGCGGCGCCGCAACGGCCGCGCGAAGAGTTCGGCGAGATCGCCGGCCTGGTCGAAACCGTGGATCGGCGAAAAGACCAGCTCGATCGCCCACTTCGTCGTCAGCCCTTCGGCTTCCAGCGGGTTGGCGAGGCCGAGGCCGCAAACGGTGAGGTCGGGCTTCGACGCCCGGACGCGATCGAGCTGGCGGTCGACGTCCTGGCCTTCGCTGATCAGCGTCGTTGCCGGCAATCGGGCAAGTTCGCCCGCCAGATGCTTGCGGTGGAGATAGGGGGTGCCGACTTCGATCGGCGTCATCCCGAGCTCGGTCGCGAGGAAGCGGGCGAGCGGGATTTCCAGCTGCGAGTCGGGCAGGAAGAAGATGCTCTTGCCCGCCAGTCGTTCGCGGCTGTGCTCGATCGCGCGCTTGGCGCGCTCGCGGCCCGGCGCGATCACCGCGCGGAAATGCATCTCGTCGATGCCGAACGCGCGGGCGGCGGCATGGAGCCAATCGGTCGTGCCTTCCGCGCCGAACGGGAACAGCGCGTCGAGCCGCACCGCGCCGCGATCCTCCAGCATCCGCGCGGTCTCGCCGAGGAAAGGCTGGGCCAGCAGAAAGCGAGTGTTCGCTCCGACCGGCGGCAAATCGCTCGAGCGGCGCGGCGGCAACATCCGCACCTTGGCGATGCCGAGTTCGGCGAACAAGCGGAGGAACTGATCCTCGACAATGTCAGGCAGTGCGCCGACGATCATCAGCTCGGGCGCATCCGTGGTGGCAACGGGCAGCTGGGGCACCAGTGCCGCCAGGCACGCATCTTCGCCCTCGGTGAAGGTCGTTTCGATGCCGCTGCCCGAATAATTGACAACGCGGACTTGCGGGTTGTGCTTGGCGGACAAGCGTTGCGCGGCGCGCGACAGATCGAGCTTGATCACTTCGCTCGGGCACGAGCCGACCAGGAACAGCATGCGGATATCGGGACGACGGCGGAGCAGCTGATCGACGACGCGATCAAGCTCTTCATTGGCGTCGGCGAGCCCTGCCAGATCCTTGTCGTCGATGATCGCGGTGCCGAAGCGCGGCTCGGCGAACACCATCACGCCGGCGGCCGATTGCAGCAGATGCGCGCAGGTGCGCGACCCGACGACGAGGAAGAACGCGTCCTGCACCTTGCGATGCAGCCAGATGATGCCGGTGAGGCCGCAGAATACTTCGCGCTGGCCGCGCTCGCGCAGCACCGGCTGGCAATCGGCGCCGGTGGCGGGGGCGAGTGAGAGCGGGGGCGTCATGCCGCCACCGCGGACAAGGGCGGGCTCGCCACCGGCGCCTGCAATCGGGCGGCGCGCAGCTTGAGCACGAATTGAGTCGCGTTGATCAGGTACGCAGCATAAGCGGCGAGCGCGATGCCCATCCGCGCTTGCGGGCTGCCCCAGTCGCCGATCAGCGCCGCGAGATACGCGCTGTGCAGCGCCAGCACGAGCATCGAGAACACGTCTTCCCAGAAGAAGGCGCGGGCGAACAGCCACTGGCCGAACACCACTTTTTCCCAAACGGCGCCGGTGACCATGATGGTGTAGAGGACCAACGTCTTGACGACGACCGACGCCGTTGCGGCCATCGCGCCTTCGCTGGTCGTGAGATAACGCAGCACCAGCGCCAGACTGACCAGGAAAACAACGAATTGGATGGGCGCGAGGATACCCTGCACCAGCGTCCACCGAGTCGCGTCGCGGCGCGCACGCTCCTCGGGCGTGTAAAGTGCCAATCCCCCAGGGGTCCGGCCTTTCGCTGTGGAAGTTCGCTTATCGCGCATCGTTTCCGCAGGCCATCCTTCCAAGCAGAAGAGTAGGACTCGGTCGCGGCAAGTGTCAACTTAAATTGACGTATAGAAAACTTTACAACGGGACTCGGTCGCAATAAGCTCCGTTCCGGTCAGACCGCTCTATCCAGAACGGGACCGAGTCGACGGGGCGGAGGGCTCCGGTGGGTGAGCTACCCTATCTCGACGACGGTTCTCCCGGGGCAGCCTGTGCTGAGGAGAGCGGGGCATGGCGTCGTTTTTCGATTTTGCTCGAAGCCGGGGCGCACCGCCTCGCGGTGCCACGCGTCGAGTCGATCGCGCGACGGGCGATGAGCGTTCCCCCGCCGAGCTTGCCGCGCTGATCAGCGGCGAAGTAATCCCGCGCATGGTCGCGCTGAGCCGGCCCTCGGCCGCCGTGATCGACCTCGCCGCGCAGAACCCGCGCATCTCGACTGGCGACATCGAGGACATATTGCCGCTGGTCCTGGCGCTCGAAGCCGAGCAGTTGAGCGAGCGGATCGAGCGGTTGCTCGCGCGTGGCGTATCCACGGAGACACTGCTGATTGACCTGATCGCGCCGATCGCGCGCCGGCTCGGCACGCTGTGGGAAGAGGATCGCTGCGATTTCATCGAAGTGACGATGGGCGTGTGGCGCCTGCAGGAGCTGGTCCACGAGCTCGGCGCGCGCCGGTTGCGCGAGACGACCGACGGCACCGAAGGTCGACGCGCCTTGTTCGCCACGATGCCGGGCGATCACCATGGTTTGGGTACGGTGTTGATTGCCGAGGTTTTTGCCGGGCGCGGCTGGCATGCCGACCGGCTGAGCGATGTCGGCGTGTCGGATATCAGCCGTTGTCTCGCGTCCGACCACTATGATCTGGTTGGATTGACCGTCAGTGGGGACTGCCATATGGCGCCGCTTCCTTCGGTCATCCGGGCCCTGCGCAGCGTGTCCATCAATCCACGGTTGATTATTCTGGTCGGTGGCCATGCCATCGGCGGCGACAATGCGCGGGCATTAGCGGCCGGCGCCGATGGTGCCGCGCTCGATGCCGGGCAAGCAGCGGAGTTGGCGGCACGGCTGGTC
This sequence comes from Sphingomonas sp. GlSt437, assembly GCF_048015635.2. Taxonomy (NCBI): domain Bacteria; kingdom Pseudomonadati; phylum Pseudomonadota; class Alphaproteobacteria; order Sphingomonadales; family Sphingomonadaceae; genus Sphingomonas; species Sphingomonas sp. GlSt437. The sequence goes on along the minus strand of NZ_JBPGYA010000002.1, from coordinate 444,706 downwards.
GATGCCGCGCTTGCGCCGCGCGCGCGCGGTTGAGCGGTGACATGACCGATCCGACTTCCGGTACGGCGGATCGCCGATGAATAAGCATCACGCCCCTTTCCAGGCCATTGCCTTTGGCGATCCCGCCAGCATGGGGGCGTTGTCGGCATCAGCCACGGCTGCGCTGCTCGGATCGGCGGGTGATCTCGCCTTCGTGCTCGATCGCGACGGCGTCATCCGCGACGTTGCGGTGACCAGCGAGGATCTGGCGCGGGCGGGCATTGCCGACTGGATCGGCCGGTCATGGGTCGATACGGTCGGTGTCGACAGCCGGCCCAAGGTCGCCGAAATCCTGGCCGATGCAGTGGCGGGCGAAGCCGGGCGCTGGCGCCAGCTCAATCATCCGACTGACAGTGGCGACATTCCGGTGCGCTATCTGGCGGTGCCGCTCGGCGAGGACGGGCGCATCGTGGTGATCGGCCGCGATTTGCGCAGCATGGCGGCGCTCCAGCAGCGGTTGTTGCAAGCGCAGCAATCGCTTGAGCGCGATTATCTCAAGATGCGCCAGGCCGAGGCGCGCTATCGCATGCTGTTCGATCTCGCCGCCGAGCCGGTGATGATCGTCGATGGCGTCAGCCGCCGCATCCGCGAAGCCAATCCCGCCGCGCATCGCGTGCTGGCGGTGAAAGCCGGCGCGTTGATCGACCAGCCGGCAAGCGTGATCGCCGCGCCGGGGGATCGCGAGACATTGGTCGCGCATCTCGGCGCCGCACAAGCCGCCGATGATGTCGCGCCGGTTGCGATCAAGCTCGCCAATGGCGACGCCAATGTCCGGCTGTCGGCGCGGCTGTTCCGCCAGGCGCGCGAGGCGCTGCTGCTCGTCCGCATCCTCGAGCCCGATGTGCCCGATCCGCGTCACGTCCATGACGCAGCGCTCAGCGACGTGATCGAGCGGATGCCCGATGCCTTCGTGCTCGCCGACCGCGATCTCAACATCCTGACCGCCAATCGCGCCTTTGCCGATCTCGCCGAACTGCCCTCGATCGAGCGGCTGCGCGGCGATTCGCTCAGCAATTGGTTGGGCCGGCCGGGGATTGATCTGGACCTGATGCTCGGCCAGCTGCGCGAGCATGGCATCGTCCGCAACGTGTCCGCCATTCTGCGCGGCGCGGCGGGCGGTCAGGAGGAAATCGAGGTTTCTGCGGTGATCGCGCCGAGCGCCGAGGGCGATTGCTATGGCTTTGCGATCCGCAATGTCGGGCGGCGGCTGCGTTCACCCGTGCCGGCGCAGCGCGACATGCCGCGATCGGTCGAGCAATTGACCGAGCTCGTTGGGCGAATGTCGTTGAAGGACATCGTCCGCGAATCGACGGACCTGATCGAGCGGCTGTGCATCGAGGCGGCGCTTGCCTTCACCTCGGACAATCGCGCGTCGGCGGCCGAAATCCTGGGGCTGAGCCGGCAGAGCCTCTATTCCAAGATGCACCGGCACGGACTGGGGAATCTGATTGGCGGCGAGGGGTAGAACCCTCTAGCCCTTCCTGAACGGGAGGGGCTTTCCAAGGATCGCCGAATCTCTTTGACGCCCTCTGGTGTCCAGTCTAGTTTACACAAATGGCACGTCCTGCGACTCCCGCGATGACGGTTGCGCCCCCGGCGCCGCGCGACGTGCTGGAGCTGCTCAAGCCGATTACATGGTTCCCGCCGATCTGGGCGTTTCTCTGCGGCGTGGTGGCGTCCGGCACCGCGCGCGCTGATCGGTGGGCGCTGGTTCTGGCGGGCGCGGTGCTGGTCGGGCCGATGGTGTGCGGCACCAGCCAGGCAATCAACGACTGGTTCGATCGCCATGTCGATGCGATCAACGAGCCGGATCGGCCCATCCCGTCGGGCCGGATCGCCGGGCATTGGGGGCTGTGGATCGCGCTGGCCGGATCGGCGCTGTCGCTGGGCTTCGGCATGGCGATGGGCGCGATCGTCGGCTGGGCAACGTTGCTCGCGCTCGCCTTCGCCTGGGCTTACAGCGCGCCGCCGATCCGCCTGAAGATGAGCGGGCTATGGGGCCCCGGCGCGGTCGCGATCACCTATGAAGGGCTGACCTGGTTCACCGGCGCGGCGCTGATGCTCGGCGGCTGGCCCTCGGCACGCAATCTGGCGGTGCTCGCGCTCTACAGCTTCGGCGCGCACGGCATCATGACGCTCAACGATTTCAAGGCGATCGAGGGCGACAAGGCAATGGGCATCCGCTCGCTGCCGGCCATGCTCGGCGTTCGCCTCGCGGCCATTATCGCTTGCGTGACGATGGCGGTGCCGCAGCTGGTGGTGATCGGCCTGCTGGTCGCCTGGGGACATCCGGTGTCGGCGGCGATCATCGTTGCGCTGCTCGCCACGCAGCTCGTGCTGATGCGCCGCCTGCTCCGCGATCCGTGCCAATATGCGCCCTGGTACAACGCGACCGGCACCTCGCTGTCGGTGCTGGGCATGATGGTGAGCGCGGTCGCGCTCGGCTGGAGCGGGCAGGGATGATCGCGCCCGCGCCTGCCCCCAGGCCGCTCGGCTGGCCGAGCATCGTCCGGCTGGGGCTGGTGCAAAGCGCGATCGGCGCGGTGGTGATGCTGGCAACGTCGGTGCTCAACCGCATCATGGTCGTCGAATATGCGCTGCCCGCCGCGCTCCCCGCTGGCCTCGTCGCCTGGCATTATGCGGTGCAGCTGTCGCGCCCAGTCTGGGGCCATGGCTCGGACAAGGGGCGGCGACGCACGCCGTGGATCGTCGCGGGGATGGGCGTGCTGGCGCTGGGCGCGCTGCTCGCGGTCGAGGCGCTGGCGATCATCCGCGCCGCGCCGGTCGCGGGCGTGCTGCTGTCGATCCTGGCCTATGCGCTGATCGGCGCGGGCGTCGGCGCGGCGGGCACGTCTCTGCTGGCGCTACTGGCGACACAGGTTGCCCCTGCGCGGCGCGCGGCAGCGGCATCGATCACCTGGATCATGATGGTGATGGGCATTGTCGTGACGGCCGGCATCGCCAGCAAGCTGGTCGATCCCTTCTCGCTGCCGCGCCTGGCGCTGATCGTCGGCGGCATCGTCGCGGGCGCCTTCGTGCTCTCCTGCCTGGCGGTGTGGCGCGTCGAGCGGCCGGGGCTGAGCTTCACCGATCCGATCGCGGCCCAGGACAACGGGGCCAGCTTCGGCGATGCGGTGCGCGAGATGCTGCGCGATCCCGATGCCGGTCGCTTCACCCTGTTCGTTTTCCTCTCGATGTTCGCTTATTCGATGCAGGACTTGATCCTCGAGCCGTTCGCCGGCCTGCGCTTCGGCTATACGCCGGGCCAGTCGACCGGCCTGTCGAGCGTGCAGCATATGGGCGTGCTGAGCGGCATGGTGCTCGCCGGCGTCGGTGGCAGCGCTTTTGGCGGCGGCAGCGCGGCGGCGATGCGGCGCTGGATTTTCGGCGGCTGTATCGGATCGGCGCTCGCGCTGACCGGGCTGGCAATGGCGGCGCGCGTCGGGCCGGGCTGGCCGCTTGCCGGCAATATCTTTGCGTTGGGCTTTGCCAATGGGGTGTTCGCGGTTGCCGCGATCGGCGCGATGATGGGGCTGGCGGGCGCCGCTGGGCCGCGTCGCGAAGGCATGCGGATGGGCGTGTGGGGCGCGGCGCAGGCGATCGCGTTTGGCGCCGGCGGGCTGGTTGGCGCGGTCGGCGTCGATATCGGGCGCTGGGCAATGGGCGATACCAGCCGCGCCTTCATCCTGGTGTTCGCGAGCGAGGCGCTGCTGTTCCTTGTCGCGGCCGGGTTGGCGTTGAGATTGAGCGGCTGGTCGGCGCCCCGGCGAGCATCGACGCACAAGACGGATCGGGAGTTTGCACTATGACGCAAGAGCAGGATTTCGATGTCGTCGTGGTCGGCGGCGGGCCATCGGGCGCGACGGCGGCGACCGATCTCGCGGCGGCGGGGCGGCGCGTGCTGCTGCTCGATCGCGCCGGGCGGATCAAGCCGTGCGGCGGCGCGATCCCGCCACGGCTGATCCGCGATTTCGCCATTCCGGAGTCGCTGCTGGTCGCCAAGGCGACGGCGGCGCGGATGGTCGCGCCCTCTGGCCGCGCCGTCGATATGCCGGTGTCGGCGAGCACGCCGGGCGGGTTCGTCGGCATGGTCGATCGCGATGTGTTCGACGAGTGGCTGCGCGCGCGCGCGTCGACCAAAGGGGCGGAACGCCGCGTCGGCACGTTCGAGCGGATCGATCGCGATGCCGACGGCACCGCGCTGGTCGTCTTTCGCGAAGGGCGCGGTGGGCATGAATATCGCGTCCGCACCCGCGCCGTGATCGGCGCCGACGGCGCGCGATCGGGCGTGGCGCGCGATGCGATTCCGGGCGGCGATCGCGTCAAATGCGTGTTCGCCTATCACGAAGTCGTCGCCTCGCCCGAAGGCGCGGTCGCGGCGCAAGCCGGGTTCGCCGGGCATCGCTGCGATGTGATCTATCAGGGTGATCTCTCGCCCGATTTCTACGCCTGGGTGTTCCCGCACGGCGCGCATACCAGCATCGGCGTCGGCAGCGCCAACAAGGGCTTCGAACTGCGCAAGGCGGTCGCCCGGCTGCGCGCGACCACCGGGCTCGACCAATGCGAAACGGTCCGCGTCGAGGGCGCGCCGATCCCGCTCACCCCGCTCAAGCGCTGGGACAATGGTCGCGACGTGCTCGTCTGCGGTGACGCGGCGGGCGTTGTCGCGCCGGCTTCGGGCGAGGGCATTTACTATGCGATGGCGTGCGGGCGCGAGGCGGCGAAGGCCACCGATCGCTTCCTCGCCACCGGCAACGCCGCCGAGCTCAAGACCGCGCGCCGCACCTTCATGCGCGAGCATGGCCGCACTTTCTGGGTGCTCCGGATGCTGCAATATTTCTGGTATTCGAGCGACAAGCGGCGCGAGGCGTTCGTCAAGATGTGCGCCGACAAGGATGTACAGGCGCTCACTTGGGAAGCCTATATGAACAAGCGCCTCGTCCGCCGAAAACCGATGGCGCATGTCCGCGTTTTCGTGAAGGATATGGGCCACCTGCTGGGGTTCGCCGCCTGATGCGCGCTGCCGGTGGCGGGGTGAGGGTTGGCCGACCGGGATGAAGCGCGCCTGGCTATTTCCGATGTTCATCGCCGCGCTCGCCGCGACGGCCGTGGCGTTGGTCGGCGCGACGATGACGACGATCGATCCATGGTACGACTCGCTGGCGAAGCCGCACTGGGCGCCGCCCGATGGCGCTTACGGCATCGTCTGGACGCTGATCTTCGCGATCACCGCGATCGCCGCCGTGACCGGCTGGCGCGCCATGCCCCAGGCGCGCGAAGGCGACACGTTCATCGGCCTGTTCGCGACCAACGGCTTTCTCAACATATTGTGGAGCATCCTGTTCTTCCGCCTGCACCGGCCCGATTGGGCATTGGCGGACGTGGCATTGCTATGGCTCTCGGTCGGCGCGCTGATCGTCTACAGCTGGCGGCGCTCGATGCTCGCCTCGGCGCTGTTGACGCCGTATCTGCTGTGGGTGACCTTCGCAGGTTATCTCAACCTGCAGATCGTCCACTTGAACCACCCCTTCGGCTGACGGCGCTGATGGCATGGCTGTTCGCGAGCGGCCACGCGGCCGATATCGTGCTGGCGGTGATGCTGGCCGAAGCTTTGTGGCTGGTGACGCGCGGCGGCTGGACGCTTACCGCCGTTGTCCTGCGGCTCGGGCCGGGGGCGCTGATGCTGCTGGCTGTGCGGGCTGCGCTGGTTGGCGCGGCCTGGCCATGGATCGCGCTACCGCTGATCCTCTCGCTGCCGCTGCACCTCGCCGATTTGGCTCGGCGATGAGATTAGTTATCCCGATTTCATCGCAATCGTCATTCCCGCGCAGGCGGGAATCCATTCGGGATAGGTCAAGCAGCGATGGCAGCGCACGCGCCAATGGATCCCCGCCTACGCGGGGATGACGAATAAAAAGCGGCGGGAAGCACCAGCCTCCCGCCGCCAATCTTCGCCTCAGGCTGTCCTGAAAGGACTTACGCCTGGGTCTTCAGATACGCGATCACGTCGGCGCGCTTCTGCGCTTCCTTCAGGCCCGGATAGGTCATCTTGGTGCCGGGGACGACGCGCTGCGGCGCTTCGAGATACTGGAATAGCTTCTCGGGCGTCCAGGTGATGCCGCTGCCCTTGTTGGCGGCCGAATAGGTGTAGCCGGCAACAGTGCCCGCCTTGCGGCCGACAACGCCCTTCAGCATCGGGCCGATCATGCTCTTGTCGATCGCGTGGCAGGTCTTGCACGCAACGAACACCTGCTCGCCGGCCTTCGCGTCGCCGGTGAACGAGGCATATTTGGTGCCGTCGAGGGTGTCGGTGTTGTCCGCTGCGGGCGCGGCGGCCGCTGCCGGGGCGGCTGCACCGGTGTTGCCGCCGGTCGATGCGGCCGCGTCATTCGCGGCCGGGGTCGACATTTCGCTGGGGCTGCCGCTGCTGCTGGCGGTGGTCGACGGCTCTTTCGAGCACGCGGCGAGCGCGAGCGCCGATACGGCGACGCCGAGGCCAATGGTTCCGAGACGCGACATTCTGGCTGAGGACATTTCCTGCTCCTGTTCAGATCCAATAGTGGCCCATTGCCCGCCCGCGTTCGAGTCGTCAACGTGCCCCAAAGGCGGGGGGTACACGGGTTTTGGGGTCCGGCAAAATCGCAAATGCGCCGCCGCCGCCGCATGCGAAAAGGGCAGCCCGTTGCCGGACCGCCCCTCGCGTGACGAAACTTTGGGAACGACGGACGTCATGGAGTAAATCCATGAGCCTGCCCCCGCGAAGGCGGGGGTCGGACGGAAGGGCTCTGCCCTCCCGCCGGCCGTCGCTGCGAGTCCTGGAATAGCTTCTGCTATTCCAGGCTCGCTTAACGCGTTAACGCTTCGAGAACTGGAAGCTGCGGCGGGCCTTGGCCTTGCCGTACTTCTTGCGCTCGACCGCGCGGCTGTCGCGGGTGAGGAAGCCGGCATGCTTGACCGGCGTGCGCAGCACCGGCTCATAACGCGTCAGCGCCTGGGCGATGCCGTGCTTGACCGCGCCGGCCTGGCCCGAAAGCCCGCCGCCCTTGACGGTGCAGACCACGTCATACTGACCCTCGCGCTCGGCGACGCCGAACGGCTGGTTGATGACGAGGCGCAGCGTCGGACGCGCGAAATAGATTTCCTGATCGCGACCGTTGATCGTGATCTTGCCGGTGCCGGGCTTCAGCCAGACGCGCGCGACCGCGTCCTTGCGGCGGCCGGTCGCATAGGCACGGCCCTGCTTGTCGATCTGCTGCTCGCGCAGCGGGGTGGGTTCGACATAGGTCGGCGCAGGCGCGCCTTCGGTTGCGGCCGCGCTAACGACAGGCGCAGGCGCGCCGGCGGCGATCTGGCCGAGATCGGCCAGCGACTGACGGGTATCGGACATTTAGGCGCCCACCTTGTTCTTGCGGCTCATGCCAGCGATATCGAGAGTTTCGGGGTTCTGCGCGGCGTGCGGATGCTCGGCGCCGGCATAGATGCGCAGGTTGCGCATCTGCTGGCGGCCCAGCGGCCCGCGCGGGATCATGCGCTCGACGGCCTTTTCCAGCACGCGCTCGGGGAAGCGGCCTTCCAGCACCTTGGCAGCGGTGATGCCCTTGATGCCGCCAGCATAACCGGTGTGCTTGTAATAGACCTTCTGCGCGGCCTTGCGGCCGGTGAAGCGGATCTTGTCGGCGTTGATGACGATGACATTGTCACCGCAATCGACATGCGGAGTAAAGCTCGTCTTGTGCTTGCCGCGCAGCACATTGGCGATCACGACCGCGGCGCGGCCGACGACCAGCCCATCGGCATCGACGATATGCCATTTCTTCTCCACCTCGGCCGGCTTTACCGACTTGGTGGTCTTCATCAGCGCCTTCATGGCCCAGACCTCACTTCGAAAGAAAACGGCCGCCATCAGGGGCGACCGGGCCGGCCCGCGAGCGAGCCGAAGCGAGCGCCTCTCTACGCACGGCGCCGCGCAAGTCAAGCATTTCCGCCCGTTTCACAACGGGTATAATAGTACCGGCTATTCGCGGGTGATGGTGAGCTGTGCCGTCGTCGTTGAGGTTGCACCATTGGCGCGAACGGTAATGTCCCGTTTTTCGGTAAGGCTGACGAGCAATCCGGTGCTCCGATCGACAACCCGGGTCAGGCCGTAATCGATGTGCTTGGCGCTCGGCTCCTGGGCATCGCCTGCGGCCGTGGCGGCAAGCGTCGCGCGGTCGCCGCTGATCGTGACGGTCTCGACACCGCTCAGCGCCATATGCCCGCCACCGGGCATCGACGTCGGCACGGTCAGCGCTCGGGAGCCGAGCACGGCGATGCCGGCCCGATCCACCACAAGGTTTTCGGCCGAGATCGACAGCAATTTGGTCACGGCCGGCGCCGGCATGGCCGCGAGCGCCCCCGCGATGGCGGCGCCGTTCTGCACCCCCGCCGTGCCCGCGCCATGCGTCTGTGCGGCGTGGGCGATCGCGCCGGTGATCGTTGCCCATAAAGGTGCCTGATCAGCGATCGCCGTCACATGCCCAAGCCTGTCCAGTCGAAACCGGATGGGCTGCTGCCCGATCGGCCCCATCGTCGCCAGAAACAACGTGGCGGCGAGGTCCGGTGGGTCGGCCGAGGCGGCGGTCGTCACCATGTCGGCCTCAAAACCGTCGGGCGTTACATGAAAGGTGACGACGCGATGCGCGAAGAAGCGGTGCGTGACGCCATTCTCGGTCCGCACTTCCTCGATCGTGAAGCGGATCGGCTGGTCGACCGGCGGCGCGATGCCGGTGGCGGCAGCGACGGGTACGCCGGCAAAGACGATCGCGGCGAGCGGCGTCATCCCCTGGCGATAGCCGCCGACCGCCCGATCGAATGCGCTGCCCATGCGGTCGCGACAACCAGCAACGCGCCGGTCAGCTGGTGCAGCGCGGCGAGCGTGATATCGACGCCGCTCATCACAGTCGCGATGCCGAGCAGGATCTGCACGCCGAACGCGGTGTGGACAGCGATCGACGCACGGCGATCGCCTGCCTTGCGGGCAGCCCCCGCGAGGACGAGCAGTGCCGCCACCGCGACCCAGGCCCACCAGCGATGGATGAAATGGACCAGCCACGGATCGTCGACCAGCAAGCTGCCCAAGGGGCGCGTGCCGATCACTTCTGTCGGGAAGAAACGGCCATTCATCAGCGGCCAGTCGCTGGCGGCGTGGCCGGCGCGCAAGCCTGCCATCAGCGCGCCGTAGAAGAGCTGGATCGCCAATGCCGCGCCGGCGATGATGGCAATCGGCCGCAACCGCGCCGGCCGCGCCCGCCGGTCACGGTCGAGCGCGAGCAGGTCGAGCGCGGTCCACACCACGCCTGCCAGCGTGAACAGCGCAGTCATCAAGTGCGTCGCCAGCCACAAAGGCGCGACTTCGGTGCGGATGCTCAAGCCTGATCGCACCATCAGCCAGCCGAACGTGCCTTGCAGCCCGCCCAGCGCGAGCAGCGCTACCAGCCGCCAGCCATAGCCCGCCGGAATCTGCCGCCGCACTGCGAACCAGATCAGCGGCAGCGCGAACACCGATCCGATCAGCCGCCCGAGCAGCCGGTGCAGATATTCCCAGAAGAAGATGTATTTGAAGCCGCTGAGCGTGATGTTGGCATGGATCGCGTGATATTGCGGAATCTCGCGGTAGCGCGCGAATTCGGCTTGCCATTGCGCGTCGGTAAGCGGCGGGATGACGCCGCTGATCGGCTGCCATTGCGTGATCGACAAGCCCGACTCGGTCAGCCGCGTGATGCCACCGACCACGACGATCGCCACGATCATCGCCGCGACGACCAACAGCCAGAGAGCGAGCTGGCGGGGGCGGGTGCGATCCGGGGTGTCGGCCTGAGAGTCGAGTTGCATCAACATGGCGCGCGCCCATAGCGCACTGGCGCGCCGGCGCCAATTCGGTCATTGGGCGTAGATAGCTTATGATATGTTGTAACTTGACGCACGCCGTGCCACATAGGCGCCGCGATGCACCATCATGCGACTCTCACGCTGCCCGATTGGACGCCGCGCTGGCTGCGCGACCTGGGGCTTGATCGGCTGGCGATCGGCTTGTCGGGGCTGTGCGCGGTGCATTGCCTGGCGAGCGCGGTGCTCGTCGCGCTGGCGGCATCGGCGGGCGGCTTGCTGCTCAACCCGATCATTCATGAAGTGGGCTTGACCATTGCGGTCGTGCTCGGCTCGGTCGCGCTGATCCACGGCGCGATGCGGCATGGCTTCCTAATGCCGGTCGCGGTCGGTGCCTTCGGGCTCGGCACGATGGCGGGGGCAGCGACGCTGCCGCATGACGGCGGCAACGAAACGCTGTTCACGCTGATCGGTGTCGCCATTCTGGCGCTGGGGCATGATCTGAACCGTCGCGCCGCGGCCTAGGCGCCGTTGCTTAGCGCTTGTCGCGCTGCCCCATCGCGCCTAAATCCGCGCCATGGCGGCGCATCACACTCATCATGAACATGCCGGCGCGGATCTGGCGCTGGCGGCGAAGGCGACGCTCGAGCGATCGGGCGAGCAGTGGACCGCGATGCGCGCGCAGATTTTCCGCGCGCTGGCCGGGTTCGACAAGCCCGCCTCAGCTTACGACATTGCCGAGGCGGTGTCGAAGGCGGAGGGGCGCCGCGTTGCCGCCAACAGCGTCTATCGCATTCTCGACGTGTTCGTCGGCGCCAATCTCGCGCGGCGGGTGGAAAGCAGCAATGCCTATGTCGCCAACGCGCACCCCGATTGCCTGCACGACTGCATCTTCCTGGTCTGCGACACGTGCGGCCAGACCGTCCATCTCGACAATGACACGGTTGCCGAAAGCGTCCGCTCGGCGGCGCGCGCGGCGGGGTTCGCGCCCGAACGTCCGGTGATCGAAGTGCGCGGCAAATGCGCCGATTGCGATTGACCGCGCCGCCTCTGACCGTCGATCAGTTTCCGAGATAATAAGTCTGCGCGGCGTCCGTCGCGTTGATCGCCAGGATCGACCGCGCTTCGCTCGGCGGTAGCGCGCGGCGCCGGCCCGCGCCGCCTGCCACGAGCACGCGCTCGAGCAACTCCTGCCCTTCCTGCCACCAGCCGATGCCGCTCGCGGCGTTCAGATGTCCCTGCGGCCCGGCATCGACGAAATGGGAGCCCCAATCGACCGCCAGATCATGCGCGCGATCGATCGAAATCCACGGATCGTCGCTGCTCGCGACCAGGATTGAGGGGAAGGGCAGCGGCGTCTTGGGCGCCGGGCCGAAGGATTTGAGTTCCGGCCGCGCATCGGGCCGGTCGACATCGGGCGGCGCGACGAGCAGCGCGCCGGCCACCGGCCAGCCATAAGGCTGGTTGGTCAGCTCCGCCCACCATGCCACTGCCAGGCAGCCCAGGCTGTGCGCCGCCAGGATCACCGGCGCGCGCGACTGGCGGATTTGCTGGTCGAGCTTGGTCACCCAGGCATTGCGATGCGGCGTGTGCCACATGCCGAGTTCGACCCGCTTGGTATCGAGCCGCGCTTCTTCCCACAGCGTCTGCCAATGCGATGGCCCCGAGCCGCCCAGGCCGGGAACCGTGAGCACCACCGGCGTATCGTCGTTCAAATTCGCGTAGCTGCTCATACCGTCTCCATCGGTTACGGCGCCGCTTATGTGCAGCTGCCGAACAGCCCCTTGTGAGTCGCGATGTTATTCCTAGTAATCTAGTAGGCAATAGGCGCTGCGCCGAGCCGCCGCGCGGTTGCGGCAATCCGAAAGGACGGTCATTTAGGAGCCGATGGCCAAGCAGCGGATCGATCAATTGCTCGTCGAACGCGGGCTCGCGGAGAGCCGGGCACGCGCACGGGCGCTGATCATGGCAGGGCTGGTGTTCGTTGGCGAGCGCAAGATCGATAAAGCAGGGCAAAGCGTCGCCGAGGACGCGCAAATCGACGTGCGCGGGCGCGATCACCCCTGGGTATCGCGCGGCGGCATCAAGCTTGCGCACGGGCTCGATCATTTCGGCTGGGACGTGACGAGCGCGATCGCGATCGATGTCGGCTCGTCGACGGGGGGCTTTACCGATGTACTGCTCAGCCGCGGCGCGGCGCGCGTCTATGCGGTCGACAGCGGCACCAACCAGCTCGCCTGGAAGCTGCGGCAGGACGCGCGCGTGATCGTCCACGAGCAGACCAGCGCGCGGACGCTGACGCCGGCGCATATCCCCGAGCCGGTCGACCTCATCGTCTGCGATGCGAGCTTCATCAGCCTTGCCAAGGTGCTCGCCGTGCCGCTGCAGTTCGCGACCCCGGATGCGCGCGTGCTGGTCCTCGTCAAACCGCAATTCGAGGCGGGGCGGCACGAGATCGGCAAGGGCGGCGTGGTGCGCGATGGCGCGGTGCATGATCGTGTCTGCGCGACGGCGGCGGCGTGGTTTGCGGCGCAGGGCTGGCACGTCGAGGGCATCGCCACCAGCCCGATCACCGGCCCTGAAGGCAATGTCGAATTCCTGCTCGCCGCATCGCGGCACTCATCGAATCGTCACGATCCATGACTAAGCCTGCCTTGACTAAGCCTGGGTTGGTCGGCACGGGCAGAGTTATGTCCGTTTCGGATACTACCGGGGGGTAGAATCGTTGGTTCGCGAAATCGCATCCAGGCAACAATTGCGCATGGCGTTCTTCCGCTGGGCGGTGGTGACGGTGCCGTTCATGCTGCTGCTCGGCTTCACCTCGGCGCGCAGCGTGCCGGTGGGGGCGGACAACGCCTGGTATCAAGCGCTGGTCAAGCCCGCTCACCTGCCGCCCGATTGGGTGTTCCCGGTCGCCTGGACGGTCCTTTACGCGCTGATGGGCCTTGCGCTCGCACAGGTGATCAACGCGCAAGGGTCACGCCTGCGCACGCCTGCGCTCATCCTGTTCGCGGTGCAACTGGTACCCAACCTCATCTGGACGCCGCTGTTCTTCGGCGCGCATCAGGTGGTGTGGTCGCTGGTGACGATCGGCGCGATGGGCGTGCTCGCGCTGGTGACGACGGGCCTGTTCTTCCGCGTGCGGATCGTCGCGGCGCTGCTGATGGTGCCGTATCTCGCCTGGATCGGCTTTGCGGGTTATCTCACCGCTGAGATCAACCGGCTCAATCCCAACGCCGCTACTCTTGTGCCGTCATCGGTCAGTTCCCAGATGATCGCTTCACGCTGAGCCATTCGAAAGCCCGTTATGCAGACCGAGAACCGCTTCTTCGACGACCTCGCCAAGTTCATCAACGGCGCTGCCGGCACGCTGGCGGGCATGGGCCGCGAAGCGGAAGCCGCCGCGCGCGAGCGTACCAAGGAATGGATCGGCGGGCTCGATTTCGTCAGCCGCGACGAGTTCGATGCAGTGAAGGCGATGGCAGCCGCCGCGCGCGACGAGGGGGACGCGCTCAAGGCGCGGGTCGCAGCACTTGAAGCGGCGCTGGCCGCGTCGGCGACAGCCGAGCCGGCGCCGCGCAAGACCAAAAAGTAGCGCCGACACGCCCGGTCTTTTCCACAATTTTCGGCCACATCAGACCGAAATCGCGCTAAAACGCGCTTGCGGCGGCGTCGCCCGGGCGCCACGCATGGCAGCGGCGGCCCGGTTTGGCGGGTCATCTGGGATGACGAGATGAAATTGAGCGAACATGATGACGAGCGCGACGACGCCGCGCCGATCGACATGCTCGAAAGCTATTTCGCCGCGCATGGCTGGGATCATGAGCGCCAGGACGAGGAAGTCGTCGCCAAGGTAAAGGGCAGCTGGACGCAATATGAGCTGCGCGCGCTGTGGCGCGATGAAGACAGCGTGCTGCAGTTCCTCGCTTTTCCTGACATTCGCGTCACCGAGGAACGCCGCACGGCGATTTACGAAGCGATCGGGCTGGTCAACGAGCAACTCTGGATCGGCCATTTCGAGCTGTGGTCGACGACCGGCATCCTGCTCTATCGCCACGCCGCGATGATCGAGGGCGAGGAAGGCGCGACCATGTCGCTCGCCACTGCCGAGCTGATCGTCGAGACCGCGATCGACGAGTGCGAGCGTTTCTACCCCGTTTTCCAGTTCGTCATGTGGGGCGGCAAGAGCCCCAAGGAAGCGATGGCGGCGGCGCTGATCGAGACTCAGGGCGAAGCGTGACTGGAGGCAGGGCGTGAGCGCCAGCGACATCTGGCTGATCGGCTGCGGCACGATGGGCGGCGCGATGCTGCGCCGCTGGCTTGCCGCCGGCATTCCGGCGACGCGCGTGACGGTAATTGATCCGGCGGGCGATGCCGATGTGCCGGAGGGGGTGCGCCATGTGTCGGCTGCGCCCCATGAGCCCGCCCCGGCGCTCGCGGTGCTGGCGGTGAAGCCGCAACAGCTCGATGCCGTCGTCGCCGATCTGGCGGCCTGGCAAGGCGCGCCACCGCTGTTGCTGTCGATCCTCGCCGGCGTCGAGGCAGCGACGTTGCGCGCTCGATTGGGGGTGACCCACGTCGTCCGCGCGATGCCCAATCTGCCGGTGTTGATCGGCCATGGCGTCGTCACCCTGTGGAGCGACAGCCTTGATGACAGCCAGCGCGCCGGCGTCGAAGCGCTCGCAAAGCCGCTCGGCACGGTCGAGTGGCTCGCCGAGGAAAGCCAGTTTCACGCGGTGACCGCGCTGGCCGGATCAGGTCCCGGGTTTGTGCTGCGCATCGTCGAGGCGATGGCGGCGGCCGGCACGCGCGTCGGTTTGCCGGCGGATCAGGCGCTGCGGCTGGCGGTCGCGACGGTCGAGGGATCGGCCGCGCTGGCAGCGGCGACCGGCGAGGCGCCGCGCGCGCTCGCCAATCGCGTCGCGAGCAAAGGTGGCACGACGCAGGCCGGGCTCGACGTGCTCGATAGCGACGGCGTGCTCAACCGCTTGTTCGCCGATACCATTGCCGCTGCGGCGCGGCGCAGCCGGGAGCTGGCCGAAGCGGCGCGCTAACCCTGGGGCCTGTCCTACTGCCGGATTGCTGCTTAAGCTGACGCCGCGCTCTTTGCCATCGTCGATGCCGCTTCGTCAGCCCTGCTGTTTTGCAGGGTCAAAATCCGCAGTTGGAAACCAGCGCATGAGTGGGAACATTCGGGAACATTCGCGGAAAAATCTTGTTCTTAGAATGACTTAAAAAATCGTCCGGAATCCCGCCATTTTTGGCCCGTCCGCTACTGCCGCAGCGCGAACACTCGCGCCCGCTCATCCTCGGGGATCAGCGCTTCGAGCACCGCCCAGAAGCCGCCGACGGCATTTTGCCCCGCGCTTTTATACGCTTCGGCCAACTGGCCGCGGACCTGATCGAATAGCGCCGATTCGAGCGCCCGGCCGTCGTCGGATAAGCGGAGCAGCCGCTGGCGCCGGTCGCGCTCGCCCTGGCGCGTCTCGATCAGCCCGCGCTCGCCAAGCTCGTTGAGCACGCGGCCCAGCGATTGCTTGGTGATCGACAACAGGCTCAGCAACTGCGTCACGGTAAGGTCGGGCTGGCGTGCGATGAAATAGAGCGCGCGGTGGTGCGCGCGGCCCAGGCCCTGCTGCGCCAGCATCTCGTCGGCTGATCGCGTCAGCTGGCTATAGCCGAAATAGAGCAGCTCCATGCCGCGCCGCACTTCGGATTCGCGGAGAAACAGCGGCGAGGCGAGAGGGGATTGGGCAGGCATCTTGACCTTCTTGCCGCCTTCCATAGGAGCGATCAACGATTTTTGGCACTCGCTTTTTCAGGACTTCACCGCCATGACCGCGACCATGTTATCGCCAAGCGACGCCAGCCCGATGATCGACTTCACGACTCTCCCGCACCCCAACCCGGTGACGCCGGCCGAGCGCGCCGCGCGCATCGCTGATCCCGGCTTCGGCAAGGTGTTCACCGATCATATGGCAGTGGTCCGCTACAGCGAGGGCAAGGGCTGGTATGACGCGCAGATCGGCCCGCGCGGCACCTTCGCGCTCGATCCGTCAGCAGCGGTGCTGCATTACGCGCAGGAGATTTTCGAAGGGCTGAAGGCCTATCGCCATCCCGACGGGCGTATCGCGCTGTTCCGCGCCGACGCCAATGCCGCGCGCCTCGTCGCCTCGGCGGGGCGGATGGCGATGGCGCCGGTGCTGCCGCCGATCTTCCTGGAAGCGGTGCGTCGCATCGTCGCGATCGACCGCGACTGGATGCCGAGCGTGCCGGGCGGGACCATTTACCTCCGCCCCTTCCAGATCGCGACCGAGGTGTTTCTGGGGGTGAAACCCTCGACCGATTATATCTTCGGCGTGATCGCCTCGGCGGTCGGCGACTATTTCAAGGGCGAGACCAGGGGCGTCTCGCTCTGGGTATCGAAGGACTATACCCGCGCAGCGCCCGGCGGCACGGGGGCGGCCAAGTGTGGCGGCAATTATGCCGCCAGCCTGATCGCGCTGGGTGACGCGACCAAGCGCGGCTTCGACCAGGTGCTCTTCCTCGATGCGGTCGAGCGCCGCTGGATCGAGGAACTAGGCGGCATGAACATCTTCTTCGTGTTCGATGACGGTTCGCTGCTCACCCCGCCGCTCACCGGCACGATCCTGCCCGGCATCACGCGCGACACGATCATCAAGCTGGCGCGCGCGCACGGGCTTGCGGTGCGCGAGGAACCTTATGCGATCGATCAGGCGCGCGCCGATGCCGAAAGCGGTCGGCTGGTTGAAGCTTTCGCTTGCGGCACCGCCGCCGTCGTCGCGCCGATCGCCAGCATGTCGATGGACGATGGCAGCTTTACGATCGGCAGCGGCGGCATGGGCCAGACGACGGCGCGGCTGCGCAAGGCGCTGGTCGACATCCAGTTCGGCCACGCGCCCGACGAGCATGGCTGGATCAGCTATGTCGACTGAACGAAGCGCATAGCAACCTGCACAAATCCCCCTTTTCACGGCCGCTCGTGCAGCCTAAGGGGCCTCCCTCTGCTGGGGCGTAGCCAAGCGGTAAGGCACCGGTTTTTGGTACCGGCATGCGATGGTTCGAATCCATCCGCCCCAGCCAAGCAGCAGATCAGCCGCTAGCGGTCGGCCGGACCCTTGGGGTTCGCGTCGAGCTGCGCATCGCCGCCCAGCACGCGGTAGAGCGTGACGAGGTTGCTGGCCTTGGCGAGCCGCGTGGCGATCAGCGTGCGCTCGGCGGTGTAGAGCGTGCGCTGCGCGTCTAGGCTGGTCAGGATCGGGTCGATGCCGCCCTTGTAGCGGGCGTCGGTCAACCGGAAGCTGTCGCGCGCAGCCTCGGCGAGGTTCAGGTTCGCCGCGAGCTGATCATCAATCGTGCCGCGCCGCGCGAGCGCATCGGCAACATCGCGGAATGCGGACTGGATCGCTTTCTCATAGGTCGCGACCGCCGCGTCGCGATTGGCGCTCGCCTCGCGCACGCCCGCGCGCCCGGCGCCGCCCGAGAACAGGTTATAGCTGACCTGCGGCGTCACCGAATAGTTGAACGCGCCACCGGTGAAGAGCCGCGTGAGCGCGTTGCTGGCAAGACCGCCGGCTGCGGTCAGCGAAATGGTCGGGAACAGCGCTGCCTTGGCCGCGCCGAGCTGCGCATTGGCGGCGCGCATCTGATATTCGGCCTGCACGACATCGGGGCGGCGCAGCAGGATATCGGAGCTGAGCCCGGCGGGCAGCTCGGCGATGCTCTTGTCGGCATCGTCTATCGAGGCGGGCAGCAGCGCGGCATCGACCGGCGCGCCGACGAGCAATTGCAGCGCGTTCATGTCCTGCGCGGCGAGCGTCGTCTGGTTGGCGACATCGGCCTGCGCGGTCGCCAGAATCGTCTCGGCAGCGGTATAGTCGGAGCGCGGCGCGATGCCGCCGTCGAGCCGTGCCTTGACCAGCTTCAGCCGCCGCTCGGCATTGGCAGCTGTGTCGCGCGAGATCGCGAGCAGTGTCTCGTCGGCGGCATAATTGAGCCACGCCGTCGCGACCGACGCGACCAGCGAGAGCCGCGTCGCGCGCGCGCCAGCTTCGGTGGCGAAATAGCGATCCTGCGAGGCTTCGGCGAGCGCGCGGACGCGGCCGAACAGATCGATCTCGAACGCCGACAGGTTGGTGTTGAGCGCGTAGTTGGTCCGCGCGCCGCCCGTTACCTTGCTGCCATTGGCGTTGGTGCGGCCCGTGCCGGCATCCGATTCGGTCACGCTCGCCGTTTCGGAAATGCGCGGCAGCTCGGCGGCGCGATCGATGTGGAATTGCGCGCGTGCGGCCTCGATATTCGCTGCCGCCACGCGCAGATCGCGGTTATTGGCGAGCGCGGCGGCAATCACTTGCTGGAGGCGTGGATCGCGGAAGATGTCGCGATAATCGACATGCGGCAGCGTCGCCTCATTCGCCTTGAGATAGGCGTCGCCCACCGGCCAGCTCTCGGGCACCGGCGGTTTGGGCCGATCGAGGTGCGGCACCATCGAGCAGCCACCCGCAGCAAGCCCGGCAAGGAGGATCAAGCGCTTCATGCCGCAGGCTCCGGTTCGGGCGCGGGTGGCGCGGGCGGCTCATGGTGCAGGCGCTTGAAGGCATCGCGCGTCGTCCGCCGGACGATGACGAAGAACAGCGGAATGTAGAACACCGCGAGCACCGTCGCGCTCAGCATGCCGCCGATCACCGCCGTGCCGATCGCGATGCGGCTGTTGGCGCCCGCGCCCGAGGCAATCGCGAGCGGGAACACGCCGGCCATGAAGGCAAGGCTCGTCATCAGGATCGGCCGCAAGCGGATGCGGGCGGCTTCCAAAGCGGCCGTGATGACGCGCTTGCCCTGCTTTTCCGCTTGCTCGGCGAATTCGATCATCAAAATGGCGTTCTTGGCGGCGAGCCCCATTGTCGTCAGCAGGCCGATCTGGAGATAGACGTCGTTCTGCAGGCCGCGCAGCGTGACGAACAGGATCGCGCCGATCAGCCCGAGCGGAATGACGAGCAGCACCGCCACCGGGATCGTCCAGCTTTCGTAGAGCGCCGCCAGGCACAGGAAGACGACGAGCAACGACAGGCCGTAGAGGATCGGCGCCTGCCCGGTCGACAGCCGCTCTTGATAGGACAGGCCGCTCCACGCGACGCTGGTACCGGGATAATGGCTGGCGAGTTGGGCAATGCGGTTCATCGCGTCACCCGAGCTCCGGCCGGGCGCGGCCTGGCCCGAGAACTCGAACGACGGGATGCCGGTGAAGCGCGACAAGCTCGGCGCCGCCGACGACCAGCCTTCCGATGCAAAGGCGGAGAAGGGCACCATCTGGCCGCTCGCGCCGCGCACATACCATTGCGACAGGTCCTCGGGCGCTGCGCGATACGGCGCGTCGCCCTGCACGTACACCCGCTTCACCCGCCCGCGATCGACGAAATCGTTGACGTAGCGGCCGCCCCAGGCCGTCGACAACGTGTTGTTGACGTCGTTGATGTTGAGCCCGAGCACCTGCGCCTTTTGCTGATCGATATTCACTTGCAGCGTCGGCTGGTCGTCGAGCTCGGTCAGGCGGACTTGCGCCAGCGCCGGATCGGCAAGCGCTTCCGCCAGCAATTTGTCCTTGGCCGCAACGAAATCGGCGCGCGACAAGCCGCCCGAGTTGAGCAGCTCCATGGTGAAGCCGTTCGATTGACCGAGACCGCGGATCGCGCCGGGCTGAACGACGTTGATCCGTGCGTCGCGAATGGCGGAAAGCGCTTTGGTCGCGCGCCGCGTGATTGCCTCGGCGCCGTTGTCGCTGCCGTGGCGATCGGCCCAGTCGGTAAAGGCGACGAAGCCGCGACCCTGATTCTGCCCGCCCGCCGAGCCGCCGCCGCCTGAGCCGGTGACGGTCAGCAAGGCACTGACATTCTTGCCTTCCTGGTTGAGGAAATATTTCTCGATCTGTTGCTGGACTCCGAGGCTGCGCCCCAGCGTCGCGCCCGGCGGCAGGGTGAACTGCACTTGGGCATAGCCCTGGTCCTCGATCGGCAGAAAGCCGGTCGGCAGCCGCACGAACAGCAACGCGAGCAGCACCGCGATGCCGGCATAGATCAACAGGAACAGCCGCTTGCGATCAACCACCCGTTCCACACGCGTGACATAGCCCTCCACCAGCCGGTCGAACCGTTCGTTGAAGGCCTTGCCGAACCGGTCGAGCCGCTCGGCGATTGGCCCGCGCTGCTTACTGGGCTGATGATGTTTGAGCAGCGTCGCGGTCAGCGCCGGGCTCAGGATCAGCGCGACGACGACCGACAGCACCATTGCCGAGACGATGGTGATCGAGAACTGGCGATAGATGACGCCGGTCGAGCCGCCGAAAAACGCCATCGGCAGAAACACCGCCGACAGCACCAGCGCGATGGCGATGAGCGCGATACTGATCTCGTTCATTGATTGAATGGTGGCGTCGCGGGCGCTCATGTCCGGATTTTCACGCATCAGGCGCTCGACATTCTCGACGACGACGATCGCATCGTCGACGAGCAGGCCGATCGCCAGCACGAGCCCGAACAGGGTGAGCGTGTTGATCGAAAAGCCCAGCGCCGCAAAGACCGCGAAGGTGCCGAGCAGCACCACCGGCACCGCGATCGTCGGGATCAGCGTCGCGCGCCAGTTCTGCAGGAACAGGAACATGACGAGCACGACCAGAATGATCGCCTCGATCAGCGTCCACACCACTTCTTCGACCGACAATTTGATGAACAGCGTCGAATCGAGCGGATAGGCGACCTTGAAGCCCGGCGGCATATTGCGCGAGAGCTCGGCGACCTTGGCCTTGACGAGATCAGCGGTCTTGAGCGCGTCGCTGCCGGGCGCGAGGCTGACCGCGAAGCCCGCGCCGGGATGGCCGTTGACGCGGCTGCGGATGCCGTAATTTTCGGAGCCCAGCTCGACCCGCGCGACATCGGCCAGCCGAACGACCGAGCCGTCGGTCGCTGTCTTGACCACAATGTTGCGGAACTGCTCGGGCGTGGAGAGCCGCGATTGCGCCGTCACCGTGGCGTTCAGCATTTGCGTCTCGGGCACGGGCTGGCCGCCGATTTCACCCGCCGCAACCTCGGTATTCTGCGCCGTCACCGCGGTGACGACGTCTCCCGCATTGAGGCCGTAGCTTTGCAGTTTCGACGGATTGAGCCAGATGCGCATCGCATATTGCGCGCCAAACACATTGGTGTCGCCGACGCCGGGCAACCGCGCGATCGGATCCTGCAGATTGGAGACGAGATAGTCCGACACGTCCTGATTGGTCATGCGATCGGACTCGTCGTAGATCGCGAAGATCATCAGAAAGTCGGGGTTCGACTTGGTGACGGTCAGGCCCTGTTGCTGCACTTGCTGCGGCAAGCGGCTCAGCGCTTGCTGCACCTTGTTCTGCACCTGCACCTGCGCGATGTCGGGATTGGTGCCTTTCTGGAACGTCGCCGAGATCGACACCGCACCGCGCGAAGAGGAACTCGCGCTGAAATACAGCAGGCCGTCAATGCCGGTCAGCTGCTGCTCGATGATCTGGGTCACGCTGTTTTCGAGCGTCAGCGCCGACGCGCCGGGATAGGTGGCGCGGATATTGACCTGCGGCGGTGCCACATCGGGATATTGCTCGACCGGCAGCGACAGGATCGCGCCGGCGCCGAGCAGCATGATGATGATCGCGATCACCCAGGCGAAGATCGGCCGATCGATGAAGATACGCGATAGCATCGGCGTCGATTGCCTATGACTTGTGCTGGCGCGCGCCGACGCGCACTGGCGAGCCGGCCGGCACCGGCTTGACCGCCATGCCGGCATGGACGCGGAGCAAGCCTTCGGTCACGACCTTGTCGCCGGCATTCAAGCCTTGCGTTACGATCCAGAACGCGCCCTGCGTCCGGTCGGCGGTGACGGTACGCTGGATGAGCTTGTTGTTGGGGCCGAGCACGAGCACCGTCGCAACGCCCTTGGCGTCGCGGCTCAGCGCTTGCTGCGGCACCAGGAAAGCGCGGTTGGTGATCGCTTGGGCGAATACCGCGCGCACGAACATGCCGGGCAACAACAGTCCCTGCGGATTGGGGAAGCGCGCGCGCAGCGTGACCGTGCCCGTCGCTTCGTTGACCACGACTTCGGCGAACTCGACTGTGCCGGTCAGCGGATAGTCACTGCCATCCTCGAGCTTCAGATGCACCGTCGTCGTTGCCGGCACGACGCCGCCGGTCGCGAGCGCGCGGCGCAGCGCGAGCAGATCGGCGCTCGATTCCTGGATGTCGACATAGATCGGATCGAGCCGCTGGATTGTCGCGAGCGGATCGGCCTGGTTCGCGCTGACCAGCGCGCCTTCGGTGAACAGCGATCGGCCAATGCGGCCGGTGATCGGCGCCGGCACAGTGGTGTAGCGCAGGTTGATCCGTGCCGACGCAAGCGCCGCGCGGTTCTGCGCGACGGCAGCTGCGGTCTGCCGGGCAAGCGCCTGGGCGTCGGTGTAATCCTGCTTGGCGACCGCCTCGATATCGGCGAGCGGCTTGTAGCGCTCCGCCTTGGCGCGTGCAGCTTCGGCATTGGCGGTTGCGCTGGCGAGGTTGGCGGCGGCCTGATCGGCAGCCGCGCGATAAAGGCTCGGGTCGATCTGGTAGAGCGTTTGTCCCTGGTGAACCATCGCGCCTTCGGTGAAAAAGCGCTTGCGGATGATGCCGTTGACTTGCGGCCGCACCTGCGCGTCCTGAAAGGCTGCGGTTCGCCCGCCAAGCTCGGTCGTCAGCTCGGCGCTGGTCGGCTGCACCGTCACATAGCCGACCTCGGGCGGGCCCTGATCCTGCTTCTGCTTGCCACCCGAACAGCCCGCGACGATGGCAAGGGCAATCAGCGAGGTGGCGGCAGACAGTCGCGAAGTCACGGTCGTCGTCTCATTTCCTGGCAGCGCCCCGCAGGCGTGGCGGGGCGGGGGTTGATGGACGCAGCACGGCAGCGTGCGTTGCCCCGATGGGACAGGATCGCTTCCCAATCCAGTAGAAAATTGTATCAGAAATGTCTCAATGCCTTGGCTTAGGCCTTTGGTCGGTAGTGTTAGAAACGTTGCACTTCGATCGTTGCGTGCCTAATGCCTGATGGTGTGGAGGGTTCCCCGAAAGGGGATCAAAAGGGAAGTGCGGTGCGGGCGGCGACGCCCCAGACCGACGCTGCCCCCGCAACTGTAGCCGGCGATGTCGGCGCCCGATGATGCCACTGGACTCTTTCGAGGGACTGGGAAGGCGGGGCGCCGGCGCTTGAGCCGGGAGCCAGGAGACCTGCCTTCCACAGTCGATCCATCGCGCGGGCGGGGTGCACCGGGCGGACGGGGGGAGAAACCCCCGAGCGAGCGACGTAACCGGGTCGCTCGGCACGATGGTCGGGCGGCCTTGCTGAAGGGTACGTCTGATGACTGTTTTTCTACCTCTCCTTTTGTTGGCTGGCCAAGCTGTGCCCGAAGCCGCGAACCCCACCGACGATGTCATGATTCTAGACGAGCGGATCAGGCCCGAAATCGTAGTTACCGCAACGGGCGCCGATCAGCCTGTTGACGATATTGGCCAGGCAATAACCCGCATTGATCGCGCCACCATCGAGCAGCGCCAGACCGTATCGCTTTCCGATCTGCTCGCCACCACGCCCGGCGTCACGGTCAGTCGCAATGGCGGCACCGGCACTTTCACCGGCGTGCGTATTCGCGGCGCGGAGGCCGAGCAGACGTTGGTGCTGATTGACGGCGTGCGGGTCAACGATCCGTCGTCCCCGGGCGGCGGTTTCGATTTCGGTACGTTGCTGGCCGGCAGCGTCCAGCGCGTCGAGTTGCTGCGCGGGCCGGACTCGGTGCCGTGGGGCAGCCAGGCGATTGGCGGCGTAGTGAACGTGGTGACCGCGCCGGCAACCGACCAGCTTTCGGCGCACGGCCAGATCGAGGGCGGCTATGCTGGCACGGTCTACGCCAATGGCGCCGTATCAGCTGGCGCCGGGCCGGTGCGCGCGTCGCTTGCCGGCGGTTATGACCGGACCGACGGCATTTCCGCCGCCGCCATTGGCCGCGAGCGCGACGGGTTCAACCAGGCGGGTGCGGTGGGCCGCGTGGAGGTCGCGCTCAGCGATTCCGTCGGTGCCGATTTCCGGCTCTATTATGCGCGTAGCCATGTCGATCTCGATGGCTTTCCGCCGCCGACCTACACGCTTGCCGACACGCCCGAATATTCGACCTCGCGTGAAATCTACGGTTATGCCGGTCTGCACGCTTCGGCGTTTGACGGGCGGCTCAAGAACCGCGTCGACTTCACCATCGCGGACATTCATCGGGACAATTTCGATCCCACCGCGACGCCGACGCTGGAGTTTCTCGCACGCGGCCGCAGCGAGCGTTACAGCTATCAGGGCGATCTCGATCTGAGGCATGTTCGCCTCGTGTTCGGCGCCGAGCATGAGGACAGCCGCTTCACCGACGGCTTCTCGCCAGCCTCGACCGGCATCACCAGCGGCTATGGCGAAGCGATCGTCAAGCCGGTTGCGGCGCTGACGCTGACCGGCGGGGTGCGTTACGACGCGCATCGCAGCTTTGGCGGCCATGTCACCTTCGGCGCCGACGCGGCGTGGCGCGTCACCCATACGACCCTGATCCGCGCCAGCTATGGCGAGGGCTTCAAGGCGCCGACGCTCTACCAGCTTTACAGCTTTTTCGGGGATCCCGCGCTCAAGCCCGAGACCGCGCAGAGCTATGATATCGGCCTGGAACAGCGCGCTTTCGACGGTCGGCTGCGGGCGGCGCTAACGTGGTTCCATCGCGACACTACCAACCAGATTGATTTCGACCTCGCCACTTTCGCCTATAGCAATATCGATCGCACGCGGACGCAGGGCATCGAGGCTGAGCTCGAGCTGCGGCCGGTCGACGCGCTGACGATCAACGCCAATTACAGCTTTATCGATGCGATCAACCGATCGGCCGGCGCCAATTTCGGTCATCAGCTCGCGCGCCGGCCGCGCCAGTTGTTCAACCTGTCGGCGGATTACAAGTTGCCGTTTGGGCTGTCGTTCGGCGGGACGTATCGTCACGTCGGCGACAGCTTCGATGATGCCGGCAATTTCAGGCGGCTGAACGCTTATGATCTGGTCGACCTGCGCGCCGAGTTGCCGATCGGGAAGCATTTCGCGGTCTATGGCCGCATCGAGAATGTCGGCGATGCGCGCTACCAGACGGTGGCCGGCTACGGCACCTATCCGCGCGCCGCTTATGTCGGCGTGCGCGCCAAGCTGTAGCCTAGTGCTGCGCGCGATCCCGCTGCTGGCGCTGTTGCTGAGCGGATGCTCGGCAGCACCCAGTGCTAGCGGCGGGATCGTGTCGACCAACCCGTGCGCCGATGCGATGCTGGTGCAGCTGGTGCCGCCGGATCGGATCGCCGCGATCAGCCATTATTCCCTCGATCCCGGCAGCAGTTCGATCCCCGCTGACGTTGCACGGCGCTTTCGTGCGACGGGGGGCACGGCGGAGGAAGTGATCGCGCTCCACCCCGATCTTGTCGTAGCCGATACGCTGACGCCGGCGGTCAGCCGCGCGGCCTATCGGCGGGCGGGCTTGCGCGTTATCGAGTTCGGCGCCCCGGCGACGGTCGCCGAAAGCCGTGCGCAAGTGATCGCCCTGGCCCAGGCGGTCGGGGCGCCGCGCGCTGGGCAGCAGATAGTGGCACGGATTGATGCGGCACTTGGTCGGTCGCCGACATCGGGGCCGACTCCCGGGACGCTGCTGTTCCTCGGTGGCGATTTCGCGACGGGCCCGGGCACTTTGCTCGATGAGCTGCTGGCGCGCGCGGGCTTGCGCGATGCGGCCGGCGACTATGGCCTGACTCACAGCGGCACGGTCAGCAGCGAGACGCTGCTCGCCAAGCCGCCGGCGCTGATCCTGGCGCCCGACCCCAGCGAGCGCGGGGCGATGGTGCGGGCGCGTCTGCTCGGCGGGCGCACGCGGTTCGCGACTTTTCCCCGGCGGCTGATCAATTGCGGCGGCCCGACGATCATCGCAGCGATGGCGCGGCTGCGCGCGATCCGGGCCGGCGCGCCATGAACCGCGCGTCCAAGCTCACGGCGATGATGTTGCTTGTCGCCCTGCTGTTCGCCGCATCGTTGATGCTCGGCAAGGCGTGGGTACCGTTATCGGCCTGGGGGTCGAGCGATCCGCGCTGGCCGATCATCCTTGAGCTGCGCTTGCCGCGCGCGATCCTCGGCACGTTGATGGGCGGCGCGCTTGGCCTTTCCGGGGCAGTACTGCAGGGCTATCTGCGCAATCCGCTTGCTGATCCGGCGGTGCTCGGTGTGTCGTCAATGGCGGCGCTCGGCGCGGTGGCGGCAATCGTGCTCGGGCTCGGCGGCCCGGCAGTGATGTTCGCCGCCGCGATGCTCGGCGCGGGCGGGGCGATGGCGCTGCTGGCGCTGTTGGCGGCGCGATCGGGCAGCCTCGTCGGTTTCGTGCTCGCGGGCACGGTAATTGCCAGCCTGGGCGGCGCGCTCACCACGTTCGTGATCTCGATCGCGCCCAATCCCTATGCCGTCGCCGAGGCGATCGATTGGCTGATGGGCGCGCTGACCGATCGCGGCCCTGATGATGTCGCGATGGCGGCGCCGTTCCTCGTCATCGGCATGGCGCTGTTATTACTAACCAGCCGCGCGCTCGATGCGTTGAGCCTGGGCGAGGATGTCGCGCGCTCGCTCGGCATCGGCATGCACCGGCTGCGCTGGCTGGTTGTGCTCGGCACCGGGCTGACGGTCGGTGCGGGCGTCGCGGCGACGGGGGTGGTCGGCTTTGTCGGGCTGATCGTGCCGCATCTGCTGCGCCCCGTGTTCGGGTCGCGGCCCGGCGCGCTGCTGCTGCCGAGCATGCTCGGCGGCGCGGCGCTGGTGCTGGCGGCCGATACGCTATGTCGGCTGGTACCCGGCGCGGGCGAAGTTCGGCTCGGCGTTGCGATGGCCATGCTCGGCGCGCCGTTCTTCCTGGCGCTGCTGCTGCGCGATGGCGGGCGGACGTGGGGCTGATCCTCGACCGGGTCAGCGTCGCGCTTGGGAAGCGGCCGGTGCTCGACGGGGTGAGCGCACGGTTCGGTGCGGGTGCAGTCAGCGTCGTGCTGGGGCCGAACGGCGCGGGCAAGACGACGCTGGCGCGCGCTGCGGCCGGGCTGATCGGTTATCAAGGCAGGATCAGCGTCGACGATGACGATCTAGCCGCCATACCTGCAGCAGAACGCGCGCGGCGCATTGGTTATCTGCCGCAGCGTGCCGAGGTCAGCTGGCCGCTGACCGTCGCTGAGTTGGTCACGCTCGGGCGGTTGCCGTGGCGCGATCGCTTCGCGGCGCCTGCCGCACCTGACCGCGCCGCGATCGAGCAAGCTATGGCGGCAACCGACACAGCCGGGCTTGCCGATCGACCGGTCAACACGCTGTCCGGCGGCGAGCGCGCGCGTGTGCTGCTGGCGCGCGTGCTGGCCGGCGAGCCGCGCTGGCTGATCGCCGATGAGCCGCTCGCCAGCCTCGATCCGGCGCATCAAATCGATCTGATCGAGCGCTTGCGGGCGCTCGCGGCAACCGGCGTCGGCGTGGTGTTGATCCTTCATGACTTGCATCATGCGATGCGTGTCGCCGACCATGTCGTGCTGCTTCGCGACGGGCGCGTGCTCGCGCATGGATTACCCGCCGAGGTGATCGCGCCAGCGCCGCTTGAGGCAGCCTATGGCATCGGCTTCGAGCTGATCGCCACCCATAACGGGGCAATTCCGGTCGCGGTGCCGCGCGCAACCCGCTGACACTGCCCCAATCCCGTGGCAGATCGGCACGGCAGCGCCATGGCGGCGAATCGGGTGGGGAACAGGAAAGAGTGATCGGGCCGATCCGCCAAATGCTGCACGTCGCGCTATTGCTCGGTGCGTTGGCGGTGCCGGTCGCGCTGATGCCGGACATCCGCCCAGCGCCGCCGAGCCCCATCGCCCCGCCCATCGATGCCAAGCGCATCGCGCTGTCGTTTGACGACGTGCCGCGCGGGCCAGGTGCTTTCTATGACCCGATCCAGCGCACCGGCATCCTGATCGGGGCGTTGCGCGATGCCGGCGTCGGCCAGGCGGCGTTCTTCGTCAATCCCAGCCGCATCGGCCCGCGCACCGGCGGCGATGCGCGCGTAATGGCTTATGTCGCCGCCGGCCATGTCATCGCCGATCACAGCTTTTCGCACCGTGACGCGTCACGATTGTCGGCGGACGCTTTCCTGACCGATGTCGACAAGGCGGAAGCGTGGCTGAAAGGCCGCCGAGGCTATCGGCCCTGGTTCCGCTTCCCCGGGCTCGATCAGGGCGGCCACGACATGGACAAGCACCGCGCGCTGCTTGCCGGGCTGCAGGCGCGCGGGCTGCTGGTCGCGGCGGTGACGGTCGACGGTTCGGACTGGAATATCGAGCGCCTTGCCGCAGACACGCACAAAGCCGGCAAGCCGCTCGACGATGCGGCGCTGCGCGATCTCTATGTCGAGACGATGGTGCAAGCGGCGGATTTTTCAGACGCGGTGATGCGCAAGGCGATTGGCCGTTCGCCCGCACACATGCTGCTACTTCACGAAACCGATCTCGCCGCGCGCTATGTCGGCCCGCTGGTGGCGGCGCTGCGCAAGGATGGCTGGCAGATTGTCGACGCCGATACCGCTTATGCCGATCCGGTTTATCGCCAGCCACTCGCCGTGCCGTCCAACGGGACGCTGACCGAGGCGCTCGGCTGGGAGAAGCATGTCGGCGGCCCGCTCAGCTATGACCGGACCGAGCCGCGCATCGGCAATCGCCTGTTCGCCGAGCGGGTGCTGCGTCCTGCTGTGGCGGCCGCGCCAGCTACTGCGGCAAACCCGGGCTAAGCCGTCATCGCCCCCTAGGATTCGGTCGCGCGCCGCGATAGAGCGCGCTGGCCATGACCCAATTCGATCTGACCGACGAGCAGCGCGAAATTCAGGAACTCGCGCGCAGATTCACCGCCGATCGCATCACGCCGTTCGCCGGCGAATGGGATGAGAAGAGCCATTACCCCGTTGATGTCTGGAAGGCGGTGGGCGAGCTCGGCTTCGGCGCCATCTATGTATCCGAGGAATCGGGCGGCATCGGCCTTGGCCGGCTGGAAGCGGCGCTGATCATGGAAGCGATGGCTTATGGCTGCCCGGCCACCTCCGCGTTCATTTCGATCCACAATATGGCGGCGTGGATGATCGATCGCTTCGGCGGTGACGAGGTCAAGGCGCGCTTTCTCTCCGATCTTGTCAGCATGGACAAGATCGCGAGCTATTGCCTGACCGAGCCGGGATCGGGCTCCGACGCCGCCGCGCTCAAGACGAGCGCGCGGCTCGACGGCGATCATTATGTGCTGAACGGCACCAAGCAGTTCATCTCGGGCGCGGGCTATAACGACATCTATGTCTGCATGGTGCGTACGGGCGAGGAGAAGTCGAAAGGCATCTCGTGCATTGTCGTCGAGAAGGGCACGCCCGGCCTGTCGTTCGGTGCGCCTGAGCGCAAGTTGGGCTGGAACGCCAGCCCGACCGCGCAGGTGATTTTCGAGGATTGCCGGGTGCCCGTGGCCAACCGCGTCGGCGCGGAAGGCGATGGTTTCCGCTTCGCGATGGCGGGGCTCGACGGCGGGCGGCTAAATATCGGGGCCTGCTCGCTCGGCGGCGCGCAGCGCTGCCTCGACGAAGCGGTGAAATACACGAAAGAACGTCAGCAATTCGGCCAGCCGGTCGCGGACTTCCAGAACACCCAGTTCATGCTGGCCGATATGGCGACTGACCTCGAGGCAGCGCGCGCGTTGCTCTACATCGCCGCTGCCAAGGTGACCGCCAACGCCCCCGACAAGTCGCGCTTCTCGGCAATGGCGAAGCGGCTAGCGACCGACAGCGGCTCGTCGATCGTCGACCGGGCGCTGCAACTGCATGGCGGCTATGGCTATTTGCGCGACTATCCGATCGAGCGCTTCTGGCGCGACCTGCGCGTCCATTCGATCCTGGAAGGCACCAACCAGGTGATGCGGATGATCGTCGGCCGTGAGCTGACGCGGCAGTGACCAGCGAGGTCCTGACGTTCATCGACGGTCGCGCCGGGCGCATCCGGCTCAATCGGCCGCAAGCGATTCACGCGCTTAACACCAGCATGTGCGCGGCAATCCTCGAGGCGCTGGCAGCGTGGGAGCATGACTCCGCTGTTGAGGTCGTCTTGATCGATCACGCGGAAGGCCGCGGCTTTTGTGCCGGCGGCGACATCCGCATGCTGGCCGAGAGCGGCGCGAAGGACGGGGTTGAGGCGCGCGCCTTCTTCCACACCGAATATCGGATGAACCACCGGCTGTTCACTTATCCCAAGCCGGTCGTGGCGTTCATGGACGGCATTACGATGGGCGGCGGCGTCGGGATCAGCCAGCCCGCGCGCTATCGGGTAGCGACCGAGAACACGCGGTTGGCCATGCCCGAGACGGGGATCGGCTTGTTCCCGGATGTCGGCGGCGGCTGGTATCTGTCACGATTGCCGGGACGGGTGGGGCAGTATCTGGCGCTGACCGGCTATCGCGCTGACGGTGCCGAATGCCACGCGCTGGGTTTGGCGACTCGTTATCTGCCGAGTGCGGCGTTGGACGAAGCGAAAACGCGGATTACCGCTAACCCGGCGAGCATCGAGCAGATCCTAGCCGAGCTGGCCGCGTCGGTTCCCGAGGCCAAGCTGCTGGCGCACCGGGAAGCGATCGATCGCCTGTTCGCGTACGACAAACTCGAAGCCGTGCTGGCGGCGCTCGAAGCCGATAGCAGCGATTGGGCGCGGCAGACGCTGGCGACGCTGGCGACCAAATCGCCGCAGACGATGAAGGTCTCGCTCCGCCTACTGAGGGAAGGCGCGGCGATGCCCGATTTCGCTGCCGAAATGCGCCAGGAATATGCCGTCGGTGCGCGCGTCGTGATGCGGCACGACTTTATCGAGGGCGTCCGCGCGGTGATCATCGACAAGGATAATGCGCCGAAGTGGAACCCCGCGACAGCGGAAGGCGTGTCCGATGCATTGATCGATGAGATTTTTGCGCCCTTGCCCGAAGCGGAGGCGTGGACGCCGGCCTAGCCGTCGCCCCAGCGAAAGCTGGGGCCGCTGGCGGCAGAGGGAGCGCGATTTGGCTCGCGATCCCAGCGTTCGCTGGGATGACGGGAGGGAGGTCGGGATGACGAATTTGGGGATTGCGGAGAGACTGCCATGACCGACTACCAAACCATCCTCGTCAAGCATCACGACGCGGTCACGCTCGTAACGCTTAACCGCCCGCAGGCACTCAACGCGCTCAATTCGCAAGTGCTCGCCGAGCTGATCGATGCCTTCGCCGCCTATGATGCCGATCCCGGCCAACGCTGCCTGGTGCTGACCGGATCCGAAAAGGCGTTCGCGGCCGGCGCCGACATCAAGGAAATGTCGGATCAGGGCTTCGCCGAGATGTTCGGCAGCAATTTCTTTGCTGGCTGGGAGCGGGTGACGGCGACGCGCAAGCCTTGGATCGCGGCGGTCGCGGGTTATGCGTTGGGCGGCGGTTGCGAGGTCGCGATGATGGCCGATTTCATCATCGCTGCCGACACCGCCAAGTTCGGCCAGCCCGAAATCAAGCTGGGCGTTTCGCCTGGCATGGGCGGATCGCAGCGGCTGACGCGTGCGATCGGCAAGGCCAAGGCGATGGAAATGTGTCTGACGGGGCGGATGATGGACGCCGCTGAGGCCGAGCGCTCGGGCCTCGTCGCGCGCGTGGTTCCGGCCGCCGATCTGATTGCTGAGGCGCTGAAAACAGCCGCGGCCATTGCCGCGATGCCGCCCCTCGCTACCATCGCCAACAAGGAAATGGTCAACGCCGCGTTCGAAACGGGGCTGGCCCAGGGGATCCTGTTCGAGCGGCGGCTGTTCCACGGGCTGTTCGGTACGGCGGACCAGAAGGAAGGCATGGCGGCGTTCGTCGAGAAGCGGCCTGGCAAGTGGACGGGGCGGTGACCCGCTCGTTACCCCAGCGAAAGCTGGGGTCGCTCGCCATCCTACAGACGCGTCGATGCACGCGATCCCGGCTTTCGCTGGGATGACGGATAGACGCTTGGGAGACGGAAAATGACCGCAATCGCTTTCATCGGCCTCGGCAATATGGGCGGTGGCATGGCCGCGAACCTCGCTAAGGCCGGGCATGATGTGCGCGCGTTCGATTTGTCGGTCGACGCGCTCGACAAGGCAAAAGCGGCGGGTTGCTTGCCTGTCGAGAGTGCGGCGGCGGCGGTCGAGGGGGCGGAGGTCGTCGTCACCATGCTCCCCGCTGGCCACCACGTCGAAAGCGTCTACGCCGACGCCGTCTTCCCCATAGCCACACCCGGCATGTTGCTGATCGATAGCTCGACGATCGACGTCGCCACCGCCAAGCGCGTGGCGGAGGCCGCCGCCGCCAGGGGGCTCGTCGCGGTCGACGCGCCAGTGTCGGGCGGCATCGCGGCGGCGGCGGGCGGCACGCTAACCTTCATGGTCGGCGGCAGCGACGACGGCTTCGCGCGCGCCGAACCGATCCTCGCGGCGATGGGCAAGGCGGTGATCCATGCCGGCGGCAATGGCGCGGGGCAAGCCGCCAAGATCTGCAACAACATGCTGCTCGGCGCGACGATGGTCGCGACCTGCGAGGCGTTTCTGCTCGCCGAAAAGCTGGGGCTGGACGCGCAGAAATTTTACGACATCAGCTCGGTCTCGTCAGGCCAAAGCTGGTCGATGACGAGCTATTGCCCGGTGCCCGGCGTCGGCCCGGAAACACCCGCCGACCGCGATTATCAGGGTGGTTTCGCCGTCGCCTTGATGCTCAAGGACCTGAAGCTCGCGATGGCGGCAGCCGAAGGCGCGCATGCCCAGACTCCGATGGGCGCACGCGCCGCCGAGCTTTACCAGCGCTTTGCCGATGCCGGGCAGGGCGGGCTCGATTTCTCGGGCATCATCCGGCTGCTCAACGGCGCCGGCTGAGCGGTTGCCGCCGCCGCCATTTCCGTCCATCCTGCCCGAAAAGACGGAAGGGGAGCGAGATGGCGACGGCAGTGGTTGAAGGCGGCAGCGCAAAGCGCGAGCGGGGCATTCCGCTCGTCATCGCTGCCTCGTCGCTCGGCACGATCTTCGAATGGTATGATTTCTTCATCTACGGCACGCTGGCGGCAAGCGGCATTATCGGCCGCACCTTTTTCCCGACCAATAACGAGATGGTGCAGACGCTGCTTGCCTGGGCCGGCTTTGCTGTGGGCTTCGGGTTCCGGCCGCTGGGCGCAGTGTTGTTCGGCTATCTTGGCGATCGGCTGGGGCGGAAATATACCTTCCTGGTCACCATCACCCTGATGGGTATTGCAACCGCAGGCGTTGGCCTGGTGCCGTCGGCGGGTTCAATCGGGCTTGCGGCGCCGATGATCATCATTCTGCTCCGCATCCTGCAGGGGCTGGCGCTGGGCGGCGAATATGGTGGCGCGGCGATCTACGTCGCCGAGCATTCGCCGCCGGGGAAGAGCGGCCTCTACACCAGCTTTATCCAGGCAAGTGTCGCTGGCGGTTTCATCCTGTCGCTGATCGTCGTGCTCGGCACCAAACAAGTGATCGCGCCGGAGGTCTGGGACGCATGGGGCTGGCGGCTGCCCTTCATCTTCTCGCTGCTGCTGCTCGCGGTGTCGCTGTGGATGCGGCTGATGCTTGCTGAGAGCCCGGTATTCCAGCAGATGAAAGAGGCGGGCCATACCGCCGCCAATCCCTTTATCGAAAGCTTCACTTACCCGGGTAACCTGCGCCGGTTGTTCGTCGCGCTGTTCGGCATCGCCGCCGGGCTGACGGTGATCTGGTATACTGCCATGTTCAGCGTGCTCTCGTTCCTGCAGGCAACGATGCGCGTGGACGAGACGACCGCGCAGATATTGGTCGGCATCGGTGCGGGGGCGGGGCTGTTCTGGTTCGTGCTGTTCGGCTGGCTGTCCGACAAGGTCGGCCGCAAGACGCCGATCGTGCTCGGCTATGCGATCACCCTCATCCTGCTGTTCCCGATCTTCCTGACGATCGGCAATGCCGCCAATCCGGCGCTGGCTCGCGCTTCGGCGCGCGCACCGGTGATCGTGTCGGGGCCCGATTGCCGCTACGATGTGTTCGCCAAGACGCAGCCCGACAAATGCGCGCAGCTGCTCGATTATTTCTCGAAGAAGGGCGTTGCCTACACCACGGTGCACGAACCGGCGACGGTCGTGACGATCGGCGGCTTGACGGCGAGCGACAGCCGGCCCGAAGCGCTCGACAAGATGCTCGCCGCCAATGGCTATTCGCTCGCCAAGGTCCATCCGAGCCCGCGCCAGATGGTCATCATCGTGCTGGCGATCATGGCGCTGTCAGCCCTGTCGGGGGTGACTTATGGCCCGGTCGCGGCGCTGCTTGCCGAAATCTTCCCGCCGCGCATCCGCTACAGCTCAATGTCGATCCCCTATCATCTCGGCACCGGCTATTTCGGCGGTTTTTTGCCGTTCATCAGCCAGTTCATCATTGTGAAGACGGGCAATCCCTATGCCGGGCTGTGGTATACCTGGGGCGTGGTCGCCATGGCGCTGGTGGTGACATTGGTCGCTTTGCGGAGCAGCGACCGGGCGTTTCGGTGACGCGCTCGCGCGGCTGATGGCTGGCGTCGGTCGCTTGGCGCCGCTAACCGGGCAGCGATGACAAGCTCTTTACCCCAAGCGCCGCCAAGCCCACTCCGCTTGCGCTTCGATGCCGATGCGCTCGCTGCCAACTGGCGCGAACTGGCCCGAATGAGCGCGCCGGCGGCGTGTGGCGCGGCCGTGAAGGCCAATGGTTATGGCCTTGGCGCCAAGCGCGTTGCGCAGACGCTCGCCGAAGCTGGTTGCCGCGATTTCTTCGTCGCCACCTGGGCGGAAGCGATCGAGCTGGCGCCGCTGGGCCTCGATCTGTCGGTGCTGCACGGCGTGTTCGATGAGGATATGCCGGCGGCGCTTGAGCTTTCAAAAGCGGGGCTGGTGCGCCCGGTGCTCAACAGCCTCGATCAGATCGCGCGATGGCGTGACGCCGGCGGCGGCGAATGCCATGTGATGGTCGATACCGGGATGAACCGGCTCGGCATCGCGCCTGAGGATATCGCGGATGGGGCATTGCGGGGGCTGACCATCGATATCCTGATGAGCCATCTCGCCTGCGCTGACGAGGATGTGCCGATGAATGGCCGCCAGCGCGATGCCTTCGCGGCGCTTAAAGGTCAGACGGGCGCGGGCCGGCTGAGCCTCGCCAATTCCGCCGGCATTGCGCTCGGGCCCGATTATGCATTCGATCTCACCCGGCCGGGGCTTGCGCTGTACGGCGGTGTCCCGTGCGCGGAACTGGCGCATATGCGAATGGTCGCAACGCCCGAAGCCCGCGTGATCCAGCGCCGCACTGTGCGCCCCGGTGAGAGTATCGGCTATGGTGCAACCTATGTCGCGGCGAGCAACGTAGAAGTCGCGATCCTGCATATCGGCTATGCCGATGGCTATTTTCGCGGATTTTCCAACCACGGCCGCGCTTTTGCCGGTGATGTCGCGTTGCCCGTGCTTGGTCGCGTCTCGATGGATTTGACGGCGGTCGATGTCACGGGCGTGGACGTTGCCGAGGGCGATTGGGTCGCGCTCGACTACGCCTTGCCGCGAGC
The DNA here is from genome assembly GCF_048015635.2 of Sphingomonas sp. GlSt437. NCBI lineage: Bacteria > Pseudomonadati > Pseudomonadota > Alphaproteobacteria > Sphingomonadales > Sphingomonadaceae > Sphingomonas > Sphingomonas sp. GlSt437. The sequence goes on along the minus strand of NZ_JBPGYA010000002.1, from coordinate 409,066 downwards.
AGCAGCGGCAAGCGGTATGTCGCAATATGAATTGCTCACGGGGCTGGGTGGGCGTTTCTAACCCGGATATGTGAAGGCAAAAAAAGAGGCGCCCCGCAATGCGAGGCGCCTCAATTTTTTCTAGTGGCTGCGTTTTAGCGCAGGTTCGGGCCCAAGTTGATCTTGAAGCCAGAATAGAAGTAACGCCCATAGTTCTGGTAGATTGCGTCACCCGAGCCAGTACCCAGAGTGCCGTAGGGCGGGTACAGATTGAACAGGTTGTCGACGCCCACGTAGAACTGGAACTTCTTATTATCGATATCCTGCGACAGGCGGATATTCGAGTAGGTGTACTGCGGATAGCTCGTAACGCTCGCAATATTGGGGTACGTCGGTGCGCGTCCCTGGAACGTGTGCGTATTCTCAAACGCAACGCTCGTCGTCGCCTGCACGCCGATATACTGGAGTTGATAACGAAGGCTTAGGCCGTGCGGAGACTGTACGGTCAGCGACAGCGAGCCCTCGGTTTGCGGGTCACCGGTGTTGCCCAACTGTGCCGTACCAAAAGCCGGGTTGGCGGGGTTGGTAAAGTTGGTCCGCTCGAACAGGTAAGTGAACAACACGTTCGCGTTCAGTTTCCAGCCGCTGTCCCACCGCTTGGTGTAATTCAGCTCGGCATCGATACCCGACGTGCGCTGCTTCGCAAAGTTGACGCCAGCAGCGGTACCGACGTTGCCGTTCGGGAAGAAGCCCGTTGTTGGATCGCGGGGCTGCAGCAGTGCGCAATACTGATTGTTCAGGCTCGGCGAGTCGTAGCAGAGATTGAGGATCGTCTGCAGACCGAGCGACGCAATGAGGTTCGTGACCTCAATGTTGTAATAATCGACGGTCAGCGACAGGCCGCGCAGCCCCTTCGGTTCGGCAACGAAGCCGACCGTGAAGCTCTTGCCGGTTTCAGCCAGCAAATTCGGGTTGCCGGCGTTGAGGAAACCTTGCGACTGCTGGCGGAATGGAGTGTTGGCGAACGTCGCAAGATTAGGAATACCAGCGGCTTGGCAATTCGCGATGCGATTAGGCCCGCCGGTATTGATCGCAAGAACGTCGCATGGGTCGGTAACGAATGCGAAGTTCTGCGACGGAGAGAGATAAAGGTCGCTCTGCGTCGGTGCGCGAACCGCGACTGCGTAGCTGCCACGGAAGCGCAGATCGCGAATGGGCGCCCAAACACCGCCGATGTTGTACGACCACACGCCGCCCGTCTTGCTGTTATAGCTTGAGTAACGGGTTGCGGCGGAAAGCGTGAATTCCTTCGCGAACGGCACATCCTTCAGGATCGGCAACTCAATTTCGCCAAAGCCTTCAACCGTCTTCTGTGCCGGCGGCGTGAAATCGGCAATGGCGTTCAAGAACGTTCCGCCGGACTTGGTCAATGGATCGTACTGCGCAAACGCAGTTTCCGCACGATATTCGGCGCCGACGTTGAACTTGACCGGGCCGCCGGGCAGCGTGAAATATTTGCCCAGATCGCCAGTGAGGTTGAACGTGGCGTCGAATTCGCTGGCACGCTGAACGCGTGTCGCGGTCGTGTTGACGAAGTTCAGTGCCGCTTGCGACGGCGCGCCGACACCAAACAAATTGATCGGCACGCAATCCGGGCGGACATTGCCGCCGACCCCGGCGTTGACGTTACAGATCACCTTGTTGCCGCTTGGGCCAAGCACGAAGTTGCTGCCGGTGTAACCAACAGGTGCCGTAACGGCATTTGCCGCCAGCAAGTAACCGTCAGGATTGCCGTTCAGGTCGAAAAGGCGCAGGTTGTTGAGCGACCGCAGGAAGCTTGAATAGTGGCCATAGTTGAAAGCCAGCTCATACTTCCAGTTATCGTTAAACGTGCCCTTGAAGCCGCCAACGATGCGATACAGTTCGCGGTTCTGCAATTCACCGCGTCCGCCGAAATCTACGTTAAAGCGGTTGATGGGGAACACGCCGGTCGGGGTCGCGCAGTAACCGATGGACTGCAACGTCGCCAGAGCGCTTGCCTGCAGGAAGCCATTGCTGCAACTGACGTTGTTGGTCAAGGCGCCAAAGCCCGTTGAAAAGCTTGGCTGGCCTTCTTGGTTCACCTTGTATTTAACGTATTTGCCTTCCACGAAGACGCCGAGCAAATCCGAGAAGTCATAATGGCCCACAAGGTTGAACGAATAGCGCTGGTTGAGCGGATTCAACTGGCCAGTGTTGCGCAGGGTCGAGCCAAGGCCACCAACGGTATTGCTGCTGCCGCCGCCCGTAATGTCACGAAAATCGAGCGAAGGATTGCTCAGTACTAACTGACCGGCACTATTGAAGGCATAGCGCTGACCGCGGAGGGTCGTCGTCGCAGCGTTGGGCGACTGGCGGCATCGCGTAATGTCAGTGGCAACGGTCGCATTACAGATGGCGTTCAGACCGCCACCATCGAAAATCGTGCCATTGCGCACATTAGTAAAAAACTGAAGATCGGGAATACCGTTGCCGCCCGGCGGTTCCAACGCGGGATTCTGAGACAAATTGAACTGCGAACGACCGTTATACGCGCCGGTCTGATCCGGGCGGTCGATGAAGAACAGCGGGTTGAGGCGGGAAAACTCGCCCGCAATCGCGATGTTACCGCGGCCTTCGTTGAAGTTGCGGCCATAAACGCCGGACGCGAAGTATGAGCCGCGGTCACCGCGCTGCGATGCACCGCCCTGACCCTGGATCTTAAGACCTTCAAAGTCGGTCTTCAGCTTGAAGTTGACGACGCCGGCAATAGCGTCCGAACCGTAAACGGCCGAGTTACCGCCGGTCACGACTTCCACGCCGTCGAGCAGATCGGCGGGGATCGTGTTCACGTCCACCGAGTAGCTGCCGGGAACCGACGTGACGTGGCGACGGCCGTTGACCAGCACCAGGGTGCGCGCGGTGCCGAGACCGCGCAGATCGAGAATGCTGAGGCCCGAGGTGCCGATGAAGCGCGTCGAGTTGGCCTGGCTGAAGGTCGCGCGGAGCTGCGGCAGGTCGTTCAACGCGTCGCCAAGGTTAATCTGGCCGCGATCGAGCAGATCGTCGGCGCTGCGAATCGTGATTGGCGCCGGCGAATCGAGTGCGCTGCGGCCGATGCGCGACCCGGTCACGACGATCACGTTCTTGTCGTCGTCGTCGCTCGCCGCTGGAGCGGTCGTCGCAGCGGGCTTATCCGCCTTTTGCGCCAAGACTATCGCCGGGTTGACGAGGAACGTGCCTGCGAGCGCGGTCGCGCCTAGGAAACGATAAAGCTTCATTGCAAACCCCCTGGTTCATGAACATTACGTTCATTAAGGAGGAGAGCGTCTTTCGCATTCGAATGCAAGCGGCCAGTGCGTCCAAAGGGCGCAAATTGTCTTAAATTTGTATCAATAAGCTGGCGCTGTGGCTAATTTGCTACGCCCCGCTAGAGCGCTCGGGTTCGTGATAACAGCGTAAGCTCCTGGGCGATCTAGCGCTCCACGCACATTGCGATGCCCATGCCGCCACCGATGCACAATGTCGCCAGGCCTTTTTTGGCATCGCGTTTGCCCATTTCGTGGATCAGGCTGGTCAGGATCCGCGCGCCTGACGCACCGATGGGATGGCCGATCGCGATGGCGCCGCCATTGACGTTGACCTTGTCGGCATCCCAGCCAAGTTCCTTGCCGACCGCGAGCGCCTGTGCGGCGAACGCCTCGTTGGCTTCGATGAGGTCGAGGTCGGCCAGCGTCCAGCCGGCTTTCTCCAGCGCTTTGCGGCTCGCCGGCACCGGGCCGATGCCCATGATCGACGGGTCGACGCCGACCGACGCCCAGCTCGCAATCCGCGCCAGGATCGGCGCGCCGCGCCGCTCGGCTTCCTCGCGGCTCATGATGACCAGCGCGGCGGCGCCGTCGTTCAGGCCCGAGGCGTTGGCGGCCGTCACGGTGCCATCCTTCTTGAACGCGGGCTTCAAGCCTGACACGCTGTCGAGCGTGGCGCCAGCGCGGATATATTCGTCGTCGGCGACCACGGTGTCCCCCTTGCGCGTCTTGATCGTGACCGGGGCGATCTCGTCCTTGAAGCGGCCCGAGCTGCGCGCCGCTTCCGCCAGATTCTGCGAGCGCACCGAGAATGCGTCCTGCTCGCCGCGCGTGATCTGGTACTGCTCAGCCAGGTTTTCTGCGGTGATCCCCATGTGATAGCCGTTGAACACGTCGGTCAGGCCGTCCTTGATCATCGTGTCGACCAGGCTCAAGTCGCCCATTTTCGTACCGGGGCGCAGCGTCTGCGCATGGGGGCTTAGCGACATCGATTCCTGCCCGCCCGCCACGATCACCGTGGCATCGCCGCTCTGGATCGCCTGATAGGCGAGTGCAACGGCGCGCAGGCCCGATCCGCAGACCTGATTGACGCCCCAGGCGGGCTTTTCCTTTGGCACGCCGGCGTGCATCGAGGCTTGGCGCGCTGGGTTCTGGCCCTGCGCCGCAGTGAGCACCTGGCCGAGAATGACCTCGTCGACATCGTCGCCGGTGATGCCGGCATCCGCCATCGCTGCCTCGATCGCAATGCGGCCGAGCTCGTGCGCCGGGGTCGCGGCAAAGGCGCCCATGAAGCTGCCGACCGGCGTGCGCTTGGCGGCGGTGATGACGATATCGGTCATGGGGCTCGGGCTCCTTGGGCGGCCCTGGGGAATCGGGCAGCGCGGTTCCGCGCTTATCTAGTCCCGGTGATGGCGCTAATCCAGTCGGCAAGCGGCTCCCATAATTGCGCGCGCGCCTTGCCGCCGACGATCATGCCGACATGCCCTGCGGAGAGCTCGCGCCGGTTGGCGATGCCGCTGGCGCTCGCGGCGGGGACGATCCGATCCGACATTGAGACGAAATCGATCGTCGGGCAATCGAGAGCGCGCGGGTTGACCAATTGGTCTTTGATTCGCCAGCTCCCCGTGCCGGGAAGATCGGCACCGACGAACTCTTCGAACAGCTGCCGGCCAGCGGTGAAGGGCAGAGGGGCGCCGGCGTTCGCCCAATCCTCAAGCGCGACAAAATCGCGCGCCGCGGCGCTGGCGGGATCGAGCCCGGCAAATGTCTCATATTTCGAGATCGTCCGCCTTGGATCGAGCCGCCAGAAGCCCGATTGCAGGACTTCCATCGGCACCAGACCCATCGCCTCACACATTGGCTTCGAGGTCGACCACAGCGCGGCGATGTCCGCCTTGGCGCGCGCACCAAAGCCGGTGAAGTGCCACGGCGCCGCGATCATGGCGAGCCCGGCGACCGACGCCACCGCCGCCACGCCCGCCGCCAAGGTGCCGCCCAGGCAATAGCCGATCAGCACCGGCGGCTGGGCAAAACGGCGCACCAACGGCAGCAGCAGCCGCTCGACATGCTGCGTCAAATCGATGTCCCGCGCTGCAGCATCGGGCGTGCCCCAATCGATCAGAAAGGCGTTGAAGCCCTGCGCGGCCAGCCAGCGCATCAGCGATTGATGCGGCGCGAGATCGAGGATCGTCGGCGGGTTAATCAGCGACGGCACGACGATCACCGCGCGTGCATCGCTCGCTCGACTATAGCGGCGCAACCGCGCGCGGCCCTGCCGGTATCGAACGCCCGCCAGCTTGCGCGGCTTGCCGCGCAGTGCCGCTTGATACGCCGCCAATCCGGCCAGCGCGGCGGCTTCCCGTTCGCGCGATGCTGCAGTCTGTTCGCGCAATAGCTGCAGAAACAGCGGCAAGGGGCGCGGCCCGTGTTGCGGCGCGGCATGAAAGGGTGTTACAGCCCGGTTACTCACTCGTGGGGAATTCCATGAAAAAGTCCGGCGCCGGCGATACCGTCATCATCAAGAAATACGCCAATCGGCGTCTCTATAACACCGAGACGTCGTCGTACATCACGCTCGACCATCTCGCGGCGATGACGCGCGAGGGCCGCGAGTTCAAGGTCGTCGACGCCAAGACCGATGAGGACATCACCCACAATGTCCTCACCCAGATCATCATGGAAGAGGAAAGCCGCGGCCAGACGATGCTGCCGGTCAATTTCCTCCGTCAGCTGATCGCGATGTACGGCGATTCGATGCAGGCGATGGTGCCGGGCTATCTCGAAGCGGCGATGGAGGGGCTTCGACGCAACCAGGCGCAGTTCAAATCGGCAGTCGAAGGCGCCTTTGCGCACTCGCCTTTTGCCGAGATTGCCAAGCGCAACATGGCGATGTTCGAAGCGGCGACGTCAGCGTTCAAGCCGGGCGGTGCGGGTGCTGCGAGCGCGAGCAGTAAGGACGCCGAGATTGCGGCGCTGAAGGCCGAGCTCCAGTCGCTTCAGGCGAAGATCGACAAGCTCGGCTGAGCGTCAGCGCGGCGCGATGACCGTGCGGCCGTCGATATGCAGGATGCGCGCGCCGGCTGTGGTGGCAACGGCGGCTGGCAGTTTGGTCTGATTGATCAGGATGTACAGCCGACCGGGCACCAGCCTGCCCTGCTCGAGTGCCTCGGCCTCCGCCTGCAGCCGCTGGATTGTCGCCGTTCCGGCGCGCGCAGCATAAGCGGTGTTGACCGGGCGGCCCGCCTTGATCGCGCGCCACGTCACTTCCTGGTAGAGTTGCAGATCGAAGCCGACATCGCCCGACATGAACGCGATCGAGTTGGATTGCGCGATAAGCTGGTCCCAACGCGGATCGGGTGTGTGCTCGTAGAGGCGGTGATTGGCGGCGTCGGCGCTTTGCTGCCGGATCGTCGCGGCCATGCCGCCGAGGTCGAACACCTGCAGCGCGATCAGGCTGATGAGCAGCATGCCGGCGCGCTCGGCGGACAAGCGATAAACCGCGAGCAGCGCGAGCAGCACCAGCGTATAGGCCATCGGCCAGAACAGCCGACCTGAGGCGCGAACCGGATCGAGCAGGGCAGTCAGCGCGGCGGGCAGGGGTTGCCGCAGCAAGGCGACGGTCGCCAGCACGATCAGCGCCGGTGCGAGCCAGCGCAGGCGGGTAAGGACGGTCCGTTCTTCGCCCGCCATCGGGCGGCGCCATGCGATCGCGACGGCGGCAATCATCAGCACCAATCCACCCGCGCCGAGATATTGAAAGCCCTCGAACCAGGTATGACCGGCACTTGTCGGCATCAGCCTGGAGAAGCCGGCAATGCCCGGGTTCCACAACGCATCGATCGGCATGGCAAACCGACCAAGGCTGCCGGTCGACCTTTGCCCTTCGACCCCCATCCAGCGCGCCAATAGGGCGACGATCGCCAGAATGGTGACGCCATGGCCGATCAGCGCCACACGATCGCGCCCGCGCGCCTCGACAAAGCTCGCTAGCATTGCCGACGCCCAGATCGCCCCGACCATCACCAGCAAATAGCTGTGGATCATGGCGGTGATGGCGATCAGCGGCGCCCACCAGCGCAGTTTTGCGCGGCGCACGGGATCGAGGAACAACCACAGCGCTGCCAGGATCGTCCAATGCGCCATCAGATTGGCGTGCATGAAGCGATTGGCGAGCGTCGGTGGAAAAGCGAGCAACGCAACGCCTGCCCAAAGCGCGATCGGCCCAGGCGCATGCCGGCGCAGCAATAGCCAGGCAAAGAACGCCTGCAGGATCAGAGTCGCCAGGATGAACGGCCCGACCAATTGCGCGTCGGCGGGCAGCCAGGCGGCGAACGGCTTGGCGAGCAAGGTCAGCAATGGGTTGCTGTCGGTAAACAGCACCGGCTCGCCATCGGGCGCATTGAGCAGGGAATTTCTGAGCGAGGCGCCGGTCGTCGGATCGTGCCAATAGGCATGCGCGCCCAGCGCGTTCTCGCCATTGTCGGTGCCGCGCAGCAGCCAGCCGGCATTGCCGATATCGAGCACCTGCCAGCTGAACAGCGACAGGAAGAAGGCGAGCGGCAGAACCAGCAGGAGCAGCGGCGTAATCAGACGCGCTGTCACTCCCTGCCGCCGGCCCAGCGGCGCCGCCGCTTTCAGATCAAAGACAGGCTTCAAGATACGCCTGGTCGAAGCCGAACTGGCGCGCTTTTTCCAGCGTGTAGGGGCGCAGGCCCATGGCGCGATATTCGCCGACGATCTTGCCGTCGGCGCTCTCGTCGAGATATTCGAACTTGAACAGCTCCTGCGTCACGATCACCGCGCCTTCCATGCCGATCACCTCGGTGATGTTGGTGACGCGGCGGCTGCCGTCGCGCAGGCGCTTGACCTGGATGATGAGGTCAACCGAATCCGCGATCTGGCGGCTGATCGCCTCCTTCGGCACCTTGATGTCCGACATCATCACCATGTTCTCCATACGCGCCAGCGCTTCGCGCGGGGAGTTGGAGTGGAGCGTGGCCATGGATCCGTCATGGCCGGTATTCATCGCGGCGAGCAGATCGAAGCACTCGGACCCACGAATTTCGCCCAGGATGATGCGATCCGGCCGCATACGCAGCGCGTTCTTGACCAGATCGCGGATGGTGATTTCACCCTGACCTTCAAGGTTCGCCGGCCGGGTTTCGAGCGGCAGCCAATGCGGCTGCTGCAGGCGAAGTTCGGCAGCGTCTTCGATGGTCAGCACGCGCTCGCCAGGGTCGATCATCTTCGACAAGGCGTTGAGCATCGTCGTCTTGCCCGAGCCGGTACCGCCCGAGATGACCACGTTGAACCGGCAGGCACCGGCGATTTTCAGCGCGGTCGCCATCTTGGTCGACATCGAACCGAAGCCCGCCATCATGTCGAGTGTGATCGGCTTGGCCGAGAATTTACGGATCGAGATCGCGGTGCCGCGCAAGCTTAGCGGCGGCACGATCACGTTGACGCGGCTGCCGTCCTTCAGGCGGGCGTCGGCGAGCGGCGTGGTCTGGTCGACACGGCGGCCGACCGAGTTGCAGATGCGCTGCGCGATCTGGAACAGATGTTCCTCGTCGCGGAACTGGATATTGGCGAGCTCGAGCTTGCCCTTGCGCTCGACATAGGTCTGCTCGGGGCCATTGACCATGATGTCGGAGATTTCGGGATCGTTGAGCAACTCCTCGAGCGGCCCAAGGCCGAGCAATTCGTCGACGAGCACTTTTTCCAGCGCGAATTGCTCGCGGCGATTGAGCGTCAGCTTCAGCTCGGCGAGCACTTCGCCGATGATCGGGCGGAATTCCTCGGCCAGCTCGTCCTTGTTGAGCGTGGCGGCGGCTTCGGGATCGACGCGTTCGAGCAGGCGCGGCAGCACCTGCTCCTTGATCTTGTGGATCGAGCTTTCAAAGCCCTCCATGCGCGATTGGCCGGCATCGCCCGACGTCGCCTGGCGTTCGGCGAGCCGCGCCAGCGCGTCCATCGCCGCGCCAGGCATGGTGCCGGTCATCGGCACCGGGGGCAGATCGGCACTCGGCTGACCGTCAACGTCGCGCGGCAGCTCGACGCCAAGCGCGGTCGGGCTGATCGGCGGGAATTGATCGCCACCGTCGCTCTCGGCTACCGGACGCGCCGGGCCGCCGCCTTGCATGGGGCGGGCAATGCCGAAGGCGGGGCGCGCCGGTGCTGACGGGCTCGGTCCATTACGGCGCCCAAACGCGCTCATCGAAGCTGGTCCTCCTCGAACTGTATCGAGGGGAACTAGCCCACAAGCTTTGACAATTTCCTAACTACGCCTGTTCACGCAACAAGCCATTGCGCAGAAAGTCATTACGCCAGCGTTTTGGCGCGTCAGCCGACTTGTTCCGCCAGAATGGTGAGGCCGGTGGCATTAACCTCGGCAAAGCCGCCCTTAATGGGCAGGATTTCGGGCTCGGCCTTGTCGGTCTTGTAGATATGGAGCGCGCCGTCGCGGATCGTCGACATGAAAGGCGCGTGACCGTGCAGCACGCCGAAATCGCCCTCAGTGCCGGGGACGACGACTTGATAGACTTCTTCCGAGCGGACCAGCTTTTCCGGCGTGACGAGTTCAAAGTGCAGCATTTTCTTACCTTCTCCCTCTCCCCTTCAGGGGAGAGGGTCGGGGAGAGGGGGAGTTGGAGAGGGATGGCCGTACCACTGCCCCTCTCCCAACCCTCTCCCCTGAAGGGGAGAGGGCTAGAGCTTGGCCTTACGCTTCCTGCGCCAGCTTTTCGGCCTTGGCGACGGCTTCGTCGATGCCGCCGACCATGTAGAAGGCGCTCTCCGGCAGGTGATCATAGTCGCCGTTCACGACGGCCTTGAACGACTTGATCGTGTCTTCCAGCTGCACGAACTTGCCGGGGATGCCGGTGAACACCTCGGCGACGTGGAACGGCTGCGACAGGAAGCGCTGGATTTTGCGCGCGCGCGCGACGGTCAGCTTATCTTCTTCGGAAAGCTCGTCCATGCCGAGAATGGCGATGATGTCCTGCAGCGACTTGTACTTCTGCAGCGTCGCCTGAACGGCACGCGCCGTTTCGTAATGCTCCTGGCCAACCACGCGCGGTTCGAGCACCCGGCTGGTCGAATCGAGCGGGTCGACGGCGGGGTAAATGCCGAGTTCCGAAATCGCGCGGCTGAGCACGGTTGTCGCGTCCAAGTGCGCGAACGAGGTGGCCGGCGCCGGGTCGGTCAAGTCGTCGGCGGGGACGTAGATCGCCTGCACCGAAGTGATCGAGCCCTTGTTAGTCGAGGTGATGCGCTCCTGCAGCGCGCCCATGTCGGTCGACAGCGTCGGCTGATAGCCCACTGCCGAGGGAATGCGGCCGAGCAGCGCCGACACTTCCGACCCGGCCTGGGTAAAGCGGAAGATGTTGTCGACGAAGAACAGCACGTCCTGGCCTTCGACATCACGGAAATATTCGGCAATCGTCAGGCCGGAGAGCGCGACGCGGGCACGCGCGCCCGGCGGCTCGTTCATCTGGCCGTAAACGAGCGCAACCTTCGATCCTTCGGAGATCGCGTTGCCGTCCTTGTCCTTGGCGATAACGCCCGCGTCGAGGAATTCGTGGTACAGGTCGTTGCCCTCGCGGGTGCGCTCGCCGACGCCCGCGAACACGCTGGTGCCGCCATGGCCCTTGGCGATGTTGTTGATCAGTTCCTGGATCAGCACGGTCTTGCCGACGCCGGCGCCGCCGAACAGGCCGATCTTGCCGCCCTTGGCATAAGGCGCGAGCAGATCGATGACCTTGATGCCGGTGACGAGGATCGCAGCTTCGGTCGACTGGTCGATAAAGTCGGGCGCCTTGGCGTGGATCGGCGCCTTGAGGTCCGTGCCGACCGGCCCGCGCTCGTCGATCGGCTCGCCGACGACGTTCAAGATGCGGCCGAGCGTGGCCGGGCCGACTGGGACCTGGATCTGGCTGCCGGTGTCGGTCACGGTCTGGCCGCGAGTGAGCCCCTCGGTCGAGTCCATCGCGATCGTGCGCACGCTGTTCTCGCCCAGATGCTGCGCGACTTCGAGCACCAGCCGGTTGCCGTTATTGTCGGTCTCGAGCGCCGACAAAATGGCGGGCAGATTGCCCTGCGGGAACGCCACGTCGACGACGGCGCCGATCACCTGGCTGATACGGCCGACATTGTTGCTGCCGGAAACGGCTGCCGCCGGGGTGGGCGCATCCGCCTTGGGCTTGGTCGCGCGCGGCTTGCGGGCGGGCTTTGCTGCGGTTGGGGCTTCGGTTGCCATCGTGCTTTCCTTGTCTTTCTAATCTTCTTCGAACTACTCAGTATCGATAACGCATATACCGCCGCTGATCCTTCCAGCCTCTGCCAGACGACAAACCCGACTCCGCTCATTTTCAGGAGCCAAATTAGCCCGTCGAGCAACGCAGTCATCATATGGCGTAGTCATTGTGCTAGGATCAGTATTGCGAGATTTCTCCGAGCAAATTTTAATTGTCTGTTTCGCTGTATCTTCTTTTGTTTTGGACTGGCTGCACGCATTCAACGCCAACAGCACAACCCAAATCTCAAAAACTTTATAGAGCCTCCGCACCCGAGATAATCTCAACGAGTTCGGTCGTGATCGCGGCCTGGCGGGCGCGGTTATACTGAATGCTCAGCCGCTTGATCATATCGCCGGCATTGCGCGTCGCATTGTCCATCGCGGTCATCTGCGCGCCGAAGAAGCCGGCGTTGTTTTCGAGCAAGGCGCGGTAAAGCTGGATCGCGATGTTGCGCGGCAACAGCGCTTCCAGGATCGCTTCCTCGTCGGGCTCATATTCCATCGCGGAACCCGCGCCGGCATCAGCGGCAGGCGCGGCGTGGAGCGGCACGGGGATGATCTGCTGGACCGACGGCTCCTGCACCAATGCCGAGCGGAAGGTCGAATAGAACAGGTGCGCGATATCGAACTCGCCCGCCTCAAAGCGCGCGACGAGGTCAGCGGCGATGTCCTGCGCGGCCGCGAAGGTCGGGCTCTTGGTGCCGCTCATGTCGCGGTCGGCGTGGATCAGACCGGGGTAGAAACGGCTCAGCACCCGCGCCTTGCGGCCGACGACATAAAAGCGGACCTGCTTGCCCTGCGCGATCAACTCATCGGCGGTGCGGCGAGCCAAGCGGACGATGTTGGTGTTAAAGCCGCCGGCCAAACCCCGATCGGCAGTCGCGACGACGAGCAGATGGACCTGGTCCTTGCCGGTGCCGACGAGCAGCTTGGGGCTCGACGCGCTGATCGTCACTTTCGCCGCCAGCCGCGCCATCACGCCTTCCAGCCGCTCGGTATAGGGACGCGCGGCCACCGCCGCTTCCGTCGCGCGGCGCAGCTTGGCGGCGGCGACGGTCTTCATCGCCTTGGTGATCTTCTGCGTCGACTTCACTGAGCCGATGCGCAGTTTGAGGGCCTTTAGGCTCGCCATTCGTTCCTACCTCGTCGTCCCAGCGAAAGCTGGGACCTCGTGCAACAGGCCGTTCGCTCGCGGCCTGCGACCCCAGCGTGCGCTGGGGTGACGCTCAATCAAGCAAACACCTTGCCGAAATCGGCCAGCGCATCCTTCAGCTTCGCCTTGGTGTCGTCGGTGAAGTCGCGCTTATCACGGATATCGGCGAGCAGATCGGCGTGGTGGCTGCGGATATAGCCCAGCATTTCCGCCTCATAGCGCGTCACTGCCGGCACCGGCACGGCGTCGATAAAACCGTTGGTGCCTGCAAAGATCGAGACTACCTGCTCCTCGAACGGCATCGGCGCGAATTGCGCTTGCTTGAGCAGCTCGGTGAGCCGCGCGCCGCGGTTGAGCAGGCGCTGGGTCGAGGCGTCGAGGTCCGAGCCGAACTGCGCGAACGCCGCCATTTCGCGATACTGCGCCAGCTCAAGCTTGATCGAGCCGGCGACCTTCTTCATCGCCTTGGTCTGCGCCGATGATCCCACGCGCGACACCGAGAGCCCGACGTTGATCGCCGGGCGGATGCCGGCGAAGAACAGATCGGTTTCGAGGAAGATCTGGCCGTCGGTGATCGAAATCACGTTGGTCGGGATGTAGGCCGACACGTCGCCGGCCTGCGTCTCGATGATCGGCAGCGCGGTCAGCGAGCCATTGCCATTGGCGTCGTTCATCTTCGCCGCGCGCTCGAGCAAGCGCGAGTGCAGATAGAACACGTCGCCGGGATAAGCTTCGCGGCCCGGCGGGCGGCGCAGCAGCAGCGACATCTGGCGATACGCGACCGCCTGCTTCGACAAATCGTCGTAAACGATCACGGCGTGCATGCCGTTGTCGCGGAAATATTCACCCATCGCGCAGCCGGTATAGGGCGCGAGGAACTGCAGCGGCGCGGGTTCCGACGCGGTCGCGGCGACGACGATGGAATATTCCATCGCGCCATTTTCCTCGAGCATGCGAACGATCTGCGCGACCGTCGAGCGCTTCTGGCCGACCGCGACATAGATGCAATAGAGCTTCTTCGACTCGTCGTCGCCCTTGTTCGCCTCGCGCTGGTTGATGAAGGTGTCGATCGCGACCGCGGTCTTGCCGGTCTGGCGATCGCCGATGATCAGCTCGCGCTGGCCGCGACCGACGGGGACGAGCGCGTCTAGCGCCTTCAGGCCGGTCTGCACCGGCTCGTGCACCGACTTGCGCGGGATGATGCCCGGGGCCTTGACTTCGACGCGGCGCCGCTCGGTCGCGGCGATCGGGCCCTTGCCGTCGATCGGGTTGCCAAGGCCATCAACGACGCGGCCGAGCAGGCCCTTGCCGACCGGCACGTCGACGATCGTCTGGGTGCGCTTGACGGTATCGCCTTCCTTGATCTCGGCATCCGAGCCGAAGATCACGACGCCGACATTGTCGGCCTCAAGGTTGAGCGCCATGCCCTGCACGCCATTGGCGAACTCGACCATTTCGCCGGCCTGGACATTGTCGAGGCCGTAGATGCGCGCGATGCCGTCACCGACCGACAGCACCTGGCCGGTTTCGGAGACTTCGGCCTCGGTGCCGAAATTGGCGATCTGGTCCTTGATGACCTTGGAGATTTCTGCGGCGCGGATATCCATGATTCTAGCTTTCAGCCCTTCATTGCGTGCGCGAGGGAATTGAGACGGGTTTTGATCGAGCTGTCGATCATCTGGCTGCCGATGCGGACGACAAGGCCGCCGAGCAGCGAAGGATCGACCGAGAGGTCAACGGCAACATCGCGGCCGATGCGGGCGCGGAGCGCCTGCTTGAGCGCATCGACCTGCGCTGCATCGAGCGGATGGGCCGAGGTGACTTCGGCGTTCGTCTCGCCGCGATGCGCGGCGGCAAGCTCACGAAACGCGCGGATGACTTGCGGGAGCGCAGCGAGGCGGCGGTTTTCGGCGAGCACGCCGAGGAAATTGGTGGTCAGCGTATCGAGCTTGAGCGCCTGCGCGGTCGCGGCGACGATTTTCTTGGCGTCGATGCGGCTAACCAGCGGGCTGTTGGTGACGCGGGTCAGGTCGGCCGAGCTGTCAAGCGCGGCGCGGACGGCGGCGAGGTTCGATTCGACCGTGTCGATCGCCTTTGCTTCACGCGCCAGATCGAACAGCGCGGTCGCATAACGCCCCGGTAAGCTCGCCTGAATGCCGCCGGATGTCTCCACGCGATCCGAATCCCTCTTGTCACTCAAAGGAGTAGTGGCCCCATGCGCGAACGGGGCGCGGCAGCGCCCGGCGATGGGTTGGCGGGCGGTTAGCATCGGTGCGCCAGGGATGCAAGCGGGCCCCGATTCGTTAGATCGGCAGCGATGCAAGCGAGTAGTTTTTTTGACTGTTCAACGGCTGACACAGCCGGCGAATGAGGCCCCGAAGTTCCAAAATTCGCTAGATTACAGAGGCATCAAGACATACCGTGATGCTGCTAGGCAATGTCGAGGCGGTGGGAAAGATATGCGCGAACTTCTCTTTGCGGCGGCTTTATGGTTGAACACAGGCGGCGCGGCTTCCGCTCCAAGCCAAGTTCATTTGGCGGCAGACCCGGCTGATGTCGCGGCGATCGAGGATCTGGGCAAGCAAGTGAGCGCCAAGACGTGCTCTGCCGATCTCGATGTTAATGAAGCCATCGCGAAGCGGATCGATGAATCGTCCGCGCAAGACGATGTTAAATCGCGCACTGGCCTCATTGTAGCACTTTGCGCGATCTACGAAGGGAACCTCGATGCTGCATACCGGTATGTGAGCCGGGCCTCAAAATATGATGCTGCGATAAACCAGGTATGGCTGTTGAAGTTCGGTCTTGAACTACAAAGAGCTACGTATGACGACGCCGTTACGTCGCTGATAAAAATAATGCAGCAGCGTCCGATACTTTTCCAAAACTTGCAGCCGGGATGGATTTATCAGCTGAGTAGGGACTTAAAAACCTCAAAGCTTGAATCGTCGCGCGAAAAACTTGACCGCGCTTTATTAGACGGGAATTTCGCGCCTGTCGGCGAGGTTGCACCACTCGACCCTTTTCACCGTGATTATGCTGAAATTCTCGCGACTAGAGGCGATATGAAAGCCGCAAGGGCCCAACTTGGGTCGCTGGTTGCACCCTTCTCAATCGCTTATGCCAGTTTGGCCCCTGCCACGCGGCCACTCTATGCGGCTGATCCGGATGTTCGGGCAGCGGCGCTGCATTGTCTCGATATCGCGCGTCAAGCCATGGTCGCAAATCCAGATCGGCTGAACCCGGCGATCGAAGCCGCTCAGGTTTTGCGCCTGCTCGGCCGATTTCAGGAAGCGGTTCAATTGATGCAGCCGTATAAGGCGCGGCTAGAACGCGGCGACAAGTTTGTCGACCAGGACCGCGCAAATTGGTGGTGGGATGGCCTGGGGGCCGGATTGGCCGGCCTCGGCGATTACACCATGATGGTCGATGCGTATCGCCGTGGCGCAGCGCTCGACGAAGGAGGCTCGCTGAACGTCAGTCAGGTTATCAACCAGGCCGACATGCAGGTGGCGCTCAATCACCCGGCGGATGCCCTTGAAACATTGAAGGCCTTTGACGATCCGAAAAGGCAGGGCAACCGTTATGGCGACATGCAGATGCGCACCGTTCGCGGATGCGCGCGCTTCCTTGTCGGGGACAAAGTTGGTGCGGCCGAGGATCTTGCTTATGTCGATTCGCATGAAAAAGATGCCCCTAATGGCGCTGTAGAACTGCATTTATGTAGGGGGGAGCAAGATGCTGCGGCCGCGGTTGCGATCCGTTGGTTGCACGCCGATGCCGGCCCGGTTACCGCGCTCAGCACGTTGAGCACATATGCTTCACCACCGGCCGCGCTTGCTAAAGATCCGATGCACTTAGGCGAAGACAAGCTGGCGCAGCGCCCCGATGTCAAAGCAGCCATTGACCGCTTTGGCGGTATTCGGACGTTCAACATTTTGCCCAGCTCATTTTGAGAGCTCGAATGGCGCATCGTCTCGGCGGTGGACGTCGATCCGATGCGCCATTGAGCGCGGGGCTTCAGTTGTTGATTGTAAAAGCGATCACCGTTGCGCCTTTGCTGCCGGCGACGATCCTGCTTGGCTGACCAGCCGCCAACGACAGCGTCTGCCCCTTTTGGACGATCCTGCCGCCGATGCGGACCGATCCGCTGGCGACATAGCCGACCATCGCATTGCCAGTCGCGGCGAGACTGTGCCCCGCAGGCAGCCGGATGGCTTCGGCGCGGGCATGCTGCACGCCACTCACGCGGAGGGCGGCGGTGGGGAAAGTGCGGCGGTCGATCTTCTCGCTCGGCGGATGATCGAACACGATGAAGGGCTCGCCCGCCTGCTCGAGATTGAAGTCGGTGAACACGGCTTCCTGGGTTTTCGACGCATTGTCGAAGTGCAGGATGCGCGGCCCGACCGGCTCGTAGAACGCGTCACCCGCCTTCAGTATCTGCGCGGGCATGCCTTCGACCTGATAATAGATCGTGCCTTTCGAGACATAGCCGATCGCCGGCGCGGCATGGGTATGGACCGGGGCGAGCTGGCCGGGACGGAAATGGAAATCGCCCACCTCGACCTGCGCAACGTCGCGCGGCGCGAAATCGACGTCGAGCAATAATTGGCTGGGGGCCGGTGCGGCGGCGGCGCTTGCCGAGAGGGCAAGTGCCGCAATGGCGGTTGAGATCACGGGTAGAAGAATACGCATGGAAAGTGTCCTTTCATCTGGGCGCACTCGACCGATGCCCGACCAAGTCTCGGTCGGGCATGGGGCCGATTGCCTTGTCGACCGCCGCTGGAATTCATATATAGCGATCACTCTCTTTAATGGAGAGCGATTACTCTTAATGCAAGAGGGTCGTCGATTTTATCGATCGGAATGGCAGAATGCGTTACTCGACCGACCATAAGCAGCAGACGCGTGAGCGCATCATGCGCGCCGCCGCCGGGCAATTCCGCGCGCATGGCTATGATGGCGTCGGCGTTGACGGGCTGGTGAAAGCCGCGGGTGTCACCAACGGCGCTTTCTACGGCCACTTCGCTTCGAAATCGGCGGCATATCGGGAGATCGTCGCGTCAGGGCTCACCGATCTGGTCGAGGGGATCAAGCGGTGTCGCGCCGAGCATGGCGCCGCGTGGCCGGCGGTGTTCGCGCGCTTCTATTTCAGCGAAGCCAAGCTTGATCTGGTCGATAATCTCTGCGCGCTACCGGGATTCGCGCCAGACGCCGTGCGGGTCGATGCGGCGGTGGCGCAGAGCTTCGAGCGCGAGCTTGGCGAAGTCCATCGCCACCTTGCCGCCGGGCTTGCAGAGCAAGACGCTGACGATCGCGGCTGGGCCATGCTGGCAGTGATGCTGGGTGGCGTCACCCTGGCACGCGCAATCAGCGATCCGGCCGCGCGGCGCCAGGTCGCCGCGGTGTTCGAGGCGCAATTGGTCGCGGCGGCAGGGGCGGGCAAACCGAGCATATGACGGGTGCGATTTTGAAAGCAAAGGCTGGGATGGCAGCCTTCCCAGCCCAGCCTATAGCCGGCCCATGGACAACGTGACCCACACCATCGACCCCGACGCCGCCTGGGCGGCCTTTATTGCGCGCGACCGGCATTCCGACGGGCGCTTTGTCGGTGCCGTCAGGACGACCGGTATTTATTGCCGGCCGAGTTGCCCGGCACGCCACCCCAAGCGCGAGCATGTCGTTTTCTATCCCGATGGCGAGGCGGCGCGCGCGGCAGGGTTTCGTGCCTGCCTGCGCTGCAAACCCGATGAAGTCGCGCGAGACCGTGTCGCGGTCGCCAAGGCGATCGAGCTGATCGGCGCCGCCGACGAGACGCTGTCGCTCGATGCGGTTGCTGCGGCGGTCGGTTATGCGCCGCACCATTTCCACCGACTGTTCAAGCGCGCGACCGGGGTGACACCGGCGGCCTATGCACGTGGGTTGAAGGCGGGAGCTGCGGTGCGGGCCTTGGCAACGGAGGATCGAGTGACCGACGCGATTTATGAGGCCGGCTATTCCACGCCGAGCCGCTTCTACGAAAGCGCCGGGAGGCGGCTGGGCATGACGCCGAGCGCATGGCGGCGCGGTGGCGCGGGCGTAACGATCCGCTGGACACTCGCGCCCACCAGCCTGGGCCCGTTGCTGATCGCAGCCACCGACAAAGGACTTTGCCGCGTGTCGTTCGACGAGGATGAAGCCGCGCTCAGAGCGCGCTTCCCGGCGGCCGAGATAGTCTCGGGCGGTGCCGCGCTTGCCGACCTTGCCCAGCGCGTCGTCGCGAGCGTCGAAAGCCCCGATCGCAACCAGGATCTGCCGCTCGACGTGCGCGGCACCGCTTTTCAGGAAGCGGTGTGGCAAGCGCTCCGCCACATTCCGGCGGGCGAAACGCGGAGCTATGCCGAGCTCGCCGCCGCCGTCGGCAATCCGGGCGCGGTGCGCGCGGCGGGCACCGCGTGCGGCGCCAATCCTGTCGCGATCGTCATCCCTTGCCACCGCGCGCAACGCAGCGACGGCACGATGGGCGGCTATGCCTATGGCGTCGATCGCAAGATCGAACTCAGGAAGCGGGAAGGTGTGGCGTGACGCGTTTCGTGATCAATGGGCTTGATCCCGCGCCGTTCGAGAGCCTGTTCGGGCTAGCCGATGCTGCGCTTGCCGCGCGCGGGATCGAGAGGATGACGGTAACAGAAAATCCCGGATTTCCGTGTCGGGTGACGCTGGAAGACGTGGCGGTGGGTGACACCGTGCTCCTCCTCAATCACGAGCACCTGCCGGTCGACACGCCCTATCGGCAGCGCCACGCGATCTTCGTCAAGGAAGGGGCTGCGCAGGCGGCACGCTATGTCGACGCAGTGCCCGATCAACTGGCGATCCGGACATTGTCGGTGCGCGCCTACGACGCGGCAGGCAATATGACCGACGCCGATCTGGTCGAGGGCCATGACCTGCCCGCGCTGATCGACCGGCTATTCGCCAGCCCCGAGACCGCGTATCTCCATGCCCACAACGCCAAGCGCGGCTGCTTTGCAGCGCGGATCGACCGGGGCGGCGATTAGGTCTTTTTGGGTGGCGCGGGCGTCTTCGGGTCCTTCGGAATTTCGACCTTTAACGGATCACCCTCTTCGCGCCCCTCAAGCCGGGCGATCATCTTGGTGGCCATCTGGGCCGAACGGCCCCCGTGCGTGTTTGCCGTCATTGGCTTCAACGTTGCGATCGCATTCTGCTTGTCGCCACGAACAATGTAAGCCCGTGCAAGCATCATGCGCGTGTCACCGTCCTGCGGGACAATGGCCACGGCATGCACCAATCCCTGGATCGCAATATCGGGCGACCCCACGCCGCCGGCACCGTAGGACATATAAAAGCCGATGAGCGGCAGCGGATCATCCGCATTCAGCTTGTTGGCCGCGACAAATTCCTTGCGCCCGGCGGCGGCGAGCGCCGTCTTGTCGGCACCCGATGCCTTTTCGGCCTTGGCGAGCAAGATCTGGCCCTTCACGACGTGGCCGCGAGGGAAATCCGGTGCGATGGCGATTAGCCTGTCCGCCGCCTGCAGCGCGACGTCGAGATGGTCGGCATCCTTCTCCGACAGCGCGATCAGGAACAATGCGGCTTTGCTTTGCGGATATGGCGCTGCCGCCTGTTCGACCTTTTCGGCGAATGCCTTGGCGTAGGGGCCAAAAACCGCCGCATCGCCCTGCCGCAATTCGTCGCTTTTGGTGTATTCCATCTCTAGCGGCAGCATCGCGTCTTCATCGGGCGACAGCGTCCGAATGGTTATGCCCTCGCTGTTCGCCTTGTCGATCGGCACCGCAACATAAGGAAAATTACCGGCCTCCTTGTAGCGGGCGAAATCCTGATCGAGCTTTCGCAAATCACCAAAAGCTTTTGCCGCCTCTTCCAGCGTCTTGCCTTGATTGATGGCCGCCAAATACGCGCTCAGCTGGCCCTTTCGCTCTGGCGAAAACAACAGATAGTGGGTGAGCAGCCAGTTCAGGCCGTAAGAAAACTCGACGCGTTTCCCCTCACCAGTGTGCTTTGTGATGATGTCGCTGGCAGGCTGATCTAGATTGTAGATTTCGCCCAACCGATAATTTGCCGGCTTACCGTAAGTGATGAAGCCGGGCTTTTCGAACGAGGCCGTCGCAAAGGTTTCCGCACGCCCCTCAACATACCACGCGGGATAGGCGACCGGAAAATTCTGCAGCATGAAATGGTGGGAATATTCGTGAAATAGCACGACTTGGGAATTGAACACGCCTGATCCCGAGTCGGCGTTCTCGGGCGTGAAAACAACCGGACCCGAGGCGATCGGCTCGTAAAAACCTGCGACCTCGGAATTGGGGTGAGGCATCATCTGCTGCAGATAACCGGTCGATGGAACGACATAGATCCGCACACGATAAGGGATCGGCTCCGTCGTGATATTGAAGGCTTTCAACATCAACGAATGAAACGCCTCAAGACGCTCGGCCCGGTGTTGAAGGGCCTTGTCACCTTCCTGAGCATAAATGATGAAGTGTGGGGTCGTGGCTTCGTGCCACTCTGCCTGGCAGACGGCCGGTGTTACTGCTAACGCCAACCCAAGCAAAAGTCGCTTCAACATCTTGTCTAACCCCCGCGAAAACGCCTCAGATTAAAGCTGCTGTCAAACGATCGTCAACCGGTGGCTGTAGGCGTGTCACCGTCCCGCAGAACATTGATAGACCAGCCATTCGTCGGGCTGGGCGGGGAGCGCGTCGCGGATCGCGCTTTGCTGGCTGCGGAGCTTCTGGCGGTCGGCTTCGTTAGGGGTGCAGGCCTTTTGTTCGACGCCGCCGCGCAGCTTGCGCGCTTCGGCCATTTGCGGCGCGGTCAGGTAATAGCGACTGTCGGTATAGGTTTTGGCAGCGCTGTCGAATTCGAGCACGCGCACCGTCTGCTCGTCGCTGGGGACCAGGATGCGCTCCCATTTCTTGCCATTCTCGGCATATTGGGTGCGGCCATTGATGCAGCCGTCGCGACCAAAATCGAGCGAGACGTCCTGCGGCGTCGTCAGATTGATGCGGCTACGCTTGGGCTGGATGCGGCAGGCGTAACGGCCATAGCCCTGATCGGTCGTCGTCGCGCTCGCCACGGGCGCTTCCGGCAGCACGACCGCGCCGGCGGGCCGCGTGAGAAACACGAGTGCACTCGCCACGAACAGCACGCCGCCAGCTGACAGCGCCCAGATCGCCTCGCGCCGCTGCTCGCGCATCTCGAGCATCCCCGCGCCGCCCACCGCGAGCGCTGCCAGCACGAGCAGCACAGCGGCGATGGCGATGATGTTTTCGATATGCCGCTCGAGCTTGGCGCGGGCGGCGTCCATCGCTTGCTCGCGCGCCAGCGTCGCTTTGCTGTCGGCGACTTGCGCGGCGGCGACTTGCGCATCGGCAGCGGCGGCAGCAGCCTCGCGATCCTGGCGTAAGCGCTCGTCGATACTGGTACAGGGCAACGTCACTTGCGAGATCGGCTGCTTGGCGGTGGCCAGGAAGGCGAGCAGCTCGGCATCGGCGATGGCGAAGCCGAAGGTCGAATCGCCTTCTTCCGCTTTGGTCAGCGCGGAATTGACGCCGATCACGCGCCCGCAGCGATCGAGCAGCGGCCCGCCCGAATTGCCGCGCGCGATGCTGGCGGTGTGGAGGAACACGCGCACGCCGGTCAGCATCCGATTCCCGGCAAAGCCGCCTTGCGTGCGGACTGGCGAGAGCGGCCTGATATAGTCGGCTGCCGATTGCGCCGTCGCGAGATCGACATTGCCGGGATAGCCGAGCGAAATCACCTGCTCGCCATCGGTAACGGGCCCGCCGTAAAGCGTCAGCGGCGGCAGGCTGGTGCCCTTGAATTCGATCAGCGCGAGATCGCGCTGGGCGTCATAAGCGATCAGCTTGCCCTGATAGCTCTTGTCGCCTTCCGAGGGCACGACGCCGATGACCACATTCGCTGGATAGCGCGCGGCAAGCTCGACGACATGCGCATTGGTAACGATGCGGTTCGGCCCAACCGCAAAGCCGCTGCCATGGCCGAACCCGACCACTTCGCCCGCTGCCGTCGCGATCGTCACGACGCGGACGACGCCGCGTCCGGCGGCCGAGATGTCGTCGGCGCGCGTCGGCGTGGCGATCGATCCGATCAGAATCAGAGCAAGGATCAGCAGTAGCCGGCGCATGCCGCCATTAGCCTCAGCAGCGCGGCGGCGGTCAAAGGAAATTATAGGGATCGACATCCACCGTCACGCGCACTTTGGCGGGCCACTCGACGCTGCCGAGCCAGTCGCGGATCGCGTCCTGCACGTCAAAGCTGCGGCGGGCGTGGACGAGCAGGCGGAAGCGGTGGCGGCCGCGCAGCATGGCGAGCGGGGCAGGGGCGGGGCCATAGACCGCCATGCCGTCGACCTCGGGCGCTGCATGCTTGATGACGCGGGCACTGTCTTGCGCGGCGGCCTTGTCCTCCGACGACACCACGATCGCGGCATAGCGGCCGAACGGTGGGGCGTCGGCGAAGCGGCGCGCTTCGGTTTCGGCGGCGTAAAAGGCATCGGCGTCGCCTTGGACCAGCGCCTGCATCACCTGCGCATCCGGCCGGTGGGTCTGGATGAAGACATGCCCCTTCTTGGTAGCGCGGCCGGCGCGGCCAGCGACCTGGCTGATTTGTTGAAAGGTACGCTCCGCCGCGCGCAGATCGCCGCCGTCGAGCCCCAGATCGGCATCGATCACGCCCACCAGCGTAAGATTGGGGAAATGATAGCCTTTGGTGACGAGCTGGGTGCCGATCACGATATCGATATTGCCGGCTTCCATCCGGTGGACGAATTCGGCAGCCGTGGCGGGCGACCAGATTGTGTCGCTAGTCACCACGGCGCGCTTCGCCTCGGGCCACAGCGCGGCGACTTCATCGGCAATGCGCTCGACGCCGGGGCCGCACGCGACGAGCGAGTCCTCGTTGCCGCATTCCGGGCATGTGTCGGGTACTTTTTCGACGTGGCCGCAATGATGGCAGGCAAGCCGTTGAATCAGACGGTGTTCGACCATCCAGGCGGTGCAATTGGGGCATTGGAAGCGATGTCCGCACGAGCGGCACAGCGTGAGCGGGGCATAACCGCGCCGGTTGAGGAAGAGCAGCGCCTGCTCGCCGCGTTCGAGCGTCGCGTCGATCGCCTTCACCAGGCGCGGCGCGATCCAACGGCCGCGCTCGGGGGGCTCGGCGATCAGGTCGATCGCTTCGATCTCGGGCAGCTCGGCGGCGCCATAGCGGCCGGGCAGCTTGAGCTCGGTGTAACGGCCCAGCGCGACTTGCTGGCGCGTTTCGATCGCTGGCGTTGCCGAGGCCAGCACCACCGGCGCCTCCTCGAATAGCCCGCGCATCACCGCCACGTCGCGGGCGTGGTAATGGACGCCTTCTTCCTGCTTGAAGCTCGTCTCATGCGCCTCGTCGACCACGATCAGGCCGAGATTGGCATAAGGCAGGAACAGCGCCGATCGCGCGCCGACCGTCACCAGCGCCTCGCCGCTGGCAATGGCGCGCCACGCGCGGCGGCGCTGCGACTGGCGCAGGTCGGAATGCCAGGCGACCGGCGCGCAGCCGAAGCGATCGGCAAAGCGCTTGAGGAACGGCTCGGTCAGCGCGATTTCGGGGAGCAGGACGAGCGACTGGCGGCCGGCGCGGATGGCGGCGGCGATCGCCTCGAAATAGACTTCGGTCTTGCCGGAGCCAGTGACGCCATCGAGCAGGAACGGTTCAAAGCGATGCGCATCGACGGCGGTGACCAGCGCGTTGGCCGCAGCCCGTTGGTCGGGCGAAAGCTGTGGCTCGGCATGTGCCGGGTCGGGCACCGGGAAGGGGCTGTCGAGCGCTACCTCGACGGCCTCGATCGCGCCGGCCTTGACCAGCCCGCGAATGACCGCGTCGGACACGCTGGCCGCCAGCGCCAGCTCGCGGATGATGCCCTGACGATCGGCGAGCCGCTCCAGCGCCTGCGCGCGCTGCGGGGTGAGGCGCGCGGGCACCTCGCCGGTTGGGCGATATTCGGTCACCGTCCGCGCGCCTTCCAACGCCGAACTTGACGGCAGCGCCATCCGCGCGACGGCGGCAGGCGGGGCGAGGTAATAGTTCGCTGTCCACTCGATCAGCCGGCGGAGCGGCGCGCGGATCGGTGGCGCATCCATCACGCCCAGCAGGTTGCGCAGGCGGTTGTCGCCGACCTCGCCGGGCGAGGGCATCCGCTCCTCTTCCCACGCGACGCCGAGCAGCTGGCGCGGCCCAAGTGGGGCGATCACGATCGCCCCCGGCTCGACCGCCATGCCGTGCGGCACGCGATAATCGAACGGGCCGACCGCCGAATTGAGGATGACGACGCGAACGCGGGACGACATGGCACCCTTTATGGGCATTGCGGGCGCGCAAGGAAGGGTGGGCGTGGCGGCGGGGATGCTGTATGCGAGCGGGAATATCGCTCAAGCTGCTGTGGAGACCCCAATGCCCTTGCTCTTGCCGCTCTTATTGCTCGCCGATCCGGCCCCGGCGGCATGCCCAACCGTCGCGCCGCCACCGGCCGGTTTCGCCGGCTGGGCGACGCCGGGCAATCGGCCGGGCATTGGCGCGCGCTTCGACGTTTCGGGTGCGCTCGCGGTGGCAGGCGAAACCGCCGAAGAACGCGCGCGCGGCGGCAAGGCGGCAGCAGTCGAGATCGACGTGCCGCGCGCCGGCACCTATGCGGTCGCGCTGAGTGACGCCGCATGGATCGACGTCAATCGCAATGACAAGACGCAGACCTCGACCGGCCATGATCACGGCCCGGCGTGCAGCGGCATCCGCAAGATCGTGGCGTTCGCCCTGGTGCCCGGCCATTATCAGCTGCGCTTGTCGGGCATTAAGGCGCCCAGCATCGGCGTGATGATCGCGCCGAAATAATTCCGATCCTCCCCCCGGTTGGGAGGATCGATAGGATCGTCATTTCCGTTCGCCGCACTGGCGCCGGCAACAAAGGGCGGTAAGGCTCCCCAGCAACGACTCACTCAACCGGGGCCTCCACATGAAATTCTTCGCCGACACTGCCGACACCGCCGACATCCGCGATCTCGCTGCGACCGGCCTGCTCGATGGTGTGACCACCAACCCCTCGCTAATCGCCAAATCGGGCCGCAACTTCCTCGAAGTCGTCAAGGAAATCGCCGGCATCGTCAGTGGCCCCGTCTCGGCCGAAGTCGTCGCGCTCGACCATGAGGGGATGATGCGCGAGGCGGAAATCGTCCGCAAACTCGCCGATAATATCGCGGTCAAGGTGCCGCTCACCATCGATGGCCTCAAGACCTGCAAGGCGCTGACCGATGACGGCACGATGGTCAACGTCACGCTCTGCTTCTCGGCCAATCAGGCGCTGCTCGCCGCCAAGGCAGGTGCGACGTTCATCTCGCCTTTTGTGGGCCGGCACGATGATATCGGCTTTGACGGCATGGCGCTGATCAGCGATATCCGCCTGATCTACGATAATTACGGTTTCGACACCGAAATCCTGGTCGCCAGCGTGCGCCACCCGGTCCATGTGCTGGAAGCCGCGCGGATCGGTGCCGACGTGATGACCGCGCCGCCCGCGGTGATCCGCCAGCTCGTCAAGCACCCGCTGACCGACAAGGGCATCGAGGGCTTCCTTGCCGACTGGGCGAAGACGGGGCAGACGATCGGGTAGGGACTTGCGCGAGCACTGATATTTCGCTCATTGCCGAAGCGTAATGGGGGAACCGCAGACAGACGACGCGCCACAAGCGCTTGACCCGGCGGCCGTCCCCATAACGGAGCCGTCGATGGACATTCACAAGCCCAAACCTGTCCACAGCTGGCGCGAATTGGCGTCCGAAATCGGCGTTGTCGTCATCGGCATTCTCATCGCGCTGACGCTCGAGCAGGTGGTTGAGGCGTGGCGGGATCATCGCCATGTCGTAGAAGCGCGCGAGAATGCCCGTGCCGAAATCGCGCGGAATCTGGGCTACATGGTGCGCCGCGCCGAGACCGAGCCATGCGTGAGCAAGCGGCTTGATGAGATCGCCGGGCTGATCGCGCAAGTGAGCGCCGGCCAAGCCATCAAGGGGCCGATCTGGATCGGCCATCCGCTGATCTGGTTCACTTCCGATGGCCGCTACAAGACGGCGCTGCAATCGGGCGGGATCAGCCTGATGCCGACCGATGAACAGGCCGGCTATTCCAATCTATACACGCTGTTCGCCGAATATACCGCAAGCGAGAAGGACGAGAAGAATGCGTGGAATGAGCTGAGGACGCTCGATCTGCTGCCGACGCCCTCGCCCGGCTATGACCAACGCCTGCGCAGCGCGCTCGAACATGCACGCATGGCGCGGTGGCAGATGGAAGTGATCGTGACGTCGGCTTTGCAGATCGCGAAAGACTTGCACCTTGCACCGGAGAAGCTGGAGTCGTTCAAGCAGGAGTCGGTGTGTATCCCGCTCCACACCCCGCGCGACAAAGCGCTGAAGCTCGTGATTGAGGGGCGCCCGGCGCATCTCGTCTATGACGAGCCCTGATCGGGCGAGCGGAGACTGACGATGACCGACTTGCCCGCCGACCCGCCTGACCCAACGGCCGACCCTCAGCCGGAGCCCGAAATGGACATCCACAAGCCCAAGCCGGTGCATAGCTGGCGCGAATTTGCGTCGGAGATTGCGGTGATCGTCATCGGCATCTGCATCGCGCTGATTGGCGAGCAGATCATCGAGAAGATTCACGAGCGCATCGTCGCAGGTGAGGCGCGTGAGCAGATCGAGAATGAGTTGGCGACCGATTTCGCCATTCTCAACAACCGCACGCGCGAGGAGCCGTGTATCGCGCGGCGTTTGGAGGCGCTCGACCGCACGATCGCCGCGGCGGGCACGCCCGCTTACGTCGCGCCGAAGTGGATCGGCAAACCCGCATCATGGGATAATCAGATCGGCCGTTGGCAAGCGGCGTCCCAGAGCGGCCGTGTCGCCTTGCTTCCGAAAAAGGAGCAGGGGCTGATGAGCTTCATCTACTCCCAGATCGCCGCGCTGCAGGCGGTGCAGGCGGATGAGCCCACCCAGTGGTCGCAGCTGCAGGCGTTGCAGGGCGTCACCCACCCGTCGCAGGGGCTGATCGATGCGGCGCGGCTCGCCTTGATCAGAGCGCGCTACGATGATGAGGGCATTCGGATTCGGATCAATCAGTCGTCGCATGCCTTGTTCAACGAGCTTGGCGTGGCGCATGTGAAGTCGCCGGTCGTCGTGCCGATGAACGAGTTCAGCATGTGTTGGCCGATCGATCTGCCGACCGATGAAGGCTATCGGCGGCTCGAAGCGGACGACTAGCAAACGGGATCGCCCGCATTGGCGCGCCCCAAGCGGATGCACCTCGCCTTGCGCCCGCGCCTCGCCTAACCTCTTCCCATGCCCCCGCTCCCCCAGGCCTTTGCCGATCATCTGCGCCGCGACCGGCGGCGGTCGGTGCATACGGTGCGGGCCTATCAGGCGAGCGCGGAGCGGCTGGTTGCTTTCCTGCAAAGCCATTGGGGCGGGGCAGTCGACGCGGGCGCGCTGGCGCGGGTGTCGACTGCCGATTTGCGGGCGTATCTGGCGCAGCGGCGGGGCGAGGGGCTGGGCAATGCCTCTGCCGCGCGCGAGCTGTCAGCAGTGCGCGCCTTCCTGAAATTCGCGACTGGCGGCGATAGCGCCGGCCCGGCAATGCGGGGCCCGCGCGTCAAGAAAGGCGTGCCGCGCCCGGTCTCGCCCGACGAAGCCGTCGCGCTGGCCGAGGATGTCGCGGAGGATGCCGCCGAGCCCTGGATCGCCGCGCGCGATCTCGCCGTTCTCCTGCTGCTCTATGGCGCGGGCTTACGCATCGGGGAGGCGGTGGGCTTGACCGGCGCGATCCTGCCACTCGGCGAAACGATCAGCGTGACGGGCAAGCGCGACAAGACGCGGATCGTGCCGCTGCTCCCCCCCGTGCGCGAGGCGATAGAGGATTATGCGCGGCTGACACCCTGGGGCGTGGCGCGCGACAAGCCGCTGTTCCGGGGCGCGAAGGGCGGGGCGCTCGATCCGGCGATCATCCGTCGCTCGGTGCGCAAGGCGCGCGCCCGGCTCGGGCTGGGCGAGCGGACGACGCCGCACGCGCTGCGCCACAGCTTCGCGACGCATCTGCTCGGGCGCGGCGCCGATTTGCGCAGCCTGCAGGAACTGCTCGGCCATGCGAGCTTGAGCTCGACCCAGATTTACACCCAAGTCGATGCCGCGCACCTGCTCGACGTCTATCGCAACGCCCATCCCCGCGCCTGACCGCGCTCGCCCGTATTTTGCGACGAGTCGTTGGAACCTGAGGCAGCGCCGGCGGTTTGGCTTCATCAGGCGACAACAGGGGTGAAATGATGGTGAGACCGCGCAAGGCTCGCGCCGCCATGCCCACGAGATTGCCTGACGTGCCGCCGGCGCGTCCCGACCAACCCGCTTTCCAAGGAGATCTGACGATGTTGAAATACGCTGCCATTGGGCTGGCGCTGGTGTCGCTTGCTGCCTGCTCGTCGCCGAGCAAGACCGATGCCGCGCAGGATGCGTCGAACGCCGCGATGATGGCCGACAACGCCGCCGAGCAGGCCGACGCCGCCAATTCGGCGATGCAGGACGCGATGGCGACCAACGACCAGAACGCGATGGAAGCGGCCGGCGCCGACGCCAAGAATGCAGGCGAGCTGGCGGAGAAGGCCGGCGACAAGGCGAAGGAAGCCGGCAAGGAAGCCAAGGACGCCGCCAAGAAATAACATCGGGAAGCTCCCATTCCTGGTAGCTGCAGGGGCCGCGCTGGCGTCGGGCTGGTGCGGCCCCTCGGTTATGTGGTGCGGTTTGCGCCGGCGTGCTCTGGCGCTTTGGCAAGGAGGCCGCTTTGGGCTAATCTCCTCCAACTGTGAGATTGTTGGGGAGCGCTATGTCGGCCAAAGCTTTGATGAGTGGGGCAATCGCGGCCCTCGCGATTGCGTTGGGCGCCTGGCCGCTCGCCGCGCAACAGGCGCCGGCGTTGCCCTTCGCGCTAAAGGCGATCGGCCCCGGCGTCTATGCCGCGATCGACGGGCCCAAGGGCGAGGCAGGCTCCAACGCCGGCTTCGTGATCGGCGATGACGGCGTGCTGGTCGTCGACAGCTTTTACAACGAAGCGGCGACCAAGGCGCTGATCGGCGAAATCCACCGGCTGACGCCGCTGCCGATCCGCTATGTCGTCAACACGCATTACCATATCGATCACACCGGCGGCGATGCGGTGCTGCGCGAGGCAGGCGCGATCATCGTCGCGCACAAGAACGAGCGCGGCTGGGTGCGGACCGAGAATGCGCACCTGTTCGGCGAGCGGGTGACGCCGGCGTTGCAGGCGCGGATCGCCGCGCTGGCGCTGCCCGATGTGACGACCGACGCGCCGCTGACGATCTGGCTCGGCCAGCGCAAGGTCGAGGTGCAGCCGGTACTCGGCCATACCGGCGGCGATCTGGCGGTGCGCGTGCCCGATGCGCATGTGCTGTTCGCGGGAGACCTGCTGTGGCGGCATGTCTCGCCCAACATCATCGACGGCAATGTCGCTGAGTGGATCGCGACGGCGGACGCGATGGCGACGGATGCAGGCGTGACGAGCTTCGTCCCCGGCCATGGCGATGTCGCGACCGCGGCGGATGTGAAGGATTTCGCCGGCTATCTCCGCGACTTGCGAGCGCTGGTGGCGAAGGAGCGCAAGGCGGGCTTGTCAGGCGCAGCGCTGGTGACGGCGGCGCTCCCTGAGTTCAAGCAGAAGCACGGGGATTGGGAAGCGTTCGGCTATTTTGCGCCCAAGGAGCTGGGGTTCATGGATGATGAGCTAGCGGGGAAGAAACGCCGGCCGGTGCCGGTGGGGGAGTAGGGATGCCCTGACCAGTCCATACATCCGTTGAACTGAGAAAGAGGAGGGGTTTTATGTCGGATGGAGGATGGGTTGTGCTGGGAGCAGCTATCGGTACTGCTGGCTCAGTTGCGACTACTTGGTTAACGGCTTTGCTAGAAAGACGTTCCGAATTTCCAGATTACGATAAAGCCGTTTGTGATCTTCTTCGCAAGATTTTGAGTAAGCCAAACGATACATGGCAAAACATTCAAACACTTTCGCGAGTAACAGGGCTAAGAGATAATGACATTAAAGAATATTTGATCC
This sequence comes from Sphingomonas sp. GlSt437, assembly GCF_048015635.2. Classification (NCBI taxonomy): domain Bacteria; kingdom Pseudomonadati; phylum Pseudomonadota; class Alphaproteobacteria; order Sphingomonadales; family Sphingomonadaceae; genus Sphingomonas; species Sphingomonas sp. GlSt437. Next base: position 378,126 of record NZ_JBPGYA010000002.1, on the reverse strand, counting down.
AGATAGGTGCTCGAGGTTCCACAAAAAACGGAGAATTGTGGAGATTAATCGAAAATGATTCATCGATCGATATTAATATCGATCCATAATGTATTTTACTAATTTATAATCGATAAGAGAAACACTTGAGGCTATATTTATCTAAGTTAGCCTATCTTCAATCGCTTCCCAGATCATCCCCGCTACATCCGTCCCATCGAACTTGTCGATCGCGACGATCCCCGTCGGGCTGGTCACGTTGATTTCGGTCAGCCATTTGCCGCCGATCACGTCGATGCCGACGAAGATCAGGCCGCGGGCCTTGAGTTCCGGGCCGAGCACCGCGCAGATTTCCTGTTCTTCCGCCGTCAGCGTTGTCGCCACCGCCGATCCGCCGACCGCCAGGTTGCTGCGGATTTCGCCGGCGCCCGGCAAGCGGTTGATCGCGCCCGCCACCTCGCCATCGACGAGCACGATGCGCTTGTCGCCCTTGGCCACGTCGGGCAGGAACGCCTGCACCATGTGCGGCTCGCGGTACGCGGTGTTGAACACCTCGATCAGTGCGGACAGGTTCGTGCCGTCGCTTCCGACCTTGAAGATCGCCTTGCCGCCATTGCCGTGGAGCGGTTTGATGACGATCTCGCCATGCTGGGCCAGGAACGCGCGGGCTTCGTCGAGCGAGCGCGTTACCAGCGTCGGCGGCATGAAGCGCGCATAATCGAGCACGAAGACTTTCTCGGGCGCGTTGCGGACGCTGACCGGATCGTTGACGATCAGCGTCTGGTCCATGATGCGTTCGAGCAGGTGGGTGGCTGTGATATAGCCGAGGTCGAACGGCGGATCCTGCCGCATTAGCACCACATCGGCTTGGCTGCCAAGATCGAGGCTGACCGGGTCGCCGAAGCGGTAATGGTCGCCCGTCACGCGCTGGACCGTCACCGGATGCGCCTTGGCCCAGACGCGGCCGTCCGAATAATTCAGGTCTTCGGCCAGATAATGGAACAGCCGGTGGCCGCGCGCCTGGGCGGAAAGCATCAGCGCGAAGGTCGAATCGCCGGCGATGTTGATCGAGTGGAGCGGGTCCATTTGGACGGCGACGGTCAGGGTCATGCGGCTGCTTTCTTCATCTCGGCCTATTTTCCGTCACCCCAGCGAGAGCTGGGGTCGCTGGCAGCTCGGGTCGCTCATCCACCAAGCGGCCCCAGCTTTCGCTGGGGCGACGAGAGGGTTGATGTAGGGCCAGCCGCAGCGGCTGTCACCCGACCCACGCATTCTCGATGTGCCGGGGCCGCGCGCCGGGGGCGATGAGGATGACGTCGATGCGGATGTCCTCGCCGGCCGTCGCGTAGCGCGGCATCAGGATTTCGGCGGCGGCGGCGACGCGGGCCAGGCGGCGCTCGTCGATGGCGAGATCGAGCTCGGCGGCGGTGGCGCGGGTTTTCACCTCGACGAACGCGATCAGATTGCCGCGCCGTGCGACGAGATCGACTTCGCCCGCAGGCGTCCGCACGCGCTTGTCGAGGATGCGCCAGCCCTTCAGCCGCAGCCACCATGCCGCCACCCGCTCGCCGCGCCGACCGCGTGCCTCGGCGGCCTGGCGCGCCTCGGTCATCCCTTCATCTCCAGCGCCCGCGCGTAGAGCGCTTTGCGGTCGAGGCCGAGCTTCTTGGCGACTTCGCTCGCCGCTTGCCCGGTCGACAAGCGCGTCAGCGCGTCGGCGAGCGCGGCGTCGGCATCGTCTTCGCTGGCGCGTTCGGGATCGCCCGGCGGCGCGACGACGATGACGATCTCGCCCTTGGGCGGCGCCTCCGCATAGCGCGCGGCGAGCGACGACAACGTGCCCGTCACGGCCTCTTCGAACCGCTTGGTGATCTCGCGCGTCACCGCCGCCTCACGGTCGCCCAACCCCACCGCCAGTGCCGCCAGCGTCGCGCCCAGGCGTGGCCCCGATTCGTAGAACACCAATGTCGCACGCACCCCCGCCATCTCGGCAATCGCGCTCGCCTTCGCGCCGGCCTTGGCGGGGAGAAAGCCCATGAACAGGAAGCGATCGGTCGGCAGGCCGGCGAGCGTCAGCGCGGCGATGGCGGCGCAGGGGCCGGGGATGGTGACGACATTGTGCCCCGCCGCGCGTGCCTCGCGCACCAATTTATAGCCGGGGTCGGAAATCAGCGGCGTGCCGGCATCGCTGACCAGCGCCACCACCTCGCGCGCCAGCCGCGCGATCAGCTTCGGGCGCATCTGGTCGGCATTATGGTCGTGATAGGGCACCATCGGCCGCTTGCAATCGATGTGGCGAAGCAGCGTCGCCGTCACACGCGTGTCTTCTGCTGCGATCACATCGGCGCGTGAAAGCACCATGGCGGCGCGCGGCGAGAGATCACCGAGATTGCCGATCGGGGTGGCGACGATGTAGAGGCCGGGCAAAAGGTCCGCGTTCATTGGGGAGTGTCATGGCAGAGGGAACGGCATCGTCGCAACGAAATGTGCGCGGCGGATGGGGGAAGCGGCTGGTGGCCGGCCTGCTGGCGATGGCGCTGTCGGCATGCTCGACGGTGGTGCCGCGTGGCCCGCAAGGCCCGGTCGAGCGACCGCAGCCGACAAGGCCGACGCAGCCGAGCCAGCCGGTGGTCACCCCGGGCATTCCGCAGGATGTTGCGCGCCAGCGTGTCGCGTTGCTCGTGCCCTTGTCGGGCGCCAATGCCGGCGTCGGCCAGAGCATCGCCAATGCGACGCAGATGGCGGTGCTCGACAGCCGCAGCGATCGCTTGCGCATTACGAGTTATGATACGGCGCAGGGCGCTGCCGTCGCCGCGCGCCGAGCGCTGGCCGATGGCAACAAGCTCATCCTGGGGCCGCTGCTTGCCGAGGATGTGCGCGCGGTGGCGCCAATTGCGCGCGAGGCGGGCGTGCCGCTGATCACTTTCTCCAACGACGCCAGCGTTGGCGGCAGCGGAACGTATCTGCTCGGTTATTCGCCGACTCAGTCGATCACCCGCGTCGTCGATTTCGCGCGCTCCAAGGGCATGACCGATTTCGCCGGTCTGGTGCCCAACGAGCTTTATGGCGAGCGTGCCTCGACCGCGTTCCTGCGCGCGGTGGAGCAGGCGGGGGGCAAAGTGCTGTCGCTGCAGACGTACGATCGCGCGCCGGGCGGGCTCGGCGCGGCCGTCGCTCGGCTCAACAAGAACGGGCCCTATCAGGCGATCCTGATCGCGGGGTCGAGCGCGGCGGCAGCGGCGAGCGTGCCGCTGCTGCGCAAGGGCGGATCGGCCAAGGCGGAGATTCTCGGCACCGAGCTATGGAACGCCGATAATGGCGTGACCGGCGTCGCCGCGCTTGACGGCGCGTGGTTCGCGAGCGTGTCGAACGGGCTCTACCGGCAATATGCGGTCAAATACCGGGCGCGCTTCGGCAAGCCGCCCTACCGGCTGTCGAGCCTGGGTTATGACGCGGTGTTGCTGACCGTGCGGATCATGCGCGACTGGCCGGTGGGCGAGCCGTTCCCCGAAAGCCGGTTGCGCGATCCGGGCGGCTTTGCCGGCATCGACGGCGCGTTCCGCTTCAACCGGGACGGCGTCGCCGAGCGCGCGCTGGAAGTGCAGGAAGTGCATGCCGGCGGGGCGACGGTGGTGTCGCCGGCGCCGAGCGGGTTTGGGCGGTAGTGCTGCCAATCCTCCCCCATCGGGGGAGGTGGCGCCGAAGGCGACGGAGGGGGTGGCCTGCCGATCGAACGCTGGGTTGCCTCCCCCACCGTCAGGCTACGCCTGCCACCTCCCCGGGCGGGGGACGATTTAACCTACTGCCACCTCGGCCAAAATCGCGTTGAGCACGAGCATGCCGGCATCGGTCACCGCCAGCCGGTCGCCTGACAGTGTCACCATTCCCTGCGCGGCAAGGCGCTGCGCTGCGCCAACGTCGATCGCTTGATCGACCGGCACGTCGCCGAGCGCGGCGAGGCGAGTGAGGGACACGCCCTCGCGCGTCCTTAGCCCCATCACCAGCGCCTCGGTCAGCCGTTGGGCAAGGAGCAGTGCTTCCTGCTCGGCGATGCCGTGCTGCTTCGAAGCCACCGCCGCCAGCCAGTTCTCGGGCTTCCTATGCCGTACCGTTGCCACCCCACCTCGCCGGCCATGCGCGCCTGGGCCGATGCCGACATAATCGCCCATCCGCCAATAAGTGAGATTGTGGCGGCTCTCGGCGCCGGGGCGGGCGTGGTTGGAAATCTCGTAAGCCGGGAGCCCCGCCGCCGCCGTTGTCGTCCGGGTCGCGTGGAACAGGTCGGCGGCGAGGTCCTCGTCGGGCAGGGACAGCCGGCCTGCCGCTGCTTCGGTGGCAAAGCGGGTGCCGGGCTCGATGGTGAGCTGATAGAGCGACAGATGCTCGGTGCCGAGGCTGAGCGCGCGGGCGAGCTCGGCTTCCCACGCCCCGAGTGACTGGCCGGGCCGCGCATAGATCAGGTCGAAACTGACCCGCCCGAAATGCCGCTGTGCCACCTCCAGCGCCGCCAATCCCTCCACCACGTCATGCGCGCGGCCGAGAAACTTGAGCGCCTCATCATCGAGCGCCTGCAGCCCAAGCGAGACACGATTGACCCCGGCGGCCGCCAGATCGGCGAAACGCGCTGCCTCGACCGAGGACGGGTTCGCCTCCAGTGTGATTTCGGTGCCGCTGGGCAAGCCCCACAGCCGGGCTGCCGCGTCGATCACCGCCGCCACCGTTTTGGGCGGCATCAGCGAGGGCGTGCCGCCGCCGAAGAAGATCGAACCGATCGGGCGCCCTGGGGTTAGCGCTGCCTCATGCGCCATGTCGGCCAGCAGCGCTGTGCGCCACACCGCCTGATCGACGCTCGCGCGGACATGGCTGTTGAAGTCGCAATAGGGGCATTTGGAGACGCAGAACGGCCAATGGACATACAGGGCAATCGGATCGGGCACCCGCGCCACTTGGCGCGGCGCGCGCGACTGTGCAACTGTCAGCCGCCAGAAACGGGGAGAGAGCGATGCCGACGACGATGATCCTGACCGCGCTGGGCACCGATCGCCCGGGGCTTACCGCGGCGCTCGCCGATGCGGTGACGGAGGCGGGCGGCAATTGGCTGGAAAGCCAGCTCGGGCGGTTGGGCGGCAAATATGTCGGCGCGGTGCTGGTCGAAATCGGCGAGGGCGATGTCGCGCGGCTGGAGGCGGCGCTGGCGGCGATCGACCCGGCGACCTTGGCGGTTACGCTGGCCCCCACCGCGCCGCATCATCCGCCGGCGGGCCATCATCTGTCGCTCGAGCTGGTCGGTGCCGACCGGCCGGGCATCGTCCGTGAAGTGACGAGCGTGCTCGCCGGGCTCGGCGTCAATATCGAGTCGCTCGAAACGGCGGCGGAACCGGGCTCATGGTCGGGCGAATTGCTGTTTCGCGCCCGCGCCGAACTGCTGGTGCCCGATGGCGTCGATCCGGACGCCGTGTCGACCGCGCTCGAAGCAATCTCAGGCGAGATCATGGCCGACATCACCTTGTCGCCCGGCGGTTGACGCCGCCCGGATAAGCGCCCACATGCCCAATCGGAACGAATCAATCCGATTGGATGCGATGCGCCTGACTGCCCAAGCCGATTATGCGGTCGTGATGATGACCGCCGCCGCGCGCCATTGTGGCGTTTCGGGCCGGCTGAACGCGACATTGCTCGCCGATGAGACGGGCATTCCGCTGCCGACGGTGCAGAAGCTGGTGAGCCGCTTGTCGGGCGCGGGGCTGATCGAGAGCACGCGCGGCACTGGCGGCGGCTTACGCCTCGCGCGGCCCGCCGCCGCGATCAGCCTGGCCGATATCATCGAAGCGATCGAAGGCCCGATCGCGATGACGGCGTGCGTCGACGATGGCGGCCGCCATGATTGCTGCATCGAGGAGAGCTGCCGGGTGAAGCCGCACTGGAATGTCGTCAACGGCGCCGTGAAGGGCGCGTTGCGGGGGGTGAGTTTGGCTAGCCTGTGCTCCCGCGAAGGCGGGAGCCCAGAGCCACAAGCGGTGTCGGCCGGAACCCTGGGTTCCCGCGTTCGCGGGAACACGGCGGTAGGTATGGAAGCGTAAATCATGGCCACCCGCAACGCCGAAGCGATCGCCGCCGCCAACAAGAAATATGAATGGGGTTTCAGCTCGGACATCGAGCAGGAATTCGCGCCCAAGGGCCTGTCCGAAGACACGGTGCGCTTCATCAGCGCCAAGAAGGGCGAGCCCGAATGGATGCTCGACTGGCGGCTGAAGGCGTATCGCCACTGGCTGACGATGCCGACGCCCGATTGGGCCAAGCTCAACATCCCGCCGATCGATTATCAGGACGCCTATTATTACGCCGAACCCAAGGCTAAGCCCAAACTGGGTAGCCTTGACGAGGTCGATCCCGAAATCCTGCGCGTCTATGAAAAGCTCGGCATTCCGATCGCCGAGCAGAAATTGCTCGCGGGCGTGGCGAGCGAGCCCGGCGAAAGCGCCGAGGGCGGCCTGCCGCAGCGCCGCGTCGCGGTGGATGCGGTGTTCGATAGCGTGTCGGTCGCGACCACCTTCCGCAAGGAGTTGGAAGCCGCCGGCGTCATCTTCCGCAGCATCAGCGAGGCGATCAAGGAATATCCCGATCTCGTCCGCAAATGGCTGGGCAAGGTCGTGCCGTTGCACGACAATTACTTCGCGGCGCTCAACTGCGCGGTCTTCAGCGATGGGACGTTTGTGTACATCCCGGAAGGCGTGCGCTGCCCGATGGAGCTCTCCACCTATTTCCGCATCAATGCCGAAAATACCGGCCAGTTCGAACGCACGCTGATCGTCGCCGACAAGGGCGCGTACGTCAGCTACCTCGAAGGCTGCACGGCGCCGATGCGCGACGAGAACCAGCTGCACGCCGCCGTGGTGGAGCTGATCGCGCTCGACGATGCCGAGATCAAATATTCGACCGTGCAGAACTGGTATCCCGGCGATGAGAACGGTCTGGGCGGCATCTATAATTTCGTGACCAAGCGGGCGCTATGCCAGGGCGCGCGCAGCAAGGTCAGCTGGACGCAGGTCGAAACCGGCAGCGCGATCACCTGGAAATACCCGAGCTGCGTGCTGGCAGGGGAGAATTCGGTCGGCGAATTCTATTCGGTCGCGGTGACCAACAATCGCCAGCAGGCCGATACCGGTACCAAGATGATCCATCTGGGGAAGGGCTCGCGCTCGACGATCGTGTCGAAGGGGATCAGCGCTGGGCACTCGGACAACACCTATCGCGGGCTGGTCCGCGTCGCGGCGAGCGCGGAGGGCGTGCGCAACTTCACCCAGTGCGACAGCCTGCTCTTGGGCGACGAATGCGGCGCGCACACCGTGCCCTATATCGAGGTGAAGAACCCCAGCGCGCAGATCGAGCACGAGGCGACGACGTCGAAGATTTCCGACGACCAGCTGTTCTACGCGATGCAGCGCGGGCTGGGGCAGGAGGAAGCGGTAGCGCTGATCGTGAATGGTTTCGCGAAGGAAGTGCTGCAACAGCTGCCGATGGAATTCGCGGTGGAAGCGCAGAAGCTGCTGGGGATTTCGCTTGAGGGGAGCGTGGGGTGACCGTTTTTTGGGCTTTCCCAAGGGAGCAAGTTGTTGGCGTAGAGAGCCAAATTACACGGTGGGGCTTTGCTACGCCAATTTGGTCTGACCGCGGTCCACTGAAACCGGGCGGTCCGTTTATGAGGTTCTTCAAGTGCGACGACCCGAAGCTCAATTTTTTGCTCCGCCTATGTTTTGATGAAGAGAATGTCCTTGTTAAATATTGAAAACCTCCACGCCGAAATCGACGGCAAGCCGATCCTCAAGGGCCTCTCGCTCACCGTGAACGCTGGCGAGGTGCATGCGATCATGGGGCCGAACGGGGCGGGCAAGTCGACACTGGGCTATGTGCTCGGCGGGCGGCCGGGCTATGAGGTGACAGAAGGTTCCGTCAGCTTTGCCCCTCGTCGGCCCGTGCTTGACACGGGCCAAGGCTCTTCTTCCTCGCCGACGTTGGAGGAAGTTAGCCAGGCCCCGCATCAAGTGCGGGGCGACGAGGAATGGATCGACCTCCTTGCCCTCGCCCCCCACGAGCGTGCCGCCGCTGGCCTGTTCCTCGGCTTCCAGTACCCCGTCGAAATCCCCGGCGTCTCCAACGTCCAGTTCCTGCGCGAGGCGCTCAACGCGCAGCGGCGGGGGCGGGGCGAGGCGCCGCTGTCGGGCGCGGAATTCCTGAAGCTCGCCCGCGCGGAGGCCGCAGCACTCGGCATGGATGCCGAGATGCTGAAGCGTGCGGTCAATGTCGGCTTCTCGGGCGGCGAGAAGAAGCGCAACGAGATGGTGCAGATGGGAATCGTGAGCCCCCGCCTCGCGATCCTCGACGAGACCGACAGCGGCCTCGACATCGACGCGCTGAAGGCCGTGGGCGAGGGCATCAACCGCATCATGCGCGCGCCCGACAAGGCCGTGCTGCTGATCACGCACTACCAGCGGCTGCTCGATTATGTGCAGCCCGACGTCGTGCATGTGCTGGCCGACGGGCGGATCGTGAAGAGCGGCGGGCCGGAACTGGCGCTAGAGCTGGAGCGCGAGGGCTATGCCGGCATTGGCGCGGGGGTGGCGGTGTGAGCCGTAATGCTCAGATCCTCCCCTTGCAGGAGAGGTGGCAGGCCGAAGGCCTGACGGAGGGGTATCCCCCTCTCAATGGCGCCATACCCCTCCACCATTTGCTGGCGCAAATGGTCCCCCTCCCCTTGCAGGGGAGGATTTAATGACCCGTGCTTTCCCCACCCGCCAAGACGAGGCGTGGCGCTATTCGGATCTGGCGGCAGTCGCGCGCGTCTGGCCGCTGCCGGCGCCCGAGCGAATCGTGGTGCCGGCGGGGGAGAGCGTCGCCCGGGTAATCGTGCAGGATGCAGCGCCCGATGCAGTTGCCATCCACGAGATCGAGGTCGAGCTGGGCCAGGGCGCGCGGGCCGATTTCCATGTGCTCAATGTCGGCGGTGCGCTGGGGCGGGTGTCGATCGACGTGACGCTGGCCGAGGGCGCGCATTTCGAGCTGGGCGGGGCAATGCTCGGTGGGGGCGAGCAGACGCTGGAGATCGTTACCACGATGCGCCATGTCGCGCCGGGTGCCTCCAGCAATCAGGTCGTGCGCTCGGTGCTCGGCGGGCGGGCGACCGGTTCCTATCTCGGCAAGGTCGCGGTGGCGCGGCATGCGCAGAAGACGGATGCGGCGCAGTCGGTCAAGGCGATGCTGCTTGCCCGCACCGCGACCGCTAATGCCAAGCCCGAGCTCGAAATCTACGCCGATGACGTGAAATGCGCCCACGGCGCGGCGATCGGCGAGCTGGATACCAATGCGCTGTTTTACTTGGAGAGCCGCGGCATCGCGCCTGCAGACGCCAAGGGGATGCTGCTGCGCGCGTTCATCTCGGGCGTGTTCGATGGGATCGCCGATGAGGCGGTGCGCGAGCAGGTGGATGCGGCAGCAATGGCGGCATTGGAGCGGATGTTGTGAGCGAGGGACTGGAAATCCTCCCCCAAGGGGGGAGGGGGACCGGCGGAGCCGGTGGAGGGGGCGCGTTGGCGGCCAATGCGCTTGCGGCCAGCCCCCTCCATCATCCTGCGGATGGTCCCCCTCCCCCGATGGAGGAGGATTTTAGGGCCGATTTCCCCGGCCTCCTCAACCCCGACGGCTCGCGCTGGCATTATCTTGATACTGCCGCGACCTCGCAAAAACCCCAGGCGGTGATTGAGGCGATCGCGCGCGCGTACGGCCCCGATTATGCGACCGTGCATCGCGGCGTATACAAGCGCTCGGCCGACATGACGCTCGCCTATGAAGCGGCGCGGCGGACGGTCGCGCGCTTCATCAATGCGGCGAGCGACAACGAGATCGTCTTTGTGCGCGGCGCGACCGAGGGGATCAACCTGGTCGCGCAATGCTGGGCGCGTGAGCAACTGAAGCCGGGCGATCGCATCCTGCTCTCGACCCTTGAGCACCACAGCAACATCGTGCCCTGGCAGCTGGCCGCGGAGAAAGTCGGCGCCCGTATCGACGTGATCCCGCTGACTGCCGATCACCGCATCGATCTCGACGCGATGGCCGCGATGATCACCCCGGCGCACAAGCTGGTCGCGCTTGCCCATGTCTCGAACGTCCTCGGCTCGGTGCTCGACGCGCGCCGCGCGGCGGATATCGCGCATTCGGTCGGCGCCAAGCTCCTGCTCGATGGCTGTCAGGCGGTGCCGCGCATGAGCGTCGACGTGCAGGCACTGGGCTGCGATTTCTATGTCTTCTCAGGCCACAAGCTTTATGGCCCGACCGGCATTGGCGTGCTGTGGGCGCGGGGCGAATTGCTCGAGGCGATGCCGCCTTATCAGGGCGGCGGATCGATGATCGATCGCGTGACGTTCGCCAGGACGACCTATGCGCCGCCGCCCGGCCGGTTCGAAGCGGGGACGCCGCATATCGTCGGCGTCGTCGGGCTGGCGGCGGCAATCGATTATGTGTCGGCGATCGGGGTGGGGCGCATCGAGCGCCACGAAGCGGCGCTGGTGCGCGAGGCGCGCGAGGCGCTGGCACGGATCAATTCGGTGACATTGTTCGGGCCCGAGGATTCCGCCGGCATCGTCAGCTTTGCGATCGAGGGGGTGCATCCCCACGACATCGGCACCATATTGGACGAGGACGGCGTGGCGATCCGCGCCGGCCACCATTGCGCGCAACCACTGATGGACGCGCTGGGCGTGCCGGCAACGGCGCGGGCAAGCTTCGGGGTCTACAGCCATGCCGACGACATCGCCGCGCTGGTGAAGGGCATCGAAAGGGTAACGCGGATTTTCGGGTGACGGGCATGGATGAGGAACGCAAGATCGTGGTCGAGGAAGTGAGCTCGGTCGACAGCCCGCCCCGGGCGCGGGTCGAGGATGCGGTGGAGACGCCCGCCGAAACGCTGGCGCGCAAGCGGGATTATCTCGAAGGTTTTCTGGCGCAAAAGCCCGCTGGTGTCGCATCGGGCGAGCCGGGCGGTGAGACTTATGAGGCGATTGTCGCCGCGCTGAAGGAGATCTTCGATCCCGAAATCCCGGTGAATATCTACGAGCTGGGGCTGATCTACGGCGTCGAGGTGACGGATGACGGCCATGCCGCGATCACGATGACGCTGACGACGCCGCACTGCCCGGTCGCCGAAACCATGCCGGCCGAGGTCGAACTCCGCGTCGGCGCGGTTCCGGGCGTGGGTTCGGTCGATGTCAATCTCGTCTGGGACCCGCCTTGGGATCCCGGCAAGATGTCCGACGAGGCCCGGCTGGAACTGGGGATGCTGTGATGGCTGATATTGCGACGAAAACCCGCCAGCGCCCCGCCGCGCTCAACCTGACACCGTCTGCCCAGGCGCGGATTGCCGCGCTAATGGCGCAGGCGCCCGAGGGTGCGGTCGGCGTCAAGCTGTCGACACCGCGTCGCGGCTGCTCGGGGCTGGCTTATTCGGTCGATTATGTGACGGCTGCCAACGCCTTTGACGAGAAGATCGAGACCCCGGGCGGCACGCTTTACGTGGATGGCGGCTCAATCCTCTACCTCGTCGGCAGCACGATGGACTGGGTGGAAGACGATTTTGCCGCCGGCTTCCTGTTCAACAATCCCAATGCCAAGGGGAGCTGTGGCTGCGGGGAAAGCTTCACCGTCTAAGGCGGCAAAAGACCTAAACCAAAATTGGCGATCCGGTGGGAACCGGGATCATATCGCGCGCGTTCTGACGATACTGGATGCCGGTAACGGCCCTGAACAGGAGCGCATCACCATGCTTGAGACAATCATCGTCGTCCTTATTCTGCTCTGGCTGCTGGGATTTTCGTTCCACATCGCCGGCGGCTTGATCCACATCTTGCTGGTGATTGCGGTGATCGTCGTGCTCATCCGCATTATTCAGGGCCGTCGCCCGGTTTAACTTAAGTCTTTGATTTAGCCTGCCCGCTGCAACAGCGCGGTGCGCAGGCATTCGCACACGATCTCGTCACGCTGGTTCCACATCCGGTGGCGCCACGTGACGAGACCCGCGTCGGGCCGCGATTTGCTCGCGCGCAATTCGGTCACTTCGCTCGTCGCCCGCAGCGTGTCGCCGATGAAGACGGGTTTGGGCATGACGAGCTTGTCATAGCCGAGGTTCGCGACCAGCGTACCCATCGTCGTCTCGGCGACCGTCAGCCCGACCATCAGGCTGAAGGTGAAGGTGCCGTTGACGAGGATCTGGCCGAACTCCGATGCGCGCGCGGCCTCGGCATCGAGGTGGAGCGGCTGCGGGTTGTGCGTCATCGTCGACCAGAGGAGATTGTCGGTCTCGGTCACCGTGCGGCGGATGGGGTGCTCGATGGTTTCCCCGATCTGCCATTGGTCGTAGAATTTTCCGGGCATTATTTTTTCCTTCTAGTTCCTCCCCTGCAAGAGGAGGGGGACCACCGCGTACCGATGGTGGAGGGGTATGGCGTTACCGAGGGGGCGATACCCTTTTGTCACGCCTTCGGCGCGCCACCTCCCCTTGCAGGGGAGGATTTACGCCTCCTTCGCCTCCACCCGCACCAGCAGCACATCGACCTGCACCTGCGCGCCGGGCTCCGCGTTGAGCTCTGCCACCACCCCGTCAAACGGCGCGGTCAGCGCATGCTCCATCTTCATCGCCTCGAGTGTCACGAGCCGCTGGCCCTTGGTGACAGTGTCGCCGGCAGCGACTTCGACCGCGGTGACGCGGCCGGGCATGGGGGCGAGGAGGGCGCCGTCGCCAAGTCCGGTTGCTGAACTGCCCGAGTAACGCGCCTCGGTGAGCACGAAAGTAACGCCGGCCTCGGAGACCAGATAACCCTCGTCTTCCACCGTCACGTAAAGGCTGTCGTCCGGCGCGATTTCGTCGAAATCCACATTATAGTCATGGCGGCCGTCATTGAGCCTGACGACGGTTGGTCGGCCGGGCGCATTAAGGCGGAAGCCGAGCAGCCAACTCCATGCAGACGGCGGCCGCTGAATGTAAGTTTCCCGGGTTGTCGTCGAACTTCCGCCCATAGCCCGATCGACCACGACCGACGCAACTGACTGCAGCGCAAGTTCGGACGGCTGAGTCTCCGGGATCAGATCGTCCAGTTCGCGAGCGATCAAGCCGGTATCACCGACGCCGTCGACGAATGCCGGTTCTCCGAGCAGATTTGCCAGGAACTGGGCATTGCATCGGACCGGCCAACACTTAACGTGTTCGCACATGTCGGACAGATTCTGAATTGCCTCGGCACGGGTGGCGGCATGCGTGATCAACTTGGCGATCATCGGATCGTAAAAAGGAGAGATGTTGTCGCCCTGTTGAACCCCGGTTTCGATGCGGGTTCGCCGTTCTCGTGTCAGATTGTACAGGTTGAAATATTTGAGCGGCCCCGTCGAGGGCAGGAAGCCCGCGGCCACATCTTCCGCATACAACCGCGCCTCGATTGCCCAGCCATTGATGCTGAGCTCGTTCTGCCGCTTGGGCAGTGCCTCCCCGCTCGCCACGCGCAGCTGCCATTCGACCAGATCGACGCCGGTGATTTCCTCGGTCACCGGGTGCTCGACCTGAAGCCGCGTGTTCATTTCCATGAACCAGATGCGGTCGGCGCGCAGGCCCTCGCTAGCGTCGGCGATGAACTCGATCGTGCCCGCGCCGACATAATCGACCGCCTTGGCCGCGCGGACCGCCGCGGCGCATAATTCCTCGCGGGTTTCCTCGGACATGCCTGGCGCGGGGGCTTCCTCGATCACTTTCTGGTGGCGGCGCTGGAGCGAGCAGTCGCGCTCGAACAGGTGGACGACGTTGCCATGCGCGTCGCCGAACACTTGCACTTCGATGTGGCGAGGCGAGAGGATGTATTTCTCGATAAGCACGCGGTCGTCGCCGAAGCTCGACGCCGCCTCGCGCTTGCAGCTAGCGAGGGCGTCGATGAACTCGGCCGAGGCCTCCACCCGCCGCATGCCTTTGCCACCGCCGCCCGCGACCGCCTTGATGAGGACGGGATAGCCGATCGCATCGGCCTCGGCATGGAGGCGTTCGGGCGACTGATCCTCCCCCAGATAGCCCGGCGTGGTCGCGACGCCCGCTTCCTGCATCAGCTTCTTGGCTGCGTCTTTCAGCCCCATCGCGCGGATCGAGTGCGGCGTGGCGCCGACCCAGATGAGCCCGGCGTCCATTACGGCCTGCGCAAATTCGGCGTTCTCCGACAGGAAGCCATAGCCGGGGTGGATGGCTTGCGCGCCTGTCGCCTTGGCCGCCTCGATGATCCGGTCCCCGCGCAGATAGCTCTCGCGCGCTGGCGAGGGGCCGATATGCACCGCCTCATCCGCCTGGCGGACGTGCAGCGCGTTCGCGTCGGCATCCGAATAGACCGCGACCGTGCGGATGCCGAGCTTGCGGCAGGTGCGGATGATCCGGCACGCAATCTCGCCGCGATTGGCGATGAGGAGGGACTCGATCATCGCCAATCTCCGTCACCCCAGCGCAAGCTGGGGTCGCTGGCGGTAGGCCGAGCCGGTAACGGAGAGCGGCCCCAGCTTGCACTGGGGCGACGGACCTGCGTCATCCCTCACACCCCGTCGTCCGGCTCGACCAGGTGATGTTCTGGACTTTCCAGCTGCCGTTCTCGCGGACCATGTCGAAATGGTCATAGCCGCAATGGTGGCGCTTGCCGTCGATGAAAAAGTCGTAACGGCCCCAGACATAAGCGATGTCGCCATCGATCTCGATGGCAGGGTCGGTGAGGCGTTCTTCGAAGCGCTCGGGGCCAGGGGTGAAGCGGCTGAGCAGGGCATCGCGGGAGAGGTGCGTGATCGCGCGCGTGCCATCGGGCTTTTCTGCGGCGATGGTGGCGGTCGCATCGGGCCGCAGCGCATCCCCGATCGCCTTGGCATCGCGCGCGGCAATCCCCGCGAAGACGCGATTGACAGCGGTGAGCACGCCTTCCTCCTCGGTCACGGGCGGGGGGAGGCCAGTGCCCTTGGGGAGCGGCTGGACGGGGGTGATCTGGAGAAGGAGAGGGAGGAGGATGGGCATAGGATTCTCCTGAAGCAAGCTACATCCGGAACACCCCGAAGCGGGGGCTCTCCGGGATTGGGGCGTTGAGGCAGGCGGCGAGGCTCAGCCCCAGCACGTCGCGCGTTTGCACCGGATCGATGATGCCGTCGTCCCACAGCCGCGCCGTCGCGTACCAGGGGTTGCCTTCGTCTTCGTATTTCTGGCGGATCGGCGCCTTGAAGGCTTCGGCTTCTTGCGGGCTCCACTTGTTGGCGTCACGATGTACCGTCGCGAGCACGCTCGCCGCCTGTTCGCCGCCCATCACGCTGATGCGCGCATTGGGCCAGCTCCAAAGGAAGCGCGGGGCATAGGCTCTGCCGCACATGCCGTAATTGCCGGCGCCGAAGCTGCCGCCGATCAAGACGGTGATCTTGGGGACGCTGGCGGTGGCGACGGCGGTGACGAGCTTGGCACCGTGCTTGGCAATGCCTTCCGCCTCGTACTTGCCGCCGACCATGAAGCCCGAGATGTTCTGGAGGAACAGCAAAGGCACGCGGCGCTGGCAGGCAAGCTCGATGAAATGGGCGCCCTTGACCGCGCTTTCGCTGAACAACACGCCGTTATTCGCCAGGATCGCGACCGGCATGCCCCAGATATGCGCGAAGCCGCAGACCAGCGACGACCCGTACAGCGCCTTGAATTCGTGGAACTCGCTGCCGTCGACGAGGCGAGCGATGATCTCGTGGACGTCATAGGGCGCGCGGACGTCGGTCGGGATGATGCCGTAGAGCTCGGCGGCGTCGTATTTGGGCGGGCGCGGGTCCCGCGTCGCGAAGGCCCCGGCTGCTACGGGATTGCCGAGGTGACTGACGATATCGCGCACGATCGTCAGCGCATGCTCGTCATTTTCGGCGAGGTGATCGACCACGCCCGATTTGCGCGCGTGGAGGTCGCCGCCGCCCAAATCCTCGGCGCTGATTTCCTCGCCGGTTGCGGCTTTCACCAGCGGCGGCCCGGCGAGGAAGATGGTGCCCTGATTGCGGACGATCACTGTCTCGTCGCTCATTGCGGGGACGTAGGCGCCGCCCGCCGTGCAACTGCCCATCACGCAGGCGATCTGCGGAATGCCCTTGGCGCTCATATTCGCCTGGTTGAAGAAGATGCGGCCGAAATGGTCGCGGTCGGGGAAGACCTCGGCCTGGTGCGGCAGGTTGGCTCCGCCTGAGTCGACCAGATAGATGCACGGCAGCCGGTTGGCCTCGGCAATTTCCTGGGCGCGCACGTGCTTCTTCACAGTCAGCGGGTAGTAGGTGCCGCCCTTCACCGTCGCATCGTTGCACGCGATCATCACTTGCCGCCCCGAGACGCGGCCGATGCCCGCGATGATGCCGGCGCCGGGTATATCGTCCTCATACACGCCGTTGGCGGCGAGCTGGCCGATTTCGAGGAAAGGCGAACCCGGGTCGAGCAGCCGCTCCACGCGCTCGCGGGGGAGCAACTTGCCGCGCGCGGTGTGGCGTTCGCGGGCCTTTTCGTTGCCGCCAAGCGCCGCCTTGGCGACGCCAGCGCGCAACCCTTCCGCCAGCGCGCGGTTGTGCGCGGCATTGGCCTGGAACGTCTCGCTGTCGGGTATGATCTTGGTGTCGAGCACGGGCGCGCTCATGCAGGCATCCTTGTGGTTTCATTCGTGACTAGCGGCGCGCGAAGCCGTTGGAAAGGGAGGTGGCGTTCGGCCGTGCCGCGGTGTAGTCACCGCGCAACACACCGGTTGAGGAGAGACCCGAATGTCGAAGCGCGCATCCCTTTCGCTGCTGCTGGCCGCCAGCGCGCTGGTTGCGGGTGCCGCACCGGCCGCGCCGCGCAATGGTGGCGTCGACACGACGGGCATCGACCATGCGACGGCGCCGGGCGACGATTTCGACCAATATGCCAATGGCGCGTGGCGCGCGAAGACCGAGATTCCCGCCGATCGCGCCTCCACGGGTGTATTTCTCAGCGTGTTCAACAAGGCGGAAGCACGCAACGCCGCGATCATTGCCGATGCGGTGAAGGCGCCGGCAACGTCACCCGATGCGCGCCGGATCGCGGATTATTACAAGGCCTATCTGGATACCGCCGGCATCGAGGCGCGCGGCCTCACGCCGCTCCAGCCCGAGCTCGCCGCGATTGCCGCTATCAAGGACAAGCGCGAGCTGTCCTGCCAGCTCGGCGCCGATCTGCGCGCCGATGTCGATCCGCTCAACTCGACCAATTTCTTCACCGAGCATCTGTTCGGCCTGTTCGTGACCCAGGGCCTCGATTCGCCGGGCAAGGCCGTGCCTTATCTGCTGCAAGGCGGGCTCGGCATGCCCGATCGGGACTATTATCTATCCAACGCCGCCGACATGGTGCAGACGCGCGCTGCCTATCGCGCGTTCGTGACCAAGATGTTCACGCTTGCCGGGATGAGCGATCCGGCTGCGCGCGCCGACCGGGTGATCGCGCTCGAAACCAAGATCGCCGCCGCGCACGCCGATCGTGTTGCCGCCGAGGATGTGCACAAGGCGAACAACCCCTGGGGCCGCGCCGATTTCGCCGCCAAGGCGCCGGGCCTCGACTGGGATGCCTATTTTGGTGCGGCAGGGCTGACCGATCAGTCGACGATCATCGTGTGGATGCCTGACGCGACCACCAAGCTTGCCGCGCTCGTCGCCAGCGAGCCGCTGGAGACGTGGCAGGACTGGCTCGCTTTTCACCACATCAACGATGTCGCCTCGGTGCTGCCCAAGGCGTTCGACGATGCCGAGTTCGATTTCTACAGCAAGACGCTGAGCGGCGTCAGCCAGCCCCGCCCGCGTGACAAGCGCGCCATCGCCTCGGTCAACAACGCGCTCGGCGATGCGGTCGGCCGCATCTACACCCAGCGCTATTTCCCGGCCTCGTCGCGCGCCGACATCCAGGTGATGGTCAAGAACATCCTCGCCGCCTTCGACCACCGCGTCGCCGCGCTAACCTGGATGGCACCGGCGACCAAGGCCGAAGCGCGCCGCAAGATCACCACGATGCGAGTCAGCGTCGGCTATCCCGATGTCTGGCGCGACTATAAGGACCTCGAAATCAAGGCCGACGATCCGGTCGGCAATATCGAGCGGGCCAAGCTCCACGAATATCACTGGCAGCTCGCCAAGCTTCATCAGGCGCCCGACAAAGGCGAATGGTGGATGACGCCGCAGACGGTGAATGCAGTCAACCTGCCGCTGCAGAACGCGCTCAACTTCCCCGCTGCGATCCTCGAAGCGCCGTTCTACGACCCCAAGGCCGATGCGGCGGCGAATTATGGCTCAATCGGCGCGGTGATCGGGCACGAGATCAGCCACAGCTTCGACAATACCGGGGCCGAGTTCGACGCCGAGGGGCGGCTGCGCAACTGGTGGACGCCGGAGGATTTTGCCCACTTCACCGCGCAGGGCCAGGCGCTCGTCAAGCAATATGACGCTTATGAGCCGCTGCCGGGCGTCCACATCAACGGCGCGCAGACGCTCGGCGAGAATATCGCCGACGTTGCCGGGCTGACGGCGGCGTACGAAGCCTATCACGCCTCGCTGCACGGCAAGCCGGCACCGGTGATCAAAGGCCTGACCGGCGACCAGCGCTTCTTCCTCGCTTTCGCGCAAAGCTGGCGCGAGAAGACCCGCGACAAGGCGATCCGCCAGCAGCTCGCGGTCGACGGCCATTCGCCCGGCCGCTGGCGCGCGCAGACGGTGCGCAACCTGGATGCCTGGTATCCGGCGTTCAAGGTCGCGCCCGGCCAGAAGCTCTATCTCGCGCCCGACAAGCGCGTGAAAGTGTGGTGATCGACTGAGCGCTGCTAGCGCGCCGCTGCGGCGTGTTTGGCGATCAGCTCGACAAGCCGCGGCACTTGCGAGGGCGGCAGATCGTGCGCCATCGCCTCGATGATTTCCAGCCGCGCGCCGGTGATGCGACCGGCAATATCCTCGCTGTTGGCCATCGGCACCAGCGGGTCGGCGGCGCCGTGGATGACGAGCGTGGGCGCCTTGATCTTGGCAAGGCGGGCGGCGCGATTGCCGTCGGCGATGATCGCGAGCAGCTGCCGACGCGCGCCGCGCGGATGCCAGGCGCGATCGAACGAGCGCGCGGCGAGGTCGTGATAGGCGTCTGCCGGTCGCGCCGGATCGGGATAGGCAATCATCTTGAGGAGCTCGGCCCCTTCGGCGATGGCACGGTCGCGCGGCGGATTGGCCGGGCGGCGGCGCAGCAGCTTGGCGCGCAGTTCCGGCGACGGGCCGGGCAAGCCGGGGGCGCCGCTGGAGGACATGATCGAGGTGAGGCTGCGCACCCGCCCCGGATGCAGCGCCGCCATGTTCTGCGCGATCATCCCGCCCATGGAGACACCGACGATATGTGCCGCATCGATGCCCAGCGCATCGAGCAGGCCGGTCGCGTCAGCCGCCATGTCGCGCAGCCCATAGCCGACCGGCGGCTTTAGCCCGAGGCGCATCGCCGCCATCACGATCAGCGGATTCGGTGCGGGCGCGGTGTCGATCCGCTGCGACAAGCCGATATCGCGATTGTCGAAGGCAATGACACGAAAGCCGCGCGCGACCAGGCCTGTGATCATCTCATCCGGCCACGCGATCATCTGGGTCGCCAGCCCCATGATGAGCAGGATGACCGGTGCGTCATTCGGGCCGTGCGATTCATAGTAAAGCTCGACGCCATTGGCCTTTGCGATCGGCATTCGTCCCTCCGTTCAAGCCGCCAGCCTAATTGCTGATGCGGCCGTGGCAATGGCGCCGCGCGTGCCGGATCGGGGCATGACTCGCTTGTGACCCGCTGTTATGGTTTCGGCCTCGCAACAACGGGAGGGAATGATGAAACTTGGCTTTATCGCACTGGGCTGTCTGCTGATCGCCGCGCCGGCGGCGGCGCAGGAGAAGCAGGACGGCAAGGCGGTTCAGGTCGAACTGATCAAGTTCAAGGCGGGCACCATCGACCGTGTCGACGAGATCGAGTCGAAATATTTCGATCCCGCCGCGCGCAAGATCGGCTTTTCGCCGGTGGTCATCCGCTTCCAGACGGGGCCGTGGGACCGCGAATATATCTTCCCGATGACCGGCGGAATGGCCGACCTCGATTACAAGGCGACCAAGGACCAGATCGCGTGGCTCGCCGAAGTCGACCGGCTCGCCGGTGGCCCGGGCAGCGCCAAGAAGCTGTTGGCCGAGTTCGACGCAGCCATCGAACGTTCCACCACCGACGTCGGCTTCAGCAGCCAGCGGTGAGCGGACGCTAGCCTATCCTCCCCCTGGCGGGGGAGGATTTGGGGTTGGCTTACGCCGCGACCACCGGCTCACCGCTGATCACTATCCGCAATTGGGCGATCACGAAGCCCCTTGCATCGACAGCGACTCAGGCGATTGCACCATTTCCCAGGTGTTCCATTCCTCGCGGATTTTGCCGCTTTGGATCACCGCAAGGTTGATACCGATCATCGTCATCGCCTCGCCGGTCTCGCGGTTGCGGACATGGGCCGTCATCCGCGTCGCCACCTTATCGCCGCTGGCGAACTGGTCTTCGACAACGAATGAGTCCGGCGCGTAATCGAAGATCTGGTGGAAGTTCAGGATGCTCTGGCGGAACGCCGGCCAGTCGCGCGGTCCCGCTGATGTGTGGCCGACATAGTCCGGGGCGATAAGCTCTTCGAGCGCGTCCACATCGGCACGCGCGTAGAGCTCTACCAGTCGCCGGAACACTGCCATTCTGGCTTCCGGCGTTTCCTCAACGGTGGGATCGTTCATCGCTTGCCTCCCCGTGTCCGCTTTAGCTCGCCGCGCCAATCAACTCGCGGCCGATCAGCATGCGCCGGATTTCGTTGGTGCCAGCACCAATGTCGAGCAGCTTGGCATCGCGCAGGAAGCGCTCGACCGGCCAGTCCTTGGTATAGCCCGCGCCGCCCAGCGCCTGGACCGCTTCGCCCGCGACCTTGAACGCGCTTTCGCTGGCGAGCAGGATGGCGCCTGCCGCATCGAACCGCGTCGTCTTGCCCGCATCGCAGGCGCGCGCGACGGCATAGACGTACGCCCGCGCGCTATTGAGCGCGACGTACATGTCGGCGATCTTGGCCTGCATCAGCTGGAACGTGCCGATCGCCTTGCCGAACTGCTTGCGCTCGCGGACATAGGGCAACACCACATCGAGGCAGGCCTGCATGATGCCGAGCTGAATGCCCGAGAGCACGACGCGTTCATAATCAAGGCCGCTCATCAACACCCCGACGCCGCCGTTCAGCGGGCCCATCACATTCTCATCGGGCACTTCGCAATCGTTGAACACCAGCTCGGCGGTCGGCGAGCCGCGCATGCCCATCTTGTCGATCTTCTGGCCGATCGAGAAACCGGGCATGCCTTTTTCGATGAAGAACGTGGTGATCCCGCCCGATCCCTCCCCGGTCTTGGCATAGACGACCAGCGTGTCGGCATACGCCGCGTTGGTGATCCAGAATTTGGTGCCGTTGAGGACGTAGCCGCCCTGCACCCGCTCGGCGCGCAGCTTCATCGAGACGACGTCCGATCCCGCACCGCTTTCCGACATCGCCAGGCTGCCGACATGCTCGCCCGAAATGAGCTTTGGCAGGTATTTCGCCTTCTGCTCCGGCGAGCCCCAGCGCGCGATCTGGTTGATGCACAGGTTGGAATGCGCGCCATAGCTCAAGCCCACCGAGGCCGAGGCGCGGCCGATTTCCTCGCAGGCGATGACATGCTCGAGATAGCCGAGGCCGAGTCCGCCATCTTCCTCCGGCACGGTGATGCCGTGCAGGCCGAGCTCGCCCATCGCCGGCCACAGATCGCGCGGGAACCAGTCCTCGGCATCGATCTTCGCGGCGAGCGGCGCGATTTCGGCGGTCGCGAAGCGCTGCGTCGTCTCGCGGATCATGTCGGCGGTCTCGCCGAGCGCGAAATCGAGGGTCAGGTCCATCGGTGCAACCTCTCCAAATCATCCCACCGTCATCCCGGACTTGTTCCGGGGTCCACCGCGCCCTAGGCAACGCATTCTCGTGCGGCTCGGTGGACCCCGGAACAAGTCCGGGGTGACGACAATAAGAAGCCCCTAGCCGAGGCAATTGGGAGTGCCAATGTCCAGCCTGTTCAGAACCAAAACCATCGCTACCGGTGACGACCGCCCCGCCGACCAGCGGCTGGCGCGGACGCTCAGTTGGCCGCATCTCGTCGCGATGGGGGTAGGCGCGATCGTCGGCACCGGCATCCTGACGCTGATCGGCGTCGGTGCGGATCGGGCGGGGCCGGCGGTGCTGCTCAGCTTCGCGGTGGCGGGCGTCATCTGCGCGGCCGCGGCGCTCTGCTATGCCGAAATGGCGACGATGATCCCGGCCTCAGGCAGCGCCTATACCTATAGCTATGCCGCGCTCGGCGAGGTCATCGCCTGGGTAGTCGGGTGGAGCCTGATCCTCGAATATTCGCTGGTGGTGTCGACGGTTGCGGTCGGTTGGTCGGGCTATGCGGTTGGGTTTTTGAAGGGGTTGGGAGTCGAAGTGCCGGCGGCGCTTGCCAATGGCCCGGCTTTGGGTGGCGTCGTCAATCTGCCGGCGGTGTTCATCATCGCGGTGGTGGCGGCGTTGCTATCGTTGGGGACGAAGGAAAGCGCGCGGATCAACTCGGCGCTCGTCCTGTTGAAGATCGCGACGCTGGCGCTGTTCGTCGCGGTCGCGCTGCCGCACTTCGATGCCGCCAACCTCCACCCTTTCGCGCCTTACGGCTATGGCTCGACGGCGGGCGAGGGCGGCGTGAAGTTGGGGGTGATGGGCGCCGCCGCGATCATCTTCTTCGCCTTTTACGGCTTCGACGCGATTTCGACTGCGGCGGAGGAAGCCAAGAACCCGGACCGCGATCTGGCGATCGGCATCGTCGGCTCGATGGTCGCGTGCACCGCCATCTACATGATCGTCGCGGCGGCTGCGGTCGGTGCGGTGCATTTCGACGTGTTCGGCAAAAGCGCCGAGCCGCTGGCACTCATTCTGCGCTCGCTGGGCCAGCCGGGCGTGGCGACGATGGTTGCAGCGGCCGCCGCGATCGCGCTGCCGACGGTGATTTTGGGCTTTCTCTACGGCCAGAGCCGCATCTTCCTGGTGATGGCGCGCGACGGCTTTTTGCCGCCCGCGCTGGCGCGGATCAGCGCGCGGGGTACGCCGGCGCGGATTACGGCGGTGACGGCGGTGTTCGTCAGCGTCATCGCCGGGCTGGTCCCGCTCGATGTCATCGCAAGCCTGGCGAATGCGGGCACGCTGTGCGCGTTCGTCGCGGTGGCGGCGTGCGTGCTGGTGCTGCGGCGGCGCGATCCCGGCGCGCGGCGACCGTTCCGCACGCCGGCCGCCGGGCTGGTGGCGCCGCTCGCGATCATCGGCTGCATCTATCTGTTCACCAGTCTGCAGAGCGTGACGCAGGTGTCGTTCTTCGTCTGGAACGGGGTCGGGCTGGTCGTGTATTTCCTCTATGGGCGCGCGCGGGCGGTCATTTAGGCTGTACCTCAGCACCCCGCTTCCCCGGCGAAGGCCGGGGCCCAGTTGCCAACGCGCTGATCCTGGGCCCCGGCCTTCGCCGGGGAAGCGGGGAGTGCGGCGGCCGTCAGGGCCCGGCACGGCTCCTTGATGCGGCGATCCGCGCGAGGCTTACCAAGCCGATCACCGCCCAGCACAATTCAAGCGCGGAAATCGACCAGGCTTTGTGAGCGATCACGTTGACGGCCACGGCCACCGCCCCGGCGACATTGATCAGGTGATAGGTCGCCGATTGCGCACTCACCCGGCCCGACGAGGTCAAGCCATAAGCGGTAAGCAGCAGCAGCGTGCCAATCCAGCCGCTGATCTCGGTCAGCGCCATGTCGCTAAGCGGCCCTGGCTTTGCGACGCAACCGCCACAAGGTCCACAGCCCGATCGCCGCCCAGGCGATGTTGAGCACCGCTGACGGCAGCGCGTCATGCCATCCGCTGTTGATGATAAACCCCGCCGCGCCGCCGACGTTCATCCACTGAAAGGCCGCCGATTGCCCATCGAGCCGCCCGGTCGAGACGAGCAGATATGAGGCGAGAATAGTAATCGCCGCCGCCCAGCCGATGCCTTCGATCAGGTTGTCCATTCAGCCGTCCCAGCTTTTGCCGTCGATCGCGCGGATTTCGACGCCGGCATAATCGGTGGGATCGAACAGGCGCATGTTGACGCCCATCCGGTCATAATCGGGATCGAACGCCGCCCAGTGCGTTGTCGTGCCGCACTGCGCGCACCAATGGGTGGCAAGCGTGGCGTCGCGCAGGTCGGCGCGGATGTAGCGATCCGTCTCGCCGGTGATGCTGACCTTGGCCGGCGGAAAATAGCCCCAGATCGCGCCCCGCGTCAGGCACAGCGAGCAATTGCAATCGTTGATATAATCCGGCGCGGCGGGGATCGTCACCCGCACCGTGCCGCAATGGCAGTGCCCCTCGATCGATCCACTCACGCCGACGCCAGGTTCCTCAGCACATAGTGCAGGATGCCGCCGTTGAGGAAATACTCCAGCTCATTGATCGTATCGATGCGGCAAAGCGTCTGGAAAATGCTGGTCGTGCCGTCGGCGCGGGTCAGCTCGACCTCCACCGTCTGGCGCGGCTTCAACTCGGCCACGTTGCGGATCGTGAAGGTCTCGGTGCCGTCCAGCCCCAGCGTCTTGCGGTTGGTGCCTTCCGCGAATTGCAGCGGCAGCACGCCCATGCCGACCAGGTTGGAGCGGTGAATGCGCTCAAAGCTCTCGACGATCACCGCGCGGACGCCGAGCAGATTGGTGCCCTTGGCCGCCCAGTCGCGCGACGAGCCCGTGCCATATTCCTTGCCGCCGATGACGACGAGCGGGGTGCCATCCATCTTATAGTGCATCGCCGCGTCATAGATCGGCATCACCTCGCCGGTCGGCACATATTTGGTGACGCCGCCCTCGATGCCCGGCGTCATCTCGTTCTTGATACGGATATTGGCGAAGGTGCCGCGCATCATCACTTCATGGTGCCCGCGCCGCGCGCCATAGCTGTTGAAGTCGGCTTTGCTAACCTGATGCTCCATCAGATATTTGCCCGCCGGGCTATCAGCCTTGATGGAGCCGGCAGGCGAGATGTGATCGGTGGTGATCGAGTCGGCGAACAGCGCCAGCGGCCGCGCGTCGATAATGTCGGTCACCGGCGCCGGCGTCATCGACATGCCTTCAAAGTAAGGCGGGTTGGCGATGTAGGTGCTGCCGGCACGCCAGGTATAGGTATCCGAGCCCGTCACATCGATCGCCTGCCAGCGCGCGTCGCCCGAGAAGACATGGGCGTAACGGCTGCGGAACATCTCGCTGTCGATATTGGCGTCGATCACCGCGCGGATTTCGTCGTTCGAGGGCCAGATGTCCTTCAGGTACACGTCCTGCCCGTCCTTGCCCTGGCCGATCGGGGTGGCGACGAAATCGGTGGTGACCGTGCCCTTCAGCGCATAAGCGACGACGAGCGGCGGGCTGGCGAGGAAATTGGCGCGCACGTCGGGCGAGACGCGGCCTTCGAAGTTGCGGTTGCCCGAAAGCACCGAGGCAGCGACGATATCGTTATCGTTGATCGCGGCCGAAATCGGCGCGGCGAGCGGCCCCGAATTGCCGATGCACGTCGTGCAGCCATAACCGACCAGGTTGAAGCCAACCGCGTCGAGATCGGCCTGCAGGCCCGACTTATTGAGATAATCGGTGACGACCTGCGATCCCGGCGCCAGGCTGGTCTTGACCCAGGGCTTCGGCTTGAGGCCGAGCGCGGCCGCCTTGCGCGCGACGAGGCCGGCGGCGACCAGGACCGAGGGGTTGGAGGTATTGGTGCAGCTGGTGATCGCGGCGATGACGACGTCGCCGTCGCCGATATCATGGTCCTTGCCCGCGACCGCGACGCGCTTGGCGCTCGCATGCTTATAAACCGTTTCAAGGTCGGCGTTGAACACGTCGTCGACATTGGTCAGCACCACCTTGTCCTGCGGGCGCTTGGGGCCGGCAAGCGAAGGCACGACACTGGCCATGTCGAGCTCCAGCGTGTCGGTGAAGACGGGGTCGATCATGTCGGCATGCCGCCACAGGCCCTGCGCCTTGGCATAAGCCTCGACCAAAGCAACCTGATCGTCGGGGCGGCCGGTCAACCGCATATAATCGAGCGTCTTGCCGTCGATGCCGAAAAAGCCGCAGGTCGCGCCATATTCGGGCGCCATGTTGGCGATGGTTGCGCGGTCGGCGAGGCTAAGCGCATCGAGGCCGGGGCCGTAAAATTCGACGAAGCGGCCGACCACGCCCTTGGCGCGCAGCATTTGCGTCACGGTCAGCACCAGGTCGGTGGCGGTGATGCCTTCGGCGAGATGGCCGGTCAGCTTGAAGCCGACGACTTCGGGGATCAGCATTGAGACCGGCTGGCCGAGCATCGCTGCTTCCGCCTCGATGCCGCCGACGCCCCAGCCGAGCACGCCCAGGCCGTTGACCATCGTCGTGTGGCTGTCGGTGCCGACGCATGTGTCGGGATAAGCGACGCTGCTGCCGTCGGGCGCGGTCGATGTCCACACGGCTTGCGCGATATGCTCGAGATTGACTTGGTGACAGATGCCGGTGCCGGGCGGCACGACCTTGAAATTGTTGAGCGCCTTCGATCCCCATTTCAGGAATTCATAGCGCTCGTTGTTGCGCTGATATTCCAGCTCGACATTGTCCTCGAATGCCTTGGGCGTGCCGAATTCGTCGACCATCACCGAGTGATCGATGACGAGGTGGACGGGGACGAGCGGATTGATCTTGCCGGTATCGCCGCCAAGCTTGGCGATCGCATCGCGCATCGCGGCGAGGTCGACGACGCAGGGCACGCCGGTGAAATCCTGCATCAGCACGCGCGCCGGGCGATACTGGATCTCGCGTTCCGGCGCGGTCGGGTTCTGCTGCCAGTCGACCAGCGCCTGAATGTCCTCGACATGCACGGTCTTGCCGTCTTCGAAGCGCAGCAGGTTTTCGAGCAGCACTTTCATCGAGAAGGGCAGGCGGGAAACGTCGCCGAGTTTCGCCGCCGCCTTGGCCAGGCTGAAATAGCTGTAGCTCTTGCCGGCGACATCCAGCGTGTCGCGCGTGCCGAGCGTGTCCTGTCCGATGGCGGTCATGTGCGGTCCTTCCCTATCTGGCCGGCGTGGGGGAGGACGGACGCCAGTTGGTCCGCGCGCCGGTGCCCGCGAGTGCGAGCGTCGCGGGGCGCCTTAGCAAGCAGTGGTGGGCAGGGAAAGGGCTTGGCGGATGCAGCGATACCCAAGCGGCGGGCCGGGGCACCGCAATCGCTAGCGGCGCGCGGCAGGGCCGGGTAAAAGAGCCTGCAAATCAGGCGATCGAGGAAGGATTCGGCATGACGAGGTTCGCGACCAGAATGATGACGGCTGCCTTGATCGCCGGCGCGCTGCCGGTCGGCGCCGCGCTCGCCCAGGACATGATGACGCCGACCCATGCCGTTGGGCATGACGCGCAAGCGGTGCTCGCGACCGCCGACGGCAAGCAGGTCGGCGCGGTGCTGATCCATCCGACGCATGCCGGCCTGCGCTTGACGATCAAGGCCTATGGTCTCGCGCCGGGCGAGCACGGCATCCACATCCACGCCGTCGGCAAATGCGAGGCGCCCGGCTTCACCACCGCCGGCGGCCACTGGAACCCGAGCATGCACCAGCATGGCAAGCTCAACCCGATGGGGCCGCACCAGGGCGATCTGCCCAATCTCGTCATCGGTGAGGACGGGTCGGGGACGCTCTCGACGATTATCGAGGGCGCAACGCTCGACGGGTTGATGGATGCCGATGGCAGCGCGGTCGTGGTCCACGACAAGGCCGACGATCTGAAGACCGATCCCTCGGGCAACAGCGGCGCGCGGATCGCGTGCGGCGTTGTGATGGCGAAGGCGAGGATGTGAGTGGGGGTATTCCTGCGCTCATTATCTCTTTCGTCACCCCGGCCTTGAGCCGGGGTCCCGCTTAACCCAAAGGATTGAAGAAGCGGGACCCCGGGTCGAGCCCGGGGTGACAGTTTAAGACGCTAGCCCTGCTCTCCCGCCGCTTTTGCGCGAGCGATGCGGTTGGCCTCAGCTGCGGGCACCAGCCGATACGCGATGATCGCGGCGGCCAGGCCGATCGGCATCACCGCCAGCGTTGACAGCACGCCGATCGACAGGCTGCCTGACAGCGTCGAAACGCGGCCGGCGATATAGGGGCCCATCGCCAGGCCGAGCAGCGTCGTGCCGATGAAGAAGGTCGCGGTCGCGGTGCCGCGCATCCGGGGTAGCACCAGGTCCTGTGTCGTCGCCGCCGCGGCGCCGAGGGCACCGCTCGCCAGCACTTGCGCGGCGAAGATTGCTCCCACGAACACGGTGAAATTGGTGGCAGTAAAGGCGATGGCGACCGCGACCGGCGGCACCAGCCCGCCGAACAACACCACCATGAGTCGCCCCGCCGCAAAGCGCTGGCGCAGCCGATCGGCAATGATGCCGCCAGCGGTCACGCCGATAAAGCCCGACAGCGCGCCAAAGCCGCCCAGCGCGACGCCCGCATTTGCTGGTGTCTCATGTAGGACGCGGATCGCATAAGGCGATGCCCAGAAAGCGATGGCATAAGCGACCAGCGTGTTGAGACCATAAGCGATCACCGTCGCGATGAATGCCGGATTGGCGATGATCAGCGCAAAGGTCGGCCGATCGCGGCGCTTGAGCGCGCTGGCCCAGGAAAACACGGCATAACAACCGAAGCCGATCGCGATCCATTGCGGCAGCGGCTCGCCGAGCGCGTGCAGCCCGATAACGATCGCGGTGATGATGGCGAGGCCGACGATATTGTTGAGCAACGCCCGCACCCCGCCCTGCGCCGCGCCGATCAGCGTGAACGGCGGCACGATCGTCGTGAGTTCGCTCAGAAACGCGCGAAACGGCGCCGGATGCGCAGGCGGCGGCGGCAACCCCTCGGATCGGCCACGCGCCGGCTCGCGCAAGGTCGCGACGACCAGCGCCATCAGCAGGCCCGGCAGGCCGACCGCGAGGAACGCGGCTTGCCACCCCGCCAGCCCCCAAGGCCCGCCATGGGGATAGGCGGCGTTCCAGCGCTTGACGATTACCCCGCCAATGCCGAGCGACAGCCCGCCGCCGACGTAAAGCCCGGCCGAATAAATGGCGAGCGCGGTCGCGCGCAGGCGGCGCGGGAACCAGTCCGAGATCAGCGAATAGGCCCCGGGGCTCGCGGTCGCCTCGCCGACGCCGACGCCGATCCGCGCGCCCGCCAGCATCCCGCCGTTGCGCGCCAGCCCCGACAGCGCGGTCATTGCCGACCAGAGCGCGAGCCCGATCGTCATCAGCCGGACGCGGTGCCAGTTGTCCGCCAGCCGGCCCAAAGGAATGCCGAACAGCGAGTAGAAGACGCCGAACGCGGTGCCGTAGAGAAAGCCCAGATCCTCATCGCGCAGGTGCAGGTCGCGCTTGATGTCCTCGGCCAGGATCGAGATGATCTGCCGGTCGATGAAATTCAGCATGTAGACGACGAACAGGATCGCCAGCACGTACCAGGCATAAGCAGGCGCGCGCGCAGGGGCGCTGTGGGTCTCGACGGTCATGCGCTCTCCTGCACGGTTTTCGGGCGGTTATGGCAAGGTTGGCGGCGCGCGCAAGCGCGCAAGGTTGGCGGCGCGCGCAAGCCGCTAGCCGAGCCGCCAGCGATCGACCGCGTGGTAGCGCGCACCGTCGCGCGTCAATTCGCTTTCGAACAGGACGAGGTGGTCGAACGTGAAGCGCGGGCTGGAAAGCCCGGCGTGGCGCGCCATGAAGGCGTCGACTTCAACCTCGGCGCCGAGCGCGCGAGGCAGACGAGCGAGCGTGATGTGGGGCAGGTAAGCGCGGCCTTCCGGTGCCAGGCCGATATGGACGAGCGCGTGGTCGACCTTGCGGTGGAGCGCGGCCAGCGCATCGTGCGGGGCAACCCCCGCCCAGATCGTATCGGTACGCCCCTGCCGCTCGAACCGGCCGACGCCGTTGAGCGCAACCGCGATCGGCAACGAACGAACCTGGCCGAGCGCGGCGACGACATCATCCGCGGCACGCCCATCCACTTCGCCGATGAAGCGCACCGTCAAATGCAGCTGCTCGTCATCCTGCCAGCGCGCCCCGCCAATGCCGCCCATTGCGGCCAGCAGCAGCGCGCGGATCTCGGGCGGCGGACGCAAGCCGATGAACAGCCGGTGCATGGCATTAACCCATGCGTGCCAGCTTATGTTCAGACAAGCTGTTTTACTTGAATTGGGCACCGGAAAAGCCGATATTCGGCCCAACCGGCGTGTGGCCGGTAATATGGAGATTTTTCAAGATGGCTAACTGGTCTGACCCCCAGCCGAACGGCGCGGCCTTCGCGGCTTCGGCCGGCGTACGCGGTGCTGCGTATGATGCGGGGCTGCGGTCCTACATGCTTTCGGTCTATAACTACATGACCTCGGCAGTGCTGCTGAGCGGCATCGTTGCGCTGGGCTTCGCGCTGTCGGGTGCGGCGGCGCAGGTGTTTCTCGGCGGCGGGCTGCTCAAGTGGATCATCACCTTCGCACCGTTGGGCTTTGTGTTCGCGATGAGCTTTGGCCAGGCGCGGATGTCGCAGGGCACGCTCCAGCTGATGTTCTGGGGCTTCGCGGTGGCGATGGGCTTGTCGCTGTCGACGATCTTCCTCGTTTATAGCGAAGTCGCGATCGCGCAGGCGTTCTTCACCGCGGCGGCGGGTTTTGCCGGGCTTAGCCTGTGGGGCTACACCACCAAGCGCGATTTGTCGGCGATGGGTACCTTCCTGCTGATGGGGCTGATTGGCCTGATCGTCGCGTCGTTGCTCAACGTGTTCCTGCATTCGGGGCCGCTGGCGCTGGTGATCAGCTTGGCCGGGCTCGGCATCTTCGCCGGCCTGACCGCATACGACACGCAGAAGACGAAGAGCCTGTACGCAGCGGTTGCCGGCACGCCTTATGAAGGCCGTGTCGCGGTCATGGCGGCGCTCAACCTCTATCTCGACTTCATCAATATGTTCCTGTTCATCCTCCGGCTGTTCGGCGGCAACCGCAACTAGTCGGGTCGGGCGAGCAGCCCGCTTGATGCAAGGCCCGGCGGGGAGACTCGCCGGGCCTTTTGTTTTTGGGAGAAGGCGGGTGCGCTCCTAAATCCTCCCCCATCGGGGGAGGTGTCGCGCAGCGACGCAAGCGGGCTCCGCAATTTGGCGCTCGGCTTATTCCCCCTCCGTCATGCTGCGCATGCCACCTCCCCCGACGGGGGAGGATTGGTAGGACTGCAGCATTGTTACCCAAACACCGCATCGTTCCGCTCGAAAAAGTCTTCGTCATCAATTCGTCGCAAGCTTTGTTGCATCGCCGCATTTTCTGTGGCGTCATGCTGAACGCGGGACGACGGATCGTTAAGGGGGCTGTTAACCATCTTGGCGCATGCTGCCGCCCAGCAACTAGAGTGTTGAAGGCATGGTGACGCGATGGGTGCACAGATGAGACCGGCGGCAGGTGCAATGGCACTGGCCGAGATGAAGGAATTTGCGGGCTTCGCCGCGGGGACGCAGCGTTATGTGCGGCGCTCGCTCGATATCGGGCTGGACCGCGACGATGCAATGAAGCGCTGGTCGCGCGACGTGGTTGAAGCCGCCAGCATCCGCGCGCAATCGCGCGTCTATGATCGCCTGCCCGATATTCGCGCGATGGTGCCGGAAGACAGCGGCCTTGATTCGGTCGAGCCGTTCATGGGCTCGCTCGTCGCGGTCAGCGCGTTCGACCTGGGGCAGGGGAGATTGACGAGTTTCTCCGCCTATCGGTTCCTATACGAGCGCTTGCTGGGCGCGCAGGTACGGCCATGGCTGCCCGGTGCGTTCTGCGCGGCGGCAGCACTGCCACACCTCCACCCGGAGCTGCGGCGGACCCTGCTGCAAACGATCAGTGAAGCGGCGGCAACGGCCTCAGGCTGGTCGACGCGCGCGCCGAGCTTCTATCCGGATTGGGTGGAGAAAGTGGATACGGCGGCGCTGCCGAATTGAAGTCAAATCCTCCCCCGCCAGGGGGAGGTGGCGCCGAAGGCGGCGGAGGGGGAGGACGCCCAACATAGGCTGTTAATTCCTCCCCCTTCGTCACGCTTGCCGCGTGACACCTCCCCCTGGCGGGGGAGGATATACCCACCACTCTCATCTGATCCTACGCCCGATCTGCCCCACCGAGGGGCTCGGACGTCACCGGATAGCCCAGACCATCCGGAATACACAGGTGATCCGCGCCATCGCGCCTTTCGGTCCAGGGGGTGATCGTCGTTACCGGGTAGCGCGCGGCATGCGCGGCGGCATCGGCGAAGTTGTCGAATTGCGCGAGCCGTTCCAGATTGCGGCGCGTCGGGAAGATGATCCGCGCCGCACCACGGTCAGCGTCGTCGAGCACCGCTTGCGCGCTTTGCCAGAAGACGCGGGTATTCTCGGTCGCGTCGACTTGCGGCTCGGGCGCACCATCGGGCAGGCGGGCGAGGTAGAAGCGCGTGTCGAAAATCCGCATGTCGCGGTGGCGCGGGCACCAGCGCGCGAAGGGGACCAGCGCGGCGAGGTCGAGCGCGAGGCCATGCGCGTCGAGTAGCGCGCCGAGCGCCGCGCCCTCATGCAGCCCGGAACGCACTGCCGTCAGCGTCTCGGCATCGGGCATCGCGGAGAGCCCAACCGGCAGTCCCGCTTCCTCGATCGTCTCGCGGATCGCGGCGATGCGCGCGGCGAGGTCGTCGATGTCGCTACCGTCATCCGCCAGTTCCAGCGCCAGCGCGCGGTCGCCCGGATCGATCCGCCCGCCGGGGAACACCAGCGCGCCGCCGGCAAAGGCCATCGCCCGCGCGCGCTCGACGATCAGCAACTCGGGCGCAGGCGTCGCCTCGCGGAAAACTACCAACGTCGCGGCGGGAATCGGATCGGGATAGTAATCGTCCATCGCCCGCCAGCTTAGGCGCGCGCGCGGCGGGCGCAACGGCGCGGTTCAGGCGGCGATGGCGAGGCGGTCGCGGCCGCCGGTCTTGGCGGCGTAGAGCGCCTTGTCCGCCGCGCGCATCACCGCGTCGCGCGTCAGATGGGGCCCGAGCGCGGCAAGGCCGGCGCTGACAGTGATCGAGATCGTCGCGCCGGGCGCGGCGCGCATCGGCGATCGGGCGACGGTATGGCGCAACCGGTCGCAGATCTGCTCGGCCTGCGCCATGGTGACGCCGGGCAGGATAAGGCCGAATTCCTCGCCGCCCAGCCGCGCGACGAAATCGTCGGGGCGGACCGCGCCGAGCGCGATGGCGGCGAAGCTCTCGAGCACGCGGTCGCCCGCAGCGTGGCCATGCTGATCGTTGACGCGCTTGAAGAAATCGATGTCGAAGATGGCGATACAGCCACCGCCGAGCCCGGCGGCACAATCGGTCAAGCGCCGGTCGAGCAGCGCATCGAAGGCGCGGCGATTGCCGAGGCCGGTCAGCCCGTCGGTCGTCGCCGCGTGCGCCAGGTGCATTTCCATTGTCTTGCGATCGGAGATATCGCGGATCGCACTCACCGAGCCGATCACCACGCCCTGCTCGTCGACAATGCCGCGTGTCTTCGCCTCGAACCAGCGGATCGAGCCGTCGGCGATGCGCGAGCGATATTCGATCGTCGCGGTGACGCCGGGTTGCTTGTGCACCGAGCGGTGCGCGCCAAGGAATGTGCGCGCATCGGGCCCGCTCAGCAATTCCTGCGGGCGGCGGCCGATCAGCTGCTCGGGCGTGAAGCCGGTAATCTCGGTAACCGATGGCGAGACGTAGCTGACCACGCCCTGGGGATCGAGCTCGAGCACGATGTCGCTCGCGCTTTCGGTGATCAGCTTGAAGCGGCGCTCGCTCTCGAGCAGCCGGCGGAAGATTTCCTTGCGCTGGCGGAGTTCGGCGGCCGCGGGGAGGACGGTCAGCACCGAGATCGCGAAATAGAATTCGAGGAAAACGCTGCGCTGGCTGGGCGTCGCGGCGAAATAATGCACGGGGCCATGGCCGAGCGCACTCAGCGCGCCGCCAATAGTAACAAGAATCATCACGCCGATCGCCGCGCCGACCCGCTCCAGCCGGAAGGTGATGATCAGCAAAGGCAGCATCGGCAGAAAAAGCAGCGGAATGTGGTCCTGTGCAAAGGCAAGCGCCGTCACGCCGGCCATCGCGGCGAACAGCCCTGCGGCTTCCACCCGTCGCCAGCCAGTGAGCGCTCTTGCCCAGCTGCCGAATTCCTGGCGCAGGAACATTGAGAAGGGCGGCGCGAACACCAGCATGCCCAGCATATGCGCGGCGAACCAGTCGCGGCACAGCGCCCAATACGGCATGCCGGTGACCCAGGCGGCCACGGCTGCCGCGATCAACGCCGAAATCAGCGGGCCCATAATGGCCGCCGCCCCCACGAACAGCGCGACATTGCCCAGCGACGCGAGATAGTCCTCGCGCTTGCCGAGGCGCCGCAGGATAGCGGCGCCGATCAGCGTGTCGGCGATATTCGCCATCGCGAGCGGCAGCGAGGCCGCTGGTCCCAGGCCGAAGAGCGAGGTGGCGACCATGCCGCTCAGCGCGCAGGCAATCGCGATTCGCCCCCAATCGCGCGTGTCGCTGCGCATCAGCTGCGCGGTGAGCAGCGCGCTTGCGATCCAGATATGCGCAATGCCGCCATCGAAGCGCGTGGTGGCGATCGGCACCGCCGCCAGCACGAAATAGACGAGCGCAAAGCCGATCAGGCGGGCTGGAGAAGTCGCAGCTGTGCTCACGCGCGGAAGGTCCTCGGCATGGAGCGGGTCTAGCGCGCAGGGGTTAAATCATTGTTCAAGCGCGCCAACCAATGACGCGAGGCGCGAGGCCGGCGTTGTCGATGAACCCGCCACAACCGCCCGTTCAGGGCCCAGGCATGTGATTCGCGTAAATCTCGTCATCGCAGGCTGGTCCTGCGAGTTGAGGAGTAAAGCTATGCGTAAGATGACGAGCATGTTGCTGCTGGCGGCAAGCGGGTTGATCGCCACGTCAGCGAGTGCCCAGAGCTGGGGCTATGGGCAGTATCAGTACCAGAATTATCGCGACGCCGATGATTATGGCGGCGCCTTCCGGGCGGTGTGCTCGGGCCAGCGCGCGCACGCGCTGGAAGCCCGGCTGCAGCACGAAGTCAGCGAGGGCGAGATCAATCGGAACGACGCGTATCGCATTCACAGCGCGATCGATCGGCTGGAAGACCAGCAGCGCCATGAATGCGCCGAGGGCGATCGCCGCTCGGTCTACCAGATCGCGCAGCGCTACAACGGGATCGGCCAGTGGATCGACCGTGAAGCGCACGGCTCATACGGGTGGCGCTGGTAATGGGTTGGGCAGGCCGGGGCGAGTTGCTCGCCTCGGCCGCATGGCGGCGCGGCCATCGGCATCTCGACGCCATCGGTAGATTTTCGATCGGAGGAGGCGGGGTGGTGGAGCCAGGGGGAATCGAACCCCCGACCTCTGCAGTGCGATTGCAGCGCTCTCCCATCTGAGCTACGGCCCCACACGCCATGCCCCGGCACCGCCGGGGAGCGATGGCCCTTAGCGGCAGTTGCCCGTCGATGCAACCGCGCTCGGCCACAATAAATCGATACGCCACCGACCGTCCGGGCCGGCTTCGCGACCGGGCGAGGGGCGGTTCATCGCATCCGTTGGAACCGTCAAAGCGCTCATTTCTTGAGTCATTCTGCAGGGCATGGCGAGCGATCATGCCCGCGGTCGGCAAGGAGATCAGCGATGAGTTACCAACGCTATTACACAGGCAATGATTGGCGCGACGACGGCAGCCATGATGGCGATCGTGGCCGTTATCAGGACCGGTCAAGCGCGCGCGAGTATCGCGCCGCCGGCATGAGCGGCGACGAAGACCGCGATGATGATGGGCGCAGCCATCGTGGCTATCGCGGCGATCGGTTCGGTCCCTATGGCGAGCGCGGTTATGGCGGTGGGTATCGTGGCGCCGACCAGTCGGGTTACGGCTATGGCCGATCGGGATATGGCTCCAGCGGTAGCGGCCGCAGCCAATATGGCAATGGCGGCCGTAACGACCACGGCGATTATGATTATCAGGATCGCGGTTTTTTCAATCGCGCCGGCGACGAGGTCCGCTCGTGGTTCGGCGACGAGGAAGCCGAACGCCGCCGCCGGCTCGACCAGCGCTATGACGAGCAGCACGACCCCGAATATCATGGCTGGCGCCAGCGCCAGATCGAGGCGCTCGACCGCGATTATCACGACTATCGCCACGAGCGGCAGCAGAGCTTCAATCAGCAGTTCGACAGCTGGCGTGGCGAGCGTGGCCGGCAGCGGCAATCGCTCACCCAGGTGCGCGAGCATATGGATGTCGTCGGCTCGGATGGCGAGCATGTCGGCACGGTCGACAAAGTGCGCGGTGATCGCATCATCCTGACCAAGAGCGATCCCGATGCCGGCGGCCATCATCACTCGATCCCGGTCGGCTGGATTGGGTCGGTCGATGACAAGGTGACGCTCACCAAGACGGCGGAGGAAGCACAGCGCCTGTGGCGCGACGAGGAGCGCGGCGCGCTGTTCGGCGGTGGCTCTTCGGGCCACCAGGACCGCAGCGTGGCGACGACAGGTAATCGCTTCGGCGGCTACTGATCGATCCTGACGACGTCCGATCGGGCCGGCATCCGCACCGGGTGCCGGCCCTTTTCGTGCCCCTTTTTCGTGATTGCCAAGCGCCGTGCCGCGCCATAGGCCGATCGTGAAACAATCATGGAAAGGATCGCCCGCATGGCCCAGGCCTGGACTCTGAAATCGCGCCCGCAAGGCACGCCGACGCTCGACAATTTCGAGCTGGTCGGCATCGAGCTGCCCGCGCTCGAGCCCGGCATGGTGCGGCTCGCCAATCGCTGGCTGTCGGTCGATCCGTACATGCGCGGTCGCATGAATGACGTAAAAAGCTATGTGCCGCCCTTTGCGATCGGCGAGCCGCTGCAGGGCGGCGCGATCGGGGAAGTGGTCGAGAGCAGCGCCGATGGCCTGAAAGCCGGCGATCTGGTGCTGCACATGGCGGGCTGGCGCGACGAGGCCGTGCTACCCGCGAGCGCCGTCCAGAAGCTGCCCGAGCTCGGCGTGCCGCCCGAGGCGTATCTCGGCCAGATGGGCATGCCCGGCATGACCGCCTATTTCGGCCTGCTCGAGGTCGCGAGCGCCAAGGAAGGCGATGTCGTCTTCGTCTCGGCGGCAGCCGGCGCGGTCGGCTCGACCGTTGTCCAGATCGCCAAGGCCAAGGGCATGAAGGTGATCGGCGCGGCGGGTGGCGCGGACAAATGCGCCTGGGTCAAAGGCTTGGGCGCCGATGCTGTGATCGATTACAAGGCCGGCCCGGTGATCAAGCAGCTGATGGACGTGGCACCCGGCGGCATCGACGTTTATTTCGACAATGTCGGCGGCGACCATCTCGACGCGGCGTTGGCGACCGCCAAGGAACGCGCGCGCTTCGCGATCTGCGGGATGATCGAGATGTACAACACCGGCGCGCCGACCCAGTTGCGCTATGCCGCGCGCATCATCGGCGCGCGGCTGCGCATTCAGGGCTTCATCGTCAGCGATTACATGGCCCGCGCGCCCGAATTCTATCGCGACATGGCCGGCTGGGCGCAAGCGGGCAAATTGAAGCGCGAGGAAACGGTGCTGGAAGGCCTGGCGCGCACGCCTGATGCGTTCCTCGGCCTGTTCAGCGGCGGCAATACGGGCAAGATGCTCGTCCGCGTATAATAACATAAATTGCGCATAAATTGCTATTGGAGTACATGACAGCCTTCTGAAACGGAGGCTGTCATGAACGTATCGATCGGCGAACGCTGGGAAGGCTTTATCGAGCAGGCCGTCAAGGCCGGTCGCTATGGCTCCGCAAGCGAAGTAGTGCGCGAGGGGCTGCGTCTGGTCGAGGAGCGCGAGGCAAAACTCGCATCATTGCGCGAAACGATCCAGGCGTCGCTGGCCGAGGGGGGCGAATATTCCGACGAAGAAGTCGCCGCTTTTCTGCAGGCGGAAGCTGAAAGTCTGCCTCTAGAAGCTATTAAATGAGGCGGCTCACATACCGCCCGAGAGCCCGAAGGGATTTAGCCGATATCCAGGGATACATCGCCCGCGCCAGCGGACGATCAATGGCATTGGCCTTCGTATCGCGGCTCCGTCACCGCTGTCTGCGTCTCGCCGAGCTCCCCGGCACGTTGGGAACGGCACGCCCCGATCTTGCTGACGGTCTGCGCAGCACACCATGCGATGGCTACGTCATTTTCTTCCGTTACCGCGAGGATGATGCGGTAGAGATCGTCAACATCCTCCACGCGAGCCGCGACGTGGAGGGCTATTTCACCGACTAAATCCGCTCAAATATCCCCCGAAAACGTATCGCATTGATTGGGATTGGTAGTATCGACCCGCTTCCTAAGCCATAATAACCCCGAGATGCTCGTCAGGGTTTGATCTGCGCTGTTGTCCACGGCGCGCGCGCTGCCCAGCCCAGGCGCTGATAGAGCGCGCGCCCGACATCGGTGGCGTTGAGCAGGCCGCGCGCGACGCCGCGCTGGCGCGCCTGGGACGCCAGCAGCAGCATAATCGCGGTGCCGAGCCCCTGGCGGCGGCGTGTCGGTGCGACTTCGATCGTGTCATGGAGCGCCCAGCCATCGACCGGCGTCATCCGTCCCCGCGCTGCTTCTGCGCCCTCGGGATCGAGCACCCGCGCGAGGCAAACCTCGCTGGTCCAGCAAATATCGACGGTGAAAGCGGATGGAAGGACGGGGTCGAACTCCGCCAGTTGAGCGCAGGTCATTGTCGTCCCGGTGCGTTCGACATGCCAGCCATCGGGTAGCTTGGCGGCCATATCGGCCGGCTCGATTGCGGCCTTGAGCACGACGAAAGGTTGAGTAATCTCGCGCGCGATTGCGGTAATCCCGAGCGGCGGACGCGGAAAGATGAAGCGGCGCAGCTCGGTCGGTTTGCCGGTCTCGATGCGATAGGCGTCGCCGGCGATGACAGGTGGTGCCAGCCCTCGGCTCTGTGCCCACCCGCGCGCAAAGGTTTCGACGAGTTCGGACGGGACAAGCAGCGCGCTCAAATCTCCCCCGAAAACGTATCGCATTGATTGGGATCGGCGGTGTCGATGCCGCGTTTCAGCCACTTCATCCGCTGCGCCGAGGTGCCGTGAGTGAAGCTGTCGGGCACGATGCGGCCCTGCGTTTCCTGCTGGAGCGTGTCGTCGCCGATGGCATGCGCAGCGGTCATGCCCGATTCGAGGTCACCCGGCTGCATCCGGTCGCGGTTGAGGCCGGCCCACACCCCCGCGAAGCAATCGGCCTGCAGCTCGAGCCGTACCGAGAGCGCATTGCCCTGCACCTCTCCCGCGCGTTGCTGCTGGCGCGTCACTTGGTCCGAGATGCCGAGCAGATTCTGGATGTGGTGACCGAATTCATGGGCGATCACATAATCCTGCGCGAAATCGCCCTTGGCGCCGAAGCGGTTGGCAAGTTCGTCGAAGAAGCTGGTGTCGAGGTAGACGCCGCGATCGACCGGGCAATAGAAAGGGCCCATCGCCGATTGTGCGGTGCCGCAGCCCGAGCG
The DNA here is from genome assembly GCF_048015635.2 of Sphingomonas sp. GlSt437. NCBI lineage: Bacteria > Pseudomonadati > Pseudomonadota > Alphaproteobacteria > Sphingomonadales > Sphingomonadaceae > Sphingomonas > Sphingomonas sp. GlSt437. The sequence continues at coordinate 338,416 of NZ_JBPGYA010000002.1, read as the reverse complement.
CCCTTCGCGGCTGTAGAAGACGAGCTTGGGCGCGGTGAAGCGCTGGCCATTCTGCGCGAAATAGGCTTTCCACGTCTTGTCGGTCGAGCTGAAAGCGTTGCACGCGGCATGGCTGGCGGCATTGGCGAGGCATTTCTGCTGGACGGTTTCGCCCGGCTGGCCGAGCGCGCTGGAGCCTTCACCAGCGACTTGCGGCGAGAGGCGCTGGCCGCCGCCGAGCATCGGCAGGCTGCCACCGAACACCGCGAGCACGATCAGCAGCACCGCGACCCCACCGCAGCCGAAGCGGCTGAACACGAAGGGCAGCAGGCCGAGGATCAACCCGCCGCCACCGCCCCCGCCGAAGCCACCGCCGAAATTCTCGCCGCGCTGGTCTTCGACATCGATATTGGGGTCGAAATCGTCGAGGCGCATCGCGGCTTCCATATCTAGACCGATGGTTGATTGAATGGGCGCCGATGCCGTGGGTTGCAAGAGGGAGCTTGCGGGGCGGCGTGTCATCAAACCGTCGTTGATCCTAAGCCACGGAAAGAGCATGGCGCGCGCATGGCCGATGACGAGTCCCGCAGTGCAGCAAAACCCCGCCGCGCGCCGCGCCGGCAGTCCAAGCGCATGCCGCTGCCCGATCAGGTCGCGCTGGTCCTCCAGGGCGGCGGCGCGCTTGGCAGCTATCAGGCGGGCGTGATCCAGGGGCTGGCCGATGCCGGCATCGAGATCGACTGGGTCGCGGGCATTTCGATCGGCGCGGTCAACGCCGCGATCATCGCCGGCAACCCGCCCGAACGCTGGATGGAGCGGCTGAAAGCGTTCTGGGACAAGGTGACGAGCGCGCTGCCGAGCTTTCCGATCTTCCCCAACGATTACATCCGCGAATTCCTCCACGAATGGTCGGCGGGGATGGTGCTGACGACGGGCGTGCCCGGCTTCTTCACGCCGCGCCCGGTGCCGCCGACCTTCGCTCAGGCGTCGACGCCCGCGGCGCTGAGCTTTTACGATTCGACGCCGCTGGTCGAAACGCTCAACGAGCTGATCGATTGGGATCGCGTAAACCACGGCCCGATGCGCCTCTCGGTCGGCGCGGTCGATATCGAGAGCGGCAATTTCCGGTTCTTCGACACCACCACCGACACGATCGACGTCCGCCACATCATGGCCTCGGGCGCGCTGCCGCCGGGGCTGCCGCCCGTCGAGATTGACGGCAAGCTGTGGTGGGACGGCGGGCTCGTTTCCAATACCCCGCTCGGCCATGTCATCGACAACCAGACCGGGCAGATCCTGGTGTTCCAGGTCGATCTCTTCTCCGCCGCTGCCGAGCTCCCGCGCACGATCATGGACGTGATGGCACGCGAGAAGGAAATCCGCTTCTCGAGCCGCACGCGCGCGATTTCCGACGAAGTCATCAAGCAGCGGATGGAACGCGAAGCAATCGCCAAGGTGCTCGCCAAGCTGCCGCCGGAAATGGCCGATGATCCCGACGTGAAAGCGCTCGCCGAGATCGCGCGCGAGCTGCCGATCAATCTCGTCCAGCTGATCTATCGCGCCAATGCCTGGGAAGGCGGCTCGCGCGATTTCGAGTTTTCGGCGCGGACGATGCACGAGCATTGGCAGGCCGGCCTCGCCGCGATCGATCAGGCGATGTCGAATGCGCAGCTCGTCACCGAAAATATCCTGACCGGCGCGACCGCCGCGTTCGATCTGTGCCCACAAGCCGGGCTGAAGCGTTCTGCGCCGCACCAGCCCTGCTAAGTTACCTTTTCCCCAATAAGGAGTGCCGCCCATGTTCCTCAAAGGCAAAAGCGCGATCGTCACCGGTTCGACCTCGGGCATCGGCTTGGAATATGCCAAGGCCTTCGCCGCCGAGGGAGCGAGCGTCATCATCAACGGCTTTGGCGACGCCGCCGCGATCGAGGAAGAGCGCGCCAAGCTGGAAGCGACGAGCGGCGCCAAGGCGCTCTACGACGCCGCCGACATGACCAACCCCGACGCCATCGCCGCGCTGGTCAAGCGCTGCCATGACGAGCTGGGCGGGCCCGACATCATCGTCAACAATGCCGGCATCCAGCATGTCGACATGATCCAGGATTTCCCTGCCGACAAGTTTGAGGCGATCATCAAGATCAACCTTACCTCGGCCTGGTACATGATGCGCGCGGCCGTGCCGTACATGAAGGAGAAGAAATGGGGGCGGATCATCTCGACCGCCTCGGCCCATTCGCTGGTCGCGAGCCCCGGCAAATCGGCTTACGTCATGGCCAAGCACGGGTTGGTCGGTTTGACCAAGACGGTCGCGCTCGAAGTCGCGACGTCGGGCATTACGGTCAACGCCATCAGTCCCGGCTATGTCTGGACGCCGCTCGTCGAAAACCAGATTCCCGATACGATGAAGGCGCGCGGGCTGACGCGCGAGCAGGTGATCAACGACGTGCTCTTGGACGCGCAGCCGACCAAGGAATTCGTGACCCCCGAACAAGTCGCCGCGCTGGCGCTCTATTTGTGCCGCGACGAGGCCAAGTCGATCACCGGCGCCAATCTGTCGATCGATGGCGGCTGGACGGCGGCGTGATTTTGCCTTGGCGCCAAAGCCTCGCTAGCATCGGCGGATGACGACGATCGGATTGCATCGGGTTGCGGGGAGGGGCGGCGCCATCGCGGCGCTGCTGCTGGCGGTGGCGCTTGGCGGGTGTCACGCCCGCAATCCCCGCCCGGTGCCGGGCCAGACCGTTGCCGTCGCCAATTGGCGGCAGATGGCGACCGATTCGGACCGCGAGCGCTTGCGTGAATGGCGCACCGCCTGGGTCGACGGGATCGACGCCGCGCGCAAGGCCGGCAATGGCGCGGCGATCGACGCGGAAGGCGTGCTGTTCGATCCCGACCAAGCCATCGAGGGCGCGGTGCCGCCCGCCGGCTCCTATCGCTGCCGCGTTTTCAAGCTCGGCGCCAATGGCACCGCGATGGCCGATTTCACGGCTTATCCGCCAGTCGAATGCCGCGTCGAGGCCAATGGCGCGGTGTCGAGCTTTTACAAGATGGTCGGCGAGGAACGGCCGGCCGGCGTGATTTTCCATGACAGCGTCAGCCGCGCGATCTTCCTTGGCACGTTGATGGTCGGCGACGAAACGCGGATGATCGATTATGGCCGCGACGCGAAGCGCGACATGATCGGCTTCGTCCAGCGGATCGCGCCGCAACGCTGGCGGCTGGTGCTGCCGAGCCCGGTGTTCGAGTCCAAGATCGACGTCATCGAGCTGGTGCCGCGCACGCCCTAACTACGCGATAAAGGAAATGCCCGCCGGCATGCGGTGGCCGACGGGCATCCTTTCCTCCCCAGGAAATCTTCAGGACCCGGTGTTGCCCGGTGACCCGCCCGACGTGGTTGCGTCGGGATGCTGTGTAGCGCGACCGCTAGGCCCGATTGCCCGGTAACGAGAGTCCCGCGATTGGCACCCCGTGGTGATTTTGTCAGTCGACCAGCGCGAAGTCTTGTGAGATAGTCAATTATTGACACAGGGAGATTGAGAGGCGGGAATGGCGGAGCGCAAACTCTTTGCGGGCCATGCGGTGCGGCGGTTGCGTCGCCAGGCCGGGCTGACGCAATCGGCAATGGCCGAGACGCTGGCCATCTCGCCGAGCTACCTCAATCTGATCGAGAAGAACCAGCGGCCTCTATCGGCGGCGTTGCTGGTGCGGCTGGCCGAAAGCTATGATTTCGATCCGCGCGCGCTGGCGGCGAGCGAACCGGGCGGCGGCGAAGTCGCGCTGCGCCGGCGGCTGGCCGATCCGATTTTCGCCGACCTCGAAATCGATCGCAACGAGATCGCCGAGTGGCTGGCGGGCGCGCCGGGCGGCGCCGAGGCATTCGCGCGCGCTTATGACCGGATGGGGGCGGGCGGAGACTCCGCAGCGCCGCCAAGCGATCCGATCAGCGAGGTTCGGCGCGAGACCGAGCGCTGGCGTGGCCATTATGCCGACCTTGATGCGCAGGCCGAGGCGCTGGCCGACGAATTGCGGCTGGGCGCGGGCGACCTTTATGGGGCAATCGCCGAGCGGCTGCGAGTCAAGCACCAGCTGACGATCCGCATCATTCCGGTCGATGTCATGCCCGATCTGCTCCGCCGGCTCGATCTCCATGCGCGGCAATTGCAGCTTTCGGAGACGCTCGATCCGGCGTCGCGCACCTTTGCCGTCGCGTTCCAGCTTGCGCAGATCGAGGCGCGCGCCGAGATCGAAGCGTTGGCACGCGGCGCCGGCTTTGCCGATCGCGCTGCCGAGCGCTTGTTCCGCCGCCACCTCGCCAGCTATTTCGCCGCTGCGGTGATGATGCCCTATGCTCGCTTCCTGCGCGCTTGCGAGGCGACCGGCTATGATATCGAGCTGCTCCAACGCCGCTTCGGCGCGGGGTTCGAGCAAGTCGCGCATCGGCTGACGACGCTGCAGCGCGTCGGTGCGCGCGGGCTGCCATTCTTCCTGGTGCGGATCGACCGGGCGGGTAATACGTCGAAGCGCTTTTCGGGCGCGAGCGGCGCGCCATTGGCCGAGACCGACGCGCGCTGTCCGCTTTGGCGCGTCCATCATGCCTTCGATCGCCCCGGCGAGCTGGTAGTCGAGCTGGTCGAGCTGGAAGACGGGACGCGCTGGCTGACTGTGTCGCGAACGGTGCATCCCCAGGGGCGGCGCTATGGCGCGGTGCCGGCGGAGTTCGCCGTCGGGCTGGGTGTCGCAGCGGGCTTGGCGGGGTCGCTGGTGGTGGCGCGAGGTGTCGATCTGGCGGGGGAGGCGACGCCGATTGGGCTCGGCTGCCGTGCTTGTTTCCGCGCGACCTGCCCGCAGCGCTCGCTGCCACCCAATGGACGCGCGCTGGTGCTCGATGATCGACAGCGCGGGTTGAGCGCGTTCACTTTCGGCGGCGACTGACGCCGATCAGGCCGCCTGCAGCTCGCGGGTGAAAGCGTGGACGCGCGATTCGAGCTTGCCTGCCTGATCGAGCAGGCTTTGCGCGCGCGCTTCGAGTTCGGCCGAGCCGCGCGTCGCTGCCTGGCTGCCTTCGCTCATCTCGGCCATGCGCTGGTGGATGTCCTGCACGACGACGACCGCTTCACCGGCCGAGGTGGCAACGGCGCGCGTCAGCGCGGTCTGCGCGGCAACGGTCGAATCGACCGCCGCGATGACCTGATCGATGCTCGCCATGGCATCGTCGATGCCGGCAAAGCTGCTGGTCGTGTCGGCGACCGCGCGCTGGATGAGGTGACTGTTCGAGGCGATCAGGTCAGCGGCGGCGCGTGCCTTGCCGGCCAGCCCGCGCACTTCGCGCGCGACGACCGAAAAGCCATTGCCTGCCTCGCCGGCGCGAGCGGCTTCGATCGCGGCGTTCATCGCGAGCGTGCCGACCTGCTTCACGATCGCATTGATGCTGTTGACCATCGCATCGATCGAGGCAGTCGCGTCGCGCAATTGCTGCGTCTGGTCGGCGGCAGTGCGGACCATGACAACGATGTCACCCGCCGCGCGGCGCGTCGCCATCGTTTCGTCGTGAAGCGCGTCGATCGCGCTCGCAAGGCCGGCGCTGCGATCGGCGATATCGCCGACGCTGCCCTTCACTTGGCTCGCGGCGCCCGCGACATGGACGGCATTGTCCTTCATCGTGCCGGCGCGCCGCCGCGTCGCACTCGATGAATCGCGCATATCAGCTGACAAACGGCGAAAATCGTCGGCAAGTTTTTCGACATCCTGCTCGAAGCGGAAGACGGTCGATTTCAGCTGATCGGCCCGCGTGCGCTCATGCTCGGCGAGGCGCTCGACCACGCGCTGGCTGGAGAGGAAGCCGCAATAGCGCCCGTCGCGCGTAACGATCAGGCCTTCGGCGGCGTCGGCGTGGCGGAAGCGATCGAGCACCGCGCCCCAACCATCTTCCACCGCAACCGCCGCGCAGGGCTTCATGAAGCGCTTCAGGTCATAGCCGCTATAGGGGTTTTGGATCAGCGCGAGACCATAGGGATTGGTGAGAATCGGGCGCAGTTCGGGTTCGAACAGCGCACCGACTGGCCGCAGCAGGGGATCGGTGACCGGCAGCACACGGAGCTGGCGTTGATCGCCAAAGCGCCGGATTGCATCCAGCAGCGAGGCGGTGTCGGCGAGCGGGGCGATGCTCTCGACCGCTGCCATCAAGCTTGCTCGCGCATCGATCGCGGCGGGATGTTCAGCGGGGGGCGCGAGCGCGGCTGGCATGACGTTTCGCTAGCGCGACAATGGTAAACGCACCTCTAACCCATTGTGACAAAGCCGTGAATTTGAGCTTTTCTTTCTATGAGTTGACCGCCAAGGCAGACGTGTCAAAAAGCGACAAGAAGACACGATAAGCGGCCCAGATTTTACAGTGCAACCTTGTCGCACCAGGAAAGGTGGCCTTGGCACGTGTCAATTTGTGTACATGGCCGCAACACTTGACACACGGAGCATTGCCATGTCGTACCAGACTACCATCGCTAATGCGGCGCAACTGATCGGCGCGCAGGGCGCAAGCTGGAAGGCGATCGACGCCGAGGCGGTGGCGCGGATGCGGCTGCAGAACCGCTTCCAGACCGGGCTCGATATTGCCCGCTACACTGCCGCGATCATGCGCCGTGACATCGCTGCTTATGATGCTGATCCCGCCAATTACACCCAGTCGCTCGGCTGCTGGCACGGCTTTATCGGGCAGCAGAAGCTGATCGCGATCAAGAAGCATTTCGGCACGACCAAGGGGCGCTACCTATACCTCTCGGGCTGGATGATCGCGGCGCTGCGCAGCGAATTCGGCCCGCTGCCCGACCAGTCGATGCACGAAAAGACCAGCGTGCCGGCGCTGATCGAGGAGCTGTACACGTTCCTCCGCCAGGCCGATGCGCGTGAACTGGGCGGCTTGTTCCGCGAGCTCGACAAGGCGCGCGAGGCGGGCAATCAGGTCGAGGAGCAGCGCCTCACCAACGCGATCGACAATTTCGAGACGCATGTCGTGCCGATCATCGCCGATATCGATGCGGGCTTCGGCAATGCCGAGGCGACCTATCTGCTCGCCAAGAAGATGATCGAGGCGGGGGCCTGCGCGATCCAGATCGAGAACCAGGTGTCGGACGAAAAGCAGTGCGGCCACCAGGACGGCAAGGTGACGGTGCCGCACGAGGACTTCCTCCAGAAAATCCGCGCGGTGCGGTACGCGTTCCTCGAGCTGGGCGTTGATGAGGGCATCATCGTGGCACGCACCGATTCGCTCGGCGCGGGGCTGACCAAGCAGATCGCTTTCTCCAAGACGCCGGGCGATCTGGGCGACCAGTATAACAGCTTCCTCGATTGCGAGCCGGTTGAAGCGCGCGATCTGGCGGCGGGCGATGTCGTCATCACCCGCGACGGCCAGCTAATGCGACCCAAGCGGCTGCCTTCCAACCTGTTTCAGTTCCGCCCGGGCACCGGCGAGGATCGCTGCGTGCTTGATTGCATCACCAGCCTGCAGAACGGTGCGGACTTGCTGTGGATCGAAACCGAAAAGCCGCATATCGGCCAGATCGCCGGCATGGTCGATCGCATCCGCGAAGTGATCCCCAACGCCAAGCTCGTCTACAATAATAGCCCGAGCTTCAACTGGACGCTCAATTTCCGCCAGCAGGTATTCGATGCCTGGGCGGCAGCCGGCAAGGACGTTTCGGCTTATGATCGCGCCAAGCTGATGAGCGCCGATTATGACGAGACCGAGCTGGCGGCGGAGGCCGATGAGCGCATCCGCACCTTCCAGAAAGACGCCTCGGCGCGGGCGGGGATTTTCCACCACCTGATCACGCTGCCGACTTATCACACCGCGGCGCTCTCGACCGACAATCTGGCGCGCGAATATTTTGGAGCGGCGGGGATGCTGGGCTATGTCAAGAACGTCCAGCGCCAGGAAATCCGCCAGGGCATCGCGTGCGTGAAGCACCAGAATATGTCGGGGAGCGACATTGGCGACGACCACAAGGAATATTTCGCGGGCGAGGCAGCGCTGAAGGCTGGCGGCGCCCACAACACGATGAACCAGTTCGCGGCGTGATGCAGCGGATTAGCGCAGGCTAATCCGCGACCGCGATCACGCCCATCCGACCGACGCGGCTTTGCCGCGGCGGCCGCGATCAACACCTCTTGCAGTTACCCCTGGGGTCCCGCCACCATCCACCGGCCGAAAAAACGAGACCCCAGCTCAAGGCCGGGGTTACGACCGTCTCCCCTGATGCCGCTTAAAGAAAGGCCCGGCGGGCTGGCCGGGCCTTTAGGGGTAACATCGCGCTCCTGGGAGGTAAGCGGCGATTCCCTCGACCATAATCCCTAGCCAATCACTGGGATAACAAGCGTTGCTTGGGGCGTGGCGAGCCGGACTATCGACCGGCGGTGCAACGACCGGGGCACCTGCCAATAAAAAACCGCGCGGTGCATAGTGCGCCGCGCGGCTCTTTACCGATAGCGAAGGCCCGCCGCGCCAAGCGTCGGCGGGCTCGCCCAAGCTCTTAGTGAGCGTTCGACGCCATCGCGTCGTTGCCCGTCGCCATCGCGTCGGTCGTGTTCGTCGTCGTCGTGGTGGTGTTGGTCGACATCATCGCGTCGTTGCCAGTCGCCATCGCGTCGGTCGTGTTGGTGGTGGTCATCGTGTCGGTCGTGTTCGTCGAGTCGTTGGTGGTCGTGGTCGGCTTGCAAGCCGACAGGCCGACAACGGCGGCGGCGACGAGCGAAGCGGTGATGATCTTCTTCATGGTATTCTCCCAGTGGCTTTAAGCATTAATCACGGCGACCCCTGCCGTCGTCGGCTTCGCCCGACGTGGAGTCCGAGGCCCCTTTAATAGCAATCCCCACGCATTGAATAGGAAAAAATGCACGTATCGTCGCAATTCGGCCCATAAAGGGGCTCGATTCAGCCTGCAGAAAGGCGTGGCGGGGTTGGGCGGCGCGGCAAAATCGATTCATTTCAGCGGGGTTGGCGTGGGTCAGACGCCGGCAACGGTCAGTCGGTCGAGTTGATCTTTGCTCAGCGTCAACGTGATTGCGCCAAGCAATTCCTCCAGCTGCGCGACCGATGTCGCGCTAGCGATGGGCGCGGTGACTCCGGCTTGCGCGGCAAGCCAGGCAAGTGCGATCTGTGCCAGTGTCGCGCCCGTTTCCTCGGCAATCGCGTCCATCGCGGCGAGCATCGCCGCTCCCTTGCCCGTCAGCAACGCCGGCATGCGGCCACCGCGCACGCTTTTGCCAAGATCCGCCTCACTGCGATATTTGCCGGTGAGAAACCCCGAGGCGAGGCCATAATAAGGCACGACGCCGATATTATGCTCGACGCACAAATCCTGCAGCTCGCCCTCAAATTTGTGACGGCTCACCAGATTATATTCGGGCTGGAGCGCGTGATAATGCGGCAGGCCGTGCGACCGCGCGAGATCGAGCGCCGATTTCAGCCGCCCCGCATGGAAATTGGACGCGCCGATCACCCGCACCTTGCCCCCGGCGATCAGCTTGCCGAACGCTTCGAGCACCGCTTCCTGCGGCGTCGCCTCATCATCCTGATGCGCGAAATAGAGGTCGATCGTCTCGACGCCGAGCCGCTTGAGCGACGCTTCGCATGCTGCTGCGATCCGCGCGGGTGCCAGCTTCTCGCCGCCTTCACCGGGCAGCATGCCGACTTTGGTCGCGATCAGCACCTGGCCGCGCTTGCCCGAGGCGCGCAGCCAGTCACCGATCGCGGTTTCCGATTCGCCACCTTTGTGGCCAGGCACCCACGCCGAATAGACGTCGGCCGTGTCGATCATCGTGCCGCCGCCGGCGACGAACGCGTCCAGAATGCGGTGGCTTTCGCCCGCGTCGGCGGTCCAGCCGAACACATTGCCGCCGAGCACCAGCGGCGGCGTCATCAGATCGGTGCTGCCGAGCCGGCGAAGCGTGGTCATTGCGCGGTATCTCCCTGGTCGGCGTTGGCATCGGCTGCTTCGTCGGAGCTAGCGTTGGCGGCCACGGCATTACCCTGTGCGGCATCGAGCGATTTGGCGGAGTCGTCGAGTTGACGTGCTTCGCTATACGACGCGCCGGTCGCATCGGTTCCCCGGCCGCAGCCGTCCAGCACACCCGCCGCCGCGACCATCGCGACCAAGGCGGCCGAACGCGCGATCATTCCTGATCTTCGCTGGCGCTATCGGCATTGCCGATCGCGGCGGAGGCATTGCCGACATCGGCTTCGTTGCCGCCCAGCGCCTTGTCGCCGGCGGCGTCGACGTCGCGCACCGCCTCTGCCATCGTCGCGTTGGGATCGGCCGCGACGGTCGAGCCCGCTTCGCCAGCCTCGTTGCGTGCCGTCGACCCACAGGCCCCAAGTGCGAGCAAAGCGATGAGCGCAAGGGCAGGGCGGGCGGCGGACATAGGGGGCTCCTTCGACTAACCGGTTGGGCGGGAGGCTTAGGCTCAGTCTAGAAACCCAGCGAACGAGCGGCAAGCGATGACGCGCGTTGACTGATATAAAGATATCTTTATATCTTGATTCACGATGACGCCTGCTCTCGACATCTTCCGTGCGCTTGCCGACGCGACGCGGCTGCGCATCATGGCGCTGCTCCAGTCGATGGAGTTGTCGATCGGCGAGCTGGCGCAAGTGCTGGGGCAGAGCCAGCCGCGCGTCTCGCGCCACGTCAAGATCCTGTCTGACGCCGGGCTTGCCGAGCGCCGCAAGGAAGGCAGCTGGGTGTTCGTGGCGCTCGGCAAGCCCGATCGCGTTGCGCCGGTGCTCGCCGCGCTCGATGCCTGGCGGGGGGACGAGGCAGACCATTGGGCCGTTGCGGACGCCGCGCGGCTTGCCGCCGTCCGCGCCGACCGTGCGGCGGCCGCCAACGCGTGGTTCGAGACCAACGCCGCGCAATGGGACGCGATCCGTTCGCTCCACGTCGCCGATTCCGATGTCGAAGCGGCGATCGGCGCGGTGCTCGCGCTGGACAATGCGCAGGGCCCGCGTGTCCATCAGCTGATCGATATCGGCACCGGCACCGGACGGATGCTCGAGCTGTTCGGCGGCGCGGCGGAGCAGGCGCTGGGCATCGATCGCAGTTCGGAAATGTTGCGGCTGGCGCGCGCCAAGCTCGCCGAGCGCGGCTTGAACCATGCCGAGTTGCGCCAGGCCGATCTTTACGCACTGCCGCTCGGCGACGGCACGGCGGACCTCGCGATCATCCACCATGTGCTTCACTTTGCGCAGCAACCAGGTGCGGCGATCCTGGAGGCGGCGCGCGTGCTGAGCGCCGGCGGGCGATTGCTGATCGCCGACTTCGCGTCGCATGACCGCGAGGAATTGCGTACGCGAGACGCGCACGCCCGGCTCGGCTTTTCCGACGAACAGATTGCCGGCTGGTTCGATGCGGCGGGGCTCGCCATGGCGCGGATCGAAACGCTGGAGGGTGGGGAACTCACCGTGAAATTATGGCTGGGGCGCAAGCTCGGCGCGCCGCTGAAAGAGGTAAAGGCAGCATGATAAAGTCGGTCGCCGAGCTTGAGGAAGCGCGCCGCGCGCTCGATGCGCCGTTGTTCGCCGATCTGGCGGGTGACGCAGCGGTGAGCTTCGAGTTCTTCCCGCCCAAGAGCGCGAAGATGGACGAGCAATTATGGGAGGCGATCACCACGCTCGCCCCAATGCAGCCGCGTTTCGTCTCGGTGACTTATGGCGCCGGTGGCTCGACGCGCGAGCGCACCCACGCGACCGTCGCGCGTATTCAGCGCGAGACCGGCATCCCCGCGGCCGCGCATTTGACCTGCGTCGAAGCGACGCGCGACGAGATCGATGCGATTGCCGATGCCTATTGGGAGGCCGGCGTGCGCCATATCGTCGCGCTGCGCGGTGACCCGCCGCGCGCGGGGGAGAAATATCAGACCCATCCGGGCGGTTATGAGAACGCTGCCGATCTGGTGGCGGGGCTCAAGCGGCGCCACGCGTTCGAGATATCGGTCGCCGCCTATCCCGAAAGTCACCCCGATTCGCCGAGTACCGCTGCCGATCTCGACAATCTGAAGCGCAAGCTCGACAATGGCGCGACGCGCGCGATCACGCAGTTTTTCCACGAGGCGGAGACCTTCTTCCGCTTCCGCGATGCGGCGGCGGCAGCGGGAATCGATGCTGAAATCGTGCCCGGCATCATGCCCGTCATGAATTTTGCGAGCGTGCAGCGCATGTCGTCGATGTGCGGCACGGCGGTGCCGGCATGGATGGGCACGCTGTTCGAGGGCCTCGACGATCACCCCGCCGCGCGCCAGCTCGTCGCGGCGACGATCGCGGCCGAGCTGTGCCGCCGCCTTTATGCGGGCGGCGTGCGGCATTTCCATTTTTACACGCTCAACCGCGCCGAGCTGGCGTTTGCGATCTGCCATTTGCTCGGCCACCGCGCGGTAGCGTCGGTCGAGCAGGCGGCAGCGTGACGAAGGACCTGATATGACCAAACGCGAGCAATTCCTGGCCGAAGCCGCCAAGCGCATCCTGATCACCGATGGCGCCTTCGGCACCGAAATCCAGCGGTGCAAGCTGGCGGCGGCGGACTATGCCGGTGACCTCGGCCTGGCGCGCGACCAGAAGGGCAATAACGACATCCTGGCGCTCACTCGGCCCGACGTGCCCGAAGCGATTCACCGCGCCTATTTCGAAGCGGGCGCCGACATCGCCGAGACCAACACTTTCTCTGCCAATCGCATCAGCCAGGCCGATTATGGCGCCGAGCATCTGGTGCGCGACATCAATGTCGAAAGCGCGAAGCTGGCGCGGCGGGTGGCGGACGAGTTCGAGGCCAGGGATGGACGCCCGCGCTTTGTCGCCGGCGCGCTGGGGCCGACCAACAAGACGCTGTCGCTCTCGCCCGACGTCAACGATCCCGGCTTTCGCGAGATCGATTTCGACGAGCTGAAGCACGTGTATCGCGAGCAGATCGACGCGCTGGTCGAGGGTGGGGCGGATTTCATCCTGATCGAAACGGTGTTCGACACGCTCAATGCCAAAGCCGGCGTGATGGCCGCGATCGAGGCGGGTGAGGCGCTGGGCCGCGACTTGCCGATCATGCTGTCGATGACGCTGACCGACCTCTCCGGCCGCAATCTGTCGGGCCATACCGTCGAGGCTTTCTGGCACGCGGTGCGGCATGCCAGGCCGCTGACGATCGGGCTCAATTGCTCGTTCGGGGCGGAACAGCTGCGCCCGCATGTCAAATCCCTCGCCGCCATCGCCGACGCGCTGATCATGGTCTATCCCAATGCCGGCCTGCCCAACGAACTGGGCGCTTATGACGAGCTTCCCGCGACGACGGCCGCGCTGGTCAATGATTGGGCCGACCACGGCCAGGTCAATGTGCTTGGCGGCTGCTGCGGCTCGACGCCGGATCATATCCGCGCGATTGCCGAAGCGGTCGCCGGCCTGCCGCCGCGCGCGCTGCCGACACCGGAGGTGCGGACGCGGCTTGCGGGGCTGGAGCCGATGACGATGGCGGCATGAAATAGGACCGTCACCCCAGCGGAAGCTGGGGTCGTTTTGTTTACTGGCGAGCCCTCGCGGCTTGCGATCCCAGCCTTCGCTGGGATGACGAGGATTGAATGACCACGCCCATCTCAACCGCCCAATTCGTCAACATCGGCGAGCGCACCAACGTCACCGGCTCGGCGGCGTTCAAGAAGCTGATCATGGCCGGCGACTATGCCAAGGCGGTCGAAGTCGCACGCCAGCAGGTCGAGAACGGCGCGCAGGTGATCGACATCAACATGGATGAGGGGCTGCTCGACGCCGAGGCGGCGATGGTCACGTTCCTCAAACTGATCGCCGCCGAGCCTGACATTGCCCGCGTGCCTTTCATGATCGACTCGTCGAAATGGTCGGTGATCGAGGCGGGGCTGAAGTGCGTGAGCGGCAAGCCGATCGTCAATTCGATCAGCATGAAGGAAGGCGAAGCGCCGTTCCTCGCGCAGGCCCGCAAATGCTTGGCTTATGGCGCCGCTGTGGTCGTCATGGCGTTTGACGAGGTGGGGCAGGCCGATACCCAGGCGCGTAAAGTCGAAATCTGCGAGCGCGCCTACAAGCTGCTCACCGGCATCGGCTTTCCGCCCGAAGACATCATCTTCGATCCCAACATTTTCGCCGTCGCGACGGGGATCGAGGAGCATAATAATTACGCGGTCGACTTCATCGAGGCGTGCCGCGAGATCAAGGCCCGCTGCCCGCACGTCCATATCTCGGGAGGGCTCTCCAACCTGTCATTCAGCTTTCGCGGCAACGAGCCGGTGCGCCGGGCGATGCACTCGGTGTTCCTCTACCACGCCATCCCTGCCGGGCTCGACATGGCAATCGTCAATGCCGGCCAGCTCGACGTGTACGACACGATCGATCCTGAACTGCGCACCGCCTGCGAAGATGTCATCCTCAACCGCGATCCAGATGCCGGCGAGCGGCTGGTCGCGCTCGCCGAGCGCTATCGCGGCACCGATGCGGTAGCCGAGAAGCAGGCGGCGGAGTGGCGCGGGTGGAGCGTCAACAAGCGGCTCGAGCACGCGCTGGTCAAAGGCATCGACCAATATGTCGTCGAGGATACTGAAGAAGCCCGGCAGCACCACGCCCGCCCGATCGAAGTGATCGAAGGCCCGCTAATGGACGGCATGAACGTGGTCGGCGACCTGTTCGGATCTGGCAAGATGTTCCTGCCACAGGTGGTGAAATCGGCGCGGGTGATGAAAAAGGCGGTCGCGCATCTGCTGCCGTATATCGAAGCCGCCAAGGAGCCCGGCGCGCGCGGCAAGGGCAAAATTATCATGGCGACGGTCAAGGGCGACGTGCATGATATCGGCAAGAACATCGTCGGTGTCGTCCTCCAGTGCAACGGCTTCGAGGTCGTCGATCTCGGCGTGATGGTGCCGTGGTCCGACATCCTCAAATCCGCCAACGACAATGATGCCGACATGATCGGCTTGTCGGGCCTCATCACCCCGAGCCTCGACGAGATGGTAACGGTCGCGGAGGAAATGCAGCGCGCCGGGATGACGATGCCGCTGCTGATCGGCGGGGCGACGACGAGCAAGGTCCACACCGCGCTCAAGATCGCGCCGGCTTATAAGGGTCCGGTCGTCCATGTCCTCGACGCCAGCCGGGCGGTTGGCGTCGCGTCAACGCTGGTCAGCGATACCATTCGCGACGATTTCGTCCAGAAGACCGCCGCCGATTACGAAGCCGTGCGGCTGGCGCGCGAGGGCAAGGGACAGAATGAACTGCTCTCCCTCGAAGACGCGCGCGCCAATGCCTTCGACACCGACTTCGCGCTGAAGCCGCCGCGCCCGATCCTGCCCGGTGTCCACCGCTTTCCCGATTGGGACTTGCGCGATCTGCGCGACTATATCGACTGGACGCCGTTCTTCCGCGCCTGGGAACTCCACGGCAATTATCCCGCGATCCTGACCGATCCGGTGGTCGGCGAAAGCGCGACCAGCCTGTACGCCGACGCGCAAAAGATGCTCGACCGCGTCATCGAGGAAAAATGGCTCACCGCGCGCGGCGTCTGCGGGCTGTGGCCGTGCGCGCGGGAAGGCGACGACGTGATCCTCCACCTCGATAGCGAGGAGAATGTCCGCCTGCCGTTCCTCCGCCAGCAAATCGCCAAGCGAGAAGGGCGGGCGAGCATGTGCCTCGCTGATTTCATCAGCCCCGATGGCGACTGGATCGGCGGCTTCGCGGTCAGCATCCACGGCATCGAGCCGCATCTCGCGCGCTTCAAGGCAGCGATCGACGACTATTCAGATATCCTGCTGAAGGCGCTTGCGGACCGCCTGGCCGAGGCCTTTGCCGAGCGGCTGCACCGTTATGTCCGCACCTCGCTCTGGGGTTATGCCGAGGGCGAGCAGCTCGATCATGAAGCACTGATCAAGGAACAATATCGCGGCATCCGCCCCGCGCCGGGCTATCCCGCTTGCCCCGATCACAGCCTGAAGCCGATCCTGTTCAAGCTGCTCGACGCGCACAAGGCGACCGGCATTTCGCTGACCGAAAGCTTCGCGATGCTGCCGACGGCCGCGGTCAGCGGCTTTTACTTCGGCCACCCGCAAGCGAGCTATTTCGGCGTCGCGCGGATCGGCGAGGATCAGGTGGCTGACTATGCGGCGCGGCGCGGCGTCGATCTTGAGACGGCGCGGCGGTGGCTGCGGCCCAATCTCGACTGACCCGCGCCGCGCCGCCGCATCAGCGAGTCGTGTAGCTGCCCTTGGTCCAGCCGGTGCCGGGGTCGCTGCACCACTCGGTCGTTACATCGTTGATGGTGCAATAGACCCGGATATGCGCGCCGTCGGATGCGGTCCAGACTGTGGCCGACACGTTGACGCCGGGCTGGTTGAACTGGCCGGTCTGCCAGCCGGGGCCGCCCGCGTCGCTGCACCTTTCGGTTACGGTGTAGCCGTCCGACGAATAGACGCGGATGTGCAGGCCACCCGATTTATCAAACCAGTTGACCACTGCGGTGCTGATCGGGAAGTTTGGATTACCGGAAGTCATGCAGAATTCCTCCACCTTATCAACCGCGTCGAGTCGTGCGGCAAGCGTAACGGTCGGTGAAATCGCATGTGCTGGCAAGGGCGATACGCTGCTACCGGAGGTGGCGGGGCTTGAAGCGCTGTGGCGCCGCTATGTCCATGGCGACGCCGCGCCCGATGCGCGGCCCATGGCGGAGCGCGTGCTGCTCGACATGCTCGGCCTCGGCAATGTCCAGACGATTCGGCAGCTGCTCGACGAGCGGCCGAGCTTCGCCGATTTCCGCGCCTGGATCGTAGCGACGGCGGGCGCCCCCGACCCGGTGAGGCTGGCGCGCTACCATCATTGGTATCGCGGCGATCCGCTGCCGCCCGAAGCAGCGGCGATGCTGGCGGCGATCGATGCCGCGCTGCCGGTCCTTTCGGCGGAGAATCTGGCGCAGTGGGACGAACAGGGCTTCGTCATCCTCAGGGCCGCGATCGACGCCGATGCCGCCGCAGCTGTGGCGGGGCTGGTGTGGGATGCCGTGGGTGGCTCGCCCGATGACCCGGCCAGCTGGGGCGATGACGCGCTGGAGGGCATCATGATCCCGCGCTTCCAGCATCCGCTGCTCGAGGTGGCGCGCCGATCGCCGCGCGTCCACGAGGCATTTGCGCAGCTATGGGGCACGGCGGATCTGTGGACGACGATCGACCGGCTGGGCTTCAATCCGCCGCTCGCCACAGGCCGGCCGTTTCGGGGATCGCCACTGCATTGGGATGTCAGCCTGGCGACGCCGATCCCGTTTTCGACGCAAGGCGTGCTCTATCTGACCGACACCACCGCCGATCAGGGCGCGTTCCAGCTCGTGCCGGGTTTCCACCACCGCATCGAGCAATGGCTGCATGATCTGGGCGATGCCGATCCGCGCGCAATCGACTTGTCGGCGCAGGCGGTACGGGTGCCCGGCAAAGCCGGTGACTTGATCATCTGGCGGCAGGATTTGCCGCACGGCGCCAGCCCCAATCGATCGGCGCGGCCGCGGCTCGTGCAATATCTGACGATGTATTCGCCCGATCAGGAGGTTCAACCGATCTGGCGGTAGCGTTTACCACCTATTTGCCTTCACAACCCGCACGCTTCGGCGCATGTCACCGGTTATGGACATAGGCCCCAAGCGAAATCTGTTCGCGCTGTTGCTGCTGGCGATGGCCGCGCCGGCGGCGGCTCAGGCGACGGGCGCGCCGTTCACCGTGCGCGAAACCGGGCAGAGCTTTGCCCGGCTGCAGGATGCGCTGATGTCGATCCGCGGCCATGACGCGACGATCCTGATCGCGCCGGGGACTTATCACCAGTGCGGTATCCAGCAGGCGGGGCACATCACCTTCCGTGCGGTGCAGCCGGGCTCGGTGATCTTCGACGGGGCGACGTGCGAAGACAAGGCAGCGCTGGTGTTGCGCGGTGCGGGGTCGACGGTCGACGGCATCGTCTTCCGCAACATGCGCGTGCATGACGGCAATGGCGCGGGCATTCGCATCGAGATCGGCGACTTGACCGTTACCAACTCGATGTTCCTCGACAGCCAGGAAGGTATTCTCGGCGCGACCGACCAGCCGACCACGATCACCATCGATCACTCGACCTTTTCGGGCCTTGGCCAGTGCGACGAGTCGGTCGATTGCGCGCATTCGATCTACCTCGCCTCGACCGGCATCGTGCGCGTCACCAAGTCGCGGTTCGAGCGAGGGCGCGGCGGCCATTATGTCAAGCTGCGCGTGCCGCAGGTGGTGATCACCGACAACAGCTTCGACGATTCGGCCGGCCACAAGACCAATTACGCGATCGACTTGCCCGAGGGTGCCACGGGGGTGATCGCGGCCAACACGTTCGTGCAAGGGCCGGACAAGGAAAACTGGACCGCATTCATCGCGGTCGCCGCCGAGCAGCGCAAATACCGCTCGGCCGGATTGCGAGTTGAAGGCAACGCTGCCAGCCTCGCGCCAGGCCAGAGCAAGAACCCGGCTTTGGTCGCCGATGTAAGCCGCGAGCGGTTGCTAATCGGCGCCAATCAGCTGGGCCCGGGCGTTCGGGCGTTCGAGCAGCGCTGAGAGGCCATATATCTTCGTCACCCCGGCCTTGAGCCGGGGTCCCGCTATTACCAGCCGGTTGGAGAAGCGGGACCCCGGGTCAAGCCCGGGGTGACGATTGCATTGCCGCGCATAACTTTCCCGCGACAGCACTGCGTATTAGCGGTATAAGGCACCAGCGAACCAATTAGGGAATGCCTGCCATGCGCTACGAAATTTCCGGCACGACGATGCAGACCGTCTCGATCGACCTTGATCCGGGCGAGCGGCTCTACAGCCAGACGCACCAGATGGCGTGGATGACCGACAGCATCCGCATGGACACCCACACTGGCGGCGGCATCCTGGCCGGGCTGGCGCGGGCGCTTTCAGGCGGCAGCCTGTTCGTCACCGAATTCACTGCCGAGCAAGCCGGGCATGTCGCCTTCGCACCGCGTTTCCCGGGCCAGATCATCGCGGTCAAGCTGTTGCCGCAGCAATCGCTGATCTGCCGCAAGGAGACCTTCCTGTGCGCGGAGATGTCGGTGCAGCTGGAGATCGCGTTCCAGCAGCGCTTCGGCGCCGGGCTGTTCGCGGGCGAGGGTTTCATCCTGCAGAAGGTGACCGGGCCGGGCACGGTGTTCCTCGATCTGTCGGGCGAGGTGGTCGAGAAGACGTTGCTCCCCGGCGAGCGGCTGCTCGTCCATGCTGGCCATATCGGCATTCAGGAACCGACCGTGCAGACCAGCATCCAGATGCTGCGCGGCTTCCGCAACGTGCTGTTCGGTGGCGAGGGATTGTTCCTCGCGACGCTGACCGGGCCGGGCAAGATCTGGCTGCAATCGATGCCGATCCTCAACCTCGCCGAAGAGATTGCGCGGCATCTGCCGGGCGATCGTGAGGTGCGCGGCGCGGGGCTTGGCGGCAGCATCGGCGGGCTTGCCGGTGGCGGTGCGGCGGGCGCGGCGATCGGCGGCATTCTGGGCAGCATTTTGGGCGCCAGCGACAGTTAAGCCCTGTTCGCTTCGCCCGCGCTCTGCCATGGAACGCGCGGGGTGAAGCAGAGGCGAATCCAGCGAGATGACCGCAATCGGCATATTGGGCAGCGCGGGGCGGATGGGTCGCGCGATCGCCGCGCTGATCGAGGATTATGGCGCGACGCTCGCGGGCGGGATCGATGCCGGCGGCGATCCGGCGCCGCTCGCCAAGGCAGCCGATGTGCTGGTCGACTTCACCGTGCCCGGCGCGCTCGCCGGCAATCTGGTGGCAGCGCAAGCGGCGGGCACGCCGATCCTGATCGGCACGACCGGGCTCGGCGCTGCTGATCTGGCGCTGGTCGACGCGGCGGCGCGCGACATCGCGGTGCTGCAGACCGGCAACACCTCGCTCGGCGTGACATTGCTGCTCCAGCTGGTCCGCGAGGCGGCCGAGCGGCTGCCCGCCGATTGGGACATCGAGATCGTCGAGATGCATCACCGCGCCAAGGTCGATGCGCCGTCGGGCACGGGGTTGATGCTCGGCGAGGCCGCGGCGGCGGGGCGCGGCGCGAGCCTGGGCGAGCTGGGCGTCATCGGCCGCGCCGGCTTGTCGGGGGATCGGGCGAGCGGGACGATCGGCATCGCCTCACTGCGCGGCGGCACGGTCGCGGGCGACCACAGCGTGATCTTCGCGGGCAATGGCGAGCGGCTGGAATTCACCCACCGCGCCGAGGACCGCGCCATATTTGCGCACGGTGCCATCACCGCCGCATTGTGGCTCGCCGGCAAGCCCGCTGGTCGCTACCAGATGAACCAGGTGCTCGGCATCTGACCCGCGCGATAAACGCCAGACGATGAACAAGGCACAGGTCATCGACTTCTACGCGCGGCTGGCGGCGGACAATCCGCATCCCGAGACCGAGCTCGCTTATGGCAATGTCTATCAGCTGCTCGTCGCGGTCGTGCTCTCCGCGCAGGCGACCGATGCCGGCGTCAACAAGGCGACGCGGCGGCTGTTCGAGACGGTCAAAACGCCCGCCGAGATGCTCGCGCTCGGCGAGGATGGGCTGAAGCAGCACATCAAGACAATCGGGCTTTTCAATGCCAAGGCCAAGAACGTGATCGCGCTGTCGCAGATCCTGGTCGAGCAGCATGGCGGCGCGGTGCCGGCCGAGCGCGACCCCCTTGAAAAATTACCCGGCGTGGGCCGAAAAACGGCCAATGTCGTTTTGAATGTCGCGTTTGGCGCGGAGACCTTTGCGGTCGACACGCACATCTTCCGCGTCGGCAACCGCACCGGCCTCGCGCGCGGCAAGACGCCGCTCGCGGTGGAAAAGAAGCTCGACAAGGCAACGCCCGCGCCGTTCCGCGTCCACGCTCATCACTGGTTAATCTTGCTCGGCCGATACATCTGCAAGGCGCGCACGCCGGAATGCTGGCGTTGCCCGGTCGCCGATTTGTGCGCCTATAAGCCCAAGACGCCGGCGCCGCGCGCGCCCAAAGCGAAAGGAGCAACCGCCCATGCGTAAGATGCTTGCCCTGCTGCCGCTCGCCCCGCTCACGCTTGCCGCGGCGGATGCGCCGCAAATCCCCGAAGCCACGCCCGCCGGCAAGCCGGTCAGCTGCGTGCCGCTCTACCAGATCCGCGAGTCGCGCGTGCGCAGCGACCAGGTGATCGATTTCGTGATGAGCGGCGGCAAAGTCTATCGCAACACGCTGCCCAATTCCTGCCCCGAGCTGGGGTTTGAGGAGCGCTTCGGCTACGCGACCAGCCAGAGCGAGCTGTGCTCGACCGACATCATCACCGTCATCCACTCGCCGCCCGATGTCGGCGGCGCGAGCTGCGGCCTGGGCGAATTCCAGCCGGTGACGCTGGTGAAGGCGCATCGCTAAGCAACTGATGAACCCTAATAATCACGCGAATGTTCCCTAATGTTCGCACTGACCATGGGGCCCCCTAATCCGCGGTGACATCGGTCAGCTTTTCGAGCTGTGTGCTGAACGCGGTGCGGGCGGTGGTCTGCGGATCGGCCGCCAGATCGTTGCGCATTTCCCAGGGGGCGGCGAAGCGGCGGGGATCGAGCCGGGCAAGCAGCCACATCAGCAGCTTGTCGCTCGGCAAGCGCTTTTCGACGACGAGCTCGCCGCTTTCCCAAATCTGCTCGGTGCGGCCGTTGATCGCGCGATCGAACGCCAGCGCGGAGAGGCGACCAACCGCGAGCTGCTCGGCGGTGTCCCACGCGGCAGCGAAGGCGGGCGATCGCGCGCGCAGCCGATAGGCACTGCGCGCGGACAGCCGCGCTTCGGTCGCGGCGAGATGGACCGAGCCGGTTTCCGCCAGCACATCGAGGAACAGCCGCTGGCGCTGCACGCTCCACCCCTTCAGCCGCTTGCGACTATCGGGCAGCGCAACGCCGTCGAGCGGTTCGGCTGCGGGGGTGGGTACGGAGGGCAGCATATCGGTCGGCAGCAAGTCGGTCGGCTCGGGCGCGGCGCGATCGACGATGCGGACGAGCGACAAGCGCGGCCCGCCTTCCTCATCGGCAGCGGTGCGGCTGGCATCGATGTTGTTGGTGGCGGCGGTCCACGCGTCGAACTCCTCGTTCGACATCTCGGGCGCTTCGCGGCGACGACGGGCCATGGCAGTGCTCCTTCGGCTGAGTGCAGGAGCGGGGAGGGTATGCTTGGTGGGCGGTGTAGGACAGGGTTCGGGCAGTTAGCAGGAACCTTGACTTGGGTTGCAATCTCTGGAACCATAATTGTGCTTCCGGACGGAAGCGCAAAGAACCGCGGATTTGGTTCTGGTTAGAAATCGACGCCGGATGGCGTTTGTCGGCGCGAAATGTGGTCGACACTGGCCGGGACCAGTCCCTCTTTTGAGGAACTGGCCATGACACCTAAAATTATTATTCGCTTTGCGATCGTGAACGAGCAGACGGATGGCCCAATCAAGCGGATCATCGGCTTCGTTCCAGCACGAAACTTGTTCCCACTTTTCGACGGCCTCGATCTTGAGGCCAATCCCCGATCTGCGAAGGTTGGGTCGGTAACTGCCGACATCTTAGAGACGCTGACCGAGACGCCTAAGCTGTTTCACTTTAAGTCCAAGGGTGTCTTGCTTGGAGCGTCAGCGTATTCGTCCCTAGAGCGTAATCGTTACGAGTTGGAATTTGGTGATCCCTCGGCAGAAGGGATTCTTGATGGTGGCCATAACATGCTGGCCATCGGCATTCACATTCTAAGTTATGTGGCTACAGAATCCGAGATTAAACAAATCAAACTCTGGGAAGATCTTCGTGACGCTTGGGAGAGGAATCGGTCCGCAGTTGAAGAAATAAAGAACGATCTTGATTTTCTGGTTCCTGTTGAACTTCTCGTTCCCACGGACCCTGAAGACTATGATTCTCTAATAACATTCGAGGCCAGTTTGCTTGAAATATGTGCTGCAAGAAACAATAATGCACAGCTCACTCAAGAAACCAAGAGTCATCAAAAGGGTCTTTATCTTGAAATAAAAAATCGTCTCCCAAAGAAAGTTGCGGATCGGATCGAATGGAAGACGAACGAATGGGAGAGTGACGATACGCGCCCGATTAAGGCCCGTGACGTCATAGCGCTCGCTTGGATCCCGCTAAATCGTCTCCAAGAAGCCGGCTTGTTGCCCGGTTCTATATCTGTCGCACCGCAGAATATCTACAGGAACAAAGGAGAGTGTTCGAAGCAATTCGAACGTCTTATGGAACGCGACGATGTAACCAACCCCACCGATGGGGCTCGTCGTGAACTCCATAATGTTGCAGTGATTAGTGCTTTTGACGTTTTGGCAGGTATTCCCGCTCTCTATGACAAAATCTATGCCGAATTTCCAGCGGCTTATAACGCAGTCGGAGGACGGTTCGGTGGAAACAGCATCGTAAAGATGTTTGATCCGTTGAAGAGAAAGACAGCGAACAACAAAAACGATTACGTGGCCACTCAGCCTTACACGCATTTCACGGGTATTCCGGTCAAACACCGGTATCCAGATGGGCTGATTATGCCATTGGTGTACGGTTTGAAGGGGATCATGAAAATCGTTGACGGGCGCGTGGCTTGGGCCGAAGATCCGACAGAATTTCTCGATCGTAATTTGAAGGATATTGCGAGCGCATATCGCTTAGTTTTGGATATGGCTCGTTTTGATCCACAGAAGCTAGCCAAAAACCAAGCCTCCCACGAATTCGCAGTGGGCGAATTTGAAAAAGCGCTGTTCAAAGAACAAGCGCGGGAACTCATCAATTGAATGGAAAAGCGACGCGGGAGTAAATCCCGCGTCGTCGGTCGGCGCTGTAGCGCCGCCGGCCGGGCGCGCCGCTGGGGCGCGCGGATTAGCTCCCGCTAATCCGCTGCGCGGCGCGCCTACTCCGCCGCAATCCCTGCCTTGGCAAACATATCCTCGCCGTCGCCCAGATCCTCGTTCGCCGGCTTGGCGACCTTCGCCTTTTGCCGCTTGTCGAACGAGTCCCATACGTCGTTCCAATTGCCCCGCGTCGCGCCCTTGGAATATTCCGTCGCGCGCTGTTCGAAGAAATTGGCGTGCTCCACGCCGTTCAGCAGCGGGGCGAGCCAGGGCAGGGGGTGTTCGTCGATGAGGTAGATGGGCTTCATGCCTAATTGCCCCAGCCGCCAGTCGGCGATGTAGCGGATGTATTTCTTGATTTCCTTGGGCGTCATGCCCGTGACCGGGCCGGCCTCGAACGCGAGATCGATGAACGCGTCTTCCAGCCGCACCGTCGTCTGGCACATATCCATGATGTCGTCGCGCACCGCCTTGGTCAGGCAATCGCGCTCCTTCACGAATTCGTGGAACAGGCGGACAATGCCTTCGCAGTGCAGGCTTTCGTCGCGCACGCTCCACGACACGATCTGGCCCATGCCCTTCATCTTGTTGAAGCGCGGGAAGTTCATCAGCATCGCGAAGCTGGCGAAGAGCTGCAGCCCCTCGGTAAAGCCGCCGAACATGGCGAGCGTCTTGGCGATATCCTCGTCACTATCGACTCCGAAGCGCTGCAGATAATCATGCTTGTCACGCATTTCCTGATATTCCAGGAACATGCCGTATTCGCTCTCGGGCATGCCGATGGTGTCGAGCAAGTGGCTATAGGCGGCGATGTGCACCGTCTCCATGTTGCTGAACGCGGCGAGCATCATCTTGATTTCGGTGGGCTTGAACACGCGGCCGTACTTGTCGTGGTAGCAATCCTGCACCTCGACATCGGCTTGGGTGAAGAAGCGGAAAATCTGGGTGAGCAGGTTGCGCTCATGATCGGAGAGCTTCTGCGCCCAATCGCGGCAATCCTCGCCCAGCGGCACTTCCTCGGGCATCCAGTGGATCTGCTGCTGGCGCTTCCAGAAATCATAGGCCCAGGGATATTCGAAGGGCTTGTAGGTCTTGCGGGCGGAGAGAAGGGACATGGGTGCAGCCTTTCGCGTTACAACTTGATTGTTTGGATGCCCTGCACCGGTCCCAACAGGCCGAAGCAAAGCGCAATAAATAAGATTAGCATGAGCGGTGCAGCGATCATTTGCCCGAGCCCAAGCCTGCGCACGCGGGCTCGAGACAAATCACCCCCCTCTACAGGGATGCCCATGATCGATTTCCCGCTCCATGGATTGCGGTTCATCCGATAAAACCGAAGCCCGTTCAAAAATACGCCGATACAGATCACTGCGGCGATCGCGAGAAACAGCCGTCCGTCCGTCACCGCCCCGCCCCCCAGCTCTGCATCGCCCAGGCGAAGCCGCCCAGGATCACCGCGCCGGCGCCGAGCATCGTGCCGGCGATGCGGCGGCCATAGGCACCGGCCTCGCTCGTCACGCGGCGGGTGAGCACCCAGATCGCCGCGATCGCCAGCACGGCGGCGACGGTCGCCATGATGGCGGGCGGGGTGAAGAAGGCGACGAGCTCGGTCATCCGCGCACCCGCCGCTCGACATAGACCTTGCGCGTGCGGTGCGAGCCGACGCCCAGGAACATCACGCCCACGAAATAGCCGAAATCATACCAGCCGCCATTATTGGGCACCGCGTAGATCGACACATCGGGCACGAACAGCGAGATCACCCAGGCGACCGGGAAGATGAAGCCATGCCACACGCCCAGCCAGAAGCCCGGCGCGCCGGGGGCGACGGCCGCCGCCGATTGGTGCGCGGCGCAGGCGGCGAGCGCCAAGGCGCCGGCCAGCATCGCCGCCCCGCGCCAGGGCCGCGCGCCCGAGAATGTCGATGGCATGGGATATCGCGCCATGGGTCAGCCGGGCCGCCTTGCCGTCAGGATCATGCTTTTCCAAAGATAGGGCACGCGGCCAACGCCGGCAAAAGCTTCCACCGAAAAGCCGGCCTCGCGCAGCAGCCGCGCCAGCGTGGCGCGGCTCCAGAATTTGATGTGGCCGCCATGCCAGTGCGGATCAAGGTGCCGATCCCAGCGGTTGAACACCGAGAGCATCAGGTTCTTCACATAGCCGTGGTACGGCGTGCTCATCAGCAGCACCCCGCCCGGCCGCAACGCCGCGAAGGCATAGCGCGCCAGCTCGCGCGGATCGTAGAGATGCTCGACCACTTCGGTGCTGACGACGATATCGAACTGCCCGTCGGCAGTTGCCTTGAGGTTCCGGGGATCGTTGTCGAACAAGTCGACCTCGAACCGGACGCCGGGGAATTTGCCCCGGGCGAGCGCAATCGCGTTGGCATCGCCATCGACGCCGGTCACGGCATGACCGGCGTTGGCGAGATACCCCGCCAGCTCGCCATTGCCGCAGCCGGCATCGAGGATCTCGCGCCGCGCCGTGCCCACCAGCCGGGCGATGGCCGGGTTGAGATAGGACGACGAGTGCGGGGCCAGGTCTGTCCAGCCATAGTCGTCAGTCTTCGACATGCGGCTTCCCTTGCGCGGCGCAGGCGGCGAGGGGGAATAAGGTGGCGAGCGTCAGGGTCCGCCACGCCGTCAGACGGATCGGCGATGCCGATCCGCTGCTCGGGCACCCCACGAAAGTAATACTTTCGTGGGAACCCGTCGCCGTGACGAGTCCTGGATTTGCTCGCGCAAATCCAGGCCGTCCGCTTACTGACAGGCCAAGCACTCGTCATAATCCGTGCTCGCGCCCAGCTCGAATTTGGGCTTTTCGATCGTGTTGTCCGCTTCTACCCCGCCCGCAAAGCCGGCGCGCTGCACTGACATCGAGCGGAGATAATAGAGCGACTTGATGCCCAGCTCCCATGCGCGGAAGTGGAGCATCAGCAAGTCCCATTTCTCGACATCGGCCGGGATGAACAGGTTCAGCGACTGCGACTGGTCGATGTACGGCGTGCGATCGGCGGCGAGTTCGAGCAGCCAGCGCTGATCGATCTCGAAGCTGGTCTTGTAGCAGTCCTTTTCTTCCTGGCTGAGGAAGTCCAAGTGCTGGACCGAGCCGCCTTTCTCGAGGATCGAGTTCCACACCGCGTCGGTGTTCTTGGCTTTCTCGTTGAGCAGCTTTTCGAGATAGGGGTTCTTGACGACGAAGCTGCCCGACAGCGTCTTGTGCGTATAGATATTCGCCGGGATCGGCTCGATGCACGCGCTGGTGCCGCCACAGATGATGCTGATCGACGCGGTCGGCGCGATCGCCATCTTGCAGCTGAAACGCTCCATCACGCCCTGATCGGCGGCGTCGGGGCAGGGGCCGCGCTCGGTGGCGAGATGCATCGACGCTTCGTCAACTTGTGCCTTGATGTGCTTGAAGATGCGCAGATTCCACTGCTTGGCCATCGCCCCTTCAAACGGCAGGCCGCGCGCTTGCAGGAAGCTGTGATAGCCCATCACGCCCAGGCCCACCGAGCGCTCGCGCGCGGCGGAATAGGCCGCGCGCGCCATGCCGGGCTCGGCGCGATCGATATAATCCTGCAGCACATTGTCGAGGAAGCGCATCACATCCTCGATGAAGAGCTTGTCGTCCTTCCACTCGTCCCAGGTTTCGAGGTTGAGCGAGGAGAGGCAGCACACCGCGGTGCGATCATTGCCGAGATGGTCCTTGCCAGTCGGCAGCGTGATTTCCGAGCACAGGTTGGAAGTCGAGACCTTCAGCCCCAGCTCGCGATGGTGGCGCGGCATCGCGTTGTTCACATGATCCGAGAACACAATGTACGGCTCGCCGGTCGCGAGGCGCGTTTCGACGAGCTTCTGGAACAGGCTGCGCGCATCGACCTTGCCGCGCACGCTGCCGTCCTTGGGCGATTTTAGCTCCCACTCGGCGCCGTCGCGCACCGCTTCCATGAACGCGTCGGGGATGAGCACGCCGTGGTGGAGATTGAGCGCCTTGCGGTTGAAGTCGCCCGAGGGTTTGCGGATTTCGAGGAATTCCTCGATTTCCGGGTGGCTGATGTCGAGATAGCAGGCCGCCGAGCCGCGCCGCAGCGAGCCCTGGCTGATCGCCAGCGTGAGCGAGTCCATCACGCGCACGAACGGAATGATGCCGCTGGTCTTGCCATTCAGGCCCACCGGCTCGCCGATGCCGCGCACCCCGCCCCAATAAGTGCCGATGCCGCCGCCGCGCGCCGCCAGCCACACATTCTCGTTCCAGGTGTCGACAATGCCTTCCAGGCTGTCGGGGACGGAATTCAAATAGCAGCTGATCGGCAGGCCGCGCCCGGTGCCGCCGTTCGACAGCACGGGGGTGGCGGGCATGAACCACAGCTTGGAGATATAGTCGTAGAGCCGCTGGGCGTGCGCGGCATCATCGGCATAAGCCGAGGCCACGCGGACGAACAAATCCTGATAGGTTTCGCCCGGCAGCAGATAGCGATCGTTGAGCGTTTCCTTGCCGAAATCGGTGAGCCGCGCGTCGCGCGAATGATCGACCTCGACCGGATAGGGCGCGCGCGGCGCGGGCGCGGCTTCGCTGGCCTTGGCTTTCGCTTTCTTCACCGTCGCGGCAACGCGCGTCGTCGCGGCTTCGATCACCGCCTCGGCGGTCGTCAGATCGTTCATGCCGGCTTCCTGACCCTCTCTAAAATCCATCTACTCTTACCCCTGCCACCGGGTCCGCTTGAGCGAGCGATGTTGCCGCCGCGGTCCTGCCCAATCCGATTCGGGAGCGAACTCCCATCCTACAATCTTTGGAGTCCGAAGGGGAGAACAAAAAGTGTCCATCCGCCGTTTTCCAGGCGCGGACAAGGGATCGCCGCAACACCGCCGCGCCGTGCACCCTACCACTTCTTGGGCTCGCCCCCGAACTCAACCACCACAGATTGTGCTTAATCGCGGCGCCGCGCAAGCCCGTAAATGACAAATCGGCGACTCAATTCGTCGCTCATTTGACTCGCTTCGTGGCACCGCAAGAACGGCTCATCGAACGCGACGCATGGTTTGAGCCCGCGTTCGCGAAACGCAAGAGAACGGAGCGGAAACGAAAATTTTTCGTCGGGGAAAGCGTGGGGATGGTTTGGGGGAGGAATAGAGGGTGTCTCGACCTCACCCCGCCTTGCGCAAATGCGGCTGCATGCTCGCCCCGGGCTGGGCGAGGCGCTCGATGTTGAAGGCTTCGAAGAATTCGATGCCGGCTCGGCCGTCGCTGGCCCAGCGGACGCGCGCGGGGACCATTTCGCCCTCGATCAGCTCGATGCTGATCGGCGTGCCTTCGGCTGGGCCGCCAAATTCGATGCCGTCGATCATCGCGCCCTGGCTCGACAGGTTGCGGATGCGCACTTCGCCCTGGACGCCGCCGACATCGATCATCGCCCAGCGGATCGTCGCGGCGCGCGGGCCCCGGCTGACGCGGAAGCCCGAGGCGGTAGCGCGGCCCTGCTGCTCGACAAGCTGGCGAACGACATCGACCGAGCGAATCGGCCGGCCATAGACGAAGCCCTGGATGTGGCTGCAGCCAAGCTCGCGGATCAGCTCGATCTCGTCCTGCGCTTCGGCGCCCTCGGCGGTTGTCTCCATGCCGAGCGTGTCGGCAAGCGTCACGATCGCGCGGATGATGGGCGCGTTGCGATTGCCGCCGATCGCCGCGCCGCGCACGAAGCTCTGGTCGATCTTGATCTTGTCGAACGGCGCCGACTTGAGATAGCCGAGCGACGAATAGCCGGTGCCGAAATCGTCGAGCGCGAGCCGGATGCCCAGCCCTTTCAGCGCGCGGAACATCTGGTCGGTCTGGTTGCCGCCTTCGAGGAAAACGCCCTCGGTAATCTCGAGCTCGAGCCGATTGGCGGCGATGCCGGCCTTGGCGAGCGCGCTCGTCACCAGCGCCGGCAGGCCGGGATTGGCGAACTGAATGGGCGACACGTTGACGCCGACGCGCACATTGCCCGGCCAGCTTGCCGCATCGAGGCAGGCAGTGCGCAGCACCCATTCGCCGATCGCTTCGATCAGCCCGCAATCCTCGGCGATGGGGACGAACTCGGCGGGGCTGATCGCGCCGCGCACCGGATGCTCCCAGCGCAGCAGCGCTTCATAGCCGACGATCGTCTCGTCGCGGGTGCACACCACCGGCTGATAGACGAGGTGGAATTGCTGGCCGACCAAAGCCTCGCGCAGATCGTCCTCGAGCTGTTTGCGCGACTGCGCGCCATGGAGCAGCTCGGCCCGATAGAAGCGGTGGACGCCGCGCCCATCGGCCTTGGCGGCATAAAGCGCCAGGTCGGCATTGCGGACGAGCGTTTCCGAATCGTCGCCATCATTGGGCGCAATCGCGATGCCGATCGAACAGCCGATCGTTACCGAGGTGCCGTCGAGCAGATAGGCTTGCGACAAGGCGGCGATGATCGTGCGCGCCAGCTCCGACAAGCGATCCGCGCTGTTCTCGCCGGGCAGGATGATCTCGAACTCGTCGCCGCCCAGGCGCCCGACCAGACCATTGTCGCCGACGCTGCGCAGCAGCCGCTGCGCGACTTGCTTGAGCAGCGCGTCGCCCATCTGGTGGCCCATCGTGTCGTTGACGACCTTGAAGCGATCGAGATCGAGCAGGAACAGCGCGGTCGGGCGACGCATGCCCCCCGGCTGGTTGAGGCTCTGGTCGAGCGACAGCCGCATGCGCTGGCGATTGGCCAGGCCGGTGAGCGAGTCGAACAGCGCGAGGCGCGTGATTTCCGCGTCCGCCCGGCGCTTTTCGGTCAAGTCGCTGCCGCTGCCGACAAAGCCCTGAAACCGGCCCAGCGCGTCGGTGACTGGCCGGCCGGAAATCGACCACCAGCGATCGTGCAGGCGCGGCGCGGCGGCGCGCACCGAATAGTCGCTGAACGCGGTGCGCGAGGACAAGTGAAAGCTGAGCGTTCGCTCGGTGCCGGCGGTCGCATTGTCCATGCGGAACAGGCTGGTGAGCGATTGACCCATCGGGCTCTGGCCGTCGACCGTCAGCACCTCGGCGACCTTGGAGGACAAATAGCTGATATTGCCGTCCTTATCGGTCTGCCAGAACCAGCCGGTGCCGTGGCTTTCGAACTCGCGGACGAGCTGCGCGGCGAGGCGGCCGTCATCAGCGATGCGGGCCTGGCGCAGCGCCGCCTCGCAATCGAGCATCACCAGCCGGCGGGCCGAGATGACGAGGCAGACCCAGCAGCCGAACGCGATCAGCGACGCGACATTGATGCCGGCGAACATGAAGACCGACGCGACGACTACCGCAGCAAAAGCGATCAGCGCGGCGCGGATCGGGTGGATCGACATGCCGGTCGCGGCCATGGCGGCGAGCGCGGCAATGAAACCGGCGAGCTGCTGTGTGCCGGGCGCGAGCTGCGTCGCGGCCCACAGCATGCCGCTCAGCCCCGCGGCCTGCAGCGCGCCGAGCACCGTGATCAGCCGCACATGCTGGTGCGGCGGCCAGCGCCGCATCGGCGGCACCAGCAGCACGATCGCCAACAGACCTGCACCGACCAGCGCCGCGGCGGCGGCGGAAGCGACCCACAGGATCGTCGGCAGCGATTCGGACAGGATCGCAGCGCAGGACAGCACGACCGATGCGGCGATCTGGACGAGCAATGTCGCGATGACGGTGGCGGCGACCTGGCGCACCTGGCCGCGGCGATCGACCCAGTCGTGCCGGACGTCCGGCGCGGTCAGCCCCAGCGCTTCCCAGAAACCCAGTTTCATATCCGGGAGTGACAGTGGAACGGGCTCGGGGGACGACATGGTGGCGGAATATCGCGCCTGGGGTTGCTGATTGGTTAGCTTGGGCAAGTTTTTCGACACGGTGGTCGCCGGGATTGCGCGGCATCGCCGCCGCGCTAAGGGATGGGGCCTGCTCCCCTGAAGCCACGGACCCCATGATGACGACGACCATCCGCGAAGCCGATCTGATCGAAAGCATTGCCGACGCTTTGCAATTCATCAGCTATTACCATCCGATGGATTATATCCGCGCGCTCGGCGCGGCTTATGAGGCCGAGCAAAGCCCGGCCGCCAAGGATGCGATCGCGCAGATCCTGACCAACAGCCGAATGTGCGCGGAGGGGCATCGGCCGATCTGCCAGGATACCGGCATCGTCACGGTGATCGTCAAATGGGGGCAGGAGTGCCGGCTGGAGTCGGCGCGCTCGCTGCAGGAAGTCGTCGATGAAGGCGTGCGGCGCGCCTATCTCAACCCCGAGAACAAGCTGCGCGCCTCGATCCTCGCCGATCCCGCCTTCACCCGCCGCAATACCCGGGACAACACGCCGAGCGTGCTCCATGTCGAGATGGTGCCAGGCACGACGGTGTCGATCGATGTCGCGGCCAAAGGCGGGGGCAGCGAAAACAAGAGCAAGTTCAAGATGATGAACCCCA
Organism: Sphingomonas sp. GlSt437; assembly: GCF_048015635.2. NCBI lineage: Bacteria > Pseudomonadati > Pseudomonadota > Alphaproteobacteria > Sphingomonadales > Sphingomonadaceae > Sphingomonas > Sphingomonas sp. GlSt437. The sequence goes on along the minus strand of NZ_JBPGYA010000002.1, from coordinate 306,122 downwards.
GCGATTCGATCGTCGACTGGGTGCTCGATATGGTCCCGCAAATGGGCGCGGGCTGGTGCCCGCCGGGGATGCTGGGCATCGGCATTGGCGGCACCGCGGAAAAGGCGATGCTGCTCGCCAAGCAGAGCCTGATGGGCGCGATCGACATGAGCCAGTTGCGCGCGAGGGGTCCGAAAAACGACATCGAGGCGCTGCGCATCGAGCTGTACGACAAGGTCAACGCGCTTGGCATTGGCGCGCAGGGGTTGGGGGGTCTCTCGACGATCCTCGACGTGAAAATCCTCGATTGGCCGACGCATGCCGCGTCCAAGCCCGTCGCGATGATCCCCAATTGCGCCGCCACCCGCCACGCGCATTTCGTGCTCGACGGTTCCGGCCCGGCCTATCTCGAAGCGCCCAAGCTCGACGAGTGGCCCAAGGTCGACTGGCAGCCCGACGCAGCGGCGAAGCGCGTCGACCTCGACACGCTGACGCCGGAGATCGTGCAGAGCTGGCAGCAAGGCGATCGGCTGCTGTTGAACGGCAAGATGCTGACCGGCCGCGACGCCGCGCACAAGCGGATCAAGGACATGCTCGACCGCGGCGAGGAGCTGCCGGTCAGCTTCAAGGGCCGCGTGATCTATTATGTCGGCCCGGTCGATCCGGTCGGTGAGGAAGTCGTCGGCCCCGCCGGCCCCACGACTGCGACGCGGATGGACAAGTTCATGCGGATGATGCTCGACCAGGGCCTGCTCGCCTGTGTCGGCAAGGCCGAGCGCGGCCCGGCGGCGACCGAGGCGATCAAGGAAGCGAAGAGCGCCTATCTGATGGCGGTCGGCGGGGCGGCGTATCTGGTGGCGCGCGCGATCAAGGGGAGCAAGGTCGTCGGCTTCGAGGACCTGGGCATGGAAGCGATCTACGAATTCGAGGTGAAGGACTTCCCGGTCACGGTCGCGGTGGATGCGGAAGGCAACAATGTCCACCAATTGGCGCCGTTGGTGTGGCGCGAGAAGATCGCCAAGGAAGGGCTGCTCGTTGGGGCGTGATCCGCGCTGGGCTCAGCGCCCGTCGATCGCGGCTTCCTCGGCGGCGGTGAAGGCAGAGCGGGTGCCCTTCGCGGCGTTGTCGGGCACGGCGGAGACGAAATAAGCGAGGCCCTTGCCGGTCGCCGGATCGACCCACAAGCCCGAGCGCAGGCCATAAGCCTCGCCGGCATGGCCGATGCGCACGCGGCCGTCGCCGAACGGATCGTCGCGGCATGGCGCGGGGCGGCCGGGCAGCGCGAGGATCGTGACCCCTAACCCGTAGGCGCAGTAAAAGCCGTGCTCGCTATCGCCATTGCTGCCGTCGAAGCGCCAGACCGGCGTCGTCATCGCGCTGAGCGCGTCGCGCGACAGGAAATCGGGCCGCTGCCCGTCGAGCACCGCGCCGAGCCTGGCGAGATCGGTCATGCCGATCCGCACACCCCCTTGCGGCGAGAAGAACGCGCCATTGCGCGCCAGGCGATAGCGGCTGAGGTCGCAGCTGCCGCCATGCGCCGGGGTGCCGGGGCAAGGCGGGCGCTGGCCGTGGAGATCGTCGCGCGCCACTGATCCATCGGCGCGATACAGCACGACGGCGTGGCGGAGGGTGCTGTCGCGGCAGGTCGTCCAGTTGAAACAGGCGTTGAGGTGGAGCGGCGCGAACACCAGCCGGGCCATCAGCCGGTCGAACCGCTCGCCGGTAGCGCCTTCCATCACGGCCGCGATGACGGGGAAATTGAGATTGGCATAAGTGAAATAGGCGCCCGGCGCGTGTCCGGTGTCCCAGGCGGCGTGGCGGGCCATCACCGTGGGCAGATCATCGTCGAGCGCGAGCGCATAATCGACGCCGTCGCGCACGCCGGCGGTATGCGACAACAGAGTGCGCAAGGTGATCGGCCGATCGGGGAAGGCCGGGTTGGCAAGCCTCCAGCCGAGATAAGCGGAAACGTCGCGATCAAGATCGAGCCGGTGCTGATCGACCAGCCGCATCACACCCAGCGCCACCGCCAGCTTGGAAACCGACGCGACGCGCACCGGATCGGCAACCGTCACTCGCCGCGTCGTGGCGCGGTCCGCCAGCCCGCGCGCTTGCCGACTGACGATATGGTGCCGGTCGAACGCAACGCGCGCGGCAGCAGGCTCCGGGGGCGAGGCGAGCGGCGCCGCAAGCGCCATCAGCAAAGCGAACATCACCGGGTTGTTCTGCGTTAAGCGTTCGGGCGCAAGCGCTTAATCGTCGTCTTCCGCGGCGTCCGGCAGCGCGCGGGCGAGGAACCAAGCGGGGAGCACGGTCGAGTAAGTGAGGATCCAGAACAGGATGGCGGAGAAGGCGGCGCTTTGCGTCGACATCGTCCAGCCGAACGCGGCGGCGACATTGGCATAGGCGGCCATCACGAACACCCAGCCGGAGAACCAGCGATAGGCGCTCGATTGCGCTTTCAGCCGCGCCGCCAGCTGGAATTCGTCGAGACCCTGCTCGACGCCGGCAGCGATGCGCTGGACGCCGGTCGGGATGACGAGCAGCGCTGCGAAGAACGCGACGAACATCGTGATCGCGCCGGCGATGGTGAGCGGGGCAGGGGGCCTGGCTTCGCCGCCGGCCAGGAACAGCGCGAAACCGATCGGGTAAGCGGCGAGCGCGAAACCCGCCAGCCGCCGCACGCGGACGCGATAGAGCGGCGTCTTCACGCCGGGCATTTCATACTGGATCATCGTTGGTCTCCCTGGCGGCTGAGCGCAGCCGCCACCGATTCAAAGGGGTCAAAGGAAAACAGCACCTCGATCGCGACGCCGAAATGCGCGGCGATCTTCATGGCGAGCTCAAGGCTGGGCGAATAATCGCCGCGCTCGAGATAGCCGATCGTCTGCGGGTTGACGCCGACCGCATCGGCGAGATCGCGGCGCGACAAGCCACGATCGGCGCGAAACAGGGCAATGCGGTTGTAGATCATCGTTGAAGCGTCATCCGTCTTTTCGATCTGTTGTGTATACACGACGATTCGACGGAAATGTCAAGTGGGTTGTTGCTCCGGCCCCGCAAGGGGAGAGGGTTCGTGGGAGCAGCTTCGGGCTTGCAGGCATTCGCCGGCAATGCCACTTGCCCGACATGGCAAGGACGATCCTGGCCCGGCTCGGCGCCGGGCTCCTCTGGCTGGTGATCATCGCCGCGCTGGCGTTGGCGATCGTCCCGCATTTCCTGGACGCGATCTATTATCGCGGCCCCGTCACCAGCCATTTCGACGGGCACCGCTTCTACAACCCTGATGGCGATCCGCTGGTCCTGCCACCCGCCGGCCGCCAGTCGCGCGCGCAGTTCATCACCCATTACCTGACCGGCCGTCAGCTCGGCGGGCCGTGGCCCGACCATGTCGCGATCCACCCAATCGATCCGCCGGCGCGCGTCGACGGAAGCCGCATGGTCGCGACCTGGGTGGGGCATGCGACGGTGCTGGTGCAGACGCAGGGCCTCAACATCCTGACCGATCCCGTCTGGGCGCAGCGCAGCGGGCCGTTCGACATCGGCCCGGCGCGGGTGGCGGCGCCGGGCATTGCGTTCGACAAATTGCCCAAGATCGACATCGTCCTCGTCAGCCACGACCATTATGATCACATGGACCTGGGCACGCTGAAGAAGCTGTGGGCGCGCGACCATCCGGTCATCGTCACCAGCCTGGGCAATGATCGGGTGATCGGCGCGGCGGGCGTGAAGGCGGCGGCGCGCGACTGGGGCGGGCGGGTGAATGTGCGGCCGGGCATCGACGTGATCGTGTCGCGCAGCCACCATTGGGGCAGCCGCTGGTTCACCGATCGCGACCGGGCGCTGTGGTCGAGCTTCGTTGTCACGCTCCCCGGCGGCAATCTTTTCTTTGCGGGTGATACCGGCGCGGGCGATCTGCACTGGCCGGTCGAAGCAGCGGCTTATGGCCCGGTGCGCCTGGCGCTGATCCCGATCGGTGCGTTCCGCTTCGAGCCCGGCCAGATGGAAAGCGGGGCGCATATCGGCCCGGTCGACGCGGTCGAGGTGTTCCGCCGGCTCGGCGCGGCGCGCGGCATCGGCGTGCATTGGGGGACGTTCCACTTGAGCCGCGAGGCGTATGACACGCCGCCCAAGCTGCTCGCCGCGGCGATGGCGTGCACCGGCCAGGGCGGCACGTTCGACACCGTGCCGATCGGCGTGCCGCGCGAGATTGCGCCTTATGCGCCGCCCGCGCCGAAGCCTGTGATGCCGCGCGACGCGCTGCTCCGCTGCCTCGACACGCCGGCGGTGCGGGCGCTCCAGTAGCAGATTGTCCCGCCACGGTGCGATGAACCGTGGCAATGACCCCTTGGCGCGGCCCGCCGCCGCGCTAGACTTGGCCGAAATGGACTGATCTCAGGCGGCCGCGACGCGCAAGCCGCTCGATCGGCCCCAGGCGTAAGAAAGAGTGGCATGCCCGAAAGGCTGTTGTTGCACCGCTACCAGACATCGGTCGATCGCGCCGGCGCGTCGATCGTCGTCGGCGGGTTTCTGTGCGGGCTGCTGGCGGTCGCGCTGGTTTCAGCGGGCGGCCTGCCCGATCCGGTGACGATCGTGGCGACGTTGCTCGTCGGCTGGCTGCTCTCGGCGATGGCGATCACCGCGGTGGCGGCGCCGGTGTGGCTGGTGCTGCACCTGGCGGGCCGGCGCGGCGCGCGCCATGCCGCGCTCACTGGCGGCGTGATCGGCTTCGTCGTGTTCCTCGCCGCGCAGACGCATGGCTTCGATCTTGTCGACGCGCCGGTCAGCGATGCCGCCACCACGCTCGTCCGCTGGGCAAGTGCGGCGGCGACCAGCCTGATCCTCGCCCTCGCCGCCGCGCTGATCGGCGTGGTGATGTGGCGCGTGGCCTATTACCGGGCGCGTTAGGCGCGCCTCATTTGCCGCCAGGCTTATCCTCTGTCCCGGTGCACGCGCCAACGCGGTGCGCGGCCATTTCCATCTTCATCGACATCGGGCCCGCCGGACCGTCGGCGCCACCCGATGCCTGGCTGACGATGCGATAATCGGTGCGCGAATAGCTGCCGGTCAGCGTCATCTTCTGGAGCGCGGTGCCGACATGGCAAGTCATCGCCGCGTCGATCGTGCCGTCCGCCATGGTGAAATGGTCATAAGTGCAATCGCCCTGCTGATGCTCGGCAAAGGCGCGCTTGGCGTCGGCGGCGTCTTCGGGCGTTAAGCAGCTGGCGAAGGCGGTGCCCTGGCCCATCTGCGCCTTGATATGCGCGGCAATGGCGGGCGGCAGCTTGTCCATACCCGCCACCTGCATGTCGAGGAACTTGACGCTGCCTTCCCAGCGACCCGGATCCATCAGCGCGCCGGCGCCGTTGGCGGCGCTCACCTGCTCGGCGACTTGCGCCTGGCTGGCATTGTGCAGCGAGACGGTGCCGGTGACAGCCGCGCTTTCCTTGGTGGAATTGCCGCACGCGGTGAGTGTGATTGCGGTGGCGGCGAGTGCCCAGATGGCCTTTTGCATCCTAACCCTCCTATTTCCTTCAATTCGATAATCCCATGTTTGGATGGGGAAGGGAATGGCGTCTTGGATGGATGCGACTTTGGTCGGGTGGTCAGCATTGCCCCCACCCCACTCGTCCCCCATATGTTCCAACATGGCCATCCAGATTCGCACCACGCTCGACGAGCCGGAGACGGGCGACACCTTTGTTCCGCATCGGCCTGAGCGCCCGCCCAAGGCCGAAGGGGGCCGCGCGTTCAAGCTCGTGTCCGACTATCAGCCCTCGGGCGACCAGCCGACCGCGATTGCCGAGCTGACGCAGGCCGCGCTTGCCGGCGAGCGCGACCAGGTGCTGCTTGGCGTCACCGGATCGGGCAAGACCTTCACCATGGCCAAGGTGATCGAGGCACTGCAGCGCCCCGCCCTGGTGCTCGCGCCCAACAAGATCCTCGCCGCGCAATTGTATGGCGAGTTCAAGAGCTTCTTCCCGGAGAATGCGGTCGAATATTTCGTCAGCTATTACGATTATTACCAGCCCGAAGCCTATGTGCCGCGCACCGACACCTATATTGAGAAGGAGTCGAGCGTGAACGAGGCGATCGATCGGATGCGCCACTCCGCCACGCGCGCGCTGCTCGAGCGTGACGACGTGATCATCGTCGCGTCGGTCAGCTGCCTCTACGGCATCGGCTCGGTCGAAACCTACAGCGCCATGATCTTCGACCTGAAGAAGCGCCAGGTGGTCGATCAGCGCGAGATCGTGCGCAAGCTGGTCGCGCTCCAGTACAAGCGCAACGACGCGGCGTTTGCGCGCGGCAATTTCCGCGTGAAGGGCGACAATCTCGAAATCTTCCCCTCGCATTATGAGGATACCGCCTGGCGCGTGTCGTTCTTCGGCGACGAGATCGAGGAGATTGTCGAGTTCGATCCGCTCACCGGCAAGAAAGTCGCCAGCCTCGATTATGTCCGCGTCTATGCCAATTCGCACTATGTGACGCCCGGCCCGACGTTGAAGCAGGCGATGGAGGCGATCAAGTTCGAGCTCGCCGAACGGCTGAAGGAATTGCAGGCGGAAGGCAAATTGCTCGAAGCGCAGCGGCTGGAGCAGCGCACCAATTTCGACCTGGAGATGATCGCGGCGACGGGCAGTTGCGCGGGCATCGAGAATTACAGCCGCTTCCTCACTGGCCGCTTGCCCGGCGAGCCGCCGCCGACGCTGTTCGAGTATCTCCCCGAAAACGCGCTGCTGTTCGTCGACGAAAGCCACCAGACGGTGCCGCAGATCGGCGGCATGGCGCGCGGCGACCACCGGCGCAAGATCACGCTCGCCGAGTTCGGCTTCCGCTTGCCGAGCTGCATCGACAACCGGCCGCTGCGCTTCAACGAATGGGATGTCATGCGGCCGCAGACGGTCAGCGTGTCCGCGACGCCGGGCCCGTGGGAAATGGAGCAGGCGGCCGGCGTGTTCGTCGAGCAGGTGATCCGCCCGACGGGCCTGATCGACCCGCCGGTCGAAATCCGCCCGGTCGAGGAGCAGGTGCAGGACCTGATCCAGGAGTGCAAGGCGGTCGCCGCCAAGGGCTATCGCACGCTGGTAACGACGCTGACCAAGCGGATGGCCGAGGATCTGACCGAGTATATGCACGAGGCGGGGATCAAGGTCCGCTACATGCACTCCGACGTCGAGACGCTGGAGCGCATCGAACTGATCCGCGACTTGCGGCTGGGCGTGTATGACGTGCTCGTCGGCATCAACCTGCTGCGCGAGGGGCTCGATATTCCCGAATGCGGGCTGGTGGCGATTTTGGACGCCGACAAGGAAGGCTTTCTGCGCTCGGAAACTTCGCTGATCCAGACCATCGGCCGCGCCGCGCGCAACGTGGAGGGCCGGGTGATCCTCTATGCCGACCGCATGACGGGCAGCATGGAACGCGCGATCAACGAGACCAACCGGCGGCGCGAGAAGCAGGAAGCCTATAACGCCGCGCACGGCATCACGCCGACCACGATCAAGCGCCAGATCGGCGACATCATCGCGCATGTTGCGTCCAAGGATCAAGTGACGGTCGAAATCGGCGACGACAAGCCGCAGCACATGGTCGGCCATAATCTGCGCGCGTACATCGAGGACCTGGAGAAGAAGATGCGCGCGGCGGCCGCCGACCTGGAATTCGAGGAAGCCGGGCGGTTGCGCGATGAGATACGGTCGCTGGAAGCGCAGGAATTGGGCCTGCCCGAGGACGACCGCCGCGCGCCGGTGATGGGGCGGAGCAACGAGGGCAAACCGGGCACGCGCAAGACGCGCTATGGGAAGAGCCAGAAGATGCGCGCGGGGATGGCAGGGAGCTCGCGGCGGGGGCGGTAGCGGCGGCTAAGGGGGCAAGAGGGCGGGAGCGATGGAGTTTTTAGAGCGGGTGAGATGGCGCTTAGAGGATAACTGGTTTTGGCTACGGCATATTGGTTCGCGCGTTCACGAGTGGTGGCGCGATGATTTCCTGGGCCCGCGCAACAAGTGGCGGTTCAAGGCGCGGATCGCGGTGCGCGTCCGCTGGCTGCGGCTGCGGCAATGGGTGAAGTCGCTGCAGCCGCTTGAGCTCGCGGCGCATCTGCCGCGCCCGATCATCGTCCTCCTCGTCTTTGCGCTTACCGTATGGGTGCTGGTCGACCTTGGCGTGCCGGTCGGTCATCTGCGCGACGCCTTGTCGACGTTGGCGAAGGGCGACGGCGATGATCTTTCCTGGCAGGGCGCGCTGGTGCTGGTCGGGGCGCCGGTCGCGTTCGTCTTCTGGCTTTTTCGCGACATCCACGCCAACCAAACGCTCGCCAACCAGCGCAAGGACATCAACCTAAAAGAATTTCAGGAAATTCAGATGCGCGCCGCCGGCGCGCTCGATGAGAAGCTGCCCGCCAAGGCACGCGAAACGCTGCAGATCGCCGCGATCCACCAATTGCGGCCGTTCCTGAAAGGCGAATATGGCGACAGCTTCCGCCGCCCTGCTTGGGAATTCATGCGCGCGCGGTTGCAAGCGAGTTCCGAGGCGACCGGCGAGGCGGCGATCGTTGAATGGGTCGAGCGTGGTGGCTTTCCTGAGCAGGAGGGGGAATCGCGAGGCGAGCGCGCGGAGCGGAACATCCAGCAAATTCGAGAGGCGATTGGTGCGTGTCAGCCGGGCCCGGTGACGCGGACGGTCCGCGCGGTGGTGAGGGAGGAGGCGCGTGCGATTTTTCAGCCGCGCCGGGCGGTCCGGAAGGGCTGGTGCGTAGCGACCTGTTTTGATGGCGTGACTTCGGCAAGGCGCTGCTTGCCGATGTTGATCTTTCGGGTTGCCTCTTGGTGCGCGCTTACCTGATTGAGTCGCACCTTGAGAGAGCCAACCTGTTCCGGGCTCATCTCGAGGGAGCCTTCCTGAACGAGGCGCATCTCGAGGGCGCCGAACTGTATTGGGCGCATCTTGAGGACGCCAACCTGTTTCGGGCGCATCTCGAAGGCGCCAACCTGTTTCGGGCGCATCTCGAAGGCGCCAACCTGTATTGGGGGCATCTTGAGGGCGCTGACCTAACCGGGGCGCATCTCGAGCGCGCTGACCTAACAAGGGCGCATCTCGAGCGCGCTGACCTAACCGGGGCGCATCTCGAGGGCGCTGACCTGACCGGGGCGCATCTCGATGGCGCTAATCTGAAGGGGGCGATGTTTGACGACCGCACCGTGCTGCTTGACCATCAGGATTACGCCCCGCCCCACGAACTTGCCGCTGCGCAACAGCGGCTGCGCGATCTGGGCGCGCGGCATGTCAATGATCCGCCCGAGCGTTAACGCCCGCCGAGCCCCCCCTCACCCACATTTATCATTCAAGTCACTAATCAACTTCTCGGCGCTCGCGGCCTGTTTCGCGCCGTCCTTGCCGTCGAACACCATCTGCACCGATTTGCCGCCGCCGGAGATCATCAGGTTGGTGTTGACCGCCATGGCCTGCATTTTCTTCAGGTCGATCGTGTATTTGGCGCCGTGCTCGACCGCGATCTGGGTCGCGCAATTGGCGGTGGTGGCGCTCTGCAGGCGTTCGGGCGCGGCCTTGTCGTCGGCGGCGAGCGGCTTGGCGCTGAGCAGCAGCGAGTCGAGCGGGGTGCTCGGCGCGGGCGTTGCGGCCGGGGCCGGCGGCGCTGCCGGGGCGGGCGGCGTAACCGGTTGAGTCTGCGCCAGCGCGGCAACCGGCACGGCGATGGCGAGCAACAGCATCGAACGAACCATGGTCATTCTCCCCTCCTGTTTATCGCCGCAACGATACACCCTCTGCCACCCCTGCGCCTAGGCCCCGCGACATTGTGATTGCCCGCGCGGCCGGGTCGCTGTATTAGTCACTATAGACACTTGGGTAGGGAGAGCGATGATGAGGCGAGCAGTTTTTCTGGGCAGTGCCGCGCTGGCGTTGGCGGCGCCGATGGTGCTCACCGCGAAGCCCGCGCCGGCCCCCGATTTCCACGCCGCTGTCAGCGCGCCGGGCCGGTCCGACGAGGCGACCAAGCTCGATGAGGGGCGCAAGCCAGAGCAAGTGCTGGCGTTCGAGGGCCTCAAGACCGGCGACAAGGCCGCCGATATCATGGCCGGCAATGGCTATTATACCCAGATCATCGCGCGCGCGGTCGGCCCGCGCGGGCATGTGACGGCGTATAACCCCGAGCAATTCGTCAAAGGCGATGCCAAGGCAACCGCCGATTGGGCGGCGCTGATGAAGCAGGAGCACAATGTCAGCTACACCATCCACCCGTTCGAGGCGTTCAAGGCGCCGGCAGGCGCGTATGATTTCGTGATGATCCACCTCGATTATCACGACCTTTATTGGGAAAGTACCAAATACGGCATTAAGCGGATCGAGCCCGCGAGCTTTTTGAAGACGCTTTATGCCGCGGTGAAGCCGGGCGGCACGGTGGCGGTCATCGACCATGTCGCGGCACCGGGCGATACCCGCGCGACGGTGGAGAAATATCACCGCATCGACCCCGAGACGGTGAAGGCCGATTTCAAGGCGGCAGGCTTCGTGCTCGACGGATCGAGCGACCTGCTGCGCAACACGACCGACGATCACACCAAGCTGGTGTTCGATCCGACGGTGCGCGGGAAGACGGATCGGTTCGTGTTCCGGTTCCGGAAGCCGAGGGGGTAAGTCTTGATAACCCATCTCCCCTTGAGGGAGAGGGTTGCGCAGACTTAGTTTTTGCATAATAAAGGTTTAGTCGAAGCTGGGTGAGGGGTTAAATCCGATGTTGGCCGCAGTGGCCGCCCTCACCAAGCTCCGCTAGCCAGCAAGCTGGCAAGCTGCGCTATCCTCTCCCGTAAACGGGAGAGGAATTGGGGTCTCAAAACTTAACCTTGATCTCACCGCCAATAATCCGCGGCTCGTTGATCATGCCGGTCAGGTTGTTGAAGTCGATCGCGCTGATCGAGCGGATCTGGTTGGTGATGTTGCGCGCGAATGCCGCGACATCGACCTTGCCGATCGTATAGCCGATCTTGAGGCCGCCCTGCAGCTCCGAGCGACCGCGGAACTCCTTCGCGGCGTAGAGGAAGTAGTTGATCTCGCTGCGATAAGCCCAGTCGGTGAAGATATAGGCCTCGCCATTGCCGACCGGCACGCCGTAGCGCGCCGTCACGTTGCCGACAAACTCGGGCGCTTGCGGCAGCGGGTTGCCGTTGATCACCGCCAGGCCGCCGACGACGGGGTTGGTAACGGTGCACGCCGCGCCGCACGGGGAGACGCCGATATTGGGGTCGCGGATTTCGGTGTGGTTCCAGCTCCCCGACGCGGTCAGCGTGAGCGGTGGCACCGGCCGCGCTTCCGCCTCGATCTCGATGCCATAGCCGACGGCATGCGCCGCGTTGAGCAGACGCGCCGAGTTGGAGGCCCCGCCGACCGCAGTGATCTGCAGATCCTTGGTGTCGTAATAATAGCCGTCGATCGCGAAGCGCAGCGTCTTGTCGGCGTTGCTGCCCTTGATGCCGCCCTCAGCCGAGATCGTCGTCTGCTTCCTGGCGGCGGTCGGCTTGGAGCCGAAGGTCACGCGGTCCTGGATCGCCGGGCCCTGATAGCCCGTCGCGGCGCGGGCATAGAGATTGACCAGCGGGCTGACTGCATAAGTCGCGCTCACATCCCAGGTCGCATAGCCGTCGCTCGCCTTGGTGCGGATCGGCAGGGCATTGCCGAACAGGAAGGGCGAGAAGCCGGAGACGAGATCATCGCGGCGATCGTGCGAATAGCGGCCGCCAGCGCGCAGTGTCAGGTCCTTGACCGGCTTGTATTCGACCGAGGCGTAAATGCCGTAATTCTCGTTGGTGTCGGCATGGTTGATGTCGGCATCGAGATCGGCGGCGCGATTGCCCGTCGCCGGGAATTTATAGTCGAATTCGTCGTAATGCAGCTTCTGCAGGAAATAATAGCCGCCGCCCTGCACGCGGAACGCGCCGAATTCGTCGCTCTGGAAGCGGATTTCCTGGCTGAACTCGGTCGGGCGGCTGCGGCCGCCGGTGTTCGAGGGGAACAGCGCGTTGTTCAGGCCGAGCGCGGGGAAGACGTAACGATTGCCGCCATCGATATCGCCGGTCGATTCAACCGCTGCCTTCTCATAGCCGGTAATCGAATAGAGCGTGCCAGCGCCGGCAATATGATAGCTGAGCTTGAGGTCCGCGCCCCATTGCGACAGCGACTGGCTGGTATAGCCATCTATCGCGACCTTCTTGGGATCGAAGCCGGGCGAGAAATTGTTGCTGCCTTGCTGGAACAGGCCGGCGCGGAACACGCGCGGGGTGCCTTCCAGGCCACGGCCATGCACATTCAGCAGGGCGTCGAAATCGCCCGAGGTGTAGCCGATCTGCAAGCGGCCGGCATAATCTGTATAGCCTTCCAGCTTCTTGTTGGCGACGCCGGTGGTCGAGGTGTTGGTCACCCAATTGTCGCGATGCTGGAGCAGGCCCGAGGCGCGGAAGGTGAAGCCGCCGCCGATCGGACCTCCCACGGCGGCCTCGGCATTGACGGTGTTGTACGTCGCCCACGAGACGCTGCCATAGCCGCCGAACGTGTCGCTGGGCTTGGCGCTATCGATCTTGATGACGCCGGCGGGCGTGTTGCGGCCGAACAGCGTGCCCTGCGGCCCGCGCAGCACTTCGACATTCTGCAGATCGAAGACCGGGAACGACTTGAGCAGCGAGTTCTCCAGCGCGACATCGTCATAAACGACCGACACCGGCTGCGCGGCGTTGATGTCAAAATCGGTATTGCCGAGGCCGCGGATGTAGAAGCGCGGGAAAGTGCGGCCGAACGACGATTCGATCTGCAGCGACGGCGTGCGCGATGACAGGAAGCGGATGTCGAGGCCCGACGAGTTGAGCACATCGAGCTTCTCGCCGCCGATGGTGGTGACGGCGAGCGGCACGTCCTTGGACAATTCGCTGCGGCGCGTCGCGGTGACGGTGATGTCCTGCAGGCCGGTATCGGCCGGAGCCGGCGCTGCCTGAGTAGCCTCGGCCGGTGCGGCGGGCGCGTCTTCGGCGCGCGCGGCGGTTGAAGTGAGCGCCAAAGTGGCGACGGATGTGCCGACAAGCAGATGCAGCAAAGCCGCGCGGGAACCGATCGATCGCATGGTCAAAAAACCCCCCGAGGGAAAATGGTCAGGCACCCCTCCTGCGCGCGACTCCGTGTAACCCGGTAGTTCGCGAGGCGGATCAGTAACCGGATTGTCACAGTTCTGAAAGACGGCGCTCGGGGTGCACGTGCGAGAGGAGCTGGGGGTGTGGCTTTGCTGCAACGGGACCGCCACTGAAGACCTACGTCAATCCTCCCCCGGAGGGGGAGGGGGACCAGCCGCAGGCTGGTGGAGGGGTAGCGCGCCACGAGCGATCGAGATGATATGATCGACCACCGTGCCAAGCTCGTTTAGAACCGCAACGGCAGGAACGCGGCAGACGGTTATGCCTTGACCAGCCAGCTAAGCATCGCGTTGTTGATCGTGTTCTGGCTGATTGCCGCGACTATGCGCTTCTCCATCAATTTCGACGGCCAATTTACGGGCGGCGCAGAAGAAATCGAGAATGTAAGGTCCGGCCGGGTGTTGACGCCGGAACTTCATCCCCAACGGTCGCTTGCGCAATTCGCGCCACAACAGGACTTCCGGCAACGTCATCGACCCGCGCAGGCCGGCGGCGCGGGCTTGGGTTCGTTTCGGGCCGTGGAGCATGGCGGCAGGCTACCCCTCCACCATTGCGGCGCAATGGTCCCCCTCCCCCTCCGGGGGAGGATATTTGGACAAAAAAACCGCCGCCCGGCATGCCGGACGGCGGTTTCAGTTTTCCCATTTCGGCGCCGCAAGCGACGCTGCGATCACTCCTTGATCAGGTAATCACCCGCATCGGCGTCGGTGCCGTGGCCGGACTGGACCACTTCGGCGAGCGCGTCGTTGCCGGTGTCGTCGCGCACGTCACGCGCCAGCTCGGCGGCATGCTCTTCGGCGGCCGAGTTGGGCGCGATCAGCGCTTCCTGCAGGCGGCGCTGCTGGACGCGGAGCGCGGCATCGCGGCTGGTGGCGGCGACGCGGATGCGGTTCATGCCCGCGCCCGTGCCCGCCGGGATCAGCCGGCCGACGATGACGTTTTCCTTGAGGCCGATGAGCGTATCGCTCTTGCCCTGGACCGCCGCCTCGGTCAGCACGCGCGTCGTTTCCTGGAACGATGCCGCCGAGATAAACGAGCGCGTCTGGAGCGACGCCTTGGTGATGCCGAGCAGCACCGGCTTGCCCTGGGCGGGCGCCTGGCCGGGAGCGAGCTTGGCGTTCACGTCGTCCATCTCCTCGCGATCGATCTGCTCGCCCGCCAGCAGCGTGGTGTCGCCGCCATCGGTGATCTCGACCTTTTGCAGCATCTGGCGAACGATCACCTCGATGTGCTTGTCGTTGATCTTCACGCCCTGGAGTCGATAGACTTCCTGGATTTCCGAGACGAGATATTCCGCCAAGGGCTCGATGCCGAGCACTTCGAGAATATCGTGCGGGTCGGGTGAGCCGCCGATCAGATTGTCGCCGCGCTTGACGTAATCGCCTTCCTGCACGTCGATGACCTTCGACTTGGGCACCAGATACTCGACGACCTCGCCGCCATCCTCGGGCTGGATGCCGATCTTGCGCTTGGCCTTATAGTCCTTGCCGAAGACGACCCGGCCCGAGACCTTGGCGATGATCGCGTTTTCCTTGGGCTTGCGCGCTTCGAACAGCTCGGCAACGCGCGGCAGACCGCCGGTGATGTCGCGAGTCTTGGCCGCCTCGCGGCTGACACGCGCCAGCACGTCGCCGGCATGAACCTGCGCGCCGTCTTCCACCGACAGCGTCGCGCCCGGCGCGAGCATGTAGCGGCCGGCTTCGCCCGACGCCGCGTCGAGCAGGGTCAGGCGCGGACGCAGATCCTCCTTCGACTTGGATGCCGCGCGATATTCGGTCACGACGCGCTGGGTGATGCCCGTCGCTTCGTCGACCTGCTCGGTCAGCGTCTTGCCGTCGAGCAAGTCCTGATACTTCACGACACCCGGGTTCTCGGTGATCACCGGCATGGTGAACGGATCCCACTCGGCAATCCGGTCGCCCTTGGCTACGTTGGCGCCGTCATCGAACATGACGTACGCACCATAGGGCAGGCGATGGACCGCGCGCTCGCGGCCATCGGCGTCGATGATCGCGAGTTCGCTCGACCGGCTCAGCACGACGCGGCGGCCGCGCTGATCGGCGATGACGCGCAGGTCGCGATATTCGACCGTGCCGTCGACCGAGGCTTCGAGGTTCGACTGCTCGTTGAGCTGCGCCGCGCCGCCGATGTGGAAGGTCCGCATCGTCAGCTGGGTGCCCGGCTCACCGATCGACTGAGCGGCGATAACACCCACCGCTTCACCGATATTGACCGGCGTGCCGCGCGCCAGATCACGACCATAGCATTTCGCGCAGACGCCGATCTTGGTTTCGCAGACCAGCGGCGAACGGATTTTCACCGCCTGCACGCCGATCGCCTCGATCTGCGCGACCATCGGCTCGTCGAGCAGCGTGCCCGTCGGGATGGCGACCGCGTTGGTCTTGGGATCGACGATATCCTCGGCCGTGGTGCGGCCCAGAATACGCTCGGCAAGCGACGCGATGGTCGAGCCGCCCTGCACGATCGCCCGCATTTCCAGCGCGCGTTCGGTGCCGCAATCCTCTTCCACAACCACGCAATCCTGGCTGACATCGACCAGACGGCGGGTGAGATACCCCGAGTTCGCCGTCTTGAGCGCGGTGTCGGCCAAGCCCTTGCGGGCGCCGTGCGTCGAGTTGAAATACTCGAGAACGGTCAGGCCTTCCTTGAAGTTCGAGATGATCGGCGTCTCGATGATTTCGCCCGACGGCTTGGCCATCAGGCCGCGCATGCCGGCGAGCTGCTTGATCTGCGCCTGCGACCCGCGGGCGCCCGAGTGCGCCATCATGTAGATCGAGTTCGCCGGCAGCTCACGGCCATCGGGGCCGCGCTTCACCGCCTTGATCTCGTCCATCATGGCCGCGGCGACCTGGTCACCGCAACGCGACCAGGCGTCGATCACCTTGTTGTACTTTTCCTGCTGGGTGATCAGGCCGTCCTGGTACTGCTGCTCATAATCCTTCACCAGCGCGCGAGTCTCGTCGACCAGCCGCACCTTGGCGTCCGGGATGATCATGTCGTCTTTGCCGAACGAGATGCCTGCCTTGAAGGCGTGGCGGAAGCCGAGGCTCATGATCGCGTCGGCGAACAGCACCGTCTCCTTCTGGCCGGTGTGGCGATAGACCTCGTCGATCACGTCGCCGACGTCCTTCTTGGTCAGCAGGCGATTGACGATGTCGAACGGCACCTTGTGGCTCTTGGGCAGGCACTCGCCGAGCAGCATGCGACCGGGGGTGGTCTCATAGCGCTTGAGGTAGGTCTTGCCCGCCTCGTCGGTCTGCGGCACGCGGCTGATGACCTTGCTGTGCAGCGTAACCGCGCCGGCGTTGAGCGCCTGGTGCACTTCCTGCAGGTCGGCCAGCAGCATGCCTTCGCCCGGCTCGCCGGTCTTTTCCATCGTCAAATAGTAAAGGCCCAGCACCATGTCTTGCGAGGGCACGATGATCGGCTTGCCGTTGGCGGGGGACAGGATGTTGTTGGTCGACATCATCAGCACGCGCGCTTCGAGCTGGGCTTCCAGCGAAAGCGGCACGTGGACGGCCATCTGGTCGCCGTCGAAATCGGCGTTGAACGCCGAGCAGACGAGCGGGTGGAGCTGGATCGCCTTGCCCTCGATCAGCACCGGCTCGAACGCCTGGATGCCCAAGCGGTGCAGCGTCGGCGCGCGGTTGAGCAGCACGGGGTGCTCGCGGATCACCTCGTCGAGGATGTCCCAGACTTCCTTGCGCTCCTTTTCGACCCACTTCTTCGCCTGCTTGAGGGTCATCGAGAGACCCTTGGCGTCGAGGCGAGCGTAGATGAACGGCTTGAACAGCTCGAGCGCCATCTTCTTGGGCAGGCCGCACTGGTGCAGCTTGAGTTCCGGCCCGGTCACGATCACCGAACGGCCCGAATAGTCGACGCGCTTGCCGAGCAGATTCTGGCGGAAGCGGCCCTGCTTGCCCTTGAGCATGTCGGACAGCGACTTGAGCGGCCGCTTGTTGGCGCCGGTGATGGTGCGGCCACGACGGCCGTTATCGAACAGCGCGTCGACCGCTTCCTGCAGCATGCGCTTTTCGTTGCGGACGATGATGTCCGGCGCGCGCAGCTCCATCAGCCGCTTCAAGCGGTTGTTGCGATTGATGACGCGGCGGTAGAGGTCGTTCAGGTCCGAGGTCGCGAAGCGGCCGCCGTCGAGCGGCACCAGCGGGCGCAGCTCGGGCGGGATGACCGGCACGACTTCCAGGATCATCCATTCGGGCCGATTACCCGATTCCAGGAAGCTCTCGACGACCTTGAGCCGCTTGATGATTTTCTTGGGCTTGAGTTCGGACTTGGTGACGGCGAGCTCATCGAGCAGCGCCTGCTTCTCGCCCTCAAGATCGAGGCTTTCGAGCATAATGCGGACTGCTTCCGCGCCGATGCCAGCGGAGAAGGCGTCCTCGCCAAACTGGTCCTGCGCGTCGAGCAGCTCGTCTTCGGTCAACAGCTGA
The DNA here is from genome assembly GCF_048015635.2 of Sphingomonas sp. GlSt437. Lineage (NCBI taxonomy): Bacteria > Pseudomonadati > Pseudomonadota > Alphaproteobacteria > Sphingomonadales > Sphingomonadaceae > Sphingomonas > Sphingomonas sp. GlSt437. The sequence goes on along the minus strand of NZ_JBPGYA010000002.1, from coordinate 288,478 downwards.
TAGCGGTCGAGCGTGGTCAGGCCCGGCTCGATCACGACATAGCTCTCGAAATAGAGCACGCGCTCGAGCTGCTTCAGCTGCATGTCGAGCAGCAGGCCGATGCGCGACGGCAGCGACTTCAGGAACCAGATGTGCGCGACCGGGGCGGCGAGCTCGATATGGCCCATCCGCTCGCGGCGGACCTTCGAGACGGTGACCTCGACGCCGCACTTTTCGCAGACGATGCCCTTGTATTTCATGCGCTTATACTTGCCGCACAAGCACTCGTAATCCTTGATCGGACCGAAGATGCGCGCGCAGAACAGGCCGTCACGCTCGGGCTTGAACGTGCGATAATTGATCGTCTCGGGCTTCTTGATCTCGCCGAACGACCAGCTGCGGATGCGGTCGGGCGAGGCGATGCCGATCTGGATGGTGTCGAAAGTCTCCGGCTTGGCCACCGGGTTCGCGAAATTGGTCAGTTCGTTCATTCTGAACTCCTTAGCCCCTCCCCTTCAGGGGAGGGGTTGGGGTGGGGCCTGTCCACAAGCCCCACCGGAATTGCCCTGGGGCACTGCCCCACCCCTATCCCCTCCCCTGAAGGGGAGGGGTTTCAGGTTGTTACTCCGCCGCCTCGGCCAGCGGCTCGCCATTCTCGTCGAGCTCGTTCTTGAGTTCGACGTTGAGGCCCAGCGAGCGCATTTCCTTGACGAGCACGTTGAAGCTCTCAGGGATGCCGGCCTCGAAGGTGTCGTCACCCTTGACGATCGCTTCATAGACCTTGGTGCGGCCGACCACGTCGTCGGACTTCACCGTCAGCATTTCCTGGAGCGTGTAGGCGGCGCCATAAGCCTGGAGCGCCCACACTTCCATTTCGCCGAAGCGTTGCCCGCCGAACTGCGCCTTGCCGCCCAGCGGCTGCTGGGTGACGAGGCTGTACGGCCCGATCGATCGTGCGTGGATCTTGTCGTCGACCAAGTGGTGAAGCTTGAGCATATAGATGATGCCCACGGTCACCTTGCGGTCGAACGCCTCGCCGGTGCGGCCGTCATAGAGCGTCGACTGGCCCGACGTGTCATAGCCCGCCAGGCTGAGCATCGCCGAAACGTCGGCCTCACGCGCGCCGTCGAACACCGGCGTCGCCATCGGCACGCCTGCCTTCAGATTCTGCGCGAGCTCGACCACCTCTTCGGCGCTGCGCGCGTCGATTTCGGCGACATATTGCTCGCCATAGACCGACTTGAGCCGCTCCTTGACCGCATCGGGCATCGCGCCCGGCTTGGCGTCAGGATTGGCTTCGCGCCATGCTTCGAGCGCTTCGCCGATCTGCTGGCCCAGCCCACGCGCCGCCCAGCCCAAATGCGTCTCGAAAATCTGGCCGACATTCATGCGGCTCGGCACGCCGAGCGGGTTGAGCACCAGGTCCACGGGCGTGCCGTCTTCCAGGAAAGGCATGTCTTCGGCCGGCAAAATGCGGCTGATGACGCCCTTGTTGCCGTGGCGGCCGGCCATCTTGTCGCCCGGCTGCAGCTTGCGCTTCACCGCGACGAACACCTTGACCATCTTGAGCACGCCCGGCGGCAGCTCGTCACCCTGTTCCAGCTTCGCGCGGCGATCGTGGAACTTGTCGGTGATGAGCTTGGCGGCGTCGTCATATTGCGCCTTGACCGCTTCCAGATCGCTCTGGACCTTGTCGTCGGCGACGGCGAACTTCCACCATTCATGCCGGTCGACCGAGTCAAGCAGGTCGGCGTCGATAACGCTGCCCTTCTTGATGCCCTTGGGCGCACCGGTCGCGGTCTGGCCGAGCAGCATTTCGCGCAAGCGGCTCCACGTCGCACGGTTGAGGATCGAGCGCTCGTCGTCCGAGTCCTTCTTCAGCCGCTCGATTTCCTCGCGCTCGATCGCCATCGCGCGCTCGTCCTTGTCGATGCCGTGGCGATTGAAGACGCGGACGTCGACAACGGTCCCCGACACGCCCGGCGGCAGGCGGAGCGAGGTGTCGCGCACGTCGCTGGCCTTTTCACCGAAGATCGCGCGGAGCAGCTTTTCTTCCGGCGTCATCGGCGATTCACCCTTGGGGGTGATCTTGCCGGCCAGAATGTCGCCCGGCTCCACTTCGGCGCCGATATAGACGATGCCCGCCTCGTCGAGGTTGCGCAGCGCTTCCTCGCCGACATTGGGGATGTCACGCGTAATGTCTTCCGGCCCGAGCTTGGTGTCGCGGGCCATGACTTCGAATTCCTCGATATGGATCGAGGTGAAGACGTCGTCCTTGACGATGCGCTCGCTGATGAGGATCGAGTCCTCATAGTTATAGCCGTTCCACGGCATGAACGCGACGAGCGCGTTGCGGCCCAGCGCCAGCTCGCCCATCTCGGTCGACGGACCATCGGCGATGATGTCGCCCTTGTGGACGATATCGCCGACCTTTACCAGCGGACGCTGGTTGATGCAGGTCGACTGGTTGGAGCGCTGGAACTTCATCAGCGTGTAGATGTCGACGCCCGACTTGCCCGGCTCGACCTCATCGGTCGCGCGGATGACGATACGCGTCGCATCGACCTGGTCGACGATACCGGTGCGCTTTGCCCCGATCGCCGCGCCCGAATCGCGCGCCACTGTCTCTTCCATGCCGGTGCCGACGAACGGCGCCTCGGCACGGATCAGCGGCACCGCCTGGCGCTGCATGTTCGATCCCATGAGCGCGCGGTTGGCGTCGTCATTCTCGAGGAACGGAATGAGCGAGGCCGCGACCGACACGAGCTGCTTGGGGCTCACGTCCATCAGCGTGATGTGGTCGCGCGGCGCCATCAGGAATTCGCCCGCTTCGCGCGCCGAGATCAGTTCTTCGGCAAAGCTGCGGTCGGGGTTCAGCTCGGCGTTCGCCTGCGCGATCGTGTGCTTCTGCTCTTCCATCGCCGAAAGGTAGACGACCTCGTCGGTCACCTTGCCGTCGACGACCTTGCGGTACGGCGTCTCGATGAAGCCGTACTTATTCACGCGGCTGAACGAGGCGAGACTGTTGATCAGACCGATGTTCGGACCTTCCGGCGTCTCGATCGGGCAGATGCGGCCATAATGCGTCGGGTGAACGTCGCGCACCTCAAAGCCCGCGCGTTCGCGCGTCAGACCGCCCGGCCCGAGCGCGGTGATGCGGCGCTTGTTGGTCACTTCCGACAGCGGGTTGGTCTGGTCCATGAATTGCGACAGCTGCGACGAGCCGAAGAATTCACGCACCGCCGCCACTGCCGGCTTGGCGTTGATCAGGTCGTTGGGCATGACGGTCGAGACATCGACCGAGCTCATGCGCTCTTTGACCGCGCGCTCCATGCGCAACAGCCCGACGCGATACTGGTTTTCGAGCAGCTCGCCGACCGAACGCACGCGGCGATTGCCGAGATTGTCGATATCGTCGATCTCGCCCTTGCCGTCCTTCAGATTGACCAGCGTCTTGACGACGGCGAGGATGTCCTCGGTGCGCAGCGTCGTGACGGTGTCCTCGGCATCGAGGTCGAGGCGCATGTTGAGCTTGACGCGACCCACCGCCGACAGATCGTAACGGTCAGGATCGAAGAACAGCCCGCCGAACAGCGATTCCGCCGTTTCCAGCGTCGGCGGTTCGCCGGGGCGCATGACCCGGTAGATGTCGGACAGCGCCTGCTCGCGCTCCTCGGCCTTGTCGACCTTGAGCGTGTTGCGGATCCAGGGGCCGGTAGTGACGTGATCGATATCGAGCAACTCGATACGGTCGATACCCGCCTTGTCGAGCTTTTCGAGATTCTCGGCCGACACTTCGTCGCCCGCCTCGATATAGATTTCGCCCGTCGCCTCGTTGATGAGGTCATAGGCCGAATAGCGGCCGAAGATCTCCTCGGTCGGGATCAGCAGGGTTTCGAGACCGTCCTTCGCTGCCTTGTTGGCGGCGCGCGGGGAAATCTTCTGGCCGGCGGGGAAAATCACTTCGCCCGACTTGGCGTCGACAATGTCGAACGCCGGCTTCACGCCGCGCCAGCTTTCCGCCGCGAAGGGAATCTGCCAACCGCCCTGGCCGCGCACATAAGTGACGCGGTTGTAGAAATAATTGAGGATATCCTCGCTGTTAAGCCCCAGCGCATAGAGCAGGCTGGTGACCGGCAGCTTGCGCTTGCGGTCGATGCGGACGTTGACAATGTCCTTAGCGTCGAACTCGAAATCGAGCCACGAGCCGCGATACGGGATTACGCGCGCGGCGAAGAGATACTTGCCGCTCGCGTGCGTCTTGCCGCGGTCATGATCGAACAGCACGCCCGGCGAGCGGTGCATTTGGCTGACGATCACGCGCTCGGTGCCGTTGATGAAGAACGTGCCGTTCTCCGTCATCAGCGGCATGTCGCCCATGTAAACGTCCTGCTCCTTGATATCGAGCACCGAGCGGGTTTCCGTATCCGGATCCACCTCGAACACGATCAGGCGCAACGTGACGCGCATCGGCGCTGCATAAGTGATGCCGCGCTGACGGCACTCATCGACGTCGAACTTCGGCGGTTCCAGCTCGTAATTGACGAAGTCGAGCTCGGCAGTGCCGGCGAAATCGCGGATCGGGAACACGCTGCGCAGCGTCTTCTCCAGGCCGGAGACATAGCCGATCGACGGATCGGAGCGGAGGAACTGTTCGTAGCTTTCGCGCTGAACCTCGATCAGGTTCGGCATCTGCACCACTTCGTGGATGTTGCCGAACACCTTGCGGATGCGCCGCTTGGCGGTGCCGCCTTCGCTCAGGCGCTGCTTGGTAGCGCCTTTGTCGCCCAGGCGCTGCTTGCCAGCGCCGTCGTCGATCGCTTTGGTTGCCATGGAGTGTGCTTGCCTCGTCAAGAAATCAGCGTTGCCATCTCAGGCCCGGCGGAACCGCGCCTGCGCACGCATCACCGACGTGAAAAGCCGCGCATTCGCCGGTTGTGCCGGTGAATCGCAGCTCGCAGCGTCGCTGAACCAGCATCTTCCCATACGTCTCGACGCGCTGTGCTGCGGCACGCCCTTGCCCGGAAGCTGTGGTGGAATGCGCCATATAGGAAGCGTGTTGGATGCTGTCAAACGTGATGGAGGCCGATTTGTCGCTTCATCGTCGCGCCGGCTCGGTTCGTCGGGATTTGCGGAACCGGCGCCCGAGTCCCGGTCTTGATGAGACACCATGACCCAGAGCAACCCTCTCCGCCCGTTCGCTGTCAGCGCGATTGCCGCGTTGCTGGCGAGCGCCGCCGCCCCTGCAATTGCGCAGGATAGTCAACAATCTACGCCGGCAGCTACCGCCCCGGCACCCGCCCCGGTTGCGACGACGACGGAAGCGCCGCCGCCGGTCGCCGCGACGCCGGCCCCCGTCGCCGAAACGCCAGCGCCGGTTGCGCAGCAGCCGACGGTCGCGCCTGAAGCGACTCCCGCGCCGGTATCGTCGGTCGCCGAAACGACCGCCGATCGCGCCGCGCCGCGCAAACCGACTGCTGTAGCCGCTACCAAACCGGCAGTGGTGAGCAAAACGGTCGCCAAGGCAACGCCGGCGCCCGCCAAAAAGATCGACGCGCCTGCCGCGCCCGTCAGCGCGACACCCGCGCCGACCCAGGCGGTCGACGCCACACAATCGCAGACCACATCGACCCAAACGGCCAGCGTTGCGCAGCCGGCCCAACCTGACTGGACGCTGATCGGCGTGGCCGGTGGCGTGGTCGCCCTGGGCGCAGCAGGCGCCGGGATCGCGATGGCGGGTCGCCGTCGCCGCGAGGATGATGCAGCCGAACCGCTGACGGGCGAAGTCGAAACGGCGCAGATCGTCTCGACACCCGCGCCGCTCGCCCCGACCGCGTTGCCTGCCGAGCCCGTGATGACGCGTCCGGTGATGGCGCGCGACGCCTTGGCCACGGTCGGCACCATCGGTCGCCACGAGCGGATGGCCGAGCAGGGGCCGACGCCCGACAATCCGTTCCTTACCCGCAAGGCCCGGATAAAGCGCGCGCGCTTCTACGATCGCCGCGAGCGGCTGGCGGCGGAGGCCGGCGAGGCACGGCAGGCACCCATGGCGGCAGCGGAAGTCGCTGCGGCGCCCGCGCGCCATCCCGCGACGCAGCTGACCTACAGCTTCGGCAAGGATCGCAAGCCGGGCTGGATCGCCACGCCGGTGTTGAAGAAGGCGTAAATGTCGCTCTGGCCGGCCGCTAGTAAGTGGCCGGCCAGATTTTTTCGACCCGACGGCGACTTGCGCGAAAACGGTATTGGTGCAGTATCCCAGCAAATCACGCCGAGGATGTGCCCCAAATGACCAAATCGCTGCTTGCCGGTGCCGCGCTTGCGCTGACGATTGTCGCTGCCCCCGTCATCGCGCAGGACATGCCGCCCGGCGGTGACATCCCCGCGAAATTCGAGCCGCCGATCGAGAACCGCGACTATGTGAAGCGCGAAGTCGAGATCCCGATGCGCGACGGAGTGAAGCTCCACACCGTCATCGTCATCCCCAAGGGCGCGCAGGGCGCGCCGATCGTGCTGACCCGCACGCCTTATCACGCCGATGCGCGCGCCGCGCGGTCGGACAGCCCGTATATGGTCTCGGCACTGCCGCTCGCCGACGAAATCTTCGTCAAGGCCGGCTATATCCGAGTCTACCAGGACATTCGCGGCAAGTATAAGTCGGAAGGAGACTATATCGTCACCCGCCCGCCGGTCGGCCCGCTCAATTCGACCAAGGTCGATCACACCACCGACGCGTATGACACGATCGACTGGCTGGTGAACAAGGCGAACCTGCCCGAATCGAACGGCAAGGTCGGCATGATCGGCTCGTCTTACGAAGGTTTCACCGTGGTGATGGCGCTGCTCCACCCGCACCCGGCGCTCAAGGTCGCGGCGCCCGAAAGCCCGATGATCGACGGCTGGATGGGCGACGACTGGTTCCACTATGGCGCTTTCCGCCTCGCCAATATCGGCTGGATCGCAAGCCAGACCGGCTACAAAGGCGCCGGCACCGAGCCGCCCTCGGGCATGTATGACGATTACGACCAGTTCCGCGACATCGGCTCGGCGGGCGATTGGGCCAAGAAATCCGGGTTCGATCAACTGCCGGCGTGGCAACGCATGGTCCGCCATGTCGCGTACGACGATTGGTGGCAGGGCCAGGCGCTCGACAAGCTGATCGCCGCCAATCCGTCGAATGTGCCGACGATCTGGGAACAGGGGCTGTGGGACCAGGAGGATATGTACGGCGCGATCCACGCCTGGGAAGCGCTGAAAGCCGCCGGCCATGCGGGCAATAACTGGCTGGTGATGGGGCCGTGGCGCCACAGCCAGGTCAATCGCGAAGGCCGCGAGCTTGGCCCGTTCAAATGGAATGGGGATACCGCCGCGCAGTTCCGCGAGCAGATGATCCTGCCGCTGTTCAACCAGTATCTGAAGGACGGTCCGCCCGCCGATCTGGCGCGCGTCACGATTTACAATGACGCCGAAAACCACTGGGACCATTTCGCCGATTGGCCGCTCGCCTGCGCCTCGGGTTGTGCGGCGCCGTTGCAGCCGATTTACCTGACCGGCGAGGGCGGTTTGTCGTTCGCCAAGGGCGCGGCGGGCGGTGACAGCTATGTCTCCGATCCCGCCAAGCCGGTGCCGCATTTGCCGCGCCCGGTGAATTTCAACGATGGCCGCTGGGGCGATTGGCTGGTGCAGGACCAGCGCAGCGTCGATGGCCGGCCCGATGTGATGACCTATCAAACGCCGGCGCTAGATCACGCGGTGCGGCTCTCAGGCGCGCCGATCGCCGACATCTTCGCCAAGACGACCGGCACCGATGGCGATTTCGTCGTCAAGCTGATCGACGTCTTCCCGCCCGAAAACGCGACTGATCCCAAGATGGGCGGCTATCAGCTGGCGATCAGCCTCGACATTTTCCGCGGCCGCTATCGCGACAGCTTCGCGCAGCCCAGCGCGATTCCGGCGAACAAGGTGCAGGAATATAAATTCCGCCTGCCGACGGTGAACCATATCTTCAAGCCCGGCCACCGCATCATGGTCCAGGTCCAGTCGAGCCTGTTCCCGCTTTACGACCGCAACCCGCAGAAGTTCGTCCCCAACATCTTCCTCGCCAAGAAGGCGGATTACCAGAAGGCGACGATCACGCTGGTGCGCGGCGGCGCGCAGGCCAGCGCGGTGTGGCTGCCGGTGGTGAAGGAATAGCGCGGCCGGCTAGTCCTCGGTGCCGGTTTTCGCCGTCCGCCGCAGCTCCTCGATTTCCTCATGGCTCGCGCCCTCGATGCCGGCGAGTTCGTTGCGCGCGCCCTGCATCGCGATGATCAGTTCGTCGATCTTGAGGTGAAGCGCGGCTTCACTGCGCTTCTGCTGGTTGAGCACCATCTGGGTCAGTGTGATCGCCAGCACCGAGAGCGCCAGGGTCAGCGCATTTTCGGAATCGGGGCCACCGACCACGAACCAGATCGTGCAGAAGACCAGCATGCCGGCAATCGCGAAGGGATGCGCGGCGAGGTTGGCGACAATGTCTGAAATCTTGCCGCCGATCAGGACGATGTGGCGCATCGGCGAGGGGGGCTTGGTGGCTTTGGTCATTGCGGCGCTGCGAGGCGCGCGGTGGGCCGGTGAGGCGAGAGTCGCATCATAACGACCGTTCAACGATCACGAGCGGCGGGTGTTCCTTGTCGGTAGGATAAGAAAAGGGCGGCCTGTTGAAGGGCCGCCCTGATCTTTGTTGAAGCTCGGCCCGGCATGGGCGAAGCCCATGCCGTCGGACGGGCCGTTTGGCCCGCCGGCCGGCCGCATCGGTCTCGACGGTAGGCTTGCCTGCCGCCGTGCCGACGCCGGCTTACTTGATTTCGACGGTTGCGCCGGCTTCTTCGAGCTGCTTCTTGACCTTCTCGGCCTCGTCCTTCGACACGCCTTCCTTGACGGCCTTGGGCGCGCTTTCGACCAGCGTCTTGGCTTCGGTGAGGCCCAGGCCGGTCAGGGCGCGGACTTCCTTGATGACGTTGATCTTCTTGCCGCCGTCGCCGGTCAGGATGACGTCGAATTCGGTCTTCTCTTCGGCGGCCGGGGCCGCCGCGCCACCGGCACCGCCGGCAGGCGCCGCAACCGCTACAGCGGCGGCGGCGGTAACGCCCCACTTCTCTTCAAGAAGCTTCGACAATTCGGCCGCCTCAAGGACGGTCAGTTCGCTCAGCTGGTCAACCAGCGCGTTCAGGTCTGCCATTTTAAGTCTCCAATCTGTTCGTCACCCCAGCGGACGCTGGGGTCGTTTGCTTCAAAGCGATCCCAGCGTTCGCTGGGATGACACCAATTTTTAAGCCGCTTCTTTTTCGCTGTAGGCCTTGAGCACGCGCGCGAGTTGCGCCGCCGGGGCCTGCGTGACGGCAGCGAGCTTCTGGGCAGGCGCCTGAAGCAAGCCGACGAGCTTGGCACGCAGTTCATCCAGCGACGGCATCGTCGCGAGCGCTTTCACGCCGTCCACGTTGAGAAGCGTCGCGCCCATCGACCCGCCGACGATTTCGAACTTGTCGTTCGTCTTCGCAAAATCGACCGCCACCTTGGCGGCCGCAACGGGATCAACGGAAGTGGCCAGCCCGACCGGCCCGGTGAGCAGATCGCCCAGCGCGAGATAATCGGTGCCGCCCAACGCGATCTTGGCAAGCTTGTTCTTTGCAACCTTGTAGGTCGCGCCAGCTTCGCGCAGCTTGTTCCGAAGCTCGGTCGATTGCGCGACCGTCAGCCCGTGGTTGCGGGTGACCACGACCACGCTGACTTCGGAAAAAGTCTTGTTCAGCTCGGCGACGAACTCGGCTTTTTGAGCACGATCCATGCCATTCTCCACGTTCACATGACCTGCCCCGGCACGAAACCGCGACAGGCCGACTGATCCGGCAGGCAAGCGCGGGGAGACATCCCCAGGCCGTTCCGCCGGGCTGTCCGTTCGATGGGGGCATGGGACGCTTGGAGCGCGCCTGTAAGCGGCGGCTGGCAGCAGACCGGACACGCATCGCACGCGTTCAACCGGCGTAAAATCCATTTCCCCGTCTATGGCAGGAGATTAAGCGGGAAACCCGCACCTGCCGTCTCGGACGGAAATCCACGGGGCAGAGCCCTATGGATGCGGGCGGGCCATTACCCCGGCCACCGTGAAAGTCAAGGCTGATTGGACTTTTCGCGCTGTTCCTCGAGCAGCTTCGACAATCGTTCGACCGAGGCGACGAGCGACAGCACTTCGCGCTCGCGCAGCTCGTCGACCTTGTGGTGGAGCAGTTCGATCTCGAGTTCGGCCTTGATGTTGACGTTATAGTCGAGCTCGGCCTTTTTGCGGTCGATATCGGCCTGGCGGTTCTGGCTCATCATGATGAACGGCGCCGCATAAGCTGCCTGGAACGACAGCGCGAGGTTGAGCAGGATGAAGGGGTAGGGGTCCCAATGCTCGACAAAGCCGACCACGTTGAGGATGATCCAGAACAGGAGGATCGTCGACTGGATGATGATGAACCGCCACGATCCCATCCCCGCCGCCACCGCATCGGCCACGCGCTCACCGGTGGTGAGCGGTATTTCCTGGCAGCTCATCTTCACCTGGCGTTCTTGCAGGCGTTGCGCGCGGAGTTCCTTCAGCAGCGCGGTTTCGGTATCGAGAAGGCGTTCTTCGGCTTTTTTCACGATGTCGGCTCCAACTTCGTGCGGATGACACGACGGGTGATGACGGCTTTGGAGAGTTGAAGCAACGGCTTCGTCGCGGCATGGCGTGCCGCTAATCGCTTGTGGAGACAGCAATGTCGGAAGAATTCGAAGTGCGTGGCCATCATGAGGAAATGGTCGAGGAACGGGCGGCGCACCACGAGCCGTTCGAGCAGCGAGTCGCGCTGTTCTCCGCAATCCTGGCGACGCTGGGCGCGGTGGTCAGCCTGCTCGGCGGCCATACCGAGACCGATGCGCTCTATTACAAGAACGAAGCGGTGCTGCAGAAGGCGCGCGCATCCGACACCTGGTCTTATTACCAGGCCGAGGAAATCAAGCGGCACCTTTATCTCGCGAGTGGCAGCAACGATCCCGCCAATGCCAAGCGTGCCGCCGATTATGCGCGCAAGAGCGCCGCGCTACGCAGCAAGGCCGAGGAATTCGACAGGAAATCCGACGAAGCCAATGAAGAATCGCAGCATGCGACGAGGCCGCACTTGAAGCTCTCGGTGTCGATGACGTTCCTGCAGGTCGCGATCGCTTTGGCCTCGATCACGGCGCTGACGCGGCGGCGCTGGCTGTTCATCGGGGCAGCGCTCGCGGCGTTGACCGGCGTTGCGTTGGCGCTGGCGGCCTGGATCTAAACCAGAGGCGACAATCGATTAGCTGCGGTTCCGGGCGCTGAAGGGGCGCTCGGCTTTTCCCCTATGGGCAATCATCGCTTGCGCGGCACGCGTTGTAGAACATAATAAGAACATTGTGCCCGATTCGTTGCCTCTCCATGCGGCTTTGCAGCGCCGCATCGATCGCTTGTCGCCCGCGCGCGCGGTCGCGTCGGCGGGGCTGGCGCCCTTGGGGCATGAAGAAATCGACACGGCGCTGGGCGGCGGCCTGGCGCGCGCGAAATTGTGCGAGATCGTGACTGGCAAGGCGGACGATGCCGCCAGCGCCGCCGGCTTCGCGGCAATGTGCGCGCGCTGCATCGGCGGACCGATCGCGTGGCTGTTCGTCGAGCGCAGCGGCCATGGCCTCGATCCGCATGGCGTGCGCGACATCGGCCTCGATCCGCGCCAGCTGCTGCTCGTTTCCGCGCCCGATCCCCCGGCGCTGCTGCTCGCGGCGAGCGAAGCGCTGCGCTGCACCGCGCTCAACACCGTCGTGATCGAGCTGTGGCGGGAACCGCAGCGCATCGACCTGACCGCGAGCCGCCGGCTGGTGCTCGGCGCGGAAAGCTCGGGCGTGACTGTGCTGCTCGTCAGGATCGCGGTCGAGCCGTTGCCCAATGCCGCGCATCTGCGCTGGTCGGTCAGCGCCGCGCCGTCGACGCCATTGCCGGCCAACGCGCCGGGGCCGCCGACCCTCGACCTCAACTTGTTGCGCCAGCGTGGCGGCCCGTCGGGCCTCAGCTGGCGCGTGGAGTGGGACCGTGACCAAGCCTGTTTCCGCGCGCCGCTATCTGGCGATGTGGCTGCCGTTCCTGGCGGCCGATCGCTGGTCGGCGAAGCGCTCGGCCGCCGCGCCGCCGGCTGACGCGACGCCCGCCCAAGCGCCCGTCGTCTTTGCCGAAAAGCAGCGCGGCGCGATGCGGATCGCGGCGCTGTCGCCAGCGGCGGCCGCGCTTGGCTTGTCGGCTGGGATGGCGCTCGCCGATGCGCGCGCGCAGGTGCCCGATATCGAGGTGCTGCCGCATGACCCCGGCGCCGATGCCGAATGGCTCGCCCGGCTCGCCGACTTTTGCGACCGCTACAGCCCCAGCGTCGCGATCGATCCGCCCGATGCGCTGGTGCTCGACGTGACCGGATGCTTGCACCCCTATGGCGATGAGGCGGGGATGATCGCCGATATGGAGCGGCGCCTGGCCGGCCTGCATCTGCGCATCGCCGCTGGCGCGACCCCCGAAGCCGCGCTGGCGTTGGCGCGCTATGGCATGGCGCAGCGGAGCGACGAGGGGCAAGCGATCCGCGCACTCCCGGTCGCCGCGCTGCGGCTCGATGGCGAGGTCGCAACCGCGCTACGCCGTGCGGGGCTTGCCGCCATCGGCGATCTCGCGGACCGACCGACCGCGCCGCTGGCCGCCCGGTTCGGCGCAGTGGCGGTCGATGCGCTCGACCGGCTGCTCGGTCGCGCTGACAGTCGCCTCACCCCGCGCCGCTTGCCGCCCGCATTGCAAGTCGAGCGCCGCTTCGCCGAGCCCATCGCGCATGTGGATACCGCGCTGGCGGTGCTGGAAGAGCTGATCGGCGAAGCGGCGGTGGACCTCGAGGAACGCGGCAAGGGCGGCCGTCGCTTTGCCGCGCGGCTGTTCCGCAGCGATGGCGCGCTCGCTGATCTTGCGGTCGAGACAAGCCGGCCGACGCGCACCGCCGCCACGGTGATGCGGCTGTTCCGCGAACGGATCGCTGCGCTTGCCGATCCGCTCGACCCCGGCTTCGGCTTCGACATGATCCGGCTGGCGGTGCCGGTGATCGAGCCGCTCGCGCCCGGCCAGATGGTGCTGACCGAAAGCCCGGCGGGCGAGGAGGATATCGCCGCGCTCGTCGATCGGCTGAGCGCACGGCTCGGGCGCGAGCGGGTGCGCCGCGTGGTGCCGCGCGACAGCCATATCCCTGAGCGCGCCTTCGCGACCGAGCCCGCCGCCAGCCGCCATCACCGCGCGCCCTGGCCCGCGCCTTTGCCGGGCGAACCGCCGCTGCGGCCGCTGCAACTCCTCGATCCGCCGCAACGGATCAGCGCGATCGTCGAGCTGCCCGATGGGCCGCCGCGGCGCTTTCGCTGGCGCGGCGCGACGTATGACGTCGCCCGCCAGGAAGGGCCGGAGCGGATCGCGGCGGAATGGTGGCGCGGCGCCCGGCCGGGGCTGACCCGCGATTATTACCGCGTCGAGGATGCGCGCGGCCATCGCTTCTGGATTTTCCGCCACGGCCTGTACGGCGAGCAGGCCGATCCCGCCTGGTACATCCACGGCCTGTTCGCATGAGCGGTTTTGCCGAGCTGGTCGCCGCGACCAACTACTCCTTCCTGCGCGGCGCCTCGCACCCCTCGGACATGGTCGCGCGCGCGCATGAGCTTGGCCTGGCCGCGATTGGCATTGCGGATCGTAACAGCGTGGCCGGTGTGGTGCGGGCCTATGCCGCGCTGAAGGACGCGCCCGAACGCGCCCGCGCGGCGCTGATGGCGGCGAAGCAGCAGGCAGGCGAGCCGTTAGAACTGAGCGCGGCGGAAGAGGCGGCGTGCCGCATTGACCTGCGGCTCGTCGTCGGCGCGCGGCTGGTGTTCGATGATGGCACGCCCGACATCGTTGCTTATCCCGCGACACGCTATGGCTGGGGGCGGCTGACGCGCTTGCTGTCGCGCGGCAATCTGCGCGCGGTGAAGGGCGATTGTATCCTGCGCTTCGCCGACCTCATCGATCACTTGGACGATCTGTTGCTGATCGTGCTGCCCGACTCGACCGCCGAGGCGCAGGAAGCGCATCGCGCGCCGGTCGCTTATCCGCCGGTGGAAGGCGCGCCCGCGCTGCTCAAGCTGGTGCCGCCGGCAGCGCCCGTCGATCTCGCCGCGACGGTCACGGCGCTCGCCCGCGCGGCGCCGGGGCGAGTGTGGATCGGCGCCACCATGGCCTATCGCGGAGACGATGCCCGGCGCGTGGCGGGGCTGGCGGCGATTGCCGCCGAGGCAGGCGTGCCGCTGCTCGCGACCGGCGACGTGCTCTACGCAACCCCCGCAGAACGCCCGCTCCACGATGTGCTGACCTGCATCCGCCGCGGCACCACGATCGCCGAAGCCGGCCGCGCGCTCGAAGCCAATGCCGAGCGGCATCTGAAGCCCGAAGCCGAGATGCGCCGCCTGTTCCGCCGCCACGGTCACGCGGTCGACGAGACGCTGCGCTTCATCGCGCGCATCACCTTCACACTCGACGATCTCCGCTATGAATATCCGCACGAGCCGGTACCGCCGGGCTGGCGACCGCTCAGCTACCTCCACCATATCGTCAAGCAAGCGGCGCATGAGCGTTACGGCGCGGTGCTGCCGCCAAAGGTCCGCGCGCTGCTCGCCGAGGAATTCTGGCTGATCCGCAAGCGCGGCTATGCCTGCTATTTTTTGACCGTTTACGATCTCGTCAAATTCGCCCGCTCGCGCCCCTCGCCGATCCTGTGCCAGGGGCGCGGATCGGCGGCCAATTCGATCGTCTGCTATCTGCTCGGCGTCACCTCGGTCGATCCCGTCGCGCATGACCTGCTCTTCTCGCGCTTCGTGTCGGAGGATCGCAACGAGCCGCCCGATATCGATGTCGATTTTGAGCATGAGCGGCGCGAGGAAGTGATGCAGTATATCTATGAGCGCTATGGCCGCCACCGCGCCGGCATCGCCGCGACGGTGATCCATTACCGGCCACGCAGCGCGGTCGGCGAGGTCGGCAAGGTGCTCGGCTTCACCGAAGACATGACCGCGCGGCTGGCGAGCACGGTATGGGGCAGCTTTGCCGGATCGATGGAGGAGCGCCGCTATGCCGAGGCGGGCGTCGACCCCGCCAACCCGGCGATCGCGCAGCTGCGCGATCTGGTCGATCAGCTGCTCAACTTCCCGCGCCATTTGTCGCAGCACGTCGGCGGCTTCGTGCTGACCGAGGACCGGCTCGACGAGACCGTGCCGATCCACCACGGCGCGATGCCGGGCCGCAGCTTCATCGAGTGGGACAAGGACGATATCGACGCGCTCGGGCTGATGAAAGTCGATGTCCTCGCGCTCGGCATGCTCACCTGCATCCGCAAGAGCTTCGACCTGCTGCGCGAGCAGGGCCTCGCCGACCTCCAGCTCGACACCGTGCCGAGCGAGGACGAGCCCGTCTACGACATGCTGTGCAAGGGCGACAGCATCGGCGTCTTCCAGGTCGAAAGCCGCGCCCAGATCAACATGCTGCCGCGCCTGAAGCCCCGCACGCTCTACGACTTGACCGTCCAGGTCGCGATCGTCCGGCCCGGCCCGATCGAGGGCGACATGGTCCACCCCTATCTCCGCCAGCGCTCGGGCAAGGAGCCGATCGACTATCCCTCACCCAAGCCGCCGCACGACCCCGACGAGCTCAAGAACCTGCTCGGCAAGACTTTCGGCGTGCCGCTGTTCCAGGAACAGGCAATGAAGCTCGCCATCGTCGCCGCGGATTTCAGCCCCGCTGAGGCCAATCAGCTCCGCCGCGCGATGGCGACGTTCCGCAATGTCGGCACCATCCAGAATTTCCGCGACAAGATGGTCGATGGCATGGTGCGGCGCGGCTATGAGCGCGACTTTGCCGAACGCTGCTTCAAGCAGATCGAGGGGTTCGGCAGCTATGGCTTTCCGGAAAGTCATGCCTTGTCGTTCGCGCGGCTCGTCTATGTCTCTTCCTGGATCAAATGCCACCACCCCGCGGTGTTTGCCTGCGCGCTGCTCAATTCGCAGCCGATGGGCTTTTACGCGCCGGCCCAGATCGTCCGTGATGCGCGCGAGCATGGCGTCGAGGTGCGGCCGGTCGACATCAACGCCAGCGGCTGGGACAACAGCCTGGAAGCCGACGAGCGCGGTCGGCTGGCGCTGCGGCTCGGCCTGCGCCAGCTCGACGGTTTTCGCGAGCAATGGGCGAGCCGGCTGGCTGACGAGCGTGCCAATGGTCGCTTCGCCTCGATCGAGAGCCTCGCTCGCCGCGCCGAGTTGCCGGCCCCCGCGCTGAAGCTGCTCGCCGACGCTGATGCGTTTGGTTCATTGGCCCTCGACCGCCGCGCCGCGCTCTGGGCGGTCCGCCGCACACCGACCGCCAGCTTACCGCTGTTCGCCGCAGCGGAAGCGCGCGAGCTGGGTGAGGAGCCCGACATGGCGCTGCCGGCGATGCGCGATGCCGAGCAGGTCGCGCTCGATTACCAGATGACGCGGCTGTCGTTGAAAGGCCATCCGATGGCGTTCCTGCGCGAGCACGCCCGTGCTGCCGGCGCGCTGACTTGCGCCGAGGTTAGCGCCGCCAAAAGCGGCGCCCGGGTGCGCGGCGCCGGCATCGTGCTGGTGCGGCAACGGCCGGGCAAAGGCAACGCGATCTTCATCACGCTCGAGGATGAGACCGGAATCGTCAACGTCGTCTTATGGGCGCGCTTGTTCGAAACGATGCGCCGCCCGGTGATGGCCTCGCGCCTGATGCTGGTGGAAGGCGAAGTGCAGAAAAGCGAGGAAGGCGTCATCCACCTGATGGCTTCGCGCGTGCAGGATCGTTCCGCCTGGCTTGCCGAGCTGACCGACACCGGCCGCCCGCCGCCGCTCCACCCGCCCGCCGCCGCACGCCCGCGCGACCACGATCCCCGCACGCGCCACCCCCGCGACGTGCGCGTGCTGCCTAAGTCGCGGGATTTTCATTGAGCGCGGTCATACGCGCGCGCGAGACTTTTCGATCGAAGTGAGAATAATCAAGCAAATCAAGCGCTTGCGCTTGATATTTGGTGACCCCTACGGACGACTTTGGCGTTGAATAAAGCACTGACTTTTCAGTTTAAAACGCTAGTCGATCTTTGACATACCCTCAAAGATGCCATCAGAACTTTCGCCAGACGGGCTCTTTTCGACTATGCGGCCGAGCTGAACGCAATCAGCTTCAATAACTGGCGGCTTACACAAAATCTATCGCGTGTGATTTGTTTCCTGGAGGCCACTAAAGTCAAACAGAAAGCCCACCTCCCGTGGCTTTCTCGGTCCACCGTCAGCGTCGCCAACTTTTCGCTCAACAGATTTTACGGGACAGGGTCAGCGACTATCGATCAATCTCGCATGGGCAAGGATCGACAGGTTGGAAGACAAGGTGTTGGGCGCCGTGTTCGACCGTCGCGCAATTTCACCGGGTGCGATGCCGTCCCGCCGCGCCTGCACAAGCATGCGAAACGTGACGAGACGGCCTTCATGCGCAAGCGCCGCGAGAGCGGCAACGGCGGATTTCAAATCCAGGACGATACCTTGGCGCATGCAACGATCATCAAAACCCGCCTCGCCTCGGTCTATCGGGTACCGTTGGCGCTAAATTCAAATTGGACAACGCGCCCCTTGTGGATCGTGGTTGTGCAAGCATCGGCGCTCGCGCTCTTGAACGGGCATTTCTTGGCACCAGAGATCGTAATCGCGAGGTCACTCGGCGCAGTCGCGGTGCTCTGGCAATCGGCATGAAGCAGTGCAGCGCTGTAATAGCTGCTGCGGCGCGGGCTCAGCACGATGCCGGGCTGATCCTCGCCACGGCCGACGACGTGGCAGATCAGCTCCCAGCTGCCATCGCCCTTGACCGAAAATCCGGGAGCGTCGGCCGTCGCCTGCTGTGCGGCTGCCGGCACCGCCAGCAGCGGCAATAGTGTCAATACCATCGAATTTTTCATGCTCTCCACTCCCCTCGAATCGACATATCCACGACAACAGAAGTGTCTGTGCGTGGAACAAATTTGTGGGCGCTTCCGAATAACTGAGACCTTTGCCAGCTCCCCGCTCCTCGGTCAGCATCCACCAATGGAAGCGTAGAAGATTTTATCGGAATACGCTATCGAATATCGACACAGCGGTTCTTCTGGAATGCCTGCCGACCCGGCATGCCGTTGCACGAGGCCACCCGTCGATGACCAAAACCAGGCGATCCAAGCGCGAGGATGGCGGGCCGGTTGCAAACGGGATGGCGCTCGGCGCCAGCCAGTCCTATCCACGCGCGCAACAAGGTTGACACACATGGCGCAAAGCTGCTGGCAAGCGGCTTGCTGGAAAAAGTGGCGGAATTGAAAATGGCTTTGATCGAACATCACGATCTTCTGGCAGGTCTGGTGCGGCTGCACATACTCCACCATGCCAGCGAGCACGAAATTTACGGACAGTGGATGATCGATGAACTGGCGAGCCACGGCTATAAGCTCAGTCCCGGCACGCTCTACCCGATGCTGCACGCCATGGAGCGGAAGGGATATCTGTCGTGTCGCCGCATGCGCGAGGGACGCACCGTCCGCAAGCTCTAACAGCGACCGATTATGGCCGCGAAGGCTTCGCGCTCGCCAAGACGCGCCTGCGCGAGCTGACAGGCGAGGCACTGAAGCAGGAAAATTGACGTGATTGCACGATCCACCCCGAGCGGCGACAGTGGGTCACATCACCGCCCAAAGCCAAGGCCGTTACTGACAGAGGTCCGCCGTCTGCCATGCTAGCCTCTCCTGCGGATCACTACCTGCGCGCCTTCTCGGGCGCCAAGCCGACGGTTCGCCCAGGCATGCCGGCCGCGTCGAGATAAGTAACCGATCCGACCCGCTCGAAATCGAGGATGGTCCGGAAACCGTTGTCGGCTGGCACGGCGGCGATGCGGCCATATTCGACCGGCGCAGCCATGCCACCCCTTAATGCCTCGTCGAGCACCCGTCCAACGAGCTGCCCCTTGGCCGGCAGGATAAGATGCAGCAGCCTGGCCGCCGTCATGCCGACATCGGCATTGCCAGCCGGCATCGGGTCGCGAAAACCGGCTTTGAAATCGGGGCCGATCGCCGCCATGAAATTGTGGGTGTCGGCGCGGCTGAAACTGCCATGCATGCCCTGGCCTTGCTGCAGTGTCGTGTCGGCGATCTCTGTCGCGCAGAGCTCCGCATTGGCACAGCCGGTCGATTTGGTCGTGAAGCCCACGACAATGTCTGGCCGTGGCGTCCGCGCGCCACCGTCGAGATTGATGCGAGACAACGGCAGCGTGCCGGGAATAGCGCCGAGATCATCGGCAACGAAGATCGAACTGACATATGGCCGGGTTTCAAGTGCCGTGACCATGCGCAACGCCAGTGCCTGGCGATCATTTCCTGTGAGGTAGATGAGGTCAGTACCGCCATTCGCAGCAATCACCGCAGCGGGCGCGTCGGCTGTACCGCCGAGCAGCAGATTACCGGCGAGGGGATGAATACCCTTGGCCGGGTCGACAGGCCTGCCGGTATCGGCGTCGATCATCCGGAGCCCGATGGCCTGACCGAGATCGAGACCCAAGAAGCCGGGCGGCAGCATGCCTGGCACGACATCGCCGTAGCGCGCCTTGGCTGCATCGCTGCCGACACCATCTCGCGAAATGGTCGAGAAGCCGTGATCGGCAACGACGATGATGTCCGTGGTCCTGTCGAGGCCAAGCCGTTTGAGCGCGCCTTGTAGCGCTGCCAAAGCGCCATCGGCGTTGCGAATCGCCGCCATCGAAGTAGCGCCGTTGATACCCGGCTCGAGCCGATTGAGGCTGTCGCCCTGGTTGTGCTGAGTGCCGTCGGGATCGCGCGACCAGAACACCATTGCGAAGGGCACACCGGCCTTTTGAAATCGTGGCAGCACGACGTCGGTCGCCACCTTGGTGAACCAGCCGATCTGGTCGAGATTGGCCATGCGCGTGCCCGGGGTGCGAAAGTCACCCGACTTGCCATTATCGCCGCGACCCGGCGCAGTGGCCGGCAGCCCCGCCGCTACGATCGCGGCAGCGATCGCATCCGGGATAGGCAGTCCGCCATCATGACCGGTCGCGTCGTCGATCACGATCGTCCTTGCCCCGTCGCGCTGCGGATTGGCCTGGATCGCAACAGGTCCGAGCTTGCCGACCGCCGCGGTCGCATAGCCGGCGTCAGCGGCCGCCGTCAGAATGGAAGTCTCATTGAGATAATTGCCAACGAAGTGCTCGTTCAGTTCGGCAAGCACGCCATCATTTTCCAGGAAGGGCGTAGGGCTGCCGTGCTGTGCCGTGACCCGGAAGCCGGGGTAAATGGTATTGGCGAAATCGCCAGTGTCGCCGAGCTGGTGGCCCGTTGCGAAAGCCGATGCATTGGCGGTGGTCAACGTAGGATAGACAGAATGGCTGTCGGCGAAATCAACCCCGTCGCGCCGGATCGCCGCCATGGTCGGCGCAGTCTTGTCGCTGACGATGCGCGAACGCAGGCCGTCCGCCACGAAGATGATGAGATTGTGGCGTTGTGGCGGCGTCTGGGGGGACGAGCGCACCGGCAGAAGGATCGCGAAACCGGCCAGCAGGGCAGCCCCGAATGCACGCATCATCTTTATCTCCCCAATTCAAGCAGGCTTGCGGCCCGGGCAACCAACGCTTGAGCGACCGGGGGGTATCGTCGGTCGTTCCCTGGCGCCCGCCGGCAGGCGCGCATGTTCGTCGAGGTGCTGGCCGTCAAGCATAACGAAAAAGCGCCATGAACCCGTAGTCCATGTGTAACTGCTGGTGGCAGTGAAACAGGGTGTCGCCGGGATTTTCGGCGGTGAACTCGAAGCTCAGCTCCTGATAGCCGCCAAGCATGACCACATCCTTCAAGACACCAGACGTTGGCCTGCCGTGGATGTCGACCAACTCGAAGCTGTGGCGATGGAGATGCAAAGGATGGATATCATCGCTCGCGTTTCGGAACCGCATTCGATAGCGCTGCCCTTTGCGTAACGTATAGACAGGCGAGCTCTCGGCCATCGAATAGGCCTTACCGTTCAATGTCCACTGGTTGAAGTCGTTGAGCGCGGCGTTATGCTTTTCGATCAGGAAGTCGAACTCAGGGATCGGCCAATCGGGCTCGGGCCGCACGGGCGTCAAACCGAAGAACGAATAGTCCCATTTGAACGCTAGCGGCTTGGTCCATATCGGCTCGCCGGTGCGATCGGCATATTCGACGACGATACCCATGCCGTTACCTCGGTCGTCGTCGGACAGGTCGCCCATGATCCAGACACCAGGATGGTCCATGGTGACGATCGCCGAGACGCGCTCGGCGGTGCCCAGCCAGAGAACCGGCACATCAGTCACGTTCGGCACCGGGTTGCCGTCGAGCGCGACCACCTTGAAGCGGTGCCCGGGCAACGCAAGGCTGCGAATTTCCGTCGCGCTGGCGTTGAGCACATGAAAGAGCACGCGCTCGCCCTGCCGCACGCGGATCGGCTCGCCATGCCCGAGCATCTTGCCGTTGATGGAAAACAGGCTGTATCCGACTTCATATCCCCGCGTCTGTGTGCGCGCGGCCGCGTCATTGGCGTCGCCGATCGCCTTGAGGCGGGGATTTTCCCGGCCCGCCAGCACGTCCATCGCCATGTCGCCGCCCTTGCTGAAGCTCGGCGCGAACTCGCGCAGGACCAGAAAGACCTCGCGGTCATAATGCCCGGGCTCGTTCTTTGGCTCGATATACAAAGGACCGGCCTGACCGGAGTAGGTTCCCCGGCTCAAGTCGTCGCCCGCAATCACATGAGTATGATAGAAGCGAAAGCCCGCTGGCTGGGGCTTGAAGCGGATGCGCCGCATGCCGTGCGGCGGTACGAACGGCGTTCCTTCCTCGGCGGCGCCGTCGACCGCGCTCGGAATGATCTGGCCATGCCAATGCACCAGTTCAGGAACATCGGTGTCGTTGTAGATATCGACGGTTACCTCCTTGCCTTCTCGAAAGCGCAGGAGCGGCCCGGGAAACTGACCATTATACAAGGTCGTCGAGACAATCTTGTCGGGCGCCAGTTCAACGAGCCCCTTGGCGATGCGAAGCGTATGATCCGGCGGACCGCCGAGCGGCTGTGCCGGGGCGGCAGGCATTGACATTTGCGCATCGGTGCGCCCGGGAAAGGCGCCGGACAGAATGGCCGCGCCACCCAGCCCGAAAAAAGATCGACGATCGAGCGGCATCACGTTTCCTTCACTCCTCGACTGCCCCTGATCCTCCTTGCCCCCGCTCACACGATCAGCTCTTGCCGCCCTGCGCCTCCGGCGGCTTGCGCTTTGCCTTGACAGGGCTGCCGTCGCGCAGCGCATCGGTCCCATGGTCTGCGACCAAGTCACCCGGCTTCAGGTCACCGAACACTTCAACGAGGCCGTCGGCGTTGAGCCCCGTCGTCACATCGACCCATTTGGCCTTGCCGTTGGCGACCTTGATCACGAACTGGCGCTGCTGGTCATTGGCAATTGCGCTCGGCGGCACCCGCAATGTCGGATACGACCGCGTGATCGGCCAATTGACCGACACGAACCCGCCGGCGACCAGTTCATTGCTGCTCGGGACGTCGGCTTCGATTGTCATCGTGCGCGTACGCGGATCGACCGCCTGCGCCATGCGCGCAATCGTCGCCGGGAAGGTCTTGCCCGGCGCGGTCGGGCTGGTGAAGGTGATCGGCGAGCCGACGGTCGCTGCCTGGATATCGTTGGCCGGAATGGCCACGGCGAGCCGTAACTTGTCGGCCTTGGCGAGCTGCAGGATCGGGGCCCCCGATGGCCCGGCGATTGCTCCTGGATGGAGATTCCGCGCCGTGATCACGCCATCGAAGGGCGCTCTGATGGTGAGATAGCTGGTAAGCTGGCGCGCGCTGCGCATGCCGGCTTCGGCGGATTGCGCTTGAGCAGCCGATGCGGCCGCCAATTGCCGGGCGACATTCACATCGTTTTCGGCAACGATCCCCGGCGTCTTGGCAGCATTCGCGAGGCGTTCATAAGTCGCATTGTCGGACGAGAATTTCGCGCTGGCCGCCCTGTATGTTGCCGCCGCCTGAGCCTGTTGCGCCGCAATTTCGGGCGCGGACAGGCGCACGAGCACTTGCCCCGCCCGGACGCGCGATCCGCGGTCAACCGGGATGGCTTCAATGAACGCTGGAATTTTGGCGTAGAGATCGACGCTCTCGAACGGCAGAAACTGGCCCGGCAACGACACATGCGTGGACAGCGTATCGCTCTTGACCGGCACAACCGTAACGCTGCTGACTTCCGAGGCCGCGTCGGGGGTCTCGCTCGATTTCGGTTGGGACGGCGCCTGGCTGCAGGCAGCAAGCGATCCTGCACACAGGGTCAAAGCGACAAAGGCTCTCATCGAGTCATCTCCATTCCCGCAAGGGAAGCATTGATCGGATCATCGGGGTCCAGCGATGCACTGCGCAGCGACGCCTTGCGCTGCACGATGCCGAAGACGAGCGGCAGAATGACGAGCGTTGCAGCCGTTGCCGCCAATAGCCCGCCGATGACGGCGCGACCCAAGGGTGCGGTTTCGGCGCCGCCGCCGATCGCGAGCGCCATCGGCACCATGCCCGCGATCATTGCAAAGCTGGTCATCATGACGGGCCGCAAGCGCTCCGACGCGGCCCGCCGCCCCGCCTCGAAGGACGAAAGACCCTCGCGCCGCCCGCGCTCGGCGAAAGTGACCACGAGGATGGCATTGGCGAGCGCCACCCCGATGCCCATGATCATGCCCATCAAGCTCTCGAGATTGATGCTGGTGTTGGTGATGAGCAGGAAGAGGAGCGCGCCGGCGAGAACCGCCGGAATGGTCGACAAGGCGATAAGCGCCAGCCGCACCGACTGGAAGTTCGCGGTCAGCAACAAGAGCATGACAAGCACCGACAGCGCCAGACCGCCCTCGAGGTTGGAAAGCATCTCGCGCATGACGGCCGGCTGCCCTCGCACGTCGACCGTGACCCCCTTAGGCGCCGGACCGACAGAGGCAATCGCCGACGCGATCGACTGCTGGGCAAGGGTTAGGTCTTGCACGGATAGGTTGGCGGTCACGCTGACCAGCCACTGACCATTCTTGCGGTCAAGCTCCCCCGGTACGGTCTGCTGCCGGATGGATGAAAGCTGGCCAAGCACCAGGTCGCCGCTGTTGGTCGGCACCGGGATCGAGGCCAGTGCCGATTCCGAGGTCATCTGTGGTTGCGGAACCTGGACCTGGACCTGATAGCTGATGCCCGATTTCGGATCGCGCCAGTAATTGGGCGTCACGAATCGAGTCGAAGCGGTAGAAGCAACGACTGCCTGGCCGACCTTCTCTGCCGTGGTGCCGAGCTGGCCCGCCGCCACGCGATCGATGCGGACATCGAGATTGGGGTAATCGAGCGACTGGCCGAACTTGACATCGGCAAGGCCCTTGGCGTGCGCAAGTGCCTCCTTCAGTTTCGTCGCATAGCCGCGAACATCGGCAAATTGTGGCCCGAGGACCGCGATATCGGCGGTCGACGACGTCCCGAAATTGAGGATCTGGCTGACCAGATCGCCAGGTTCGAACGAGAATTGCGTGTCCGGAAACTTTGCGGGCAAATCGTCGCGCAACTTGGCCGTCAGCTCGCGCACATCGATGCTGGCGTTAGGGCTCAGCGAAAGATTGATCACCGCTTCATGCGGGCCGCCGGTCCACAGAAAGACCGTGTTGATGGGGTATGATGAGCCCTGTACGCCGACATAGCTCAACGTGATTTCGACGGCGCCTCGCCCGGCAATCCGCTGAATCTCATCAAGGACTTCGCGTGTTCGTTCCTCCGTCACTGCGATCCGCGTGCCCTGGGGTGCATCGAGCCGGATGCGCAGATCCCGGGCAGCGGACGACGGAAAGATTTCCGCGCGTAGCAAGCTGAACGACCCTGCCGCCAGGATCGCCGCGATAACCAGATAGCCTCCGAGCACAAGCGGCGCGCGCATCGCAAGGCGCCCCTGCAGACCATCCAGATAGTGACGCACCTTGTCGAGCGGATCGTTGGCGACGTGAGGCTTGTCGTCTTGCGGCTTGGCGAACCATACCGACAGGATCGGCAACAGCAATGTGAAGAGCAGGTAAGCCGCGACCATCGAAAAACCGACGGCAAGCGCCAATGGGGCGAACAGCGCGCCCGCTGGCCCCGTCATGAAGAAGGACGGCAGGAATACGGCAACGATACACGCCATCGCCAGGAGCTGCGGCACCGCGACTTCGCTGCCCGCATCGAGCACGGCTCTTGCCGGCGTCTTCCCGCGCGCAAGATGGACATGGATGTTTTCGAGCAGCACGACCCCTTCGTCGACGAGGATGCCGATCGCCAGCGCCAGACCGCCAAGCGTCATGATGTTGATCGTCTGGCCGCTCAGCCAGAGTGCGACGACCGCGCTCAGCAGGCAGAAGGGAATGATGACGACGACGAACAGCGCGCTTCGCCAGTCGCGCAGGAAATAGAGCAAAGTAAGTCCGACAAGCAGCGCACCGAGCGCACCTTCCCTGACGACCGACCAGAGTGCATCGGTGACATAGCCGGACTGATCCAGCTGATAACTGACGGACACATCGTCCGGCAGCAGGCTCTGGAAACGGGGGAGGTTCTGGCGCACTTCACCCACAACCGCGATCGTCGATGCGTCGGCTCGCTTGGTGACGGGAATGTAGACGGTCCGCTTGCCGTTAATCAGCGCATAGCCCGCCGGATTGTCGGCGGTGTCCGCCACGCTTGCCACATCGCGCAGATAGACGGCGCTGTCGGCTGCCTGCCGGACCGGGATGTCGAGCAGATTATCGATCTTGGTGACCGACGAGTCGGTGGTGATCAGCGTCTGCTTGGCGCCGATATTCGCCGTGCCCGCCGGCTGGATGCTGTTCCCGCTGACGAGCGATTGCAGAACATCGTTCGGCGCCAGCCCATAACCGCGCAATTTCGCCGGATCGACGTTGATCACAATGGTGCGCTGGTTGCCACCAAAGGGCGGCGGCGACGACACACCCGGCAAGGTGCCGAACACCGGCCTGACGCGGTTCAGTGCCGCATCCTGGATTTCGCCCAGCGTCTTCGTCGTGCTGGAGAAGACCAGATAGCCGATAGGCAGCGTCCCGGCGTCGTAGCGCACCACGAAGGGCGATACCGTTCCCGGTGGCATGAACGCTCGGGCGCGGTTCACGTAGGAGATCGTCTCCGCCATCGCCTGGCTCATGTTGGTGCCGGGATGGAAGGTCAGTCGTAGCAGCGCGGCGCCCTGGATCGACTTTGCCTCGACGCTTTCGATGCCGCCGATGTAAAGAAAATGATATTCATAATAATAGGATAGATAGCCCTCCATCTGCTGGGGGCTCATGCCACCAAAGGGCTGGGCCACGTAGATGACCGGCGCGTTCATGTCCGGGAAGATGTCTATTCGGCTGCGCGAGATCGCCAGGATCGACGTTAAGGCAAGCGAGATCGCAATGACGACCATCATGACTGGTCGACGCAGTGCTGCACGGATTAGCCACATTGGATCGACCTCAAGGGCGCAAAAGTTGTTCGAACGGCGCGAAGTCGCCTTGCGCGGCGGCAAGCGATGCTTGCGCTCGCCAGATGTTGAGGCGCGCGATCAGGTCCTGGCTTTCGGCTTGGGCCAGGACGGCTTCGGCATTGGTCACATCGACCAACGTCGCCAGCCCTGCCTGAAAGCGGATGCGCTGCTGCTGTTCGCTCGTTCGTGCGGCTTGCAATGCCGTCGGCGTGAGGCCTTCGATCTGTTGCGCGGCCGCGAGGTCCGCCTTGGCCAACTCGAGCCTTTCTTGAGCATCGAGCAGCGCTTGTTCATATCGATCGCGTTGCGCATTGACGCGCGCCAGTTGGGCACGCTCCTGCGACTTGATCGCCGGCAGATTGCCGAGTGCGAAGTTGAACTGCACTCCGACACCCCAATTCGAGACGCTGGGGTCCAGTCCCGATGTCCCGCCCAGATATCTGCCGTCACTCGTCTTGCCGCTACCGCGGCCATAGACACCGCCGACAAGGTCGAGCTGCGGGGAGGCCGATCGGGCGATAGACGTCAGCGTCGCCGCCTGCTGGTCGGTGCGCGCCTTTTCGAGTTTTACGGCCGGGTGCGCATCCACCGACGCCGTGGTCGGTAATGATACGGGAAGCTGATCGAGGTTTGCAGCATCGACAGTTACGTCGCCAACTGGACGTCCGACCAGCCGCGCCAGCACCGCGCGCTGGGCCGCAACATTGGCTTGCGCAGCGACCAACGATGACTGGGCCAGCGCCACGGCCGCGTCGGCCTGCTCGCCGTCCGCACCAGCGCGCAGCTTGTTGGCGACCAGGCCGCGCACGGCGGCGCGAAACGAGTCGAGACGCGTGAGATTGGCGGTCGCTGCCTGCTCCAGCTTCTGCGCGGCGACGAGATTGAGAAACGCGTTCACTGTCGCGAATTGAACGTCGAGTTGGGTCAGATCGGCGTTATCGCCCGCGACCTCTTCGGCGCTGCGCGCCGCGCGAACGCGGGCAGCGCGCACCCCGAAATCAACTGGCCGCCAGCTCGCGGAAAGGCCAATCGTGCTGTTCCAGGTGCTTCGTCCGGTCTCCTGAAGCACGGGCCCCGAGATTGCCGGCAATCCCGCTTGTGGGAATAGCAACCCGGTAACGTTGTTGACCGTCGACCGGTTGATCTGAGCGAGAATGTTAACTTGCGGCAGATATGCGGTCCGAGCAACTTTGACGTCCTCTCCTGCGGCGACCTTGTCCGCAAGCGCCGCCTTGACGGCGGGAAGATGGGTGCGGGCATAAGCCACGGCGTCGGACAAGGTGAGCGGTGTTGCGTGCTGCCCTTCCGCTGGAGCAACGGTCTGCGGCAAAGCCGGCGATGCGTGGACGACGACAAGGCCGAACAAAACCGCAGTTTCTACTCGCAACCGTGCAAGCATAGTCGTCGGCGCTCCCCCGATGGTAGATTTACTGGTATACAAGGTCTGGCTGGTCTCCAGACCCCAGCCGACGCCCTCGTTTCGAATGTCGCAATTCGATAACGAATGTCGTTAAATAGCTGAACTTCACCCGTCAAGCGGGAGTTCAGCGACCCAGTACATCAGTTTGGCTACCGGGCCTGGAAACCCGCTGCGTGGGTCTCCACCGCATTTTATCGTGGTTGCTGGCATCGCGAATGGAGGCTGAATTGGCGGGTCCAGCCAACCGGGAAAATGACCTCCTAGTGCTTCGAAAATAAGACGGCTGACGCCGCCTTTGCCCGGCGCGCGGACGTTCGCAATATAAGGGACCGATGATCGATCTAGGCATCGGCGGGCGCCGGCTTATGTCCTTTCTCTCATGCCAGCGCACCGCTGAAATAAAGCGCGATACCTGTCGCCGATGCGGCACCGAGCATCTGGATGACACCTATCCTGAACCGGAATACCGCGACGATGGCGATCGCCGACAAGGCTAGCGCCCAGCCATTCACACTGGCGAGCATCGGTACGTCGACATGGATCGGGCCAGCCCGTAACGGCGTAACCACTCGAAAGATCGTGTGGATGGCGAGCCACACCGCCAAGTTGAGAATGACACCAACCACGGCGGCGGCGATCACCGATAGCGCCCCTGACAGCGCCCGGCTGCCGCGCATCCGCTCTATGAACGGCGCGCCGAGGAATATCCACAAGAAGCACGGCACGAACGTCACCCACGTCGCGAGCAGCGCGCCGAGCGTGCCGGCGAGCAGTGGCGCCAACATGCCCGGGTGGCGATACGCGCCCAGGAACCCGACGAACTGTAGCACCATGATCAGCGGCCCCGGGGTCGTCTCCGCCATGCCTAGCCCGTCGAGCATCTCCTTCGGCGCGAGCCAATGATACTGCTCGACCGCTTGCTGGGCGACATAGGCGAGCACGGCATAAGCGCCGCCAAAGGTGACGACCGCCATCGTCGAGAAAAAGGTCGCGATCTGGGTGAAGACATTGTCTTGGCCCAGTAGCACGACCATCGCCGCGACGGGCGCAAGCCATAGCACCAGCCAGACCGCCGCCTGCCGCAGCGACTGGCCGATCGTCGGGCTGGCATGGGCTGGCAGTTCCTCGCCGAGCAACGTGTCGGCATCGGCAACGATCACGCCCTTGCTGCCGCCATGCCCACCGCCGACCTGAAACGCAGGCGCGCCCGCGCGACCGCCGACATAGCCGATCAGTCCTGCGCCGAGCACAATCAGTGGAAAGGGTACACCGAGAAAAAAGATCAACACGAACGCGGTCGCCGCGAGTCCGCGCATCACATTGTTCTTGAGCGAGCGGCTGCCGATCCGCACCACCGCCTGCAGGACGACCGCCAGCACCGCGCATTTTAGGCCGAAGAACAGCCCGGCGACCAGCCCGACATGGCCGTAGAGGACATAGATCCAGCTGAGTACCATGATGGACATGGCGCCCGGCAGGACGAATAGTCCGCCTGCGACGATACCGCCCGCCGTGCGGTGCATGAGCCAGCCGATATAGGTGGCGAGCTGTTGCGCCTCGGGTCCCGGCAGCAGCATGCAATAATTGAGTGCGTGCAGGAATCGGTGCTCACCGATCCAGCGTTTTTCCTCGACCAGTATGCGGTGCATCACCGCGATCTGGCCGGCCGGTCCGCCGAAGGACAAGGCGGCGATGCGCAGCCAGACCCAGAAGGCTTGGTGGAGCGTGACGGGCTGCGGCCGGGTCGGCGTTTGGGGCATCACCCCCGCGTCGGATCGATCAGGAACTTCTCGCCCGTCGCCTTGCGCTCATAGGCCCGCAGCACGTCGGGATCGAGCGCTTCGGCCAGACCGATGACGCGCGTATAGCTGCTGGCAAAGGTCGTCGTGAGCTCATCGACCACACGCTGGCGCATCCGTTGCGCCGTTTCCGGGCCAGCCTTTTGCAGAAACGGGAAGAGCAGCCAGCCCGAGACGCTCCAGCCAAAACCGAAGGTGATCCGGTTGAGCACGATGGGCGACAGATCGAGGCCGCCGTAAATATAGAGGTGCTTGAACGTGTTCGAGCCATATCGGCTGTATTCGGACATCCGCTGGACCGCCGCGCGTTCCATCGCTTGCAGGATGTCGCTGCCCAGCGTTCCTCCGCCGATTGCGTTGAAAGCGATGGTCGCGCCGGTTTGTTCGACCGCCGCCCTGAGTTGCGTAGAGAAATCGACGTCCTTGCTGTTGATGACATGCTCAGCGCCGATGCCGCGCAGAATGTCGACCTGCTCTTGCGATCGCACGATGTTGACCAAGGGAATGCCGTCGGCGAGGCAGATTTTCTGGAGCATTTGCCCGAGGTTCGACGCGGCGGCGGTGTGAACGATCGCGCTGTGCCCCTCACTCCGCGCTGTCTCGACAAAGCCCAGCGCGGTGAGCGGGTTGACGAACATCGACGCGCCATCGGCGGCGGTGGCGCCGTCAGGCAGCGGGATGACGTCGCGCGCCTTGATACGACGATAATCGGCATACATGCCGCCGCCGATCATCCCCACCCGCTTCCCTTGCAAAGCCGTTGCGTCACGGCCCGCCGCGACCACAGTGCCGGCGCCTTCGTTACCGACCGGCAGCGATTGGCCAAGCCTGGCGGCAACGCTGCCAAGCCGCGGTTGTGGAACGTCGAGCAGCAGGCCCGGTTGACCATCCGGCCGTGTTCTCAGGGTCGACAAATCCGCTGGCCCGAGTAGCAGGCCCTGATCGCTCGGATTGATCGGCGCGGCCTCAACGCGAACGATGATTTCGTCGTCTGCCGGATCGCCAATCTCGACCTCTTCGAGCGACAAGGTGAGGATGCCGTCCCGATCGACCTTCGATCGCAGCTCGCGCCCGGTAAAGCTCATTGCCGTCTCCTGTTGGTAGTCTGGATCGCGGAAGGGTGCCGATGGCAGACGGCATTGCAAGCTGAATCTGGCTGCATGCGCCTGCGACTGCCACCGGAAATTCGCGTCATCGCGAACACCCGCTGTGGGCAGGAGTCAAAGGCCGCTTTTGCAGCCAAGGCCGACGATCCCCAACGCGCGCCCATTCTGGGGCGTATTTCAGCCGGCCTGTAACACAGCCTCATGTCATGCACCCCGAGATAACCCAGCAACGCACGCATTGCCTTCGGCGCGCGGGAGGCGCAAACGCTTGGTCAGGTCGTTCCTTCGAACGCCCGTAGGATCGGGCATGGTCCCGGCTCGCCATTCGCGCAATCGCGCTCGAGCTCGAGCAACCAACCGCGTGCCTTCTTCAACTCAGCGATCCTGCGATCAAGTTCCTCCAGCCGAGCACGGGTAATCGCACGTGCCCGGTCGCGGTCGCTGATCGCGTCTAGGTCGAGCAGCTCGCGGATATCATCGAGCGAGAAGCCTGCACTTTGTGCCGCGCGGATGAAACGCAAGCGTCTGATATCGTCGTCGCCATAGCGCCGGGCCCCACCCGCTATGGTCGCACCCTTGGGCCGCTCCGGCTCGTTCAACAGCCCACGGCGCTGATAATAACGCACAGTTTCGACGCCGACACCGCCTGCGCGGGCAAGGCCGGCAATAGTGATCGTTGCCATGCTTGACTCCGGACTATGGTACGGACCCTATATGGCGAGCGCGAGACGCCGCGCAAGCACGCCAGCAGGAGTATGGTTCAATGACTGCCGTTGCGCGCAAGGCCGTCCAACATGCCGTTGGGCTTCATTTCGTTGACTGAAAATCTGATGATGGTGGCGATGGCGATCTGGACGATGGTGAAGTGAAGAGACTTGAATTGACGGGGGCGGCGTTGCTGATGCTGCCGGGGGTGGCGACGGCGCAGAGCGAGCCGCATTCCGGGCACCACATGATGCCGGGGATGACGATGCAGATGCCAGCGCCGAAGCCCGTGCCGAAGCCGAAGCCTAAGCCGAAGCCGAAAGCGCCGGCGGGCCATCCGGCGCAGCACGCTCGATCCGCATCGCCAACGCCGGTGCCTGTGCAGGAAAGCGCCAAGTCGCAGCCGGTGCCAACTACCGAGCCGATGGACCCGACCATGCCGATGGCCGGCATGGACATGACGACGCCGACGGAACCAACCCCGGTTGCACCGGCCGGTCCGCCGGCACAGGCCGAAGCGCCGCTGATGCACCACGACATGCCGGAAATGACTGGTATGGAGAGCATGTCCCACGCCGGTCACCACGTCATGAAAAGTGCATTCGGCCTTTATCCTGGCAACCGAGACGCATCGGGAACGAGTTGGCAGCCGGACCTATCGCCGCATTATGGCCTGCACGGTGAGCACGGAGGGTGGGACCTGATGCTGCATGGCACCGTCAATGTGGTCTATGACAATCAATCCGGGCCACGCGGCGGTGAAAAGGCGTTCGTGCTGGGTCACATCATGGGTTCGGCGGCGAGGGATTTGTCTGCGCGAGATCGCCTGCAACTCCGTGTCGCCGTCACCCCAGACCCGTTCATGGGACCTCGCGGCTATCCGCTTCTATTCGCAACCGGCGAGACCGCTGACGGACGCACCCAGCTGATCGATCGTCAGCACCCGCACGATCTGATCAGCGAATTGTCGGTGTCGCTGTCGCATCGCTTCACAGACCGGCTGAGCAGCTATTTGTTCTACGGCGAAGTCGGCGATCCAGCCTTCGGACCGCCAGCCTATATCCACCGCCTATCGATCCAGGACGACCCGGAGGCACCGATCAGCCATCATTGGCTCGACAGCATGCACGGCACACAAGGGGTCATTACCGGCGGGCTGGTGTTGGGCAACCTCAAGGTAGAAGCCTCGACATTCCGGGGACGCGAGCCCGATCAGAACCGGTACGATATCGAAGCTCCTAAGTTTGATTCCTTTGCGGCCCGCGTCAGCTGGAACCCAACCGCAACACTTGCGCTTCAAGCGTCCTACGCCTTTCAGCGCAGCCCTGAGCAAGTGACGCCGGATCAAAATCAGCGTCTTTACTCGGCCAGCGCGATCTACACCCGCAGCGTCGGCGCGATCGGTTATTGGTCGACCACATTCGCCTGGGGGCGGCGGATCGACATTGAGCCCGGCGCGCCAAGTGATGCGCTCGATGCCTTCGTGCTCGAAAGCGCCATCCACCCCGATGATCGGTGGACTTTCTTCGGCCGCGGCGAGCGGGTTGATAATGACGAGTTGCTGCCGGCGCCTGGTTCGTTCCACGGCCCGGCGTTCACCGTCGACAAGGTCTCGGCAGGCGCCATCCGTGACTTCCAACTTGTGCCGCATCTCAAGATAGGGCTTGGCGCGCTTGCGTCGCGCACCTTCGTGCCGCAAGGGCTGAGTGCGGCTTATGGCGGTGATCGCTGGTCGGGCGAAGCGTTCATCCGCTTCAAGCTTGACTAAGCCGATCGATGGACGGCAGCTTCTAGGCCTGGCTCGGCAAGCGTCTAGCGTCCGCTTGTGAGCCGCAATACTGCCATAGCTCCTACATACCGATACCTATCCCTCGACTGCGCCCGCGTCCGATCATGTCGGCCAGGCTCTGCCCGATGCTGCGCCCGTCGGCTTCGGGCAGGCCAAGCTGCACGCGGCGATTGCGCAGGATGGATTCAAGCTGCGGATCGCGCTCGAGTCTCTTAGCCATGCCGGCCATGCGGTCAGCCACCTCACCCGCAAACACGGTCTCGTCACGACGGAGTAGCAAGCGGCGCTGACGATCAAGCGTTTGCCACTGCTGGACGAACCGGTCCGCCCGGGCTTCCGTTCCGACCCGAAGTTCAGTCTCAAGCTGCATTGCGCGGATAGTGGCAGCAGTACGCCCTTGTGCGGATTCCTCGATCAGATTGACGTCCCTGGCGAACGCTGTCTCCAGATCGACCCTGCTGTTGGGCCGAAGCGTATCGAGCGCGGCACGGCTTGCCCGCAACTCCTGCCGCTGCTCAGGGGTGTGCGGCATATTGAGGCTATTCGCCATCCGCATCTCGC
This sequence comes from Sphingomonas sp. GlSt437, assembly GCF_048015635.2. Taxonomy (NCBI): domain Bacteria; kingdom Pseudomonadati; phylum Pseudomonadota; class Alphaproteobacteria; order Sphingomonadales; family Sphingomonadaceae; genus Sphingomonas; species Sphingomonas sp. GlSt437. Next base: position 254,451 of record NZ_JBPGYA010000002.1, on the reverse strand, counting down.
GCACGATCACCGCATGGCGCGTGACTGCGCGAGACAGCAGTGTTGCCAGATTGCTTGCCGTTGTCTGGAGCGATGAGCCCAGCTCGGGCGGCACGGACAATTTGAGCTCGGCAAAGATGTTGCGCTTGGGCAGGGCCGGATCGTGCTCGGGCGTTGGCACCACGATCTGTCGCCGCTTGGCGAATGCCGGCGCATAGTCGGACGCCATATCCTTTGTGCGCTCGCGCGACAGGGTCGCGACAAGCCGCTCGTGATCGGCAAAATCGTCGCGGCCATAATGCAGGTCCACGCTGTCGCGATGGCGGGACAGCGCGACGTAAGCCGCATGGCGATCGAGCCCCGGCGTTGCCAGCACCTGCACCCGGTCGACCGTCGTGCCCTGCGCCTTGTGGATGGTCGCGGCATAGCCGTGATCGAGCTGATTATAGTCCTTGAGGTCGAACGCGATGCGCTGCCCATCATCGGTGCGAACGCGCATGGCGGTAGGGCTAACCCGCTCGATCGTGCCGAGCGTGCCGTTCTTCACCGCGAGGCTGCGCTCGTTCTTGAGGAACATCACCCGGTCGCCCGCCGCGAACGATCGCTGTCCGCGCTCGACCATGAGATCGACATCGGGGCCGAGCAGTTGCGCTGCGCGCAGTCGACGTCGCGCGGCTTCATTGAGTGCCTGCACTTCGTCGTTTATATGGGTGAGGATGATGCAGCTGGCACCGGGATATGCCAGCCGATCGCGATCCCAGCGATCGATCAGCTCGGCGCGGGCCGTGTCGCGGGTGTCGGCCATGTGAACATGACCGCGATGGTCGTACACCCCGAGTGCCTCGGCGGTGCGCCCGGTTGCCAGATGCCTTGCGGCACGTTGCTGCCAGTCCTCGCGCTGGCGGCGGATATCGGTGATCTCGATCGCGCCGTGGCGATCGGCGGTTGCCCTGAACGCAGCGCCTGCTTCGATTGCCTGCAGTTGCTCGGGATCGCCGACCAGCACGACCTTCGCGCCACGCTTCTCGGCTTCGGTGATCACGCGCTCGAGCTGGCGCGTGCCGATCATACCGGCTTCGTCGATGACAATGATATGGCGATCGGTCAGCAGGTCGCGGTCTTGGCCCCATTGGTGCTCGAGACTTGCTAATGTCCGTGATGCGATGCCCGAGCCGTGCTCAAGGTTCTCAGCGGCAATGCCCGATAGCGCCGCGCCAACAACCTCGTAGCCGGCTCTCTCCCATGCGTCGCGCGCAACGCCGAGCATCGCACTCTTGCCGGTCCCGGCATAACCAATGACGCTGCTCATCCCGCGTGCGTTGGTGACATGGTCGAACGCCGATCGCTGTTCCGCCGATAGCACCAGCCCGCGCGCTTCTGCGCGCGCCAGCGCACTCTGCTGGTCGCGCTCCGGTACGATATGCCGCCGCCGCGCATCGAGCGCGGCTGTCGCGCGCTCGAGCCGCTGCTCGGTTTCAATCATGTCGCGACTGGTGAACCGTTCTTCGCCGTGTCCGTCCTTGCCGAGCTTCACAAGCTCCGGCGATGCGCCCACCGCGCTCATCACCCGGTCGAACTGCTCTTTGTCGTTGCTGTGCCGGTGCACGAACATCGCCAGATCGCGGGTCGTGAACGTCGCCTGTTGCCGGGTGATCGCATCAAGCGCGATTGAAGGATCGGCAATGATCCTGTCGCCATTGGCGCGCGCAATGGCGTGGTGCTCGTCGAGCCGCTCGGTCGCGAAGCCCTGCGCCGCCATCCGCGAGGCGGCGGGACCGATCTTGTGCTGCGGTTCGAGATCGATGCTTTGCGCCTCCAAGCTGCGATGATCGACCCGCTTGTCGATATCGAGTTCGGCTAGCCGCGCGTTGACGTGGTCCGCCCAAGCCTCACGCCAATGTTCGAGCAGCTCGGTCCGGTTCCAGTTGCGTGCCTTCGCGCCGAACGCGATATCGCCCTGCTCGCGCTCGACCAACTCGCGCATCGTCAGCATGACATGGGCGTGCGGCTTGGGCTTACCGTCTGCGCCCATATCCCAATGGACGTTCAGGTCCGCGACCATGCCGCGCGACACGAACTCCCGCTCGACAAACTCCCGCGCCAGCCTAATCCCCTCGGCCTGATCGAGTTCACGCGGGATCGCGAACTCAACCTCACGGGCAAGCTGCGCGTCCTTCCTGACCTCGGCCGCTTCGACGTCGTTCCACAATTGCTGCCGGTCACGCCAAGCCCCGTCAGCGCCATCCGGCAGCAACACCTCGGAATGAACGACGCCGGCCTTGTTCGAGAAGTCGTGATGACGATCGAGGCGCTGGTCGTGCAGCCGCGATGCCGAGCGATAGGCAGCGGCTGCCACCGCGCTCGATCCAGCAGCGCGCGAGATGACTTTGGCCGAGAAATGATAGATCGCCATGATGGCGATCCAATTACACCTAAAAGAGCACGTCGGCACGACGTATAAGCGCGCCCTCGAAAGATTTCATCTGTCTCGGGATGGGTAAGTCCCAAGCAATGTCAGGGTGTTGGCGCTGATCGACCGAGGCGATAACCCAGGTATAGACGCCACGCAATCGAAAGGACCAAGATGCGCAAACCGCGCGACTTCGACGCCGAACTCGCTGCATTGGAGCAGAAGACGCGGACCCTTCGCCAGCGCAAGATCATGCAGCTTGGCGAGCTGGTCATCGCAACGAGCGCTGACGAACTCCCCATCGATGTCCTTGCCGGCGCGCTCCTCGCTGCAGCCGTCACCAAGGACACAGCGACCAGGGAGGCATGGCGCAAGGCCGGCGCTGCGATGTTTCAGGGGAAGACCGAAGCATCGGGGAGCGCTCGACCGAACCAGCCAGGCGCTGCATCGGGCAACGGCACAACGGAACCGCCTGATGGCAAAACAGGCGCGGGTTGACCAACGTGAGTGGCAAGCGAAGCGCCGCGAGCGCACCCGGCAGCTGATCGAGCTAGGTGGGCTGGTGGTGAAGGCCGGGCTGGTCGAGCTGACCGACGACGATCGTGCGGTGATGCTTGGCGTTATGGTCGAAGCTGCCGCGATCTTGCGAAGCGAACGACGGGAGCAGGTCATGCTGATGTGGCGACGGCGCGGGAAGCGCGCGTTCGAGGCGGCGGACGATTAGGTCGACGCGTTGGGCTGCCTGTCCTGCAACGTGATCGATCCATCGCTGTTGATTTCGGATTTGAGCGGCAGGATGGCAGTCACGGCTTTGGTGAAGCTGCCGGTGTCACCCGCATCGACCGTGCCGCTGATCCGCGTATTGGCAAAGCGCGCCGCGTCGAGACGCACAGGGGTTTTGACGTAGCGATTGACCTCGGCGACCGCGCGCTCAAGCGTCATCCCGTCGAGCACGATCCGCCCACGCATCCATGCGAGCCTCGGCGTTGTGTCGATCGCGCGCACCGGCGTGGCGCGTTCTCCATCGACCGTCAGTGCCTGACCTGGCTGAAGTTGCGCTACCACATGCTCGCCCGAGCTGATCCGCACGTGCCCCTGAACTAACATGACGTCGATCTGTTGGCCGCTGCGATGAACATCGAACTCGGTGCCGGTCGCAAGCACATGCGTGTCGCTCGCGTCGACTGTGAACGGCCGAGATGCGTCATGTGCGACCGTAAAATAGGCTTGCCCGCGAACGAGCGATACGCGACGTGCGTCCTTGGCAAGCTCGACGGTCAGCAACGTGTCGGTGTCGAGCATGATTCTCGATCCATCGGCCAAGGCGATGGTGCGGCGTTCGCCAATCGCGGTCGAATATCGATCGCCACCCCAAGGCCATGCGGCAATGGTTGCTATGCCAACGACCGCAATCACAGCAGCAACGGCAGCGGTAGCGCCGTGCCGCCAGCGTGGCGCAGAGCGATTGGCGGACCGGCGCATCGCCTGATCGGTTGCAGCAGCAATAGCAGGCCGACCAGCAAGCGCGCCTGCGGAGGTGTAGAAGCAATCGACCGTGTCGAACGCTTCGCTGTTCTCCGGCGTCTTACGCCACGCGAAGAACTCACTAAGAGTGTCAGCCGAAACTGGCAGGGTCTTCAGCCGCGCATACCATTGTGCGGCCTCAGCCTCCCGATCCTCACCGCTTGGGGCATTATCGTTCATGAGCGTTGCTGTTGCCTATTTGTGCAACTTGCTCATGCACAATGCCAGGGCCTTGCCCATCCGCCACTCGACGGTCTTGATCGAGATACCGAGTGCCAATGCGATCTCGGCATTGGTCATATGGCGAAAACGGCTGAGCATGAACACATCACGCAGCTTCTCGGGTAGTTCGAGAATGAGGCGCTCAAGCTCGACCGCTGCCTCCTGCTCCCACATACCTTCAAAGCCGCCGAACCGCTGCTCGGATATGCTGCGGTCGCGATGCCGCTCGCGCACGGCGTCACGTCGCGTGCGGTCGCGAAACAGGTTGAGCGCTGTCTGAAACAGGAAGGCGCGCGGGTACGCGATCCCGTCCGCCGCCGGGCGCGCCGCGCGCAACCAGGTATCTTGCACGATATCGTCAACGTCGGCGGGTTGCAGTCGCAGGCGTCCCGCCACTAACCGGCGCAGCCACTCGGCATGGTCGCGGTATAGGTCTTCGATCGACGCGGCATTCGCCGGATCGGCATTGGGCCAGCGAGTTCTGTCTGATCCAGGCACCAATGGCTCCCGTCTTTTTGCGGACCAATTACAAAGCCGAAAGAATGCCATAACTTAAATGGGTCGTAAATACCGTGGCCTTAAATACACTGCCGATCAACCCTCTCACGTGTGGCAAGGGTTTCAGGAGCACAGGCGAATTCGAAGGCGCTCATCGCGCTTGGTGTTGCCATCCGTGCCCGACGGAAGTCGATCGGCCTGTCCCAAGAAGCTGTGGCCAATTCCGCTGGTTTGGATCGATCTCACATGGGTAAGATTGAGCGCGGCGAACGCAATGTGACGCTACTCAACATCATGCGGATCGCTGGGGTGCTCAACACGTCGGCGTCGGCCCTTTTAGCGGACGCAAAGCTGTAAACTGACCACGAGGCTTGTGCGCGCACAGCGCACTCTAACGGCAGGTCGCCTACCGTGATAGGAGCATCTGTCTTGGGGACCTTTGTAGCAGCGTCGATAGCCGACCGATGACAGCCAAGTTTACCGACACCATTGCCTCAGTTCTTGCGAGAACACCCGAGTGGATACGCCATGACCTCGTCGCCAAGGACAATGCGAGCCGCACGCGTGCAGAAGAGGCGTTGGCGGCGATGATCGCAACCGCACTTGCTGACCACGGCGAAGGCCCGGCGGCAATGCCGCCGGGCAATAATCTCAATCAACCGGGTTCCAGATGATCGCGAACCGGTCTTCGCCGCCATCGGCGGCGCGGCCGAGATTGGCGTAGAGCCGACGCGGCCCGAACTCAGGGGCGGCCAAGCTGAGCGAGACGTAGCTGTTGCCCGAGCTTTCGGAGCGACGGTTCCAACCAGCGCCGATCTCAACATCGCCTGAATGAACCCGATAATCGGGTTGCACGTCATTGGATTTGCGGGTGTTGGCAGTGATGGTGATCTCAGCCTTGATGCTGAGGGTCTTCAGCTGGCCCTTGAACGAGCCCGATGCGTCCTTGGTGACATAACCGATGGCAGGCATTGATCTTACTCCTGAATGATCGACGCGACCCATTCCCGTCGATGCCGTGCCAAAGGGCCGGGTGCAGGGGGCCGGTGCATCGCGCAAGCGACCGCAGCAAAGCGAAGGACCTGACGGCGGCGCTATTTTGGAGCGCGAGGAGCCGACGTGGTCGGCGGGGAAAATGGCGCGGACGGCAGGTTGCACTGGCTCCCGACCGGCCCAGGTCACGGGCGTTTCAACCGGGAATTGGTCCGCGATGATCGCAGGGATGATCCGACCCTCTTCGGTGAGCATTCAGACGCCATTGGATGTTCAAAGCAGCTTGGAGCCTGACGCCCGTGCCCGGGGTCACCAGATCGGACAGCCGCGACCCCGCAACGGTCATTTGAACAATGCCCATGCTGGCTCATGATGGCGCGCGGGGGACCACTCAACTGCACAAAGTGCAAAGAGGATCGCCATGGAACCTGTCCCCGACCGTATTCTTCGGCTCAATGCCGTACTCGCCCGCACCGGCCTCAGCCGCTCGACTCTCTACCGCAAGATGGACAACGGCACGTTTCCGCACAACATCAAGATCAGCACACGCTGCGCTGGCTGGCGTGAATCCGCCATCAACGAGTGGCTCAAAAACCCGATGTTTTATTCTGTAGATGACGCTGACCGATAGTAGCAGCAAATTGCACAAGCATTGGTCGTACCGCCGAACTTTTCAGTGCCCTGAAATTCGCCATTCGCGCGGTCAGCTCAAAAATAGGAAGCGCGGATTCTTAGTTCAGGTACCTTGATCAAAGACTGAGGGTGGCTCACTAGATCGTGGAACCGAACGCGTCGAATGCCTGTACAAGCTGGCCACGGAAGACGGCGATTGCGCCTTCTACTTCGGCCATTTTTGTTTTGTCGATCGCGTGCCCTGGTATCGTGAAGGGATCTTCGGTGATTGTTTTGCGAAGCAGCTTAACGTCGGCGCCGAGATCGATTAGAGTGAATGGCCAAAAATAATCCGAAATTAAACTTGGCGACGTCATGCGCTTCAGCCGTTGGCACGCAGCTGCGAGAATCTGAATCCTGGCGACAGTTTCCACCGCTGCGGCGTGGCGTTTGTATTGGCAGGCGTCGGTCCAGGCGGAACGTGCCACGGTTCCAATCGTATCGAGCAACTTGTCAATTTCAAAAAGCGCGGTTGACGTCGCTTTGCGCCGGTCTCGTGCCTCAGTAAGACGATGGACCGCGAACAGGCTCAGAAGGCCGAGCGCCGTAACCGGCCATGAATTGAATAGCGGCGTCCACCAATGCAGCGCAGCGGCCGCCATTCTTATTAGCTTGTCTCGGAGCGCGGCTCGGGCGCGTCGTCAATCGCTTCCCAGATTTCCGTAACGTAAGTGGGATCAATCTGCGACTTAAACGCAAGGCGGCGATGCGCGTCGGCACGTGAAAGGACTCCCTTTCTCACGAGACCTGCGAAGGCTTCATCTAGGAACGAAGAGCCAAAGCCAGCTGTGCCGTCAAGATCAATAACAATTCGACCCGCAAAGTTCTGCAGGTTCCGCTTAATCGCCTCGCGCAGAGCTTCGCCGCTTGCTGCGCCCTGCGATTTGAGGCGCGGCCCGGGGTTCCGGCTAAAATCTCTCGCGATCGAGAATGCGATCTCAGTCATCGCTGATGCTCACCATACCATCACTTTGAAAACGCCAGTGGATCAACGTGCCTCCAATAGAGGCGTTCCCGTCGCTCCGACTCTCTTGGTTAGGCATATAGCGATAAGTGCCGAAATTTGAAATAACCCGCAACTCTCCGTCCCCGCAGCGGTTGATGAAGGTTTTCATATCGTTGAAGCCCCGGCCGCGGTTGCGTTCGCCGGTGCTGCTGCGGCCAAGCACAGTTGCGGCTTGAATGATATAGCTATCTGCGGGCGCACCATCGTGACCGCCGGGCAGTAGCGCCCGCCATGCTTCGCCCAAACGCCGGGGGAGCGACTTCGGAATGCCGACACCCTGGTCGACAATGATCACGTCGACCTCGTGGCGTTCGATATTGACTGCAGCGCTGAGCCACCAGCGCCCTCCTGTGCCAACGCTTTGTCCGTCGCGGCGGTAGGCATGTTCGCATATGTTGCCCATCGCTTCCTTAATTGAGCCAACCAATCGCTGCCGGGCAGCGGCATCAAGGGGAACAACTCGCTTTTCGATGACGGTAACGAGCCGGTCAATCAATTCTGCTGAAAACCGGTCCCCAGTTATAAATTGCAAAAAGATCGGTGCGCCGCGGTTTGTCGTGGCCGCCAGAGGCTGCTCGGTAGCGGCTATCTTGAGCAGCTTGAAGAAGCCCATCTCCTCCATCTGGCGGTAGACCTCGGGGGACTGCGGATACGTCCCCGATGCGAACCCGCTCAATCCCATGTGCAGACGACGGCACCGGAACAGTTCAGCTGCAAGCAGTAGCGCTGCAGCCGGTTCGATTTCGCGGACGTGTTCAAAAAACAGCATCGCCCGCTGTCGGTTGCCCATAACACAGGTTCTAAGTTCGGCGACCGCGCCAACTGTGGCATCGAAATTGTTCGCCAGTGAAAATATTTCTGGGAGCACGATCTGACGACGGCCTAATTCGCGATCGACGGGAATGTTGTGGGCGCGTGCAAATGCCAATCGCTCCTGCAAAGCTTCGCGCACCACAATCTCGCGCTCCACCTTGCTCAGCGCTCGCAACCTGCGTTGTCGAAGTCGGCGATGGCCAATCCGTAGCGAGCGCAGTTTTTGTCGGAAAGAAAGCCGTCTCACGGTGCCCCGATTGTTTTGATCGTCCTTCCCCAAAAGACGAAAACAATCACTGTCCTCGTGTCCAAATTCGCGACCGTCAAGTCGCGTCCGCACGCTAATGTGCAACTCCTGGCCTGTCGCTCCTTGTTTCTTCCGAATGGAGGCAGGCTGCCGTACTTTATCGAGCTTGACGCGTGCCAATAAGACCCCGAAGCACGCCCGTGTCGTTGCCGTGGAGTCCGCATGACGAAACGGTTGAGCTCGTCACAACCCGCTGCCAACGGCTGGAACGGTACCGTAAACCCAGCCAACACTATCACTGGCAGCTTGACTGGGCCCTGCGATAGCGGGTCTCTTGACCGGCACCTTACGCTACTCGGTGCTCGGCGTGGCGCTATCTTTGGGCAAAAATATTATTTGTCCTATGTAAATGCGGTTGGGGTCAGTGATAGCTGGATTAGCTTTGACGATGATATCCTCGCGATCAGCTTGACCGTACACCTTTTCGGCTATCTTCCGAAGTTGATCACCAAAGACAATTTTGTAGAGGCACCCAGCGGTGGGGTTGGGGGCGGTGACCGTGGCATGAGCCGCAGTTGGAGCTGGAAGCGGTTGATCGCTGGCGAGCTGCTCCAGTAACCCAGCCACTCCTTCGAGAGGCTTAGGACGATATAGTGCCTTTTCGGGAAGAGCGTCCGCGGATTGACGCCAGCGATTTATCGCGCTGTCGCTTAACTCTTGCAGGCTAGTAGGACCGTGTTCTCTTGGATGATGCGTCAGCAGCAAATGCTCGGCTTGTTCTAAAAGAGTAGGTTGCGCAGGACGCATGTTCTTTAGCGGTGCTAAATCGTCTGGAGCCAAGCCAAAAAGCGGTGAGCCTTCGTCAAGGTCCACCTCGAGACCCATCGCAAGTGCACCGTCAAGTATCCAACTAAGTGCCCGATCGGACAGACCCCGTATGTCTCCGCCGCCTCCAACGGAGCCATGGTCGCCAGGAAACCATTTTTGCTGATAGGGCGCGATGCCGGTAGAATTTGCGAAGCCTAAGCTGCTGTTGAGCTCTGCGATATTGGGCCAAAGGGTTGGCGTAAAAGTTACCCGATCCTCGTCGATCGAAACGGCATGTCTCGCACTGACTACCAGATGGCTCAACTCGGCATCGAAGTATCGCTCGCCACGGTTAGCAAACGGAGCGAAGAAAATATCGCTTGGGACGCCGACTGCGGCAACCGTGTCCCAGACACCTAGATATTTGATACGGACGACGGTTGCATTACCAGTCTTATAGCCCTCGCAATGTTCCACCCGCCAAGTGTCTTCTACAGTGTCGATGCAAATTTCTGGCGAGACCCTGCTGCGGAATTGGAGTAACTCTTCGCGATCTTGTCCGTCGCCAGGCTGGCGCTTTTTATAGAGTTCAACCGCCTCCGTGATTGCGGCGGCGGATTTCCGCTGAATGATACCGACCTGCCTTATAAAACCCACGAAGGCTCGCGCTGTAAAAGCGCCCCTTGAGAAGCCAAAAACGAATATTTCGTCCCCCACCTCGTAATTAAATATCAGAAATGTATAGGCATCTACGATTTTGTCGATCAATCCATCGCCGAATAGGCCGCCTTTCCATTTATCATCATGACCGGTCCCCACTCCGGGGTCGTAATGAATGATTTGTGGCGTGCCATCACGGGCTATCGGAGTGATACCCTCAGCCAATAATACTACGTTCGTGGGATATGGTGCGTCCAGACGGTTCCAGGTGCCGTCGAAGCAAAATATAAGGCGTCGCATGAGTGCCTCTGATGGCTTTTTAAACGGCAAAACTTTAGCCGAATGGTTACAACACAACAACGGAATTTTTGTTCGTTTTGGAGAAATAATCTTTCTGACTCGGATTATTTCGCTGCGATTCCAATTACCTTCGTTTTGGTTTGCAGGAAATCGAGGTGGTCAGACCAATGCTGCATCATGGCGACGCGCTCGTCCCAATATTCGCTGCGGGCGTAGGCACGACGAACACTGTTGGTGTCGCAATGGGCAAGCTGCCGTTCGATCGCATCGGGATGCCAAAGCTTCATCTCGTTGAGGAGCGAGGACGCCATGGCGCGGAACCCATGGCCGGTCATCTCGTCCTGGGCATAGCCCATGCGGCGCAAAGCGGCGTTGATGGTGTTCTCCGACATCGGCCGATCAATCGAGCGCAGGGAGGGGAACAGGAACGAGCTGTACTTGGCGTCATGCTCGATCGACGTAATGATCGACAGCGCTTGAGAAGAGAGGGGGACGAGATGAGCCCGACGCATCTTGGTCTTGCGCGCAGGTATGGTCCACACTGCCTTGTCGAGGTCAAAGTCCGCCCATTCGGCATGACGGAGTTCGCCGGGTCGCACAAAAACAAGCGGCAGCAAGTGTAGAGCTGCCTTGGTGTTGGCATGACCCTCGAACGCCTCGATGGCGCGGAGCAGAGCACCAACACCTTTCGCATCGGTAATCGCCGGCCGATGCACCGGCTTGGGCGCGATCAGCGCGCCGCGCAGATCAGCGGCAACGTCACGCTCGGCGCGCGCGGTGGCAATGGCATAGCGGAACACTTGGCTGCAGGTGCTGCGCAACCGCTTGGCGGTCTCATACTTGCCCTTGCTTTCCATCCTGCGGAGCATCAGCAGCAGTTCATGCGCGGTGATCGAGGCAATGGGTCGCTTACCGATCGAGGCATTGATAAAGGCGAGCAGCCAACGCAGCTTCTTCATCGTGACCGCCGAGCGGCCTTCCTTTTCGACCTTGGTCAGCCATTCGCTGGCAACGGCCTCGAAGCTATTGGCGGCGGCAACGCTCGCCGCCATCCGCTCCAGCTTGATCTGCTCGACCGGATCGTCGCCCCGCGCCAATACCTTCCGGGCTGCATCACGGCGCTCGCGCGCATCGACCAGGCTCACTTCGGGAAAGGTACCGAACGCAAGCGTCTTTTGCTTACCGAGATAGCGGTAGTTCATCCGCCAGCAGCGACCGCCAGATGGGGTCACCAACAGATACAGCCCATCGCTATCCGTGAGCTTATACGCCTTATCGCGACTCTTCGCCGCCTTGATCGCCAGCACCGACAATCCAGCCATGATGGTATCTCCGATCGCAAGGACCGAGGCGTGCCATCAAAACTACCATCGATTTGTTGGTATCTGCTGGTATCGCGTCCATCCCGATGCGACGCTTATACCACGTAAAATGGCCGAAAAACAGCCATTTATGGTATGCCAAGACACCCCCTGGGATGGCATCTTGGTGACCCCTACGGGAATCGAACCCGTGTTTCAGCCGTGAAAGGGCCGCGTCCTAGACCGCTAGACGAAGGGGCCATGCCGAAGCAGAGCGCGCCCTATACCGGCTTGGGCTTGCGGGTCAAGCTGGCTTGGCGGCCGGGCTGTGGCAGACCGCTTGCAGCTTGTTGCCGTCGGGGTCGCGCACATAAGCGGCGTAATAATGGGCGTGGTACTGCGGGCGCGGGCCGGGTGGGCCTTCGCAGCTGCCGCCATAAGCGAGCGCGGCGGCGTGGAATGCATCGACCGCAGCGCGATCGGGCGCGAGCAAGGCGGCGTGTGGGCCGTTGCCGGGGGAGGGCGCGCCGCCATCGAACGGGGCGACCACAAACAATTTAGGGCCGGTGAGCGTGCCGAACACGATTGCGTCGTCCATCTTGAACGGCTCGGTCAGGCCGAGCGCCGCCATCACCGGCTCATAGAAGCGGCGCGATCGCGCGAAATCGCTGGTGCCAAGCGTGATGTGGCTGAACATGGCGCGTTTCCCCTAAAAGTCAGTCGGCCCAGGCGGCATCGTCGAGGTGCAGCTCGGCGGATGTGCGGCCGTTCCAGTCGTCGATCTTGGCGCGGCCGGCCACCCAGAGCCGGCGATGTCTGGGCGCGCCGAGCAGCATCTCGCCCAGCGCGCTGTGCGCCTGGCGGAACGCGACGGTCTTGATCGAGCGGCCATCATCGCCTGCCACCACCGCGCGGAGATGGCCGTTGCCGACCACATCCGCCTTCACCACCCGCACCGGCCCGGCGACGATGCGCGGCGCCGGCCAGCCCATGCCATAGGGGCCGGCGGCATCCAGCGCCTCGACCAGCGCCGGGGTAATGCCGCCGGGCGCGACGATGGCGTCGACGAGCAGCGCGCGGCCGTCAGCAGCATTGGCGACGGCACTGGCGAGCCGATCTTCGAGGAAATCGCCGAATGCCTCGACGCGATCGGCGGCGATGGTCAGCCCCGCCGCCATCGGATGGCCGCCGCCGGCGACGAGCAAGCCCTGATCCTTGGCGGACAGCACCGCCGCGCCGAGATCGACGCCCGAGACCGACCGACCCGATCCCTTGCCGACGCCATGCTCATCGAGCGCAATGACGATGGCGGGGCGGCCGAATTTCTCCTTCAACCGGCCGGCGACGATGCCGATCACGCCGGGGTGCCAGCCATGGCCGGCGGCGACGACGACCGCGCGATTGCTCTGGTGGCGGGCGGCGTCCTCGGCTTCCTGCTGCACGACGGCTTCGATCGCGCGGCGTTCCTCGTTCAGGCGGTCGAGCTCGGCGGCGATGGCGCGGGCTTCGGCTGCGTCGGTCGTCGTCAGCAGCCGCACGCCCAGATCGGCCTTGCCGACGCGGCCGCCGGCGTTGATCCGGGGCCCGAGCGCAAAGCCGAGATCGGTCGCGGTCGGTGCGCGGGTGAGGCGCGAGGCTTCGGCCAGCGCGGTGAGCCCGATATTGCCGCCGCGCGCCATCACTTTCAGCCCCTGCGCCACGAAGGCGCGGTTGAGGCCCTTGAGCGCCGCGACATCGGCAACGGTGCCGAGCGCGACGATGTCGAGCAGATCGAGCAAGCGCGGCTCGGCACGCTCGGCGAAATAGCCACGCGCCCGCAGCACCCGCAGCAGCGCGGCGCCGAGCAGGAACGCGACGCCGACCGCCGCGAGGTGGCCATGCGCGGCGGCGCCGTCGACCTCGTCGAGCCGGTTGGGATTGACCAGCGCATAAGCCACCGGCAGCGCGGGCAGGCATTTGTGGTGATCGACGACGATCACGTCGACGCCGGCCTCGCGCGCCATCGCCAGCGCCTCGAACGCTTGCGCGCCGCAATCGACCGTGACGATCAACCGCGCGCCTTCCGCGCCCAGCCGGACGAGCGCCTCGCTCGACGGGCCATAGCCCTCCATCAGTCGGTCGGGGATATAGGGCCGCGCCGCCACGCCCAGCGCGCGCAGCAGCAGGATGAGCAGCGCGGCTGAGGTGGCGCCATCGACGTCATAGTCGCCGAACACCGCGATCGCTTCACCGCCCGTGACGGCATCGGCGAGTCGCTCGGCCGCCCGGTCCATATCGTTGAAGATCGACGGATCGGGCATGAAGGCGCGGATGCTGGGCGCGCGATGCTGGTCGAGCTCGGCCCTGGCAACCCCGCGCGCGAGCAGCAATTGCGTCGTCAGATCGTCCGGCGTTGCTCCCGCGTCGCGATGATCGGCCGCCAGCGCACGCCAGCGCCATGGCTGGCCGAGGATTGATTGGCTGATGTTCAGGACAGGGGGCACCTGAGTCGTCTACCCCCCTGGACGCCAAGGTCAAACCGCCATCCCCGCGCAGGCGGGGATCCATTGTCGCTGATCGGAATAGTCTGCATCAACGACCAACCAAATGGATTCCCGCCTGCGCGGGAATGACGGTGGATTAGTTGAGCGAGATCGTGGTTCTTTAGGCCGACAAGCGCGCTTCGCCCCAATGCGCCACTGCGCCCTCGTCGAACAGCTTTTGCGCGAGGAGCACGGCCGATGGCGCGTTGAGCGCGCTCGCGTCAGCGCCGCACCAGTCGGCAAGCTCGGGACGGCGGCTGATCGACGAACCGCCGACCATCACCCGCACCGCCTTGTTGCGCGAATGCGAGCGGATCAGGCCGATCGCGTGCTTCAGATCATCGGCCAGCGAATCGGTGCCGAGCGACAGTGCCACGACGGCGAGCCAATGCTCGTCCACCGCCGTGCACAAGCTGTCAAAGCTCGCATGATGATCGCTGACGATCGTCCAGCGATTCGCATCGAGCAGCTGCTCGAGCATCGCGACGCCGAAATGGTGCTGCTCGCCCGGCGCCGTCGCCACCAGGATCGACCGACGATCGGTCGGCATCGCCGCGCGATGCGTCGCATTGCCCACCGCCAGCAGCTTTTGCAGCCGCGCGACGCCGAGCGTCACGTCGATGAAATCGCACTCGTCGCGATGCCACATCTCGCCGAGCAATTTCGCGGTCGGCGCCAGCAGCTCGACGAACAATGTCTCGGCGGAAACGCCGCGATGGCGCAGTGCCATGACATAGGCTGCCGCGGCATCTCCTTCCGGCCCGAGCACGATGTGCGCGAGCTCATGGATGTCGGCTTCGGTCGGGTGGACGTCGGGAATAATCTCGCTCAGCGGCACGTCGCGATGCAGGCGGACGAGATGCGGAATGATTTCGCCGGCGATGATCGCGGCAAGCTTGGCGCGGCGATCATGAATATCCTCGCGAGCAGCGATTCGCGGCGCGACATAACGGCGTTCAAGGACACGAAGACTGCCCCGGTCGAGCCGAAACAACTCCCTCACCCGCGTCGCCAAGGCCATTTTGGCTCTCTCCCGTTGCGCGGATGATATCGCCAATAAAAGGGGTTGTCGCGCGTTATCGACCGGTCTGGCGAGCGCAGCCGCATTTTTGTCGCAAAGGCGCCTTTATTTGATCCAGTCGCCTTCGCGGAACCATTTGGTGACGACATATTTCACGCCGCGCACCACCGGCATGCCCTCGTGCAGGGTCAGCTGATTGGGGCTGCCGTCGGCCGCCATGTTGTTCCAGATGAGCAGCAGGCCGCGCTTGGGCGCGACCTTGATGCCGGCGGTCGGGAACCACGTCGCGCCGCCTTCTTCGACATTGTTGAGGTAGATCATCGCGGTCCAGGTGCGCTGGCCGCCTTCATGCTTCACTTGCTGCCAATATTGCTGGTCTTCGTAGAAGAAATCGTGATGCGCGCGGAAATGCTGACCCGGCGCATAGCGCTGGCCCTGCATCGTCTCGCCTTGCTTGGGCGCGATGCCGAGCAAGGCGGCGATGCCTTCGTCGACCGGGCGCACGTCGTGCGACCAGCGATCCATGTCGCAGCTTTCGCTGGTGCGGAACGCATAATCGGGCTTGTCGCTAAGCAGCGTCGACGGCCGGCGATTGGTGTCGATCATGCCGATCAGTGTCTTGCAGCGCGCTTCGTCGAGGAAGCCGTCGCAATAATAGATTTGTATGCCGGGGATGGGGACAGCGGTGACGGCGGGTTCGCGCGCCAGCTTCTCGCTTACCTTGCGGCCGATGTCGGCGCGGATGCGGCTCGGCCCGTTCGCTTTCTTGAAGAGTGCCATAATGCGCGATTGCATCACGGCGCGGGCCGCAAAAAGCAAGGGGGCCAGCGCGCCGCGGCGCCGACCCCCTCGTCAAGTTTATCTTCGGGCCGTGCTTACCAGAAGATGTCGTACACCACGTCGACCACCTGGCCGGTGTAGATGTTCACCAGCAGCGCATCGTCGTAGTAGCGGACCCAGCGATAGGGGCCGTAAGCCGGCGGCAAGCGGTAATAATATGGATCGCTGATCCAGTAATTCTCACCGAACAGGATCGAGTCGAGCGTGAACCCGATGGTGAAGCGGCGATAGCCATAGTTCCACCCGTAAGGCGCGTAGTAGCGCGGCAGGTGGTAGAGCTGGCGGTTGTAATCGCGATAGCCGTGCCAATCATATTGCCGGTCGCGCCGCCAGTCATTGTTCCAGCGGCGGTCGCCGTCGCGGTCGCCATAGAAGCCACGGCCGTTATTGTAATAGCCGCGTCCGCCTTCGCCGCGCTCCTGCCATCGATTGTCGCCGGGCCAGCTGTCACGCCCGCGCTGGGCATCGGTGGTGCCGCGCCAATCCCCTCTGCGGCCCTGATCACGGTTCCAGTCGCCGCGACCGTTGTTCCAATCACCACGCGCCCGGTCGCCCGCGCCGCCATCGCGACGGTCGCCGCGCCAACCCTGCTGCTGCTGGACCTGCGGCGTCGGTGCGGGCGGCGGCGCTTGGACGACTTGCGACCGATCACCGCCCCGCCAGCCTTGGCCACGATCACCGCCGCGCCAGTTGGGATTGCCCTGGTACGCCGGCGTGTTGAAGCGCGGCGGCTGAGCCTGGGCCTGGGGCTGCGGCGGCGCCTGGAATTGCGGGCGCTGCGCCTGGGGTTGCGGGGGCGGGGCCTGGAACTGCGGTCGCTGGCCCTGGCCACGATCGCCGCCGCCATTGTGCCAGCCGCCATTGCCGCCATTGCCGCCGCCGTCATGGTGGCGCTCTTCCTGCTGGGCCATCGCGACCGACGGAGTCAGGGTGGCTGTGGCGAGCAGCGCAATCAAAATCATCTTACGCATGTTTTCCTCCTCCAGCGCCGACGGAACCCCCGACTTTGCTGATGAAGCCCAATTACGAGTGAGTCGATGAGCCGTATCTGAATTCGGTTGTCAGCAATGCGAAAGGATTTGTTCGCCAGCCGCGTTATCTGCGCCCGGCCGGGGTCAGTGCCGGCACCACGCGCGCCGCCTCGCTGGGATCCGTGCCCGGCCGCGCGCCGATCGCCACCGTCTCATCGCCCGCCGCGATGCGCCCGGCGCGCTGGATCGCCTCGATCAGCCGGGGATAGATGCCGCAACGGCAGATATGCGGGATCGCCGCTTCGATCTCTTCCTCGCTCGGCGTGCGGTTCTTCTTGATCAGCACGGCGGCCGCCATGATGATGCCGGGGATGCAATAGCCGCATTGCGGCACGCTGTTGGCGATGAAGGCCTGCTGCACGGGATGATCGCGCTCGCGCGACAGCCCCTCGATGGTGGTGACGAAACTGCCCTCGATCGCGCCGATCGTTACTTGGCAGGCCCTCACTGCAGCGCCGTCGATATCGACCGTGCACGCCCCGCACGCGCCGTTGCCGCAGCCATATTTGGTGCCGGTGAGGTTGGACGCATCGCGCAACGCCCATAATAGCGGCGTCTGCGGGTCCATCAGATACTCGACCGGCTGGTTGTTGACGGTGAATTTGGTCATCCCGGCCTATGTGCCCAAGCGATCCGTTCGTGTCGAGCGCGAGTCAGTCGTCATCCGCCCCCAGCATCGGCGCCGCCCGGTCGAGCGCGAGCGGCGCGTCCGAAAAGCGGATCGGGGTGCGCAGGCCCGGGAGTGGCTGGCCGTTGCGGTCCAGCTTCAGCGCCATGCCGCGATGCTGCACCTGCGGATCGGCGAACGCCTGCTCAATGGTGTTGATCGGCCCGGCCGGCACGCCCGCCGCCTCCAGCGTCGCTAGCAGCCAGGCTCGCGGGTGCTTCGCCGTCGCCTCACGGATCGCCGCGAACAAAGGCTCGCGATGCTCGATGCGGCCTTCATTGGCCGTATAGCGCGGATCAGCGCCGAGCTCGCTCAGCCCCAGCGCCGTGCAAAAGCGCTGATACTGCCCGTCATTGCCCACCGCCAGGATGAACCACCCGTCGCGGCACGGAAACACCGCATAGGGCGAGACGTTCATATGCGCGTTGCCGACGCGGTGCGGGCTCTCGCCGCTGACGAAATAGTTGAGCGCCTGGTTGGCGAGCACGCCGGTCATCGTGTCGAGCAGCGCCATGTCGATCTGCTGGCCGCGCCCGGTCGCCGCGCGCTGGATCAGCGCCGCCTGGATCGCGACGACCGCATAGACGCCGGTGAAGATATCCGCGATCGCGACGCCCGCCTTTTGCGGCGCGCCATCGGGCTCGCCGGTGATCGACATGAAGCCCGACAAGCCCTGGATGATGTAATCATAGCCGGCGCGATGCGCGTACGGCCCATCCTGCCCGAAGCCGGTGATCGAGCAATAGACGAGGCGCGGGTGCTCGGCCGCGAGCGAGGCGTAATCGAGCCCGAATTTGGCGAGCCCGCCGACCTTGAAATTCTCGATGACGATATCGGCGTCGGCGATCAGCGCGCGGACTTTTGCCAGATCGTCGGCGTTGCGGAAATCGGCGACGACCAAGCGCTTGCCGCGATTGCAGGCATGGTAATAGGCCGCATCGCGGCTGCCATCGGGATTGGTGACGAAGGGCGGTCCCCAGATGCGCGTGTCGTCGCCCTCGGGGCTTTCGACCTTGATCACCTCGGCGCCGAGGTCCGCCAGCGTCTGCCCCGCCCAGGGCCCGGCGAGGATGCGGGCGAGCTCGACGACTTTGATGCCGGTGAGGGGAGGGGGGGACATACCTCCTTAACTCGACCTCAGCTGCGGCTTGGTCAAGCATCGCTTGAGCGCTTTGCAAGCCTTATCCTAGTGCGATCTGTCTGCCCGGCTGGGACGCCTGCTATTTGGTAGTCTTGGCCAGCAGGCAAGGTACGTCGTCGCGAGCCCAATCACCCTCGTATGTTGCCGGTACTCGCTGGCCATCGCCAACGGCCATTTTATGGCGCGTCGGGCTGTAAAAGATATAGCCCATGCTGTTGTCGAACTGAGCAATTCGCTCATTATCGCGCCGCGCCACGGTGGGGCTGATTTCCCGATCCTCGACGCGCGACGTGCGTATCATGCGGATGGCGCCGTCGCGCATTTCCCATGCGCGAAAGTAGTGCCGCCCAAACAATATGGTGTCAAAGCCCTCTTTGGATTCCCAATTGGCAGGCGCTGTTGCGATCGGCAGGCGAACCGTTGTCGCGTAACACTCATATTCTGGCTTTTGGTAAAATGGTGCCTGCTGATCCTGGTCGCTGGAGCGGACGCGGCGCTCGGGTGGCGAAAATCCGCCCCCTGGCAGAGCAAGTGACCGCGCCCCGTCGCCGTCTTTATCCCAATTTACGATGCCCATACCCTTTATTGTCAAAATGCTGGCGCCGGCACCCGTATCATATCGCCAGTCGACAGCGTCGATCTGCTGAAACGTGTCGCCAACTGCGTGCTGTCGAAATGCGCTGAGAAGCTGATCGGGCGATGCCGCCGACAAGGCGATCTGTTGCTTCAGCCCCTCAATGCCGCGGATAATTGTTGTCGACGTAATCGGCACCGGTTTGTCGAAGCCGGTGCGTGCATCGATTTCGAATAGATGGATTTCGTCCGGGGTCGCTTGCGGTGCCCACTTAATCTCTTGCAGAGGGCTACCCTGCGTCGTCAATGGCAGATACCAGCCAAACGAATAACGCGGGCGGAGCGTCGGCACGGCAACGGGGGGCAGCGTGGCGTCCATCCAATAGCTGGCGCCGTTGATCGTCGCCTTGACCAGGACGTGATCGAACAGCGCTGGTATCGGGAGCCGATCCTGCAAATCGTCGTCGTTGCCGCTGCTGTTGATAATCACCGGCTCCGCATTGATGCCGAGCTCTCCGAGCAGCGCCAGTAACAGCGCAGTTTTGGCCTTGCAGTCGCCATAGCGGCGCTGCCACGTTTCCTCAGCCGTTGCGGGCGTCAGGTTACCTCCGTTCAATCCGACATAAACATAGCGCACGTCCTGCTGTACCAGCTTTAGGGCCGCCGCTGCTCGCGCCATGGGATCGGGCTGCGCCGCAGCGATACGTGCTGCCTCGGCCTTGAGCGGTGAGCCAGGGGCGAGCTTCGCCGCGCTGACATAGAGGGGCGCAAACTTTCGGGAAAGCGCGGCCCAATCTCCATATCGACTGAACTGCACCACCCGTTGCCACTGATAGCGTGGAGGCGCATCTTTGGGAGGCGAGATTATCGTGGGGTTGTCGAGCTGCACATCCAGGGCACGATCGCCTCTGGTGATCGCCTTCGCCAGATCGTCGCTGATCTTAATCTGAGGCGTTTGTTCATTTTCCCAGCTAAGACCAAGATGATAGCGCCCGGGCGCAATGCTCTGTCCGATCGTCAGCAAGCCGGCGGTGTCTGCTCCAAGCGTTGGGTCGCTGTCCGGGACGGTTAGATCGACCTCAAGCTCATCACCGACCCGCAGATCGGGAACGCGCAGCACGGCGGTGAGGACGCCGTCCAGCATGGCTGCTTCGAGCTGATTTTCGCGGCGCAGGATGTCAAACGACGTGCTGGCAAGGACGTCAATCGCCTGACCACCGCGATACACCTTGACTTCATGAACGGTCGGCGCGCCGGCTGCCGGATTCCATGATATAGCAATGTTACCAGCCTCAAGCGCGCTCGGCTGCAGGATCGCGACGCGGTATCCGACATAATTCAGTGCGCCATGACTGGATAGATGCGTCTCCAGATCCTGTCGTCGAATAAAAACCGCGCCACTAGGTGACGCGGGCACCGGGAGCAGTGCAGACGGCCTCGTCCAATCGGGAGGTGGTCCGCGATGCACTTTATCATCCTGCGCGTCCTTGGCCTGCGCATGCGCTGCGGCAGCCACTAGCGACAACAGCCCGAAAACGATGATTCGCATGAAAAGTTACCCCCGGTCGGGAGCGAAGGTGGCAGATTAAGCCTCGCCTTCCAAGGGGTTGTTGCGGCGCCCCAAGCGCCCCCTAAAACGCCGCAATCCCCGTAATCGCCCGGCCCAGGATCAGCGCGTGCACGTCGTGCGCGCCTTCATAGGTGTTGACCGTCTCCAGGTTCATCAGGTGGCGCATCACCTGATATTCGGCGGAGATGCCGTTGCCGCCGTGCATGTCGCGCGCCGCCCGCGCGATATCGAGCGCCTTGCCGACATTGTTGCGCTTGACGATCGAGATCATCTCGGGCGCGAATTTGTGCGCGTCCATCAGCCGGCCGACGCGCAGGCTCGCCTGCAGCCCCAGCGCGATTTCGGTCGCCATGTCGGCGAGCTTCTTTTGATAGAGCTGGTTGGCGGCGAGCGGCTTGCCGAACTGCTTGCGGTCGAGCCCATATTGCCGCGCGGCGTGGTAGCAGAATTCCGCCGCGCCCATGCTGCCCCAGCTGATGCCGTAACGCGCGCGGTTGAGGCAGCCGAACGGCCCCTTCAGCCCCTGCACATTGGGGAGCAAGGCGTCCTCGCCGACTTCCACCTCGTCCATCACGATCATGCCGGTGATCGACGCACGCAAGCTGAGCTTGCCCTCGATCTTGGGGGTCGACAGCCCCGCCATGCCCTTTTCCAGGATGAAGCCGCGAATGCCGCCGCCATGCGTGTCGCTCTTCGCCCAGACGACGAACACGTCGGCGATCGGCGCGTTCGAAATCCAGGTCTTGGTGCCGGAAAGCTTGTAGCCGGTCGCGGTCTTCTCGGCGCGGGTCAGCATGCCGCCGGGGTCGGAGCCGGCATCGGGCTCGGTCAGGCCGAACGCGCCGATCCATTCGCCCGTCGCGAGCTTAGGCAGATATTTCAGCCGCTGCTCCTCCGAGCCGTACTCGTAAATGGGGTGCATGACGAGGCTCGACTGCACCGACATCATCGAGCGATAGCCCGAGTCGATCCGCTCGACTTCACGCGCGATCAGGCCATAAGCGACATAAGTCGCGCCGACGCCGCCATAAGCCTCGGGGATGGTCGGCCCGAGCAGGCCGAGCGCGCCCATCTCGCGGAAAATCGAGGGATCGCTGGTTTCGTTGTTGAACGCCTCGATCACGCGCGGGGCGAGCTTGTCCTCGGCATAGGCATGCGCGGTATCGCGGATCAGCCGCTCATCCTCGCTCAGCTGGTCCTCGATGTCGAAGGGGTCCGCCCAATCGAACCGGCCCATGGTGCTCATCGCGTGCTCCTGCGTTTCTCTCCGGGCGGCCTATGCCCGCCGCGTCTTATTTGTCCAGCCGCGACCATACACCACCGTTCGCCCCGAGCGAAGTCGAGGGGCGGGGGCTGAGCGAAGCGTGTCTCGACTGCGCTCGACACGAACGGTGTTTTGGGGTGAGGTTGGGGCATGACCACACGCCCGCTTCGCTCTGCGCTCTATCTCCCTGCCTCCAACCCGCGCGCGATTGAGAAGGCGCGGACGCTGGCTTGCGATGCGGTGATCCTCGATCTGGAGGATGCGGTCGCACCCGACCAGAAGACTGCCGCGCGCGACGGAGCGGCGGCGGCGTTCCGCGAGGGCGGGTTTGGGCAGCGGACGACCGTGCTGCGCGTCAACGGCCTCGACACGCCCTGGGGTGCCGACGACCTGAAAGCCGCCGCCGCGCTGCCGATCGACGCGGTGCTGCTGCCCAAGGTGAACGAGGCGGAGGATGTGCGCCGCGCCGATGCCGCGCTCCGCAAGGCGCCGAAGGGCCTGAAGCTGTGGGTGATGATCGAGACGTGCCTGGCGATCGGGCATCTGCAGGACATTGCCGATGGCGCCTTGTGGTCCCGGCTCGGCGGGTTCGTCATCGGCACCAATGATCTCGCGCTGGAGCTGCGCGCGCGGCGGGGCGCCGACCGGGCGGGGCTGCTGCCCTATCTCGCGCTCAGCGTCGCGGCGGCGCGGTCGCGCGGACTGGCGGTGCTGGATGGGGTGTGCAATGACTTCCACGACCTCGATCGCTTCCGCGCCGAAGCCGAGCAGGGGCGGGCGCTGGGGTTTGACGGCAAGACATTGATCCACCCGGCGCAGATCGAGCCGTGCAACGCGGCGTTCTCGCCCACCGACGCCGAAATCGCCCGCGCCCGCAGCATTGCCGCCGCCTTCGCCGACCCGGCCAATGCCGGCAAGGGCGCGATCCAGATCGACGGGCGCATGGTCGAGCGGCTGCATTTGGTCGAGGCTGAGCGGGTGCTGGGGATGGCGGGCGCCCCAGACAAACCCTTTCCCTAAACGTCACCCCGGACTTGATCCGGGGTCCCGCTTATTCTTCCGTTGGTTATGGCAGCGGGACCCCGGATCAAGTCCGGGGTGACGGGGAAAGCCTGGGCAACCGCACCCCCCAATTGCACTCTCCCCCAACCTATGGTCTTGTGCGCAGCATAAGACGGGGAGCGACGATGGCCACGCTGATCGACGACGTTGCGCAGATCCCGTCGCCGCCTGCCTTGCCGATTGTCGGGCATTTGCCGCTCATCGCGCGGCAAGGGCTGATGGGCTATCTGCTCCACGTCAGCCGCGATTTCCCCGACGGCATCTTCAAGCTGAAATTCGGCAGCCGCATCGGCGTCTTCGTCACCAACCCCGATCTCGCCGCCGAGCTGTGCGACGAGAAACGCTTCCGCAAGATGCCTGGCCCCGGCCTGCGCGTGGTGCGCAAATTCGCCGGCGACGGGCTGTTCACTGCGTTCAGCGAGGAGGAGAATTGGGGCAAGGCGCACCGCATCCTGCTGCCGGCGTTCAGCCAGCGCGCGATGAAGGGCTATTTCGACTTGATGCTCGAGACCGCCGATGCATTGGTCGGCAAATGGTCGCGCGCCTCGGGGGCCGACGTGCTCGTCGCCGACGACATGACGCGCTTCACGCTCGATTCGATCGCCCTGGCGGGGTTCGGCCACCAGTTCCACAGCTTCGAGAAGGACAAGCTCGATCCGTTCTTGGAAGCGCTCGGTCGGGCGCTCGGTGAGTCGCTCAACATCATCACGCGCATGCCGTTCCAGAAGCCGTTCGCGGGCCGCGCGGCGCGCCAGTTCGATGCCGACATCGCCGAGATGAACGCGCTGGTCGACGGCATCATCGCCGAGCGCCGTGCGCATCCGAGCGACGGGAAAGACCTGCTCAACCTGATGCTGACCGCCACCGACCCGGAAACGGGCGAGCGGCTGGACGACGTCAACATCCGCTATCAGGTGCTGACTTTCCTGATCGCGGGGCACGAAACCACGTCGGGCATGCTGACTTTCGCCTTCCATTATCTGCTGCGCAACCCGCATGTGCTGGCGCAGGCCTATGCCGAGGTCGATCGCGTGCTGCCGGGCGACACCCGCCCCGATTACAGCCACTACGCGCAATTGGATGTGGTCGAGCGCATCCTGAAGGAAGCGCTGCGGCTGTGGCCGACCGCGCCCTCATTCAGCCTGGCGCCCTTCGAGGATGAAGTGATCGGAGGCAAATGGCTGATGCGCAAGGACCGCCCTGTCAACATCTTCTCGCCCGGCCTGCACCGCTTCCCCGGCGCGTGGGAGAACCCCGAAGAGTTCGACATCGATCGCTGGCTGCCCGAGAACGAAGCGCAGCATCACCCGCACAGCTACAAGCCGTTCGGCAATGGCGAGCGTGCGTGCATCGGCCGCCAGTTCGCGATGGTGGAGGCCAAGCTTTGCCTCGCGATGATCCTGCAGAAATTCGCGATCAGCGATCCCAATATCTACCGGCTGCGCATCAAGGAAACGCTGTCGATCAAGCCGGACGGTTTCTACATGCGCGTGCGGTTGCGCGGGCCGCACGAGCGGATGGTGGTGCCGGTCGCCCCTGCACCCAAGGCGGAGGCGGCGCCCGCCGCGGCCGTTTCGGGCAATGGCCGGCGCTTCGTCGTCCTCTACGGCACCAGCCTGGGCACCGCGCGCGACATTGCCGAGGAAATCGCCGAGCGCGCCAATGTCGACGGCTTCGAAACCGCCGTCCGCTCGATGGATGAAGGCTTTACCGGCGGCTATCTGCCCGAGGACAAGGTGATCGTCATCGTGACCGCCACCTATAACGGTCGCGCGCCCGACAGCGCGGTCGAAATCGAGCGGTTGATGGATTCGGGCCAGGTCGATCAGCTCGACTGGACGAGCGCGCAATATGCCGTGCTCGGCATCGGCAACAGCCAATGGCCCAATTACCAGCATTTCCCCAAGCGCGTCGACGAGACGATTGCCGCGCTGGGGGCGAAGCGGTTGTTGCCGCGCGGCGAGGCGGATGGGCAGGGCGATTTCGACGGCGCGGTCGCGGCGTTCGTGCGCGATCTGTGGAAGGCATTGGGCAGCGATGTCGCCCCGTCCGAAGCGCGCTCGACGCTGTCGCTGCAGCCGGTCGATACCGCCGAGGCGCGGCTGCAAGTGCTGCCCGAGCATGCCCAGCAGCTCGAAATCGTCGCCAATGACGAGATGGTCCAACCGGCGGACGGCCTGTGGGATTTCGCCATCGAGCCGCCGCGCCCCTCCACGCGCTTCGTGCGGCTGCGGCTGCCGGAAGGGCAGAGCTACAACACCGGCGACCACATCGCGATTTATGCGCAGAACCGGCCCGATCTGGTCGAGCGCGCGATTGCCCGGCTGGGGCTCGACGGCGCGGCGATGCTGCGGATCGACGGGCAGGGCGGCCGCTTCCGCCACTTGCCGCTGGGGCAAACGGTGACGGTGCGGCAATTGCTCAGCGAATTCGTCGAACTCAGCGACACGCTGCCGCGCCGCGCACTCGCGGTGATCGCCGAGCAGACCCGTTGCCCCGATACCAAGGCCAAGCTCGCCGCGCTCGAGAGTGATTTCGACGCGCAGGTGGCGGCGAAGCGGCTGACCATCCTCGATTTGCTCGATCTCTATCCGGCGGCCGAATTGTCGCTCGACAATCTTGTCGAACTCTCCGCCGCAATCGCCCCGCGCTTCTATTCGATCGCCTCGTCACCGCTTAACGACCCGCATATCGCTGATCTCATCGTCGGCACGATGGAAGCGCCTGCATGGTCGGGCCTGGGCCAGCATCGCGGCTTCGCGTCGAGCTATATGCAGATGGTCAAGCCCGGCGATCACGTGTTCGGCTATGTCCGCCGCCCCAATCCGCCGTTCGCGCCGCCCGCTGACCCTGCGGTGCCGATGATCCTGATCGGCCCCGGCACCGGCTTTGCGCCGTTGCGCGGCTTCATTGCCGAGCGCGCCGCACAAGCGGCCGCCGGCGCACCCATCGCTCGCAGCCTGTTGTTCTTCGGTTGCCGCCACCCCGATCACGACTGGTATTGCCGCGCCGAGATGGAAGCCTGGGGCGCGACGGGCGTGATCGAGCCTTACATCGCTTTTTCCGCGCTGGCCGGGCATCGCTGGCGATACGTCCAGAACGCGCTGTGGGACGAGCAGGAGCGCGTCTGGGCGGCGATCGAGGCGGGCGCGCATATCTTTGTGTGCGGCGACGGCAAGTATATGGCGCCGGCGGTTCGTGGTACGCTGATCCGGATTGCTGCGCAGCAATCGGGCGGCGACCATGACAGCGGATCGGACTGGCTGGAAGCGATGATCGAGCAGGGCAGGTTCCACCAGGACGTGTTCGGGTTCGGGAAGTAGCGTTTCGTCACCCCAGCGAAAGCTGGGGTCGTTTTGATCGGCTAGCGACCCCAGCTTTCGCTGGGGTAACGGAGTTGTATTTTGGCGTCCATAAGAGGCGCGGGAGAGAGAAAAAATGCAGCAATTATCCGGGCAGGACGCATCGTTCGTCTATCTCGAAACGCCGCACACGCCGATGCATATCGGCTCGGTCGGCATCTATGATCCGTCCACCGCGCCGGGCGGTTTCGTCCGCTTCAAAGATATCCTGCGCTTCATCGAAAGCCGGCTGGGCGGGGCGCGGAGCTTCCGTCAGCGGCTGGTGCGCGTGCCGTTCGATCTCGACCATCCTTACTGGATCGAGGACCCGGAATTCGATCTGGAATATCATGTCCGCCACATCGCATTGCCTAAGCCGGGCGATTGGCGCCAGCTCGCCATCCAGGTCGCGCGCCTCCATTCGCGCCCGCTTGATCTCAACAAGCCGCTCTGGGAATTCACGATTATCGAAGGGCTCGACAATGTCGCCGGCCTGCCGCCCGGCTGTTTCGCGCTCGTCGCCAAGGTGCACCATGCCGCGATCGACGGCATGTCGGGCGTCGAGATGTCGGCGGCGATCCACGATATCGATCGCTTCATGACGCCGCGCAACGCGCCCGACGAATGGAAACCGGAGAATATGCCGCGCGTCGCCGATCTGCTCGCGCGCAGCTATTTCAATTCGCTCGTTCAGCCGATGCGGGTGATGGAAACGATTGGCCGCTCGCTGCCCGGCATGGCGCGGCTCGCGGCAACCGTCGGCAAGGGCGAAGTCAGCTTGTCCAACACCCGGCTCGCGCCCAAGACGCGCTTCAACGCCAAGGTGTCGGCGCATCGCGTGTTCGACGCCGCGCCCTTTCCGCTGAAAGACATTCGCGCGATCAAGGAAGCGGTGCCGGGCGCGACGGTGAACGACGTTATCCTCGCGATTATCGGCGGCGGCTTGCGGCATTATCTCGACGCGAAGGGCGAACTGCCGAGCGATACGCTCTCCGCTATGGCGCCGATCTCGGTGCGCGGCGAAGGCGAGAAGGAAGCGCTGGGCAATCTCGTGTCGGCCATGGTCGTCGGCCTCGGCACGCAGATCGCCGATCCGCTGCAGCGGCTGCAATTCGTCCATGACGAAGCGCAGAATTCGAAGGCGATGACCGGCGCGGTCGGCGCGCGGACGCTGACCGATTACAGCCAGCTGATCCCCTCGGGCCTCGCGGGGCTCTCGGCGCGGCTCTACACGCGGGTCGGCGCGGCGAATGCGCATGCCCCGCTGTTCAACGTGGTCGCGACCAACGTGCCGGGCAGCCGCATTCCGCTCTATTTCTGCGGCGCGCAGATGGTGGCGATGTACGGGCTCGGGCCGATTTTCGACTCGATGGGCCTGATCAACACCATCTATTCCTATGTCGACACCATCGCGATTTCGTTCACCGCCGATCGCAACATGCTGCCCGATCCCGAAGCTTATGCCGATGGCTTGCGCCGCGCGTTCGAGGAACTGAAGGCAGCGACGGCGGCCGCCGCATCGGCTGCGCCGGCCAAGCCGAAGCCGGCGGCACCCAAGGCAGCGGCGGCGCCCAAGGCCGCGCCGCGCAAGGCCGCTGCGGCAAAGCCCGCCGCCAAACCCGCATCCACTACCCGCAAGACCAAGGAGACCGTGTGATGGCCACGCCCAAAAAGCCCACATCAAAAGTCCGCGAGACGATCCAGGAAAAGCTGGTCGAACCCGCCAAGCAAGCCGGCGAACGCGCCCGCGCCTCGGGCGCCAAGCTCGCCGAAAGCGGCCCCGCGATCGGCAGCAAGATCATCGATCATGCCGAAGCCAACACCCGCGAAGCCTTCGCCGCGATGCGCGCCGCGACCAAAGCCAAGGACTTGACCGAAGTCATGAAAATCCAGGGCGATTTCCTGCGCGAACAAGGCGCCCGCAGCATGACGCAAGCGCGCGAAATCGGCGAGCTGATCCTGTCGATCGGCAAGGACGCGGTGGGGACGTTGCGGGGGAAGGAGTAAGGGGGCGGTCGAACCCGATCTTGCGCCCGCAACGGGGTAGGGAGCGGATGCCCGCTTTCGCCGTCGCCCCGTGCTTGACACGGGGCTTGGCTTTTCTTCGTCCGCCGCCACAGCGATAGTCGCCCCGTGGAGAAGGGCGGCTGGGTATACATCATGGCAAACCGCTACCGTGGCGCCTAGTCAGCGCTGCTCTGTTATGATCCGCATCGAAGAGCCGTTGGCCGTAAGATGATCAGGCGCCGGCTCAATGATCTCCAAGGGGTTCAGAGGGCGGAGTTTTCTTCAGTAAGGCAAAAACAACATAGCTCGTGACGATACCGATCGGCAGAATAGTCGATCCGAATATGCCAAACAGAAAACTCAATGACGTTAGGACATGTTCGTATCGGTAGTTGATGTTAGCCAACAGGCCTATGGTTAAGCATCCTAATAAGCCAATGAATGGCAAAAATAGACAGCTCACCAAGCGTGCAAGGGCTCGGCTGCGACCCTTAGCCTCGATCCATCGCCCGAGGGTAAGGCAAATAATTGTCGTCAAGGCGATGTAGCATACGACGTATGCAAGACCGAAAGCTATGCTGCCCAAGGTCTCGTCGTTCAACATATTCAGCTACGCCCGCCCCACCTCCGGATACACCAGCGCCCGCAGTCCGCCGCGCTCGAATTTGTGCCAATCGCCGTCTTTCTGCGCCAGCCGGTCGGCGATGGCGTAGAGGACGGTGGGGTTGACGCCCAGGCCGCAATGGCTGCCGTGCACCTCGATATTGTCGGTCTGTGCTGACGCCGGCTCGCGGCAATTCTGCCAGGCGACGATGCCGTCCTCGCGCGAGTAGATGGCGGTAGAGGGTACCGGCGGCGGCAGCGCGCTTTCCTTCAGCTGCTCACGCGTATCCTTGTCGTCGATGCGCTGGCCGGTCAGCGTTTCATAAGTGCGCCACACATTGCTCGCGCGCGGGCTGCCGGCAAAGGGCGAGCCGAGCGTGATCACCTGGCGCACCGCCTGCGGCAGGCGGCGCGATACCTGGCGCGCCATCACCCCGCCCAGGCTCCAGCCGATCAGACTGATACGCTTGCCGGTCTCGCGATGCGCGCTTTCGACGCGATCGATGAGCTTCTCGCCCATCCAGCCGATCGCGCGGGGCCCTAGATTGCGGCCCAGGTCCCAGGGCAGCGCGTCATAGCCGAGCCGATCGAGGAAGCCGCGCAGCAGCGTCGTCGACGCATCGCTGGTGACGAAGCCGGGCAGCACCATCACCGGATGGCCATCGCCGCGCGGCGAAAGCGCGAGCAGCGGCGCGGCGCTCGGCGCGAGCGAGCTCAGTTCGGCCAGCGCGCGCGGCAATTCGGTCAGCGCGAGCAATAAAGACGGCGCGCGAACCGGCTCCGCATGTATGGCGGTATGAGCATTCATCGGGCACTCTCCTGCATAACCGTAAGATCATGATTTTCATTGTTGTTATCGAAACCGTTATCCCCGCGTAGGCGGGGATCCATTGGCGCTGAACGTTCAACATCTCGCCTGCGGAAGCCAGAATGGATTCCCGCCTTCGCGGGAATGACGAAGGTTGATGAAAGGTCGGAACAGCGCAGCATCATTCGCTCCAGCCAAAGGCCTGGTGACTGGCCGCGACGCGCCCCGCGTCATAGCTCAGGATCACCAGATCATGGGTCGCGCCCGCACGATCGCGGACATGGTTGCGCAGCATTGCTTCGCCGAGAAAGCCTAAACTCTCGAACAGCGCGACGGATCCCCGCTGGTCGGGCGTCATCCGCGCGATGAGCTTGGCGACGCCGTGCTCGGCGGCGATCGCGAAGATCGCTTCGAGCAGATCGCGGCCCAGGCCGTGCCCGCGCTTGTCGGCGGCGACGAGCAGGCGGACTTCGCCGACATGCGGGCTCCAGCCGAGCGGATCGCGCACCAACGCGGCGGTGCCGACGATCGCGCCGTCTTCCTCCGCCACGAGGCTGTCGATAAAGCCCTCGTCGATCGCGCCGACCCAGGCATCGACGACGCGGGGGTGCTGCAAGTCTCTCCCCAGAAACAACAAATCATGATCGGGCAGCGCTTTGGCGAAGGCAAGCATCGGGTCGCGATCGCCAGCGGCGAAGCGGCGGATGGAATGGCTCATGTCGATCGCTCCGATAACCAGCTCGCCAATTTGGGCCATAGCCGGCGAATGGCATTGCCGCCGGCGACCAGGCTGACATGGCCGCCTTTCAACTCGACCGCTTCCTTGTCGGTCGAGCCGACCATCTCGATCAGCGGCGCCGAGGCGGCAGACGGCACGATATGGTCATGCTGCGCGGTAACATGCAGAAACGGCACGGTAATCCGGCTGAGATCGACGCGGCGCCCCGCCACCTCCAGCGTGCCATGATAAAGGCGGTTGTCCCACATCAGCGCCTTGGTCGTCTCGCGGAAATATTCGCCGGCGAGCGGCAGCATGTCGGCGGTCCAGCGATCGAACATGCGGAAAGACTTCACGAATTCGTCATTCCACATATTGTCGTACAGGCGGATGTTGGAGGCGACGCGCGCGCCGGGGCGCAGCATGTCGAAGGCGGTGTAGAGATAATCGGCCGGGCAATTGCCGAACGTCTCGACCAGCCGATCAACATCGAAGAACCGCCGATCCGCCCAGGCCTGGAACATCTCCATCTTGCTGAAATCGATCGGCGTGGTGAAGCAGACCAGATTCTGCAGCGGCCCCGGCGCTTCCTGCAGCCCCGCCCAGATCGTCGATAGCACGCCGCCCATGCAATAGCCGACCACGGTGACATCGGGCTCGCCGGTTTCCTCGATCACCCGGTCGATGCACGCCGGGATGAAATCGAGCACATAATCGGCAAGGCCCAGGTCGCGTTCATCGGCGCGCGGTGCATCCCAATCGAGCATGAACACGTCGAAACCGGCCTTCAGCAGATATTCGACCAGGCTCTGCCCCGGCACCATGTCGAAGATATAGCCGCGATTGGTCGTCGCCATCACCAGCAGCAGCGGCACGCGATAGACCTCATCGACCAGCGGCCGGTAATGATAGAGGTTCATCGTGCCGCGCTGGATCAACCGGTCCTTGGCGCTCGCCCCGAGCACAGGTGCGGATGACAGGAAGTAGCCGAAGCCCTTGATATTCCGCTGCAACGCACGATCGAACTCGACGCGGGCGCGATCGAGCAACCCCGGTTGATCGGCTTCGCTCACCCTTTGGCCGGGCCTGGCGACGGCGGCTTGCGGGTCCGCGCGGGCTTGGCGGCTGGCGGCACCGGCTTGCCGGGCGTCACGGATGCTGCGGCTATGCTGCGCAGCATCGCCTCGATCCGCGCCACGCTTTCCTCGACCCGCGCCAACCGTGCGGACATGTCGGCAATGTCGGCCTTGCTCGGCATTTGTGCGGCATCGAGCGCGCGCGCCATCATGTCGTCGCGGACTTCGCGGGCTTTCATTGCTGCGCTGGTGGCGCCGTGCATCGCGCGGCTGAACTGGCCGGTCTTGAGCAGCTCGGCGCCCCACTGGTTCGCCATGTTCTCCCACTGGCCCAGCATCTCGCGAAACAGCGCGGCAGGATCATTGGGGGTGTCGCCAGCCATGATGCTGTATCATCCACCTGACAGACTCGCGCGTCAAGCGGTTGTGGCATGGCCAATGCCGCGCGACTGTCCTATAAGGGCAACAAGACGAAATTCAGGAGAGGCGAGCATGGCCACCGCGCTTAAAATGAGCAACAGCGTCCGCGATCAGGTGTCGGCGGAGGAATGGCAGGCGCGGGTCGATCTCGCCGCCGCGTATCGCCTCGTCGCGATGTATGGCTGGGACGATCTGATCTTCACCCATCTCTCCGCGCGCGTGCCGGGGCCCGAGCATCATTTCCTGATCAATCCCTACACCCATATGTTCGAGGAAATGACGGCGAGCGCGCTCGTCAAGATCGATGTCGAGGGCAATCAGGTCGATGGCGATCCCGCGCCGGTCAACAAAGCCGGCTTCGTCATCCATTCGGCCATCCACATGGCGCGCGAGGATGCGCATGCGGTGATGCACTTGCATACGCCTTATGGTCAGGCGGTGTCGGCGATGGC
Organism: Sphingomonas sp. GlSt437; assembly: GCF_048015635.2. Classification (NCBI taxonomy): domain Bacteria; kingdom Pseudomonadati; phylum Pseudomonadota; class Alphaproteobacteria; order Sphingomonadales; family Sphingomonadaceae; genus Sphingomonas; species Sphingomonas sp. GlSt437. The sequence continues at coordinate 221,903 of NZ_JBPGYA010000002.1, read as the reverse complement.
GGAGGGGCTGCTGCCGCACACCCAGACCGCGATGATCGCCGGGCACGACGTCGCCTATCACGAATATGAAGGCATCGCGACCGACCTTGAGGAGCGCGAGCGGCTGGTCGCCGACCTCGGCACCAAGCACACGATGATCCTGCGCAATCACGGCACGCTGGCAGTCGGCGCGACCGTCGCTCAATGCTTCCTGCGGCTCTATTTCCTCGAGCGCGCGTGCGAGGCGCAGGTGCACATGCTGTCGGCCGGGCGCGACGGGCTGTATAACCCGCCGCAGGGCGTGGAGCACAAGGTCGAGGAGCAATCCTCGGGCGCCGGCATGGCGATGCTGGCGCAGGGGCTGGCGTGGCCGGCGCTGCTCAGGAAGCTCGACCGGCATAATCCCGGGTATGCGGAGTAGCGATCACCACTCCTCTCCCCTCGCGGGAGAGGATAGCAGAGCTTGCCGCTTTAGCGGCTAGCGGCGCTTGGAGAGGGGGACGGGCCGCAAGTGCATCGCTCGCGTCGCCCCCTCTCCAACTACGACTAGCGAGCAAGCTCGCAAGTCTCCGTATCCTCTCCCGCAAGGGGAGAGGAAATCCGTTCGCCTCTGGTATCGCCCCCAAAATCCCCGCTTGACCTTCCGCCCCCGCGCCGCATTCTCCGCCCGGCAAAACCAAGGGGGCATCATGGATCAGCCGATACGCGCGTCGCAATGGGGGTGGCTGTGGCTGTTGATCGGCCTGGCACTGGCGTTCGGCGGGGCGATCCTCGCCAGCCGCACCCAGACCGCGGGGGGCGTCGAAGTGCGCGACATCCGCTTCCTCGGCACCGGTGGCAAGCAGATGTCGGCGTTGCTATATGTGCCGCCCAACGCCACGGCCAAGACGCCCGCGCCCGCCATCCTCGCCGTCCATGGCTATATCAACTCGCGCGAAACGCAGGACGGCTTCGCGATCGAGTTCGCCCGGCGCGGCTATGTCGTGCTCGCGCTGGACCAGACGGGGCACGGCTATAGCGACGGGCCGGCCTTCTCCAATGGCTTTGGCGGCCCCGATGGCCTCGCTTATCTCCGCTCGCTGCCGATGGTCGACAAGGACAATATCGGGCTGGAAGGCCATTCGATGGGCGGCTGGACGGTGCTCGCCGCCGCTGCCGCGATGCCCGATGGCTATAGGGCGATCGTGCTCGAAGGCTCCTCGACCGGCGCGCCTTTTGCGCGGGATGGCAGCCCTACCTGGCCGCGCAACCTGGGCCTGGTGTTCAGCCGTTATGACGAGTTCTCCAAGATCATGTGGGGCGTCGACAAGGCGCGTGATGTAGTCGACTCGCCCAAGTTGAAAGCGGTGTTCGGCACCAGCGACCGCATCGTACCGCGCAAGCTCTATGGGTCGCTGGCGAACGGCACCGCGCGCGTGCTGGCGACGCCGGCGGTCACGCACCCCGGCGATCACATCTCGCCGGAAGCGATCGCGCGCGCGATCGACTGGTTCGGCGTGACGCTGAAGGGCGGGCGGCCGATCCCGTCCAGCAATCAAATCTGGTATTGGAAGGAAGCCGGCACCGCGCTCGGGCTGTTCGGCTATGTGATGATCGTGCTCGGCGCGTTCGACTTGTTGCTGAAGCTGCCGGCGTTCGCCGAGCTGCGCGGCCAGGCTGAAGCGGGCGCGGTGCGGCGCGATGGCGCGTGGTGGCGGGCGTTCCTGCTGACCGCGCTGGTGCCGGCACTGCTCTTCCTGCCGATCTTCAGCGCGACGTATCTCGCTATCCCCGCCAACCCGATCCTGCCGCAGACGGTGACGACGCAGACGACGCTCTGGGTGCTGGTGAGCGCGGTGATCGGCTGGTGGCTGGGGCGGGGGACCGTCAGTGGCCGGCAGGGGCCGTGGCGTGCGACGATCCTGATCGCGGCGCTGTCGGTCGGCGCCGGCTATGCGACGCTGGTGGTGATCGACCGGCTCTATCACACCGACTTCCGGCTGTGGATCGTCGCGGTCAAGCTGCCGAGCCTGCGCCAGGCGCTGATCGCGCTGATCTACATCGTACCGATCACGCTCGGCCTGATCCCGACGATGCGGACGCTGACTGATCGGCTGACGGTGCGCAGCGACGGGTTCATCGCGCAATATGGCTGGGCGAAAGTCGCGCTGATCCTGGGGTTCGTGCTGTTCCTGGCGGCGGATTACGGCGCGTTCTTCGCGACCGGGCAATTGCCGACCGCGTTCGATCCCTTGTCGACCGTCATCATGCTGCAATTCCCGCTGGTGCTCGCGGCTGTCGCGATCATCGGCATCTTCACCTGGCGCCGCACCGGCGGCCACCGCGCCGGCGCCGTGCTGGCGGCGACGATGGTGACGCTGATGCTGACGGCAGGGACTGCGACGCAGGGGTGGTGAAGCCATGATCCTCCCCCGCCAGGGGGAGGGGGACCAGCGAAGCTGGTGGAGGGGGAGGACGGGCCAACAGCCCTTTGCGGGTCCACCCCCTCCGTCGCCTTCGGCGCCACCTCCCCCCGGCGGGGGAGGATTTTAGCCGATCGGCAGCCCGAACATCAGCTCGCGCACATAGCGCGCCGGGGGCGAGCCGTGCGCCAGCACCGCGTCGTTATAATCGTGCAGGTTGAACTTCGCCCCCCAGCGCTGCCGGGCTTCCTCACGCAACGCCATATGCTCCGCGTACCCACTGAAATAGCTGAGCAACTGCGCTGACGAGAGCCGCGCGCGCAGCCATTTGCCTTCGGCTTCGCGCTCCTGCTGGAAGGCGGTCTTCATCATCAGGTCGAGCGCCTGCTCATGCGTCATGCCCTCGGCCTGAATGCCGATATCGAGCAGCGAATTGGTTACCGAGCGCAGCCGCATCTTGAGCACGGTCAATTTGAACAGCGGATCGCCGTTCATATAGCCCTCGTCCGCCATCATCCCCTCGGCATAGACCGCCCAGCCCTCGACGAACGGCCCTGAAGACAGCACCGCGCGGAGCACCGAGGGGTTCTTGTTGGCGTGCCACAGCTGGAGATAATGGCCCGGCATCGCCTCGTGGATCGCCAGGTCCTGCACCATGAAGTTGTTATATTCGCTGAGGTAGGAGGTCGCCTGCGCGTCGCTCCACTCGTCGGGCACGGCAGCGACGGCGAAGAAATTGGCCTGGCCCTTGTCGAGCGGGCCGGGCGGATCGTCATAAGCGACCGCATAGCCCTGCTGGAATTTGGGCATCGCGATCACGCGCACGGGTGCGTCGGGCATCGACACCAGATTCTTGGCGCGGACGAAGTCGGTCGCTTGGCCAAGCGCCGCCTTGGCCGCATCCTGCAGCGCCGCGCGCGCCGGGCGCTGTTCATAGGTCAGCGCTAGCGCCGCTTCGATCGCGCGCTGCTGCTCGTCGGCGGTCGGCTGATCGGGCAGCGCGGGTGCATCCGGCTTGCCGGCGAGCACTTGCCGCGCCAGCGCATACATTTGCGCGCGGACATGGCCGACTTCGCTCAGCGCGCGGGCCTTGATCTCGCCCCGCGTCAGCGTGCCGCCGAGCGCGAACTTGATCTTCTCGTCATAGCGCGCCGCCCCCAGCCGGAAATCGCCCTTGGCTTGCGGCACCAGCACCGCGTCGAGCCACTTCTGATGCTCCGCGACGGCCGTTTTCAGGCCGGCGAGCGCGGCGTCGAACCGCTGCTGGTCAGCCGGCGACAACTCTCCCTTGTGCGGCGCGAGCATCGTCTCGGCGATATCGACGATGCCGGCATTGCGCTTGGCAACCGTCGAGGCGAAAATGCCCGGCACCCGCGCCGGCACGATCACCGCGCGCGTCGCGGCGAGGAAACCAGGCAGCGCTTCCATCCGCGCCGTCGCTGCCTTCAGCCGCTGCGGCCAGGGCGCGAAATCGCGCGCAGCGAGGCTGTAGAGCGCGCTGCCGGCGGTCTCGTTATAGCTCTGGATGTCCCATTGCCAGCTCTGCAGCGCGTCGGCCTGCCACAATTGGTAGCGCAGCTCATTGTCGAGCATCGCCGCGTCGACCTGTGCCTCGCGCTTCAGCCCGGCGCGATTGATGCGGCCGAGATCGGCGAGCAACGTGTGCAGCCGCGCCACCATCCGCGCATGGCCTGCGGCGGTGATATCGGGCAGCTTGTCGTCAAAGCGATGATCGCCGAGCAGCGTGCCGTCGACCGGCGATGCTTCGGCGATACCCTTGATGAAGCGATCGGACAGCGCGGCAAAGGCTTTGGCGTCGGTCGTCGCGGCCGCGTGGTGCGGCGCCGGCCGCGCCGCGCCGATGCCGGCGGTCAGCATCGTGCCGGCGAGCAAGGCCGTGGCGATCAAGCGTGTCATCCAGTCCTCCCATGTTCTTGTTGGTTCATCCCTCTATGGCAGGGCGCGCCGGGCGGGCAAGCGCCACTGTCCTACCGGCCGTGGTTTAGCTACCCCTGCGCTCATTATGGCGAGCGCAAGCACAACATCTCACTGGGCACCCAGCATTGCTGCAGCGCTTCGCTTTGCCCGCGATGACGGCTAGGGGTGGGGGCGAATATTGCGGTGACGTAGTGTCAACTTTGTCAACTTTGGTTGGATTTCCCCATGTCGTTCAGCTTGCCCGGCTTCGATCTCGATGCCTTTGTTCAATCCACCTTGGCGGAGGATCTGGGCGAGCAAGGCGACATCACCTCGGCGGCGGTAATCCCGGCTGACGCACGTTTCGCCGGGGTGATGGAGAGCCGCGATGCGATCACCGTTGCCGGCCTGCCGATTGCAGCAGCATTTTTCCGCGCGCTCGACCCCGACGCGCAGATCGACCTGCTGGTTGAAGAAGGGGCAGCGGCGGCGCCGGGCACCGCGCTGCTGCGCGTCGACGGCAAGGCGCGCGCGCTGCTGACGGCGGAGCGACCCGCGCTCAACACGGTGCAGCATCTGTCGGGCATCGCGACGATGACGCGCCGCTATGTCGATCGCCTGGCCGGCACCGGCGCGACCTTGCTCGACACGCGCAAGACGATACCCGGCCTGCGCGTGCTGGAAAAATATGCGACGCGGATGGGCGGCGCGACCAATCACCGCATGGGGCTGTGGGATGCGGCGATGATCAAGGACAATCATATCGCGGTCGCGCAGAGCATCGGCCAAGCCGTCGGTTTGGCTCGCGCTGCCGGGATCGAGCGGATCATCGTCGAGGTCGATCGCCTCGACCAGATCGAACCCGCGCTCGCCGCCGGCGCGACGCATCTGTTGCTCGACAATATGGCGCCGGCCACGTTGCGCGAAGCAGTGGCGATGGTGGCCGGCCGGGTGCCGACCGAAGCCTCGGGCGGGGTGACGCTCGACACCATCCGCGCGATTGCCGAGACGGGCGTCACTTATGTCAGCGTCGGGCGGCTGACCCAATCGGCGCCGGCCGCCGATATTGGGCTCGATTTCGTCCATCTGGGCGATGGACGGTGATTATCCGCTGCGGTAGAAACAGGCGTTAAGTCACTGGACGGGCGACAGCAAAGGGGGATGGGCATGCGGACGACACGGCGCGCGGCAATCATTATGAGCGCGGCAGCTTCGCTATCGCTACCAGCGGCGGCCAATGCCCAGGCACTGGCGTGCCGCGTGCCCACCACCATCCCGGTGCCGCATGCCGATCTGCCCAGCGCCGAGCAGCCGCGCCGCGTCGTGCCGATCGGCGGCTACACGCTCGCCATCACCTGGGCGCCCGAATATTGCCAGCGCGCCAAGACCGATCCGCTTGCGAGCTTCGAATGCACCAGCGGCAATCGCTTCGGCTTCGCGCTGCACGGCCTGTGGCCCGATGGCGAGGGGCCGGAATGGCCGCAATATTGCAAAGCGACCGCGCTGCTGCCGCCGGCGATCATCAAGTCGACCCTGTGCTCGACGCCATCCGCGCAGCTCATCCAGCATGAATGGGCCAAGCACGGCACGTGCACCGGGCTGACGCCGAACGAGTATTTCACCCAGTCGACCAGGCTCTACGCGCGGCTGCGCTACCCCAATATGTCGGCCCTGTCGCGCAAGCCGGGCGTGACGGCGGGCGACGTTGCCAAGGCGATCGCGGGCGCCAATCCCGGCATTTCGGCGGACATGATGCGGGTGACGGCCAACAAGAAAGGCTGGCTCGACGAGATCTGGCTGTGCCTCGACAAGGCGCTCGGCTATCGCGCGTGCCCGGCGCATCAGGGTGGGCTGGCGCCCGACAGCCCGATCAAGATCTGGCGGGGGCGCTGATCGCCGCAGCAGAACGCGACAAATCGCTGGACGTGCTCTGCCCGCCATGGCATCGGCGCGCGGTCACCGTGCGGGTGTGGTGAAATTGGTAGACGCGCCGGACTCAAAATCCGGTTCCGCAAGGAGTGTCGGTTCGACTCCGACCACCCGCACCATCTTTCCTACCGATTAGCGCAGCGGTAGGGTCAGCCGCGCATCGAGGCCGCCTTCGGCGCGGTTGACGAGCGCGATGTCGCCGCCCGCCTCGCGGGCTATCGCGCGGGCAAGCGCAAGGCCCAGGCCAATGCCGCCGGTATCGCGATTGCGCGACGTTTCGAGCCGAGTGAACGGATCGAACACCGCGTCGAGCCGATCGGCGGGGATGCCGGGGCCGTTGTCCGCCACAACGATTACGGCAGCGGCAGCTGATCGTTCGAGCCGCACCGCTGCGCCGCCGCCATATTTGATCGCGTTTTCAATGAGGTTGCGCACCGCCCGGCGCATCAGCGAGGGGCGCAGGCGCAGCGTCAGCCGATCGGCCGGGGCGATGGTGACGGGCTGGCCCAGATCGATGAAGTCTTCGGCCACCGCATCGACCAAAGCCGCCAGATCGACATCGGTCGCCGCTTCGCTCGGCCGGCCGAGCCGCGCCAGCGAGAGGATGTCGTCGAGCGTGCGGTTCATTTCCTCGATCGTGTCGGCCATCCGAGCGCGATCGGCATCGTCCTCCACCGACTCGATCCGCACGCGCAGCGCGGCGAGCGGGGTGCGCAGATCATGGCCGATCGCGCCGAGCATCCGGTCTTTCTCATCGATCATCGCGGTCACGCGCTGGCGCAGCGCGTTGTACGCGTTGATCACGGCACGCACGTCTCGCGGCCCGCTTTCGGGCACTTCGGGGCTGTCCTGGCCGGGGCGGAAGCGCCGCGCGGCATCCGCCAGTTCGCGCAACGGCCGCGAAATGCGCTGTGTCGCCCACAGCATCGGCAGCAGCAACGCGATGTAGAGGATCAGCGTCTGGCCGGCGAGCTGCCAGATCAGCCAACCATCGGATCGCGGCCAGGGGGCATGGACGACGAGCCAGCCATGGCCGGGCAATTCCATCGCGACGATCATCAGCGCGCCGAACCGGTGAAAGCGCTCGGCCCGAGTGCGGCCGAAGCGCTCGACCCAGCGGTCTTCGGGCGGCACGGTGCGGATTTCGGTCTCGACGCGGACCTCGCCCATGCCCGCGTCGCGCAGGCCGATCCGCACGGCATTCTCGATCGGCGGGCTGTGCGGCGCGGCGGGTCGCACCGGGCTTGTTGGGGTCAGTTCGATGCGGCCGGGCTGAGCGCCATCGAGCGACAGGCCGTGATTGAGCCGCTCGGCAGCATCGATATAGTGCGTCACTGCCGGGCCGACGATCGTCTGCTGGGCAAGCTGGGCATGGCCTTGATACAGCAGCGCGAAATTGACCGCCTGCGCCAGAAACAGCGCGATCGCGATCAGCAGCGCGATCTGGCCGGAGAGGCTGCGCGGCCAGGGCGAACGCCAGCTCATAGCCGCGTCACGTCGGCGGCCAGCGTATAGCCACCGCCCCAGACGGTCTTGATGATCTCAGGTGTCTTGGCGTCGGCCTCGATCTTGCGCCGCAGCCGGCTGACCTGATTGTCGATCGCGCGATCGAAGGCGGCGGCCTCGCGCCCCTGGGTCAAATCGAGCAGCTGGTCACGCGTCAGCACCTGGCGCGGCCGCTGGACCAGCGCGAGGAGCAGGTTGAACTCGCCGGTCGACAGCGCAACCGATACGCCGTCACGATCGACCAGCGCGCGCTCGCCCGATTTCAGCACCCAGCCGGCAAAGGCGTAGGAACCGCCATCGGGCGCATGCTGACGCACGCCGCCGACGGCGTAGCGGCGCAGCACTACCTTGATGCGTGCGGCGAGCTCGCGTGGCGAGAAGGGCTTCACGACATAATCGTCGGCGCCGATCTCGAGGCCGACGACGCGATCGGTTTCTTCGCTCTTCGCGGTCAGCAGGATTACCGGCAAGTCGCCGGTCGCGCGGATGTGGCGGCACAGGCTGAGGCCATCTTCGCCGGGCATCATGATGTCGAGGATCGCAAGGTCGATCGCATAGGCGGCGAGGCGCGTGCGCGCGGCGGCGGCATCGCTCGCCTGCGTCACGCGGAAGCCCTGGCGCTGGAGGTAATGCGCGAGCGGCTCGCGGATCGAGCGCTCGTCATCAACGAGAAGGAGGTGCGGAGTATCGCCCATCGGTGCGGGCTCTAGCATGCAGCGGCGCGGCGGATGAAGCGGGCTTGCCGGGCGGCGTGCGGGGGGAACGCCGCCCGGCTCGGCACGATCAACGTGCCGATCAGTTGCCCGCGTCGCCGGGGGGCGGCGGCGGTGGCGGGGTGTTGCCGTCAGGATGCTTCCAGCCGCCATGGCGTTCCATCATGTCGTGCATCTTGGCGCGCGCCGCGGCGAGTTCGGTCTGGTCGATCACGCCGTCATGATTCGTGTCGAGCAGGTCGAAATGACGGTTGCTGGGGGCGTTGAATTCGGCGCGGGTGATCTTGCCGTCCTTGTCGGCGTCCAGGCGCTCGAGCGGACCGGGGCCGCGGGGCGGCGGGGGCGGCGGCATCATGTCGCCACCGGGACCGCCGGGGCCGCGACGGCCATGGTCAGGTCCATGCGCGGCATGGGCCGCAGCGATCTCGTCGGGCGTGATCTTGCCGTCATGATTGGCATCGAGCTCGTCGAAATGGCGCGCGGCATTGGCCAGGAATTCGTCGCGCGACACGGTGCCGTCGCCATTGGTGTCGCCGTGGTGCGCAAGCCAGCCGCCGGCGCGGGGGCCTTGCGGTGCGGGGGTCGGGTCGGTTTGAGCGGCAAAGGCCGCGCTCGTTGCAATGGCGCCTGCCAGGCCGGCAGCGATGATCCAGCTACGCATGATGGCATTCTCCCTCGGTCACCAGCGACGATCGCTGGCCCCATGGCAAGGGGACTAGCCCCGCCGTGTCGCGGACATGTGTCGGAACGCCGACGAAACTGTCGCAAACTGTCGCAGAGCGCGCACTCAGGCGAAGATGGCGACGCTCTGCATGCCGGTCGCGATCAATTCACCATCGGCGTTCCAGATCGCCATGTCCTGGCTCGAACAGCCGTTGCGGGCATAATTGGAGCGGGCAGAGAGGAGCCACCAGCCGTCTTTGGTTTTGGGCGTGGGGGTCAACAGGTTGACGATCCAGGTGAGCGAACTGATCGGCGCGAACCGGTTGTCGAGCATCTTGAAGGCCGCCGGCGGCAAGCCGTCGGCAACCGCCATTATTTCGACCATCGGGTCGAGCGCGCCCAGCCCGCGCAGGCGCGCCCAGCGCAGCCATTCGGCCTTGCCCAGCGGCGTGCCGTCGGCGTGAGTCTTCAGATCGCGGAAGTTGAAGTTGCCGGTGAAGAACTCCTCGGGGCCAGTGTAGAGCTTGGCATCGGGCGCCGGCGGTGGCGGCGCGACATAGGGCTGGTCGACATAATCGATCTGCGATTGCTGATCGGCCATGAACACGAAGGTCGCGCGAAAGCCGAGACCCGCTTCCGAGACGATGTCCGATTGCATGAACGCGGCGTTGCGGCCCCGGCGCAGCTTGGTCGCGGTGATGCGCACGTCACCGGCGAGCGGGCCGATGAACGAGATCTGCGCCGATCTGAGCGGCGGCAGATCGGGCTCGGCGGCTTGCGCGGCGTGGAGCGCGATGGCGCTCGACAGGCCGCCATAGCTGGTCCGCCCCTGCATCCAGTCGCTGGGGATGGTCAGGCGCAGGCCGTCCTCGCCGGCAACCGCGCCGGCCAATATGCGGGCGATCGGCGTCATGCCGGCACGCCCGCCAGCCGATCGCGCAATTCGCGCTTCAGCACCTTGCCGATTGCGCTGCGCGGCAGCACATCGATCGGGTGGAGCGCTGACAGTCGCTGCGTCTTGCCGAGCTTGGCGTTGGTCCAGGCGAGGATTTCCGCCGTCTCGGTATCGTCGTTCGGCACGTAAAAGCCGACTGGTGTCTCTCCCCAGGCCTCGGACGGCACCCCGATCACCGCGCAATCAGCAACGCCAGGATGCTCGCGCAGCACCGCCTCCAGATCGCTCGGATAGATATTGAACCCGCCCGAGATGATCAGGTCCTTCTTGCGGTCCATCAGGATGAGGAAGCCGTCGTTATCGAAGCGGCCGACATCGCCGTGGCGGATGAAGCGATTGCCGTCGCCATCATACCATTCCGCGGCGCGGGTCGCTTCGGCGCGCCCGTGATAGCCGTTCATCATTGCGGGTGATCGACCGACGACTTCGCCCATCTCGCCCGGCGGCACTTCGCGGCCGTCATCGTCGATCAGGCGGATGTCATGGCCCTCGATCGGCTTGCCGACGGTGTGGAGCTTGTCGGGATGCGCGTTGGCGATCAACATCGTGCTGCCGCCGCCCTCGGTCATGCCGTAATATTCGACGAGCAGCCCCGGCCAGCGCGCCAGCACATCGGCCTTGAGCGCGGCGGAGAAGGGCGCGCTGGTGCAGCTTTTGAAGCGGAAGGCGGAGAGATCGAAGCCGTCGAAATCCGGCAGCGCCATGATGCGTTGATATTGCACCGGCACCAGCATCGTGTGCGTCGCGCGATAGCGATCGGCGAGCTCGAGAAAACCGCGCGCGTCGAACTTGGCCATCAGTACCGCCGTGCCGCCCCAGCCGAGCGTCGGCAGGAAGCTGACCAACGTGGTGTTCGAATAGAGCGGCGTCGCGAGCAACGTCACCGCATCGCCAAAGCCCGCGCCCGAGTTGCGATGGATATGCGCCCAGCGCATCGCGTGGCTCTGGACGATGCCCTTGGGCGTGCCGGTGGTGCCGGAGGAATAAATGATGTTGAAGGGATCGCTCGGGGCGATGGTGACCGGTGCGGGTTTGGCCCCGGGTGGCGCCAGCCAGGCGTCGAACTCAGCGCCGAACGGGACGATCTTGGCGGCGATCACTTGTCCTGCGAGCGCGCTCGCTGCCGCAGCGTCAAGGAACACGATCGGCGCGCCGCTATCGGCGATCATTGCGGCGATCTGCTCGGGCGTCGCGGAAGGGGCGATCGGCGCCGCGGCGCAGCCGGCTCGCAAAGCGCCGAGAAAGACCAGGCCATAAGCAACCGACGCCGCCGCGACGATGGCGATGTTGCTCCGCTGGGCGACGCCGTCGCGCTGCAGCGACGTCGCCACGCGATCGATCGTCTCATCCAGCGCAGCGTAGGTCAGGCTGCCGGTCGCATCGGCGAGCGCGATCCGGTCCGGCCGCTCGCGGGCGTGCGCGCGCAGCAGATCGGGCAGCGTCGCAAAGTCACTCACCAGCAACGCCTCAGCCAGAATCGATGGGGCAGTCACATTATCCTCCGTCGCCTGTCGCCGAGCGCTAGGCGAGCGCGCCGCGAAATGCCATACGCGATATTCGAAAAGAACCGATCGGGGGGGAAGATATGCTGTTCTACGATGCCGCCAATCCGGCGCCCAACCCGCGCCGCGTCCGCATCTTCCTGGCCGAAAAGGGGCTGAAAGTGCCGATGCAGCCGCTCGAGATAATGGCTGGTGAGCACAAGTCGCCCGAGTATTTGGCAGTCAACCCGCTCGGGCAGATTCCGGCGCTTGTCCTCGACGATGGCGAAGTGCTTACCGAAAGCATCGCGATCTGCCGCTTTTTCGAAGCTCTTAACCCCGATCCGCCGCTGTTCGGCAAGGGGCCGAAGGGCGTTGCCGAGGTCGATATGTGGCTGCGCCGGGTCGAACTGCGGCTCAACACGCCGTTGGCGATGGTGTGGCTGCACACCCATCCACTGACCGCGCGAGTTGTCGTACCGCAGTATAAGGACTTCGGCGAGAGCAACCGCGCCAAGGTGGTTGCCGCGCTGAGCTTCATCGACGGTGCGCTCGCCGACCGGCCCTGGCTGGCGGGCAAGGACTATTCGATCGCCGATATCACCTTGCTGTGCACGATCGATTTCGCCGGCTTTATCGGCATGGAGTTGGGGGACGAGATGACGCATCTGAAAGACTGGCATGCCCGCGCTTCCGCCCGCCCGAGTGCGGCGGCATGAGCAGCGATAAGATGCAGGGCGGCGTCGCCATCATCACCGGCGGCGGCACCGGGATCGGCGCAGCGGTCGTGCGGCGGCTGGCCGATCGCGGGGTGCGCTGCGTGATCAACTATGCGTCGAGCAAGGACGATGCGGAGGCCTTGGCAGCGGAAGTCGGCAATGGATCGATCACGGTGCAGGCCGACATCGTTGCCGATGCCGATTGCCGCAACTTGGCGCGGGCGGCGGTCGAGGCGTTCGGGCGGATCGATTACCTCGTCAACAATGCCGGCCGCACCAAATTCGCCAACCACGAGGACCTGGACGCGCTGGAGGCCGCGGACTTCATCGATATTTACCAGCTCAACACCATCGCCGCGTTCCAGATGATCCGCGCCTGCGCGCCGGCGCTCGAGGCAGGTCCGGCGAGTGCAGTCGTCAATGTCGCGAGCGTTGCCGGCGTATACGGCATGGGATCGTCAGTCGCGTATGCCTGCTCCAAAGGTGCGCTGATCACGCTGACCAAGAGCCTCGCGCGAGTGCTTGCGCCGGCGATCAGGGTGAATGCGGTGGCGCCGGGCTATGTCGGCACGGGGTGGTTCGAGAAGCGTTTGGGCGCGGAGGGCTTCGCCAAGCTCAACGAGCGCATCGCCGCCAACGTGCCGATGGCGCTCGCCACGATGGCCGAGGATGTCGCGGCGCCGATCGTCAGCCTGCTCGATCCTGCGATGCGCAGCGTGACCGGCGAAGTGACCTTGGTGGATGCAGGTGGCCATCTCGATGTTGCGCTCAGCCGAAGGCCGGGCAAGGAATAGTGCGGCGCCGCAACGGATAGCCGGCTGACAGTCGCCCGTTTGGCAGCGCGCGGCTGCCCGTTTTTCGCATGTCGGTGATGGACAGCGCCGAGCATACCCGATATTCGGATCGGTGATGCGGCCCTGCGCGGCCGACCTTAGGAGAGCTGTGATGGCAACCGCCGCCGAACTCGACACCCCCGTAGATGCGCTCGACGCGTTCCGCCAGGAAGCGCGCGACTGGCTCGCCGCCAATTTCCCGGCGTCGCTGAAGGGCAAGGACAATGTCATGTCGGCGGTCGAAGGGCCGACCGAGGAAAGCGCTGACGAAACCGCGTGGCGCCAGGCGATGGGCGACAAGGGCTGGGGCGTGCCGACCTGGCCCAAGGACTATGGCGGCGGTGGCCTCTCCCGTGCCGAAGCGCGCGTGCTGGGCGAGGAAATGGCGCGCATCGGCGCGTGGAACCCGATCGGCGGTATGGGCGTGATGATGTTCGGCCCGACCCTGCTCGAATATGGCAGCGAAGAGCAGAAGCGCGAGCACATCCCCTCGATCGCCAGGGGCGAAATTCGCTGGTGCCAGGGCTATTCGGAGCCGGGCGCGGGCTCCGACCTCGCCAATGTGCAGACCTTCGCTGAAGACAAGGGCAACCACTACCTCGTCAATGGCCAGAAGACCTGGACCAGCGGCGGGCAGTGGGCCGACAAATGCTTCGCGCTGGTGCGCACCGACAAGACGCAGAAGCATGGCGGCATCAGCTTCCTCTTGATCGACATGCACGCGCCCGGCGTCGAAACGCGGCCGATCCGGCTGATTTCGGGGCAATCGCCGTTCTGCGAGACCTTCTTCACCGACGTGAAGGTGCCCAAGGGCAATCTCGTCGGGCGCGAGGGTCAGGGCTGGGAAATCGGCACCCGCCTGCTCCAGCATGAGCGCAACAGCCTGTCGGGCGGCGGCTCGACGGCGTCGCGGCTGTTCGCGGGCAAGCCGATCAGCGCGCTCGCCAAGCAGTATCGCGGCGAGGATGGCGAAGGTCGCGTCGCCGACGGCGACTTGCGCACCCGCATCGTCAAGCACGAGATGGACGCGCGCGCCTTCGCGCTCACCCTGCGCCGCGCCGCGTTGGAGGCCAAGTCCAACCAGGGGCCGTCGGCCGCCACGAGTATCATGAAGAATGTCGGCGCGCGGATCACCCAGGAACGCGCCGAACTCGCGATCGAGATCATGGGCATGGCGGGGCTCGGCTGGGAAGGCGAGGGCTTCACCGCTGACGAACTCGCGCAGACGCGCACCTGGCTGTGGGGCAAGGCTGTCTCGATCTATGGCGGCTCGACCGAGATCCAGAACAATGTGATCGCCAAGCGCATCCTGGGGATGCTCGATCATCAGTGATTTTCACGGTGTCATCCCGGCGAAAGCTGGGATTGCTTGATAACCAAGCGGTGCCAGCCTTCGCTGGCATGATGGATAATTCGGGGCAGGAACAATGGCGGTACTGAGCGAAGAACAGACGATGCTGCGCGACATGGCGCGCGAATGGGCGGATAATGAATCGCCCGTCACCGCGCTGCGTGCCTTGCGCAACAGCGGCTCGATCACCGGCTATGATCCGGCAGCATGGAGCGCGCTGGGTGAGATGGGCCTGGCGGGCATCGTCATTCCTGAGGAATTCGGCGGCACCGCGTTCGGTTATCTGTCGCTGGGGCTGGTGCTGGAGCAGCTGGGCCGCACCCTGACCGCGTCACCCTTGGCGGCGACGGCAGCGGCGGCCAGCGCGATCGTTCTGGGCGCCAGCGACGCGCAGAAGCAAGCCTGGCTGCCGCGCATCGCCACCGGTGAGGTCGTTGCGGCGCTGGCGATCGATGAGGGACCCAACCACAATCCCACCGCGATCAAGACGATTGTCAGCGGCGGCAAGCTGACCGGCGCCAAGGATTTCGTTGCGGAAGGCGACAGCGCCGGCGTCTTCGTCGTCGCCGCGACCGACGGCCTCTATCTCGTCGATGGCGCCGCGCCGGGGGTGACCCGCTCGCCGCGCCGTATGGTCGATGCGCGCAGCCATGCCAAGGTGACGTTCGATGGGGCGGCGGCAGAGAAGCTGTCGGTCGCCGCGCAGCCGATCATCGACCGCGCCGCCGCCGCTGTCTGCGCCGAGATGCTCGGCCTCGCGACGCAGGCGTTCGAGACGACTAATGATTACCTCAAGACGCGCGTCCAGTTCGGCCAGAAACTCTCGACCTTCCAGGCGCTCCAGCACCGCATGGCGAAGATGCTGACCGAGCTCGAGCTGATGCGCTCGGTGGTGGAAGGCGCGCTGGAGGCGATCGATGCCAATCGCTCGGATGTCGATCAGGCAGTAAGCCTCGCCAAGGCCGTCGCGGGCGATACGCTCAAGCTGGTCAGTCGCGAGATGATCCAGCTCCATGGCGGCATCGGCATGACCGACGAGCATGATGCGGGCTTGTACCTCAAGCGCGCGGCGGTATTGGAACCGATGTACGGCAATGCCGCGTACCATCGCGACCGGTTTGCGCGGCTCAACGGTTATTGACCGCGCGCCGCTGAGTTGATCGCGCTCGTCGATGGGCTCGGCGAGCGCTATTTCCTTTGCGCGCTTTAGAAGGGCCGTTCTGGCCGTTCCGAACATTTCAATAGTATGACATTTACGCCACAGCATGGGGAAAGCTGTCAAACGTCGGGGGTTGCCGCTTGACGTTACGGCATTGCCCCTGTTTTAGTCGAACAGAAGGTATGGAAAGCGATAGGGTTTCCAATCTTGCGGGAGGATAGCATGAAGACATCGCGTCTGTTGGCCGCCAGTGCGGCTGCGGTTCTGGCCATCGCACTGGTGCAGCCGGCTTCGGCAAAAACGGCGGCGCCCGAGCCGCAAGGCGCCGACACGACGACCAATGCCAAAACGAGTGATACCGACCAGTCGCTGGGTCCGGAAATCGTCGTCACCGCGCAGGGCCGCGCGCAGGTGCTGGCCGACGTGCCGATCGCGGTGTCGGTGCTCAACGATGCGAGCCTGCAGCGGTCGGGCGCCAACGACATCCGCCAACTGAACCAGATCGCGC
The DNA here is from genome assembly GCF_048015635.2 of Sphingomonas sp. GlSt437. Taxonomy (NCBI): domain Bacteria; kingdom Pseudomonadati; phylum Pseudomonadota; class Alphaproteobacteria; order Sphingomonadales; family Sphingomonadaceae; genus Sphingomonas; species Sphingomonas sp. GlSt437. The sequence goes on along the minus strand of NZ_JBPGYA010000002.1, from coordinate 205,788 downwards.
CGTCGCTGCTGGTGTCCTCGACCGGCAACGAAGCCAATGGCTCGGCTCGTCTGCGCGGAATCGGCACCGTCGGCGACAATCCCGGTCTTGAAAGCTCGGTCGCGGTGTTTGTCGACGGCGTCTATCGCTCGCGTTCGGGCATCGGCTTGAACGAGCTTGGCGATATCGACCGGGTGGAAGTGCTGCGCGGCCCGCAGGGCACGCTGTTCGGCCGCAATGCCTCGGCCGGTATCATCAGCATCTATTCGAAGCAGCCCGATTTCCACTTCGGCGCGGGCGGATCGGCGACCTACGGCAATTATAATTATTTCCGCATCGACGGGAACGTGAACGTGCCGCTGGGCGAAACCCTCGCCGCGCGCGTCGATGGCGTTTATGTCAGCCGCGACGGCTTTTTGTACGACGCGACCAACAAGACGCGCCTCAACAACCGCAATCGTTATTTCCTGCGCGGGCAATTGCTGTTCCAGCCGTCGAGCGACTTCAGCGTCCGCCTGGTCGGCGATTATACCAAGCGCAACGAAGCGTGCTGTGCCGCATCCTATGAGGATGTCGCCTACAACGCCTATAATGCTAATCTGACCGGCCCGCAGAATACGATCATCAACGTCCTGCGCGTGCTCGGCCAGCCCGATGCTGCCTATAACAACACCTTCTCGCGCGTCATTTATCCCTCGGCGGGTCGCAGCTATGCCGGCCAGACCGAGGATTGGGGTGTGTCGGGCGAGGTCAATTGGAATCTCGGCGGCGTCCATCTGACGTCGATCACCGCGTATCGCGGCTACACCAATTATCAGGCCGGCGACGTCGATTATTCGACCGTCGACATCCTGTACCGCGCGCCCGGACCGAATGCGGGTCAGCGCCACTTTTCCACGTTCAGCCAGGAACTGCGCCTGAAAGGCAAGGCGTTCGGCGGCCATCTCGACTGGCTGATCGGCGGCTATTACGGCAATGAAAAGCTGACGACGCGGGATAATCTCGCATTCGGCAGCCAATATGGTCGGTTCGCCAGCTGCCGGATTATTACTGGTGGCGCGCTGGCGGGCGTGTTTGACCCGACGTCTTCGGGGTGTATCGCGCCAGCTGCGCGGCCCCTCGTTTCGGGAGCTTTTGGTGCTGCTGGTCCGACCATTCTAGCGGCCTTCGACCGGCTCGACACCATCAACAATGTCGGACCCAATGCCAATGTCTTCCACCAGAGCGAGGAAAACTGGGCGTTTTTCACGCACGACATTATCACGCTGGCGCGCGGCCTCGATCTCACATTGGGCTTGCGCTACACCAACGAGCATAAGAGCCTGAATGCCACGCTCAGCGGCAACAATGTCGGCTGCCCGGCGCAGCAGGCAGCGCTTGACGGCTTCCTGGCCAATCCCGGGCTCCGCGCCGTGTCGGGCGCGCTGATCACGCTGTCGTGCCTTGGCAACAACTCGGCCGAAATCAACGGGCTGACGCTGAACGATGCCAAGGGCGAGGATCAGCTGACCGGCACCGCCGTGCTGTCGTACAAGTTCACCCCACGGCTGCTCGGCTATGCGAGCTATGCGCATGGCTACAAGGCGGGCGGCTTCAACCTCGATCCGTCAGCGTTGAAGAGCTCGCTGTTCCCGTTCGCCTTTTACGGTGCCGGCAACAGCCAAGCCGGTGCGCAGTCGCTGGTCAGCACGCTGCGTTTCGCGCCAGAGACCAACAATGCCTATGAAATCGGCTTCAAATACGCCTCGCGTCCGGTCAGCGTGAATCTGGCGCTGTTCCACCAGGAATTCACCAGCTTTCAGCTCAATACCTTTAACGGCTCGGTCTTTCTGGTTCAGAACATCAACGGCTGCAGCGCCGCTCTCGGTGCCGGCGGGACGTGCGACCCCAGCAGCGTCGACCCGGGCGTGATTTCTCAGGGTGTCGAGCTGGAGTCGGTGTTCAATCCGGCGCGGAATTTCCAGTTCACCTTGGGCTATACCTATTCCGACACGCATTATCGGCAGCGGCTGGTCGGCAACAGCTCGGGCGCCGCGCTCGATCCGGCGCTGGGGGTTCTGCCCGGTAAGCAATTGTCGAACGCGCCCAAGAATGTCGTGACCGCGTCTGCTTCCTGGACGCCGTCGCTGGGCGACAGCGGCCTTAGCGGCCTGTTCTACCTCGATGGCCGCTTGTCGAGCGATTACAATACCGGCTCGGACTTGTTCCCGCAGAAGATTCAGGACGGCTTCTTCGTCGCGAATGCCCGTGTCGGCGTTCGTGGGCCGAACCAGAAATGGGGGATCGAGTTCTGGGTCCAGAACCTGTTCGACACCAATTATGCGCAGGTCGGCTTCAACTCGCCCTTCCAGGCGGGTGCGGCGACGGGGCCGTTTGCGAACGCCACCACTTATCCAGGCGGTGCGCAGATTTTCTCGGCGTTCCTCGCCGAGCCGCGCACCTTTGGCGTTACCGTGCGCGGCAAATTCTAAGCTGAGCTCTGGAGGGGGGGAGGTGCCGCCGTTCCGCAAGGGGCGGCGGTTTCCTTTTGGGGCGAAGGGATCGATGCGCCGGGCGCCAGGCAGCTTGCTCGTTGCTGTCCTACTGCCAATAGGCGGGTTATGATGGCGTGGCGCGCTCTCTAACTATCAGCTGCGCAATCTCGCTCCAGCTCGGCTGTTTTTCGGGGGCATTTGCTGCAAAAAACGATACGTCAGTGCGAACATTGGGAACATTCGCGCTGCAGACTCGGGTGAAAGGGGGGGCTAGGCCGTCGCCAGCACCCGGTCGTCGAACAGCCCGAAGCACAGGGTCGACGCGTAGAACGCGATGGCGCGCTCACGCGGCATGGTACTCGCCCATTTGCGCATGTCGAACGCGGCATTCTGCAGCGCCATCAACGCTTGTGCCGCGATGAGCGGATCGATCGGGCGGATCGATCCTGCGGCGATGCCGTCGCTCATCAGCCCGGCATAGCGGCGCGCGATACGGTTCGACTGATCGACGAGCGCGCTCCGCGCCTGCCGCGCGAGCCCGGAAAGCGCGGTGGTCCGCATCAGCGGCCCGCGCTCGGAAAACTGGATGTCGAGCAAGGTCGCGATCACGCTCGACAAGCGATGCCAGTGATCGCCCGGCGCCGCCTCGCCATGCCGCAAAGCGCTGGTGATCGTTTCCAGGCTGCGGCGATAGCAAGCGAGCACAAGATCGTCCTTGGCGTCGAGATGGTGGTAGAAGCTGCCCTTGGTGACGTTGAGCTCCGACGCGATGCGCTGAACGGACGCGCCGCGATAGCCGAGTTCGTTGATCAGCCGCGTCGCCGCCAGGAAGAAGGCCTCGCGCCCCGGCTCTTCCTCGTCATGATCGATGTCGATCCGCTCGGGCGCCCAACTCGCCCCGTCACCCGCGATGCCGCGTGCAAACAGCTCCATCAGCCGCGCCTCGACACGATCGAACTGATCGAGGTCGTATCGGCCGAGCCATGCTGGCAGCCAGAAAGTATTCTCAAGCAACACATGCGCGCGCGCGCCGTTGAGGTCAGTTTCCGCGCGGGAGCCGCCTGAGCCCCATAGCGCACGCGTCCGGCGGAACACTTCGCGCCAGCCCGTCATGAGCACGCCCCGCACCGGGTCTTCCATCGCGCGCAGGTCGGACAGCACGGCAAATTCGGTCGCTTCTCGCCGGCGAATCCGCGCTTGCCGCTCCATATTGAGCGCCAGATAGCGCGCGACGCGGCGCTGCGGCGTCGGTTCGCGATGTGCGTCATCAAGCATCGTCTGGAGTTGGCCGAGCGTATCTTCGAAACACGCTGCCGCCAGGTCTTCCTTGCGCTTGAAATAATAGGTCACGCTGGTGGTGTTGAGCCCGACGCGCTGCGCGACATCGGCAAAGGTCATGCCCTTGGCGCTGTGCTCGTTGATCGCTTGCGCGGCGGCGGCGAGGATCGCGTCACGCTTGGCGCGGAACCGCTTCGTCCCGCTTTCGATATCCCCCGCCGACGGCGCCGCGCTCCCCATCGCGGAAACTTATCACCATCTTTTAGAAGGAACAGTCCCTTTGTCGCATTTTCCCCGAATGGCTGATCGCGCCTGAAATCCGGCGGGGAAAACCCGCGCAAGGGCGCTTTACCGAATGTGCGGTATGGCCTAAGCGTGCGGCCATTCACTTGCCGGGAGAGCACGCATGGACTTCACCCTGACCGACCGCGAAACCTATTTCCGCGACCGGGTGAAGGACTTTATCGATCGCGAAATCCGCCCGCGTAACGACGAGTATCACGCCCAAGAGCATGCCGGCGAGCGCTGGAAAGTCATTCCGGTGATCGAGGAAGTGAAGGCCAAGGCCAAAGCAGCTGGCTTGTGGAACTTCTTCATGCCGCCGCAATCGGGCCGCGCGCATGTCGATGACAGCTTCGAATTCAAAGGCACGCAGCTCACCAATCTCGAATATGCGCTGTGCGCCGAGGAAATGGGGAAAATCGGCTGGGCTTCGGAGTGCTTTAATTGTTCCGCACCCGATACCGGCAATATGGAAGTGCTCCACCGCTACGGCACGCACGAACAGAAGGAGCGCTGGCTGCGCCCGCTGATGAACGGCGAGATTCGCTCGGCCTTTCTGATGACCGAGCCGGCGGTGGCGTCTTCCGACGCGACCAACATCCAGACCAGCATGGTGCGGGACGGCGATCATTACATCGTCAATGGCCGCAAATGGTGGTCGTCGGGCGTCGGCGATCCCCGGTGCAAAGTCGCGATCCTGATGGGCAAGACCAACCCCGACAGCCAGCGCCACACTCAGCAATCGATGATGATCCTCGACATGGACTCGCCGGGCGTCACCATCGAGCGGATGCTCAGCGTCTATGGCTATGACCATGCGCCGCATGGCCATGGCGAAGTGGTGCTGGAAAATGTTCGCGTGCCGGCGGAGAACATCCTGCTCGGCGAAGGGCGGGGGTTCGAGATCGCGCAGGGCCGGCTCGGGCCAGGGCGCATCCACCACTGCATGCGCACCATCGGCGTGGCGGAAACCGCGATCGAGGCGATGGCGAAGCGGCTGCTGACCCGCGTCGCGTTCGGCAAGCGCATCGCCGACCATTCGATCTGGGAGCAGCGCATCGCCAAGGCCCGGATCGATATCGAGATGACGCGACTGCTGTGCCTCAAGGCCGCCGACATGATGGACAAGGCCGGCAACAAGGCAGCCCAGCAGGAGATCGCGATGATCAAGGTCGCCGCGCCCAACATGGCGCTGCAGATCCTCGACGATGCAATCCAGGCGCATGGCGGCGGCGGCGTGTCTCAGGATTTCCACCTGGCGCATGCCTGGGCGGCGATGCGCACCTTGCGCTTCGCCGACGGCCCGGATGAGGTCCACAACCGGGCGATCGCAAGGAACGAGTTCGGCAAATATGCCGAGCTGCCCGAGGCGGTCGCGGCAAAGGCGGCGGTGGGGCGGTGATTAAATTAGCTCCTCCCCTGCAAGGGGAGGGGGACCGCGTGCGCAGCACGTGGTGGAGGGGTATCACGCTAACGATAGCGTGATACCCCTCCGTCAGGCCTTCGGCCTGCCACCTCCCCTCGCAGGGGAGGATTTTGCTGGGGAGTTTAAGTGAAAGCAGCCGTCCTGTTCGAAGCCAAGACCCCGCTCGTCATCGAGGATATCCGCATCGATGCGCCCGGCCCGCGCGAAGTGCTGATCCGCACGGCTGCATGCGGCGTCTGCCGGTCTGATCTGCACTTTGTCGATGGCAGCTTCCCGCATGTGATGCCGACTGTGCCGGGGCACGAAGCGGCGGGTGTGGTCGAGGCGGTTGGCAGCGATGTGACGCGGATCAAGCCTGGCGATCACGTCATTACCTTCTTCACTGTCTTCTGCGGATCTTGCGAATTCTGCGTCAGCGGGCGGCCGTCTTTGTGTATCGACCCCTCGACGCGCCGGCCCAAGGATGCGGCACCGCGCTTGTCGCGCGCGGACGGCACGCCGCTCGCGCCGTTCCTCAGCCTGTCCGCCTTTGCCGAGCAGATGCTCGTCCACGAAAACGCCTGCGTCGCGATCGACAAGGCGATGCCGCTTGACCGCGCGGCGTTGCTCGGCTGCGCGGTCATCACCGGCGCGGGCGCGATTTTCAACGATAGTCAGGTGAAGCCGGGCGAGAGCGTTGCGGTGATTGGCGCAGGCGGCATCGGCCTCGCCGCGATCAACGCCGCCAAGATTGCCGGCGCGGGCACGATCATCGCGATCGATCCGGTCGCCGATAAGCGCGCGCTCGCGGAGAAATTGGGCGCGACGCACAGCCTCGACGCAACCGACCCCGATCTCGCCAAGAAGGTCATCGGCATGACCGAAGGCGGGGTGAATTATGCGATCGAGGCCGTGGGCCGTCCCAACACCGCCGAGCTTGCCTGGACCATCCTGCGGCGTGGCGGCACGGCGACGATTTTGGGCATGATCGCACCGGGCAATGAAGTGAAGATCGCCGGCCCGACCTTCCTCACCGGCAAGAAGCTGCAAGGCTCGCTGCTCGGCTCCACGCGCTTCCCGATCGATATGCCGCGGCTGGTGCGGCTCTACCTCGACGGCAAGCTCGACCTCGACACGATGGTTGCCGAGAAGATCACGCTGGACGGGGTCAACCAAGCGCTCGACAAGCTCCGCCAGGGCGACAGCGTGCGCAGCGTGATCGAGTTCGCCTGATGGCCGAGCCTTCTGCCGAAGAGCTGATGGTCGGCACGCTGCCGGTGCCCGCCGACGATCCGATCGACGCGGCCAAGGTCGCGGCGTGGATGGAGGCCAATATCCCCGGCGCGCATGGTCCGGTCGTGTTGCGCAAGTTCAAGGGCGGCCAGTCCAATCCGACCTATCGCGTCGAAACGCCCGCGCAGAATTACGTGCTGCGCCGCCAGCCCTTCGGCAAGTTGCTGCCGAGCGCGCACGCAGTCGATCGCGAATATCGGCTGATCGCGGGGCTGCACCCGACCGGCTTCCCGGTGCCGACGCCTTACGGGCTGTGCGAAGACCCGGAGGTCATCGGCGCCAAATTCTACCTGATGGGGCTGGTCGAGGGCCGCAACCTTTGGGACGGGGCGCTGCCGAGCATGACGCCACCCGAGCGCACCGCGATCTACAACGCAATGGTCGACACGCTCGCCGCGCTGCACCATACCGATTTCGTCGCGGCAGGCCTCGCAAGCTATGGCAAGCCCGGCAATTATTTCGCGCGCCAGGTCGAGCGCTGGACCAAGCAATATCGCGCGTCCGAAACCGAACACATGCCCGAGGTCGAACGGCTGATCGAGTGGCTGCCGCGCACCGTGCCCGAGCAGACCCGGACCAGCATCGTCCATGGCGATTACCGCATCGACAACATGATCTTCGCGGGCGACGAGGCGCGGGTGATCGCGGTGCTCGACTGGGAGCTGTCGACGCTCGGCGATCCGCTCGCCGACTTCAGCTATTTCCTGATGAATTGGGTGACGCAGCCCGAGGGTCGATCAGGCGTGATGGGGCTGGCGGGGCCGGAAACCGGCATCCCGACGATCGAGGAGATGGTCGCGCGGTATTGCGCGGCGACGGGTCGCGAGGGCGTGCCCGATCTCGACTGGTATTTCTCGTACAATCTCTTCCGGCTGACCGGCATCGTTCAGGGGATCAAGAAGCGGATTGTCGACGGCACCGCGAGCAGCGCGCAGGCCGCGAAGACGGCAGAGCGCGTGCCGGGGCTGGCGGCGGCGGCGTTGCATTTTGCGCAACGGGCGGGGGCGTAACGTGTCGTCATTCCAGCGAAAGCTGGGATCGCCAACAATGGTGGGCTGCCATCGCCAGCGGTCCCAGCTTTCGCTGGGACGACGGATTTAGGCGGAGAGGGAGAAGGTATGAGCCAATTCAACCTGACCGGGCGCATCGCCATCGTCACCGGCTCGTCGCGCGGGATAGGCAAGGCGTCCGCCTTCGAGCTGGCCGAGCATGGCGCCAAGGTCGTCATCTCCAGCCGCAGACAGGACGCGTGCGACGAGGTCGCTGCAGAGATCAACGGCAAATATGGCGAGGGCACTGCGATCGCGGTTGCGGCCAACATCTCCGACAAGTCGGGGCTCCAGCATCTCGTCGATGAAACCCGCCGCGTCTTCGGGCAGATCGACGTGCTGGTCTGTAACGCCGCCTCCAACCCCTATTACGGCCCGCAGGGCGGGATCAGCGACGAGCAGCTCCGCAAGATCCTCGACAACAACATCGTCAGCAACCACTGGCTGATCAGCATGGTGGCGCCAGAGATGCGCGCGCGCGGAAGCGGCTCGATCATCATCGTCTCGTCGATTGGCGGCTTGCGCGGCTCGACGACGATCGGCGCTTATTGCATCAGCAAGGCGGCCGACATGCAGCTCGCGCGCAACCTGGCGCACGAGTTCGGGCCCGACAATGTGAGGGTAAACTGCATCGCGCCCGGCCTGATCAGGACCGATTTCGCCCGCGCCTTGTGGGAAGACCCCGAGCGCATCCGCCAGAGCAACGAAAGCGTGCCGCTCCGGCGTATCGGCGAGCCGCACGAGATTGCTGGCGGTGTCGTGTTTCTGGCGAGCGATGCCAGCACCTTCATGACCGGCCAATCGCTGGTGATTGATGGCGGGGTGACGATTTGACCTAGCGTCGTCCCAGCGAAAGCTGGGACCGCTGGCGACGGCAGGACTTACGGAGAGCGGTGCCGGCTTTCGCTGGCATGACGAGTAGCGGAGAGGGACTATGCGTTTCACGGGCCAATCGATCATCGTTACTGGTGCCGCCTCCGGCATCGGGCGGGCGGCCGCGCTGCAATTTGCCCGCGAGGGCGGTAGCGTCGTCTGTGCCGATTGGAGTGAGGCGGTCGAGGAAACGGCGTCGGTCATCGCGTCGGCGGGTGGTGCCGCGCGCGCGATCCGCATCGATGCTGGCAAGGAGGAGGATGTCGTCCGCACGGTGGCGCTCGCGATAGAGGCGTTCGGCGGGCTCGACGTGATGTTCGCCAATGCCGGCATCTCGGGCGGCATGGCCAATATCTTCGATACCGATGCCGCGCTGATCACCGAGGTTCTGCGCGTCAATCTGATTGGGCCCTACCTCGCGATCAAACATGCCGGCCCCGCGATTGTCGAGCGCGCCAAGACGAGCGGTAGCGGCGCGATTATCCTGACGGCGAGCGTTGCGGGCATTCGGTCGGGGGCGGGATCGCCGGCTTATTCGGCGTCGAAGGCGGGGGTGATTAATCTCGCGATGACCGCCGCGCAGCAATTTTCGGGTTCGGGGGTGCGCGTCAACGCGATTTGCCCCGGCCTCACCGAAACGGGCATGACCAAGCCGGTGTTCGATTACGCGCGAGAGGCTGACAAGATGGACAAGGTTGGCCGGTTGAACCCGCTACGCCGCGCCGCGCAGCCCGAGGAGTTGGCCAGCGTCGCGGTGTTTCTGGCGTCATCGGAGGCGAGTTACGTCAACGGGCAAGCAATCGCGGTCGATGGCGGCTTGTCGTCGAGCCACCCGGTCACGCGGCAGGAGTTCGGCAGAACCGCCGTTTGATCGACGCCCAAACGGAAACGGGGAGGCGTGCATGCCTCCCCGCACCAATCGTCATTTAGCGGCAGACCGTCACGCGGTGGTGATAGTGCCACTCGGTCCAGCAATGGCGATGGCCATAGCCACGACCCCATCCGTAACGGCGATCGTGATCATAGTCACGGTGGTCGCGGTCATAGCGGCCGTCACGATATTCGCGCTCGTAACGATGATCACGATCATAGCGGCCATGGTTGTAATCATGAGCCTGAGCCGCCGTTCCCATCGTCACGGCAGTCAGGGCAAGCCCAGCGGCAGTGAGAGCTTTGGAGATACGCATAACACCTTCCTTCACCCGGGGATCGGGTATGGTGTCTATTACGCGACTCTCCCGGTCTTGTTCCTGAACGACGCTGACAGCGGCTGTTCAGGCAGCAAGCCTTGTCTTGAAAAAGGCAATCACATCGTCAGCGGCGGCGCGGGTGGGTTGACCGGGAGCATCGATCAGATCGCCGGTCATCACGCTGTGTGGCGGCCGGCCAGCGCGACCGAGCGGGCTATCGGGATTGCCCGCGCTGTCTGGAAGCTCGGTGCCCTTGAACGACGACCCGAACACGGTGCGCAGCGTTTCAAACTTTTCGGGTCGAGACAGCGGATCGCCCGCAAAGCGATAGCCGCGAATCTCCAGCCCCTCCTGCTCGGTGCGTGCTTTGACGCAGGCCAGATCCGCCGCGGAGATGTCGAGCGCGGGCGCATCGCGTGGCGGCATGCCCGGCTGCGAAAGCGCGGGGGCCAGCATCACCGGGTCGACCGCCATTGAGAGTGCAAAGCCGCCCGTCAGGCACATGCCGATCGCGCCTACGCCCGGGCCGCCGCATTCGGCGTGCGCCTGGCGCGCAAGCGGCTTCAGCCAGTCGACGATCGGACTCGACCGATTGCTGCGCAGGATGGTGAATTCGCGGCTGACGCAGAGGTGGAGAATGCGACCGCGCGTGATGACCGCGGGGTTACCAGCGTCGGGCGTACCCAGCAGAATCGGCGCATAAACGCGCATGCCAGCGTCTGCGATCCACCGGCAAAAGCGGGCCAGCGGCGGCGTGAAGCCATAGACTTCGTGGATCACGATGACCGCCGGGCCCGCATCACCCAGCGTCAGCACCGGCTTGGTCTTGCCGTTAAAGGTGAAATCGCGGCGCGTGAAATCGCTGATGTCGGTCGAAAGCTCCATGGTTGTTACTCCCTAAGTCGCATCAGTCCCTCTTGCGCGGTGCTCGCGACCAGGCGGCCATCACGCGCGAAAACCTGGCCGCGGTTGAAGCCACGTGCATGGCCCGTCCAGGGGCTGTCGCAGACATAGAGCAGCCACTCGTCGGCGCGAAATGGCTCATGCAGCCAGACGGTGTGATCGAGGCTCGCGGTCTGCAGCTTGTGCGTCATCCAATGGACGCCATGCGGCAGGGTGGCGGTCCCCAGAAGGGTCATGTCGCTGGCATAAGCCAGGATGGCACGGTGCAGCGCCTGGTCATCGCCGACCGGTGCGACCGCCCGGAACCAGCTTGACTGATTCGGCGGGCGTTTCGCCGGGTTCGACCATTCGCGCGGCTCGATAGGCCTAATTTCAACCATGCGAGGGCGGAGGAAGTTGGCGCGGAATCGTTCGGGGATTTGCTCGATCACCGCTTCACGCAACTCGGTCTCGCTCTTCAGGTCCTCAGGCGCGGGGACATCAGGCATCGTGTCCTGATGCGCCAACCCCTCCTCGGGGCGCTGGAGCGACACGGTCATACTCAGGATCGGCACGCCGCGCTGGGTTGCGACGACGCGGCGTGTCGCGAAGCTGTTGCCGTCAAAATCGCGGACGACGCGGTAGATGATCGGATAATCCTCCGCGCCGGGGCGCATGAAATAGGCGTGGAGCGAATGCGCCGTCTTGGTTTCGGCACCGGTCTCCTCAACCGAGCGTTGCGCCGCCTGGAGGCCCTGGGCAATGACCTGGCCGCCGAACACCCGGCCAAAGCCATCATCACCGCAGGCGCCGCGGAACAGATCAGTGTCGAGCTGCTCGACGTCGAGCAGGCGGACAAGCTTGGCGGCAAGATCAGCGGGGGAGGGGTTTTCCACTCAATACCCCGCTGCTCGCGCCAGCTGATCGGCATGGAAATTCGCGTCGCCGAACAGCTCTGCCAGCACACGGCCGCGTTTCATGTAGAAGCCGATGTCATATTCGTCGGTCATGCCGATGCCGCCGTGCATCTGAATGCCTTCCTGCACCGCGAGCGTGGTCGCGAGGCTGGTCATCGCCTTGGCGACCGACACAGCCTCGTCGGCGCCGGGCGCGCCAGCGTCGAGCAGCTGCTGCGCCTTGAGCACGGCCGCCCGCGCGACTTCCATCTCGCTATAAAGGTGCGCGGCGCGGTGCTGGAGTGCCTGGAAGCTGCCGATCGGCACGCCGAATTGCTTGCGCTCCTTCAAGTAATTGACCGTCATGTCCATCGCGCCGCCACCGACGCCGAGCAATTCGGCCGAGGCGCCGGCGCGCCCCGCACGCAGCAGCCGACCCAGCGGATCGGCGCCGGCATCGACTTCGCCGATCACTGCGTCGGCATCGACCTCGACGCCATCGAAGGTAAGGCGCGCGGCAAGCGAGCTGTCGGCGAGCCGCTCGGCCTCGGCGGAGAGCCCTGCTGCGCCCTTGTCGACCGCGAACAGGGTGATGCCGTTCTTGTCGTCAGCGCTGCCGGCGGTCCGCGCCGCGACGATGATGACGTCGGCGACATGGCCGTGACTGACGAACTGCTTGGTGCCCGACAGGCGGAAGCCATTGCCCGACCGCTCCGCCTTCATCGCGATGCCGGTGCCGTGCTTGGCGCGCTCATCGATCGCGAGCGCGGCCACTGTCTCGCCCGCCAGGATGCCGGGGAACCAGCGTTCGGCCTGCGCACTGCCTTTCAGCGCTTCGACGGCGGCAACGGCCGTCGACAGGAACGGTGAGGGCGAGAGGTTGCGCCCGATTTCCTCGAGCACCACGCCCGCCTCGACATGGCCGAGGCCGAGCCCGCCCTGCTCCTCGCCGATCAGGATGCCGGTAAAGCCCATTTCGGCGAACTGCTTCCACAAGTCGCGGCTGAAACCGGTCGCGTCCTTGGCGTCGCGCAGGGCGCGCATGTGGCTGACCGGCGCGGCATCGGTGATGAAGTCCTTCGCCGTGTCGCGCAGCATGGTTTGTTCTTCGGTGAGGTAGAGTGGCATTGATCGTCCTTCGTCACCCCAGCGCAAGCTGGGGTCGCGTGCCGCCAGGGCACCAGAATTTGCAAACGACCCCAGCTTGCGCTGGGGTGACGGCTAGTTACGCCCCCGGCAGCTCCAAAATCCGCTTGGCAACGATGTTGAGTTGCACCTCGCTGGTGCCGCCCTCGATCGAATTGGCCTTGGTGCGCAGCCAGGCGCGCGCGCCGGCGCCGCCGCGCGATCGATCGCTTTCCCATTCGAGCGCGTCCGAACCGCCTGCGGCCATCATCAGCTCGTGGCGCGCCTTGTTCAGCTCGGTGCCGTAATATTTCATCATGCTCGGCTGGGCGGGGTGCGCCCGGCCTGCCTTGAGCTCGTCGATGAAGCGCTCCGCCTGCATGCCGAAAGCGCGGGCACGCACCTCGAACAGCGCAATCTGCGCGCGCAGCAGCGGATCGGCGAGGCGGCCGTCATGATCGAGGCCGATTGTCGCCAGCGCGCCCTCGATCAGCGGATTGCCGCCAGTCGAGGCGAGCCCCATGCCGCTGATCATCTCGCGCTCATGGCCGAGCAGATATTTGGCAACGTCCCAGCCCTTGTTGAGTTCGCCGACCAGATTGCCCTTGGGCACTTTCACATTGTCGAAAAACGTCTCGCAGAAGGGCGAATAGCCGCTGATCAAGAGGATCGGCTTGGTCGAGACGCCCGGCGTCGTCATGTCGAAGAGGACGAACGAAATGCCGTTGTGCTTGTTGGTCTTGTCGGTGCGGACGAGGCAGAAAATCCAATCGGCCTTGTCGGCGTAAGAGGTCCACACTTTCTGGCCGTTGATCAGGAAATGGTCGCCCATATCCTCGGCGCTGGTGGCGAGGCTGGCGAGATCGGAGCCGGCGTTCGGCTCCGAATAGCCCTGGCACCAGCGGATTTCGCCGCGTGCGATCTTGGGCAGATGCTCGAGCTTCTGCTCCTCGGTGCCGTATTTGAGCAGCGCCGGCCCGAGCATCGAGATGCCGAAGCTGTTCAGCGGGTTGCGGCACTTCATCGCCGCCATTTCCTCGCGCAGAATCTTGGTTTCGGCAGGTGATAGGCCACCGCCGCCATATTGGGTCGGCCAGTCGGGCACCGTCCAGCCGCGCGAGGCCATCGCGTCCATCCATTCCTTCTGGCCGGGCTGGAAATCGGGGTTGCGCCCGCCCCAGCAGGCATCCTTTTCGCTGCGCACCGGCTCGCGCATTTCGGGCGGGCAGTTCGCCTCCAGCCAGGCGCGGGTTTCGGCGCGGAAGGTTTCGAGCGTCTCAGTCATCGAAGATACTCCGTCACCCCAGCGCAAGCTGGGGTCTCGTTGAGGATAGGGTAACGCACGTTCACGCAGCGACCCCAGCCTGCGCTGGGGTGACGTCAAAAGCGAGTTGATGCGCGGCGCGGGCGACGGCGATGGCCGTCCAGTCGCGGTTATAATCGGCAATCACCTGCACGCCGATCGGCAAGCCATCGGGGTCGGTGCCGACGCGCACGCTGGTCGCCGGCAGCATCGGGAAAGTGGCAAGGCCGGGGAGCGCCATCTGCATGCCCGCCGGATAGGCCGTGCCGTCGATCATCAGCATTCGCTCGCCGAGCGGGGTGTCGTCATGCGGGTAGGCCGTGGTGCCCCAGATCGGCGCGATCACCGCATCATACTCGCCGAACAGCCGCCCCCAGTCGCGGCGGCACTTGGCCTGCGCGTCGATCAGGTCGAACCAGCCGCCCAGCGTGGTCGCTGGCCCGCCATCGGGCGGTGGCGCGCCGCGCGCCATCGCTGTGAGCAGCATGCGCATGTAATTGCCGGACTGGCTGACCAGATCGGGCAGCAGATCGGTATGGCGATCGACCGTTGCGCCCCGCGCTTCGAATGCCTTGCCGGTCGCTTCGATCGCGTCGCGGATCGCGGCCTGCACTGGCACCTGCGGATGCGGGTCGAGCAGCAACAGGCGCCACGCACCGGGAGCGCGTGAGGCAGGGCGGGCGAGCGCATCGCCGCCCATCACCTCGAACAGCGCTTCCAGGTCATCCGCGTCGCGCGCGAGCGGGCCGATGACGTTGAGCGCGACGCCGCACCCATCAGTCCTCGGGAAGTTATGGCCGAAGCTTAACAGCGCATTGTAGGTCGGCTTATGCCCCCAGAGGCCACAGAAGGAGGCGGGGATGCGGATCGACCCGCCAATGTCCGACCCGATCTCGATCGGCACATAGCCCGCCGCCAGCGCCGCCGCCGCCCCGCCCGACGAGCCGCCGGGGACGCGATCGAGGTTAAGCGGATTGCGGGTGCGGCCATAGACCGGATTGTTGGTCTGGAGGTCGGCGAGCGCGACCGGCACGTTGGTCTTGCCGAGGATAACCGCGCCGGCGCGCTTCAGCCGCTGGACGGCGATCGCGTCTTCGCTCGCCACGAAATCGGCATGCTCGGTAAAGCCCCAGCAGGTGACGAGTCCGGCGACGTCGAACGACTCCTTCACCGTCATC
This sequence comes from Sphingomonas sp. GlSt437, assembly GCF_048015635.2. NCBI lineage: Bacteria > Pseudomonadati > Pseudomonadota > Alphaproteobacteria > Sphingomonadales > Sphingomonadaceae > Sphingomonas > Sphingomonas sp. GlSt437. The sequence goes on along the minus strand of NZ_JBPGYA010000002.1, from coordinate 190,581 downwards.
GGTACGCCGAGCAGCGCGCCTGATGTGTCGCCCGCCGCGATCCGCGCATCGACCGCGCGGGCTTGCTCGCGCGCCCGATCGAAATCGCGCACGACGACGGCGTTGATCGCGCCATCGCCCGCCTCGATCCGCGCGATGGCGGCCTCGGTCTCGGCAAGCGCGGTGGTTTCGCCAGCGCGGATAGCGGCAGCAGTGGCCAGGGCGGATTTCATCAATTCCTCCCCTGCAAGGGGAGGGGGACCATGCCGCAGGCATGGTGGAGGGGTGGCCCCGGCGGTACGAGCGTCGATACCCCTCCGTCAGCGCTACGCGCTGCCACCTCCCCTTCCAGGGGAGGATTTTGCCAAATTCGACTCAATTGAACCGCCCGCCCGTCTCGGCCTTTTCCTTGAGCAGCGGTGCGATCTTGAAGCCGTGCTTCTCCAGGCCATCGACGATCTTCTTGGCGCCTTCCAGGTCCGCCCAGAACATCGGGCCGCCGCGATAGACCGGCCAGCCATAGCCATAAATCCATACGACATCGATGTCGCTCGCGCGCTGCGCCATCTTCTCTTCCAGGATCAGTGCGCCTTCGTTGACCATCGGATACAGCGTGCGCTCGATGATTTCCTCGTCAGTAATCTCGCGTTTCGCGAGGTTCGACTTGGAGCGGAAATCCTCGATGATCTCGGCGACACGCGCGGAGGGCGTCGGGTTGCGGTTCTCGTCATAGTCATAGAAGCCCGCGCCCTTCTTCTGCCCCCAGCGGCCCTCGGCAGCGAGTGCGTCGCGGATGCTTTCGATGCGGGTCGGGTCGCGGTGCCAGCCGATATCGACGCCGGCGAGGTCGCTCATCTGGAACGGCCCCATCGGCATGCCGAAATCGACATGGACCTTGTCGATCTGCTGCGGGGTCGCGCCTTCCATCAGCAGCTTGTTGGCCTCGACCTGGCGCGGCATCAGCATGCGGTTGCCGATAAAGCCGTGGCAGACGCCGGCGACGACCGCGACCTTCTTGATCTTCTTGGCGAGCGCCATCACCGTCGCCAGCACATCGTCAGCGGTCTTGGCGCCGCGCACGACTTCCAGGAGCTTCATCACATTGGCGGGCGAGAAGAAGTGCATGCCGAGCACATCCTGCGGACGGCTCGTGCTCGCGGCGATTTCGTCGACGTTGAGATAGCTGGTGTTCGAGGCGAGGATCGCGCCGTGCTTGACGATCTTGTCGAGCTTGCCGAACACCTCCTTCTTGACGTCCATCGTCTCATAGACCGCTTCGATGACGAGGTCGCAGTCGGCGAGTTCGTCGAAGCTCAGCGTCGGGTGGAGCGCGCCCATCGCCATCGCGACGTGCTCGGGCTTGAGGCGACCCTTGGCGGCCGACGCCTCGTAATTCTTGCGGATCACGCCGACGCCGCGGTCGAGCGCGTCCTGCTGCATCTCGACGATCGTCACGGGAATGCCCGCCGACAGGAAATTCATCGCGATGCCGCCGCCCATCGTGCCCGCACCGATGATGCCGACCTTGTTGATCGGGCGGAGCGGGATGTCGTCGGCAATGCCGTCGATCTTGGCTGCCTTGCGCTCGGCGAAGAACAAGTGGCGCATCGCCGCCGATTGGGTGCCGAGCATCAGCTTCATGAATTCCTGGCGTTCGAAGGCGATGCCGTCGGCGAAGCTGGGGCCGTCAGCGGCCTTTTCGACGCAGGCGATGTTGGCATAAGGCGCGTCGAAGCCGCGGAAACGCTTGGCGTTGGCTTTCTTGAACGCCTCGACCGCTTCGGGATCGGCGGTCGCGGTCTTCTCGCTGGCGCGGGGTAGTGGGCGAGCCGTCGCGACTTCGCGGGCGAAAGCGATGGCATCGGCTTCGAGATTGCCCTCGGTCGCGAGGCGATCGATCAGGCCGTTGTCCATGGCGACTTTGGCGGGGATGGGATCGCCGATCGCGGTCATCTGCAGCGCGAGCTTGACCGAGGCGACGCGCGGGATGCGCTGGGTGCCGCCGGCGCCGGGGAGCAGGCCGAGCTTGACTTCGGGCGTGCCGATGACGGCAGAAGGCACAGCGATGCGGTAATGGCAGGCGAGCGTCACTTCGCAGCCGCCGCCCAGCGCGGTGCCGTGGATCGCGGCGATGACGGGCTTGTCGGCCGCTTCGATCTTGTCGAGCAACGTCGGCAGGCCGGGCTCCTGCATCGGCTTGCCGAACTCGGTGATGTCGGCGCCGGCGAAGAAGGTCTTGCCGTCGCAGCGGATGACGATCGCCTTGATCGCGGGATCGGCAAGGCCTTCGTCTACGCCCTTGTCGAGCCCCTGCCGCACCGCCGCGCCGAGCGCGTTGACCGGCGGGTTGTCGGAAATGATGACGAGGATGTCGTCATGGCGTTCGGTGCGGATCGGGCTGGTCATATTGTCTCTCCAAGGCGTCACCCCAGCGAAAGCTGGGGTCGTTGTGGCTGGCGGCCCCAGCTTTCGCTGGGGCGACGATTCAGGTCAGCGCCGAATAGATCAGCGTCTTCAATTCGCGGCGGATGGGGTAAGTGCTGCTCGGGCGAAGCTGCGTCATGAATACCATGTGGATTCGCTCGACCGGATCGACGAAGAAGGCGGTCGAGAACATGCCGCCCCAATAATATTCGCCGACCGAACCCGGCATCATCGAGCGGGCCACATCGATATTGACCGCAAAGCCAAGGCCGAAGCCGGTGCCGGCATTCTGCGTCTCGCTGAACAAGGACTTGGACCAATGCGCTAGGTCGCCATTGCCGGGCAGGTGGTTCATCGTCATCAAGTCGAGCGTCTTGCGGCTCACGATCCGCGCGCCGTCGAGACTGCCGCCGTTCAGCAGCATCGAGCAGAAGCGGTGATAATCGAGGGCCGTTGAGACGAGGCCACCGCCGCCGGAGAGCAAGGTCGGCTGGCGGCTCCACGCGCTCTGGGCGCCGCGATCCATCAGCACCGGTTTGCTGCCCGGCACAAAGTCGTAACAATCGGTCAGCCGGTCGGTCTTGTCCTCGGGGACCGCGAAGAACGTGTCGTGCATGCCGAGGGGCGCGAAGATGCGCGTCGCGAAAAACTGGTCGAGCGGCATGCCGGAGACGCGCTCGATGACCGCGCCGAGCACGTCGGTCGACACCGAATAATTCCAGGCCGTGCCGGGCGAGAATTCCAGCGGCAGCTTGCCTAGCGCGGCGATGAAGCCATTGAGATCGAGATTGCCGTGCCAATTCTCGATGCGACCCTCGCGATACGCCGCATCGACGTTCGATCGGTTCTGGAAGCCATAGGTCAGGCCCGAGGTGTGGCGGAGCAGATCGACCATCCGCATCGGTTCTTCGGTCGGCTTGGTCAGGAAGGGCACGCCCGCGCCGCCGCCATTATAGATGCCGAGCCCCCGGAACTCGGGCAGCACATGATGGACCGGGGTATCGACCGCGACCTTGCCTTCTTCGACCAGCATCATGAAGGCGATCGAAGTGACGGGCTTGGTCATGCTCGCGATGCGGAACAGGCTGGTCTCGTCGACTTGTGCGCTGCCTTCCGCCCGTGCTGCGCCCATGCTCGAGTAATGGACGATTTCGCCCTCCCGCGCGATCAGCAGCTGGGCGTGGGGCAGCTTGCCCGAGTCGACGTAACGCTCCTTCAACAGCGCATCGATCCGCGCGAGGCGCAGCGCGTCAAAACCGAGCGATTCCGGCCGTGCGATCGTCATGCCGCTCTCCATACCCCTGCTTCGAAACCGTGTGCACCCTATTGCCTTGAGCGGCGCGCGAATCAACACTAACCTTCCTTGAAAAGGCAAAGATGCCAAACCCGAAATTCTAGAGTGGAGAGAGAATGTCTGTCACCGATGCTGCCGGCGATGGCCCGCTGGTGCCGCTCGATCCCGCCTGGCCGCGCCTTTCCGTAGCGGCGGCGGATGCTCTGCTCACCGCGCCGGGGCAGCGGCTGGAGATGGAGACCATCGACATTCGCGGGGTGCCGACGCGGGTGTGGAAAAATGCGCCGCCGCATCTCGCCGCGCTTGTCCAGCATACCCGCAGCCATGGCGAGCGGGTGTTCGCGGTCTATGAGGATGATCGCGTCACCTATGAGGCCAATTACCGCGCCATCGCGCATCTGGCGCAGCGGCTGCGCGAGCTGGGCGTAGCCAAGGGCGATCGGGTGGCGCTCGCGATGCGCAACCTGCCGGAGTGGCCAGTCATTTTTTTCGCCGGCGTGTCGATCGGGGCGATTGTGGTGCCGCTCAATGCCTGGTGGACGGGCGCGGAGCTCGAATATGGCCTGGCGGATTCGGGCGCGAAAATCCTGTTCGTCGATGCCGAGCGCGATCAGCGGCTCGCCGAGCATTATGGCAATTTGCCGGGTTTGGAGCGGATCGTCGTTGCGCGGGGCGACGGCACCGCGACTGGAAGGCATGAGCGGCTCGAAACGCTGATCGGCGCGCCGGCCGACTATGCTTCGCTGCCAGATGCGACGTTGCCTGATGCAGCGCTCGCGCCCGAAGACGACGCGACGATCTTCTACACCAGCGGCACCACCGGCAATCCCAAGGGCGCGCTCGGCACGCATCGCAATCTGGTGACCAACATCTTCTCCAGCGCCAATACCGCCGCGCGCGGCTTTCTGCGGCGTGGCGAGGCGCCGCCCGATCCGACACCGCGCACGATGCTCACCGTCATCCCGCTCTTCCATGTCACCGCGTGCAGCGCCGGGCTGATGGGCGCGGTCGCGGCGGGCAATACGCTGATCTTCATGCGCAAATGGGATCCGGTGCAGGCCATGGAGATTATCGAGCGCGAGAAAGTGCACGTAACCGGCGGCGTGCCGACGATCGCGTGGCAGCTGCTCGAACATCCTGATCGCGCCAAATACGATCTCTCCAGCCTGGAAGCGATTGCCTATGGCGGCGCGCCGTCCGCGCCCGAGCTCGTCAAGCGGATCTACCAGGAATTCGGCGCGCTGCCCGGCAATGGCTGGGGCATGACCGAGACAATGGCGACGGTAACCGGCCACGGCGCCGAGGATTATCTCAACCGCCCGACCAGCGCCGGTCCGCCCGTGGCGGTCGCCGACCTCAAGATCATGAACGAGGATGGTACGGCCGAGCTGCCGGTCGGTGAGGTCGGCGAGCTTTGGGCGCGAGGGCCGATGATCGTGAAGGGCTATTGGAACAAGCCCGAAGCGACGGCGGCGACTTTCATCGATGGCTGGGTGCGGACCGGCGATCTGGCGCGGCTCGACGAGGAAGGCTTCGTCTACATCGTCGATCGCGCCAAGGACATGATCATCCGCGGCGGCGAGAACATCTATTCGAGCGAGGTCGAGAATGTCCTCTACGCGCATCCTGCTGTCACCGATTGCGCGCTGATCGGCATTCCGCACCGCACGCTGGGCGAGGAACCGGCGGCGGTGGTCCATCTCGCGCCGGGTACGACCGCGACCGAGGCCGAATTGCAAGCCTGGGTGCGCGAGCGCTTGGCGGCGTTCAAGGTGCCGGTGGCGATCCGCTTCGTTGCCGAAACGCTGCCGCGCAATGCCAATGGCAAGATCCTGAAACGCGAGCTGAAATCGCTGTTCGAAGATCGGGCAGTGGCCGCCTAGCGACCATCTTGCCGATCGCCATCCGATCGCGTTAAGCATCGGTATTGTTTGCGGAGTGCGGTGTATGAAGCGGCGACCGATTGCCAGCGCGCTGAGTGTGATTGCGCTGATGTCCCTTTCAGCATGCGGGGGCGATAGCGGCGGCGGATCGAGCGGCGGCGCGATCGCCTCGACACCGACGCCTTCGCCGAGCCCGACGCCGACACCTGCTGCGCAATGCTCGCTGCTCGATCGCCAGAACTGGGCATTCGCGACGCTGCAGGAATGGTATCTCTTCCCCAGCCTGCTGCCGTCGAGCCTCAATCCGGCGCCGTACACGACGGTCAGCGATTATATCGATGCGCTGACCGCGACCGCGCGGGCGCAGAACAAGGACCGCTATTTCACCTATCTGACCTCGATCTCGTCCGAGAATGCGTATTATAATTCCGGGTCGAGCGCCGGCTTTGGGGTGCGGCTCGCCTTCGATACCAGTGGCACGCGGCTGTTCATCATCGAGGCGTTCGAGAATGCGCCGGCGCTGACCGCCGGCATCGATCGCGGCACCGAAATCCTGGCGATCGGCACGACGTCGAGCAATCTCCAGACCGTCGCCTCGCTGGTCGCGAGCGGCGGGTCGAACGCGGTCAACGACGCGCTCGGGCCGAGCACGGCGGGCACCACGCGCTATCTCCAGGTCCGTGATGCCTCCGGCACGCGGACCGTGGCGGTGACCAAGGCGGATTACTCGATCGACCCGGTGTCGTCGCGTTACGGCGCCAAGGTGATCACCGACAACGGCCATCAAGTTGGCTACGTCAACCTGCGCACCTTCATCAACACGGCCGACCCTGAACTCCGCACGGCATTCGCCAATTTCAAGGCGCAGGGCATCACCAATGTGATCGTCGATCTGCGCTATAATGGCGGTGGCCTGGTTGCGGTGGCGGAAACGCTGGCAAATCTGCTTGGCGCCAATCGCGCACCGACCGATGTGATCGATTATCTGACCTTCCGGCCCGAAAAGGCATCGAACAACACCGTCACCAATTTCACGGTGCAGCCCGAATCGATCGCGCCGACCAAGATCGCCTTTATCGGATCGGGCGGCACCGCCTCGGCGAGCGAGCTCGTCATCAATTCCTTCTGGCCCTATCTCCACGCCAATTCGGCGCTGATCGGCACCAATACCTTCGGCAAGCCGGTCGGGCAGGTCGCGATCGATCGTGCGGCGTGCGACGACCGGTTGCGCGTGATTGCCTTCGCGGTTGAGAATGCGGCGCACCAGGGCACTTATTACAACGGCTTGTCGCAATATGCCGAGGCGAGCTGCCAAGCGACCGACGATATCGGCCATCAGCTGGGCGACCCCGCCGAGTCGACCACGCGGCAGGCGTTGAACTATCTGGCCGGGCAAAGCTGCACCAAGATCGCCTCGAGCGGCCAAACCAGCCAGTCGGCAGCGCGCAACATCATCCTGAGCCCCCCCCGACCTGACACGCAACAGCGCGAAGTGCCGGGTTTGTATTGATTGGTGTCATCCTGCTCGCCCAGGGGTAACGCCTTCATTTTACGGCGCGTTTCGGCGAATGTTCCCACTGACCATGGGGTTTGCGGGGCGCGCTATTAGATCGGGCATTCGCGGCATCGACGATGGCAAAGAGCGATCCGCGATCATGACGTGAAAGGCGGCGGTAGGACAGTTGCGATCCGTCACCCCGGGCTCGAGCCGGCGTCCCGCTATAACCGAGCGCCTGAAGAAGAAGAAGCTGGACCCCGGCTCAAGGCCGGGGTGACGGAGGGGCTGTTATTTCCCGACCACGCCTTTTACCGCGGCTCGCCAGCTAGCCAGCCGCGCCGCGCGCTGCCCGGCCTCCAATGCTGGGGCGAAGCGTTCGATCGCGCCACGCATTGCGCTCGCTTCGTGCAAGTCCTTGAACAGCCCGCAGCCGACGCCGGCCAGCATTGCCGCGCCCAAGGCGGTCGTCTCTGCGAATTTGGGCCGCTCGACCTCGATGGCGAGGACGTCCGCCAAATCCTGCGCCATCCAGTTGTTGGCGACCATGCCGCCATCGATCCGCAAGCTTGCCCAGTCGACGCCATCGGCGGCAAAAGCGGTTTTGAGGTCGTTGGCCTGATAGGCCATCGCTTCCAGCGCCGCGCGGACGAGGTGGGCGCGCGTCGTCGCGAAGCTCAAGCCGGTGATCGCGCCGCGCGCTTCGGGCTCCCACCAGGGCGCACCGAGGCCCGACAAAGCGGGCACCAGATACACGCCGCCGCTATCCTGAACGCTGCGCGCCAGCGCTTCGGTTTCCATCGCGGTGCCGATCAGGCCGATCGAGTCGCGCAGCCATTTGATCAGGCTGCCGGCGACGAACACCGACCCTTCCAGCGCATAGGCACGCTTGCCGCCCAGTTGCCAGGCGACGGTCGAGAGTAGGCGATGCGTTGAGACGGGCGGGGTCGTGCCCGCCTGGCTCAGGATGAAGGCGCCGGTGCCGAAGGTCGCCTTGGTCTCGCCGATATTGAGGCAGGATTGGCCGATCGTCGCGGCTTGCTGGTCCCCGGCGAGGCCGCAAATCGGGATCGGTGCGCCGAACAGCCGCGTCTCGCCGAAGCGACCGGCGCAATCGACGATTTCGGGGAGCGCGGCACGCGGCGCGCCGAACAGCTCGATCAGGCTGGCGTCCCAGCCGCCCTTGCCGATGTCCATCAGCGCGGTGCGGCTGGCATTGGTGGCGTCGGTGAGGTGGGCGCCGCCCCGGTTCTCATTGGCGGTCAGCTTCCAAACCAGCCAGCTTTCGATCGTGCCGACGGCGAGTCGATCGCCCGCTTCGGCCAATTGCGGCCAGTGGCGCATCGCCCAGCCAATTTTCGAGCCCGAGAAATAGGGGTCGAGCAGCAGCCCGGTCTTGGCTTGCACCGCCGCTTCATGGCCGGCCTCTTTCAAAGCGCGGCACTCGGCGGCGGTGCGGCGATCCTGCCAGACGATGGCGGGCGCGAGCGGTTCGCCGGTGGTCTTGTCCCAGAACACCACCGTTTCGCGCTGATTGGTGATGCCGATCGCGGCGATGCGCTCCGCGCCGCCGGCCGCCTCAACGACCTGGCGGGTGACTTCCAGCGTCCGCTCCCAGATTTCGGCCGCGTCATGCTCGACCAGGCCGGGGGCGGGGTAATGCTGCGTCAAATCGAGCTGATGGCTGGCGATCACCGCGCCATCGGGCCGGAACAGCATCGCGCGAGTGGAGGTGGTGCCTTCGTCGATCACCAAGAGAAAGTCGCTCATGGCGGCGAAGCTAGCCGGGATTCCAAGCGCGCGTAAATCCCGCTAAGGCATGGGACGAAGCACAAAGGAAACCCCGTGGCCGAAGACGGCGACAGCATCGAAGCCATGCGCAGCGGCCCGCGCCACGACGCGGCGTTCGGCATGCCGTTGCCCGACGCCAGCGCCGAGGAGCAGGCGAAGATCGCGCTGCGCCGCGACCGGCTGCTCGCGGCGTTGACCCTCATTGCCGGCATCGGCCTGGTTGTCGCTTTGCCCTTCGCGCTCAAGGCGGGCGCCGAGTTCTTCCTGCCCGTCACGACCGCGCTGGTGATCGCCATTGCGCTGGTGCCGGTGCTCGAATGGCTCGAGCGGCGGCGGCTGCCCGCGCCGCTCGCGGCGTTCCTCTGCGTCATCCTGTTCCTCGGCCTCGCCAATATCGCGCTGGCGGCGATCGTGGTGCCGGCGGTCGAGTTTTTCCGGCTGCTGCCCGAGCGGATCAGCCGCATCCGCATGAACATCAAGCCGGTGATGGACCTGTATCTCAGCCTGGAAAAATATTTCGACAAAACAGCGATGAAGCTGGCCTTTGGGTCCGCCAAGCACGCCGCGACGACGGCTTCGCAGGCAAGCGTGCCGCCGCCCTCGCTGATCGAACTGATCGCCACCTCCGCTCCGGCGATCGCGATCCAGATTTTCTTCGGCACGCTGGTGGTGTTCTTCTTCCTGTCGGGTTGGACGCGGCTGAGGCGGCAGACGATCACCAGCCGCGCGAGCTTTGACGGCGCGATGGCGACGGCGCGGCTGATCCAGGATCTGGTCGACGATACCTCGGCTTATCTCGGCACGATCACGGTCATCAACCTGTCGCTCGGCATGGTGGTGGCGGGCATGTTGTGGATCATCGGCATGCCCTATCCGCTGATGTGGGGCGGCATCGTCGCGCTGGCCAATTACGTGCCCTATTTCGGGCCGATCACGGCGGCGCTGCTGCTCGGCGTCGGCGGGCTGATGACGTTCGAGAGCCCGCTGGTCGCGCTCTCCCCGGCGGCGGTGATGGTGGCGACGCATTTGATCGAATCGAACGTGGTGACGCCGCTCGTCGTCGGCCATCGCCTGACGATCAACCCGATCATGATCCTGATTTCGCTGAGCTTCTGGAGCTGGGTATGGGGCACGGCCGGCGCACTGCTGGCGGTGCCGCTGCTCATCATCATCCAGACGGTGATGGAAGCCGCCGGCAAGCCCGACATCGCCGGTTTCCTGTTTGAGAAGGGGACGTTGCACGCGGCGGAATCGCGACCCGAACGGCGGCGCGGGCGGGGAGGCTAGCGGACGCGAACGGCGCTGTTGACACTCGCGTGACGCTCCCCTAGGTGGCGCGCTCTCGCTTACAAGCGGGTGTAGCTCAGTTGGTTAGAGCGCCGGCCTGTCACGCCGGAGGTCGCGGGTTCGAGCCCCGTCACTCGCGCCATTTCCCGGTTTCCATCCACCGCAGCAGCGGCTTGAGCGGCGCGATCCAGATCACGCCGGTCAGCGCGTAAAAGCCGAGCTGCGCGAGCGTCGGCCAGCCGACCAGCACGTCCGCCAGCGCCGCGATCAGCGCTGCCCAGACCGCGATCAGCGCGAGGATGATGAACATGCCTGCGGGTTTGCGCCAGCTTGGGGTCATGAGGCGGGGATGATCCAGTCGGTTTCGGTCAGGATCGCGTGCAACGGCACGTCCCACGGGTCAACCGGGACTTGCGGCACCTGCTGGATGGACCAGGCGATGCCGATGCGGGCCGCGCGCGGCAGGGCGGCGAGCGCGCGGTCATAATAGCCGGCGCCATGGCCGAGGCGATGGCCGCGTGCATCGAACGCGACGAGGGGGATGAGCAGCAGGTCGGGGGTTAGCTCGGGCTGGTCGGCGGCGGGTTGGCGCAAGCCGAACGGGCCGGGGATCAACGCCTCGCCCGGCGACCAGCGGAGGAAGCGCATCGGCTCGGCGCGCGTCGTGACGTGCGGCAGCGCGAGGGTGCAACCGTGGGCATGGGCTGTGGTCAGCAGCGGGGCGGGATCGGCCTCGCCAGCCATGGCGACATAGCCGGCAACAACCTTCGCGTCGCGCAACAGCGCTAGCAGCGGCGCGGGCGCGACGAACGGCGGGGGTGCGCGCCCCGCAAAATCCTCGCGACGCGCGAGCATTTCCCGCCGCATCGCTGCCTTGGCGGCGGCGTGGCTCTCGGGCGGATCGGCGGAGGGATGGGGTGGCGGGACCGCCATGGCCGTTTGCCTGAATATCCTCTGACGCCAGAACGTCAGGTGGGGACCATTTTTCAGGGCCAGGACCCCGAAAGGGACAGCCCCCTTGGATGATGTATCGCCTCAGGGATGTTCCAAAAGGCTCGTACCGGGCAGTGCCCGCCGATTGCCAATCTAGTCCTTCGGCACGGCTTGCTCAAGGGCAAGCGCGATTGATTCGAGCTGATCGCCGATGCGCGCGATCAGCTTGTCGTCCGCGCCGGTGCCACCGCTGCCCCGCTGCGCCTCGTCCAGGCCATCGGCGAGCATGAGCGCCACGAAAAGCAGGGTGCGCTCGTCGTTGAGGCCGCCCGAGGCTTGCTTGGCCGCATCCCAGCGCTGTTCGAGCAATTTACCCAGCCGCGCGACCTGGTCTTCCGATCCGTCGCGGCAAGCGATGTGGTGCGTGCGGCCGCCCAAGGTGATGGGGACATCAGCCACCGCTACCGCCTCGGCTGCTCTTCGATGATGCTGTCGAGCGTCGCGATCGCGCCGGCCAGGCTCACCCGCAGCGCCTCGTTGCGCTTGATCTGCTCGTGATGCGCGGCGGCGAGCGCCTTGGTCGCGGCGTCAATCCGCTTCAATGCTGCGTCGATCCGGGCCGTCCCCTCCGCCATGCCCCAAGGGATAGCATGCCGACCGCCGCTCGCAAGGGTGTTGTCGCGCCCAAGGTTGACGCATCGCGGCACGGCCCGCAAAGACGCGCGCGTCGAATCGGCGCAGGCACGCGCCCCGGCTCGCAAGCCGGCATCGGAAGGAAATTGATGGCCACGACGCCAGCCGATCTTGCTAATGCCATCCGCGCGCTGTCGATGGACGCGGTCGAGGCCGCCAATTCGGGCCATCCCGGCATGCCGATGGGGATGGCCGATGTCGCGACCGAGCTGTTCACCCGCCACTTGAAGTTCGACCCCGCCGAGCCGCGTTGGGCGGACCGCGACCGCTTCGTGCTGTCGGCCGGCCACGGCTCGATGCTGCTCTATTCGGTGCTGTACTTGACCGGTTATGAGCGGCCGACGATCGACGACATCCGCCAGTTCCGCCAGCTCGGTAGCCCATGCGCGGGGCACCCGGAGAATTTCGAGCTCGCCGGCGTCGAGTGCACGACCGGCCCGCTGGGGCAGGGGCTGGCGATGGCGGTCGGCATGGCGATTGCCGAGCGGCATTTGAACGCGCGCTTCGGCGACGATCTGGTCGACCACCGCACCTGGGTGATCGCCGGCGACGGCTGCCTGATGGAAGGCATCAACCACGAAGCGATCGGGCTGGCCGGGCGGCTGGGCCTGGGCCGGCTGATCGTGCTGTGGGATGACAATCGCATCACCATCGATGGCGCGGTCTCGCTCTCGTCGAGCGAGGATATTCCGGCGCGCTATGCCGCGACGGGCTGGCACGTCGCCATCTGCGACGGCCATGACCAGGCCGATATCGCCCGCGCGCTGGACGAGGCCAAGGCTGATCCGCGGCCGTCGCTGGTCCAGTGTCAGACGGTGATCGGCAAGGGCGCGCCTAATCTGCAGGGCACCTCCAAGACGCATGGCAGCCCGTTGGGTGCCGCCGAAGTCGCCGCCGCGCGCGCGACGCTCGGCTGGACGTCGCCGCCGTTCGAGGTGCCGGCGGATATCCTCGATGCTTGGCGGACGGCAGGCGCGCGGGGGCGGTTGTTGCGTGATGCGTGGCAGGCGCGCGTCGATGCGCAGAGTGGCGGGCTTGGTGACGATTTCCGCGCGTATCTCGCCGACGAGCTCGGTCGCGATGTCGATATCAAGTCTTATCTCGACCAGCTGATCGCCAACCCGCAGAAAATCGCGACGCGCAAGGCTTCCGAACTGGCACTTGAGTATCTCGCCCCGCACGCCGCGTTGCTCGGCGGATCGGCGGACCTCACCGGCTCGAACAACACCAAAGTCGCCGCCACCCCACCAATGGATGTGGGCGCGAACGGCTATGGCGGGCGTTATATCTATTACGGCATCCGCGAATTCGGCATGGCCGCGGCGATGAATGGGATGGCGCTGCACGGCGGCATCATCCCCTATGGCGGCACGTTCCTAGTGTTCTCGGACTATATGCGCAACGCGATCCGGCTGTCAGCGTTGCAGCACGCGCAAGTCGTCTATGTCATGACGCATGATTCGATCGGGCTGGGCGAGGACGGGCCGACGCACCAGCCGATCGAGCATTTGATGTCGCTGCGGCTGATCCCCAATCTCCGCGTCTATCGCCCGTGCGATGCGATCGAGACGGCGGAATGCTGGGCGCTGGCGCTGGCGCGGGCCGATGGGCCATCGCTGCTCGCGCTCAGCCGGCAGAATCTGCCGCAATTGCGGAGCGATGTGAGCGAGAATTGGTCGGCGCGCGGCGCTTATCGGCTGCGCGCAGCGCAGGAGGTGCGCAAGGTCGTGCTGGTCGCGACCGGCTCAGAAGTCGCGATTGCGGCGGATGTCGCCACGCAGCTTGAAGCGCAGGGCGTCGGCGCCGATGTTGTTTCGATGCCGAGTTGGGAAGCCTTTGCCGCGCAAGCGCATGCCTATCGTGCCGATGTGCTGCCGGCAGACGCGCTGATCGTCTCGATCGAGGCAGGCGCGACGCTCGGCTGGGAGCGGCACACCGGCGCAGGCGGCTTGCGCTTCGGCATCGACAGCTTCGGCCTCTCCGCGCCGGCGGACCAGCTCTACAAGCATTTCGGGCTGACGGCGGAAGCGATTGTTCCGCAGATACTCCAGAAACTCAGTGCTTAACGAAAGGTTATTGCGATGACGGTTAAGGTTGCGATCAACGGCTTCGGCCGCATTGGCCGCCTGGTGGCGCGCGCGATGCTCGCGCAGCCCGATAGCGGGCTGGAGCTGGTCGCGATCAACGACCTGGCCGATGCCAAGGCCAATGCCTGGCTGTTCGGCCGCGATTCGGTTCACGGCAAATATCCCGGCACCGTCGCGGCCGATGGCGACGATCTGGTCGTCGACGGCAAGCGCATCCGCGTCACCAAGGAGCGCGACCCCGCCAATCTGCCGCATGCCGCGCTCGGCATCGATCTCGTGCTCGAATGCACCGGCTTCTTCACCGATCGCGCGAGCTGCGAAAAGCACATCGCGGCGGGCGCCAAGAAAGTGCTGATCTCGGCGCCGGGCAAGAATGTCGACCTGACCGTGGTGTTCGGCGTCAACCACGACAAGCTGACCGCCGAGCACAGCATCGTCTCCAACGCGTCGTGCACGACCAATTGCCTGGCGCCGGTCGCCAAGGTGCTGAACGACGCGATCGGCATCGAGCGCGGGCTGATGACGACGGTGCATGCCTATACCAACGACCAGAAGATCCTCGACCAGATCCACAGCGACCTGCGCCGGGCGCGGGCCGCTGCGATGTCGATCATCCCGACCACCACGGGTGCTGCGCGCGCGGTGGGCGAAGTGCTGCCGGAGCTGAAGGGCAAGCTCGATGGCTCGGCGGTGCGCGTGCCGGTGCCCGATGGCTCGCTCATTGACCTGACCTTCACGCCCAAGCGCGACACCAGCGTCGAAGAAGTCAACGCGGTGCTCAAGGCCGCGGCTGAGGGCGCGCTGAAGGGCGTGCTCGATTATACCGATGAGCCGTTGGTCTCGGCCGATATCGTCCACACGCCGGCAAGCTCGACCGTCGACAGCCTGGAGACGGCGGTGATCGACGGCAAGCTGGTGCGGGTGGTGAGCTGGTACGACAATGAATGGGGTTTCTCCAACCGCATGGTCGACACCGCCAAGGCAATGGCGAAGTTTTTGTAGGATGCGCACGCCGTCACCCCAGCGAACGCTGCGGTCGCCCCGATTGAGAGCGATGCCAGCGTTCGCTGGCATGACGGTGTGGTTGTGACCGGCATCCTCGCCGGCATCGCCCGGCACGCTTATCCCAAGGCGCCGATGGAAGTGCTGGACGGCGCGACGATCACGCCTGAGCTTGGCTTGGAAGGCGATTGCAAAGGCCGGTTCAAGCCGGGCGGGCGCAACCGGCGGCAAGTCACGCTGATCGAGCGCGGTGCCTGGCAGGCGGCGCTCGCGGAAATCGGCGCGGACATTCCCTGGCAGGAACGGCGCGCCAATCTGCTGGTCGACGGGCTTGCACTGCCGCAGGAGGCAGGCGCGCTGCTGCGGATCGGGTCGGTGCGGCTGATGGTGATGGTCGAGTGCAATCCCTGCTACCGGATGGACGCGCTGCACCCCGGGCTGCAGGCGGCGCTCACCCCCGATTGGCGCGGCGGCGTCTGCTGCCGGGTGTTGAGCGGCGGTGTGATCAACGTCGGCGATCGCATTGAAATCGAACAGGAAGCGGAGCAGGCGGCATGAGGTCGTTCAAGACCCTCGACGATATGGGCGATATCGCCGGCAAGCGCGTGCTGGTCCGCGAAGATTTGAACGTGCCGATGCACGACGGCGTGGTGAGCGACGACACGCGCTTCCGCGCCACGCTCGCCACCGTGACCGAGCTCGCCGATCGCGGCGCGATCGTGCTGATCCTCGCGCATTTCGGGCGGCCTAAAGTGCCCTCGGCCGAGCTGTCGCTCGCGCAGATCGTTAAGCCCTATGCGGCGGTGCTCGGCCGGCCGGTGCATTATGTCGACTGGGAAGGCGATGCGGCGGCGGTTGCCGCGCTCGCGCCGGGCGATATCGCGGTGCTCGAGAATACGCGCTTCTTCGGCGGCGAGGAACGGAACGACCCTGCCGTCGTCGCGCGGTTCGCGGCGCTGGGCGATCTCTATGTCAATGACGCGTTTTCGGCCGCCCACCGCGCGCATGCCTCGACAGAGGGAATCGCGCATGTGCTGCCTGCCTTTGCCGGTCGCGCGATGGAAGCGGAGCTCGATGCGCTGGACAAGGCACTCGGCAATCCCGAGCACCCGGTGGCGGCGGTCGTCGGCGGCGCGAAGGTGTCGACCAAGCTTGATGTGCTGACCCATCTGGTCGCGCGCGTCGATCATTTGATCATCGGTGGCGGCATGGCCAACACGTTCCTCGCGGCGCGCGGCGTGAATGTCGGCAAAAGCTTGTGCGAGCATGAGCTGACCGGCACGGCTGAGGCGATCTTCGACGCGGCGGACAAGGCCGGCTGCACGATCCACCTGCCGTATGACGTTGTCGTCGCCAAGGAATTCGCGCCCAACCCACCGAGCGTGCGGATTTGCAACGTCCACGAAGTCGCCGCTGACGAAATGATCCTCGACATCGGCCCGGCAGCGGTCGAAGCGCTCGCGGATGTGCTCAAGACCTGCCGCACTTTGGTGTGGAACGGCCCGCTCGGCGCGTTCGAGACGCCGCCCTTCGATGCCGCGACGGTCGCGCTTGCGCGCACGGCGGCGGCGCTGACGCAGGATGGCTCGCTGGTGTCGGTCGCGGGGGGTGGCGATACCGTCGCCGCGCTTAATCAGGCAGGCGTGGCGGACGATTTCACCTTCGTTTCAACCGCCGGCGGCGCTTTCCTGGAATGGATGGAAGGCAAGCAATTGCCCGGCGTCGCGGCACTTGCTTCCGGTTAGTTGTTGGCGGCGGCTTGGGTTGAGGGGGGTACCAGCGCCGGTTCATTAAGCAGCGGTAAGAGCACCTTGTTAAGATCATCAAGATCAAATGCCGCTGCCTTGGCGTACCGCAGATTGCCGGCGCGATCGATGACGTAATTGGTCGGCACGCCTTCCAGCGCGTGGTACGGCCCTTTGATCCGCCGCGCTGACGGTATGTGCATGACGGCGAACAATTTCTTCAGTTGAAAGATCGGTAGCGAATCCTCGGTTGCGATCGCGAAAACCTTGAGGCCGTGCTCCGCCTGAATTTGATAATAACGATCGAGTGCCGGCAATTCAGCGCGGCACGGCGCGCACCACGTCGCCCAGAAGTTGAGCACAACCACCTGACCACGCAGATCATGTAAAGCGACCTTGCTGCCGTCGATTAGGGTCAATTCAAAGTCCGGCGCAGGTTCACCGACCTTGATCTTTGCTTGTGCTGGTGAGACGGCCGCCAATGCGGCCAGTGCCAATACCGCGATCCGTGACCTCCAGCGCATGCCAATCCCCTTTATCGATGCTTAAACAACAGGGTGGGCCGGACCCATTCTTCTGTCAACAAACTGATTATTGGTCCATTCTGGGGAGTTTCTCGACGGGGCGCGTTAGCGTCCCCCGGTATCGAGGCTCCCGCCGCATACGAATGCGCTTGTCCCTGTGTGCAGCGATGCTATCGGCGCAGGCAATTCACCAAGCTAGCCGAGGGTCTCCCATGAATTTCGCCGAGATGAAGGCCAAGATCGCCACCGGAAACGGCTTCATCGCCGCGCTCGACCAGTCGGGCGGATCGACGCCCAAGGCGCTGAAGGGCTATGGCATCGAGCAGGGCGCGTGGGGATCGGACGAGGAGATGTTCGGGCTGATCCACGCCATGCGCGCGCGGATCATCTCGTCGCCGGCCTTCACGGGCGAGAAGGTGCTCGGCGCGATCCTGTTCGAGCGGACGATGGATGGCGACGTCGGCGGCAAGCCGACGCCGCAGGCGCTGCTCGATCGCGGCGTGGTGCCGTTCATCAAGATCGACAAGGGGCTGGAAGACGAGGCGGACGGCGTCCAACTGATGAAGCCGATGCCGGGGCTCGACGCGCTGCTGGCGCGGGCGCGCGGGCTGGGCGTATTCGGCACCAAAGAGCGCTCGGTGATCAATCTCGCCAATGCCCAGGGTATCGCGGCGGCGGTGGCGCA
Organism: Sphingomonas sp. GlSt437; assembly: GCF_048015635.2. Taxonomy (NCBI): domain Bacteria; kingdom Pseudomonadati; phylum Pseudomonadota; class Alphaproteobacteria; order Sphingomonadales; family Sphingomonadaceae; genus Sphingomonas; species Sphingomonas sp. GlSt437. Next base: position 172,759 of record NZ_JBPGYA010000002.1, on the reverse strand, counting down.
GCAGTTCGCGGTGGCGCAGCAAGTGCTGGCGGCTGGGCTGGTGCCGATCATCGAGCCCGAGGTGAACATTAAGTCGCCCGAGCGTGCGGCTGCCGACGCCCTGTTGCGTGACGAAATCCTGAAAGCGCTCGATGCGCTGCCGGGTGACGATCAGGTGATGCTCAAGCTCTCGATTCCCGCCGAGCCCGGCCTGTTCGACGCGCTGGTCGCGCACCCGCGCGTGCTGCGCGTCGTGGCGCTGTCGGGCGGCTATGCACGGCCCGAGGCATGCGCCGAGCTCGCCAAGAATAGCGGCATGATCGCCAGCTTCAGCCGGGCGCTGCTCGAGGATTTGCGCCACCAGATGAGCGATGCCGAATTCGATGCAGCGCTCGGCGCGGCGATCGACGAGATTTACGCGGCATCGGTGGAGAAGGCGCCGGTTGCGGCCTGACGCGTGATGGTCGATCCGCCGAACCGACCCGATCAGGGTTTTGCGGCGGTCGATCGCTATATCGAGAGCAAGCTGATCGGCGCTGACGTTGCACTGGCGGCGACCCTGGCCGCCAATGCCGCCGCCGGCCTGCCCGATATCGACGTTGCGCCGGTGCAGGGGAGGTTGCTCCATCTGCTCGCGCGGATGGCGGGGGCGCGGCGCATTCTGGAAGTCGGCACGCTGGGCGGTTATTCGACGATCTGCCTGGCCCGTGCGCTGCCCGACGGCGGATCTTTGGTCACGTTGGAGCTCGATCCGCATCACGCGGCGGTCGCGCGCGCCAATATCGCGCAGGCCGGCCTCGCCGATCGCGTCGAGGTGCGCGTTGGCCCCGCGATCGACACGCTGGCGGCCATGCAGTCGGCCGGGGAAGGGCCGTTCGACTTGGTTTTCATCGATGCCGACAAGCAGGGCAACGTCGCTTATCTCAATGCTGCGATCGCCTTGGGGCGACCGGGCACGACGATCATCGTCGACAATGTGGTACGCGCCGGCGCGATCCTCGATCCCGATCACCCCGATGATCGTGTAAGGGGCACGCGCGCGCTGTTCGACGCGGTCGGCGCTCATCCCCGGCTGACCGCGACTGCGATCCAGACCGTGGGCGTGAAGCACTGGGACGGGTTCCTGCTGGCGCTGATCGATTGAGCGCGGATTGAGTGCCTCTTCCGCTGCGCCGCCGGTCGGGATAGGGGGCGGGGATGGACTTTGATGACCCGCTTGGCCCGCTCGACCCCGATTTCGCGGCGCAATTCGTTCGCGACGACCGGCGGCCGCCCTGCCAGCTTTACCTGATTTCGCCGCTCGACGTGTCGGGCAGTTTCCCTGATCGGCTGGCGCGCGCGCTCGATGCGGGGCCGGTTGCGGCGTTCCAGTTCCGGGTGAAGGGCATCGATCAGCACGAGGCGGCGCGGCTGGCAGAGCCGCTGCAACGGGTGTGCGCCGATTATGACGTGGCGTTCATCGTCAACGACTCGATTTCGCTCGCCAAAAGATTGGGCGCGGACGGCGTGCATCTGGGGCAAGGCGACGGCGATGTGCGAGAGGCGCGCGCGGCGCTTGGTCCCTCGGCGCAGATCGGCGTCACATGCCACAACAGCCGCCATCTGGCGATGGAAGCGGGCGAGGCAGGCGCCGACTATGTCGCGTTCGGTGCCTTTTTCCTGACGAGCACCAAGCAAGTCGAGCACCATGCCGAGCCGATCCTGCTCAGCTGGTGGTCGCAGCTGTTCGAGCTGCCTTGTGTGGGGATCGGGGGCATCACGCCCGCCAATGCCGCGCCCTTAGTGGCGGCGGGCGCCGATTTCCTGGCCGTGTCAGGCGCGGTTTGGGGCGGCGATGAGGCGGCGGCGGTGAAGGCTTTTGCCCAACTGCTTGCGGCATGATATCATCGAGCAATGGCAAAGCTCGATCCCATCGTGTCGGAATTCGAAACCAGCGAAGAGGCGGAAGCCTATGACGCCTGGTTCCGCACCAAGGTGCAAAAAGCGCTCGACGATCCGCGCCCGGGGATCCCGCATGATGAAGCGATGGCGGAATTAACGCGACGATTAGAGGCGAAGCGCCGTGCTCGCGGTTCGCTGGACGCCTGACGCGCTCGACGATCTCGAGGAGATCGTCGCCTTTATCGAGCAGCGTCATTTCCTGGCGGCGCAGCGTATTCGCGAACTTGTCGAGTCGACCGCCGAGCGGCTGCCGGAACATCCATTCCTGTATCGTCGCGGTCGCGTCCCGGAGACACGGGAAGCCGTTGTCCACCCGAATTACATCATTGTCTATCGCGTCGGGGAACGAACGATCGATATCATCGCCGTCCTCCACGCCCGCCAGCGCTATCCCTAAGCCTTGCCCCCATCGCGCCGCCTCGCTAAAGGCGCCGCTTCTCGCTCTTTCAACCAACAGGCTCGGCCCATGAAGATCAGCGGCGTGGACATTCGTCCCGGCAACATCATCGAATATGAAGGCGGCATCTGGCGCGCCGTCAAAATCCAGCACACCCAGCCGGGCAAGGGCGGCGCCTATATGCAGGTCGAGATGAAGAACCTGCGCGACGGCCGCAAGACCAATGTCCGCTTCCGCTCGGCCGAAACCGTGGAGCGCGTGCGGCTCGATACCAAGGATTTCCAGTTCCTCTATCCCGAAGGCGACATGCTCGTCTTCATGGACAAGGACACGTACGACCAAGTGACGCTGCCGCGCGATCTGCTCGGCGATGCGGCGGCTTTCCTGCAGGACGGCATGGATGTCGTGATGGAATTGTACGACGAGGAAGCGATCAGCGTGCAGCTGCCCGACACGATCGAAGCGACGATCGTCGAGGCCGATGCAGTGGTGAAGGGGCAGACGGCGTCCTCGAGCTACAAGCCCGCCGTGCTCGACAATGGCGTGCGCGTGATGGTGCCGCCGCATATCGGTGCGGGCACGCGGATTGTGGTTGATGTGTACGAGCAGACCTATGTTAGGCGCGCGGATTGAGACGAAATAGCGCTGCTATTTCGCACAATCCGCCGCCCGGCCGGCGAGCGTAGCTCGACCGACGGCGCGGGCTTTGCCCGCGACGGGATCGTGAACCAGACCCCACCCCAACCCCTCCCCTGAAGGGTAGGGGCTTAGGAAGTTGCCCAATGCCCTCCCATTCCGGCCTGCTCACCATCATGGATCGCGCCGCGCGCAAGGCGGCGCCGCGGTTGCGGCGTGACTTCAACGAAGTCCAGCACCTGCAGGTGAGCCGCAAGGGCCCGGCCGATTTCGTCTCGATGGCCGACAAGCGCTGCGAGGACACGCTGATCGAGGAACTGGCGCGGGCGCGCCCCGATTGGGCGATCCTGGCCGAGGAAAGCGGCGAGCGGGCAGGCGACCCCGCCAAGCCGCGCTTCATCATCGATCCGTTGGACGGCACTTCGAACTTCCTCCACGGCATCCCGCATTTCGCGATCTCGATCGCGGTCGAGGAGCCGCTGGCGAGCGGCAAGCGCGAGATTACCACGGGCCTCATCTACCAGCCGCTGACTGACGAAAGCTTCTGGGCAGAGCGCGGTCGCGGCGCCTGGCTGCAGGACCAACGGCTGCGCGTCTCGGCCCGGCGGGACCTGGCCGATGCGCTGATCGCGACGGGTATCCCGTTCCTGGGCCATGGCGATTTTGTGCAGTGGAGCCGGATTTTCGGGGCGGTCGCGCCGGAAGTCGCGGGCATCCGCCGGCTGGGATCGGCGGCGCTCGATTTGGCCTGGGTCGCGGCTGGACGGTTCGACGGGTTTTGGGAAAGCGACCTTCAGCTGTGGGACGTCGCTGCGGGCCTGTTGCTGGTGCGCGAGGCCGGCGGCTATGTCACCGATTTCCGCGGCGGCGATCGCATGGTCGAGCGCAGCGAATATCTCGCCGCCAATGATGCGCTGCATTCGCGGCTGCACAAGGCAGTGGCGGGGGCGTTGCGCTGAGGGCAGGAATGTGCGCAGCGCCAACCTCCTCTCCCTTGAGGGAGAGGACAGCGCAGCTTGCCGACTTGTCGGCTAGCGGAGCTTGGTGAGGGGGACGTGCGCCGTCGATAGTGCCGGACTTACCCCTCACCCAACTCCGACTAGGCAGCAAGCTGCCAAGTCTTCGTATCCCTCTCCCGCAAGGGGAGAGGGTTGTAGCTGCGCCAACCCGTCCCCCCACAAAGCACCACTTCGATGGACTTTCGGCGGTAGCGGCCCTTGCCCCCTAGCCACCACCGTCCTAAAGCCCCGGCGATGATTCCGCATGTGCGAGACAGCTGGTGATCGACCTGCTCCAATATCTGCCGATCCTCCTGTTTTTGGGAGTGGCGCTGGCGCTTTCGGGCGCGTTCGTTTTCCTGCCGATGGTGGTCGCGCGGCTGACCGGCGCGCACAAGCCGACCGCGGAAAAGCTCGCCGAATATGAGTGCGGCTTCCCCGCGTTCGAGGATAGCCGCAGCCAGTTTGACGTGCGCTTTTACCTCGTCGCGATCCTGTTCATCGTCTTCGATCTGGAAGCGGCGTTTCTCTATCCCTGGGCCGTCACCGTGTTCAAGCTGGGCGGCATGGCGAGCTGGACGGCGTGGGTGGCGATGATGGTGTTCATCGGCGAATTGGCGCTCGGCCTGGCGTATGCGTGGAAGAAGGGAGCGCTCGATTGGGAGTAGAACTCACCCCGACCCACAGCGAGGCGCAGCTGCCCGATGTCGCGTTCCTGAACGACATCAATGCCGAGATCGCGGACAAGGGCTTTCTCGTCACCTCGACAGAGGAGCTGTTCCAGTGGGCGCGCACCGGCTCCTTGTGGTGGATGACGTTCGGGCTTGCCTGCTGCGCGGTCGAGATGATCCATGTCAACATGCCCCGCTATGACCTTGAAAGATTTGGCGTTGCGCCGCGCGCTAGCCCCCGCCAGTCGGACGTGATGATCGTCGCCGGCACGTTGTGCAACAAGATGGCGCCGGCGCTGCGCAAGGTCTACGACCAGATGTCGGAGCCCAAATACGTCATCTCGATGGGCAGCTGCGCCAATGGCGGCGGCTATTATCATTACAGCTATTCGGTGGTGCGCGGCTGCGACCGCATCGTGCCGGTTGACATCTATGTGCCGGGCTGCCCGCCGACCGCCGAGGCGCTGCTGTACGGCATCATGCAGTTGCAGCGGAAGATCCGCCGGGTTGGGACAATCGAGCGGTGATCGACGCGTTTTGTAATTTGGAAGCGATCGACGGCAACCAGCCGTGGTGCGACCTCTCTTTTGAAGTCGTGTCAAAGCGTCAAGCGCTGTTTTCAGATCGTAATACCTTAACGATCGAGGCCGTGGCTGACGGTCGGCCGATTGGGCTTGCCATAGTCTCCCGCGCGAATGATTGGCGGTATCAGCGGGTGGAAAATGTTCAGGAAGAGCTGGGCTTCTGGTGGGGCAAGCTGACGCTTTTGACGGTTGGCGCGAAAAGCGACGCTTTGCTGGCAACATGGCGGAATTACTTTGGTCTGCCGGGAGCAAGTTCGTTTGCGCGCGAGATCGTGTGTCGGGCCGTCGCCTTGAGCGGTGATCCGCGGCGGATGGATGAAGAGGTCGTACGCGCAAAACTGTTCTTCGATAACGGCGAGCCGGATGAATATGCTGAGCTTTTCTGCATTGTTGATCTGGCGGGAGGTTTTGCTGCGCTGAATGAGAAGGATCCGGATTATCGATCCCCGTTGGTATCGTGGTGTTCCGGGGCATTCGGGCATGCATAGCCCAGCCCCCCGCTATGCCGACAATGACGGCGTGATCGATGTCGCTCGCGCCGCGCTTGGCGACCTCATCGTCGAGACGCTCGACGCGCATGGCGAAATCACGCTGACCATCGATCGCGCGCGTCTGGCTGAAGCGATGACGCTGCTCCGGGATACCCCCGGCCTCGACTATCAGCAGCTGATGGAAATCGCCGGCGTCGATTACCCCGAGCGCGCGGAGCGGTTTGACGTCTGCTATCACCTGCTCAGCCTGACGCGGAACCACCGCCTGCGCGTGCGGGTGACGACCGACGGGGTAAAACCGGTGCCGTCGATCACCGGGCTATGGCCGGTCGCGGGCTGGCTCGAGCGCGAAGTGTACGACATGTACGGCGTGCTGTTCGAGGGCAATCCCGACCTGCGCCGCATCCTGACCGATTACGGCTTTCGCGGCCACCCGCAGCGCAAGGATTTCCCGCTGACCGGCTATGTCGAGCTGCGCTATTCAGAAACCGCCAAGCGCGTGGTGTACGAGCCCGTGCAGCTCGCGCAGGATTTCCGCACCTTTGATTTCACTTCGCCCTGGGAAGGCACTGATTACACGCTGCCGGGTGACGAAAAGGCGGAGGGCAAGTGATGGCGCCTGCCGTGGTCAACATCGCCGACAAGCTGAGCGCCTTTGCCGACCATTGGAACCCGCGCATCATCGGCGGCTATAATGGCAACGAGCTGCGGCTCGCCAAGGTGCGGGGCGACTTCACCTGGCATGCGCATGCCGATACCGATGAGCTGTTCCTCGTGGTAAAGGGCGAGCTTGGCATCGAGTTTCGCGACGGCGTCCGCACGCTGCGCGCCGGCGAGATGATCGTTGTTCCCAAGGGCACCGAGCACCGGCCGTTCGCGGCGGAGGAAGCGCATATCCTGCTGATCGACCGCGAGGGCGAGCCGAATACGGGTCTCAACCCTTCCGCGATGACGCGCGCGACGCTGGAGGTGCTGTGATGATCGGTTTGCGCACCCAAAACCACTTCCCCGGCGAAGGCCGGGGCCCAGCTTTCCAGCGCTTGCCCCTTTGGGCCCCGGCCTTCGCCGGGGAAGCGTGGGTGCGAAAGGAGGCGGCGCATGGCTGACGTGATTGACCAGCTGGAAGGTCACCTCGATGCCGACAAGCCCGAAGTCGGCGATCTCGAAATCCAGAACTACACGATCAATTTCGGCCCGCAGCACCCTGCCGCGCACGGCGTGCTTCGTCTCGTGATGGAGCTCGATGGCGAGATCGTCGAGCGCGTCGATCCGCATGTCGGGCTGCTGCACCGCGGCACCGAGAAGCTGATCGAATACAAGACCTATCTGCAGGCGCTGCCTTACTTCGATCGCCTCGATTACTGCTCGCCGCTCTGTATGGAGCACTCTTACGTGCTCGCGGTCGAGAAATTGCTCGATCTGGAAGTGCCGCTGCGCGCGCAATATCTGCGCGTGTTGTTCGCCGAATTGACGCGCATTTCCAATCACACGCTCAACCTCGGCAGCCATGTGATGGATGTCGGCGCGATGACGCCGAACCTGTGGCTGTTCGAAATCCGCGAGGATTGCCTCAATTTCTTCGAGCGGATTTCGGGCGCGCGGATGCACTCGGCGTGGTTCCGCCCCGGCGGCGTCCATCAGGACGTGCCGCTGAAGGTGCTGACCGACATTGCCGACTGGCTCGACACCCGCCTGCCGCGCTTGTTCGAGGATGCGATCAGCCTGGTCGCCGACAACCGCATCTTCAAGCAGCGCAATGTCGATATCGCGGTGGTGAGCCGGGAAGACGCAGTGCGCTGGGGTTTCTCCGGCCCGATGATCCGGGGCAGCGGCATCCCGTGGGACCTGCGCAAGTCGCAGCCCTATGACGTCTATGACCGCATGCAGTTCGACGTGCCGGTCGGCACGCGCGGCGATTGCTATGATCGCTTCATGGTCCGCGTCGAGGAAGTCCGGCAGTCCGCGCGCATCATGAAGCAATGCCTGAGCGAGATGCCCGAAGGTCCGATCGCCAGCGACGACCGCAAGGTCGTGCCGCCCAAGCGCGCCGAGATGAAGCAATCGATGGAAGCGCTGATCCACCACTTCAAGCTCTACACCGAGGGCTTCCACGTGCCCGCCGGCGAAGTCTATGTCGCGACCGAAAGCCCCAAGGGCGAATTCGGCGTGTATTTGGTCTCGGATGGCACCAACAAGCCGTACCGCTGCAAGATCCGCCCGACCGCGTTCAGCCACCTCCAGGCGATGGACTTCATGTGCAAGGGCCACATGCTGGCGGACACCACCGCGATCCTGGGCGCGATCGACGTGGTGTTCGGGGAGTGTGATCGGTGAGTGGACAATCTCGCAACCGTCATGCCGGACTTGATCCGGCATCCCGCTTCTCCTTCTTCTTTGTCGCCCTGTCGAAAGGCAGCGGGACCCCGGATCAAGTCCGGGGTGACGGAGTATCTATCTTTGGCTGACACCCCCCACATCCCCGACGAAGCCGAAACCCGCGCGCGCTGGGGTGATTTCGCGTGGACGGCGGAGAATGCCGAGAAGGCCCGGGAAATCCTGTCGCGCTACCCCAAGGGGCGCGAACAATCGGCGTCGCTGCCGTTTCTCGATCTTGCGCAGCGGCAAGTGGGGGCGGAGACCAACACGCAAGGGTGGCTGCCCGTGCCGGTGATCGAGTTCGTGGCGCGCGAGCTCGGCGTGCCGTACATGCGCATCTTCGAGGTCGCGACTTTCTACACCATGTTCAACCTGGCGCCGGTCGGCCGCTATCACGTTCAGGTCTGCGGCACGACGCCTTGCCTGCTCGCGGGCTCCGACGACGTGCTGGCGGCGTGCAAAGCGTATGGCCTTGCCAAGGGCAAGACGACGGCGGACGGGCTGTTTACGCTGACCGAAGTTGAGTGCCTGGGCGCCTGCGCCAATGCGCCGATGGTGCAGATCAACGACGATAATTTCGAGGACCTGGACTATGATCGCACGACCGCGATCCTGCGGGCGCTGTCGCGCGGCGAGGCGCCCGCGCCGGGCTCGACGATTGGCAGGCGGGCCAGCTGCCCGGAGGGCGGACCGACGTCGCTCAAGGACATGGTCACCGAGAACCACGATTATCGGGGGGAATGGGCATGACCGTCGACGGCGAGCGCTTCATCACCGAGATGCTAAAGGCGATCCGGGTCGAGATCAGCGAGTTGCGCGAGGAACAGCTGAACCAATCGCTGCGCCTGACCGCCGTTGATCAGCGTCTGCTTGGCATCGACGCGCATCTCGCCGCGCTGCAACACAGTGTCGATACGTTGAAGACTGACATGCGCCGGGTAAAGCAGCGGCTCGAGCTGGTGGAGGAGTGAGGGCATGACGATCATCATCGGCATTCTGGCGGCGCTGCTGCTCATCTTCGTGCTGGTCGCGTTGGTGAAGATCGCCTTCGGGCTGATCGTGCTGGGCTTGGCCGTCGTCGTCGCGGTCGTCGCTTATCGCTTCGCCGAGCGGTTGATGGGGCGGGGGGTTTGATGCTCGCTGCTGGAGTCTGTGATGCTCGCTGATAAGGACCGCATCTTCACCAATGTCTACGGGTTCCAGCCGTGGAACCTGGCCGCCGCGCGTGCGCGCGGCGATTGGGACAATACCAGGCAGCTGATGGACATCGGCCAGGATGCCATCATCGATACGATCAAGGCATCGGGCCTGCGCGGGCGTGGTGGGGCGGGCTTCCCGACCGGCACCAAATGGAGCTTCATGCCCAAGGAGCCCAAGCCGGGCCGGCCCAATTACCTCGTCATCAACGCCGACGAGTCCGAGCCCGGCAGCTGCAAGGACCGCGAGATTATCCGGCATGATCCGCACAAGCTGATCGAAGGCGCGCTGATCGCGGGCTTCGCGATGCGGGCGAGCGCGGCGTACATCTACATTCGCGGCGAATATATCCGTGAGGCCGAAACGCTGTTTGCCGCCGTTGCCGAAGCCTATGACGCCGGGCTGATCGGCAAGAATGCGTGCGGATCGGGCTATGATTTCGACGTTTTCGTCCACCGCGGCGCGGGCGCGTATATCTGTGGCGAAGAAACCGCGATGCTCGAAAGCCTCGAGGGCAAGAAGGGCCAGCCGCGGCTGAAACCGCCGTTCCCGGCGGGCGCGGGGCTTTATGGCTGCCCGACGACGGTCAACAATGTCGAGAGCATCGCCGTCGCGCCGACGATCCTGCGGCGCGGCGCGGCGTGGTTCGCGAGCTTCGGCAACGAGAATAATCGCGGGACCAAGCTGTTCCAGATTTCGGGCCATGTGAACAAGCCGTGCGTGGTCGAGGAAGCGATGAGCATCCCGTTCCGCCAGCTGATCGAGGAGCATTGCGGCGGCATTCGTGGCGGGTGGGACAATTTGCTGGCGGTCATCCCCGGCGGCTCGTCGGTGCCGCTGGTGCCGGCGGCGCAGATCACGGATGCGCCGATGGATTTTGACGGGCTGAAGGCGCTGGGTAGCGGCCTCGGCACTGCCGCTGTCATCGTGATGGACAAATCGACCGACATTGTCCGCGCGATCAGCCGGCTGAGCTATTTCTACAAGCATGAAAGCTGCGGCCAGTGCACGCCCTGCCGCGAAGGCACCGGCTGGATGTGGCGGGTGATGGAGCGGCTGCGCACCGGCGATGCCGAGGTCGCCGAGATCGACATGCTCCAGCAAGTCACCAAACAGGTCGAAGGCCATACCATCTGCGCGCTGGGCGACGCGGCGGCGTGGCCGATCCAGGGGTTGATCCGCCATTTCCGGCCCGAGATCGAGCGGCGGATTGCGGAGAAGCAGGGCGAGGCGGCGCACGCGATGGCGGAGGCGGCGGAGTGAATTTGGGATTCCTTCTTGTCCTTGCTGCTCTGCTCGGCTTTGACCAACCGACCGCGCCGCCACCTGAATGGACGAAGTATCAACGGGATGCGATTGCCCATATCGGCAAATGCCTAGCTGAGGTCGGTGGGGGCACAGTCGAGCGGCTGCTGCAAACAACGCCGGGAAGCACAGAAGAGAGCAAATTGGCTCTGGATCTCATGTATTACCATAAGGGGTGCTTGAATAAGATCGGCTCTTACCGGGTCAACATTGCAGCGATGCGTGGATCTGCGGCCGAAGCAATGCTCAAACGAAGAGTAGAGTTAACCAAAGCCGTTGCTACCCAAGCCGACACTGCTCCAGTTCGTCCGCCCATGGGTACAAATGCTATCCAAGTGCTCGATCTTTACGCGCTTTGTTTGGTCAAAGCGGCACCGGCGCGCGCTCTTGCAGTGCTCAACACTGTAGAGGGCTCAACTGAAGAAACATTGTCGATCAAAGCATTCGGCGAACTGCACCGGCAGTGCATCCCAACAGACGTTGCGTATCACATGGGTTACGACGAGCTTCGCACGCATCTTGCTTCCGCGATTTATCTTTACGGCTCATCATTATTGCCGGAGCGCCCTCATGCCTAAACTCAAAGTAGAAGGCATCGAGGTCGAGGTCCCCGCCGGCGCCACCGTGCTTATAGCGTGCAGGATCGCGGTACCGATGATGGAGGCGGCGGAGTGAGGGACTTGGGCAAGAGGCTCGTCGCGCTCGTGGCATTGGGCGCGTGTTACGGTCAGCCTGTCGAGGCCAAGGACGCGTTGGTCACGCAGCGGTCGCAATTTGCTCGATCAGCGCAGTGCTTTGTCCGCTATGCGGCGCGCGCTTCGGCGGATTTGTTGACCAAGCCGATGTACTCTTCGCAGCAGGTCAGGGCGGCAGAGACGTTGATCGATGGCAACTCCTCCTGTCTGCGTGACAAGCAAGCTTTCTCCGTTCGGCAAGATATTTTCTATGGTGAGTTGGCAGCTGCTCTTTTTGATCATGAACCCAAGTTGATCGATCAGCTGGCAGCGGTGCCGCCGAAGGCGCCTGTTCGTCCGCAAACAGGGCTCGATTCCAGCGCGTTCGTCAACGCTTATGGCGAGTGTCTCGTCAACGCCGACCCAGGCAAGGCCGCGACATTGCTCCGCAGCGAGCGGGACTCGACGGGCGAGCGCGAGGCCGTGCTCGCTTATGGCGACACGCTGTCCGCCTGCACCGCGACCGACATTGCCTACCACATGAACATCCCGGATTTGCGCGCGCATATCGCGATCTCGGCTTATCGGCTTGTCGCGGCGCGGGCTTCAAACAAGACTACGGGTAGCTGACATGCCTAAACTCAAAGTAGACGGCATCGAGATCGAGGTTCCCGCCGGGGCGACCGTGCTCCAGGCGTGTGAGGCGGCGGGGAAGGAGATTCCGCGCTTCTGCTATCATGAGCGGCTGTCGATCGCCGGCAATTGCCGCATGTGCCTCGTCGAAGTGAAGCCGGGGCCGCCCAAGCCGCAGGCGTCGTGCGCGCTGCCCGCTGCCGACAATCAGGAAGTCTTCACTGCCTCGCCGATGGTCAAGAATGCGCGCGAAGGGGTGATGGAGTTTCTGCTCATCAACCACCCGCTCGATTGCCCGATCTGCGATCAGGGCGGCGAGTGCGACTTGCAGGACCAGTCGATCGCTTATGGCCGGGGCGCCAGCCGCTTCCACGAAAACAAGCGCGCGGTCACCGAGAAATATATGGGCCCCATCGTCAAGACGGTGATGACGCGCTGCATCCAGTGCACGCGCTGCGTCCGCTTTGCCGAGGAAGTGGCCGGCGTCGAGGAAATCGGCGCGATCGGGCGCGGCGAGAACATGCAGATCACCAGCTATCTGGAACATGCCGTCACCAGCGAGCTCTCCGGCAATATCGTCGATCTGTGCCCGGTCGGCGCGCTGACCAGCAAGCCCTATGCGTTCGAGGCGCGGCCCTGGGAGCTCAAAAAGACGCTGACCATCGACGTGATGGACGCGGTCGGCACCAATATCCGGCTCGACAGCCGCGGGCGCCAGGTGCTGCGCTGCCTGCCGCGCATCAATGACGATGTGAACGAGGAATGGGCGACCGACAAGACGCGCCACGCGGTCGATGGCCTGGTGCGCCGCCGGCTCGACCGGCCGTTCATCCGCAAGGACGGCAAGCTGGTTGAGGCGAGCTGGGACGAGGCGTTCGCGGCGATTGCGGCGGTGAAGGCGGGCAAGAGCGTCGCGGCGATTGCGGGCGATCTGGTCGATTGCGAGACGATGTATACGGCCAAGGCGCTGCTCGCGCAGGCGGGCTCGTCGCTGCTCGAAGGGCGGCAGACGGGGATGGATTATGATGTGTCCAGCCTGGCGGCAGTCAATTTCAATACGACGATTGCGGGTACCGAGCGGGCGGATGTAATCCTGCTCGTCGCCACCAATCTGCGTTGGGAAGCGCCGCTGGTGAACACGCGGGTGCGCAAGGCAATCAAGCGCGGCGCCAAGGTGTTCGCGATCGGGCCCGAGATTGACCTGACCTACAAGGTCGAATGGCTCGGCAATGCGCTGTCGGTGCTCGGCAAGCTGCCCGAGGCGGCGGCGGAGGCGTTCAAGAATGCCGCGCGACCGATGGTGATCGTTGGCGGCGCGGCGCTCAAATCGGGCCATGGCGCGGCGCTGGCGCTTGCCAAGAAGTACAATCTCTTCCGCACGCTGGAGGATGGCAGTGCGTGGAATGGCTTCAACGTCGTCCATATGGCGGCGGCGCGGATGGGGGGGCTGATGCTCGGCTATGCGCAGCCGGGCGGGATCGCCGATGTGGTCGCCGCCAAGCCCAAGCTGGTGTTTTTCTTGGGCGCCGACGAGGTCGATTTCTGGCCGTTCGCCAAGAGCTTCAAAGTCTATGTCGGCCATCATGGCGACAAAGGCGCGCACCACGCCGATGTGGTGCTGCCGGGCGCGAGCTATGCCGAGAAATCGGGCACCTGGGTGAACCTCGAAGGCCGGGTCCAGCGCGGCGAGCGCGCCGTCTTCCCGCCGGGCGACGCGCGTGAGGACTGGACGATCTTCCGCGCGCTCTCCGCCGTGCTCGGCAAGCCGCTGCCGTTCGACACACTGGAAGAGCTGCGCGCCGAAATGGCGAAGGACACGCCGCTGCTGGGTGAGCTGGGTCTCAAGACCTTCGACTGGGCGCCCCCCGCGCTCGACGCCAAGGGCGAGGGCGAAGTGACTTATCCGATCAAGGACTTCTACCTCACCAACGCTATCTGCCGCGCCAGCCCAACGATGCAGCGTTGCTCGGCGGAAATCCTCCATGGGCAAGAGTTTGCGGAGGCGGCGGAGTGATGCGGTTGTCCTTCTTCGTCATCCCAGCGAAAGCTGGGATCGCTGGCTTCAATAACCCGGCCCCATGTCAAGCGACCCCAGCTTTCGCTGGGGTGACGGCGAAAATCGCCGGGGTGACGATGTGTGAGGTGAGCGCATGACCGCCTGGACCTCCGCCACTATCGGCTATGGCTGGTCGTGGTTCGTCTGGACCCTGATCGACATTCTGCTCATCGCCTTCCCGGTGATGCTCGCCGTCGCGCTGATCATTTACGCCGACCGCAAGATCTGGGCGGCGATGGCGCTGCGCAAGGGGCCCAATGTCGTCGGGCCGTTCGGCATTCTCCAGTCGTTCGCGGACGGGCTGAAGGTGTTCCTGCAGGAAACCATCATCCCGTCGGGCGCCGACAAGGGCCTGTTCCTGATGGCGCCGATCATCACTTTCACGGTCGCGCTGATCGTGTGGGCAGTGGTGCCGTTCGATGCGGGCGTGGTGCTGGCCAACATCAATGTCGGGCTGCTTTACGTGCTCGCGGCGAGTTCGCTCGGCGTTTATGGAATCATCCTGGCGGGCTGGTCGTCCAACTCGAAATACCCGTTCTTCTCGGCGATCCGCGCGGCGGCGCAGATGGTGTCTTACGAAGTCGCGATCGGCTTCGTGCTGATCTCGGTGGTGCTGTGGGCAGGGAGCTTCAACCTGCAAACCATTGTTGAAGCGCAGAAGAATGTCTGGGGCTTTGCCTGGCTGCCGGTCAACGGCTTTGCGTTCAACCCGCTGTTGTTCCCAATGGCGGTGGTGTTCTTCATCTCGAGCCTCGCTGAGACGCAGCGCGCGCCGTTCGACCTGACCGAGGCGGAAAGCGAGCTCGTCGCCGGCTACCAGACCGAATATTCGTCGATGGCGTTCGCGCTCTACTGGCTCGGCGAGTACGCCAATGTCATCCTGATGTGCGTGCTCAACGCGACGTTGTTCTGGGGCGGGTATCTGCCGCCGCTGGATTGGGCGCCGCTTTACCAGATCAACGTCTCCCTGCTGGCAGACGTGTGGAACTGGCTCTTTGGCACGCATTTCGGGCCTTATATGTCGACTGGCTTGATTTGGCTGTTCATCAAGATGTGCGCCTTCTTCTTCCTGTTCAGCTGGGTGAAGGCGACCGTGCCGCGCTACCGCTATGACCAGCTGATGCGGCTGGGCTGGATGGTGTTCCTGCCGATGTCGCTGCTGTGGGTGTTCATCGTATCCGGGTTCCTGATGTGGACCCGCGTGGGGGGAGCGAATTAATGTCATTCGCTCTACTAGCGGCGCTTGCCGGACAAATTGTCATAGACAGCATTCGACGGGCCGAAGCTCGCGACAACATAGCTGTGAGGGATCTGGCGTTTTCATGCCGTGTTGCAGGGCCAAGTGTCCCTGATCGCTCAATTGATTTTGTATTAAATGGTGTGATGGGCGTTGGTGGTAGCGTGTTAGTCGACCTTACGCCTAATAATGAAGCGGACATAAAATTGATCCGTAATAAAGCTGAATATTCGGAAAATTGGAAAGAGGACTATAGCTTTTTCGAGATTATCAACGATTTTCCGGTTTCTATTAATGGGCAACAGTATCTTGTTTCTCAGATCCTAAAGTACAAGGATCTTGGCGTACGGCCGCAAGTTTTAGATCGCTCAAAATCACCCTATGAAATTACGATCAATTTATACCCTCTAAAAAGCTTTCGGTTTTTTTCAAATTACTACCAGTCTATTGGTAAGTTTCCGAAGGAACTGGCAACGGGCGTTTGTGAAACGTCCAAGAATACACCCGCAAGGACCGGATCATGAGCGTCGCTCAATTCATCAAATCCTATACGCTTTACGAGTTCATCGGTGCGCACCTGAAGACCTTGCGGTATTTCTTCAAGGCGAAGGCGACGATCAACTATCCGTACGAGAAGAACCCGATCTCGCCGCGTTTCCGGGGCGAGCATGCGCTGCGCCGCTATCCCAATGGCGAGGAGCGCTGCATCGCGTGCAAATTGTGCGAGGCGATCTGCCCGGCGCAGGCGATCACCATCGAAGCCGAGCCGCGCGACGATGGCAGCCGCCGTACCACGCGCTACGACATCGACATGACCAAGTGCATCTATTGCGGGCTGTGCCAGGAAGCGTGCCCGGTCGATGCCGTGGTCGAAGGGCCGAATTACGAATTTGCGACCGAGACGCGCGAGGAGCTGATCTACGACAAGGCCAAGCTGCTGGCGAATGGCGATCGGTGGGAAAGCGTGATCGCGGCGAACCTTGCCGCCGACGCGGCGTATCGGTAGGCGGGCGCGCGATGATCGACTCCTCTCACGTCATCCCAGCGAAAGCTGGGATCGCTTCGCGCTACGGGCGGCCGATGTGGCTCGCGACCCCAGCTTTCGCTGGGGTGACAGTCGGGGCTGGGGTGACGGGTGTGGCTCGGGTGCAGGGTGAATTTGGCGGCGAGGTAGCGCGGTGATCATCCAGACGCTCGCCTTTTACCTGTTCGCCGGCCTCGTCCTGCTGTCGGGGGCGCTGACGGTCACGTCGCGCAACCCGGTGCACGCGGTGCTGTGGCTGATTTTCGCCTTTTTCAACGCCGCCGGGCTGATGGTGCTGGTCGGCGCCGAGTTCATCGCGATGCTGCTGGTGATCGTCTATGTCGGCGCGGTGTCGGTGCTGTTCCTGTTCGTGGTGATGATGCTCGACATCGATTTCGCCGAGCTGCGCAGCGGGTTCGTGCGCTATGCGGGCATCGGGCTGATCTTCGCGATCGCCCTGGCAGCGGAAATCTTCATCGCTATCGGCGCGTGGAGCGCGGGCGGCATCGATCTTGGCCGCCGCATCGCGCCGGCGCAGCCAGCCCAGCCCAATATCGAGGCGATCGGGACCTTGCTCTACACCCGCTACCTCTATCTGTTCGAGGGTGCCGGGCTGGTGCTGCTCGTGGCGATGATCGGCGCGATCGTGCTGACCCATCGCCAGCGCGGCGGCGTGCGCGCGCGGAATGTCGCCCGCCAGGTCGCGCGTCGCCCGAAGGATGCGGTGCGCAAGGTCGATCAGCCGGTTGGCGTGGGAGTGGAGCTGTGATCCGGGGGCTCCTCATGATTCTGCTGATCGCTGGACCGGCGGTGTTCCTGCACATTCGGCGAGGTGTAAGATGATCGGCCTTACCCATTATCTCGTCGTCGCGGCGATCCTGTTCGGCATGGGCGTGCTCGGCCTCATCGCCAATCGCAAAAACCTGATCGTGATGCTGATGGCGATCGAGCTGATCCTGCTCGCGGTGAACCTCAACCTCGTCGCCTTCTCGGCCTATCTCGGTGATCTTGTCGGCCAGGTATTCGCGATGTTCGTGCTGACCGTGGCGGCGGGTGAGGCGGCGATCGGGCTTGCCATTCTCGTCATCTATTTCCGCGGCCGCGGCACGATCTCGGTCGATGACGTCAACCGGATGAAGGGGTGATCATTCGGTGATCCAGCTTATCGTTTTCCTGCCGCTGCTCGCCGCGATCATCGCGGGGCTGAGCAACAGGGCGTTCGGCGCCACGCTGCCCAAGCTGCTGACGACGGGCGCGTTGTTGGTGTCGTGTGCGCTTAGCTGGCCGATCTTCATTTCGTACCTCGGCGGCGGCGCGCAACCGAGCGTGACGCCGGTGTTGAGCTGGATTCACTCGGGCACGCTCAGCGTCGACTGGGCGTTGCGGGTCGATGCGCTGACGGCGGTGATGCTGGTCGTCGTCACCAGCGTCTCGGCGCTCGTCCACCTCTATAGCTGGGGCTATATGGAGGAAGACCCGGACCAGCCGCGCTTCTTCGCCTATCTCTCGCTGTTCACCTTCGCGATGCTGATGCTGGTGACCGCCGACAACATCATCCAGATGTTCTTCGGCTGGGAAGGCGTGGGCCTGGCGAGCTATTTGCTGATCGGTTTCTGGTTCCGCAAACCCAGCGCCAATGCCGCCGCGATCAAGGCATTCGTCGTCAACCGGGTGGGCGATCTGGGCTTCATGCTCGGCATTTTTGCGACGTATCTGGTGTTCAACACGACGTCGATCCCGGAAATTCTGCGGCTCGCGCCGGGGCTGAGCGGCTCGACGATCGGGTTCCTGTGGTTCCGTGCGGATACGATCACGGTCATCTGCCTGCTGCTGTTCGTCGGCGCGATGGGCAAATCGGCGCAATTGGGACTGCACACCTGGTTGCCCGACGCGATGGAGGGGCCGACGCCCGTCTCCGCGCTGATCCACGCCGCGACGATGGTGACGGCGGGCGTGTTCATGGTGTGCCGGCTGTCACCGCTGTTCGAGCTGAGCCCGGTCGCGCTGAGCGTGGTGATGACGGTGGGCGCCGCGACCTGTTTTTTCGCCGCGACGATTGGACTGGTGCAGACCGACATCAAGCGCGTGATCGCTTATTCGACCTGCTCGCAGCTCGGCTATATGTTCTTTGCGGCGGGCTGCGGCGCTTATGGCGCGGCGATGTTCCACTTGTTCACCCACGCCTTTTTCAAGGCGCTGCTGTTCCTGGGCGCGGGCAGCGTGATCCACGCGATGCACCATGAGCAGGACATGCGCTTCTTCGGTGGCTTGCGGAAGCACATTCCGATCACCTTCTGGACGATGATGGCGGGGACGCTGGCGATCACCGGGGTCGGCTTGCCGGCGGTTTTCGGCAATGAGCTGGCGATCGGCTTTGCCGGATTCCACTCGAAGGACGCGATCATCGAGGGCGCCTGGGCGGCGGGGCAGACGGGGGCGTCGATTACCGGCATCATCGTCGCGCTGCTGACGAGCTTTTATTCGTGGCGGCTGATGTTCCTGACTTTCTGGGGCGAGCCGCGTTGGGCGGGCTCCGAGCATATCCAGCATGCCGTGCATGACGCGCATGGCCATGGCGACCATAGCCATGCCGCGCATGATCATGGCCATCATCCGGCGGCGCATGGCGACGGCACTGCGGGTTATCACCCGCATGAGGGGCCGTGGACGATTCTGCTGCCGTTGCTGCTGCTGTCGATCGGCGCGGTGGCGGCAGGCTTCGTCTTCCACGGCTATTTCATCGAGCCGACGGCGGGCGAGGATTTCTGGAAAGGCGCGATCGCCTTCCGCGAGCATCTGGCGCACGCGACGCATGAAGTGCCGACCGGCGTGAAGCTGTCGACCGCGATCGTCATGCTGCTCGGGCTGTACGGCGCGTGGCTGGCTTATGTCCGCAGCCCGGCGCTGCCAGGCAAAGTCGCGGCGACGTTCGCGCCGATCTACGATTTCCTGTTTCACAAATGGTATATCGACGAGCTGTACGACCTGCTGTTCGTCCGCCCTGCTTTCGCGATCGGTCGGCTGTTCTGGCATACGGGCGACGAAGGCACGATCGATCGTTTCGGGCCGAATGGCGCGGCTTTCGTGGTGCAATCGGGGAGCCGCATGGCCGCGCGCCTCCAGACGGGATATATCTATAGCTATGCGTTCGTGATGCTGATCGGCCTGACCGCGGTAGTGACATGGGCGCTGGTGAAATGACCGATTTTCCCATCCTCTCCGTCATGCTCGCCGTGCCCGCGCTGGCGGCAGTCGGCTGCCTGTTCGTCAGCGCCAATGGCGCGCGGTGGCTGGCGCTGGCGGCGACGCTGGTCGATTTCGTGCTCGGCGTCGCGCTGTGGGCGCAGTTCGATATCGGCGGGCCGCAATGGCAGTTCGTCGAGTTCGCGCCGCTGTTCGGCCGCTTCAACTGGGCGCTCGGCATCGACGGTTTCTCGCTGATGCTGATTATGCTGAGCGTCTTCCTCATGCCGATCTGCATCGGCGCGAGCTGGACCGCGATCACCAATCGCGTGCCCGAATATATGGCCGCGTTCCTCGCTACCGAAGTGCTGATGATCGGCACCTTCGCGGCGCAAGACCTCTTCCTGTTCTACATCTTCTTCGAAGCCGGCCTCATCCCGATGTATCTCATCATCGGCATCTGGGGCGGCGCGAACCGGATTTACGCGAGCTATAAATTCTTCCTCTACACGCTGCTCGGCTCGGTGCTGATGCTGATCGCGATGCTGTGGATGGCCAACGAAGCGGGGACGACGAGCATCCCCGAGCTGCTCAACCACGACTTCCCGGTCTATGCGCAGACCTGGCTGTGGCTGGCGTTCTTCGCATCGTTCGCGGTCAAGATGCCGATGTGGCCGGTCCACACTTGGCTGCCCGACGCGCATGTGCAGGCGCCGACGGCGGGATCGGTGATTCTGGCCGGCGTGCTGCTCAAGCTTGGCGGCTATGGCTTTCTGCGCTTCTCGGTGCCGATGTTCCCGGAAGCTTCGGCGAGCCTGGTGTGGCTGATCCTGGGGCTGTCAGCGATTGCGGTGATCTACACCAGCCTTGTCGCGCTGGTGCAGTCCGACATGAAGAAGCTGATCGCCTATTCGAGCGTGGCGCACATGGCGATCGTCACCATCGGCCTGTTCGCGTTCAACCGCCAGGGCATCGAAGGCGCGATGATCGTGATGCTGAGCCACGGCCTCGTCTCGGGCGCGTTGTTCCTGTGCGTGGGCGTGATCTATGATCGCCTGCATACCCGCGAGATCAGCCGCTATGGTGGCCTCGCGATCAACATGCCGCGCTACGCCCTGTTCTTCATGGCATTCACCATGGCGTCGATCGGGCTGCCCGGGACCAGCGGTTTCGTCGGCGAGTTTTTAAGCCTCGCGGGCACCTATCAGGTCTCGACAGTCGCGACATTGCTGTGCACCACCGGCATCATCCTGGGCGCGGCCTATATGCTCTACCTTTATCGCCGCATCATCTTCGGCGAGCTGGTGCATGATGATGCCAAGGTGATGCCCGATCTGTCGCTGCGCGAAGTCGCGCTGCTCGCGCCGATCGTGCTCGCGGTGCTGTGGATGGGGATATATCCCGACAGCTTCCTGAAACCGATGCACGAGGATGCGGCGCGGCTGGCTGCGCGGGTCGAGCGCGCGCGGCCGCCGGGCGACTCGCAGCCGCTGCCCGGCATGGCGCGACCCGTCAGCGTTGCCGCGGCGGAGGCGCGCTGATGGATTACACGATGAACCTGCTGATGACATTGCCCGAGTTGGTGCTCTCGCTGAGCGCGCTGGCGCTGATGCTGGTCGCCGCCTGGGGCGGCGCGGGCGTGACGCGGCTGGTCTGCTGGGCATCGGTCGCGGCGCTGATCGGCGCGATCATCGCGCTGGGCGGGGCGGCGTCGAGCGGCGGGCAGGCTTTCTATGGGCTCTATCGCGCGGATGGCTTTGCTGCTTTTGCCAAGGTGCTGATCTTCGGTGCGGCGGCGGTCGCGATCATCATGGCGCCGGGCTTTTTCGCGGCGACCGAAGGCGATGACCTGCATCCCGAATATCCCGTGCTGATCCTGCTCGCGGCGGCGGGCATGGGGATGATGGTGTCGGCGGGCGATTTGCTGACGCTCTATGTCGGTCTCGAACTGCAGAGCCTGGCGGCCTATGTGCTGGCGAGCTTCATGCGGCGCGATCAGCGCTCGGCCGAGGCGGGCCTCAAATATTTCGTGCTCGGCGCGCTGGCGAGCGGCATCCTGCTCTACGGTATCAGCCTGGTCTATGGCTTTTCAGGCACGACCTTGTTCGATGCGATTGCCGGGGCTTATGTGGGCGCGCATTCGATCGGGCTGACCTTCGGGCTGGTGTTCATGCTCTCCGGCCTTGCGTTCAAGATGAGTGCGGTGCCGTTCCACATGTGGACGCCAGACGTGTACGAAGGCGCGCCGACGCCGGTCACCGCCTTTTTCGGCTCGGCGCCCAAGGTCGCGGCGATCGCGTTGACGGTGCGGTTCGCGGTCGAGGCGATGGGCCCGGCGCTGCACGACTGGCGGCAGATCGTGGTGTTCGCCTCGCTCGCGTCGATCGTGCTCGGGGCGGCGGGCGCGATCGGCCAGAGCAATATCAAGCGGCTGCTGGCGTACAGCTCGATCAACAATGTCGGCTTCGCGCTGATCGGGCTGGCGGCGGGCACGCGCGAGGGCGTGGCGGCGGTACTGAGCTACCTTGCCATTTATGTCGTGATGACGCTGGGCAGCTTCCTCGTCGTGCTGCAGATGAAGGATGCGGACGGCCACCCGGTCGAAAGCATCGCCAGCCTGTCGGGCATGTCGCGGACGCGGCCGGGCCTCGCTTTCGCGCTGATGGTGATGATGTTCTCGCTCGCCGGCATCCCGCCGATGTTCGGCTTCTACGCCAAGTTCGCGGTATTTTCGGCGGCGGTCGATGCGGGGCTGTTCGTCTATGCCGCGCTCGGCATCGCTGCGTCGGTGATTGGCGCCTATTATTATCTCCGCATCGTCAAGACGATGTATTTCGATGAAGCGGCGGCGGCGTTTCGTCCGGTCGAGAACCCGGTCGAGGGTGGCTTGATCGCGGCGGCGACTTTGGTGCTGTCGCCGGTCGGCTATCTTGCCATCCCCTTGCTGGGCGCTTGGAGCCTGTGGGCAGCGAAGGCGCTGTTCTGACGGCGACGATCCGCACGATTGCCGAAACCGGATCGACCAATGCCGATCTTGTCGTGCTTGCGGCAACGGGCGCACCCGAGGGACTATGGCTGCGCGCCGAGCGGCAGACGGCGGGGCGCGGGCGGCAGGGGCGGCACTGGGTGTCGCCGGCCGGCAATCTCTATGCGAGCACGCTTGTGCGGTTGCGGCCAAGCGATCCGCCTGCCGCGACGCTGGCGCTGCTGACGGCGGTGGCGGTGGAGGAGGCGGTGCGGGTGTATCTGCCAGCGCCCTCACCCTTCCGCGCCTCCGGCGCTCCCTCCCTCTCCCGTCGGGAGATGGAAGGGGCCCATCGCGCCAGCGATGGGAAGGGTGAGGGCGTCTTGCAGATCAAATGGCCCAATGATGTGCTGCTCGGCGGTGCCAAGCTGTCGGGCATATTGCTCGAACACGCCGGCGACGCGGTGGTCATCGGTATCGGTATCAACCTGGCGCACCACCCCGATGGCCTCGATCGCGCGGTGACCAGCCTTGCCGCTTACGGCGCCGCCCCCGATCCCGCGACATTCCTTGAGACGCTCGCCGAAGTTTTCGCCCGATGGCTCGCCCGCTGGCGCGGCGAGGGGCTGGCGCCGGTCCGCGAGCGCTGGCTAGGCCGCGCGCATCCCCCTGGCACAGCGCTGACCGCGCGGCTCCCCGATGGCGAAGCGATCGAGGGGCTGTTCGAGGGCCTCGATGCCGACGGCGCGCTGATCCTGCGCTTGGCGGATGGCACGCGCCGTGTCATTCACGCCGGCGATGTCTTCCTGCTCTGAGGAGCCCCCAAATGCTGCTCGCCATCGATGCCGGCAACACCAATGTCGTCTTCGCGCTGGTCAAGGACCGCAAGATCGTTGCGCGCTGGCGGATTGCGACCGATCCGCGCCGCACCGCGGACGAATATGCGGTGTGGCTGAGCCAGTTGCTGGCGCTCGAAGGCCATGACCGCAAAGACGTGACTGGCGTCATCATCGCCACCGTCGTCCCGCGCGCGCTCCACAATCTCCAGGTGCTGGCGAGCAAATATTTCGGCGGGCCTGCGCTCATTGCCGGCCAGCCGCCAGTCGACTGGGGCATCGAGATCGACGTCAAGGAGCCGCAATCGCTCGGCGCCGATCGCGCGGTCAACACCATTGCCGCGCATACCCTCCATGCCGGCGACCTGATCGTCATCGATTTCGGCACCGCGACGACGTTCGACATCGTCGATTTCACTGGCGCCTATAAAGGCGGCATCATCGCGCCGGGCATCAACCTGTCGCTCGATGCGCTGGTGACGGCGGCGGCCAAGCTGCCGCGCATCGCGATCGAGGCGCCGAGCGGCAACAACTCGGTCATCGGCCGCGATACCGTCAGCCAGATGCATATCGGCATCTATTGGGGCTATGTCGCGATGATGGAGGGCCTGGTTGCGCGGATGAAGGCCGAGGTCGGCCGCCCGGTCAAGGTGATCGCGACGGGCGGCCTCGCCGTGCTGTTCGAGAAACACACGACGATTTTCGACGCGATCGAGCCCGATTTGACCATTCAGGGGCTGGCGATGCTGTGGGATCGTGCCCATAAAGAATGAGATCTATCGCCGTCACCCCAGCGCAAGCTGGGGTCGCTGGCTTCCCGCCCGACCTTTTGCAAACGACCCCAGCTTGCGCTGGGGTGACGGTTTAAGGGGCGGCGGTACCGGACACTATTTCAACTGAAAGAACAAAACCAAACGTGACACCCTCTGAAGAACTGATTTTCCTCGCACTCGGCGGCTCGGGCGAGATCGGCATGAACGCCAATCTCTATGGCTGCCGGGGGAAATGGATCCTGGTCGATTGCGGCATTACCTTTGCCGATCCGCATTATCCCGGGGTCGAGATCATCCTGCCTGACCTGAGCTTCATCGAAGAGCGGATCGACGATCTGCTCGGCATCGTACTCACGCATGGGCATGAGGACCATATCGGCGCGCTGCCCTACCTTGCTGAGGAGCTGGGCGTGCCGCTTTATGCGACGCCGTTCACCGCGGGGCTGATTGCCGGCAAGCTCGAGGAAGAAGGCATTGCCGATGCGGTCGAGTTGAACGTTATTCCCAATGGCGAGAGCGTCGAGCTGGGACCGTTCAAGCTGCGCTATGTGCCGCTGGCGCACTCTATCCCGGAGGGCAATGCGCTGGTGATCGACACGCCGTTCGGGCGGATTTTCCACACCGGCGACTGGAAGCTCGACGATACGCCGGTGCTGGGCGCCCCCGCGACGCCGGAAGTGCTGAGCGCGATTGGCGACGAAGGCGTGCTCGCGCTGGTGTGCGATTCGACCAATGTGTTCAATCCGGAAGCCTCGGGCTCGGAAGGCAGCGTCCGCGAGGACTTGCTGCGTGTGGTGGGCGAGGCCAAGGGCCGCGTGCTGGTGACGACCTTCGCCTCGAACGCGGCGCGGCTGAAAACGCTGGGTGATGTCGCGCGCGTGACCGGGCGGAAATTGTGCGTCGCGGGTCGCTCGCTCGATCGCATCCTGCGCGTGTCGCAGGCGGCGGGGTATCTCAAGGACTTTCCGCCGGTGGTCGATTTCGACGGCGCGATGGCGCTCAAGCCCGGCGACGTAATGATCATCGCGACCGGCGGGCAGGGCGAAGCGCGCGCGGCGCTGGCGCGCATTGCCGAGGGCAGCCACCCGATCAAGCTCGATGCGGGCGATACCGTCGTCTTCTCGTCCAAGCAGATTCCGGGCAACGAGATCGCCATCGGCCGCGTCCAGAACGCGCTTGCCGCCAAGGGTGTGGCGATGGTGACCGAGCGGCAGGCGCACATCCATGTCTCCGGCCACCCCGGCCGGCCGGAACTCGCGCAGATGTACCAATGGATCAGGCCCGAGATCATCGTGCCGGTGCATGGCGAGGTGCGGCACATGGCCGAGCAGGCGCGCTTCGCCCTGGCGGAAGGCGTGCCGCAGGCCGTGGTGCAGGCCAATGGTGATATCGTTCGCCTGGCGCCGGGCGAGCCGCAGAAGATCGGCCATGCGCCGGTCGGCCGGCTGGTGCTCGATGGCGATGTGATTCTGCCCGCCGATGGCGGCACGATCAACGAGCGGCGCAAGCTGGGGCTGAACGGGCAAATGTCGGTCGCGGTCGCGCTTGATCGCGGCGGTCGGGCGCTCGGTACGCCGCAAGTGCGCGCGCAGGGCGTGCCGGTGGAGGAAGATCGCGACGATTTCTTGGATGAAGTGGCCGCCGCCGCTATCTCGACGCTGAAAGGCGGCGCCAAGGATCGCGAGAAACTGCGCGAGCAATTGCGCGTCGCGGTGCGCCGGGTGGCGACCAAGTGGACGGGCAAGAAGCCCGTGGTCGACGTGCTGCTGATCGAGGCGTAATGTTTTCCGGCTGCTGGTCTATCTGCCGCTGCCGCACAGATGGCGCGGCGTATAGGGCGTCGCCCCAGCGAAAGCTGGGGCCGTTGGCCGCAGGCGATCCCAGCTTTCGCTGGGATGACGGGAAATTTGGCGAGGACCAAGTCAGGGCGCACCCATGAAAATCCAGTCGATGATCGCGATCTATTTCCTGATCTGGGTGTTCTGCGTGTTCCTGGTGCTGCCCTTCGGCGTGCGCACCGCGGATGAGGCCGGCGCGGCGAAGGTGCCGGGCCAAGCGGAGAGCGCGCCGCATGTCTTTGACGGCCGCCGCATCGCGCTGCGCGTCACCGTGCTGGCGACCGCGATTTTCGCGCTGTTCCTGCTCAACTACCATTTCGGCTGGCTGCAGCCCGAGATGCTCGACTTTTTCGGCGGCAACAAACCGATCGAGTAACGCCGGTCAGGCCCGCAGCCGCTCGATGGCCTGGGCGAGGGCGACGTAGAGCTTGCCCATGTCCGACGAGAGCAGCGTCACCCCGATCGGCGAGCCATCGCGCTGCGCGAGGATCGCGCGCAGCATCGCTTCGAAATCGTGGATGTAGCGGTTGACCTGCTCGCGGAAGGCGGCGTCGTCTTCGTAGAGCTTGGCGATTTCGCGCGCTTCGGTCGTGTCGAGTAGCCGCACCGCGCGCCGGGTGAAGACGCCGCGGTCGCCTTTCAGATAGGCGGCCCAGGCGCTGTCCGAGACTTCGCTGGCGAAGGTCTTGGCGATGTCGATCGAGGCCGAGTTGAGTGCTTCGATCAGCAGCGAGGCACGGCGGCCGAAGCTCTCGGTCTCCGCCTTGTCGCGCTCGGCACGCGCTTCTTCGATTCGGTTTTCGACCATCGCCGTGGTCTCGGCGATCGTCATCATCTGGCTTGAGAGCCGCTCGGACGCGCGGGTCGCGGCGGCAACGGCGGCGTCGGTCGCCTGGATGATCTCGGCGATGTGGCGCTCGACGCCATGGCTGATCGCACGCTGCATCGCCTGGGCGCTGGCGATTTCGAGCGAGCTCGCGGCATCGGGGATGACGCTCGCCAGCGTCTCGCGCGCGCGCTCGGCAGCGGTATTGGCGGTGTCCTTCACGCGCATCATCGCCTCGACCAGGCGGGGCGCGGCGCTTTCGGCAAAGTCGTTGGCGCGGGTGATCGTCGTGTCCATCGCTTGGCCGAGCACGCGCGCCTTGTCCTCGCCGCTGCGCAGCGCTTCTAGCAGCGTCGCGGTGAGCTGATCGAGCGTCTGGCGCTGGCTGGTCAGCACCTGCGCGATCGCCTCGATCGCATCGTGGGTGCTTTCCGCGGCTGTTACCAGCGCGAGCAGTTCGGGCTTGGCCGCGCTCACCACCTTGCGGCTGTCAATGATGCGCGCGTCGAGCCGTTCGAGCGCTTCGGGCAATGTCTCGTCGATCTCGCGCGCGGCGGCGTCCATGCTGGTCAGCAGGTCTTCGGCGGTGTTGATGACGCGGCGCGCCATGTCCTCGCCCAGCCGCAGCGATTCGGTCATCGCATCGGCCGAGCCGCCGAGCGCGCTGATCGAGGCGGCGAGCATCTGGGTGCGCTCCAGCCCCTGGGCGTGGAAAGCGGCGACCTTGTTTTCGACCCCGTCGAAATCGCGACTGACCACCTCGACCAACGCCGTGCTGGCGTCGCGTTGAGCCGCGATCCTTGCCGCGACACGATCGATCGCCGCCTCGATCAGGTCGATGCGCTGCGCCAGGGCATCGACCGATTCAGTCGAGGCGCGCGACAGATGCGCCTGGTTGGCCTCGACCATCGCCAGCATCGCGTCGCCCTGCGCCTCGATGCCCTTGCGCGCTTCGTCGACGGCGTTGGCGGTGCGGCCGAGCAGGCCATCGACTGCCGCCGACATATCCGCGGTGACGGCTTCGAGCCGCGCGCCGGCGGTTTCGCTGGTCGCTTCCATCCGCGCAATGTGCGCGGCAAGCTTCTGCGCCGCGCCGCTGGCAAGCGCATCGGCCTCGCGGCCGCGATCGGTGAGCGCGGTGATCTGCGCGTCGAGCGCGGCGGCCTGCTCTGAGGCGGCGAGGCCCGCCGTCTCGATCGATTGCTTCATCTCGCCTGCTTCGCCCACCGCGCGGGGAAGCGAGGCGAGCAGAACGCTGAGACTAGCCTGCGCGGCGGTGATGCCGTCGGTCAGCCGCGCGGCCTGATCATTGGCGCTGGCGACTTCGTGCGCCATGCCGGTGCTGATCGCGGTCAGCCGTTGGGCTGCGGCGTCGCCCATCGCCATCAGCGCGGTGGTCTGCTCGGCGAGCATCACGCGATTGGCATCGATCTGGCGGTTGAGGTTGTAGACGGTCCGCTCGAGCACGGCGGCTTCCGCGCGCATCGCGGCAGCGACATCGCCGAACCGCCGCGCCTCGGCCGCGCTGGTGCGCATCGCGAGCAGCCAGAGCACGCCGATCAGCGCGGGCGGCACGCACAAGGCCGCGATCAACTCGGCGAGCGATACCGGCGGCAGGGCGGCGATGTTGGCCGGGCCGATCAGCGCGACCATACCGCCGAGCCAGCCGAGCGACGCGCCGACCGCCAGAACCGGGCCGATGATCCGCCACGGCGAGCGGCGCGGCGCCTCGATATCGTCCTCGGCAACCGCCGGCGCTTCGGCGGCGACCGGGATATCGAGGTCAAGAGGCTCGTCTGCTGCCATGGCCGGTTCGGTCGCCTCGATGGGACCGAGATCGACCGGCGTCCGCTCCTTGCCGCCCCGGTTGCGGATGTCGATGATGCGCGATCCCCCTGTCATGGCCGTTGTTTATCACGAAATCGTCGCACTCAAAGCAAATAGCTTGGTGATCGGGCGCGCATAACGCGGCGTTAACCGGCAGGCGCTAGCGCGAACGGATGGCTTATGATCCCGGCGCGATCGATGCGACTCTGGCAGCGGCGGTGGGCGACGACCCGCAATTGATCGCCGAGTTGCGCCTGGCGTTCGGCGAAAGCGCGCTGCGCGATTTCGCGGCGGTGGAAGCGGCCGCGACGCAGGCGGATTGGGAAGCCGCGACCGGCAAGCTCAAGAGCCTGGCCGCGAGCTTCGGCGCGATCCGGCTGATGGCGGCAGCGGATGCGGCCAATCGCGCGCCGGTGGGCGATGCGGAGTGCCTGAAGCGCTTGCGCCGGGTGATGCCGCGCGGCTGAGCGGGCGGCGGCGCGGCTGGCGCCCTTTGCCAAGTCGAACCGAACCGCCTAACAGCCAAAGGCCATGCTTACCGGCCTGATTTTCGCGACTGATGACGCCGTCGACCGGCCCGATCACCTCGCCGCGACCTTGCCCTTTGGCGGCGCGACGCTGATCGAGTTCCAGGCGCGGCTGCTGGTCGCGGCGGGAGCGGGGCATTTGCTGGTGGTCGTGACGCGGCTGACGCCCGAGCTGCTCGGCGCGATCAATCGGCTGACGCGGCGCGGGCTGGCGGTCGATGCAGTGCGATCGGCGCGCGAGGCGGCGGACAAGGTGCATCCGCTCGCGCATCTGCTGGTGCTGGCGGACGGATTGGTGACGACCGATCAGGTGATTGCGCCGTTCGCGGTCGAAGGCGACGACGCGCTGCTGGTGACGAGCGACGCGGCGGCGTTACCGGGGCTCGAGCGCGTAGGTGCTGACGCGATCTGGGCGGGCGTCGCGCGGGTCGGGGTGGCGCGGCTCGCCGATGTCGCGGCGCTGCCGGGCGACTATGATTTTGCGTCCACTCTGTTGAGGGTCACCGCGCAGAACGGCGCGGCGCAGCTGCCGCTCCCCGCTGATGCGGTCGCCGCCGGCCATGGCGTCGAGCATGATTCGCGGCGGCTGGCGGCGCGCAACGAGGCTTTGGTGTCGGCGCATGTGTCGGGCCGAGCGGCGTGGATCGACCGATATGTTCAGGGGCCCGTTGCGCGGCGCATTCTGCCGATGCTGATCGATCGGGGCTGGAGCGCGCTCGCGGTGGCCGGTGGAGCGGCGGCGGTGCTGGTCGCAGGGCTGGTGCTGCTCGCGTGGCGGTGGAGCGGCATCGGCATGCCGCTGGTGGTGCTCGCCGATTTCGGGATGATGCTGGCGGGCGTGCTTGCCTGGATGCGCGACGAGATCGATCAGGCACGGCTCGCCTCGGCGGGCTTGCTTGGCGGCTCGGCGGCGGCGGTGATGCTGCTCGGGCGTGGCTTGAGCGATGCGGCGGGCACGGCAAGCGCGGTGATCCTCGCGCTGGCGCTGGTCGTTCTTGCCGGCCTGACCGAGCGCGCCGCCGACGCCCGCCCGCGCCGCAGCTGGTGGGGCGCGCCCGCGGCCTATCCGCTGCTGCTTGTCCCGTTTATTTGGCTGGGGCAGGGCGTGATCGGGCTTGGCATCGGGGCCCTCTATGCGGCATTATCGCTCGGCGCGGCGATCGAGGCGCTGCGTCGCCAGGCTTAGCGCGAAGTTAACCGCCTTTTCGTATCCCGGGTGCCATGTCGATCGACGCGGACGACATTGTCGAGGGCGCCCATCAGGGTGTCGGCCAGCTGCTCGCGCGCGCCGCGGCGGCGGAGGCGCGCGCGTCCGCGCGGATGGCAGCGGCGGTTTCGCAGCTTGCCGAGCCCGCCGATCTCTGGATCGACGACCGCACCCGCGCCGAAGTCGCCAATGCGCTGTCGGCCATGATCGCGGCGCTCGACGGCGAAATTCGCGCGCATGCGGTGCGCGTGCTGACCGTGCAGGGGGAAGCGGCACTGGCCGATCGGCTGGCGCATCCCTCGGGCGATGTCGAGGCGCTGCTGCTGCGATCGGGCGTGCTCGGCGATCCCGAGCTGGTTGCCGAACTGCTCGCGCGGACGATGCAGGACATGATCGGCGAGGCGCTGCCCGCACAAGCCCCCTCGGGCGATGAAGGCGCGAGCCTGATCGTTCGGCTGGCGACCGCGCCCGATGGCATCGTCGCCAATGCTGCCAATGCGTATCTCGCCGCTGAGGGCCGTCGGCGCGCGCCGGTTGAAGGCAATGCGCCGGTGCGCACCGATCTGCCGGCCGAGCTGCACCATCGCCTGGTCTGGGCGGTCGTCGCAGCGATCGCTGCCTTGTCGTCGGGTCTGACCCCGACGACGCAGGCGGTGCTCGATCGCGTGCTGACCGATGCCGCGCTGCGCAGCCTCGCCGCGCATGACGAGAGCGACCGTGTCGAGGCCGCTGCGGTCCAGCTTGCCGCCGCGATCGACGCGACGCCGGCTGAACTCGCCGATCTTGCGACGGAAACCTTGCGCGACCGGCGCTTGCCGCTGTTCATCGCGGTGATCGCGCATGCGCTCGGCATCGATTATGATCTGGCGCGCGAGATGGTGATCGATCCCGTTGCCGATCGCTTGTGGATCGCCGCGCGCGCGCTCGGCTTGCCGCGCGACGCCATCGCCCGGATCGGGCTGGTGCTGTGCGAAGCCGATCCGCGTCGCGACCTCGACGGCTTTGCCGATCATCTCGATACGATCGGTGCGATCGATCCGGCGGACGCGCGGCTGGCAATGGTGCCGCTCAAGCGCCACCCCGATTTCCGCGCCGCCGCGCGTGCGCTGGTGCGAGGAAAAGCGGCATGAACGTCATCGATCCGCGCTTTCCGCCCGCCACGGGGCGCGTCGACGCGCAGGGCCGGCTGGTCGAAGCCGATGCGCGCTTGAACGACCTCAACCGGCGCGCGGGCGGTGCGATTGGTGCACCGATCGCGGTGCCGCAGCTCGCGACGCTGGCGCGGCTGGCGAAGCGGCTCGGCATTCTCGTGTCGCGCTCGGTGATCGCGGCGGATGGCGATCAGGACGTCGAACTCTGGGTCCGCGCGATCCCCGAGGGCGAGGAGGGCGGCGTTACGCTCCACATCACCGGCTGGCGCGCGCGCGCTGCCTGGGCACCGGCGGCAAGCGAGCAAGACCGGGCGATGGATTTCGTCCGCACCGCCGCGCACTGGGTGTGGGAAACCGATTCCGCGCTCAAATTGAGCTACATCTCGGTCGGCGCCGGGGCGCGCCATGGCTTCGATTCGACCGCGCTGATCGGCCAGCCGCTGACCAAGCTGTTCGCGCTAGGCGAGGATGATGCCGGCGACTTCCCGATCCTCAACGCGCTCGCGACGCATGAGCGGTTCGACAATCAGCCGGCGCGGCTGCGCATCGGCAGCCAGGATGTGCGGCTGAGCGCGACACCGCGCTTCGATGCGTCGGGCGGCTTTACCGGCTTTTTCGGCGCGACCATGATGGCAGAAGCGCGCCAGCCGCGCGACAAGTTGCTGCCCGAAAGCGCCGAGGGCTCGGCGACCGCGCTGCCCGATGCCTTTGCCGGCCGGCTCGACAAGGCGCTGCGCGCGCCGCTCGGCCGGATCATCGCCAATGCCGACAGCATCAGCGCGCAATCGGAAGGCCCGCTCCGCCAGGATTATGCCGATTATGCGAGCGACATCGCGACCGCCGGGCGCCATCTGCTCGGGCTGATCGACGATCTCGTCGACTTGAACGCGATCGAGCGGCCCGATTTTGCGACCACCCCGGAACCGATCGACATGGCCGATGTCGCGCGGCGCGCGGCGGGACTGCTCGCGGTGCGGGCGACGGCCGCCAATGTCCGCATCGACAAGCCGACCGAGATCGACGCCTTGCCCGCCACCGGCGAATTCCGCCGCGCGCTGCAAGTGCTGGTCAATCTGGTGGGCAATGCCGTGCGCTATTCGCCCGAAGGCGGCATGGTGTGGCTGCGCACCGAACGCGATGGCGATCGCGCGGCGGTGATCGTTGCCGATCAGGGGCGCGGCATCGCGATCGAGGATCAGGAGCGGATTTTCGAGAAATTCGAGCGCGTCGATGCGCAGGAAGCGGGCGGCAGCGGCCTTGGCCTCTACATCGCCCGCCGCCTGGCGCGCGCGATGGGCGGCGACGTCACCGTCGACAGCGCGCCGGGCATGGGCGCGCGCTTCGTCTTCACGCTGCCCTACCGCCACACTGACGGCGATTGACGCGCCCGCCCGCGGGGCTAGGCTGCTCGCACCGAAAACGGTCTGGGAGAGCAGTGATGCGTAAGGCAATTCTCGCCGCCACGATGCTGGCGCTATCAGTGGGCGCCCCTGCGGCGCTCGCGGCGCCGTGCAAGGACGCCAAAGGCAAGTTCATCAAATGCCCGCCGCCCAAGCCCGTGAAGACAACGCGATGCCGCCTCAACGGCAAGTTTGTCAGCTGCACGACCAAAGGCGCCAAGCCGGCTTGAGAATTTAACCGGTCGCGGCGCGCCTTAACGCCGCCGCGACCACCAGATCGCGGCCAGTCCCACCGCAGCGAGGACCGCGCCGCGCACGGCCCAGGGTCGCTGGTCGAGCATGAAGCTGCTCGCCGGCCAATGGATATGGCCCAACCCCTGGCCGACCCAGAGCAGGCCCATGAGCAGCGCGAGGACGCCAATAATGGCGGTGACGGCGCGGGCCATCAGCGGTGGCTCAGCGGGACATAGTCGCGCTGCACCGGCCCGGTGTAGAGCTGGCGCGGGCGACCGATTTTCTGCGCGGGGTCCGAGATCATCTCGTTCCACTGCGCCACCCAGCCGACAGTGCGGGCAAGCGCGAACAGCGCGGTGAACATCGTCGTCGGGAAGCCGATCGCCGACAGGATGATGCCCGAATAGAAATCGACGTTGGGGAACAGCTTCTTCTCGATGAAATAGGGATCGTTGAGCGCGATTTCCTCGAGCCGCAGCGCGGTTTCGAACACCGGATCGGTGACATTGAGCGATTTGAACACTTCGCGCACCGTCTGCTGCATCACCGTCGCGCGCGGATCATAGTTTTTATAAACGCGGTGGCCAAAGCCCATCAGGCGGAACGGATCGTTCTTGTCCTTGGCGCGCTCGATATAATGCGGAATGCGGTCGGGCGTGCCGATCTCGCGCAGCATGTTGAGCGCGGCTTCGTTGGCGCCGCCATGCGCCGGGCCCCATAAGCAGGCAATGCCCGCCGCGATGCACGCAAACGGATTGGCGCCCGACGAGCCGGCCAGCCGCACGGTCGAGGTCGAGGCATTCTGCTCGTGATCGGCATGCAGGATGAAGATGCGATCGAGGGCGCGCTCGACCACCGGGTTCACTTCATAATCCTCGGCCGGCACGCCGAAGGTCATGCGCAGGAAATTGCCGGTGTAGCTCAGCGAGTTCTTGGGATACATGAAGGGCTGGCCGACCGAATATTTATACGCCGCCGCCGCGATCGTCGGCATCTTGGCGATCAGGCGATGGCTCGCGATCATGCGCTGGTGCGGATCGGTGATGTCGGTCGAGTCGTGATAAAAGGCGCTGAGCGCACCGACCACACCGCACATCACCGCCATCGGGTGCGCATCGCGACGGAAGCCGCGATAAAAGGTCATCAGCTGCTCGTGCAGCATGGTGTGGCGGGTGATGGTGTGGCTGAAATCGGCGAGGCCCTGCTGGCTCGGCAGTTCACCGTTCAGCAACAGATAGCAGACTTCCATGAAGCTCGAATGCTCGGCGAGCTGACCGATCGGGTAGCCGCGATGGAGCAACACACCTTCATCCCCATCGATATAGGTCAGCGCCGATTCGCAGCTCGCGGTCGAGGTGAAGCCGGGATCGAAAGTGAACACGCCGGTCTGCGCGTAGAGCTTGCGGATATCGACGACTTCGGGGCCGACCGACCCGGAAATGACCTCATAATCGAAATCGCTGCCGTCGATGCTGAGCTTGGCGGTGTCGGTCATCGCGTGCGTTCCTTCCTTCAATTCGTTTCGGTCACGGCCATCTGATCGGCGATGCGAGCCAGGCTTTCCTCTCGCCCTAACAAGGCGAGCACATCGAAAATGCCAGGCGATGTCCGCCGACCGGTCAGCGCCGCGCGGAGCGGCTGTGCCACCGCCCCCAGCTTGACGCCTGCCTGTTCCGCAACCTGCCTTATCGCTGCTTCCAGCGCTTCCGTATCCCAGCCATTGGTGGCGTCAAGCGCGGCATGTGCAGCCGTGAGTAACTTGGGTGCATCACCAGCGAGAAGCGCGGCGGCGTCGGGCTCGATGGTGAGGGGGCGCACGTCGAAGAGAAAGCGGGTGCCATCGGCCAGATCGATGAGATTGGCCGCGCGCGGCTTGAGCACCGGCATGGCGCGGGCGATGAGCGCGCGCTGATCGGCATCGGGCGCGGGGTCGAGACGATGAGAGACCAGATCGGCAAGCCGCGCATCATCAGCCTCACGGATATAATGACCGTTGAGGTTCTCGAGCTTCTTCAGATCGAACCGGCTTGGTGATTTGCCGACACCGGCGAGATCAAACCAGGCGATCGCCTGCTCGCGGCTGATGATCTCGTTGTCGCCATGGCCCCAGCCGAGGCGGAGGAGATAATTGCCAAGAGCTTCGGGAAGGATGCCGAGCTCGCCACGGTATGCGTCGACGCCCGTGGCCCCGTGCCGCTTTGACATCTTGGCCCCATCCGCGCCGTGGATCAGCGGGATGTGGGCATAGACAGGGTCGGGCCAACCGCCCTCGATGACATCCATCGCCCGGATGATC
The DNA here is from genome assembly GCF_048015635.2 of Sphingomonas sp. GlSt437. Lineage (NCBI taxonomy): Bacteria > Pseudomonadati > Pseudomonadota > Alphaproteobacteria > Sphingomonadales > Sphingomonadaceae > Sphingomonas > Sphingomonas sp. GlSt437. The sequence goes on along the minus strand of NZ_JBPGYA010000002.1, from coordinate 137,497 downwards.
GGCAATTGGCGGAACGCGTTGTTGAGGTGATCATCGCCGCGAATGACATGGGTGACGCCCATATCGTGATCATCGACGACCACCGCGAGCATATAGGTCGGCGTACCGTCCGAGCGGAGCAGCACGAAATCGTCGATCTCGGCATTGTTGACCGTCACGGGTCCCTGGACCTGATCGTCGATCGTCACCGCGCCTTCGCGGGGCGCCTTGAGCCGGATCACGAAGGGCGCATTGCCGCCCTCCGCCGGGTCGCGGTCGCGCCAACGGCCATCATAGCGAATCGGCTGTTTCGCGGCCTGTTGCGCGGCGCGCAGCTCGGCCAATTCCTCAGGCGTGGCGAAGCATTTATACGCGTGGCCGGCGGCGAGCAGCTGCTCGGCGACCTCGGCATGGCGCGCGGCGCGGCTGAATTGATAGACTTCAGGCCCATCCCAATCGAGGCCGAGCCAGCGCATGCCATCAAGGATCGCGTCGATCGCCGATTGGGTCGAGCGCGCGCGATCGGTATCCTCGATGCGCAGCAGAAACTTGCCGCCATGGTGGCGGGCGAACAGCCAGTTGAACAGCGCGGTGCGCGCCCCGCCGATATGGAGATAGCCCGTCGGCGAGGGCGCGAAACGCGTGACGATGGCGGCGCCGGCGGGTGCGGCGGGATCTATGGTTGCGCTCAACCGCGCTTGCTCCCAATAAGTTGATATCTTGGCGAAACCGTGGGGGGTTAAACCAGATGGCCAGTTCAGCCACGGAAGCCCCTAGCATGGGGCTCGCGCCGCTTCAAATCGGGCGCCGATGGCTGGGCGGGGAATATCGTGCCTTGGAAAGCTGGTTGGAGGCGGAGCGCGATCAACTCGTGCTGTGGTTGCCGGTCGCGCAATGCGCGGGCGTGGCGCTGTGGCTGCTGCTGCCTGATCCGCGCGACTGGTCGCTGGCGCTGGCTGGCTTGGGCGGGATTGGCCTGATCGGGCTGGCCTTGCCGGGCGGGGGACGGGCGCCGCGCGCGCTGGGCATGGCGGCACTGGCGACGGCGCTGGGGCTGGCGATGCTCTGGGCGCGAGCGGAATGGGTGCGTGGTCCGGTGTTGGCCGGGCCGACGATCGTGCGGCTGGAGGCGCGGGTCGAGCGGATCGAGCCGCTGCCGCCGCGCGGGCTGGTGCGGCTGCGGTTGGCGCCGGTGCGGTTGCTGGCGGACGGGGAGGGTAAGCCCGCCAGAGTCTCGACGCTGCCGCCGCATCTGCGCGTGAACCTGCAGATGGCGGATGTGCCGGCAGGGCTGGCCGATGGCGCGGTGATCCGGCTCGGCGCCCGGCTGCTGCCGCCGCCCCCGCCGGCGTTGCCTGGCGCTTATGATTATGCGCAGGTCGCGTGGTTCGATGGCGTTGGCGCGACGGGGCGGGGGTTCGGTCCGGTCGAGCTGGTCAAGCGCGGCACGACCTCGTCCGCCTGGGATTGGCTGAACGGCGTGCGCGAGGCGCTGTCGGCGCATATCCAGGCGAGCGCGCCGGGGCCGGCGGGCAGCATTGCCGCCGCGCTGGCAACGGGCGATCAGGGCGCGATCCCGCTGGCTGACGCCGATGCGATGCGGCGCGCGGGCCTCGCGCATCTGTTGTCGGTGAGCGGCCTCCACCTGACCGCGACGGTCGGCGCGACGATGGTGCTGGTGATCCGCCTGCTCGCGCTGTTCCCGTGGTTGGCGTTGCGGGTGCGGTTGCCGATGGTGGCGGCGGGGGCAGGGGCGGTCGCCGCGATCGGCTACACGCTGTTGACCGGCGCCGAGGTGCCGACGGTGCGGTCGTGCGTCGCCGCGCTGCTTGTGCTCGCCGCCTTGATGCTGGGGCGCGAGGCGATGACGCTGCGGCTGGTTGCCGCCGGCGCGGTCGCGGTGCTGCTGACCGTGCCCGAAGCGGCGGCGGGGCCGAGCTTCCAGCTCTCCTTTGCTGCCGTCGCCGCGATCGTTGCGCTGCACGACGAGCCGCATGTGCGGGGCTGGCTGATGAAGCGCGAGGAGGCGTGGTGGCGCCGGCAGGGGCGCGAGGTCGCGTCGCTGCTCTTGACCGGTCTCGTCGTCGAAGCGGTGCTTGCGCCGATCAGCGTCTATCATTTTCATCGCGCCGGGCTGTACGGATCGGTCGCCAATATCGTCGCCATTCCGCTGACCACCTTTGTCATCATGCCGGCCGAGGCACTGGCGTTGCTGGCCGATGCGGTGGGGCTGGGCGCGCCTTTCTGGTGGGCGACGGGCAAGGCGATCGATCTGCTGCTGTGGATCGCGCATTATGTTGCTGGCCTGCCGGGCGCGGTTGCGGCGCTGCCATCGATGCCGTGGGGCGCGTTCGCGCTGATGATGGCGGGGTTGCTATGGCTTGGGCTGTGGCGCACGCGCTGGCGGTTGCTTGGGCTGGCACCGGCGCTGGTCGGCGCGGCCTGGGCGTTGCTGACGCCGGCGCCGGATGTGCTGGTGACGGGCGATGGACGCCACGTCGCTATCCGGGATGCGCATGGTGGTATCGCGATGCTGCGCGATCGTGCGGGTGATTACACCCAGGCGATGCTCGCCGAGATTGGCGGCACGATCGACGATCCCGATTTCCTGTCAGACCAGCCGGAAGCGCGGTGCAGCCAGGATTTGTGTATCGCCGATATCAAGCGCGGCGGCCGGACGTGGCGCGTGCTGGCGACGCGCAGTTCCTATCCCGTGCCCTGGGCCGCGTTCATCCCGGCCTGTGCTGCCGCCGATATCGTCATCAGCGATCGCCGCTTGCCGCGCGGTTGCACGCCGCGCTGGCTGAAGCTCGATCGGCCCGTGCTCGCCCAAACCGGCGGCATTTCGATCACCTTGGCCGATGGCCGCATCGCCACCGTCAATCATCCCGGCGACGCGCACCCCTGGCGCGCGCCGCCGGTCATTCCGATCAATCGTAGCGGCGAAGCAGGCCCGAGAGCTTGCCCTGGATGCGGACCTGACCCGGCTCGTATCGCTGCGGATCGTACGCGCGATTAGCCGGATCGAGCCGCACCATCGCGCCTTCGCGGCGGAAATATTTGAGCGTCGCTTCCATCTCGTCGATCAGCGCCACGACGATCTCGCCATCTCGCGCGACTTCGGTGCGGCGGATGAGCGCATAATCGCCATCGAGAATGCCGGCATCGACCATCGAGTCGCCCGATACTTCCAGCGCATAATGCTCGCCCGACCCGAGCAAGGCGGCCGGCACCGCCAGGCTCGCATGGCTTTCGAACGCCTCGATCGGCAAGCCCGCCGCGATCCGCCCATGCAGCGGGATTTCGATCACGTCGTTGGCGGGCTGCGGCATGGCGCGGACATTGGCGGGTACCGACGGGCTCGCCGCCTTGACTGCAGCGCCGCCGCGACCGCTTTCGGGCATGCGCAGCACTTCGAGCGCGCGGGCGCGGTTGGGCAGGCGGCGGATGAATTGCCGTTCCTCCAGCGCGCTGATCAGCCGATGCACGCCCGACTTGGATTTGAGGTCAAGCGCCTCCTTCATTTCCTCGAACGAGGGCGAGACGCCGGTTTCCTTCAAGCGGTCATCGATGAAGCAGATCAACTCGTGCTGCTTGCGCGTGAGCATTCGTGTTCCTCCGTCCCAGAACGGACGCCGAACGTTTAGGAAACATGATTCGCGAAGTCAAGCGATCGGTAAAATCTGTACTTGATCGCCCGCAGCGGCCGCGGGGGCGTGCGGTGCGCGGATGACGAGGCAATTGGCAGCGGCGAGCGCGCGCAGCATCGAACTGTCCTGGACTTTCGCCACGCTGACCTGCCCCTGATCGACGCGCGCCCGCAGATAATCCTGGCGCTTGTCATTGGCCGGAAGCGGCTTGTCGAGCGTCGCGGTCATCGTCGGTGGTAGCGGATCGCGCGCGCCGCCCAGCGCCGCGATCAGCGGGCGGACGAAAAGCTGGGCGGTCACGAAGGCGGAGACCGGGTTGCCCGGAAGCCCCACCACCAGCGCGTCCCCGAGCGTGCCGGCGAGCATCGGCTTGCCCGGCCTGAGCGCGATCCGCCAGAAATCGATCGCGCCGCCCGCTGCCTGCAGCGCCGGGCGCACCAGATCGTGGTCGCCGACCGAGGCGCCGCCGGTCGTCACGATCAGATCGGCATGGGCGCTGGCGAAGGCTTTGGTCAGCGCGTCGAGCCGGTCAGGGATGATGCCGAGGTCGCTGATTTCGACCGGCAGATCGGCCAGCAACGCGGCCAGCATGACCGCGTTGGTTTCGGGGAGTGCGCCCTCGGCTGCGTCGGTTCCGGGGGGAACGAGCTCGTCACCGGTCGCGATCAGCGCGACGCGGATGGGGCGGTTGACGGCGAGCGCGCCATGGCCTGCGGCGCCGGCGAGCGCGATCCGCGCCGGCGTCAGCCGCTCGCCGCGCGCGACGAGTGCGTCACCAGCGCTGAAATCCAGCCCGCGGCGGCGGACATTGGCGCCTTGGCGCGGTGGCCCTTCGCCGATGAGCGCGATGGCCGCACCATCGGCGCGCACTTCTTCCTGCACCATCACCGTATCGGCGCCGGCAGGGAGTGCCGCGCCGGTGAAGATGCGCACCGTCTCGCCGGGGTTGATCGTGCCGGCGAAGGGATGCCCCGCAGCGCTTTCGCCGATCAGGGTAAGCGGCCCCGGCAAATCGGCATAGCGGATCGCATAGCCGTCCATCGCGGAGAGGTCGGTATAGGGTTGCGTGCGCCTGGCGATGATGTCCTCGGCTGCCCGGCGCCCGGCGGCCTGGCGGAGCGGGACGGACTCGCTCGAGACCGGCGTCGCCATCGCAAGCAGCCGCGCCTGCGCCTCGGCGACCGAAATCAGGCCGCCGCTCATCCGTTGCGCACCGGGTTGCGCTCGTGAAGCGGCATATCGGGCGGCAGAGCCAGCCATTCGTGGCGATCCACGGCCCAGACGGCTTGCTCGGGCATGGGAAAATCCGGATCGGCAAAAGCGCCGACGGCGATGCCGATCAGCTCGGGCAGTCGGCGCGCTTCCCACCACAGGCTGGTGCCGCAGGCCGGGCAGAAATGGAAAGCGACAGGATGACCGCTCGCCGATGGCCGCTCGAACACGGCGTTGCCGCCAGCGGTGACGACGTCGTCGCGCGCGAAGAAGGCGGCGATGCTGAACAGGCTACCGGTGCGGCGCTGGCAATCGCGGCAATGGCACATCGAGATTTTGCGCGGCTCGCCGGTAGTGGTTGCGGAGAGTGCGCCGCAATGACACCGCGCGACGCGGACCAGCGGCGTCTCAGTGGGGGAGGCGTCGGGGCCTAACGTTGCCAGTCGCCCGACTTGCCGCCCGATTTGCGGAGCAGGCGGACATGCTCGATCGTCATGCCTTTATCGACCGCCTTGGCCATGTCGTAGATGGTGAGCAGCGCAACGCTGGCGGCGGTCATCGCTTCCATCTCGACGCCGGTGCGGGCGGTGCAAGCACAGGTCGCGGTGACGGTGACGCCTTCATCGTCCACCGCGAGCTCGATCGTCACCCGGTCGAGCGGCAGCGGGTGGCAGAGCGGGATCAGCTCGGCGGTGCGCTTGGCGGCCATGATGCCGGCGATGCGCGCGGTGGCGAGCACATCGCCCTTGGCGACGGCGCCGTCGCGGATCGCGCGCGCGGCCTCTGCCGACATGCTGATGCGGCCCTCGGCAACCGCTTCGCGCGCGCTCTCTGCCTTGCCGCCGACATCGACCATCCGCGCCGCGCCGGTCGCGTCGAGATGGGTCAGCTCGCTCATTGCCCGAGCAGCGCCCGCGTCGCCGCCTCGATATCGTCGGCGCGCATCAGCGCCTCGCCGACGAGGAAGCAGCGGACGCCGTGCTCTGCCATGCTGTCGAGATCGGCGCGCGTCGAAAGCCCGCTTTCGGCGACGAAGGTGCACCCCTTGGGCGCTTTGGCGATGAGTTCAAAGGTGCGCGCGAAATCGACGCTGAAATCGCGCAAATCGCGGTTGTTGACGCCGATCAGCCGCGATTGGAGCTTCATCGCGCGTTCCATTTCGCGCGCATCGTGCACTTCGATGAGCACATCAAGACCGCAATCGGTCGCAGCCGCCTCGATCTCGGCCAACGCCGCATCGTCGAGCGCGGCCATGATCAGCAGGATCGCATCAGCGCCGATCGCGCGCGCCTCATGCGCTTGCCAGGGATCGACCATGAAATCCTTGCGCAGCACGGGGAGTGACACCGCCGCGCGGGCCGCGATCAGATCGTCGTCCGAGCCCTGGAACCACGGCTCGTCGGTCAGCACCGAAAGACAGGTTGCGCCGCCGGCCTGATAGGCGCGCGCGTGCGCGGGCGGATCGAAATCCTCGCGGATCAGGCCTTTGGACGGACTGGCGCGCTTGATTTCGGCGATCAGTGCGGGCCCGGTTTCGGCGCGGCGATCAAGCGCGGCCTTGAACCCGCGCGGCGGCGTCTGCGCGCGGATCTGCGCCTCGAGATCGCCGAGCGAGGTGCATGCTTTGCGCGCGGCGACATCGGCGCGCTTGGTTTCCAGGATGCGGTCGAGAATCGTGCCCATCAAAAAGCGATCCAGCAGTCGAGCAGCGCCTTGGCAAGGCCCTTGTCGATCGCCTCGGCGGCTTCCTCGACGCCTTCGGCCAGCGTTGCGGCTTCGCCCGCTACCATCAGCGCGGCGGCGGCGTTGAGCAATACGGCGTCGCGATAGGGGCCGGTCTCGCCAGCCAGCAAGCGGCGCAGCGCGGCGGCGTTATAGGCCGCGTCGCCGCCCCGGACCGCGGCGATCGGGTGGCGCGGCAAGCCGGCATCCTCGGGCACGACCCGCGTCGGAAAGCTGATCGCGCCGATACCGATCGCGACGCTGGCGCCGGCCCCCGACAGTTCGTCGAGCCCTTCGTCGCCCGAGACGACCAACGCCGCCTCGGTGCCGAGCTGGGCGAGCGCATCGGCATAGGTCGGCGCGAAATCGGGACGGGCAATGCCGATCAGCTGGCGTGTCGCACGGGCGGGATTGGCAAGCGGGCCCATCAGATTGAAGATGGTGCGCCGGCCGATCCGCTTTCGAATGGGCGTGATCCGCGCCATCGCCGGGTGGTGATTGGCCGCGAACAGGAAGGCGATGCCGATGTCGTTCAGGCTGACCTCTGCGGTGGCGCCGGCGCGATCGAGGTTAAGGCCCAGTGCTTCGAGCGTATCGGCCGCGCCGGCCTTGCTCGAGGCGGCGCGATTGCCGTGCTTGGCGACCGGCACACCGCACGCGGCGACGACCAACGCGACCGCAGTCGAGACGTTGAGCGTGTGGTGGCCATCGCCACCGGTGCCGCACACGTCGATCGCGCCCGGCGGCGCGGCGACGGTGATCATCCGCTCTCGCAATGCCCGTGCCGCCTCGGCAATTTCGGTGGCGGTCTCGCCGCGCTTGGTCAGCGCTATCAGGAACGCGGCGATGGCGTCTTCGCTGGCGCGTGCGTCGAGGATATCGGCGAACGCCTGTGCCGCTGCCTCGCGTGAGAGCGGGTGGATAGGGTCGGGGAGCATCATTCCGCCGCTAAATCCTACGCGTCACCCCGGGCTTGACCCGGGGTCCCGCTGCTATCCAGCGCTCGAAGAAGCTGGACCCCGGCTCAAGGCCGGGGTGACGAAAGAGACGTTCGCTCACACCCGCTCCGCCACGGGCAGGCTGGTAAGCCGTAGGAAATTCGCCAGCATCGCATGGCCGTGCTCGGTCGCGATGCTTTCGGGGTGAAATTGCACGCCATGGATCGGCAGCGTCGCGTGGCGGAAGCCCATGACCGAGCCGTCATCGGCGGCGGCGTTGACGATCAGCTCGGCGGGCGCGTCCTCGACGATCAACGAATGATAGCGCGTCGCGGTGAAGGGGGAGGGCAGGCCTTCGAACAGCCCGGTGCCGTCATGCCGCACCGGCGATGTCTTGCCGTGCATCAGTCCGCCGCGCACGACACGCCCGCCGAAATGCTGGCCGATCGCCTGATGGCCGAGGCACACACCGAGCAACGGCTTGCCGGCGTCGGCACACGCCGCGACGAGATCGAGCGAGACGCCGGCGTCGTCGGGCGTCTTGGGGCCGGGCGAAATCAGGAAGCCGTGCGCATTGCTCGCCAGCGCATCGGCGGCGCTCAGCGCATCGTTGCGGACCACGCGCACCTCAGCGCCCAGTTCCATCAGATAGTGGACCAGGTTCCAAGTGAAGCTGTCATAATTGTCGATAACGAGGATCATGAGCGCGCCGCCTTAGCGCCGCGATCGCCCAAGCGCAAAGGGGCTATTCGGCGAGCAGGCGGGCGAGATCGGCTTTCCAGAATTTCGCCCAGCTATGCGTGCCATGGCCGTGCGTGTCGGCGCTTGCCGGGATGAGGACGAAGCGCGCGCGTGGCATGCGTTTCGCCATTTTCTCGGCAAGGCCTAGCTCGGGCGGATTGATGAAATCGTCGCCCGAATTGATCCAGAGCACCGGCACCGTGATCTTCTCCAGCGCGGCCGAGGGATCGTACGTGCGCGAGGCATCGAGATAATAGAGCGCGTCGTTGGCGTCGAACTTGCTGGCGCGCGCAAAAGCCTGGTCGAGTGCCGCATCGGCGCCAGCGACGGTCGGGAACTGCGTCTGGAGCGCGATTGGGTTGGACCCGGCGATGATCAGCAGATCGGCGGCGGTGCGGATGCCGGCGGCAGGCTCGCTCGTGTAATTGCCGCCATTCCAGGCGGGATCGGTGCGGATCGCATCCATTGCCATTTTGCGCCACATCCGGTTGCGCCCAGCCAGCGCCACGGCGTTGCAGGCGAAGGGCGCGAGATGTTCGGCAAAACCGGGATAGGTTTCGCCCCAGACAAAGGCGTGCATACAGCCCATCGAGGTGCCGAGGATCAGCTTCAGCCGCTTCACGCCCAGCCCATCGACCAGCAAGCGGTGCTGGAGCGCGACCATGTCGCCATAATCATAGTGCGGGAAGGCCATGCGCAAGCCGTCGCTGGGCTTGGTCGATCCGCCATGGCCGACATTGTCGGGCAGGATGATGAAATAGCGGCTGGCATCGAGCGGCTGGCCCGGGCCGTAGAGCTCGTCGGCGAAATAGGGCTGCAGGAAATTGGCGCCCGATCCGCCGGTACCGTGCAGGATCATCACCGCATTGTCGATGTCGCCGTGCGCGTCGCGGTGGGGGGTGCCGATCGTGCGGTAATGGATGCGGACCGTATCGAGATGCTCCCTGGATCCGAAGGTCACGTCGTGAGTCACGAAGTCGGCTTCCACCGCGGCTGGGGCTGCGGCATGCGCGAGCGAACCGAGCGGGCTTGCGGCAAAAAGGAGAGCGGCGATGGCGGTTTTGAGGAGGCGCTGGATCATGGCGGCGGAGACTATCACTGGCCTGAGAGCGGTCAATCGCTCCTTCCGGTCGTTTTTCTGGCATTTCCGCTGAAAATCGTCATGCACAGCCTTGTGCCGGTTCGCTTGCGAAGCGATATTCGCTCCATCTGCGGCCTCGCACGCACCGGGGCGACTGAATGCCAATGGCCAATGAGGAGGTCGCTTCGATGACGCGCTTGATGATTGCCTTGTTGCTTGCCACGGCTCCTGCGGCGGCGATCGCGCAAGACCAGCCGGCACCCGCCGATGCGCCGGTGATCGAGCATCATGGCGACACCATTCACGCCAGCCAGCCCGACGATAATCGCCCCGTCACGGCCTCGACCAAGCGTATCCGCAGCGTGTTGCTGCAGGCGGGGCAAGCTTGCCCGCCGGCCAAGGGTGACGAAATCGTCGTGTGCGGGGCGCTGGATGAACCCTATCGCATCCCCAAAGATCTGCGCCAATCCGAGCCGACGGCGGCGAATCGGTCCTGGGCGACGCGCGCCGAGGTTGTCGACGATGTCGGCCGTCGAGCCGCCGGTCTGCCCGGCACGTGCTCGACCGTCGGATCGGGCGGCCAGACCGGCTGCACCCGCGCGTTGTTGGAGCAGTGGACCGCCGAAACGCTGGCGCGCAAGAACGGCCAGCCCGTCCCCTGATTTCCTATTGGCCGAAGCCGGCGTCTGCCGCGCGCGCGACCGCCTCGCGCGCGGCGGAGAAGAGCGCGCCGGCCTTGGCTTCGCATTCGCGTTGCTCGTAATCGGGGTCGCTATCGGCGACGATGCCCGCGCCGGCCTGGACGTGCATCACCCCGTCCTTCACGATCGCGGTGCGCAGCACGATGCACGAATCCATCGATCCATCGGGCGAGAAATAGCCGACGCCGCCCGCATAAGCGCCGCGCACTTCCGGCTCCAATTCGGCGATGATCTCGCAGGCGCGGACCTTGGGCGCGCCCGAGACGGTGCCGGCGGGGAACCCTGCGAACAGCGCCTCGATCGCGTCATGCTTGTCGTCGAGCCGCGCGGTGACGTTGGAGACGATGTGCATCACATGGCTGTAGAATTCGACCATGTAGCTGTCGGTGACCTGCACCGATCCTGCCGCTGCCACCCGACCAGCATCATTGCGGCCAAGATCGAGCAGCATCAGATGTTCGGCGCGTTCCTTGGGATCGGCGAGCAGGCTGGCGCGGTTCGCTTCGTCCTCGGCGGCGGTCTTGCCGCGCGGGCGGGTGCCGGCGATCGGGCGGATCGTCACGTCGCCATCGCGGACGCGGACGAGGATCTCTGGGCTCGACCCGGTCAGCGCGAAGCCGGGCAGATCGAGGTGATATAGGAACGGCGAGGGATTGATCCGCCGGAGCGCGCGGTAAAGCTCGAACGACGGCAGCGGGAAGGGCGTGGTGAAGCGCTGCGCGAGGACCACCTGAAAGATGTCACCCGCGACGATATACTCTTTGGCGCGCTTGACCATGGCTCGATAGGCGTCCGCGCTCAGCACCGGTTGCGGCTCAACCGCCAGCGGATCGCCGCGCACGGGGGCAGGCAGCGGCGCGGTCGAGAGGTGCGCGGCGGTTGCCTCGATCCGCTCCACCGCGCGCTCGACGCCGTGGGCGCCGCCGTCCGGCCAGACGGGTGCGACAATGAACAGCGCATCCGCCAGGCGATCGAACACGAGGATCACCGTCGGCCGCACGAACATCATGTCGGGCAAGCCGATGCCTGGCGCGGCCGCGCGCGGCAGCCGCTCGACCAGCCCCACCGTTTCATAGCCGAAATAGCCGACCAGACAGGCGAGCGCGCGGGGAAGCGCGGCGGGCACGTCCATCCGGCATTGCCCGACCAGCGTTCGCAGCGCGGCGAGTGTGGGCTCGGCGGTGGCAACGAAGGCGTCGCGATCGGTGAGCCAGTGCCGGTTGATCTCGGCGGCGTTGCCTTCGGCGCGGAACACCAGGTCAGGCGCCAGGCCGATCAAGCTGTGCCGCCCACGCACCGAGCCGCCTTCGACCGATTCCAGCAGGAAATCGCCGCGCCCCGGCTCGATTAGCTTGAGGGCAGCAGCGACCGGCGTTTCGGTGTCCGCCACCAGCCGCTGCCAGACCAGCGCGGGGCGGCCGTCACTGAGCGCTGCTCGGGCGGCGTCGATGCCCTCGATCATCGGCGGTCAGGGCTGGAGCGCGGTGCCGGAAGCGCCTGACAGCTCGGCACGGAGCTTGGCGATTGCATCGGCATTGCGCGTTACGCCCACCACTTTGCGCGCGGCCAGCGCCAGCTCGGCGACATATTCGTCACCCAGCGACCGGCCGATGTCGCGGCGCATCCCCTGCACGACGGCCGGCAACGCTTGCGCGCTGCCCGGGGTGATCGTGTCGAGATAAATAATGTACCAGCCCTGGCCATCGGGCGACGGCAAGGCGCGCGCCGTTTTGGCGCGAATCGAGAACAGCAGAGCGAGCGGTGCCGGCACGCGCTCACCCAGCGCGACGAGCTGCGCGCGCTTGGCATCGATCGGCTTGGTCGCGGGCAAAGTGACGCCGTTGCCCTGGATCGCCGCGCTGAGCGACGCGCCGCCATCGACCTTGGCAACGATCGCGCGGGCGAGCTTGGCGGCGGCCAGGCCGGCACGATCGGCGACGATGTCGGCGGTTACCCGCGCTTTGACGTCGGCGAGCGGGGCGGGTGCGGCAGCGATCACATGGTCGACGCCGACCAGGGCAAAACCGCCGCCGGCGCCAACCGGAACGAGCTGCGGCGCATCGCCTGGTTGCCCGCCAAAGCCGGCCTGGACGACCTGCGCCAGCTGGGGATCGGGCTTTGCGTCGGGCTTGGCCGGGTCGCGCCCATCGGCGGTGATCGGCGCGGTGGCGACCGGAGTCAGATGCAGCTGCGCCGTGATCTCGGCAAAGGTCGCATTGCTGTTGAGCGCGGCGTCGATCTTTTTGCGGATATCGAGCAGCTGAGCGGCGCTGTTTTCGGCGAGCAGCGCGTTGGCGAGCTCGGGCCGCGCTTGGTCAAGCGACTTGGCCGCGACCTGCTCGACCGCATCGACATGGATGACGAGCCAGCCGAGACCGCCTTTGACAGGCCCCACCACCGCGCCGTGTGCGGCGGCAAATGCCGCGTTCGCCGCGTCGCCGCCTTGCTGGCCGGCATAGGTCGCCTTGTCGAGCTTATCGAGTTTCGCGGCTTCCAGACCTGCTGCCTTTGCCGCGACATCGATGGCGGTGCCCGCTTTCACCTTGGCGACCAGCGCGTCGGCGCTCGCCTTGTCGGCGACGACGACTTGTGACAGCGTCCGTGTTTCGCGCGCGGCATAATCGGCGGCCTTCGCCTTGTAGGCAGCGGCGATCTGCGCTTCGGTCGGCGTCGCGGCGGCCTTCACGCTGTCGGGCGAGACGATTGCATAGCGAAGCACGCGACGCTCGGGCACCATATAGCGCGCCTGGTTGGCGGCGTACCACCGGGCGATGTCCTGATCGGTCGGGGTGATCCCCTTGGCAAAGACGGCGGCCGGCACGAAGCCGACCGAGCCCGTGCGCCGCTCCAGCAGCAGCCCGGCATAGGGCAAGGCAAGCTTGTCAGGCACTTGCGACGCCCCGAGCAGCGGCGCGGCAAGCGTTTGGCTGACTGCCGCGCGCTCGATATCGTTGCGCAGATCGGCGACGCTCACCCGTTGGGCGTTGAGCACCTGATCCATCCGCGTCTTGTCGAACTTGCCGTCAGGGCCCTTGAAGGCGCCGATGCTGGCGATCTGGCCGTCGATCGCCTTGCTGCCGATCACAATGCCCGCCTGCTCGCCGAAAGCGCGCATCGCGAGGCCGTCGATCATCCGCTCGAGCACGGTGTCGAAGCCGCCGGCGGCGACGAATTCCGCGGTGGTTGCTTCGGGGTGCTGCTGGCGCACGCGCTGCAACTCATTGTCGATCGTCTTGCGCAGATCATCGCGCGACAGCGTGTAGCGGCCGACTGTCACCAGGGTATCGCCTGTCGGCCGGCCGCCGAGCGCGGCACTGCGCAGGCCGGTGATATCGCTCAGGCCAAAGGCCAGCGCGATCAGGATAAGGCCGGCAATCACGACACCGGCCCCGATGCGCGAATAGATGATACGGCGAAAGAAACTCAGCATGTGGGTGACGGAACCATGGCGGTAGTGGAATGAGAAGCGCCGCCTTACGCCGGGATAAGCGGCGCATCAACCTTGTGCTGTGCGGGGCGCCTGCTATCGCGGCGCGCTTGATATGGAAGGGGAGCGAGCAATGGCGCGCCGCAAGCTGATCGCGGGCAATTGGAAGATGAACGGCAGTCTGGCCGCGCTTGCCGAGCTCGATGCGATCGCTGCCGCCGCTGCCGCGCACCCCGATGTCGACGTCGCGGTGGCGGTGCCGGCGACGCTGATCGCCCCGGCGCATGCCCGCGTGCCCACGCTCGCGATCGGGGCGCAAGACGTGCATCACGCCGATCATGGCGCGCACACGGGTTGCTTGTCGGCGGCGATGCTGGTCGAAGCCGGCGCGCGCTTCACCATCGTCGGCCATAGCGAGCGGCGTGCCGATCAGCATGAGACGAGCCAGGATGCCTGGGCCAAGGCCGACGCCGCGCATCGCCACGGTCTCAGCGTCATCCTCTGCGTCGGCGAGACCGAGGCCGAGCGCGATGCGGGCCGCGCCGCGCGCGTCGTCCAGGCGCAGATCGAGAAATCGGTGCCCGATGCGGCCTCCGGTGATTGGCTGACGATCGCTTACGAGCCGCGCTGGGCGATCGGCACGGGCCGCACCCCGACGATGGACGAAATCGGCGACATCCACGCCATTGCGCGCGCCAAGCTTCGCTCGCTGGTTGGCGACGCGGCGGATGCCATTCGCCTTCTCTATGGCGGATCGGTGACCGGCGCCAATGCCGGAGAGATCCTGGCAGTCGACAATGTCGACGGTGCGCTCGTCGGCGGCGCCAGCCTAACTGCCGCCAAATTCGTGCCGATTATCGAAGCGGCGATGCGTTGAAATCGGCGCCCCGCGCCACCGAAATTACCGCCAAAACCGCCCGATACATTCGAGCGGTGCGTCTGATCGGCCAAATATCACGATCCGTCGTTAACGATGTTCATGGGAGAGCAAGGCGGGTGTAATCAATCAAGCCTGAGATTTTACCATCGAAGGAGTGGCCGCATGTCCACCATTGTCAGATTACCGACATCGTTCCTGCTCGCCGCGCCGATTATCGCTCTCGCCTCGAGCAGCCTCGCCGCGCAACAGCAGCCGGATGCGCCCAATACGATCGTCGTCACCGGCGAGCGTGACCATCAACCGACCGGGCCGGGACCCGAGATCAAGGGCGTGATCACCGCGCGCCATGCCGATAAGCTGAAGGTGACCGCGCCCGACGGCACGAGCACGATCATTTCGCTCGCTAACGATACCCGCATCAAAGCCAGCAGCGGCTTGTTCGGCGGCGGCAGCAAGCTTGGTCCCGACGCGCTGCTCAACGGGCTGCCCGTCACGGTCAAGACGCTGCAGTCGGCCGATGGTCTGGTGGCGAGCGAAGTCACCTTCCGCAACGGCGATTTCAAGACCGCGACGATGATCCACAACGGCACCGCGCAGGGCTTTGAGGAGCAGACCGCGGCGACAGCGGCGCTGCGCGGCCGGCTCGGTGACATCGACAAGTACAACATCAAGAGCACGACCAACGTCTATTTCGATACCGGCAAGGCGACCCTCTCGCCGGGGGCCAAGACCGAGCTATGCCAGGCGGCGACCGCTGCCGAGGCGAATGAGAACGCGCTGCTCCTCGTTGTCGGCTACACCGACTCGGTCGGCAGCGACGAACTCAACCAGGCGCTGAGCGAGAAGCGCGCCGGCGCGGTGATCAATTACCTCCAGCAGGCCTGCCACTGGAAGCCGTATCGCGTGCTGACGCCGACCGGCATGGCCAAGGCCGATCCGCTGGCGAGCAACGACACGCCGCAGGGCAAGGCGCAGAACCGGCGTGTCGCGGTGAACGTTCTCGTCAGCAAGAGCGTCGACGGGATGTGATCCGCTCGGGCGGGGCAAGGAGCGGCGAAGTGCTCCACGCCCCGCTCATCATCCGCCGTAGCGCGCCTTGAGCAGCGCCCAAACCGCGCGCAGGCCCAGCGCCTCGCCGCCTTTGGGTCGGCCCGGCTTGGCGGTCGGCCGCCACGCGAAGGTATCGAGGTGCAGCCACGGCGTGTCCTTGGGCACGAAGCGGCGCAGGAACAGCGCAGCGGTGATCGTGCCGGCAAAGCCGCTGTCGGGCGCGTTGATCAGGTCGGCGATGTCGGATTTGAGCATCTCGTCATAGCCGTCCCACAGTGGGAGGCGCCACAGCGGGTCATGCGCGGCGTCGCCCGCGGCGAGCGCTTCGGTGGCGAGGGCCTCGTCATTGGCGAAGGCGGCGGGGAGATCGGGGCCTAAAGCGACACGCGCCGCACCGGTCAGCGTCGCGAAATCGACGATCAGGCCGGGCTTGGCTTCTCCCGCCTTGGTCAGCGCGTCGCCCAGGATCAGCCGGCCTTCCGCATCGGTGTTGGTGTTCTCGACCGTCAGGCCCGCGCGAGTCTTGAGCACGTCGCCGGGGCGGAAGGCGTTGCCGGCAATCGCGTTCTCGACCGCCGGAATCAGCAAGTGCAGCCGCACCTTGAGGCGCAGGCCCATGATGAGGTCGGCAAGCGCCAGCGCGTGCGCCGCCCCGCCCATGTCCTTCTTCATCAGCCGCATGCCGGCGGCGGGCTTGATATCGAGACCGCCCGAATCGAAACACACGCCCTTGCCGATGATCGCGACGCGCGGGTGGTCCGGATTGCCCCAGTCGAGCTCGATCAGCCGGGGCGCGCGCTCGCGCGTCGCTGCCTGGCCGACCGCGTGGATCATCGGATAGCCTTGCTCCAGCGCATCGCCGCGCGTGACGGTGAGGGTCGCGTCGTGCGCCTTGGCGAGCGCGGCGGCTTCGGCTTCGAGCTCGGCGGGCCCCATGTCGGACGCACCGAGATTGACGAGGTCGCGCACCTTGGCAACGGCGCGGGCGAGGCGAACCGTTTCGTCGATGCGCGCGGGGTCGCTGGTCAGCAAGACGCGCGCGCCTTCGGTGGCGCCGTCCTTGCGGTAAGCGTTGAAATGATGTTGAGCGAGCAGCCAACCGAGCCCCGATCCGCCGACCGATCCCTCGCGCAACCGATAGGTGCCGGCCGGCAGCGTCTCGCCGAGCGATGCGATCCGCCACGGCGCGCCCTCCGCCTCGTCGCAGACGAGCAGCGCCGACCAATCCTCCGGCGCATCGCCGGGCAGAATGGCGCGGTTGCCGGCCTTGCCCGTTACTTTCTGCGCCGCGAGCAGCGAGCGGGTGCGCGGCGGCTGCGCGTTCAGCCAATCGGCAAACCGGTCAGGGTGGACGACATCGATGGAGCGGGCGGGTTCGCCCTTGTCGGCGATCAGGAGCTTGGCGAAATCGGTCATCCCGCGACCTTACCAGAAGCCGGCGGGCTTTGTCTCGCCGCCGCGTCAACGCTTTCGGGTGCGCAACTCCAGTCTGGGGATCGGCGCGCACAGCTCCATCGCGCGATCGACCATCGCGATCAGTCGCGTCCGCCCCTCGACAAGCCCGGCGCCGTCATTGCCGCGATCGCGCGTCTCGAAATTGACGTAGGCGAGCCCGTGCAGTGCGGCATAATTGGAGAGCGAGCCATCGCTGAACGGCACGGCTTCATCGACCAGGTTGAAATTGGCGGTGGCCAGCCGTCGCTCGCACCAGCTCGGCGAGGGCTGGGCGCTAGCGGTCAAGTGCGGGATCAGCGCCAGGGTATCGTCATCGTCGAACGGCCAGAGCCGCCGGTGCGGGCGGCGCGGGGTCATCCGCTCGGTGCACAGCGCCATCGAGATGTCGCCGCTGCCGCGTTCGACCAGCGGTTCGCCTGGGCAGCGCGGCAGCGCAGGATCATAGCCGCGCGCATTGGCATGGAGCGCGACGACCAGCCGGTTGGCGGTCGCGCGATCGGCGAGCATCGCGGCGGTGTAGGCCGGTTGCGCGCTGCCGAAGACGCGGTTGGGGTCGACCGCCGGCCCCGCGCCGCCTTGCTGGTTGAAGCGCGCCGCATAGCCGCCATCGCGCGCGCCGGCGTCGACCGCCATCACCACGCCGCCCCATCCCCTGACCGCGATCAACGCGGCGGCGAAGCTCGCATTCTCGTCGTCATGCGGGATAACCCAGAGCGGGCCGCTCAAGCGCGTGCGGTTGGCGATGCGCCACAATCGCCAGCCGATGGCGCCATCGATCAAGCCGATGCGCTCGACCGTCAGCCCGCGCCACTGCTCGGGATCGCGGGCGCGGGCGAAATCGGCGGTGTCGACGCTCAGCGGGTCGACATGGGCGCGGGTCGCGGCATCAGCGGCGGGATCGAACAGCGGATCGGCGAGGTGGGGCGCGGGAGCGCTAGTCTGCGAATGGGCGGGCATAGCGAGGCCGACCGCCATCGCCGCCAGCGTCCCCCGCCAGACTCGCCCCCATCCCATGGCAGTATGGTTAACGGCGCTGTGTGTCGCGCGCCATCGCGATTAGCGAGATTTTGCCCTGGCAAGCGTTCAACCGGCGAGCGGCACCCCGAACAGATCGTGCTCGTCCGCATCCTCGACGCTGACGCGGACGATATCGCCCGCCGCCAGATGGCCTGCGTCACGCAGATGGACCTCGCCGTCGATTTCTGGCGCATCGGCTTTACTGCGCCCCGTGGCGCCGCCGCTCTCGGCATCGACCATGTCGATGATGACGTCGATCGCGCGCCCGACCTTGGCGGCGAGCTTTTCGGCGGAGATGCGCGCGGTCAGCGCCATCAGCCGGGCGTAACGCTCTTCCTTGACTTCTTCCGGCACCGGATTGGGCAGCGCATTGGCGGGCGCGCCCTCGACCGGCTCGAAGCGGAAGGCGCCGACGCGATCGAGCCGGGCTTCGGCGAGCCAGTCCATCAGATACTCTAAATCGGCTTCGGTCTCGCCGGGGAAGCCGACGACGAAGGTCGAGCGGATCGCGATATCGGGGCAGATGTCGCGCCAGCGCTGAATGCGTTCGAGTACCTTGGCCTCGTTGGCCGGGCGGCGCATCGCGCGGAGTACGCTGGGGCTGGCATGCTGAAACGGAATGTCGAGATAGGGGAGGACCTTCCCCTCGGCCATCAGCGGAATCACCTGGTCGACGTGCGGATAGGGGTAGACATAGTGGAGCCTTACCCACGCCCCAAGATCACCGAGCGCCGCCGCCAGATCGGTCATATGCGGCCGCACCTCGCGCCCCCGCCACACGCGGCTCTGGTCGCGGATGTCGACGCCATAGGCCGAGGTGTCCTGGCTGATGACGAGCAGCTCGCGCGTGCCGGCTTCGACCAGCTTTTCCGCCTCGCGCAGGATCGCGTCGGGGCGGCGGCTGACCAGATCGCCGCGCAATTGCGGGATGATGCAGAAGGCGCAGCGGTGATTGCAGCCCTCTGAAATCTTGAGATAGCTGTAATGGCGCGGGGTGAGCTTCAGCCCGCTTTCGGGGACGAGGTTGAGGAAAGCGTTGGGCGGCACCGGCGCCGCCTCGTGCACCGCGCCCACCACTTGCTCATATTCGTGGGCGCCGGTGATCGCGAGCACATCCGGGAAGCGCGCGCGGATTACCTCGGCTTCCTTGCCCATGCAGCCGGTGACGATGACGCGGCCATTCTCGGCAATCGCCTCGCCGATCGCTTCGAGCGATTCCTCCTTGGCGGAATCGAGAAAGCCGCAGGTGTTGACCAGGACCACATCGGCGCCGGCATAATCGCCCGACATTTCGTAGCCGTCGGACCGGAGCTTGGTCAGGATGCGCTCGCTGTCGACCAAATTCTTGGGACAGCCAAGCGACACCATGCCGATCTTGGGCGAGGAGGGGAGGATGGTGGCCATTGGAGCTCGCGGGCATGTAGCGATGTCACTGGGTATTGCCTAGGGTATGTCGCATGAACCTTAGCCTGGTACCGCACCCCGCCAATCCGTCCGATGCGATTACTGATGTGCTGGTAACCGCGGATCGCGATCGTTTTGGGATCAATTGCTCGTTCCGGGCGGTGGGCCGGCGGGACGAAGTACGCTGGCCGCCAGAACTGCCGAAGGGATTCAGCGACGAGCTATGGAAGCATACCTGCTTTGAGGCCTTTGCGGGCATCCCGGGGCATGAGAGTTATGTCGAGATCAACCTGTCGCCGTCGCGTCGCTGGGCGACCTATTATTTCGACGGCTACCGATCAGGGATGCGCCGGGCAGGCGGATCGCCGCACTGGTATTTCCTCACTTACCAGTCAATCACTACCGTGATGGCGGGGTTCAGCTTGCCCGAACTCGATCCGGCACTGGAATGGGAAGTGGGCTTGAGCGCGGTGATCGAAACGCTCGACGGCAGCCGCAATTACTTCGCGCTTGCTCACCCGCCTGGTAATCCAGATTTCCACAATCGGGATTGCTTTACGCTGAGGCTGCCGCCACCACCTCGCGTATGAATTTCGGTATCGACCGCCTCCTCGCCGAACCTGAGCTGCGCCGCCCGCTGGAGGGCAAGCGTGTTGCGCTGCTCGCGCATCCCGCCTCGCTGACGGCGGACCTAACGCATTCGCTGGATGCGCTTGTCGCCAGCGGCCTTAACATCACCGCCGTCTTCGGCCCGCAGCATGGCGTGCGCGGGGACTTGCAGGACAATATGATGGAATCGCCCGATTTTACCGATCCCATCTACGGTATTCCCGTGTTCAGCCTGTATGGCGAAGTGCGGCGGCCGACCGGCCAGTCGATGAGCACCTTCGATGTCCTGCTGTTCGATCTGCAGGACCTGGGCACGCGCATCTACACCTTCATCACGACGCTGCTCTACGTGCTCGAAGCCGCCGCCGAGCATGGCAAGGCGGTGTGGGTGCTCGATCGCCCTAATCCCATCGGTCGCCCGGTCGAGGGGCTGACGTTGCGCCCGGGCTGGGAGAGTTTCGTCGGCGCCGGGCCGATGCCGATGCGGCATGGGTTGACGCTGGGCGAACTCGGCCACTGGTTTATCGATCATTACAAGCTCGATATCGATTATCGCGTCATTGCGATGGAAGGCTGGGCGCCGGACGCCGCGCCCGGCTTTGGCTGGCCCGACGATCGCTTATGGATCAACCCCAGCCCCAACGCGCCCAACCTCAACATGGCGCGCGCCTATCCCGGCACGGTGATGCTCGAAGGCACGACGCTGAGCGAGGGCAGGGGGACGACGCGCCCGCTCGAACTGTTCGGCGCGCCCGATATCGTTGCCCGCAACGTGATCGCCGAGATGCAGCGCCTGGCGCCCGATTGGCTGGCCGGGTGCGCGCTGCGTGACATCTGGTTCCAGCCGACCTTTCACAAGCATGTCGGCCAGCTGTGCAACGGCGTCCATATCCATGCCGAAGGCGGCTTCTATGGCCACGAGGCGTTCAAGCCCTGGCGGCTGCAAGCGCTCGCGTTCAAGGCGATCCGGCGGCTTTACCCCGATTACGATTTGTGGCGTGACTTTCCGTACGAGTATGAGTTCGGCAAGCTTGCCATCGACGTGATCAATGGCGGCACGGGATTGCGCGAGTGGGTCGACGACGCCGACGCCGAGCCGGGCGACCTGGACGCACTCGCCATGACCGACGAAGACGCTTGGCAGGATGCCCGGCGACCCTGGCTGATCTATTGAGCCCCCAATGAACGACGATCTGTCTCGGTTGCAGGAACTGGTTCGCGCAGGTGCCACCGCCTTGCAGCAAGGCGATGCGACAAAAGCCCGCGCCGCGCTGGAGCAAGTGACGGCGACGGGGCGCGCCAATGCACAAATCTGGATGCTGCTGGCCGCGGCTTGCAAGGCAACCAACGACCCTATCGCAGAGGAAGCGGCGGTGGACGAAGTCCTTCGCCGCGATGGCAATAATATCCCCGCTCTGATCCAAAAAGGCGATTGCCGTCTGCGTGCTGGAGAAGATCGGGCGGGCGCGAGTTTCCACGATCGAGCCGTTAAACTGGCGGAGGGCCAAAGCCTTCCGGCTGATCTCGCCGCCGAGCTTGATCGCGTCCGGCAAGCGTTGAGTGCGGCGTCCACCGCTTATCGGCAACATCTTGAGGGATGGGTCGGGACGTCCGGTCGCCAAGCGAGTTCACGCTTTTCCCAGTCGCTCGATATCTTGTTCGGCGATCGTCAGATTTATCAGCAGCAGCCGCTCGCTTATTATTTCCCGGAGCTGCCGCAACGGCAATTCTATGAGCGGGAAGAATTCGATTGGGTGCCCGCTCTGGAAGCGATCACAGACGATATAAGATCCGAATTGACCGCGCTGCTTGCCGAAAAACAGGGTTTCCGGCCTTATTTGGTGTCATCGACCGATCGCCCGCGCCGCGAATTCCATGGCCTGAACGACAACCCGGCGTGGAGTACGCTCCATCTGTTCGAAAACGGCCACCTCTTCGAGAGCGTCGCTGCCCGGGCGCCACGGACCTGGGAAGCGATGCAGCACGTGCCGCTGTGTCGGATCACCGTGCGCGCGCCGACAATCATGTTTTCGCTGTTGCAAGCGGGCGCGCGAATTCCGGCCCATACCGGTCAGATCAACACCCGGCTGATTTGTCATTTGCCGCTGATTGTGCCGCCAAATTGCGGTTTTCGGGTTGGCAATGAAACTCGCCAGTGGGAAGTCGGCAAGCTCCTGATTTTCGACGATACGATCGAGCATGAAGCGTGGAACGACAGCGACGAGGACCGGGTGGTCCTGATCTTTGACATCTGGCGCCCCGAACTCAACGCCGCCGAGCGAGCGGCGGTCGCCCATATGTTCGAAGGGATCGATTCATACGGTGCCTGAGCGGTTCCGCCCGATCAACGACCTTACGGAACCTTGGCGAAAGCATACCACTCAGTCTGCGGTGTGCTGGCGATCACGATCAGTGATGCTGACCACGCCAAGCGTCAGCATGAACGCCGCCATCGCGGTGATGACGAGGATAACAAAAAGATCGCTGGGCATTTGGGCCTCCGTCGGTTGTGGAGGCAGCTTGCCGATCATCGCCGTCACTGGCTTTGATCTCGATCAAACGGCCAGCGTTACCGCTTGCGCGTCAGCTCGCGCATCGCGTCGTCGAGCCCCGTCAGCGTCAGCGGGTACATGCGGTCGGTCATCAGCTCGCGGATGATGCGGACGCTTTGTGAATAGCCCCATTGCTGTTCGGGCACCGGGTTGAGCCACACCGCGGCGGGGTAAGTGGTGGTCAGCCGGTGCAGCCACACCGCGCCCGATTCCTCGTTGAAATGCTCGACCGAGCCGCCGGGGTGGGTGATCTCATAAGGGCTCATCGACGCATCACCGACGAACACCAGCTTATAGTCGTGGCCATATTTGTGGAGCACATCCCACATCGGGGTACGCTCGCTGAAGCGGCGGCGATTGTCTTTCCACACGCCTTCATAGGGGCAATTGTGGAAGTAGAAGAATTCGAGGTTCTTGAACTCGCTGGTCGCGGCGCTGAACAGCTCCTCGCAGAGCTTGATGAATGGGTCCATCGAGCCACCGACGTCGAGGAACAGCAGCAGCTTCACCGCATTGTGCCGCTCGGGCCGCATATGGATATCGAGCCAGCCTTGGCGCGCGGTGCCTT
Organism: Sphingomonas sp. GlSt437; assembly: GCF_048015635.2. Classification (NCBI taxonomy): domain Bacteria; kingdom Pseudomonadati; phylum Pseudomonadota; class Alphaproteobacteria; order Sphingomonadales; family Sphingomonadaceae; genus Sphingomonas; species Sphingomonas sp. GlSt437. The sequence goes on along the minus strand of NZ_JBPGYA010000002.1, from coordinate 114,511 downwards.
CGATCGTTGCATCGAGATCGAGCTCGTCCGCCGCGCCTTCGCGCGCGAAGCGACGCAGGCGGCGCAGCGCGATCTTGATGTTGCGGGTGCCGAGCTCCTTGGTGTTGTCGAGATTCTTGAAGTCGCGCTGGTCCCACACTTTCAGCGCGCGCTTCTGCTTGCCTTCGCCGCCGATGCGCACGCCTTCGGGGTTATAGCCCGAATTGCCATAGGGGCTGGTGCCACCGGTGCCGATCCATTTGTTGCCGCCCTGGTGGCGCTTCTCCTGCTCGGCGAGCCGCTGCTTGAGCGTCTCCATGATGTCGTCCCACGAGCCCAAGGACTTGATCGCTTCCATCTCTTCAGGCGTCAGATAATTCTCGGCGACGGCCTTCAGCCAGTCGAGCGGGATGTCCGCCGTCTCGACGCCATAGCTGGTGGCTAGCCCCTTGAAGACCTTGGCGAAAACCTGGTCGAAGCGATCGAGCAGGCCTTCGTCCTTCACGTACACCGCGCGCGAGAGGAAATAGAATTGCTCAGGCGTGCGGTCGATCACATCGCGGTCGAGCGCTTCCAGCAGCAGCAGATGCTCCTTCAGGCTGGCGGGGATGCCGGCGGCGCGAAGCTCGTCGAGAAAGTTGAAGAACATGCGATCACTCTATCGCGCCCGCGCGCTGGCGCAAAGTTAATCGACGGTTAGCCTTTGCCGATTAGGGCTGGAGGATCGGTAACGGGGATATCGTCGTTCGATGAAGAATGCCGTGGTGGTCGATTCGATGGTGCGCAGCGTGGCGCGTCGCTGCGGCTCGCTCGTTATCGATTGCGCCGATGTCGGCGGCCATGTCTCGCTGATTTCCGAGCGGATGGACCAGACCATCGCCGATCTCGACCGCTTTGATGAAGTGGCGGCGCAATTGGCGCATGATCAGGCAGGCGTCACCGCTGCGCTGGAGCGCGCGCGCGACTTGTCCGAAGAAGTGAAAGACAAGCTCAACCATGGTCGCGCGTCGATCATCGGCTCGGTGACGGGCTTTCAGGACCTGACGACGCTCGTCCAGCAGCTTGCCGACGGCATGGCGCGGATTGGCGATGCGTTGGGCCAGGTTCAACAGGTTTCGCAGCTGATCGGCGGGATTGCGCGCCAGACCAACATGCTCGCGCTCAATGCCGCGATCGAGGCGGCGCGCGCGGGGGAGGCAGGGCAGGCCTTCGCGGTGGTCGCGACCGAAGTGAAGAAGCTCGCCCAGAATACCCGAGATGCCACGGCAGCGATCGACGAAACCGTGACGCGACTGGCGCGCGAGGCCGAGCATTTTGGCACCGCGATCGAGCGTGGCGTTGCTGAAAGTGAAGTCGCTCGCGCCAATATTTCGGCGATCGAGCAGACGGTGGAGGATATCGGCTCGATCGTGACCTTGGTCGACGAGCAGACCGATGGCATCGGCCGATCGACCGAGCAGATGCAATCGAGCATCGCGGTCGTGCAGGTCGAGATGGCCGCGTCGGCGCGGTCGACGCGGCAGAACGGCGAGGCGCTGCGCGAGGCACGCCGCCGGCTGGATGGCCTGGAAAGCGCCGGCAATCTGATGCTCGACGAATTGGCCGCGAGCGGTGTCGAGATCGACGATACGCCCTATCTCGACAAGGCAATCGAAGTTGCGAAGGAAATCACCGCCCTGGTCGACAACGCCATCGCGGCGGGGCGAATCAGCGCGGACGACGTGTTCGACTTCGATTATCAGCTGATTCCGGGCACCTCGCCCGAGCAATTCTCGACGCGGTTCAATGGCTTTGCCGACGCGCATATCCGCCCGATCCTCGATCGGGTGATGACGGAGACGGCGCGCTCGATCGGCTGCGTGATCAGCGACATTACCGGCTATCTGCCGACGCACCTCTCGCTACGGTCGCAGCCGCAAGGCGCCGACCCCGAGTGGAACAACACCTGGTGCCGCAACCGGCGCAAGATGGGGCTCGACGATGCGACCCAGCGCGCCGTCGACAGCACCGCGCCCGCGATGCTCAGCTGCTACCGCATGACGCTGGGCAATAACGAATTCCTGCCGCTCAAGAATGTGTTCGTGCCGCTGTTCTTTGCCGGGCGGCGCTGGGGCAATTACGAGCTTGCTTATGTCGACGACATGTCGGCCGCGAATGGCATCGATGCGCGCGCGCTCGAGCGTAGCCTGGCGTCGATGCGATCCATGAGCGAACGCAAAGCCGCCTGAGATTTAGCGGTAAGCGTCGATCAGGGCGCCGACTTCGTCCGGCTGCTCGCCGGTCAGTTCGGGATTGGCCCGCGCGCGCGGCGTGCCGTTGATCGCCGCCGGGTAGATGAAGCCGTAGATCGGGTAAGTGGTCGATCCGAGCCCGTCCATGTCGCGGTACCAGACTTTCACTTCGCTCCAGTCATTGTCGGGCGAGGTGTCGGTGAGCGTCACATCCTGCTCGACATGGCCACGCTCGCCATTCACGTGCGACCAATTGGCGTGAGTGACCATCACGACGCGCGGATCAACGACCTGGCTCACTACGGCGACATGGCCGAGCGGGAGGCGTGGCGTTCGGGCGAACACGATCACCGCGCCGCGCCGGGGGATATAGCCGCGCTGATAATGACCTTCGGCCTTGTCCCACCACGTCCAGGCATCGCCGAAAATCTGAATGCCGGAGGCAGCGCGGGCAAAGGGCACGCATTCGCCGACATAATCGAGCAGCGATTGCGCCGTGGCCGGTGCGGCGGCGGCCAGCGCTGTGGCGAGCGTGAGGGAAAGCAGGAAGCGACCGCGCATCGTTGATCAATGCCATCGTGCCCTTCGCCAAAGCGTTGGTGCCTATCGTTAATCGCGCGATAACCCGGCGTCGGGCGGTTGCGGGCGCTGCACCAGCGATACAAGGACGAAGGAGATGATCATCAACAAATACCAGGCACCAATCTTGCCGATCGGCACCAGCGACCACGCATCCGCCTGACCCGGATAGCGCCAGCTGTGGGAGAAGGTGCCGATATTCTCGGCAAACCAGATGAACAGCGCGACGAGCAGCCAGCCGAGCAGCAGCGGCATCCAGCGCGGCATGGCGACGGGCGCGAAATAGATTCGGGTTCGCGCGAATAGCAGGATCGTCAGCGCGAACAAGCCAAGCCGGATGTCGGGCAGCCAATGATGCGCGAAGAAATTCACGTAGATCGCGGCCGCCAGCGCAACGGTCGCCCAACGCGGCGGATAACGAGTGAAGCGGAAATCGAAGATCCGCCACACCCGCGCGATATAGCTGCCGACTGCTGCATACATGAAGCCGCTGAACAGCGGCACCGCGCCGATCTTGAGGACGCCGGGCTCGGGGTAAAGCCACGAGCCATGCGCGGTCTTGAACAGCTCCATCACCGTGCCGACGATGTGGAAGGCGAGGATGACCACGGCTTCGCGGCGGCTTTCCAGGCGGAAGGCGAGCATAAGGACTTGGATGACGACCGCGCAGATCGTCAGGAAATCGTAGCGCGCGAGCGGGGCGCCGGCGGGGTAAAGGAAATGGGTGGCGAGGAGCAGCGCCAGCATTAAGGCGCCGAACAGGCACGCCCAGCCCTGCTTGAAGACGAACACCGCGAACTCGTAGAGCACTGCCGGCGCGCCGCTGGTCGGCCGCGCGGCCTCCAGTGCCGCGCGGACTCGCGCGAAGCGCGTCGCGCCGGGGGAGCGGGGCTCAGGCCGCAAGGGCGGGGGCTGGCCCATCCTCGTCATTAGCCGCGCGGATCGTCGTCGCGCCGGACCGGTCGCGGCGCTGGCGACGGCGCGGCTGCCAGCGCGAGACGACAAGCCGCAGCTGCGCCACGATCGGCTTCAGGCGGATGATCGACGCCGCCAGCACCGTCGCGGCGATCGCATCGGCGAAGCTCGCGACATCCCACATCAAGATTAGCCCGGCATCGAGCGGCCCGAAGGCGGCGAGCAACTCGCCGGCAGTCAACATGACGAGCAGGATCAGCACCACGAAGATCAGGTGGCGCCGGTCGAGCTTGTTGAGATAGCCGGCGATCGGCCGGACCAGCCAGCGATCGACAAGGCGGCTGATGAACGCATCGGGCGAGAGCCTGATGCCGATGATCGCGATCAGTGCGAGGGCGAGGGCGATCATGCGCTCAAATCCTGCCGGCGCGAGCAATGGCGCCGAGATGGAAGGCGCTTGGCTTCGGCGTGCGCTTGAAGGTCGTACGATCGACCGAGACCAGCCCGAAGCGCTGCTTGTAACCGAACACCCACTCGAAATTGTCGATCAGCGACCAATGGATATAGCCGCGCACATCGATGCCGTCGACGATACACGCACGGACGCCGGCGAGCGCCCGGTCGATATAGGCGATGCGGCGGGTGTCGTCGTCGGTGCCGATGCCGTTTTCGGTGACGAAGATCGGCCGCTTGATGTGCGTCGCCGCCCAGCGGATCGTCGCGGCGAGCGCTTCCGGGTAGAACTCATAGCCCGCCGCAGTCAGCTCCGCGCCCTTGGGCGGTGGCAGCAAGCCATCGGCGCCGACGCGCAGCCGGGTATAGGTCTGGACGCCGACGAAATCCGCTGTCTGCGCCTCGCCGACCCAGGGGCCGTAGAGCGCGGCCTCAACCTCGGCCGCCTTGTTGCCGGCGCCTTCGCCCTGGATCTCGGTCATGCTGATCGTGACGCCGACGGGGAGCGCGCCGCGCGCCGCCTTGATCGCTTTCACGGCCTCGCGGTGCGCGGCGACCTTGTTGGCCTCGCTCTTGTCGAGATCGGCGAACAGTACCGAGGCGAAGCGGTCCGATCCCGATGCCTTGGCGCATGCCGCCAGCATCTTCTCGACCAGCGGTTTGAACAGCTTGGCCTCGGGCCGCAGCTGCACGACGCGCGCGACGTTCGCCTCGTTGAAGGTCGAGGCGAGGTGCATCAAGTCGCCGCAATGCCGCGTCAGCCGATCGGCGAAGCGACCGAACAGGGCAGGGCTGTCGGGATGCTCGAACCCGCCCATCGCCGCGAACCAGCGCGGCACCGTCCAATGGCTATAAGTGACAACCGGGGCGAGGCCATGTGCGTGGCACGCCTCCAGCACGTTACGATAATGATCGAGTTCGGCGATGCTGAACCGGCCCGGTTCGGGCTCGATCCGCGCCCATTCGATGCCGAAGCGGTGGGTGTTGAAGCCGAGCTTCGCCGCCAGCGCGATATCCTCTGCATAGCGATGATAGGCATCGCACGCATCGAGCGAGGGCTCCTGGAACAATGTCGGCTTGACGTTCTCGGCCAGCCAGAAGTCCGAATTGACGTTGTTGCCCTCGATCTGGTGCGCGGCGGTGGCGGTGCCCCACAGGAAGCCCTTGGGGAGGGGCTTGGCGGCTTTGGGCGCTGCACACGCGGCCGGCGCAATCGTGGCGACGGCAAGCCCGGCGGCACCGCCGATCAGGGTGCGTCGGGATAGGTCGGGCGTCTGGGTCATCGTTTCCTCCTCCTGACGCCTGCTGAGATCAATCTATTTGAGCGCGGCGTTCGGCCAAAATATCCTTTAACCTCGGTACCAGCTTGTTATTGAGCGCCGCGATTTCACCCAAGAGAAGTTCGTGCTGGTCATGCCAGCCTTGTAAACTATCCTTTATCGCTGATCGGCCAAACTGAATGTGGAACGCCGTCCCTTTGTCATTCCCAAGCCAATTTAGCGGAGCATTGAACAGCGACTGAATTTCGGATTCGCTTTCCCGCAGGCGGGACCAAGAATAAGCCCCGTCTTCTCCATATAAGGACATTCCAGCCTGAATAAATTGGCTTTTCCCCTGGCTTCGATATGCCCAGAGATAGGCAACAGAGCCTAGACCGACCGGAATCCAATATTGTCCCTGCCGAAGCGGTTTCGTTACCTGACGGATCGGCAGGTCGGCATTTGTTAAACGCTCTTGAAAGGCTGCCCAGTATTCTTCGTTGTCGCCGCTGGCAACACCGACAACATCTCCTGTCGCAGTTGATGTAGTGACGACGCGCGACCAGGCGTTAGGCTTTGCGACCACGTCAAAGAGCGGTGCGGGGTCGCTGTTACCTATCTTTACCGCTCTCACCTCCACACCAAAAAAAGCATATCCCTCGTTCGTGACTCGATTAAGCCAATCGACGGCGGCCCGGTGTTCATCGCAGATTTGGGCGGCTATCCATACGCAGATCCGGGCATCAAAGTGCTGTGCGTAAGTAAGCACTTGGCCAAGATGGCGGTGGTCGGCCTTATCGAGTTGATTTTCTATCACGACCTTGTGGTCGGTGCCGATGATTTGGGCAATGACGTCTGCTGCAAACGGCCCGACCGAAGCTTGTGTCTGTACCACTTCCAGACCGGGGGAAAGACCAAGCGCGTCGGCCAGAAATTGAAGATTATCTGGCTGCGTCAGCCACGGATCGAACGAATGTGGCTCCGAAGTCCATATCGTCTTTATATCAACGCTTTGCAGGCGACCCAGCGTTGGTACGACGTGATTAACCATTCGGGCGGGACCCCGAGCGTTTCGCCATGAAGGCGAGCCGCTCGAACAGCATGATGTCCTGCTCGTTCTTGAGCAAGGCGCCATGCAGCGGCGGGATCGCCTTGGTCGGATCGCGGTTCTGCAACACCTCGAGCGGCATGTCTTCGTTGAGCAGCAGCTTCAGCCAGTCGAGCAATTCGCTGGTCGAGGGCTTTTTCTTGAGGCCCGGCACATCGCGCACGTCGTAGAAGATATCCATCGCCTTGCTGACCAGCATCTTCTGGATGCCAGGGAAGTGGACGTCGATGATCGCCTGCATCGTCTCGCGATCGGGGAATTTGATGTAGTGGAAGAAGCAGCGGCGCAGGAACGCGTCAGGCAATTCCTTCTCGTTGTTGCTGGTGATGACGACGATCGGACGTTCGGCAGCCTTCACCGTCGCCTTGGTCTCGTAGACATGGAATTCCATCCGATCGAGCTCCTGGAGCAGATCGTTGGGGAACTCGATATCGGCCTTGTCGATTTCGTCGATCAGCAGCACCGGGACCTGGGGGCTGGTGAACGCCTCCCACAACTTGCCCTTGCGGATATAGTTCGAAATGTCGTGGACGCGCTCGTCGCCCAGCTGGCCATCGCGCAGGCGAGCGACCGCGTCATATTCATACAAGCCTTGCTGCGCCTTGGTGGTCGATTTGATGTTCCACTCGATCAGCGGCGCGCCGGTCGCCTTGGCGATTTCATGCGCGAGGACGGTCTTGCCGGTGCCGGGCTCGCCTTTCACCAGCAGCGGGCGGCGCAGTGTGACGGCGGCATTGACCGCGACCTTCAAATCATCGGTCGCGACATAATCGCTGGTGCCTTCGAAACGCTGCATCCGCCACCTTCATGAAATTCGAATATCGGGTTTGCGGAATAGAAGGATAATCGGGCGAAGCGCAAGCGCTTGTCGCCGGCGCGGTCTGCGATGATTTTAGAGATCGCCGCGTGCGGAGGCGCGGCTCTCGATCAGGCCCCATAACGCGCGATGTTGAGCGAGGACCTGCTGGACGGCAAACGCGACGGCACGCTCGACTGAAGGCGAGGGACTGGCGCCGGCGATCTGGCCGGTCGCGTGGTCGGGCGACGGCAGCGCGGATTGGGTAACGGGAACGCCGAAGCGCTCAGCCGCAGTATCCAGCACCGCGCGGATCGCCGGCCAATCGAGCATGATGCCAAGCGCCGCGCCGGTGGCGCAGCCATTGCGGTCCGATCCGCCGAGCATATCGAGCGCGTGGCGCTGTGCCGCGACCGCCGTTTCGCTCTCCGCCTGGCCCGGCGTTGACGGCATCGGCCCCACGGCCGAGACGAGTCGCGCGAGATAGCCGCGCTCGGCTGCAAAAGCTTCGGCCGCAAGGGAGAGCCAGTCGCGCATCTCGCCAGCCTCGGCGCGCACCGCGGCGTGATCGATCACCCCCGGGTGACGGCCATGAAGCAGGCCGATCATGTGGACGGCATCGGCAATCAGGCGCGCCGGCGTGCGCATCGGCGTGCGCGGGCGGAGCAATGTGGCGACGAGCGGGTGCCGGGCGCTGCCATCGGCATCGGCCAGCGCAGACACGGTTGCCCAGCAACCGCTTGCCACTGCCTTATCGCCGAACTCCACCGCCATGCCGTTTGCCATGCCCCGTCCGTCGCGTTGGTCTTGCCGGCCAATCCGGCAGAAACGCGCTTATTCGACAGGGGCTTATACGAACGACGTAAAGACGGGGTTTATGCGCGCTTAAGCCTCTCTCAACGGCTGTCAGGCGCTTGGCGGTGTCGCGACGATGACCGCGGTCATGCCATTGATCGCGCTGCCAAAGCTGAGCGGGGCCATCGCCACGGTCACCCCCAACGCCTCGCCCCGATTGACCAGCAGAGTTGCGCTGACCAGCTGGGTATGGCGGCGGCTGATCACCGCATCCATCGCTTCGGCAATGCGGGCGCGGCTGGCGGTGTCGAACAGCGAGACGAAGCTCGCATTGGCGAGCGCGGGTTCGCCCAAGCCGGTCAGCGATTGCAGGGCGTCGGCGGCGTCGACCAGATTGCCCTGAACATCGACCGTTGCACTCGCAACCGTCGCCACCGCCTTCATTGCGCGCTCGATCGCTTGCAGCCGCCCTTGCGTCGCGACCAGTTCCTCCTCGTGCGTCAGGTCAACGACGCGGAGCAGCGTGCTGCCCCCGAGCGGCGCGATTTCGACCTCAAACTCGCGGTCGGGATGGCGGGCCGTCGTGACCGACAGCGTCGTCGGCTCGCCGCTTTGCCGGGTGCGCAGCAGAGCGCTGTGAAGCTGCGCCGCCGAGCCCGGCGCCAGGAGCCGGTCAATAGCCGCGCCGACGCGCGCCTCGGCGCCGAAGCGCACCCGCGCCGGCAAGCTCAGCCCGGTGATCTCGCCAAGCGCGTCAACGACAATCAACGTATCCGCGGTGATATCGAGCAAGGCGGCAATCGTGCTCCGCCGATCATGCTGGTGCGCCGAGTCGTGCGGCCGGCAAAGCACATCCATCAAGTCGACCGAGGTCAGCACATGGCGCGGCCGACCGCGATGCATGATGTAGACCGGTGCGCGTGCCGCGCGCTCCTGCCAGACGCCGAAATGGCGAACGAGATCGGACGAGGTGACGATCTGCGCTTCTGCAGGGTCGGCGGCGAGAGAGGTCGTGCTGTTCATACCCCGACTAAACGGGTGCTCGCCGCGCCACGCAATGGGATGACGCCGTTCCGGTGGAGGTTTTGAGGCCTGCCTCGCTTATTCACTCCATTTTGGAGTAAACTCTCAAAGCCACCGCAGAACGCGGACCCTCACTGATCGAGGAACGACCGCATCTTGCGGCTGCGGCTCGGGTGCTTGAGCTTCCTCAGCGCCTTGGCCTCGATCTGGCGGATGCGCTCGCGCGTCACGCTGAACTGCTGGCCGACTTCCTCGAGCGTGTGATCAGTGTTCATGCCGATGCCGAAGCGCATGCGCAGCACGCGCTCCTCGCGCGGGGTGAGGCTGGCGAGCACGCGGGTGACGGTTTCCTTGAGGTTCGCCTGGATCGCCGCATCGACCGGGATCACCGCGTTCTTGTCCTCGATGAAGTCACCCAGGTGCGAATCCTCCTCGTCGCCGATCGGCGTTTCGAGGCTGATCGGCTCCTTGGCGATCTTCATCACCTTGCGGACCTTCTCGAGCGGCATGGAGAGCCGCTCGGCCATTTCCTCGGGCGTCGGCTCGCGGCCCTGCTCGTGCAGGAACTGGCGGCTGGTGCGCACCAGCTTGTTGATCGTCTCGATCATGTGGACCGGGATGCGGATGGTGCGCGCCTGGTCAGCGATCGAGCGGGTGATCGCCTGGCGGATCCACCACGTCGCATAGGTGCTGAACTTGTAGCCGCGGCGATATTCGAACTTATCGACCGCCTTCATCAGGCCGATATTGCCCTCCTGGATCAGGTCGAGGAACTGCAGGCCGCGATTGGTGTATTTCTTGGCGATCGAGATGACGAGGCGCAGATTGGCCTCGACCATCTCGGTCTTGGCGATGCGGGCCTCGCGCTCGCCTTTCTGCACCATGTTGACGATGCGGCGGAATTCGCCGAGCGACATGCCGGTTTGCTGCGCGATCTCGGCAATCTCGGCGCGGATGCGCTCGACCGCGTCGGCTTCGGCGTTGACGAAGGCTGCCCATTTCTTGTCGAGCCCGCCGACCGTCGCCAGCCAATTCTCGTCAAGCTCATGGCCGACATAACGGTCGAGAAAATCCTTGCGGTTGACCTTGTGGCGCTCGGCAAGCCGCAGCATCTGGCCGCCCAGCGCGGTCAGGCGCCGGTTGTACGAATAGAGCTGGTCGACGAGATATTCGATCTTCGACTGGTGGAACTGGACGCTCTCGACCTCGGCGGTCAGGTCCTCGCGCAGCTTCTGGTATTTGCGCTCTTCGGCTGCCGACAAATCGGCACCGCCCGACATCGCATCGAGCCGCTGCTCCTGCGTCTTGGCGAATTTGCGGTAGATCGAGGTGATGTTGGCGAAGCGCTCGAGCGCCTGGGGCTTCAGCTGCTCTTCCATCTGCGCGAGGCTGAGCGTGTTGTCTTCGTCATCATCGTCGGACGGACGCGGCGTGCGCCGCTCGGTCATCGACTCCTCGTCGTCCTCGGCGTCGGCGGGCGCTTCCTCAGGCTCTTCCTCTTCCTTGAACGAAGGGCCGGCATTCTTTTCGGAAATCTCGCCGTCGCCCTCCTCGTCATCGGTCAGGCTCTCGGGCGCGGGATCCTTGGAGAGCATCGCTTCCAGGTCCATGATCTCGCGCAGCTGCATCGTGCCTTCGTTGAGCGCGTTCGACCAGGCGATGATCGCGTTGAAGGTGAGCGGGCTTTCGCACAGCCCGAGGATCATTGTATCGCGGCCGGCCTCGATGCGCTTGGCGATGGCGATCTCGCCTTCGCGGCTCAAAAGCTCGACCGCGCCCATTTCGCGCAGATACATGCGCACCGGATCGTCGGTGCGATCGACGGTTTCCTTCTTCTTGGTCTCGATGGACGGCACCGTCTCGTCGGCGGCGTCGGGCGAATCGACCTCGTCGTCGCTTTGCTCCTCCGCGTCGCCGTCTTCGCCGGCATCCTCATTCTCGACGACGTTGACGCCCATTTCGTTGAGCGCCGACATGATGTCTTCGATCTGATCGGTCGACATCTGGTCCTGCGGCAGCATTTCATTGAGCTGGTCGACGGTGATGTAGCCGCGCTTTTTGGCGCGGGCGATCAGCTTCTTGATCGTCGCGTCATTGAGGTCGATGAGCGGGGCGTCGCCACCTTCAATCGGTTCGTCGCCCTCGCTGCCGTTCACCTTCGCCATCAATTGCCCTCGGTACCTAGAATTTTTGCGTCTTCGTTCGACTGGACCAGATTTGCAAGCCGTGTCTTCAATGCTTCCGACTCGCGGACCAAAGCCACTTGCCGCGCGAACGCCGCATCGGAGAAACCCTGAGCGAGCGCCGCGGTTGCATCGGCCAGGGCCGCATCGACCTCAGGCCGCGCAACCAGGATCGCAATCGCTTCATCGAGATCGGCGCGAACCCGGTCGGGATCGGCCATTGCCTTGTTGAACGTATATGCGGTCGCATCGGCCCGAAGCAGCTCCGCCGCAATCTGATCGAATCCGGAAAGTCCCAATATGGTAACGAGGCGCGCGCTATCAAGCGCCCGATCTTCGAGCGCGACATCGATGACGGCGGCGAATAGCCGACCAAGCGCGCCGCCTGCCATCCGCAACGAGCCGAGCACCTCGACATGCCGCGCGATTTCGGCGGGATGGCGGATGAGGCCGGCGAGCACTGCCTTGGCCAGCACCGGGTCGATGCCGGCGGCACGAATGCCTTGCGCGGCGGGGTGATCACCGCCGGCTGGCGGTGGCGGTGCCCAGCGTTCGCCGGGGCGGCGAGGGGTGAACGGACGACGCTCGGCCGTGGCGCGGGGCGGGGCGGCGAAATGCGCGTCGAAGCGCTGGCGGAAGTCGCTCAGATATTCGGCGCGGACCGACGGATCGGCGATGCTTTTGGCAAGATCACTCAGCCGGCGTTTGAGCCCGGCACGCTCCTCGGGCGTGGTGAGGGGGGCGGCGGCGAGCTCATACTGCCACAGCCGCTCGACCAAAGGCTGTGTTTCTTTGAGCGCGCCGTCCATCGCTTGCGGACCCTTGACGCGGATCAGGTCATCGGGGTCCATGCCGCCGGGGAGTGTGACGAATTGCAGCGAACGGCCCGGCCCCAGCAGCGGCAGCGCGCGGTGAGCGGCGCGGATCGCCGCTTTCTGGCCAGCGCCGTCGCCGTCGAAGCACAGGATCGGCACGTCGGCGAGCCGCCACAGCCGCTCGAGCTGCGCCTCGGTCAGCGCGGTGCCGAGCGGCGCGACTGCCTCGCCAAAGCCCGCCTGGGCCAGCGCGATCACGTCCATATAGCCTTCGACGACGATGACGCGCCCGGCCTTGCGGCTGGCGGCGGCGGCGCGATCGAGATTGTAGAGCGTGCGGCCCTTGTCGAACAACGGCGTGTCGGGCGAGTTGAGATATTTGGGCTCGCCATCCCCGATCACCCGCCCGCCGAACGCGATTACCCGCCCGCGGGGATCGCGGATCGGGATCATCAGCCGGCCACGGAAGCGGTCATAAGGCTCCTTGTCGTCGACCTGGATCAGCAGCCCGGCCTCGACGAGCAGCGCGTCGCCATAATCCTTCAGCGCCGCGCGCAGCTTGCCGCGCGCATCGGGCGCATAGCCCATGCCGAACGCGCGCGCGGTTTCCGCCGTGATGCCGCGTTTCTCGAGCAGCGCCCGCGCTTCCGCACCCGCCAGGCCGTTCAGCTGCTCGCCGAACCAGCGCGCGGCGTCTTCCATCGCCTCGTAAAGCCCCTTGGCGCGCTCGGCTTTTTCTGCGGCGCGTTTGTCGGGCGCGGGCACCTCCATGCCGGCGGATGCGGCGAGCTCCTTCACCGCATCCATGAACGGCAGCCCGCGCTGATCGGTCATCCAGCGGATCGCATCGCCATGCGCCGAGCAGCCGAAGCAATGATAAAAGCCCTTCTCGTCATTCACGTAGAAGCTCGGCGTCTTCTCGTTATGGAACGGACAGCAGCCCTTATATTCGCGCCCCGCTTTGGTGAGCTTCATCGACTTGCCGACGAGCGCGGAGAGCAAGGTGCGCGCGCGGAGTTCGTCGAGGAATTGCGGCGTTAAGGTCACGCGACCGGCGCCCGCTCGAAGATCGTTTCCATGTTGGTCGCGAATGCCGGAAACATCACGCGCAGCATCCATTCGGGGCTGATCGACAAGGCGCGGTTCATCGCCTCGGTAAAGTCCAGATAGCCCGGCATTTCCTCATCGACCTCGATCGCGAAATCGGCCGTTTCGAAGGCAAGGCACATTCTGTCCACAGTCATCATATCGCGCTTGAACGCGACCACCCGGACAATATCGCGCCAGGCGATCGCCATCGATTGCGTCCCCTTGCGCAGTTCGAAACCGTCAGCGCTCGCGGCAAGCGTGATCGGCTGGCGCCAAGCCTTCATCCAGCGCGACCACCACGCCATCACCCCGCCAGCGCCGCCTTCACCAGCGCGCTTGCCTTGCTCATGTCGAGCTGCGTCGCATGCCGCGCTTTCAGCTCGGCCATCACCCGGCCCATGTCCTTCATGCCGCTCGCGCCGAGCTCGCCTTTGATCGCCTCGATCGCCGCGCGGGTTTCGTCGTCGCTCAGCGTCTGGGGCAGGAAGCGCTCGATCACCGCAACTTCCGCTGCTTCAGCGTCGGCAAGTTCCTGGCGGCCGCCCTTCACATAGAGCTCAATCGATTCGCGGCGCTTCTTCACCATCTTCTGCAGTACCTCGACGACCACGGCGTCATCGTCGGCGGGCGCGCTACCGGTGCGCAGTTCGATGTCGCGGTTCTTGATCTCGCTCTGGATCAGGCGGATGGCGGCCGTGGTCGCCTTGTCGCCGCCCTTCATGGCGGTGACGAGCGCGGTCTTGATGTCGTCGCGAATCATTGCTTGCCCCAAATGGTGATCGGCCAAGATAGTCGCCGCTCGCCCGTTTTAACAGATTGACGCTGGCGGCCATGGCCTCTAGCAGCGGCGCCTTAGCGACATCGCCAGACCCTTAACCGGAGCGCCCCCATCAATGGCCGACGCCAAGCCCATGCCTGTGCCCGAAGGATCGACGGGCGTATTGGTATTGGCGGATGGCACGGTGATCTGGGGGCGTGGGTTCGGCGCGGAAGGCGCGGCGGTGGGTGAGGTCTGCTTCCACACCGCGATGACCGGCTACCAGGAAATCATGACCGACCCGAGCTTTGCCGGGCAGATCATCAACTTCGCCTTTCCGCACATCGGCAATGTCGGCACCAATGACGAGGATGTCGAGGCGAACGATGCGCACGCGCTGGGCATGGTGGTGCGCGAGGACGTGACCAACCCGAGCAATTTCCGCTCGACCCAGCATCTCGATGCGTGGCTGAAGGCGCGGGGGCGGATCGGCTTGTCGGGGGTCGACACCCGCGCGCTGACGCGGCGGATTCGGGCGAATGGCGCGCCCAATGGCGTGATCGCGCATGCGGCGGAGGGCCGGTTCGACATCCCCGCGCTGCTCGACATGGCGCGCGCCTGGCCGGGGCTGGAGGGCATGGACCTCGCCAAGCATGTGACCGTGCTAAGCGAATATGACTGGCATGGCGGCGAATGGCATTTGGGGCGGGGCCATGCGGGCGAGGGCGACGATGCCGACCGCCCCCATGTCGTCGCCATCGATTACGGCGCCAAGCGCAACATCTTCCGCAACCTGGTGAAGGCCGGCGCGCGGGTGACGGTGGTGCCTGCCATCGCCAGCTTCGAGCAGGTGATGGCGCTCAACCCCGACGGCGTGTTTCTGTCGAACGGCCCCGGTGATCCCGCCGCGACCGCCGATTACGCGGTGCCGGTGATCCGCGACGTGCTCGATGCGGGCAAGCCGCTGTTCGGCATCTGCCTTGGCCACCAGCTGCTCGGCCTCGCGGTCGGCGCGAAGACCGCCAAGATGCACCAGGGGCACCGCGGCGCCAACCACCCGGTCAAGCGGCTGGCCGACGGCGCGGTCGAGATCACCAGCATGAACCACGGCTTCGCGGTCGAGCGGCTGAGCCTGCCGCCCAACGCCCGCGAAACCCATGTCTCGCTGTTCGACGGATCGAACGCGGGGCTGGAACTGACCGACAAGCCCGCCTTCAGCGTGCAATACCACCCCGAAGCCAGCCCGGGCCCGCAGGACAGCTTCTATCTGTTCGAGCGGTTTGTGGGGATGATGGAGCGCATATAATGCATCCTCAAGCACCTGACACAGTTGTTCTAGGTTTGAAGCTGGGGGAGTGGTTTAACTTCTTGGGCCTGCTGCTCGGACCCGTCGTAGCCGTTTTAGTCACTTTGTGGATCGACAGTCGCCGTCGGCGTTACGAAAGAAAGATAACAATTCTAAGAACTTTTTTGGCTACGCGGCATCTGCCTGCCGATCCTAACTTCTCAACCGCAATCAACTTGGTTCCGATTGAATTTGCGAAGTCGGTAGCTGTGCAGCAGGCGTATCGTGAATTTGTTGATGCCGCCAATGCGATCCCGACACCAGAGAACCAACAGGCCATCGGTAATAATGTTGCCACCAAGATTACACGCTTGGTGTATGAGATAGCCCGTGACGTCGGGCTACAAATCAGGGAAACCGACCTTCAGACCCAGGCATATTCTTCGAGTGGGTCGTCATATCGAGACGCGCTTCTTCAGGACTCACAGCGTGCGATGCGGGACATAGCAACAACACTTCATCTTCAAGCTCGGCTGATGACCGGAGCGCCTCTTCATCCGAATGAGAAACAGGCTTTGGGTCTACCGGATCAGGAACAATAATGCCCAAACGCACCGACATCTCGTCCATCCTCGTCATCGGCGCCGGACCCATCGTCATCGGCCAGGCTTGCGAGTTCGATTATTCGGGCGTGCAGGCGATCAAGGCCTTGCGTGAGGAAGGGTATCGCATCGTCCTCGTCAATTCCAACCCGGCGACGATCATGACCGATCCCGAGCTGGCGGATGCGACTTATGTCGAGCCGATCACGCCGGAGATCGTCGCCAAGATCATCGCCAAAGAACGGCCCGACGCGGTGCTCCCCACGATGGGCGGGCAGACCGCGCTCAACACCGCGCTCGCGCTGTTCAACGACGGCACGCTGGCAAAATACGGCGTGCAGATGATCGGCGCCGATGCCGAGGCGATCGACAAGGCCGAGGACCGGCAGAAGTTCAAGGTCGCGATGGAGAAGATCGGGCTGGAATCCGCCCGCTCGGCGATTGCGCACACGATGGAGGAAGCGCTGGCCGGGCTGGAGCGCACCGGCCTGCCCGCGATCATCCGCCCCTCGTTCACGCTGGGCGGCACCGGCGGCGGCATCGCGTATAACCGCGAGGAATTCGAGGAAATCGTCCGCAAGGGGCTCGATGCCTCACCCACCACCGAAGTGCTGATCGAGGAATCGCTGCTCGGCTGGAAGGAATATGAGATGGAAGTCGTGCGCGACCGCGCCGACAACGCCATCATCGTCTGCTCGATCGAGAATATCGACCCGATGGGGGTGCATACGGGGGACTCGATCACCGTCGCGCCCGCGCTGACGCTGACTGACAAGGAATATCAGATCATGCGCTCGGCCAGCATTGCGGTCCTGCGCGAGATCGGCGTCGAGACGGGCGGGTCGAACGTGCAGTTCGCGGTGAACCCGAAAGACGGCCGGCTTATCGTCATCGAGATGAACCCGCGAGTCTCGCGCTCCTCCGCGCTGGCGTCGAAAGCGACGGGCTTCCCGATCGCCAAGGTCGCGGCGAAGCTGGCGGTCGGCTACACGCTCGACGAGATCATGAACGACATCACGGGCGCCACGCCCGCGTCGTTCGAGCCGACGATCGACTATATCGTCACCAAGATCCCGCGCTTTGCCTTCGAGAAATTCAAGGGCGCCGAGCCGATCTTGTCGACCGCGATGAAGTCAGTCGGCGAAGTGATGGCGATCGGCCGCAACATCCATGAATCGCTGCAAAAGGCACTACGCGGGCTGGAAACGGGGCTGTCGGGCTTTGACGAGGTCAGCGCGCTGGCGGGCGCACCGCGTGCGGAAATCGAGGCGGCGCTGGCGCGGGCGACGCCCGACCGGCTGCTCGTCGCGGCGCAGGCGCTGCGCGAGGGGTTCACCGTTGCCGAGGTGCACGCGATCGCCAAATACGACCCGTGGTTCCTTGAGCGGATCGCCGAGATTATCGCCGCCGAGCGGGGTGTGATTCAGGCCGGCCTGCCGGATGATGCCGCCGGCCTGCGCCGGTTGAAGTCGATGGGCTTCAGCGACAAGCGCCTCGCCGCGCTGGCCGCGACCACCGAAGCCGATGTCCGCACGCGCCGCCATGCGCTGGGCGTGCGCCCGGTGTTCAAGCGCATCGACACCTGCGCGGCCGAGTTCGATGCCAAGACGCCGTATATGTATTCGACTTACGAGGCCCCCAGCTTCGGCGAGCCTGAGTGCGAGAGCCAGCCGACGGCGGAGCGCAAGATCGTCATTCTAGGCGGCGGACCGAACCGGATCGGGCAGGGGATCGAGTTCGATTATTGCTGCTGCCATGCGTGTTTCGCGCTGGCCGATGCCGGCTTCGAGACGATCATGGTCAACTGCAATCCGGAGACGGTGAGCACCGACTATGACACCTCGGACCGCCTCTATTTCGAGCCGCTGACGGCGGAAGACGTGCTCGAAATCCTCCACACCGAACAGGCGAAGGGCACGCTCGTCGGTGTGATCGTCCAGTTCGGCGGGCAAACCCCGCTCAACCTGGCACAGGCACTGGAGGATGCCGGCATCCCGATCCTCGGCACTAGCCCCGATGCGATCGACCTGGCCGAAGACCGCGAGCGCTTTGCCGCGCTGGTGACCGAGCTTGGCCTGAAGCAGCCCGCCAACGGCATCGCGCGCAGCCGCGACGAGGCAGTCGCCGTCGCAGAGCGCATCGGCTATCCGGTGCTGATGCGGCCGAGCTATGTGCTCGGCGGTCGCGCGATGGAGATTGTCGACGGGCGGGCGCAGCTCGAAGAATATATCCAGACTGCCGTGCAAGTCTCTGGCGATGCACCGGTCTTGATCGACCAATATCTGCGCGACGCGATCGAGGTGGATGTCGATGCGATTGCCGACGGGACCGATGTCGTCGTCGCCGGCATCCTCCAGCATATCGAGGAAGCCGGCGTCCATTCGGGTGACAGCGCCTGCTCGATCCCGCCTTATTCGCTGCCCGGCGAGGTGATCGCCGAGATCGAGCGCCAGGCCGATGCGCTGGCGCGCGCGCTCAAGGTCAAAGGGCTGATGAACATCCAGTTCGCGGTGAAGGACGGCGTCGTTTACCTGATCGAGGTCAACCCGCGCGCGAGCCGCACCGTGCCGTTCGTCGCCAAGGCGATCGGTGCGCCGATCGCCAAGATCGCGGCGCGGGTGATGGCGGGCGAGAAGCTTGCGGATTTACCGAAGATCGACCGCAACATCGGCTATTATGCGGTGAAGGAAGCCGTTTTCCCGTTCAATCGCTTCCCCGGCATCGATCCGGTGCTGTCCCCCGAAATGAAGTCTACGGGCGAAGTGATGGGCATCGATCCCGATTTCACCAAGGCGTTCACCAAGGCGGAGCTCGGCGCCGGCACCGTGCTGCCGTCGGGCGGCGCGGTGTTCATCAGCGTGAAGGACGGCGACAAGCCGATCATCCTGCCCGCCGCGCGGATGCTGGTCGACGCCGGCTTCGCAATCGTCGCGACCGGCGGCACCGCACACTATCTGGCGGAGCATGGCGTGCCGGTCGAGCGGATCAACAAGGTTGCGCAGGGTCGCCCGCACATCGTCGATCGGATCAAGGACGGCGGGATCGATCTCATTTTCAACACCACCGAAGGCTGGCAATCGCTGAAGGATTCGCAGCCGATCCGCGCCAATGCGCTGGGGCAGAAAATTCCGTACTTCACCACCGCACCAGCGAGCCTGGAAGCGGCACGGGCAATCTCGGCTGGCGCCTCGCGCGACCTTGAAGTGCGGCCGCTGCAATCCTATTATCACCAGTCGCACAACTGACCCCCGACATCACGATGTGCGCGCACGGCGGCTTCCGACAGGAAGCGAGCCGACAATGATCTTTCTAGGGAATAAAGGGACGCGGGTAATGGCTACGGTCGAAAAAATGCCGATGTTGAAGGAGGGCTATGACAAGCTCGCCGCGGAATTGCGGCGGCTGAAGGAAGAGCGCCCCCTGATCGTCGATGCGATCGAGGAAGCACGCGCCCATGGCGACTTGTCCGAAAACGCCGAATATCACGCCGCCAAGGAGCGCCAGGGCCAGATCGAAGCGTCGATCGCCGATCTGGAGGACAAGCTGAGCCGAGCCCAGATCATCGATCCCACCTCGCTGTCGGGCGACAAAGTGGTGTTCGGCGCGACGGTGACGTTGCTAGACGAGGACGACAAGCCGGTGCGTTACCAGATCGTCGGCCAGGCCGAAGCTGATGCCAATGTCGGCCGCATCTCGTATAATTCGCCGATCGGCCGCGCGCTGATTGGTCGCAAGGTGGATGACGAAGTCGAGGTGTCGGTGCCGGCGGGCGATCGCTATTATCTCGTCTCGAAGGTCGAATTCATCTGAACGGTATCGATCTCCCGCGAGGGCGCACGACCGACGCGCTGGTCGCTTTCGCTTTCTTTGCCGCGGTGACGACGTTCGCGCTCGCTATCGCTGGCGTAGCGATCCCGTTTGTCTTCTCGCCGGGATTGTTTTTGGCGGGCGGCTGGCAGGATCCGGCGATTTGGCTATCGCCGGTGATCTCGCAATTCCTGGTCAGCAATATCGTCAACACCGTGTTCGATTTGATTTTTCTGCTGATCGCGGGGCGGTTCGTCGAGCGTTCGCTGGGAGCGGGCGGGTTAATCGCGCTTTTCGTTGTCGGTGCTTATGCCGGCGCACTGGCGCGCACGTTGCTCACTCCTTGGTCGCTGATCCCGACAGCCGGCGCTGATGCCGCGGTATTTGCCATCATCGGCGCGTATTTCATGCTTTACGGCGTGCCGAGCGTCATTCCGGTCGCGCGGCATTATTCGCGCGTGCAACAGATTGGCGCGCTCGCGCTGCTCTGGCTGATCGTCCAGCTGAGCTTCATGATGGCATCGGGCGGGATGGAATTTTCGCTGACCATCATCAACCCCTTGGGCGGATTGGTAGCCGGTGTCGCGCTGGCGCGGCCGCTGCTCGCCTGGCGCTATCGCAAGGCCTGACCGGCGCGGTCAGCTCACCGGGCCAATGACATCGGGCTCGAGCAGCCGGTGGAGATGGACCACCACATATTTCATCTCGGCATCGTCCACCGTGCGCTGCGCTGCCGCGCGCCATGCCTTTTCGGCGCTTTTGTAATCCGGGAAGATGCCAACGATTTCGATCGTGTCGAGATTGTCGAAATCGAGCGTCTGCGGATCGCTGACGCGGCCGCCGAAAACGAGATGGAGCTTGCTCACCGGTAAAGTCCTTGCGCGAAGAGGCGTTGGCTCGCCTATACCGCGCCGGCCATCACCTGCCAGACCCTATTTCGCGTCGTCGTCGATGCTGGCCTTGGCGGCTTTCGCCACCTTGGCGGTCGCGGCCTTTACCTCGTCCGTTGCCTTGCCGGCGGTGCTTGTTGCTGCCTCGCCCGCGCGCGTCGCGGCGTGGCCGACCGCGTCGATCAGGCGGTTGATTTGCTCGCGCACCGCGTCGCGGCTGATGCCGGCGGCGGCGAGTTCGGCGAGGCCCGCGTCGCGCGCTGCCTTAACGGCGTAGGTCGCGCCTTCCTTCAGCTTCGCGCCGACCGGGCGCAGCACCTCGGCCTCGGTCTTGGCGCGCGGCAGCAAGGCGCCGGCGATCAGGCCAACGGTCAACCCCCCGACGAGCACCGCGACCGGATTGCCCTCGATCGCCTGAGCGGTCTTCTCTGCGGCCTCGAGCGCGGCGTTGCGCGCGGTGTCGATCCCGGTGCGTGCGACGCGGGTAACGGCATTGCCGGCGGGTGCGGGCTCGACCGGGAGAGCGGAGGTCGTTTCGTCAGTCATCGGAGGATCCTTTGGACTTGGCGGGTTTCGCCTTCTTTGTCTTGGGCTTGGCTTTCGGCTTGGCTTTGGCAATTGCCGGCTGCGCAGCATCGGGCGGAGGCGCGTGATCAGTGGCACCATCCCGGTTATGCGGCGCCGTTCCAGCCAGAAAATCTTTCGACAGATAAGCCGCGACGAGCGCACCGATACCGAGCAGGGGGCCGGGATTATCGCGCGCTTTGGCAAGGCTGGTTTTCAACAGATCGAGGCCGGTATGGCGCATGTCCTCGACCGCTTCGCGCAGCAGCACGCCGGGCCGGAGGCGCTGCTGGATGTCGACCATCGTTGCCGTCAGCCGCTCACGCGCCGCTTTCGACTTTGCCGCGGCTAGCGCGACGTCGCGATTCTGGGTCATCGCTGACGATCCTTGATCTTGGTCGCATCGCGCAGCCGTTGCATGGCAACCCAGCCCAACACCGCCGCAATCGCCAGCGCGCCAAGCACGACTACCGCCGTCGCTCCCGCCGGGCCCAGCGGCCCGCGCAACGTGGCCACCAACCCCACGAGCAAGGCGACAAGTGCTGCCTGCCCCAGGAAAAACGCCACCGCGATCAGGATGATTGCCGTCCGCCCTTCCCGGAGGCGCGAAAACAGCTCGACGCGATAAAGCTGGACTTCCGCCCGGACGAAATCCTCGACGTCATCAACCAGCCGCGTGAACAGGGCGACAAAGCTGTCGTCCGCGGGCTGGACGGGCCCCGAGGCGCTTATGTCTGGCGCGGCGTGCTCAGCCGAAGCCAAGGGCGCCGCGCTATCTGGCTCGTCATTGTCGGTCACGGCGCCCCCGGTTTGCACGTCCTGCCCGTCAGGCGCGATCGTCGGTGCCCGAGCGGATCAGCCGCGCGACGACAAAACCGAGCGCCGCCGCCACGCCGATTGCGACGGCCGGGCTCTTGCGCACCAAGTCGCGCGCGTCGTTGACGAAATCGTCGAGCTCCTTGCTCTTCAGATGCTCTGACCAACCCGAGATCGTATCGGCGGCGGTGCGGGCATATTTGCCATATTCGCTGCCGAGCTTCTCATCGACAGTGGTGGCGGCGTCGCCCATCAGGCGCGACACTTCGTCAAGTGCCCCGGTGGCGCGCACCTTGCCCTGGTCGGCATAATTCCGCGCCGTATCGGCCGCCTGCTTGCCGAGCTTGCTGGCGGTGCTCTTCAGGTTTTCAGCCGCGTCGGCAGCGGCCTTGGGTGCTTCGTTCGCGGCGTCGGTGATGTTGTCGTCGACCATGATGAACCTCGTTCGTTATCGTGCCCCATCAACGGTCACGATCATCAGCGGGTTCCGCCGCTCCACCCGAATTGCTCCGATGCGCCGGAGCGGATAAGGGGGCGCCGGTTTGCCGCACCGCACCCAAATCTAGGAGCAACCTTCCATGACCGCAATCATCGACATCCATGGCCGCCAGATTGTTGACAGCCGGGGCAATCCGACCGTGGAAGTCGACGTGCTGCTGGAGGATGGCAACTTCGGTCGCGCGGCGGTGCCGTCGGGCGCGTCGACCGGCGCGCACGAGGCAGTCGAGAAGCGCGACGGCGGCACGGCGTGGCTCGGCAAGGGCGTGCAGGGCGCGGTCGACGCGGTGAATGGCGAGATTGCCGGCGCGGTGCTGGGCATGGATGCCGAGGACCAGGGCGAGATCGACGCCGCGATGATCGCGCTCGACGGCACGCCCAACAAGGGCCGGCTCGGCGCGAATGCGATTCTGGGGGTCAGCCTCGCGGTCGCGAAAGCGGCGGCGGACGCGCGCGGGTTGCCGCTCTATCGCTATGTCGGCGGCGTCTCCGCGCATGTCCTGCCGGTGCCGATGATGAACATCATCAATGGCGGCCAGCATGCCGACAACCCGATCGATTTCCAGGAATTCATGATCGTGCCGGTCGGCGCGGACACGCTGTTCGACGCGGTGCGGTGCGGCTCGGAGATTTTCCACACGCTGAAGAAGGCGCTGCACGACAAGGGTCTGGCGACGGCGGTCGGCGACGAAGGTGGCTTTGCGCCCAACCTCGCCAGCACGACCGATGCGCTGGACTTCATCATGTCGTCGATCGAGAAGGCGGGCTACACCCCCGGCGACGACGTGATGCTCGCGCTCGATTGCGCGGCGACCGAGTTCTTCAAGGACGGCGCCTACCATATCGACGGCGAGGGCAGGGTGCTGAGCCCTGCCGAAATGGCCGGTTATCTCGCCGATCTCGCGGCGCGCTACCCGATCTTCTCGATCGAGGACGGGATGAGCGAGGACGACTTCGAGGGCTGGAAAGCGCTGACCGATGCCATTGGGAGCAAGGTCCAGCTGGTCGGCGACGATCTGTTTGTCACCAATCCGGCGCGGCTGGCGGACGGCATCGAGCGCGGGCTCGCCAATTCGCTGCTTGTGAAGGTCAACCAGATCGGCACGCTGACGGAAACGCTGGCGGCGGTCAGCATGGCACACCGCGCCGGCTACACCGCCGTCATGTCGCACCGCTCGGGCGAGACCGAGGACGCGACGATTGCTGACCTGGCGGTCGCGACCAATTGCGGGCAGATCAAGACAGGGAGCCTCGCGCGCTCGGATCGGCTGGCGAAATACAACCAGCTCATCCGCATCGAGGAGGAGCTTGGCGAGGTCGCTCGTTACGCAGGCCGATCGATTCTTCGCAAAAAATAGAGCTTGATCCGCGAGTCGCGTTGATTCACAAGACGCTATGGCCGCTTCGACGATGCTCAGTACCATCCTGCGCCGCGCTGGTCCGCCGGCGTTGGGGCTGAGCGTGATCGGCTTTTTCGGTGCTTATGCGGTCACTGGCCCCAACGGCATTCTCGCTTATGGCGACTACAAGGCCGAGCTGGCGCGCAAACAGGTCGAACTCGCTCAGCTCCGCCAGCGCCAGGCGGTGCTGCAGAACCGAGTGCGGCTGCTCGACCCACGCCATGCTGACCCCGATATGGTCGATGAATTGGCGCACAAGCAGCTCGGCGTCGTCCATCCCGACGAGATGATCGTTCCGCTTAAGAAGCGCTGACGCCAGTACCGGCGATTGCATTCGTATGTGCGCGTCCGCCGCTTGCGGCACGGATTGCGCTCGCGACGCGACTGCGCCTATAGCCCAGCTTCCTGCTCCCCTTAGGAAAAACGAGGTTTCCCGCCCCGTGGCCAAAGCACCGTCAAAAGCAGCCAGCCATGTGGCGGCGCCGTCGCTCCCCAATCGCGAACGACCCGACGAGCCGCAGCTCTATAAGGCGACCAAGGAGGAGCTGCTCAAATTCTACGAGCAGATGCTGCTCATCCGCCGGTTCGAGGAAAAGGCCGGCCAGCTGTACGGGCTCGGGCTGATTGGCGGGTTCTGCCATCTGTATATCGGCCAAGAGGCCGTCGCGGTGGGGCTCCAATCGGCGCTGTCGGACAAGGACAGCGTCATCACCGGTTATCGCGACCACGGTCATATGCTGCTGTGCGGCATCCCGCCTAAGGACGTGATGGCGGAACTCACAGGGCGCCAGGCGGGCATTTCCAAGGGCAAGGGCGGCTCGATGCACATGTTCAGCGTCGAGCATAAATTCTATGGCGGCCACGGCATTGTCGGCGCGCAAGTGTCGCTCGGCACGGGGCTGGGCTTTGCGCATAAATATTCGGGCGATGGCGGTGCATGCCTTGCCTATTTCGGCGACGGCGCGGCGAACCAGGGCCAGGTGTACGAAAGCTTCAACATGGCCGAGCTGTGGAAGCTGCCCGTCATCTACGTTATTGAAAACAATCAGTACGCGATGGGCACCAGCGTCAATCGGGCGTCGGCCGAAGATCAGCTGTACCGGCGCGGCGAGAGCTTCCGCATCCCCGGTATCCAGGTCGATGGCATGGACGTGCTGGCCTGTCGCGGTGCGGCGGAGGAAGCGCTGGCCTGGGTGCGCAGCGGCAAGGGGCCGATCATCCTCGAGATGAAGACGTATCGGTACCGGGGGCATTCAATGTCCGACCCCGCCAAATATCGCAGCCGCGACGAAGTGCAGGCGGTTCGCGACAAGTCCGACCCGATCGACCACGCCAAAAAGCTGCTTGAGGATATGGGCGTCAAGGAAGACGCGCTGAAAGCGATCGAACAGGATATTCGCCGCCAGATCAACGAAGCCGCCGATTTCGCCGAGAGCACGCCCGAGCCCGAGCCCGGCGAACTCTATACGGACGTGCTGGTGGAGACGTATTGAGATGGCCATCGAGATCAAGATGCCGGCGCTGTCGCCTACCATGGAGGAAGGCACGCTGGCCAAATGGCTGGTGAAGGCCGGCGACACGGTCAAGTCCGGCGACATCATGGCCGAGATCGAAACCGATAAAGCCACGATGGAATTCGAGGCGGTCGACGAAGGCACGATCGGCGAAATTCTGGTCGCCGAGGGAACCGACAATGTGAAGGTCGGCACTGTGATTGCGACGTTGATCGGGGAAGGGGAGAGCGCCGCCCCAGCACCCGCGCCCGCCGCCGCTCCAGCGCCAGCGCCCGCCCCGACTCCGGCTCCTTCGCCGGCACCCGCACCTGTCGCCGCTGCGCCGGCACCGGTCGTACACGCCGCCGACCCCGAAATCCCCGCCGGCACCGAGATGATCCGCCAGACGGTCCGCGAAGCCTTGCGCGACGGCATGGCCGAGGAAATGCGCCGCGATGGCCGCGTGTTCGTGATGGGTGAGGAAGTCGCGCAATATCAGGGCGCCTACAAAGTCACGCAGGGCCTGCTCGACGAGTTCGGCGATGCGCGCGTGATCGACACCCCGATCACCGAATATGGCTTTGCCGGCGTCGGCACCGGCGCGGCGATGGGCGGCCTGCGCCCGATTGTCGAGTTCATGACCTTCAATTTCGCCATGCAGGCGATCGACCACATCATCAATTCGGCGGCCAAGACCAATTACATGTCGGGCGGCCAGATGCGCTGCCCGATCGTCTTCCGCGGCCCCAATGGCGCGGCGAGCCGCGTCGCCGCCCAGCACAGCCAGAATTACGGGCCGTGGTACGCCAGCGTCCCGGGCCTGATCGTCATCGCGCCTTATGACGCGCAGGATGCCAAGGGCTTGATCAAGGCGGCGATCCGCAGCGAAGATCCGGTGGTGTTCCTGGAAAACGAGCTGCTCTACGGCCGCTCGTTCGACGTGCCCAAGCTCGACGATTTCGTGCTGCCGATCGGCAAGGCGCGGACGATGCGGGCAGGTAAGGACGTGACGATCGTCAGCTATTCGATCGGCGTCGGCATTGCGCTGGAGGCTGCCGAGACGCTGGCCGGCGAGGGGATCGATGCCGAAGTGATCGATCTGCGCACCCTGCGCCCCCTCGATAAGGTGGCGGTACTGACGAGCCTCGCCAAGACCAACCGCATGGTCGTGGTCGAGGAAGGGTGGCCGACTTGCTCAATCGCCTCGGAAATCATCGCGATCTGCATGGAGGAAGGGTTCGACGATCTCGACGCGCCCGTGCTCCGCGTCGCGAACGAAGACGTGCCGCTGCCCTATGCCGCCAATCTCGAAAAGCTGGCGCTGATCGACGTCGCCAAGGTCGTCGCGGCGGTCAAGAAGGTGTGCAACCGCTGATCCGGCTGCCCACCCGACTTCAATTAGTCAGGTGAGCAGTTGAGACGGCTTTCTGGAACAGGGCTGATAGCGCGGCCGAAATGTCGCTGTTCGTCGTCACCTTGTAATAAAGCCCGGTCGTCGCGCAATTCTGCAGCGCGGGTTCGACCTGGTTCAGATAGGGCCCAACGTTGTTTTGCGACCAGCTGTCGGACAGCGAGCCTGGCAGATACTCAGTATACAATATCGCAATCCCGATACCCCGCGACTTAAGCGTGGTGCACAGCGTCGTATCGAATGCCACTTCCGGCGCCCCGGTTGGACGAGCTTCGTCGCGCATGCCGTCCGTGATCACGAACATGATGGCCTGCGGGGTGTCGCCGGGCGTGTTGCTTCCCTTGCCAGGCGTTGGGATCAGAAGATTCATCCGCGTGAAAGCATCAGAGCTGGCAGTGTCGGTGTCATTGTTGCAATAATAATATGTGGGGCAATTATTCTGATAGTAGAGCGAGACCGGTGCGTTGCCCGCCGCGGTCGATACATTTGAGAGGTTGCTGGTCAGCGATTGCAATGTTTTGAAAGAGTTGGTGGCAAGCGGGCTCAGCGCTGCAAAAGACATCATTGCCGCACGATATTTGGCGTGATTGCTGCTGCTGAGTGACGATGCTTGCGACATCATATTTTGAATTGCGGTCTTTGCTTCGTCGCTCCGCAAGGAAATATTGTATGATTTTGCCACGCCGTAATAGTCATTGGTGTTACCATTCGCATCCGTCGCGGTGGCGTCGTTGGTCGAGTGGCAGGCAAACGCGCAGCCGCCAGTTATGTTGGTCAACTGCGTCAAGCCGGCGGAGGTCGCTGGAAGGTTCATCGACCCCGACGTATCGAGCAGCACATAGAAATCGATATTGGGGGCCGCATCCGTGCGCGCCGTCGACGTGCCGCCGATCGGCGTCAGCGTCATGCCGATCAACCCGCCGAAGAAGTTTTTCGACTGAGCTGTATAGGTCACTGTGGCGACGCGCGTGATGCTGGTTACGCCCGTATCCGTCACCGTAACGGTCAGGTTTGAGCTATTGTACGTGAGGCCGGGGATATTGGCGGCTTGAGCATTGAAGCTGGCGATGGCCGTGTTCTGCGCGGTGGTGGCATTCTGCTTCATCATCGGCTGGCTGACGGCGGCAAGCGCCGCCGCATCTGCCGCGGCATTGAGCTTGGTCTGCAACCGCGCGGCATCGGCATAATCGACTGCAATGCCACCCGCCAGCGTGAGCGGGATCATCGAAAACCCCATGAGCATCAACACATTGCCGCGCTTGTTCCGGCGAAGCGTGCGAAGTGCGCGCCGCATGGAGCGCCATGAGATGGGGGCTTTCAGCATGGTTGATCCGTGTTGGTTACCGCTGCCGACAGTCGCGGACTCAAGATGATCTGGTCCTTCATCGGAATGGTACCGATGAGACTGGTCGCGGCGACAGGAGTGTAGGTATAGGTTGTTTGTGCCACCAACAGATATGTGCCGTTCACTTTCATCGCGCTGGGAATGGTGAAGGCGGTGCCTTTTGTTGGCGGGGTGGCATTCAGGCCGCGGCTCCAGCAAACCGTCGAATTGCCTGAGCCGTCAATCGTGACTTGAACGATCACCAAATTGGCATTCGCGTATTTATAAGGCGCCATAATTTGCTGGCTGGCGGCGAGGATATTGTCCAGGTCGCTGTTGCTGACGGTGGTGTATTGCGAACTGAGATCAGCAATCGCGCGCGTGGCGGTCGTGACTTTGCGATAAGCGGAAATCGCATCGGTTAGCTGATAGCTGCCGATGAACATGAGCAGCAGCAGCGGCACTGACAGCGCGAATTCGACAAGCGCAATCCCGCGCTCGTCGCGAAACAGCCGCCGGGTCATTGATAATGCTCCGCCTTGAACACCTGCGTTGCGACGAGCAGGCGCTGTTGGTTCGACATCGTCGACAAGTCGAAGCCCAAGGGGCCTTGCTGCGTATTCCAGATGTACATGATCCGCGCGACGTTGATCGAGTCGGGACCGCCGGGCGCGTATTGCCAGTTGTTGGTGATGTTGCCGTTCGCATCGTAGGTGAGGGTCGGGCGGCTCGTGGTCGCATTGCTGAAATTGCTCACCGTCTGAACATCGACGATGACATTCGAGCATTTCATAAAGCTGGGAAGCTTTGAGCAGACGAGCGTTTTGAAGTCGCTCGCCGTCATACCGGCGCCGTTATTCGCCGTCTGCGCTTTGCCCGTCAGCAATTGACGGACCGACTTTTCGGCTGTCGTCTCGAGCGTTTGCTGGGCAAAGAAGACGGCGCCCACCTGGATGATCGCTACCATCAGCGCGGCTAGCGGGGTGATGACAAGGCCGAATTCCAGCGCGGTCGACGCGCGGCGATCAACCGCAAAGCGAGAGGACATGTGTCGCCAATGGCGTACACTGGTCTTGCATCCCATGGTCCGGATGCGCTTCACGTCCCACCTTTTCTTGAGCCCTAACGAAAGTGCCATGCCATGTGCCTCCTTAAGAAAGCCTAAACATGCTGCTTGTGCCGGACCCTGAGACACGGCTGGCGATCAGCTATGCGCGGCCGGCGGCGCGCGCGGGGCTGGCCGCGCTGTTCGCGCTCGACGCGCGGCTGGGGGAGATCACGCGCGGCAAGCGGGAAGTTATGGCGACACAATTCCGGCTTGCCTGGTGGCGTGATGCGCTGAACGCGCTTGGCGCTGCGCCACCGCCGGGGGAGCCGCTGCTCCAAGCGCTGGCGGCAACGGTAGTGCGCGCCGGCGTCTCGGGCGCTGCACTGGCGGCGCTGGTCGATGGGTGGGAAGCGGTGCTCGGGGATGAGGCGGTCGATCCTGCCGTGATTGCGTCTCGCGGCGCGGGGCTGTTCGGGCTGGCTGCTCAATTGCTGGCCGAGGAGGCCGATCGGCAGGTATCGATCGCCGGCGAGATTTGGGCACTCATCGACCATGCTCGCCATGCCGGTTCGCCCGGGGCGGCGGAGCGCTCGATCGAATCGGCACGGCTGATCATGGCGGCCGGGATCGCGACCCGTTGGCCCAAGCAGCTCCGGATGCTCGGCGCGCTTGCGGTGCTGGCGATGCGCGATGCGCGGCATGGGGCCGATCACCTTGAGCGCCAGGGCGAGCCGGTGCGGGTCGCCCGAATGCTGTTGCTGCGCCTCACCGGCCGCTAAGCCCTTGCGATCGGGCTGGGATGGGATAGCCTGATGCGCATTCGGGGACTCGCGGCGGGGGCTGGCAATGTGGCGATATCTGGTAGGCGCGATCGGCGCCTTGCTGCTCGCAGGCGCGGCGGTGTTGATGTTTCGCGGGACTGCGGCGCCGCAAAAGCCGCTGCCGGCCATGCCCGCAGCGCCTGCCGCCGCATCGGCCGAGGAGCCGTTGCCCGACGATGTTCCAGAAGCGACGGCGCGGACGCGCGAGCAGAAGCGCTTCGACCGCTACGACAAGGATCGCGACGGCAAGATCACCCGCACCGAATATCTGCTCGCGCGGCACAAGGCCTTCGCCAAGCTCGACACCAATCATGATGGCGTGCTGCAGTTCGACGAATGGGCGGCGAAAACCGAAGCCAAATTCGCCACTGCCGATGCCAATCACGACAACAGCCTGACGCCCACCGAATTCGCGACCACCAAGGTCAAGCGCAAGACGCGCCGGCCGCGTGGCTGCCCGCCCGCCGATCGCGCCGCGCCTCAGCGCGACGACGATGCCGGCGGCGAGGGGCAATAGTCAGGCGGCGCTGAGCCACCCGGCGAGCGCATCACGGGCGCGCAAGGTGTAAAGCTTCTTGCGGTCGGCTTTCTTGGTGCGCCCGGTGATCGGCGGAAACAGCCCGAAATTGACATTCATGGGCTGGTAGGTCTCCGCGACCGCGCCACCGGTGATGTGGGCGAGCAAGGCGCCAAGCGCGGTCTCGGGCGGCGGCGAGGGCAGCGTGCGCCCGGCCAGCTCCGCCGCCGCGAACCGCCCGGCCATCAGGCCGATCGCGGCGCTTTCGACATAGCCCTCGCACCCCGTGATCTGCCCGGCGAAGCGGATGTGCGGCCGCGATTTCAGTCGCAGTGTCGCATCGAGCAGTTCGGGCGAGCGGATGAAGGTATTGCGGTGGAGCCCGCCGAGCCGCGCGAACTCGGCCTTTTCCAGGCCCGGAATCATCCGGAAGATGCGCACCTGCTCGGCATGTTTCAGCTTGGTCTGGAAGCCGACGATGTTCCACAGCGTGCCGCTCGCATTGTCCTGGCGCAGCTGCACGGCGGCATAGGGCCAGCGCCCGGTGCGTGGATCGTCGAGCCCGACTGGCTTCATCGGGCCGTGGCGCAGCGTATCGACGCCGCGCTCCGCCATCACTTCGATCGGCATGCAGCCATCGAAATAGGGGACGTTCTCCCACTCCTTGAAGACAGTCTTTTCGCCGTCGAGCAGCGCCTGATGGAAGGCCAGATACTGGTCCTTATCCATCGGGCAGTTGATGTAATCCTTGGTCTCGGTCTTGTCCCAGCGCGACTGCATCCACGCGATCGACATATCGATGCTGTCGTGGTGGACGATCGGCGCGATCGCATCGAAAAAGGCGAGTTGATCCTTGCCGGTGGCGGCACCGATCGCGTCGGCGAGGCCCGGTGCGGTGAGCGGCCCGGTGGCGATGATCGCTGGCCCCTCAGGCAATGCATCGACCCGCTCGCGCACGATGGTGATGTTGGGATGCCGGGTTAGTGATGCCGTCACGCCATCCGAGAAACCATCGCGATCCACCGCCAGCGCCGATCCCGCGGGCACGCGATACTTGTCGCCCTCGCGCATGATCAGCGATCCCAGCGCGCGCATTTCGGCATGGAGCAGGCCGACCGCGTTGTTCTCCGCGTCATCGGAGCGGAAGCTGTTCGAGCAGACGAGCTCGGCGAGGCCATCGGTCTGATGCGCGGGTGTCATGTCGCCGCTGCCGCGCATTTCGGAGAGCCGGACCCGGAAACCGGCTTCGGCCAATTGCCAGGCGGCTTCGGAGCCGGCGAGCCCGCCGCCGATGATGTGAATGTCATGTGTCATCGCGGCGCTGATAGCGGGCCGGGCGCTTGAGGGCAAAACCGGGACACCCATCGCCAATCGAGCCGCCAAACGCCTTGCGTCGCTCGGCGGCTTTGACGATGAGGCGGTGGGCTTCGCAAGGGATGATCATGACGCGCGGACTGGTCTTGGCGGCGGCGTTGCTGGCGGGAATCAGCTATTTCGTCGCGTGGCGGTTGTTGCCGCATGGTTCGCTAATCATCGCTTGGAAAGGCGCAGGCGTTGGCCTGCTGGCGCTTTGGGCGCTCCTGTCGGCGCCGGGGAGCGAGGGGCGCTGGTTCGCTGTGGTGCTGGCGCTGGGCGCGCTCGGCGACGTACTGATCGAAGCGGTCGGGCTCACGGCAGGCGCGCTGGCGTTCCTTGCCGGGCATGTGCTGGCGACGGCTTTCTACCTGCGCCACCGCCGCGCCGCTCCCTTCTGGGATTTGGCACCGATCGCGCTGGGGCGGCTGCTGATCATTCCGCTGCTCGCCTTTCTGTTCCCCGATGACCGGTCGGCGGCGCCCGGCATCGCGCTTTACGCGACCGGCCTTGGCGCGATGGCCGCGAGCGCGTGGGTCAGTCGTTTCCCGCGCAAGCTGGTATCGCGCGGCGCCTTGTTCTTCGCGGTCAGCGATCTGCTGATCTTCGCGCGGCTCGGCCCGTTGCGCGACTCGGTGGTTCCGGGGCTGCTGATCTGGCCGCTCTATTTCGCGGGCCAGGCGATGATTGCGATCGGCGTTGTCGGCAGCCTGCGGCGGGGCAAGGTGGCCTGAAGATCGGCATTCTCGGCGCGAATGTTCATGAAGTAGGTAACATCGCAAGTGTCCTTGTCGCGGGCGGCGCGGGCGAGGGTGCTGTAGAACGATACCTCCGCCATCTTCACTGCGGCGAGCAAAGCCCAGGCGGGGGTCGACTGGATGCACGCACAGCAGCCGGCGCTGCAACTCAGCGCTGCGGCGTAATTGGGATTGCGGCGGGTGCGTCCGGCATCCGCCGTAGGCTGCCGGCGAGCCGGTCCTCGGCCGTCCTCGCGCGATGAAGCAGCGTCAGGTTCTCGCTCGCCAAAAGACGCTTCTCTTCCGCATGACGGCGCGCGGCTGCCCTCAGGTCCGCCAGATCGGATTCAAGCTCGGCGATGCGCGCTGCCAGATCGGTCGCCGGTGTTGGGCCACCCGCCGCCGCCTCGATCTCGTCGAGGATGTCGCGATGGGTCGTGTAGAGCGGATTGCGGCTACGCCCAGCCTCGCGCGCGACCGAAGCCGGGCTGATCCGCACGACGCGCCCAGCATGATCGGCATGCCGCCCTTCGCCGCGCACAAGTCTGGCGAGTGCAGCCCGGTAGCTCCTTGCGACCGCGTCAGATCGGCGCAACGCATCAGTTCCCCTCATATTGCCCTCCGATCTTTGCCAGCACGCCGTCGCACTGTTCGATCGCCTCGGTCAGCACCGCCGCTGTCATCGCTCCGGCTCGGGGAAGCAGGGCAGCATTGCGCGCACGCCGATCTCGCCAGTAGCCGGCATGCTGCTCCTCAACGACCATATTCGCGCACGACAGGCACACCGCTGGCGCCCTCCCGGCTTCGCTCGGCCCGGCCTCACCGCCGCAGCGCGCCGTTTCCTGCTGGAACACGCACCAGCCATAATCGCAGGCATGCACCCGGAGATCGGTCTCCGCGAGGATAAATGCGATATAGTCGCGCCGGACCTGCTCACCGGCACGGCCGCGGAACCGGACATTGCCGGCAACGATACGCTCCCCCATCCGGCCACCAAGGCGCTTGCTGGTCAGCATTTGATCGAGCGCTGCGGCGGTTTCGGCGCGGCTCTCATGGTCGATAAGGCCGTGCAGATCGAAGTCGTTCCCCACATAGCTTCGGGCCGTCATCGCGACCGACGCATGCTTGAAGTGCTCGGCCAGCCCGAGAAGCTGTGATCGATCCCGCCGTGCCACGAACCGAGCGAAGGTCTTGCGGAACTGGTGCGTGCTGAACGACCAAGGCTTTCCTTCATGTTCGGGCACGCCGACGTGCCGCGCGAAGTCGTTGATCCGCCAACCGATGTGCATGTGGGTCACCGGCACGATCTCGCCATATTGCGTGTTCTTGACCAGGAAGATTTCATCGCGTCCCGACGCGGCACGCAGCGGGGCGCTCAGCTGTTCGAGCAGATCGACGGCCCGCACCACCGGCGCGGGGGCAACCCAGCGTTCCTCCCGCCCCTCGGGATGGTCTACCGTCTTGAACAACCGCGCCACCACATAGGCCTGATCCACGCCGGTCTCGCCGATCGGGCGGTATTCGATCGCCCCGACCTTCATCGACAGGATCTCGCTCACCCGCATCCCGACGAAGCCCGCGATGACGATGTAGCAGGCTTCGACGAGGTGGCATGCGGCGTGACGGACGGCGTAAGCGCCATCCAACTTGTCCCCCAGCGGTCCCGTCAGATGCGCTTGCCGCAGCGCCCTGCGCACATAGTAGGAGGCTTGGCGGGAGATGCCGGTAGCGAGGCCGATGGCCCTGGCTCGTAAGCGGATCGTTTCAGCCTCGATGATCGTCTCGCCATGCTCCTCCACCCAGCGCAACGCTTCGCCAAGGATCGCGACGGCGACCTCATCCGGGATGAACGGGATTGTCCCTTTGGTCGCGCGCGTGACGCCCGCCGCCTCGAAGGTCGTGTCCAACGGCAGCGGATCGACGCGCGGAGCATCGCTCAGCTTGGTTCTTTGCCGATAGAGATCCTTTATGGCGAGCAGGTAGTTGCTCACCGTGCTTGGGCTGACCCGCGCCTTTCCATTGCGGGCGGGACGACCGCGCAACCAAACGCACAGGCGATCGACAGCGCTCGGGTCGATGTCGGAGAAGCGGCGCAGCCCCTCGATCGCCATCCACCCGATCAGCGTGCGCAGAATCAGGCCTTTCATATGAAGCGACGCGAGCGATGATCGCTTTCGTCCCGCTGGCGGATCGACGCGCATCGACCAGAGGAAGTGCTTCGCGGCATGGATCAGGGCCGCGCGCTCCCCGATGCCGATCCTCGCATCCTTTGGCATCGCAACGACCCAGCGCAGCCGGTTCTGATCGGCGCGGCGACCCGACGTCCTGATGTCGAGGCGCCATTCGTCGTCGCCGAATCGGCTCCAGGGCGAGACGGCCATATCTTCCCAGGCCGGCGCCCCCGCCCTCGTTTGTGGCCGCACGCTCATTCGATCGGCGGCAGCACGGGCAGCGCACGGTCGACCGCTGCATCATGCAGCGTGTCCGGGAAGCGCGGCAGAATATCGCGTTCGAGGATCTCCAGTTTGGGGGCATAGAGCAGCCGCCAACGACCCGGCACCATCCCGTTTCGCGCGTCGATCAGCGCCGATCGCGTCGCGTTAAGCCGAACCAGCATCTCCACATCGAGCGGGATGACCGCGTTCTGGCAGGTGAAGCACCCCAGCCAGGCCGTGCAGAGTTGGCCCGCACGCTGGCCTTCCGCCGCCCCACCCATCGGATCGGCGCAGATGAAGCCCGAGGCCGACGCACGGCGAACGTCGACGTCAGGCTGTTCGGGTATTTCCGCATCCGGCTCCCCCCGCACGATCTCGACGAACCGGGCCTGCAAGGCGCCAACGGCGATGGCTTGGGCTTGTCGGACGAGCGGCCGATCCACATAACGCTGCGTGGTGTCCGGCGTCGCATGGTTCGCCAGCGCCTGGGTTTTCAGGATATCATGGCCCAGCCTCTCATGCGCCAGCGTCAGCCCAGATGCCCGAAGCGCGGCGATGCTCAGTTGCAAGGGCCTGCCCAGATCGTCTCGCAGATCGTGACGCTTCACGAAGCGCCGGACATGCGCCGATACCAGATAGTTCGGTATCACGCCGACGATCCGCGAGCTGTTCATATTGTCGATCAGGAACAGGCGGTCCCGGTCCTCGGGCCGCGCATGCGGGATGAGCGCAGCCGTCATTGCCAGCACTTGCTCGATCAACGTCGGGACCGAGAAGCTCTTATCCTTGAGGAAGCTGCGCCGTTGTTCGCGGCTCGAGCGCCCTTTGCTCCAGGTGACGAGCACGCGGCCGTCAAGCAGGAGGTGCTCGCTCATGCAGTCGCGACGAAGCAAGCGCAGCGCTTCGGCATTGGCGTAGGTCTGCGCGCCGATCGCGATCATGTAGGGCACGATCGTTTCCGGCATCATGTAGAGATGAGCCGCCACCTTCAGATTGGCGCCATGGCGCAGCATCGCGAAGTGAAGGCGCCACAGTTTCGCTCCCGGCTTCGACATCACCCGCGTCGGTGGCACGATCCCGCCGAACCGATCGCAGATTATCGCAAGCAGAACCCCGATATCGTCCAGATCAAGCCGCGCCAGATCGTCCTCAGCCGCGATCGCGGCACGGTCGAGGCGCGCAAGCGCCGCGCACCCAGCCTGGAACACCGCCCAGCTGGCAGTGATATCGGCGCGGGCTGCGGCTAGCACGCGCTCCATCTCGTTTCGGCTCAGCACCGCTCGAGGCGGTGTCTCGGCATTCTTGCGTGGGAAGGCGTTGAACGGGATATCAAGGTCGGAGTGGGTCAGCTCGGGCCGGTTTCGCTGCAACCATGCGATCAACTGCTTGATGCACGACCATGCCCCATGTCTCGTCGCCTTCACCCAGGGTTTGGTATCGAGCGATGCGATGAACGCGCGCAGCACCGCTGTATCGACGTCACGCATCGACGTGATTGCATCATCATGTTCCTTGATGAACGAGAACCACAGGGGAAGCCGACGATAGGTGCTGATGCGAGTTGACGCTGCTTTGTCGCCAAGATGATGTCGGAACGCCAGCGCCAGCTCGGCCGCCATCGGCACTTTTCCGAACATTGTAAAATCGAACGAACGCTTGAGCGTGCCGTCTGCTTGTACGAAGTTGACGACGAGCGTACCGGGCTCGCTGATCAGCGGGATCGGCGATGGTGCGACCCGATAATTCTTCCGGCGGCGTGCCACTACAGCAGTGCCGCATAGAGATCATCGACTGAGGATTCGATGATCGAGAGGTCGGTTGCGACGACGCGGAGGTAGATCGCTGTGGTCGCAAGATCGGCGTGCCCCATCAACACCTGCAGCGCGAGCAGCGGATTGAGGTCCGGATGGGTTTGTGCCTCGCGCTGCAGGAACCTCAGCATCGCTACCGCGAACGTGTGGCGCAGCGCATGGAACGTCGCCGGTACGCCTGCGCCGTCTGCCGCCGCTTTGAACATCGCGCCAACCCGCCGGGGCGTCATCGGCTGCCCCCTTACGGTCAGGAACAGCGCGTCAGGGTCAGTGGGCCCAGCGCGAGCTTGCATTTTTCTAACCGTGACGGCGCGCTCCTCCCGCACATAAGCCCACGTCCGATCCAGAAGCGTGGGCGGCGGATAGATGACGCGGGCTTTTCCGCCCTTTGTTGCGTCGATTCGCACCGGCATCATCGGTTCGGCGCAGGCCTTCGGAAGAAGGCGGAGTTTCAACCCGGCGATCTCCATGCGCCTTATCCCGGTCGTGACCGCCCATTCGACAACGAGCCGGTCCCTGACCGGCATTTCCGCTATGATCCGCCGGATCGCCGACGGCGCCAGCGGACGCGGCAGCATCGTCACATGGCGCACGGTCAGCTCGTTGACGCGCTCGCGGCCGCCACTCGCATCGATATGAGCGAAGAAGCCTGGCGGGCGGCTTCGCGACAGTGCGACGTCGCTTGCCGTAAACGGCGTTCGATCAATCAGGCCGGTCCCGGCACACCAGTGGTAGAACCGGGCGATGGTGCGCAACCGGCCATTGATCGTACTGCGCGCCAGCGGCTTTTCGTCGTCATCAGGTGGATGCAACATATTGTCCCGGTATGCTGCGATCTCACCAGAGCCGACACTGTCCCAGCGCCAGTCATTCGCCTCAATCGTCTGCCACCAGTCATAGAGCGCTTCGCCGTAGGTGCGCCAGGTCTCGGGGCTGCGCGTCCGCCCACGCACCAGCGCGACATGCATCAGCCAGGCACAGGCCGGCTCGATCAGTCGCATTTTCGCGTCGAGCAGCATCGGCACGCCCAGAACCGATGAGCCATCGGGCCTGAACGTTTCTGCCGAGAACAACAACTCCGCCATACCTCTCCTCGATCGCTGCCGAATGGGGTGGGCCCTCGGGCCCACCCCATTCGGCGAAGAAGGAGAGTGGGGCCTGTGCAGGGTGTCCTTCTGGATAGCCCTGAAAGGACAGAAAGGACATCCTGTGGGCAGGACCTAACCCGAATGTTCCCACTGATGCGGCGGTGTCCAACTGGCCGGGGGCGATCGAGTGCTTCAGGTCTCCGACACTGCGGCATCGACGATAGGAACGAGCGCGCGCGACATTATGGCATAGCGCGGCAGTAGGACAGCGTGCGCGACGTCAGGCGTTACGCCGCGCCGGGCAAGCGAACCTTCCCGTTGTCGTCCCGCTCCAGTGGCGTTGCCGCAATCACCGCGTCCATCGACAAGGTCGCATAAAGATGTGGGAAAAGCGCGCCGCCGCGCGACACTTCCCACTTCACCGCGTCGCCGAGCTTGGTGAGATCGACCGCCGCGATCCACAAGCCGCTTTGCTCGGCGAAATGCTTGTCGACGGTCTCGGTCACCTGATCCGCGGTGGAGAGGTGGATATAGCCATCGGCCAGATCGATCGGCGCGCCGGTGAAGCTGCCGGCGGCCTGGAACGATGCCCATTGCTCGGCAGTCAGGATTTTATGGGCGATCGAAATGGACATCATGGCTCCTCTGGCGGGCGATCAGCCAGCGTCGACGGGCATGGCCTGATAGCCGTTGATCATTTCGAAGAGACGCGTCAATGCCGCGCGCTCCTCCAGCGACAGTTCGGGACGCCAGATTTCGAACAGCAGCACGACCCTGGTCGCGTTGCTGCGGTTCCAGGCTTCATGCTCGATCGAATCGTCAAAGATCAGCGCTTCGCCCATGCGCCATTCGCGCGTCTCGCTGCCCACTCTCAGCGCGCAATCGCCGGGGACAATAAGCGGGAGGTGGCAGATCAACCGCGTGTTGAGCAAGCCGTGGTGCGGCTGGATATGCGTATCGGGCTCCAGTCGCGAGAATAATGCCATCGGCGATCGCTCAGCGATCACCGGGAGCGGCGCACCGCCCAGCGCCGCGACGGCAGCGGGGCAGGACGCAGCGGCATCCGGCTGAAGCTCGCCATTCTTCCAGAGGTAGTAGGCGCCCCAGCGATGATCGTCGCGCAAGGGGTTGGCGGGCGGCGGTCGGTTAGGCTGGCCGGTGACATAGGGCGTGAAGGTCTCGGTATCGCGGCTCATCACACCATGAAGCTCATCGCGGATGGCCGGCGTGGCTGCTTCGAGTTCGGCCAGCCACGGGAATTCGTCGCGCTCGTAGAAATAGCGCTGCGGCAGGCCGGGAAAATAAAATGCCAGGGGTTGCTGCAGGTACAGCGTCGATCGGCCGAGCAGCAGATCGATCGACTGGCGCAGCCGCGCCCCGCCTCGGCCATCGGCAAGCCCGACATCGCTAAGCGACCGAGCGAGATGGTCGGCAAAACGCGATTGCGCCTGAGCAACAAAGTCGATCGCCCGGTCGAGCATCGGTTGAAGCGCTGCCGGCGTCGATTCTTGCCGCTCCGCCAGGGCGAGCGCCGTCTGATAATGGGCGGTTGCGGCGCGGTCGTCGCCTTTGTGCGCTTTGATGTCGCCCATCATCAGCAACGCGGGGAGATGGTTGGGCTCGATCCGCAAATGGTGATCGAGCGCTTTTTCCTCCGCTGCGGCGTCGCCCGTCAGCCGATAGGCCTGGGCGAGGGGGAACCAGGGCGCGGGAAAGTCCGGCGGCGCATCATGAAGCTGCTCGAGACGTTCCGCAGCCAGCGCGCCTTGCCCCGCCCGCAGCGCGGCAATGCCCTCGCGCGCCAGGGCGTCGGCGGCGGCGTGCGTCAGCGCCACCGCGCACCACTTGGCTGGCGGCGACGCTTATGAGGCGTCCGGACCCCCGCTATCCCCATTGGTGACCCCCTCGTCGCCCTCATCCCCGTCTTCACCCGCATCGCCGATCAGCGCGGCGCTGACGACATGCTCATCATCTGCCACATCGAACAGCCGCACGCCTGCCGATCCGCGGCCGATGACGCGCAGGCTGTCGAGCGGCATGCGGATCATCTTGGCCTGGTCGGTCACCAGCATCAGCTGATCGGCCGGCACCGCCGGGAAACTGGCGACGACCGGGCCGTTGCGGGCGATATTGTCGATGTTGACGATGCCCTGGCCACCGCGCCCGGTGCGGCGATATTCATAAGCCGAACTGAGTTTGCCATAGCCATTGGCGCAGACGGTGAGGATGAACTGCTCGCGCGCGGCAAGCTCCTCGTAGCGCGCTTGCGTCATGCCGATCTGGCCGTCGCGGTCGGGCTTCCACGGCGCAAAGCGGAGATATTCCTCGCGCTCGTCCTGGTCCTTCACGCCGACGCGGTGCAGGATGGAGAGCGAGATCACCTCGTCACCGTCGCGCAAGCTGATGCCGCGAACGCCGGTTGAATTGCGGCTTTGGAATTCGCGGACATCGTCGGCGGGGAAGCGGATCGCCTTGCCCTGCCGCGTCGCGAGCAGCACATCGTCGCCGGCGTCGAGCAGCGCGACGCCGATCAGCCGGTCATCGGCATCCTCGCCTTCGAATTTCATCGCGATCTTGCCGTTGCTGGGCACGTTGGTGAAGGCATCCATGCTGTTGCGCCGCACCGATCCCTTGGCGGTCGCGAACATCACGTGGAGCGCGCCCCATTCGGCCTCATCCTCGGGGAGCGGCAGTACGGTCGAGATCGTCTCGCCATCGGCCAGCGGCAGCAGGTTGATCATTGGCCGCCCGCGCGTTGCCGGGCCGCCTTCAGGCAAGCGCCACACCTTCATGCGATACACACGGCCATGGGTGGAGAAGAACAGCACCGGCGTGTGCGTGCTCGTCACGAACAGATTGGTGACGACATCTTCTTCCTTGGTCGCCATGCCGGCGCGGCCCTTGCCGCCGCGCTTCTGCGCGCGAAACGTGTCGAGGCTGGTGCGCTTGATATAGCCCTGCATCGTGACGGTGACGACCATCTCTTCGCGCTCGATCAGGTCTTCGTCCTCGATCCCGTCGGCGGCCGCGGCGATTTCGGTGCGACGTGGCGTGGCATAGGCGTCGCGCACCTCGACCAATTCCTGGCGCAGCACGGCGTAGAGCTTCACCCGGTCGGCGAGGATGGCGAGCAATTCCTCGATCGAGGCGGCGAGCGTCTTCAGCTCGTCGCCAATCTCGTCGCGGCCGAGCGCGGTCAGGCGGTGGAGGCGCAAGTCGAGGATCGCGCGGACCTGGAGGTCGGACAAGCGATAGACGTCGCCCGTCACTTCGGCTTCGACCGCTTCGACCAGGCGAATATAGGGAGCGATCTCGGCGACGGGCCATTCGCGCATGAGGAGGGCATTGCGCGCTTCCGCCGGGCTCGCCGAGCCACGGATGATGCGCACCACTTCGTCAAGGTTCGTCACCGCGATGACCAGGCCGAGCAACAGATGCGCCCGGTCGCGCGCCTTGGCGAGCTCGAACTTGGAGCGCCGCGTGATGACTTCCTCGCGGAACTTCACGAACGCGTCGATAATGTCCTTGAGGTTCAAAAGCTCCGGCCGGCCGCCGCGAATGGCGAGCATATTGGCCGGGAAGCTCTGCTGTGCCGGCGTGTGGCGCCACAGCTGGTTGAGCACCACATCGGCGGTCGCGTCGCGCTTCAGGTCGATGACGATGCGAACGCCGAGCCGGTTCGATTCGTCGCGAATGTCGCTGACGCCTTCGATGCGCTTGTCCTTCACTGCCTCGGCGATCTTTTCGACCAGCGCGTTCTTGCCCTGCTGATAGGGTATTTCGGTGAGGATGATGGAGCGCCGGTCGCCGCGCCCTTCCTCGATCTTGTAGCGTGAACGGACAATGATCGAGCCCCGCCCGGTCTCGTACGCCGAACGGCAGCCCGAGCGGCCCAGGATCATCGCGCCGGTCGGGAAATCCGGGCCAGGGACGATCTCGAGCAATTCTTCGGTGGTCAGCGGTGCTTCGCCCGAGACCGCGCGGTCGACATGCGCGAGGCAGGCATCGACCACTTCGCCCAGATTGTGCGGCGGCACATTGGTCGCCATGCCGACCGCGATGCCGCCGGCGCCATTGACGAGGAGATTGGGATAGCGCGCGGGCAGCACGGTCGGCTCGCTTTCGGAGCCGTCATAATTGTCCTGAAAGTCGACGGTATCCTTATCGATATCGTCGAGCAGCGCGGAGGCGGCACGGGCGAGCCGCGCCTCGGTATAACGCATCGCCGCCGGCGCATCGGGATCCATCGAACCGAAATTGCCCTGACCGTCGATCAGCGGCAGCCGCATCGACCAGTCCTGCGTCATGCGGGCCAAGGCATCGTAGATCGAGCTGTCGCCATGCGGATGGTATTTACCCATCACGTCACCGACGAGACGCGCGGACTTGCGATAAGCGCGGCCGGCGACATAGCCGCCTTCCTGCGCGGCGTAGAGAATGCGGCGGTGCACCGGCTTCAGGCCGTCGCGCACATCGGGCAGCGCGCGCGCGACGATGACGCTCATCGCGTAGCTGAGATAACTCGTCCGCATCTCGTCGACGATCGAGATGGGGGTAATGTCAGAAGGGTCGGCGAGCAGAGTCTCGTCGGTCAAGTCGGTGGTGCTTTCGGCTGATGTTACGGTCTGATGACGCGTCTAGCCGATCGTCCTTCGGGGCGCCAGCCCTCGCGCGCACGCGTACGCGCGAGGGGGCGTCAGGTCGGGCAGCCACAGTTCGCTGCCCGAATGGTCAGCTTATTTCTTGCACGCCTTCTTGTTGGCGTTGCCGGCCTTGTCGCAATTATAGGTGATCGTTTTACCGGTCTTGGTTGTCGTAGTGACGAGCCGGCCAGTCTCGGTGGGCTTCGGCTTGGGCTTGGGCGTCGCGGTGGGCTTGACGACTGGCGTCGGCTTGACGGTTGGAGTCGGCGTCGGCTTCACCGTCGGCTTGGCGGTGGGAGTCGCTGTCGGCTTCACGGTCGGCTTGGGCGTTGGCTTGGTGGTTGGCTTCGCAGTGGGCTTGGCCGTCGGTTTGCCGGCGGGCGTCTTCACGGCCGGGGTCGCTTTGGGCTTGGGATCGGCGGCGAGCGCCGGGGTCAGGGTCATCGCCGCGGCGGCTGCCGTCAGGCTCAGCGTCAGCAATTTGTTCATCGCTTCCATCCTCTTGATTGCTCCCGATAAACGGAGCTTACTTTGTCCCGGACGGCAAACTCCCCGCCGCCGTGGCGCGCTTATATCCGCTCGGGCAACGTCCGTCATCGTCGTGATTCAGGTCGGGTGCTTTTCGCTGGGGATGAATCGGTCCGGCCTCCATTCAATCCCCGTTCAGCGCGGGTCGCCCAACTGCGACCGAGCAATGCTTGAACCGCCCATCGGCGCCGGTTATGGCGTCGGCATGGCGGGGGCCACCCGTTTCCGAGGAGAGATTTACGCTATGACCAAAGTTACCCGAGCCGCGCTCATCGCGGCGCTGACGATGGGCGCGGGCGGCCTGATGGTCACAGCGCCGGCTATGGCGAAGAAGGACGACAAGAAGGATGCCGCCGCGACTGGCCAGGCCGCGCCGCTCAAGCTGACGCCCGAGTTCCAGAAGGGCGCGATCGATGCGCAGAACAAGCTCAAGGCAAATGATCTGGCCGGCGCCGATGCCGCGCTGACCCAGGCCGATGCGGCCGCGAAAACCGATGATGACAACTATATCTCCGCGCAGCTTCACCTTGGGATCGAGCAGGCCAAGCTCAGGGCAGCTTCGGGCAATGACCCCAACAAGTTCGCGGCTGGCCAAGCGGCACTGCTGCCCGCGATCAACAAGCTGATCGACAACCCGCGCACGCCGCAGGCCGACAAGGCCAAGTTCCTCGAAGCGCGCGGCGGCATGTATTATGACGGCAAGAAATACGCCGAGGCAGCCGCCGACTATTCGCGCGCTCGCGATGCGGGCAGCGCCAATCCCGATATCGGCCTGCTCGTGATGAAAGCCAAGGCGGAAGGCGGCGACACCGATGGCGCGGCGGCCGAGCTGCAGAAGCTGATCGATGCGCGGGGCGCGAGCGGCCAGCCGGTGCCCGATACCTGGTATCGCTACATCCTGTCCAAATATCTGAAGCAGAAAGCCGGTCCGCAGTCGGTCGTCTGGTCGCAGAAGCTGGTCAAGGCTTATCCGACCCCGGTCAACTGGCGTGCGGCGATTGCTGTCTATGCCGGCTC
Organism: Sphingomonas sp. GlSt437; assembly: GCF_048015635.2. Taxonomy (NCBI): domain Bacteria; kingdom Pseudomonadati; phylum Pseudomonadota; class Alphaproteobacteria; order Sphingomonadales; family Sphingomonadaceae; genus Sphingomonas; species Sphingomonas sp. GlSt437. The sequence continues at coordinate 70,441 of NZ_JBPGYA010000002.1, read as the reverse complement.
GGTTGCGCCGTCGGTCAAGCTCGACGCCCGCCAGCAGCTTGATCTGCTGCGCTTGCTGCGTGCCGCCGGCGCGCTCGCGGACGAGAACGACTATAACGACTATGCCCAGAAGACCGACGATCTCGGCCTTTATGGCGAGACGCTGTCGGTCATCGACGAAGGCACCAAGAACGGCAAGCTGCCCGCGGGCAACCAGCTCGCCAAAATGCTCAAGGGATCATCGACCACCGGAGCAAGCCTCGAAAAGCCGCTGACGGCGCAGGAAGCTGCGGCGCGCGCGTCCAAGACCGGCGACCTTGCGGCGCAGGTGGGTGACAGCTATCTCGGTCGCGCCGATTACGCCAAGGCGGCCGAATTTTATCGCCTTGCCCTGTCCAAGCCGTTCGAAAAGTCGGCGGGGACCGCAACCAAGCGGCACTTCCTCGATAATGATGAAGTGACGATGCACCTGGGCATCGCGCTCGCTCGCGGCGGCGACAAGGCCGGCGCCAAGACTGCGTTCGACTCGATCACGTCGAGCCCGCGCAAGGAAATTGCCGGTTTCTGGGAAACCTGGCTCGACACGCCGGCACCTGCCGCGAGCTGAGCCTCTCGACCGGACGATGATCAAGGGGGTGCCTAGGCGCCCCCTTTTTCATTGGTGCCGCTTCTAGCCCTGCGCGACCACCGGAATGCCAGGCAATGCCTTGGCGGTGCGGATCGTCAGCGAAGTCTTGACGCTGGCGACATTGGGCGCGGGCGTGAGGTGCGTCGTCAGAATATCCTGGAAGGCGCGCAAGTCGCTGGCGACGATTTTCAGGATGAAATCGATCTCGCCATTCAGCATGTGGCATTCGCGCACTTCGGGAATGCGCGATACATGATCCTCGAACGCGGCGAGGTCAGCTTCGGCCTGGCTGCGCAGGCTGACCATCGCGAAAACGGTGATCGGATAGCCGAGCTGGCCGGGGTCGAGGCGGGCATGATAGCCCTTGATAATCCCGGCTTCTTCCAGCGCCCGCACCCGGCGCAGGCAGGGCGGCGCAGTCAACCCCACGCGCTCGGCAAGATCGACATTGGTCATCCGGCCATCTTCTTGAAGCAGGTCGAGAATCTGTCGATCGATTCGATCCAGCGCCATTGCGCGTCATACTCCTGCACAGGAGCGAACTTTTCGCTCAACCTGTCCTAACCCACCATAATATAGTTGCGATCGAACGCAATTGTCCCACATTGCGACGTGCCGAAAAGGGTCGTTCCCGCACCCCCAAATCGCGGTTAAGAAATCGTTGCCGATGTGGTTGGCACGTTGGCGTTTGCGGGGCACCGGTTTTGCGTTTTGACGATAGTCTGGAGACCGTGCTCGCGGGTGATATGTCGTCACCGGTCGGGGTGCAGTCGGCCTGGCGACAATTGGTTGACCTGATCGGCCGCCGCCGCGTGCCCGCGACTCCCGAAGCGATCGAGCGCCTGCGGGCGATTCGCGCGCAAGTGCCGCCGCCGGTCCGCGCGGCAAGCGCCCGGGCGCTGGCGTTCGCCACGCCGCCGGCCGCGTTGGTTCGGCTGTTTGCGGAAGACGAGTTGTCCATCGCGGCGCCCGTGCTGCGCATCGCGCGGCTGATGCCCAATGAATGGGTCGCGATTCTGCCGGCAATGCCGTCGGCGAATCGCTCGATCCTGCGCCATCGCCGGGACCTGGGGCCGACGGTAACGCGCGCACTCGAGACGTATGGGCCGAGCGACTTTGTGTTGCCGCCGGTTGAACTTACGCCTGAGCCGCAGCCTGCCGTCGAGGTGGCGGAGGCTGCCTCGCCGAACGAGCAAGCTCCCGCCGAAGCAGAGACGGCGGTTGAGAGCGCCGTTCATGATGGCGGAGAGCAAGCACCGGTAGCGCTGGTTGCCCAAGAGCCTTCGGAAGATCAGCCGGATGCCGCGCCTGAAGCCGCTGAACCACCGGCCGCGCCCGCGCCAGTATTGAGCATCGATTGGCGCGAGGTGCTCGCCGCTCGTCCGCCGCTTCCCATCGACACGCCGGCACCTCCCCAAGCGCAACCGGCGCCGCTCGCCGAAGCGCCGCAAGCCCCGCCGGTTGCGTCGCAACCCACACCGCAGCCGGGCGACGGCGCCGTGGTCGCGGTTCGGTCGTTTCGCGTCGCGGCACCGCGCAGCTTTGGCCTGGGGAGCATCGTCGCGCGGTCGGACATTTTTCCAACGGAGCGCGGTGACGGCAGCGAGGCGACTGAACCCGCTGCTGAGGCCGCGCCGACTCCGGCGAAGGAACAATTAGCAACAGCACCGCCGGTCGCCGAAAACGACGCGCTGGTGGCGCTCGCCGGTGTCGCGCTGGGCGGTGTCGCCGTCCCTGAACTCGGGCGTATCGTGGCCGAGCCCAAGCCCTCCGCCGATCAACCCCTGGTCGAAGTCCCCACTGCGCCAACTGAACCAACGCCGCCGACCACTGGCGAAGGCGTCTTCCAGATTGCCGACATCGTCGCGCGGATCGACGCGTTCCAGCGCGATCGCGACGAGCCCGATGGCTTGCCCGCCAACGATGTGGCGCAGGAGCTCGATGAGGCGCAGGCGGAGCATTTCAGCTTTGAAACCGACGCGCGCGGCGTGGTGCGCTGGGTTGCCGGTGTCGCGCGCGCGGCGTTGATCGGGATGCCGCTCGACGGCACGCAGTCGCTCGGCGCCCAGGTCGATGGCTCGGCGACCGGGGCCTTTCGCCGCCGTGCGGGCTTCGCCAATGCGCGACTCGTCGTCGATGGCTTGTCGAGCGCGGCGGGGCAGTGGCGCATTTCGGGTATCCCGGTGTTCGATCGCGCGACGGGGCGGTTTACCGGCTATCGCGGCACGGCGCGGCGCCCGCGCGTCGATGAGAGCGCCGAGCCGGTCCGCCACCGCACGCCGAGCACCGATGCTGTGCGCCAGCTCGTGCACGAATTGCGCACGCCGACGACCGCGATTGCCGGTTTCGCCGAGATGATTGAGGGCGAGCTGCTCGGCCCGGTGCCGGCGCCTTATCGCGACTATGCCGGCAATATCCGCCATCAGGCGAGGGGGTTGCTCGGCGCGATCGACGATCTTGATACGGCGGCAAGGCTCGATTCGAATGCGCTCGATTTGCGGCCGGAAAGCGTCGATCTGGCGCCGATGCTCGCGCAGGTCGTCGAGGATTTGCGACCGCTGGCGACGCTGCGTCGCGTGCAGATTTCGCTGTTCGCCGAGCCCGGCATCAAGGTCGAGGGTGACGAGCGCGCGGTCGAGCGGCTCGCCGGGCGGCTGATTGCGACGATGGTCGCGGCCGGCGGCGCGGACGAAACGGTGATGATCACTGCGGCGCGCGAGGGGATCGATACCGTGACGCTGATGGTCGATCGGCCCAAGGCGCTCGCCGGCTTTGAAGGCGATGCGCTGCTCTCCGCCGATGCCGATCTGGGCGAGGATAGCGGTGCGCCTTTGCTGGGTACAGGGTTTGCGCTCCGGCTGGTGCGCAACCTGGCGACCGAGCTGGGCGGTGCGCTCGTCATCGCCGCCGACCGCTTGACTTTGCGGCTGCCGGCGGCCGTAAGGCTTGGCATGGGACAGGCAACGACCAACTGACCGGTGAGCGAGGGGGCAACCACGCCGCGCGGCCATCGCGTTGCGCCGCCGGCGCGCGACGCGCTGATCGCCTGGCCTGCCGATTTCGGCACGCGCGCGCTGATCTTCGTCGATACCGAGGAGGAATTTGACTGGCGCCAGCCTTTGTCACGCGACAATCGGGCGACGACGGCGGTCGCGGCACTCCCCGATGCGGCGCGGCGCTTTGCCGGCTGGGGGGCGCCATGGGCGATGATCGTCGATCACCCGGTCGCAACCGACCCCCACGCGATCGACCTGATCCGGACAATCCTGGCCGATCACCCCCAAAGCGCGATCGGCACGCAGCTCCACCCCTGGGTCAATCCGCCGTTTGACGAGGCAGTGACGCCGGCCAATAGTTTCCCGGGTAACCTGCCCGAAGCGCTGGAGGCAGCGAAGCTCGATGCATTGACCGAGGCGATTGCTGCCGCGTTCGGCAAGCGACCAACGGCGTATCGCGCCGGTCGTTATGGTATTGGCCCGAATACCCTCCGGCTGCTGGCATCGCGCGGCTATCGCCTGGATAGCTCGGTGCGCGCGGGGCACGACTATCTGGCGGAAGGTGGCCCCGATTTCCGCGATGTCGGGCCGCACGCTTATTGGGCCGATCGGGCCGGCGGGGTGATCGAGCTGCCGCTGACCACGGTGTTCACGGGGTTGCTGGGCGACCAAGCGCCGTCGCTCTATCGCGCTGCCTCCGCCGTTCCGGCCGCGCGCGGATTGTTGGCTCGAACAGGCCTCGCCTCCCGCATCGCGCTGACGCCTGAAGGCATGCCGATTGCCGATGCGCTCGAAGCGATCCGGGTGGCGGTGGGGCAGGGGGTGCGCGTGCTCGCTTTTTCGTTCCACTCGCCGTCGCTGGTGCCAGGGCACACGCCTTATGTCCGCGATGCCGCTGACCTGAAGGCATTCTGGGCATGGTGGGACGCCACTTTCGCGCTGATGGCGCGGCTCGGCATCGCGCCGATCGGGCTCGATGCGCTGATCGCCGCGGCGGATGCGGGCCTTGCTGGGGCGGGGCGGCTCGGCTAACCGTCGCGCGGCGTGGGCCTGTAGCTCAACTGGTTAGAGCTGGCCGCTCATAACGGCTAGGTTGCGGGTTCAAGTCCTGCCGGGCCCACCAATTTTCGGCCGAAGAGCCCGTGCGGGGCACGGGCGTGCCGAAAATTCCCAAGTGAGCGAAGCGAACGCCGGGGGTGGTTTGTAAAGCTGCTTGCCTATCCCTTCCTCACTCCCCTAAGGGTCCCCCCGCGTCGGGGAGTGGCGCAGCCCGGTAGCGCGCTTGCTTTGGGAGCAAGATGTCGCAGGTTCGAATCCTGTCTCCCCGACCATTTTCTTTCCCAGCACGTCCCAGTTTTGCGCACAATGTCCTGAAAGACGTTTATTTTCAATTGCTTAGTTGGGTCATCCATTTTCAAGCGATTTCAGCCAATCTCACCAGTTACCTGCAATTTGTGGGTAGGAATTTTGGTGCTGAACCTCCATTGCGCTAAGTTACCTGCATGCTTAGCGATGCAATGATCCGCAGCCTGAAGGCTGGACCCAAACCGACCAAGCACGCCGATGGCGGAGGCTTGTTCATCCTCGTCATGCCCAACGGCAAAAAGCTCTGGCGTCTGACATATCGATATGCGGGCAAACAAAACCTGCTTTCTGGCGGACCTTATCCGATTGTGAAATTGGCGGACGCGCGCAAGTGGCGCGATGAGGTCAAGGGACAATTGCTGGAGGGACGCGATCCGAGCGCCATCCGGAAAGCCGAAAAGAAAGCGCTGGCGGCAAAGGGCCAGGACGCATTTGAGATCGTCGCTCGCGAATGGCTCCATACCCGGTCGAAGGTCTGGTCCGAGCGATATGCGCGGATCACCCGCACCCGGCTGGAGCAGGACATTTTTCCGGGGCTAGGCTCCGTGCCAATCGGCGACATCGACCCGGTGATGCTGCTGACCGAGTTGCGCAAGATCGAGCAGCGCGGTTCGGTTGAAATGGCCCATCGCATCAGAAATCACGTCGGCGAAGTCTTCCGCTATGGGATCGCGACACAGCGGTGCCGGAGTGACCCCAGCCGTGACATTGCGCCCGCAATGATGCGTCCGGCACCGGTCAAGCACCGGGCCAGGGTCGATGCGCGCGACCTGCCCCAGTTCTTCGCCAAGTTGGCGCAGGACGAAGGGATGCGGATGAGTCATCTGGCATTGCGCTGGACCATGCTAACGATGGTCCGGACGCAGGAGACGCGCTTTGCGACCTGGAACGAGATTGAAGGGCTGGACGGCAATCAGCCGCTTTGGCGGATAACCCCCGACCGAATGAAGATGCGGAGCGAGCACCTAGTGCCACTGTCGCGACAGGCTGTTGCCCTGCTCAAGGAGATCGAGGCCGCAAACGTGTTTCGGACCGCTGGCAATGCCCGGCTGGGCAAGTTCCTGTTCCCCGTCGCCACCAGCAAGAGCGACGTGATCAGCGAGAACCGGATGCTCGACATCCTCTATCGTATGGGGTTGCGCGGCAAGGCGACCGTTCACGGCTTTCGCGGCTTGGCCAGCACCGTGCTGAACGAGTCCGGCGAGTTTGAACCGGATTGGATCGAGGTACAGTTGGCGCATGTCGCGCGCGGCGTTCGCGCGGCCTACAACTCAGCCCGATATCTGGCCCACCGGCGCATCATGATGCAGTGGTGGGCCGATTATCTCGAGCGCGCCGAGAAGGCAGGCCTGAGCGGCAACGTTCAGGCGGCCAGGTGATTGGCCGATGCGGGGCGGTAGGCCGCCGGATTGGACACCCAGCGGTTGATTTCCGCCTCGCTCCAGCCAGCGCCGTTGACGCTGATCCGCAATTGCGGCGGAAACGTCCCCTCGGCGATTTTGCGGTAAATGGTCGAGCGGGACAGGCCGGTCCGGTCGAGGACGGTTTTGAGGCGAATGATACGGTCTGGTTCGGGCATGTTCGTGGTTCCATTGCTTGCGTGTCGATGGCACCCCCTGCGAACAATCTTTGCCATTTCACGCTGCACGAAAAGGACATTTCTGGTGCATCGAAGTGCAGCGAAGAGATAAGTGCATCCGGCGGGATTGCCTGTATAGCGTCACTTGACGCCGAACGCCGAAATCAGTAGGAGAAGCGATGCGAATCAGGAACGTGATCCACAAAGGGTTGCGGCGCTTCATCGAGGAAGATGACGCCAGCGGGTTGCAGCCCGCCGTCGTTGCCAAGGTTCAGCGCATCGTTTCCTTCCTCCAGGACATGGAGCGCGAAGAGGAACTGCGGACTGTGCCGAGCTGGAAAGCGCATATGCTGACCGGCGACCGCAAAGGAACCTGGAGCCTGTTTGTGACGAAGAACTGGCGGATGACGTTTCGGATCGACCGGGAAGAGATCGAGATCATCGACCTCGACTATGAAGATTACCATTAGGAGCTGGCCATGAGCGCGATTGCAGGAATCCGCATGAAGAACCCGGCCCATCCGGGCGGGTTCGTGAAGTCCGAGATTATCGAGCCGCTGGGCCTGTCGGTGACGGCGGCAGCACAGGCGCTAGGTGTTACCCGCGCGACGCTTTCGACCTTGCTCAACGAGCATTCGCAGCTTTCCTCCGAAATGGCGCTGCGGATCGAGAAGGCGTTCGGCGTGTCGATGGACACGTTGATGCGGATGCAGAACAGCTATGACATCGCCCAGGCGCGTAAGCGCGAGGGGGAGATAAAGGTGATGCGTTTCCAGGGTTTGCCGAACGACGCCAGCACGGCTGCGACGCTGTAAGGCAGCATGAGCGACACCACGACATTCGCGACATGCCGCATGGAAGCCGGGCTGTCCGTTGCCGATGTCGCAACGGAATTTGGCGTGCTGCCCGAGTTGGTATGTGAATGGGAAAATGGCCGAGCGAAGCCGCCCGCCCACGTCATCCGGTCACTTGAAACCATTCACCGGATTGGCCGGACCGTAGAACCAGTCGGCATCAAACCGCAGCAACCCGAATTCGACGCCATTCGCGACGAAGGACCGCTGTTCAAATCCGACAAGCTGATCAAATCGAAGAAGCGCGTCGCCGATCATGGCGAGGTGTTTACCCCGCCCTGGCTGGTCGAAAAGATGCTCGATCTGGTCAAGGGCGAGACCGAACGGATCGACAGCCGGTTTCTTGAACCCGCCTGTGGCAGCGGCAATTTCCTTGTGCCGATCCTGCAACGCAAGCTGGCGGCCGTTGAGGCCAGATACGGCAAGAGCGATTTCGATAAGCGCCACTTCGCGTTGCTGGCGCTCACCTGCTGCTACGGGATCGAGCTGTTGGCGGACAACATCGTCGAATGCCGCGCCAACATGCTCGCGGTGTTCGCGCAGTATCTGCGGCTCGATGAACAGGATGAGCTGTATCGCGCCGCTGGTCACGTCCTGTCGCTGAACCTGATCCACGGCGACGCGATGACCATGAAGAATGCGGACGGCGGCCCGATCACGATCGTCGAATGGGGCTATATCGGCAAGGGCAAGTTCCAGCGCCGTGATTTCCGGCTTGATGTGCTCACCGGCATGTCCTCGTTCCGCGAAGAACGCACGCTGTTCGCGCATCTTGGGAGCCATGAGATTTTCCAGCCCGTCGAAAGTTACCCGCCGATGCGGGTGGCGGAGCTGGCGGCAGCGGATGGCAACGGATGAGTAATCCTGTTAACGCACCAATCGGCGACATTTCGGCGGCGGACGTTCCCGAATTTGTGCGCGGCGCACTTGAGGCTCTAAAGCGAGCCGCTGCAGAAGCCCGACGAATAGCGATCGAAACAGACACTGGTATCGTCGTCGTTCTTAGTGGCAAGACGGTGTTCATTTCTGCGCAGCAACTACGCGAAGGCCAAGTATGACGGAACAGGCGCGCTTCATCCTTACCGGGCGCAATCCCGACGTGCTGAGTTGCATTGCCAATCTGTCGAATGACGAGGTCTTCACCCCGCCGGAATTTGCAGGTCGGATGCTCGATACGCTGGCAGAGGCGTGGGCGGCGGCAAATGGCGGCGCAAACATATGGGCGGATAGCAAGGTCACGTTCTTCGATCCCTGCACCAAATCAGGCGTGTTCCTGCGCGAGATCGCCAAGCGGTTGATCGCGGGCCTTGAGACGGAAATCCCGGACCTGCAAACCCGCGTGGATCACATCCTGACAAAACAGGTGTTCGGCATCGCCATCACGAAGCTGACCAGCCTGCTGGCGCGACGGAGCCTCTATTGCTCGAAACACGCGACCGGCCCGCATTCGGTGGCCAAGAGCTTTGACGATGATGATGGGAATATTTGGTTCGAGCGGTTGGAGCATACCTGGTCTGGCGGCAGGTGTAAGTTTTGCGGCGCAAACGAAAGTGCATTCGACCGTGGCGATGATCAAGAAAGCCATGCTTACGCTTTTATCCACGCCGACGATGTCAGGCAGCGCCTAGGCCAACTGTTTGGAGGAAAAATGCATTTCGACGTAATAATTGGAAATCCACCATATCAGTTGAATGATGGCGGGCACGGAGTAAGCGCTTCTCCGATTTATCAGAAATTCATTGCTCAAGCGAAACAGCTTGAGCCGCGCTTTCTGTCTATGGTCGTGCCCTCACGTTGGTTTGGAGGCGGTAAGGGATTAGGTGATTTTCGATCGGAAATGCTTGGCGACGACCGGCTGCGGAAACTCGTAGATTTTGAAAATGCGACCGATGCGTTTCCGGGAGTCGATCTGGCTGGGGGCGTTTGTTACTTTCTATGGGATAGAGACGAGCGCGGTCCTTGCACCGTCACCAACATTGTTGGCGACTCCTTCGAAAGCCAAGCTGAGCGCAAGTTGGATGAGTTTCCGACTTTTGTTCGACATAGCGCTGCTGTTCCGATTATCCGTAAAGTCCTTGCTGCCTCGACAAGCATGATGAGCGAGCAAGTTTCGAGCAGAAAGCCGTTTGGCTTACCGACAAATGCCCGGCCATTGAAAAGTGGAGATTTGGTTCTTCGATGGGAAAAGGGCGAGGGGCCATATGAGCGTGACCAGATCACCGTAGGTATCGACTTAATTGATAAGTGGAAGGTCATTACCTCTTACGTTGCATACGATCACGCCGGAAACCCCGGAAAAGACGGACGAAGGAAGGTCTTTTCGAAAATCGATGTGATGCCACCAGGTATGATATGCACCGAGACGTATCTCGTCATTGGAGCGTATGAATCAGAGGAGCACGCTAGAAATCTTATCGAATACATGAAAACAAAGTTTTTCCGTTTTCTCGTTTCCCAATTCATTTATTCGCACCATTTAACCAAGTCGGCGTATGACTTTGTTCCTGTGCTCGACATGAATGAAACTTGGACTGACAGTGCGCTCGCTCTTCGTTTTGGTCTCACTGATGAAGAGATTAGCTTCATTGATTTGAAGATAAGACCCTTCGCTTGAAGCTGGTCGTCCGAATTGGGGGGTGAATGATGTCCAATTATGCAATCCAGGGAACGCATGGCTTATTGCTTGAGGCAGAGGTCGCTCCTCGCGCCCAGGCAAAATTTGAGCAGCGATACCAAGCCGCGACGGGTCAAGCCGTAACGACAGGCAATCCGGTTCATTATCAAAATCAGCCCAACAAATGGGGCGCGGAGTTGCGCGTTTACTTCAACGACCCCGGCATGGCCATTTCACTCGCGGTGGAAGGCTATCACGTGGAAAACTCGCTCAAGGCCTATCAAGGACAAAATTACCGTTTTCGCGTGAACTCAAAGAAGCTGTGGTGGGCATTCGTTGAGGATCACGGCCTCTGCCTTGGCATAAGCTGACAGTCGCAGCGAAAATGAACAAGCCTACCATCGACGGCATTCTGACGCCTAAGCCAGAAGCGCGGCTGCGCATCTATGCATGGACGCCGAACGATCCGCCTGCCGCCTATGCCGGGCTGATCAAGGTCGGGCAGACGACGCAGGAGGACGTCAACGACCGCATCCGCCAGAGCCAAGGGCAGATGCAACAGGCCTATACGCTGCACATCAGTGACCTTGCCGAGCGCCAGGATGGCAGCGCGTTTCGCGATAGCGACGTGCGCCAACGGCTGATCCAAAAAGGTTTCGAAAATGTCGTCATCGGCGCATCGCGGGAATGGATGCGCTGTTCGCCCGCCGATGTGAAAACCGCGATCGCCGAGCTGAAAAGCGGGCTTCGCTTCACCGGCACGCACTACGACGATTTTCCCATGCGCGCGGAACAGGCTCAAGCGGTCGAGCAGACCTATGCTTATTACCGATCGCGCTGGGATCAGGACGCCAAGGCCGTGCCGCGCTTCCTGTGGAACGCCAAGATGCGGTTCGGTAAGACCTTCACCAGCTATCAGCTTGCCAAGAAACTCGCCGCCAAGCGCGTGCTGGTCGTAACGTTCAAGCCAGCGGTCGAAGATGCCTGGGCGGCGGACCTTGAGAACCACCGGGATTTCGATGGCTGGCAGTATCTGTCCCGCAATACGGGCGGCGACCCGCGCGGCGTGCCGAAGGACAAGCCGCTCGTCTATTTCGGATCATTTCAGGATTTGTTGGGCAAGGACGCGACCGGCAACATCAAGCCGCGCAACGAATGGATTCACACGATCAATTGGGATTTGGTTGTGTTCGATGAATATCATTTCGGTGCCTGGCGGGATACCGCGAAAGAGCTGTTCGAGGGCGAAGAGGCAGCGGTCGCCAAGGCAGAAACCAAGCTGGAATATGCGGGCGAGCTGGAGGTTGTGAACGAAGACCTTGGCGAACTGTCCGAGGCCGAAGCCGAGTTTCTGCCGATCACCACGCGGGCCTACCTTTATCTGTCCGGCACCCCGTTCAAGGCGCTCGCCACCGGTGAGTTCATCGAGGAGCAAATTTTCAACTGGACCTACACCGACGAACAGCGCGCGCGGGCGGAATGGGACGCCGCCCATCCCGGCGAGCGTAATCCCTATGCCGCGCTGCCTCAAATGCGGTTGCTGACCTACAAGGTGCCCGACGAGATCACCACTATCGCCAGCGGCGGCCAGTTCGACGAGTTCGACCTGAACGAGTTTTTCGCAGCAACCGGCACCGGGGTGCTGGCGAACTTCAAGCACAAGGACGAGGTGCAGAAGTGGCTGAACGTCATCCGCAACGCCCCGGACGCGCCCCGCTCGCTTGAAAGCCTGAAATCCGGCGTCCGGCCGCCATTGCCCTATTCGGATACGCGCTTGCTGCCCTATCTCAATCACGCCTTCTGGTTCTTGCCCAATGTCGCGGCTTGTCAGGCGATGGCCAATTTGCTTGAAGAGCGGCAGAACGTCTTTTGGCACGATTATGATGTGATCGTTGCAGCCGGGACCGGAGCCGGGATCGGGCTTGAGGCGCTACCGCCAGTGCGCGAGGCGATCGGCAGCGGCTTCGAAAGCAAGACCATCACGCTGTCCTGCGGAAAACTGACCACAGGCGTGACCGTGCCGCAATGGTCGTCGATCCTGATGCTGCGTAATCTGAAATCGCCCGAAACCTATTTCCAGGCAGCGTTCCGCGTGCAGTCGCCGTGGTCGATCAAGAACCCGGACGGCGACGATCCTGCCCGCGAGGACATTTTGAAACCGGTGTGTTTCGTGTTCGACTTCGCGCCCACGCGGGCGCTGCGCCAGATTTCCGAATATGGCATCGGGCTGTCGCCTGGCGAGCCGAACCCCGAAAACGCGGTACGCGACCTGGTCTCGTTCCTTCCGGTGCTCGCCTATGACGGCGCGAACATGATGCAGATCGACGCCGGGGGCATTCTCGACATCGCGATGGCGGGCACGTCGGCGACCTTGCTGGCCCGCAAGTGGGAATCGGCGATGCTGGTTAATGTCGATAACGACACGCTCCGCCGTGTGCTCGACAATCCCGAAGCGATGGCGGCGGTCGAACGGATCGAGGGCTGGCGCGCGCTTGGTGACAATGTGATTGAGACGATCATCAACAAGAGCGACAAGGTCAAGGAACTCAAGAAGAAGGCCAAGGATGGCGACCTGAGCAAGGCCGAGAAGAAAGAGCTGAGCGACGAGGAGCGCGAATACAAATCGAAGCGAAAGCAGATTCAGGAAAAGCTGATCAAGTTCGCCACCCGCATCCCGGCCTTCATGTATCTGACCGATTTTCGTGAGAATACGCTGGTGGACGTGATCACCAAGATCGAGCCGGAGCTGTTCCTGACCGTGACCGGCCTGACGGTGGAAGACTTCAACCTGTTGGTCCGGCTGCGTGTGTTCAATACCGAACGGATGAACGAGGCCGTATTCGCCTTCCGCCGCTACGAAGATGCCTCGTTGCGCTATACCGGCATCGACAGCCACGAGGGACTGACCCACATCGGAGGGTATGACACGGTGGTGGCAATTGAAGAAACACATGGCGCCAATTAGCCTATTGTTTAGACAACGTTACCGCTACCCGCTGCAATGCAATAGGAGTTGTTTTTGATGACGCTGCCAGACTTTGATTCTTTCCTGATGTCATGGCGAGAAAGCGTTACGGAGGGGACGCCAACAACAACTGAACTTGGCCGCCGCTTTGCCCAAAAGATCGTGAGCCAATGGCTCGACGCGCCTGAAAGTGGGTTGGAGATCGTGTATTGCGACGGGGCGGGCGATGGAGGGATCGACCTTGCGGTTCTCGATGTCGGTCCCGAGGACGAGGCCGAAGGGCAGCCAGGCCACACTTGGTATCTGATCCAAAGCAAGCACGGCACCGCATTCGCGGGAACGCGAACCCTGCTGGTTGAGGCACAAAAGGTCATCGAAACGCTCGATGGTCGGCGCAGCGGGCTTAACTCGATGGCCGAAGGACTGCGGGAACGGCTCGCGGTATTCCGTTCTCAGGCAGGCCCGAACGATCGACTGATCATGGTGTTCGCCACTGAGCGCGCGCTCACGGACGACCAACGAGTTATCCTTGGCGACATCCGCACGATGGGCCGGGAACATATCGGTGGCATGTTTGATGTTGAAGCAATTTCAGTTGAAACGATCTACAGTCGCCTAGCCGAAGAAACGCCGGAAGTTGGGCTACGCGTTCCCCTTCGATCACACCTTGTGCCGTCCGGCACTGACCTCCTCGTTGGTTCGACGCGGCTAACTGATCTTTACCAGTTCCTGGTCGATTACCGCGACACGACCGGGGATCTCGACGGCATTTACGAAAAGAATGTTCGCCGCTTTCTTGGCGGTCGTGGCAAGGTCAACAAGGGGATGCAAGAGACATTGCGAGACGCGCCTGAGCGGTTTGGCCTCTACAACAATGGTATCACTATTGTCGCTTCGGATTGGACCGAAGCGGACGGCACCGTTGAGCTTGTTGCACCTTACATCGTGAACGGATGTCAGACGTCGCGAACAATCTGGGAGGTGTTTCATCGTCATTACCGGGCCGGTGGAACCGGGGTGAACCCGGAAATCGAAGCATGGAAGGCTCGGGCCAATGACGGTGCCGTAGTCACAAAAATCGTCAAGGTTGGGTCTGCCGGGGAGCCGCTGCTACAGGCAATTACGCGCTACACCAATAGCCAGAACGCCGTCCGGGAGAAGGACTTTTTGGCGCTGTCGAGTGACTTCAGCGGCTGGAAACAGGGCATGGCTGAGAACTATGACATCTATCTGGAAGTTCAGCGCGGTGGCTGGGATTCTCAGAAGGCATTGCAAAATGCAAATCCGGCAACACGTCAGTTCGAGCGCCATGTCAACGCGGCTGACTTGATTAAGGTTTACGGGGCCGGTTGGTTTGGCGAAGTCGGCTTGGCATTCGGCAAAAATCCGCCGTTCCTCCCGGGAGGGTCAGTCTTCAAACGCATCACGGCTTTACCGGAGGACGGGGAGGACACTTTCGGCGTCGAGGATTTGTATGCATGCTACCTTCTGCAAGAGGCAGCCGATCAGCTGAAATTTGGGCGCGGCGGCCCGCCAGCACGGCGTCAAAGCCGCTTCATATTCTATATGATTGTCATAACCTTGCTGAAGGACACCCTCAACCGAGCGCAGATGTCCACTGCGAGTCGGTCATTGTCACTTGCGCTTGCAAAAGTGCTGAATGACGAAGCTGCCAAGAATGAACTCATTACCCAGGCCGTGGAGCTTATCGAGGGCTATTTCACCCAAGGTAGCGAGGACAGTGTTCATGAGGAGCCTGCTCTTCGGAATACTCATTTCGGTGATTTGAATGCGTTCTTGAAAGCCGAACGATTCGGACGCTCCCGCGATTTCACGCCAAAACTTTTCGACGCATTGGCGTTGACCCAGAAGGCTATGGGCAAATCTTACGGTGGGCGACCATCTGCGCGCGAAGTCATCGTCGAAATCGTAAAGGGAAACTGAGCCAAGCGATGTGGGGTAATAAGGCATTGCTATTGGTCAGCACTGTCAAATGTCCGTTTGCCGCGACGCCGCCATAGCATGAGCGCATGGTCCCGTTTGTCGCCTTGCAGCTTATCGGCAATCGCCAGGAACGCGCCCAGCATCACCGCGCGGTCGTCGTCGGTCAGTTCCACCAGCCCAGCCTTTTGCACCAGCCCGCCAAGTTCGATCAGATGGCGGGTCCGTTCGCGGCGATCGACGACCCATTGGCGGGTGTCGGTGCGGCGCTGGCTGGTTTCAACGCGGTTCGTCATTGCCCTGGCTCGCTTGATTGCCGCTATTGTCTGGCGAAATTCCACCACCAGCCTTGCGCGACTGCCTTTGAAAGAAGGCCGCGCCGCTTGCCCGCCACGCCTCCCGCTCTTTCGTGTCCTTGGATTTGACCAGGCCGAGCAGCGCACCGGTCAGCGTTTCGGGATCGAGCGCATCGGCTCCGGTGGCGATGACCAGCTCGCCAAGCTGCAGGACCTTGCGGCTTTTGAGCTGCTTGGCCTTTTCGGTCAGGGCTTGCAGTTCCGAATCGAAATCTCTTGGTTTGCGCATATTTGGCTCCATCGGTTCGTGATAGGGCCATCATAAATCGCAGCCGTGGGAATGGCTTCCCTGTTGCCGGAACACGCTGGCACGCGGCGGTCCCGAACAGGATTTTATCCGGTGAGGGCGCGCTTATACGTCGTGCCGACGTTGCTTGAGTGATGTAACTGGATTGCCGTTATGGCGATCTACCATTTCTCGGCCAGAGTCATTTCCCGCGCCAACGGATCGAGCGCAGTGGCGTCCGCTGCCTATCGTTCGGCGGAGCGGCTGCACGATCACCGGCTCGACCGCGACCATGACTTCACCAACAAATCGGGCGTCGTGCATTCCGAAGTGATGTTGCCCGATGGCGCGCCCGAACGGATGGGCGACCGATCAGCCTTATGGAATGAGGTCGAAGCGACCGAACTGCGCAAGGACGCGCAACTGGCCCGCGAGATCGAGTTCGCCATTCCGCGCGAATTGAACCAGCAGCAGGGGATCGCGCTGGCCCGCGATTTTGTGCAGTCGGAATTTGTCGAACGGGGCATGATCGCCGACGTCAATGTGCATTGGGATATGGGCGTGGACGGACTGGCGAAGCCGCACGCCCATGTCATGCTCACTATGCGCGAGGTGAAGGAAGACGAGTTCGGCGCGAAGGTCCGCGACTGGAACAAGACCGAGCTGCTTGAGCAATGGCGCGAACGCTGGGCGAGCCATGCCAACGAACGGCTAGCCACGCTCGACATCGATGCCAGCATCGACCACCGCAGTCTCAAGGCACAAGGCATCGACCTTGCCCCGCAGAACAAGATTGGCCCTGCCGCATCGCGCATGGTGAGCGATGGCCTTGAGCTTGAGCGCATCGCCGACCATGCCGAGATCGCCCGGCATAATGGCGAGCGGATCATCGCTAATCCCGGCATCGCGGTGGACGCGATCACCCGGCAGCAGGCGACCTTTACCAAGCGCGATCTGGCGATGTTCGTGCATCGTCATTCGGAGGGGAAAGAGCAGTTCGATAGTGCTTTGAGCGCGGTGCAGGCTTCGCCCGACTTGATCGCGCTGGGGAAGGACGGGCGCGGCGAAGACCGCTTCACATCGCGCGGCATGATTGAGGTCGAGACGCGGCTTGAACGCGCATCGCGGGCGATGGCTGATCGTGAGCACCACCGCGTTGGTGAGCATGACAAAAGCCGAGCTTTGGCAGCAGCGGAAGCGCGCGGCCTTGCCCTGTCTGGCGAGCAGCGCGCGGCATTCGATCACGTTACAGGCAGCAAAGACCTGGTTGTCATCATTGGCTATGCCGGGACGGGGAAGTCGGCGATGCTGGGTGTCGCCCGCGAGGCGTGGGAAGCGGGAGGCTATCAGGTTCGCGGCGCGGCGCTGTCCGGTATCGCTGCCGAGGGCCTGGAAGCCGGTTCGGCCATCCCGTCGCGGACCATCGCCAGCCTGGAGCATCAATGGGCGCAGGGCCGCGAATTGCTCACGTCGCGTGATGTGCTGGTCATCGACGAGGCGGGGATGATCGGCTCCCGTCAGATGGAAAGCCTGTTGTCAGCGGCCAATCAGGCCGGAGCCAAACTGGTGCTGGTTGGCGACCCGCAGCAGTTGCAGGCGATTGAAGCGGGCGCAGCCTTCCGTTCGATTGCGGAGCGGCAGGGCGGAGTCGAGATCACCGAAATCAGGCGGCAGAAACAGGATTGGCAGCGTGAAGCCACGCGCCAGCTCGCAACCGGCCGGACGGGGGAAGCGCTCCGTGACTATGCCGAGCGCGGTATGGTTCACGCCGCCGAAACGCGCGAAGCGGCGCGGGGCGCGTTGATCGACACTTGGGATGCCGAGCGCATCGCCGCGCCCAGCGACAGCCGCATCATCCTCACCCACACCAATAATGAAGTGCGCGAACTCAATGTGGCAGCGCGTGAGCGGCTGCGTGCCAGTGGCGAACTCGGTTCAGACATCGCCATCGAGGTTGAGCGTGGC
Organism: Sphingomonas sp. GlSt437; assembly: GCF_048015635.2. NCBI lineage: Bacteria > Pseudomonadati > Pseudomonadota > Alphaproteobacteria > Sphingomonadales > Sphingomonadaceae > Sphingomonas > Sphingomonas sp. GlSt437. Next base: position 52,973 of record NZ_JBPGYA010000002.1, on the reverse strand, counting down.
GAGCGCAGCTTTGGCCAAGGCGACCGCGTGATGTTCCTTCGCAACGACCGCGAGCTTGGCGTGAAGAACGGCAGCCTCGGCACGCTGCAATCGGTCAGCAGGCAGAGCATGGCCGTGGCGCTGGATGATGGCCGCCGGGTCGCGTTCGACATCAAGGCCTATGCCCATATCGACCACGGCTATGCCGCGACGATCCACAAATCGCAGGGCGTCACCGTCGATCGCGCTTACGTTCTGGCGACGCCGGGCATGGACCAGCACAGCAGCTATGTGGCGCTTTCCCGCCACCGGGAGTCCGTGTCGCTGCACTATGGCCAGAATGATTTTGCCGATGCTGGCAAGCTGGCCCGCAGTCTGTCGCGCGAACGGACCAAGGATATGGCGCTCGATTATGCCCGCGAGCGCGAGGTTGATCCGGCACGCGTCTTTGCCGAGCGGCGCGGCATTTCGTTCCGCGAGCGGGTGACGGAGATCGTTCGCAAGATTGTGCCGGAAAAGGCGAGGAGTATTTTTGCGGGCTTTCGGCCCGCGCCCGAGCCGCAGCATGCCATTGTCGTTGAGCACAGGCCGAAGGCTGGACCGCTCGACATTGGGCGCGGTGTTGAACGCTATGCCCGTGCAGTGGCGGAGATTGAGCGCACGACCGAAAGGGGCCACGAACCCATGCCGCATCAGATTGCGGCGCGGGAGAAAGCGTTCGCCGGATTGAACGAAATCCGGCCCGAGGCGGGCAGAGACCTGTCCGCAGCGTTCAGCCGCCAGCCCGAACTTGTCGGGCAAGCAGCAAGCGGGCGCACCGCCAACGCCATTCGCGCGATGCAGCTTGAGGGTGAAATCCGCACCAACCCGGCCCTGCGTGCGGACCGCTTTGTCGAGAACTGGCAGCGGCTGCACCGCCAGCGCGATCAGGCGTTCCAGATCGGCAATCGCAGCCGCGCCGATGCCGTTTCCGCCAGCATGGGAGCAATGGCCAGGAGCCTGGAGCGCGACCCGCAGGTCGATTCCCTGCTGCGCAATCGCAAGATCGAGCTTGGGCTTCGCGCCAGCGGCGCGGGCAGCATCGCCCATCAGCTTCAGGAAAAACTCGGCCTTGGTCGCGGACGCGACCTCGGCATCGGCATCGGTATGTAAAGGAGACAGACGATGGAAAAGGAGCGTGTGACGACCGGCACGATCGATCCAGCGGCGATGGCGTTCGATACGTTGCGATTGGAGGTGACGACCCTGCGGCTTGCCGTTCAGCAGCTTGCGGCGGCACCTACGACGATCGACATTCCCGACTATACCGAAACACTCGCTGAAATTCGTGGCGCGACCCAGGCGCTTGCAAGCCATTATCGCAAGCTGCGCGAGGCACCGGCGTTGATGGTGACGCCCGACCAGTTGGCAGCCCAAATTAATGCGGCGAGTGCGACGGCCAGGGCAAGCGAGCGTCAGTCCTTGCAAAATGCCGAAAACAGCTTCGTCGCGATCGCCCGCGAGCTGACCGGATTTGTCGAATCAGCGCGCACTGCCGACCGGCAAAACAAGTGGGTTTTGGGGGCGTTTCTGCTCGGGATTGCAACGTGCGCGGCGCTTGTTATGATAATGACGCGCTGGAACAGCACGGAACTGCCTGCAACCACAGAGGTACGGCAAACCGTTCAGAAACTGTGGTGAAGCGAGTGTTGGTAAGGGTGCAGGTAACCCGAAAAACGGTCGCTAACCTTCTAAAATCATTAGAAAATGTTGGGCGAAAAGGCGCAATCCTGTCTCCCCGACCACCTGCCTCACATCACCGGATCGAAGCTCTCCGCACGCGCGCGGTTCCAGTTGGTGAGGTAGGAGGGGTCGGTCGCGCTGCCGTCGAGCAGCGAGCCGGGCTTGAGCAGCACCAGCACATCGGCGAGCGGCAGCACTTGGGTGTCGGTGACGCGGCGGAAGACGTGGTGCGGCTGCAGATCGTCAGGATGGACGATGCCGCCCGCCGCCAGCATGTCGGCAAGCACTTGCACGGTGCGGTCATGGAAGCGGCGGACGCGCTCGGCCTTGTCGGGCACGACCAGCGCGCGCTGGCGGAGCTTGTCCTGCGTCGCGACGCCGGTCGGGCATTGGTTGGTGTGGCACGACAGCGACTGGATGCAGCCGAGCGCGAACATATAGCCGCGCGCCGCATTCGCCCAATCCGCGCCGATCGCGAGCACGCGGACGATGTCGAACGCGCTGACGATCCGCCCCGCCGCGCCCACCCTGATCTTGTCGCGCAGCCCCGCGCCGACCAGCGTATTATGGACGAACAACAAGCCCTCGCGCAGCGGCGTGCCGATATGGTCGCTGAACTCAACGGGTGCCGCGCCTGTGCCGCCTTCGCCGCCATCGACGACGACGAAATCGGGCGTCACGCCGGTTGCCAGCATCGCCTTGACGATCGCCATGAATTCCCAGGGGTGGCCAATGCAGAGCTTGAAGCCCACCGGCTTGCCGAGCGACAAGCGCCTGAGGTCGCTGATGAACGTCATCATCTCGAGCGGGGTCGAGAAAGCGGAATGGCGCGCCGGGCTGATGCAATCCTGGCCCAGCGGTACGCCGCGCGTTTCAGCGATTTCGCGCGTCACCTTTCCCGCCGGCAATATGCCGCCATGGCCGGGCTTGGCGCCCTGGCTCAGCTTGATCTCGATCATCTTGACCTGGGGATCAGTGGCCTGGCGCGCGAATTTGTCGGGATCGAAGCGGCCGACTTCATCGCGGCAGCCGAAATAGCCGCTGCCCAATTCCCAGACGAGATCGCCGCCCGCCTCACGGTGATAGGGGCTGATCGAGCCTTCGCCGGTGTCGTGGTAGAAGTTCCCCATCTTCGCGCCCTTGTTGAGCGCGCGGATCGCGTTGGCGCTCAACGAGCCGAAGCTCATCGCCGAGATGTTGAAGATGCTGGCGGAATAAGGCTGGCCGCATTGATCATTGCCGATGGTGATGCGGAAGCTTTTGGGGTCAGCTTCGTCGATCGGTCGCGTCGAATGCTGGATGAATTCGTAATCGGGCGCGTAGACATCCATCAACGTGCCGAACGGGTGATCCGACGAGACGCCCTTAGCGCGGCGATAGACGAGACTGCGTTGCGCGCGCGAATAGGGCGTCGCTTCGTCTTCCGCTTCGAGCAGATATTGGCGGATTTCGGGCCGGATGAACTCGACCATCCAGCGGACATGGCCGATCACCGGGTAATTGCGCAGGATGGCGTGGTGGCGCTGCGCCAGATCCCACAGGCCGAGCATGATCAGCAGGACGGGAATGCTGACCGCGACTGTGCCCCAGAAGCCGCCATGCGTCATGTCAACGCTGAGCCACAACAAGCCGAAACACAGGACGAGCGTGACGTAGCGCGCGACGGGGGAGAGGCTCATGTGCGGCTTATTCCACGGCCGCCGCGCGGTTGTCGACGCGCAACATGGCGAGCGCGGCCAGCGTCATCACCCCGGCGGCAAAGGCCATCGTCCAGATCGGTTCGGTCGGGAAGAACGCCTTCATGATCGACCCCATCACGGTTGCCACCAGGAGCTGTGGAATGACGACAAAGACGTTGAATAGCCCCATGTAAATACCGAGTTTTTTCTGCGGCAGGCTGGAGGCGAGGATTGCGTAGGGCATGGCGAGGATCGACGCCCAGGCGATGCCGATGCCGATCTCGCTCGCCAGCAGCATCTGCGGGTCGCGGATGAACAAGAAGCTGGCATAGCCCGCTGCCCCGCACAGCAGCCCGACGACATGGGTGCGCGCTTGCCCGATGCGGCGGGACAGCCAGGGCAGCAAGGTGAGCGCGGCGATGGCGGCGACACCGTTATACGTGCCGAACATCACATCGACCCAGCTCGCGCCTTCCTGGTAGCGCGCGCTGGTGGGATCAGGCGCGCCGAACGCATATTGCGCGACCACCGGCGTGGTGTTGATCCACATGATGAACAAAGCCGACCAGCTGAAGAACTGGACCAGCGCCAGCCGCTTCATCAGCGGCGGCATGCCCGAAAAATCGCCGACGATATGGCCAAGGATCGAGGGCGCCGAGCCGCGCTTGGCGCGCGAAATGGCGACGATGCTGGCAAGGCCATAGCCGATCAGCAGCGCGCCGAGCAGGTAGACTTCCTTTTTGAGCGCGAAGGCCGCCACGGCGGCGATCACCACCGCGCCGGCTGCGATCCAGGCAAGGCTCGCGCTATAAGTCCTTGCCGCAAGCAAGCGAATGGTATCGTGCGCTTCCTCCGCCGCAGCGCCGTCGAACGCGGCCATTTCCTCCGGGCTGTATTCGCGCGTCGTCAGCACCGTCCACGCGACCGAAGCAAACAAGGCGACGCCGCCGAACCAAAAGGCATAACGGACAGTGTCGGGAATAACCCCTGGCGCGGCGGTGTTGGCGACGCCCCAGTGTTCGAGCAGCTTCGGGAAGATCGACCCGACCACGGCGCCCGCGCCAATGAACGCGGTCTGCACCGCATAGCCGGCGGCGTGCTGATCCTTGCGCAGCATATCGCCCACGAACGCGCGGAACGGCTCCATCGAAATATTGAGCGACGCATCGAGCAGCCACAGCATCATCGCTGCGAACAGCAGGGCAGGGGCAAGCGGCATCACCAGCAGCGCTAGCGTCGCCAGGATCGCGCCGGTAAGGAAATAGGGCCGCCGCCGCCCCAGCCGGCCAAGCCAGGTGCGGTCCGACATATGGCCGATGATCGGCTGGACGAGCAGCCCGGTCAGCGGGGCCGCGACCCACAAAGCCGGCAGGTCATCGAGGCTCGATCCCAGCGTCTGGAAGACGCGGCTCATATTCGCGTTCTGCAGCGCAAAGCCGATCTGAATACCGAAGAATCCGAACGAGATATTCCAAAGCCCGGTCCAGGGCTGGCGCGGCCGTTCCTGCATTTTGTCCTTCCCAACAGGTGCGGGGGCTTGGGAGCCCTTCTCGCGCGCGAGGGTGGCGGGGGCAGGGGCGCCATGCAAGCGCGGATCGGCGCGCCAGGGGCGTTTGGTGCGCTGCGCGGCCCGTCTTCGCGGCGTCGTCCGCATCACGCGGAGACGACACCGCTCGATCGGCGGACGATAAGGCGCGCGGGCAGCGAAACGCTCTCGACCGGATCGCCCCTGATCTGCTGGAGCAGCGTATCGACCAGCATCTCGCCGGCCGCACGATAATCCTGGGCGACGGTGGTCAGCGGCGGGTGAGTCAGGCTGGCGGCGGGAATGTCGTCAAAGCCGATGATCGCGACATCGCCGGGCACTGATCGCCCCGCTTCCTCCAGCGCGCGCATCGCGCCGATCGCGATCAGGTCGCTCGCCGCGAAGATCGCGTCGAACCGTTCGCTCGCGGCAAGCAGCATGTCAGCAGCCTCATAGCCCGATTGCTCGGTCGACAGCGCGTCAACCCGCAGCGCAGGATCGGGCGTGAGGCCGGCGTCACGGAGCGCGGCGGCGAGCCCGAGATAGCGATCATTGAACTCGGGATAATGACTCGAAGCTTCGCCCAGAAACGCAATGTGGCGCCGACCATCGGCGATCAAATGCTCGCCCGCCATCAGCCCGCCGCCGAAATTGTCGCAGCCGATGGTGACGCCGGGCTGACCCGCTTGCACCGATCCCCAGCGGACGAAATGCGTGCCCTGCGCCACCAGCGCCTCAAGCCGCGCCCGATAAAGCTCATAATCGCCATAGCCGAGCAGGATGATGCCGTCGGCCTTGTGGCTGTCTTCATAATCGACGTGCCAGTTGGCGGACATCTGCTGGAACGACGTCAACAGATCATAACCCCTAAGCGCGCAAGTGCGCGTGAGCGAGCCGAGCATCGACAGGAAGAACGGGTTGATGAGCGAGTCATCCGCCGTTGGATCCTCGAAGAACAGCAGCGCGAGCGTTTTCGACTGGCGCTTACGCAGGCTCGAGGCGTTCTTGTCGACCGTGTAATTGAGTTGGCGCGCAATCGCTTCGATCCGCTTGCGCGTCGCCTCGCTCACCGCCGGGCTGCCCGACAAGGCACGCGAGACAGTCGGTTGCGAGACACCCGCGAGCGCCGCGATGTCGAACGACGTCGGCCTTTCTTTCATTGGCCTGGTTCAGGTCCCTTCCGCCGCCCTGTATCGGGCTTGGCGCGCAACCTACAGCCCTGCCAGCAGCGGCGAAAGGGCCAAGTGAATACGTATGTGCAGTTATTCACAATCCACGCGTTGGCCCGCATCAAAGCGAAGATTTTATGACATGGCCATAATGGCCACAGTTAAACCGCCCTAACCCGCGCAAGACGGGACGGGCCTTGAGGAGGGGCAAATGACTAATCGTTCGACGAATCTTCGCTTCAAGCGGCTGGCTCTTGGCGCCAGTGTGATCGCGCTGGGCGCAGCTTGGGGTGTTCCGGCAGCGGCGCAGAGCCAGAAGGCGCCCGCGGCGGATGCGGCGCCAGGAGCCGATCAGGGCAACGACATCGTCGTCACCGGGTTCAAAGCCGCGCTGCAGAGTGCGACCGCGAAAAAGAAGAAGTCGGAAACCGTCGTCGAATCCGTATCGGCGGAAGACATCGGCAAGCTGCCCGATAACGGCATCGGCGAATCGATCGCGCGCCTCCCGGGCATCTCGGCGCAGCGCAACGCCGGTCGCGCGAACATCATTTCGATCCGCGGTTTCGGTCCGGACTTTTCGACCACCACGTTGAACGGTCGCCAGCAGACGACCACCAACGACAGCCGGGCCGTCGAGTTCGATCAGTATCCGTCGGAAATTCTGGCGGGCGTCGATGTCTACAAGACCGCCGAGGCTGATCACACCGCCGGCGGCCTGGTCGGCAGCATCGATCTGCGGACGATCCGCCCGCTCGATGTGAGCCACCGTGTGCTCGCGATCGGCGCGCGCGGCACCTACACGGGCAACAAGCTCGATCCCAACGGCAGCAATCTTGGCTATCGTGCCTATGCGACCTTCGTCGACAAGTTCGCCGATGATCGCATCGGCGTCGCCTTGTCGGCCGCCTATACCGAAGAACCCTATTCGAACGACGACTTCAATGCCTGGGGCTTCGGCGGCTATCCCGGTGGCGGCCAGGGCATGAACGGCATCAAGACCTGGGTTGAGACCGATACGCTGAAGCGCATCGGAACCAACGGCACGATTCAGGCGCGGGTGACCGACGACCTGACGATGTCGATCGATGGCTTCTATTCGCACTATATCGATCGCATCAATCAGCGCGGCTTTGAAATGCCGTTCAACTGCGGCGGGTTCTGCGGACACGATTCGATCTCGAACGTCACCACCGATTCCCTCGGTTTGGTGACCGCAGCAACGATCGCCGGTACCCCTTTGATCGAGAATTACGCCAACGATCGCGTTGCCGACCAATATTCGCTGGCGTGGAATGGCGCTTGGGACAACCATAATGGCTGGCGGGCAGTCGCCGACGTCAGCTGGTCGCGCACCACCCGTTCCGATGAATCGCTCCAGACGACGGCCGGCCTCGGGCGCGCCCTGCCCACGGCGACGGCGGTTGTGTCGTATAAGGCGACGCCCACGGGGCCGCAGTTCACGAGCAATTACAACGGCACCAATTCGGCGCTCGTCTTGACCGACGTCGAGGGCTGGAGCGGGTCGCCGGTGCAGGCCGGTTATGACAATTTGCGCAAGACGAAGGATGACCTTGTCGAAGCGCGCGGGGAAATCGAGCGCGACATCGGTGGCTTCCTGAAGTCGATCAAGGTCGGTGTCGACTATACGACCCATACCAAGAGCCTGACGGCGCAAGAAGGCTATCTGAGCCCGCCCGGCGGCGCTTCCACGGCGGCGATCCCGAGCAGCATTCTGCTCACCCCGGTTCCGCTGGATCGCGGCCTCGGCCCGATTATTGCGTATGATCCGCGCCAGCTGGTCGGCAAGGGCATCCTGGTTTACACGGCGAATACCTACGGTTCGTCAAAAGGTTATGGCGTCAAGGAAGATGTCGTTACGCCTTTTGTCATGGCCAACCTCAACGGCCATGTCGGGTCGAGCGAATTGACGGGTAACGTTGGCGTCCAAGCCATCCACACCGATGTCACGTCGCGCGGTCAGGCTTTCCCGACGGTGACCGACCATTATTGGATGGTGTTGCCGAGCGCGAACATCAATTTGCGGACGGCGGACGACTTCGTAATCCGGCTTGCCGTGTCGAAGGAAATGATGCGGCCGCGCTTGCCTGACTTGAATAACGTGATCAGCTATGGCGTCGATACGACGAGAACGCCGATCGTCTATTCCGGCGGCGGCGGCAACCCGCGGTTGCGGCCTTACCAAGCCTGGGCCTTTGACCTGAACTTCGAGAAGTATTTCGCGACCAAGGGCTATGTCGCGCTCCAGCTCTTCTACAAGAAGATCGACACCTACATCGCTGGTGGCTTCACATCGACTTTCGACTATGCCGGTTTCCCGCCCGTCTCGGGCCCGACGCCGCCATCGACGATCGGCTACCTGTTCAGCAACGTGAACACGCATGGTGGCGAAGTTTATGGTGCGGAATTCGCCGGCACCGTGCCGTTCGATATTTTCTCGACCAAGCTCTCGGGCTTTGGTCTGACAGGCGGCGCGGGATACACCTTCTCTGCCGTCACTGACTTCAATGGCAAGATTACAACGATCCCCGGCTATTCGGACTGGGTCGGCAGCTTGACGGCGTTCTACGAGAAGCACGGCTTCAACGTCCGCGGCAGCCTGCGGTATCGCTCATCCTACCTTGGCGACTTCTCGCTCTACAGCGGTGGTCTTGATCGACAGAAGGTGTTGGCTGAAACGATCTATGACGCGCAGATCGGTTATGATTTCAGCGGATCATCGCCGCTCAAGGGGCTGTCGCTTTATGTGCAGGGCCAGAACCTGACGAATACGCGCTCGGCCACGCTGGGCGCCAACGATCCGCTCGCTTACCTGAAATACCAGACCTATGGCCGCCGGTTCGTGGCCGGGTTTACCTACAAGTTCTGATCGCTTAACTGGCCCTGCCGGTTGACCCGGCAGGGCCATTGTTTCCAAAAAAGGCCGGCTATGAGCACCTCCGCGCCCCTCGACATCGTGATTGCCGGTGGCGGGACTGCGGGATGGATGGCGGCGGCCACCTTCGCGCGCTTTCTGGGGCGGCATGCCAGCATCACGCTGGTCGAATCGGATGCGATCGGCACGGTCGGCGTCGGTGAAGCGACGATCCCGCAAATCCACAATCTGATTATCGGGCTCGGGATCGATCAGGCCGAATTTCTGCGCCGCACCAATGCCAGCTTCAAGCTCGGCATCGAGTTCGTCGACTGGCAGCGAGTCGGGCACAGCTATATCCACAGCTTTGGCCAGGTCGGTCGCGGCGTCGGGCTGATCCCGTTTCGGCAATTGTGGCTGCGCGGGAGGGGGCTCGGCGTGGCGGACGATTACGGTAGCTATAGTTTGAACGTGGCCGCCGCCGAACGCGATCGGTTCGCGATCGGCGAGGGGCGCGGTGGCTCGCTGCCCGACCTTGCCTATGCCTATCATTTCGATGCTGCGTTGCTGGCGGCGATGCTGCGCGACTATGCCGAGGAACGTGGCGTTCGCCGGGTTGAGGGCATTATCGGTCATGTCGAGCGCGATGGCGGAACCGGCGACATTGCGGCGCTGATGCTGGACGGCGAGCGCCGTATCAGCGGTAATTTCTTCATCGATTGCACCGGATTCCGCAGCCTGCTGCTAGGCCAGACGCTGGAAGTGCCGTTCATCGATTGGACGCGTTGGCTTCCTTGCGACACCGCGCTCGCCGTGCCGAGTGAAACCGGGGCGCGGATGCGGCCTTACACCCAGGCGATGGCCCGCGACGCCGGCTGGCAATGGCGGATTCCCCTCCAGCATCGCACCGGCAACGGCCATGTCTTCTGCTCGGCTTTTACGTCGGTGGACAAGGCGAGTGCGCTGCTGCTCGCTAACCTGGAGGGCAAAGCGCTCGCCGATCCGCGACCGATCCGCTTCACCACCGGGCATCGCCGCGAATACTGGTCGCACAACTGCGTCGCGCTGGGCTTGGCGGCAGGGTTCATGGAGCCGCTGGAATCGACCAGCATTCACTTAGTGCAATCAGGAATAGGGCGCTTGCTCAATGTCTTGTCGGGCGATCTTGGCAAGCTTGACGCGGCGCGGAGCGTGTTCAATCGCTTGTCGACGATCGAGTGGGAGCGCATTCGCGATTTTCTGGTGCTCCACTATGTCGCCAATGAGCGCGTCGGCGAGCCGTTCTGGGATCATTGCCGGTCGATCGAGCTGCCGGCGACGCTGGTCGAGAAACTAGCGCTGTTCCGCGAGGCGGGGCTGTTCATGCGCGAAGAGGATGAGCTGTTCCTCGATGACAGCTGGGCGCAGGTCATGATCGGTCAGGGGGTGTTGCCGCAGACTTGGTCGCCGCTCGCCGATAACGTCGCAGCCGACGAGATCGGGCTGTTTCTCGAGACGCTGGCGCGCGCGTGCCGGGTAAAGGCTGAGGCGCTGCCTCATCATCGCCAATTCATCGCCGGCATGCTCGGCGAGCCTGCCGTGCAACGTGCCTAGCGCGCTGTCATGCCAACATCTTCCTCCCCGGGAACCATCGAATGATCCGTTTGCCGCTTCTTGCCGCGTTGCTCATCGCCGCCGCGCCACCGCCGCCGGCAGCCGTGGTCCCTCAGGCTTCCAAGCAACTGCCCGCTTATCGCGATCGTCTGCCCGAAGACGACGTCATCTATTTTCTGCTGCCCGACCGCTTCGACAATGGCGATCCCGCCAATGACAAAGGCGGCCTAACCGGCGACCGCCTGAAGACCGGTTACGACCCCAGCGCCAAGGGCTTTTACCATGGCGGCGATTTGAAGGGCGTGCTCAAGCGGCTCGACTATATCCAGCACCTGGGCGTTACCGCGATCTGGGTGGCGCCGATTTTCAAGAACAAGCCGGTTCAGGGCGCGCCGGGCCAGGAATCGGCCGGCTATCACGGCTATTGGATCACCGATTTTACCCAGGTCGACCCGCATTTCGGCACCAATGCCGATTTCAAGGCGCTGGTCGACGCGGCGCACGCGCGGGGCATGAAGGTCTATATGGACATCGTGGTCAACCACACCGCCGATGTCATCAAATATCGCGAGTGCGTGCCCGACCAGAATTGCCCTTATCGCAGCCGTGCCGATTATCCCTATCAGCGCCACGGCGGGGTGAATGGCGTGCCGATCAACCCCGGTTTCGCCGGCGATCAGGACGGATCGACCGCCAATTTCGTCAACCTTGTCGATCCGACCTATGCCTATACGCCCTATATCCCCAAGGGTGAGGAGCACGCCAAGACGCCCGACTGGCTCAACGACATCACGCTCTATCATAATCGCGGCGACACCAATTGGACGGGCGAGAGCGCGCAGCTCGGCGATTTCTCCGGCCTCGACGATGTGATGACCGAAAACCCCAAGGTCGTTGCCGGGATGATCGACATTTTCGATGGCTGGATCGACAGCTTCGGCATCGATGGGTTCCGCATCGATACCGCCAAGCACGTGAACCCCGAATTCTGGCAGCAATTCGTGCCGGCAATACAGGCGCGCGCGCGGGCTGACGGCATCCCCAATTTCCACATGTTCGGCGAAGTCGCGACCGGCGATTTCGATCCCGCGCTGCTCGCCCGCCATACCCGCATCGACAAGCTGCCCGCGGTGCTTGACTTCGCCTTTGCCCGTGCGGTGGTCGATGCGGTGGCGGGTAACAAGGGCAATGGCGTGCTCGCCGAATTGTTCGAGGACGATGCGCTCTATGAAGGCGGGGCGGCAGCGGCGCGACGATTGCCGACCTTCCTCGGCAATCATGACGCTGGCCGCTTTGCGATGTTCGTCCGTCAGGCCAATCCCAAGGCCAGCGCGGCGGAGCAATTGGCACGGGTCGAGCTGGGCTATGCCATGCTGCTGACCCTGCGTGGCATCCCGACGATCTATTCGGGCGATGAGCAGGGCCTTGTCGGCAAGGGCGGTGATCAGGATTCGCGGCAGGACATGTTCGGCTCGAAAGTGGCGAGCTATAATCAGGAAGCGCTGCTCGGCACGAGCGCCACGACCGCGACGCCGCGCTTCGACGAGAGCCACCCGCTGTTCCAGGAAATCGCCAAGCTCGCGCGCCTGCGCACGGCGCATCCGGCGCTGCGGCGTGGTGAGACGATCGTGCGCGCCGCCGAGGACAAGCCCGGTCTGTTTGCCGTCACCCGCCGCGATGCGGCCAGTGGCGACCGGGTATTGCTCGCCTTCAACACCTCGGCGCAGCCGATCGCGCGGCACGTCGCGATTGCCGCTGATGTTGTCGGCTTTGAGGCGCTGGCGGGTGCTTGCCCCGTTACCGTCAGCGCGCCCGGCAGCGTAACAATCACCTTGCCCGCGTTCGGCTATGCGGTCTGCCGGGGGAGAGCGCAGCCGTGACGTTGACGGCGTCGAGACCTGCGGCGGTGGCGCAAGGCCGGATGGCGCGCGAATGGTGGCGCGGTGCGGCGATCTACCAGATCTATCCGCGTAGTTTCGCCGATTCGAATGGCGACGGCATAGGTGATCTGCCGGGGATCACCGCGCATCTCGATTATGTCGCCTCGCTCGGCGTGACCGGCATCTGGCTGTCGCCCTTCTTCACATCACCGATGAAGGACTTCGGCTATGACGTTGCCGATTATTGCGATGTCGATCCCATCTTCGGTACGCTCGCTGATTTCGACGCGCTCGTCACTGAGGCGCATCGGCGTGAGCTGCGCGTGATCATCGATCAGGTCTATTCGCATACTTCCGACCTTCACGCCTGGTTCGCCGAAAGCCGCGCGAGCCGCGATAACGCCAAGGCTGACTGGTATGTCTGGGCCGACGCCAAGGCAGACGGCAGCCCGCCCAATAATTGGCAATCGGTATTCGGCGGCCCGGCCTGGACCTGGGACGCGCGTCGCCAGCAATATTACATGCATAATTTCCTGACGAGCCAGCCGCAGCTCAACGTCCATAACCCGGCGGTGCGGGATGCGCTGCTGGCGGTCGCGCGCTTCTGGCTCGATCGCGGCGTTGATGGCTTCCGCGTCGATGCGATCAACTTTGCGATGCACGACCCTGAGCTGCGCGACAATCCGCCGGCGCCGGCGTCCAACGGCGTGCGGACGCGGCCGTTCGATTATCAACAACATATCCACAACCAGTCGCACCCCGATATCCCGGTGTTCCTCGAGCGGCTGCGCGCGCTGACCGACGATTATGGCGCGTTCACCGTCGCCGAGGTGGGCGGGGCGAATGCCGAAGCTGAGATGAAGGCGTTCACGGCGGGCGACGATCGGCTGAACACGGCGTACGGCTTTAATTTCCTCTATGCCGACGCGCTGACCCCGGCCCTGGTGCGCGAAGCGATCGAGGCGTGGCCCGACAAGCCGGGGCTGGGCTGGCCAAGCTGGGCGTTCGAGAACCACGACGCGCCGCGCGCGGTGTCGCGCTGGACGACGCCGGAGCATGCCGGCCTGTTCGCGCGGATGAAGATGCTGCTACTCGCGAGCCTGCGCGGCAATATCTTCCTCTATTATGGCGAGGAATTGGGGCTGACTCAGGTCGAGATCGGCTTTGAGGACCTGAAAGACCCCGAGGCAATCGCCAATTGGCCGCTGACGCTGGGGCGTGATGGCGCGCGCACGCCGATGCCCTGGTGTGGAGACAGTGCCAATCTCGGCTTCTCGATCGCCAAGCCGTGGCTGCCTTTGGGCAAAGACCATGCCGACAAGGCAGTGAAGCTACAGGCGGCCGATGATCAGTCGCTGCTCGCCTTCACCCGGCGCGCGCTGGCGCTGCGCAACCACAGCGATGCGCTGCTGCTCGGCGAGATGCGCGTGCTGGTGGCGGATGACACGCTCCTCGTTTTCGAGCGGGCGACGGCTGAGAACCGGATGATCTGCGCGTTCAATCTGGGCGCCGAACCGGTCCGCTGGCGCAGCGACCAGACCGGGCGCTGGCAGATATTGATCGAGACAGGCGATGTCGGTCCCGAGGAATTGGGCGGTTATGCCGCATATGTAGCGGAGTTGGTGGCATGATGGTGCGCGCGCTGGTGATGATGGCGCTGGCTCTGATCGGGATCGGCACGGCACATGCGGCGCCGGTGGCTGGCATCAGCTCGCCGGGCAATGTCGTTTCGGTCGGCGTCGAAGTCGATAATGACGGGCGCGTGCTCTATACCGTGGCGCGCAAGGGCACGCCGATCATTGCGCCCTCGCGGCTTGGCTTTCTGTTCACCGATGCCCCCAAGATCGAGCGCAACCTAGCTTATGTCAGCCAGAGCGCGCGCGACGAGGATGGGACATGGGACCAGCCCTGGGGCGAGTGGCAGACGATCCGCAATCATTTCCGCGAATTGCGGCTGCGTTTTCAGGAAAAGTCGGCGCTCCATCGCATCATGGATGTCGTTTTCCGCGTCTATGATGATGGCGTCGGCTTTCGCTACGAATTCCCTGACCAGCCCAATCTGCAGAATGCCAACGTCGCCGACGAGCTGACTGAGTTCGCCTTTGCGCAGGGCGGCACGGCGTGGTGGAAGCCGGCTTTCCTCTGGAATCGCGAGGAATATCTCTACAACAAGACGCCGCTGTCGGCGGTCGGCACGGCGGACACACCGGTGACGATCAAGCTCGCCGATGGCACGCATGTCGCGCTGCACGAGGCGGCTTTGGTCGATTATTCGGGCATGGCCGTCGCGCGGACCGAGGGGAATACGCTGCGCGCGGCGCTGACCCCGGGGTCGGGCGCGCCCAAGGTGGTCAAGCATGGCGCGTGGTTCACGCCCTGGCGCACGCTCATCATCGCCGATGATGCGCCGGGCCTCTATATGAGCCACCTGATGCTCAACCTGAACGAGCCCAATAAATTGGGCGATATGAGCTGGTTTCACCCCGGCAAGTTCGTCGGCGTGTGGTGGAACATGATCAAGGGCGAGTGGAGCTGGGCGCGCGGGCCGAAGCACGGCGCGACCACCGAGCATGTGAAGCAATATATCGATTTTGCCGCTGCCAATCACATTCCCAACGTGCTCGTCGAGGGCTGGAATATCGGCTGGGACGGCGACTGGTTTGGCAATGGCAACGACATGGACTTTGCCAAGCCGACCGAGGATTTCGATGCCGATGCGCTGGCGGCTTATGCCAAGTCGAAAGGCGTGCGGCTGATCGATCACAACGAAACCGGCGGCTCGGCGAGCCATTACGAAGCGCAGTTCGACAAGGCGTTCAAATTCGCGGCTGACCACAACGAGATGGTCGACAAGACCGGCTATGTCACCGACGCCGGCCAGATCGAGCGCGTCGATGCCGATGGCAGCGTCCACCGCGAGTGGCATGAGGGGCAGTGGATGGCGAACCACTATCTCAATGTGGTGAAGGCAGCGGCGAAATATCATGTCGCGATCGACAGCCATGAGCCGATCAAGGGCACTGGCCTCCAGCGCACTTATCCCAATTGGGTCGCGCGCGAGGGCTCGCGCGGGATGGAATATAATAGCTGGATCGGCGGCACCGAGGCCAATTTCCTCGGCAAGAACCCGCCCGAGCATGAAGCCAATCTGGTCTTCACCCGCATGCTCGAAGGGCCGATGGACTTCACCCCCGGCGTGCTGAGCCTGACCGGGCAGGGCGGTAGCCCGATCTTCTCGACCGAGGCGAAGCAGCTTGCGCTGTACGTGGTGCTCTATTCCCCGGTCGAGATGGCGGCCGACACGCCCGAGAATTACGCGCAGCACCTGGGCGCGTTCCAGTTCATCAAGGACGTCCCGACAGACTGGGTCGACACCCGCGTGCTGAATGGCGAGGTCGGGGATTATGTCACCATCGCGCGGCACGAAAAGGGCGGTAACGACTGGTATCTGGGCGCGATCACCGACGAAAATGCGCGGACGCTCGCGGTAAAGCTCGACTTTCTCGACCCCGGCAAGAGCTACACCGCGCAGATTTATCGCGACGGCGACGATGCCGATTATCGCACCGACAAGCGCCATTCGATCGTGATCGAAAGCCGCAAGGTGCGCTCGACCGATACGCTCAGCCTGGTGCTGGCGCCAGGTGGTGGGCAGGCGATCCGGTTTGTCGCGCCGGGTTCGAGGAGGAAGTGACGGTGGCGCTGGTCAGAATCATCGTGCTGCAGCTTGTTGCAGCTGTGCTGCTCTGCCTCGGGGCGGCTCCGGCGATCGCAGAGGACACCGGGCGCTTCGTCACGATCGACGCGATGCCGTCCGCCAATATCGCGCCGGTCAAGGTCGTGATCTGGCTGCCGCCGGGCTATGATCAGACCAAGCGGCACTATGCTGTCGTCTATATGCACGACGGGCAGAACCTCTTCGACCGCAAGCGCTCCAATTTCGACAAAGTATGGGCGGCGGACAAATCGGCGCTGCGGCTGATCGCGGCGAAGCGCGTGGCGCCCTTCATCATTGTCGGCGTCGATCAGCCGGGCGAGGCGCGCTATCGGCAATATTTCCCGCAACGGCTGTACGGCATGGCCGATGCCAAGCTGCGCGCCGATATCGATACGACGGCCAAGGGCCCGTTGTTCGGCGATGCTTATCTGCGCTTCCTGGCCGCTGAGTTGAAGCCTCGGATCGACCGAGAGTATCGCACCTTGCGCGATCGCAATCACACCGCCGTTGTCGGATCGAGCATGGGTGGGCTTATCTCCTGCTATGCCTTTGCCGAGCGGCCTGACGTCTTCGGGCGCGCCGGTTGTGTGTCGACGCATTGGCCGCTGACCTTCAACCTGGCGCTCCAGCCCGACGACACGCGGCCCGCCTTGTGGAAAGCCTATCTGACGCAAAAGCTCGGCAAGCCCGGCGGTCGACGCCTTTGGATGGACCATGGCGACCAAACGCTCGATGCCGCTTATCCGCCGTTCCAGTCGTTGATAGACGCGGACCTGACCGGTTTGGGCTGGAAGAAGGGCCGCGATTTCGAAAGCCGCACCTATCCCGGCGCCGCGCATGAGGAGAATGCCTGGGCGGCGCGGATGGACGACATCTTCGCTTGGCTGCTGGGTCCGCGCCGATGACCGACGCGCCGCTGCGGATCGCCGTCCTCGGCGGCGGCACGGCGGGGTGGATGGCGGCCAATCTGTTCGCGCAAGCCTGGGGCGGTGAAGGCGGCAGGCGGCGCGCCGAGGTGACGGTGATCGAGTCGCCCGATATCGGCATCATCGGGGTGGGCGAGGGCTCGACGCCGCAGCTGCGCGCGTTTTTCAAAAAGCTCGGGCTTGCTGAAGCCGATTGGATGCCGCGTTGTAATGCAACCTACAAGACCGGCATCAGCTTTCATGGCTGGTCGGAGCGGCCGGGTTATGCGCACTATTTCCATCCCTTCGTGAGCGAGCTCGACGTCCATACCGAGGGCAAATTTTTCCAGCATTGCGCCGCGCGACGGGCCGGGGTGGATTTGCCGGCGGATCCCGATCGCTTCTTCCTGCCGGCCTATCTCGCCAAGCATCGGCTGGCACCGCTGCCGGTGGCGAGCTTTCCGTTCGACATCACTTACGGCTATCATTTCGACGCGCATCTGGTTGGCGCGGTGCTGCGCGATCACGCGGTGTGGCAGGGGGTGCGGCATCTGCCGGTCAAGGTCGTCAATGTCGCGGTGGGCGAGGGCGGCCTGGTCGAGGCGCTAGTTGCGGAGGATGGCGAGCGCATCACCGCCGATATCTTCGTCGATTGCAGCGGTTTTCGCGGGGTGATCGCGCAGGAAGCACTCGGCGCGCGCTTCCTCCCCTTCGCCGACAATCTGTTCAACGATTCCGCCGTGGTGATGCCGACCCCGGCCGACCCCACCGGCACCAATTGCCACACCAAGGCGACGGTGTTGTCGGCGGGCTGGGCGTGGGACATCCCGCTCACCCACCGCACCGGCAACGGCTATGTCTATTCGTCGCGCTATATCGATCACGATGCTGCCGAAACCGAGTTGCGCCGGCATTTAGGCTTGCTCGACAGCGACACGCCGACGCGGCGCTTGTCGATGAAAGTCGGCCGGCTTGAGCAGAGCTGGACCGGCAATTGCCTGGCGGTCGGGTTGAGCCAGGGGTTTATCGAGCCGCTTGAGGCGACCGCGCTCCACATCGTGCAGGCGACGGTCGAGGGGTTTATCGACGCTTGGCAGGCGGGCAATTTCACGCCGCATCACCGCGACGCGTTCAACGCCACTATCGCCGCGCGCTACGAAGGCATTCGCGACTATATCGTCTGCCATTATCGGGTGAACCAGCGCACCGACAGCGAGTATTGGCGCGACAATGCGCGCAACGATGCCCTTTCAGAATCGCTGAAGGCGCTGATGACATGCTGGTTCACTGGCGGCGACATGCTTGCCGAGATCGCGCGGCAGAATATCGCGCGCTATTACCCGCCGCTCTCATGGCATTGCCTGCTGGCGGGCTATGGCACCTTTCCCGATGATAGCCGGCTGCGCGCGCCGCCCGACGGCGCGGGGTACGACATGGCGGCGATCGATGATTTCATCGCCCGCTGCGCCGCGAATTTTCTGGGGCATGACGCAGCGCTTGCCCGGCTCGGCGTGGCCGAGGCGGCCTGAACCCGGCCGATAGCGTGCGTCACCCGGCCTTGAGCCGGGGTCCCGCTTGCCTCGATCAGCGTTGGAGGAAGAAGCTGGACCCCGGCTCAAGGCCGGGGTGACGACGAATTTCGGTGCGAGTGACCGACTAAGCTCTTCAAGGGCTTAGCACATTCGCCTGATTGTCGGCAGCAGGCTCGGGCGCGTTGGTCATCATGTCGCCGGCCATCTGATTGGCGCGATCGTTCGCGCTCGATTCCATCGCGTCGGCGCGGGCGGCCATATTGGCGTCCATCGCGCCGCCTTCGCTACGATCGTTGCCGGAGCAGGCCGACAGCGCGGCGGTTAATATGAGCATGGGGAACAGCGCGCGGCGCATGTCAGCGCGCCTTGCCATCGGCGGCCGCGACCGGCGCGATGTCTTCGGACGCATTGGCGACAACTGCCAGCATCGTCGTCCACGCGGCGACATTCTGCGCGAGCTGGGCGGGATCGATACGGTCGAGCACATCCTCGGGCGTATGATGATAATCGAAATAGCGCGTGCCATCCTGATTGAGGTCGACCGCGGCGACGCCTGCTCCGACCAGCGGTGCGATGTCGGCTCCATCACCGCCCTTGTCGCGCGACCGGACGATACCGAGCGGTGCGAGCGCGGCGGCAAGGCGATCGGCAATCGCCGCGTTATCGGGCGCGAAATTGGTGGCGAGCCGCCAGACATGATCGGCGCCGAAATCGGACTCCGCCGCAAGGACGTGGTGATCGCCCTTGTGTGCGGCGAAATAAGCCTTGGAGCCCGCGCCGCCGGTCTCCTCATCGCCGAACCACACGACGCGGATCGTGCGGCGCGGCGCAGGGCCATCCAGCAGGCGCTTCGCTGCAGCCGTGGTGATCGCGACGCCGGCGCCATCGTCGATCGCGCCGGTGCCCAAGTCCCAGCTGTCGAGATGCCCGCCGATCACGACGATGCCGGCGGCGGGATCGGTACCCGGCACTTCGGCGATGACGTTTCCGGTGTCGGTCTCGCCCACTTGGTGGGGCGTGAGGGTCAAATGGAGGTTGATCGGCTGGCCGCGCTTGACCATCCGCTCGAGATTCTCGGCATCGGCGACCGACAGCGCGGCGGCGGGGATCGCCTGTGCGCCCGCCGGGAAGCTGGTCACCCCGGTGTGCGGCGCGCGGCTATGGTCGCTGCCGATCGATTTGATGAGGATGGCAAGCGCGCCCTTGCGCGAAGCAATCGCCGGCCCGACGAAGCGCGCCGCGCCGAACGTGCCGTAGGTCGAGCCGTCCTGCGTTGCCGCCATCGCGTTGGATACGAAAGCGATCTTGCCTTTCAGACTGCCGTCAGGCGCGGCGACGAGATCGTTGAAGCTGGCGAAATAGACGATCGGTGCGGTGATGCCGCTTGCCGGCGTCGCGCCCGAATTGCCAAGCGCGGCCACGCGCAATTTCTGGGGGAAGGGGCTCATCACTTCCGCCGCCTCGTCGCCGCGTACCCAGGTCTGCATGCGCGCGGGCTCGATACGGACGTTCTTGAAGCCGAGCGCGGTCAGCTTGGCGACGGCCCAGGCACGCGCCCGCGCCTCCGCTTCCGTCCCGGCGAGGCGCGGGCCGACTTCGGTCGTCAGCCCCTCGACAATGTCATAAGCGACATCGTCCTTCAGTGCCGCGTCGCGCAGCGCCACGACGTGCGGGTCGACCGGCACCTGCGGCGGCGGCACGCGCTGCGCCAGCACGGGGGCGGAAAAAGCGAGGAGGCCGATTACGGCGAGCGGGAATTTCGTCATCATCGGGCGGGTTAAAGCGCCCGCGGGGATTTGCCAATCCCGGCCGCCATCGCTACATGCGCGATCGACATTTCCCGCCAGCTAAACCCACGGAGCGCGTGCCCACCATGGCCGTCCAGTACACTTACGTCATGAAGGGTCTGACCAAGACCTTCCCCGGTGCTGCCAAGCCGGTGCTCAAAGACATCCACCTGCAATTCCTGCCGACCGCCAAGATCGCGATTATCGGGCCCAACGGCTCGGGCAAGTCGACGCTGATGAAGATCATGGCGGGCATGGACCCCGATTTCACCGGCGAGGCGTGGGCGGCCGAGGGCATCAAGGTCGGCTATCTGGCGCAGGAGCCGCAGCTCGACCCGACCAAGACGGTGCTCGAAAACGTCCGCCAAGGGGCGGGGCCAGTCGCGGCGATGGTAGAGCGGTTCAACGCCATTTCGGCGGAGATGGGCGATCCCAAGGACGGCACCGATTTCGACGCGCTGATGGAGGAAATGGGCGAGCTCCAGACCAAGATCGACGCGGTCGACGGCTGGGCGCTCGACAGCCAGCTCGAGCAGGCGATGGAAGCGCTGCGCTGCCCGCCGGGTGACAGCCCGGTCACCAATTTGTCGGGTGGCGAGAAGCGCCGTGTAGCGCTTTGCCGCCTGCTTCTCGAAAAGCCCGACATCCTGCTGCTCGACGAGCCGACCAACCATCTCGACGCCGAAAGCGTCGCGTGGCTGGAGAATTTCCTCAAGGAATATACCGGCAACGTTATCCTCGTCACCCACGACCGCTATTTCCTCGATAACGTTGTCAATTGGGTGCTCGAGCTCGATCGCGGCCGCTATTACGTCTACGAGTCCAATTATTCGGGCTATCTCGAAAAGAAGGCCAAGCGGCTCGAACAGGAAGAGCGCGAAGAAGCCGGCAAGCAGAAGGCGATTCAGGACGAACTGGCCTGGATCCGGCAGACGCCCAAGGCCCGCCAGACCAAGTCCAAGGCGCGTATCCGCGCGTTCGACGAGCTGATGGAAAAGCAGGAGAACCGCGCGGTCGGCAAGGCGCAGATCCTGATCCAGATTCCGGAGCGGCTGGGCGGCAAGGTGATCGAGGCCAAGGGCCTGACCAAGGCTTATGGCGACAAATTGCTGTTCGAGGATTTGTCGTTCAACCTACCGCCGGGCGGCATCGTCGGCGTGATCGGCCCCAACGGCGCCGGCAAGTCGACGCTGTTCAAGCTGATCACGGGGCAGGACCAGCCCGACGCAGGCACGATCGAGGTCGGGCAAACGGTGCGGCTGGGCTATGTCGACCAATCGCGCGACGATCTCGACGCCAATAAGAATGTCTGGGAAGAGATTTCCGATGGATCGGACGTGTTCCGCTTCGGCAAGCAGGAAGTCGGCACGCGCGCCTATGTCGGCGCGTTCAATTTCAAGGGTCAGGACCAGCAGAAGAAGGTCGGCCAGCTATCGGGCGGTGAGCGCAACCGCGTCCACATGGCCAAGATGCTGAAGGAAGGCGGCAACGTGCTGCTGCTTGACGAGCCGACCAACGACCTTGACGTCGAAACACTGCGCGCGCTCGAAGAGGCGTTGGAAAGTTTCGCCGGCTGCGCGGTGGTGATCAGCCACGATCGCTTCTTCCTCGACCGCCTGGCGACGCACATCCTGGCGTTCGAAGGCAACAGCCATGTCGAGTGGTTCGAAGGGAACTTCGAAGCGTATGAGGAAGATAAGCGCCGCCGCTTGGGCGATGCGGCCGATCGGCCGACGCGGTTGGCGTACAAGAAGCTGACTCGGTGAGCTCGGATTAGCTGTAGGAAGCGACGGTCGGGGTTTACAAACCTGCCGTTGCTACCTTGAGCCCGACAATCGTCATCGCGGCCAAATCATCGCCGAACGCGATTTGCTGATGCTTACTATAGGCTTCCTCGACCGGCGCCCATAACTGGTGGATCAGCCGCGCCTCAACATCGACCACCCAATATTCGGGGACTTGGTGCTTGGCATAAAGCTGCGCCTTGCGGCTCAAATCCATGTCGAGTGTCGAGTCTGAGATTTCCACCGCTAGGCGTACCTCAGGCCCGGCCAGCATCTTGGTCTCTTCAGGTTCAGCGATGACGATGTCGGGCTCAGGCAGCGACGTATTCGACAGTTCGGTCGAGGGATTGGAGAACAGGTCGAGCGGCGAGCCGATCGCTTTCAGCGCTACGAACAATTCCCCGGTCAGCGCTGCATGAGCACGGGCGTGGCGGCGGTGGATGGCGTTCACGACCCAGACGCCCCCCTCGATCAACTCAGCGCGTGCATAATCGTCAAACGCGCCCGATTCCGACAGCAGCAGGAAATCCTTCACGGTCAGCTTTGCGCGTTGCGGCGCGGCAATGGCGTGTTGTGCGGTCATCACGGCGCTTTTAACACAGAGCGTTGAGATGCCAAAGCTACCGCCTGCGCGCGCATCGGCGCCATCGGATGCAGCGCTTACGGCGTGGCTGGAAGCCGAAGGATTTGCCGGGGATGACGGACGGGCGGCCATCGCCGATGTGCCGCGCGTCCGTGCCATGCTGATCGCGGCGGCGCGGGAGGGGCGAGCGCTCAGCTATTCGGAAGCGTTGGGCCTGCTGGGCGTGCGCTTCACGCGGCCCAAGATGCGGGCGCTGTGCCGGACGCTCGATGCGATTGACGAGGCCGGCGCCGCAGCTAGCGAACCCGGACTGGCGGTGCTGGTCGTGCGCGAGAGTGATCGCTTGCCGGGGCAAGGCTGGTGGGTCGGATCGGACGCGCGCGGCTATTCGGGGGCATGGACTGGCACACAGGCAACCGCGCATGTTCGCGCCTTGCAGGAGCAGGTCTTCGATTATTGGCGCGCGCGTTAGGCAGCCGGATAGTCGATCGCCATCACTTCATAGTCGCGCTCGCCCGCCGGTAGCGTAACGCGGCGCACATCGCCTACCGCAGCGCCGCGCAGCGCTCGCGCGATTGGCGCATTCCAGCCGACTTTGCCCGCGCCGGCATCGGCCTCGTCATCGCCGACAAGCGTCAGCGCGCGGTGATTGTCGTCCTCGTCCGCAATCGTCACCGTGCAGCCGAACCAGACGCGGCTCTGGTCGGGCGCCTGGGCGGGATCGACGACCTTTGCCGCTTTCATCCGCTTGGCGAGCCAGCCTAGCCGCCGGTCGATCTCGCGCAGGCGTTTGCGGCCATAGATATAGTCGCCATTTTCGGACCGATCGCCATTGCCCGCTGCCCAGGCGATCACGTCGACGAGCTTGGGTCGCTCGTCCCCCAGCAGCTGGTCATATTCCGATCGCAGCGCGGCAAAGCCGGCGGGCGTGATGTAATTGGGGCGCTGATCCATCGCCGCGGGCCTTAGCCCGGCTTGCGCCCGAGATACCAGCTCAGCCGGTTATTGCCGGTTGAGCGTGAATGTGCGGGGTTGAGCAGGTCATAGACCACCGCATTCTCCAGCACGCGCTGTACATAATTGCGCGTTTCGTAGATCGGGATCGCTTCGATCCAGTCGACCATGTCGACCTGGCCCATGCGCGGATCGCCATTGGCGGCGAGCCATTTGTTCACGTTGCCTGGCCCGGCATTATAGGCCGCGACCGCGAGCGGGTAGCTGCCGTAAAAGTCGAACAGCTTCTGGAAATAGGCCGAGCCGATCTGGATATTGTACTGCGGGTCCTGGGTCAGCGCGGCGGCGTCGTAGGATAGGCCGATCTTCTCGGCGGTCGAGCGCGCGGTGCCGGGCATCAGCTGCATCAGCCCGCGCGCGCCTGCGTGGCTGATCGCGGCGCGATCGAACTGGCTTTCCTGGCGGGCGATGGCGTGGATCATCGTCCAGCTATCGACCTGACCCGCCGGCACGCTGACGCTGGGGAAACCGGTCGCGGCATAATCGGTCAGGCCGTTTTTGAGCGCCGAACGGCCGACCATCACGCCAAGATCGGGCCGGCCAAGCGTGCGCGACAGCTCGATCGCCAAGGCATGATCGGCGTCGGTTTTGGCGTTGGTCGCAATTTGGCGGACGAACGCGGTCTGATCTTCATGTTGGCCCGTGGTGCCGAGGTAGCGTGCGGCGCGGACCAACTCGCTGTTATAAAAGGCATCGCGGTCGGCCTGCGCGATCGGGTGCGGCACGACATCGGGCGGCGGGCGCAGCGGCTGGCCGAGATGCTCGTTGGCGAGCTGGCCGTAGAATTGATCGGGCAATTGCGCCGCGCGGGCGAAATAGCTTGCGGCTTGGTCCTTCTGACCAGCCGCTTCCGCCGCGCGCCCCGCCCAATACCAGCCCTTGGCGTGGAGCGCGGGCGACGCCGAGCCGCCGGCATAGCGATCGAACATCCCCACAGCCTGGGCTGGCCGCGCCAGCGTCTTCATCGCGAGCTGGGCGGCGAGCCAGGTCAGGTCCGTATAAGCATCGCGCTCGCCATAGGGCCGGGCGCTGATGTCTGTGCCCGGGGCATAAGCGCCATCGACTTGCCGCGCGATATCGAACGCGACGCTGTACTGCGCCTCGCCCTGCGCGCCGCGCGCCGTGCCGAGCAACGTATCGAACCAGGCCTGCGCATTGGCGGGCGGGTGCGCCAGGGTCCGCGGCTGAGCAAGCCAGGCGCGCGCGGCATCGTTCTGGCCGCTGAGCTTCAGCCATGTGGTGCGATCGGCTACATAGCCGGGGTCGCTCGCATATTGGGTGAGCGTCGCGGTTGCGCGCTCGGCGGCGTCGGGCGCATTGGTGCGGAACGCGAGGCGGGTTGCGAACAGATCGCGCTTGGCCGCGCTCGTCAGCGACAATTGCCGCTGCGCCGCCGTAATCGACCCCGCCCACAGCAGGCGGTCCATCCGCATGTCCTGGTCGTCGCTGGTCAGTGCCCCGGCGAAGCGCGTGATAATCTTGGTCTCGTCGGCCGGCGCCAGGTTGCCCTGAACCCAGGCAGCGCGCGCAGCCTGACTGGCGGCATCATTCTGCCCGACCGCCGACAGCGCCTCGGCAAAGCGGACTTGCCCGCTGGTGGTCAGCGGCGGGAAGCGCTGGAAATAGCCGACAACGGTCGCCGGCGACCAGGCATAGCTGTCAAGCGCATGCTCGGCCGACTTGCGCAGCGCGGCCTCGTTGGGCCAGCCGGGATGGGCGAGTAGAAAGCTCGCATAGCTGTCGAACGGCAGGTTCGGCGTCTGCTGCAGCTGCTTCCACTGGGCGATCGATTGCGCCAACGCGGCGTTGGCATCCGGGGCAACCTGGATCTGCTGCAATTGCCCGCGCAATTGGTTGAGCTGATCCTGCACATCGGTCGACGCCGTCGATAGCCACGACGCGGTGGCGAGCATTCCGGTTCGAAGCGCAGTGCTCAACATGTGGACATGATACGATATTGCCCCCTATCAACACCATTGAAAAACACGCTTAACCGGGTCGTCAAGTCCCGCAGAAGGGCAGGATGCAATGTTTTCGGGATCGATTCCGGCGCTGGTGACGCCTTTTGACAACAGCGGGGGCTTTGTCGAAGCGGCGTATCGCGATTTCATCGAGTGGCAGATCGCCGAAGGATCGGCGGGGCTCGTACCGTGCGGCACCACTGGCGAGGCAGCGACGCTGACGGCGGACGAGCATTTCCACGTCGTGAAGGTCTGTGTCGATCAGGTGCGCGGGCGCGTGCCGGTGCTGGCGGGCGCGGGCTCGAACGATACGCGCGTCGCGATCGCCAATGTGAAAGCGGCCAAGGCTGCGGGTGCCGACGCGGCGTTGATGGTGCCGCCTTATTACAATCGGCCGAGCCAGGAAGGCATTTTCCGCCATTTCGAAGCGGTGGCGAAGGAAAGTCCGCTGCCGGTGGTGCTCTACAACGTGCCCGGCCGCACCGTGACCGACATCCAGCCCGCGACAATGGCGCGGATCGTCAAGGCGTTTCCGGGCGTGTTCATCGGCGTGAAGGATGCGACCGGCAATCTGGGCCGCGTCACCGAGCAGCGGCTGGGCTGCGGCGAGGGCATCGTCCAGCTGTCGGGCAATGACGAAACGGCGCTGGCCTTCAACGCGCATGGTGGGGTGGGCTGCATCTCGGTGACGGCCAATGTCGCGCCACGCCTGTGCGCCGAGTTTCAGGCGGCTTGGGCAGCAGGCGACCGGGCGAAGGCGCTGGCGCTCCACGACAAGCTCTACCCGCTCCATGTCGCCATGTTCACCGATGCCTCACCCGGCCCGGTCAAATACGCGTTGAGCAAGGTGAAGCCCGACTTCCCCCATGGCTTGCGCCTGCCGATGACGTGGCCGGGCGAGGCGAGCCAGCGCGCGGTGGATGCGGCGTTGGCAGGGGTGGTTGCCGGCCTGTAGCGCCGGCATCCCGATCAAGCGGCGTCGCGGACCGTGCTCAGCAGCCACTTCTGGGCAGCGGGGACGTTGTCGAACACCATCACGTCCTCGCGATCCGCGGTTCGCCGCGCTTGAATGCGCGCCAATGCGCCCTCGACGACGAGCGCGCATCGCCGGGAGCGGTTCTCGGGCTTGGCAATCACGCGTTGAAAGGCAGCGGTGACTTCGGCCGTGGACAGCGCTGCTTCCGTCGCATCGCATAACGTCAAATGTTGGTTGGGCCCGGCGCCGAGATCGATCACCGCCCGACGGAACGCCGTTTCGTACTGCGCGACATCGGCAATCGTGAAAAAGCCCGCCAGCCGCACGTGCAGCATGCGGTGAACGCGGTGAACCGAGATAACGATGCGCGCCTGCATAGTAGATGGAAATTATCCATATCTTGGTTAGCTGATCGTGAAGATGCCGCTTATTTTCGACCGTTTCGGAGAAGGTTGCGCCATGGCCCTTTCGCTGCCCCGGTCGACTGAGTAAACGCGCTCCCCTTATGGCCCGCCCCAAGCCCCCTGTTTTCCAGAAAACCAAGATCGTCGCCGAGAACCGGCGAGCGCGGTTTGAATATGCCATCGACGATGTGTTCGAGGCGGGCATTGCGCTCACCGGTACCGAGGTGAAGTCGCTGCGATTCGGGCAGGGATCGATCGCGGAAAGCTATGCCGAGGTGAAGGATGGCCAGGTCTGGCTGGTCAACGCCAATGTCCCCGAATTCAGTCACGGCAACCGCTTCAACCACGAGCCGCGCCGCCCGCGCAAATTGCTGCTCCACGAGCGCGAGATCAACAAGCTCCACGGCGCGGTGGCGCGCGAGGGAATGACGTTGGTGCCACTGACCGTCTATTTCAACGCACGCGGCCGCGCCAAGGTCGAGCTCGCCCTCGCCAAGGGCAAGAAAGCGCACGACAAGCGCGAGACGATCAAGGAACGCGACTGGAAGCGCGAACAGGCGCGGCTGATGCGCGACCGGGGCTGAAGCGCCACACGCCGGCAATTTTGCGCGATCGGTTCCGCCAACCCAACAATCGCGTTGACTAGCCGTGTCAGCGCAATAAACCACGGCAACACGAAAAGCTGAACCCAGGTCAGAGAGGAACCATGCCCATGCGTCGTACAATCGTTACCGCCGCGCTGCTTGCCAGCGTCGCGCTCACCGGAGTGTCGCTCGCGCGCCCTGCCGCGCCCAAGCATCCCGCGCCCGCCCATGCCGCGGCAGCCAAGCCGAAAATCGGTAATTTCGGCTTCGATACGGCGGGGATGGACAAGACCGTAAAGCCCGGTGACGATTTCGCCGCGTTCGCAGGCGGGACCTGGGACAAAAAGACGGAAATTCCGGCGGATCGCGCGACCTGGGGCATGTTCAACGTGCTGCAGGACGTGTCGAACGAGCAGACGCGCACGATCCTGGAGGAAGCCGCCAAAACTCCGGGCAGCAAGATCGGCGATTTCTACGCAACCTTCATGGACGAGGCCGCTGCCGACGCGAAAGGCATCGAGCCGATCAAGCCCTGGCTCGCCGAAATCGCGGCGATCCAGGACAAGACGGCGTTTGCGGTCGAGATGGCCAAGCTCGGCCATTATGGCGTCGGCGGCATTTTCGGCATCGGCGTCGGGCAGGATGCCAAGGACCCGCAGACCTATGTCGTCAATCTCGGCCAGTCCGGGCTCGGCCTGCCGGACCGCGACTATTATCTGAAGGACGATCCCAAGCTCGCCGACGTTCGCGACAAGTATAAGGCCTATATCGCGACGATGCTCGGCTTTGCCGGCACGCCCGATGCCACCGCGCGCGCGGGCGCAATCTTCGATTTCGAAAAGTCGATCGCTCAGGTCCATTGGACGCGCATCCAGAGCCGCGATGCCGACAAGCGCTATAACAAGCGGACCTTTGCCGACATTCAGAGCCAGGCGCCGGGCTTCCCGTGGACCGAATATGTCACCCAGGAGGGCATGCAGGGCCAGCCCTATTACATCGTCGCCCAGCCCGAAGCGATTGCCGGCGAGGCCAAGCTGTTCGCCGACACGCCGCTGCCGGTGCTGAAGGACTATCTGACGCTTCGGGTGATCCGCGCCTATGCGCCATACCTCTCGAAGCAGATCGTCGATGCCAATTTCGCCTTTACCGGCACGGTGCTGAGCGGTCAGCCGCAGCAGCAGGTGCGCTGGAAGCGCGGCGTTGCCGTGACCAGCGCGGCGTTGGGCGAAGAGATCGGCAAGGTCTATGTCGCGCGTTATTTCCCGCCGGAATCGAAGGCGGCGATCGACCAGCTCGTCAAGAACATCATCGCCGCGATGGGCGTGCGGCTCGACAATCTCCAGTGGATGGCGCCCGAAACCAAGGTGAAGGCGCATGAAAAGCTGGCGTCGTTCACCCCCAAGATCGGTTATCCGTCGGTGTGGCGCGATTATTCGACGCTGACGGTGAAGCGCGGCGATCTGGTCGGCAATGTCGCGGCATCCAGCGAGTTTGAGTATCTCCGCAACCTGCACAAGCTCGGCCACCCGATCGATCGCACCGAATGGGGCATGACGCCCATGACGATCAACGCCTACGCCAATCCGGTGTTGAACGAGATCGTCTTCCCGGCCGCGATCCTGCAGGCGCCCTTCTTCGACGCCAAGGCCGACCCGGCGGTCAACTATGGCGGCATCGGCGTGGTGATCGGCCATGAGCTCAGCCACCATTTCGACGATCAGGGCCGCAAGTACGACAAGACCGGCAAGCTGACCGAGTGGTGGACCAAGGAAGACGTCGCGCGCTTCACCGCGCTCACCGACAAGCTCGTCAAGCAATATGACGCGTATGAGCCGATCCCCGGCCAGCACATCCAGGGCGGCCTGACCCTGGGCGAGAATATGGCCGATCTTGCCGGGTTGGCGGTGGCGTATGACGCCTATCACCGCTCGCTCAACGGCAAGCCGGCACCCGTGATCGACGGGCTGACCGGCGATCAGCGCTTCTATCTCGGCTATGCGCAGGTATGGCGCAGCAAGTTCCGCGAGCCGGCGCTGCGCTCGCAGCTGCTGAGCGATCCGCACTCGCCGGGCAAGTTCCGTACCGCCGAGGTGCGCAATATCGACGCGTGGTACAAGGCGTTCGGCGTGTTGCCGGGCGATGCGATGTATCTCGCGCCGGAGGATCGCGTGAAGGTCTGGTAAGCCGATTGTCGCGGGTCGCGGCCGGGGCGGCAAGCGCCGGTCGCTAACCGCTTGACGCTGGCCATGGCGCGGTTGATGGAAACGCCATGGCCAGTGTTCCCGTACCGCCAACTTCCTGGCTGAGCCCTCGCCGCGTGGCGGCGGCGGTGGCGATTGGTTGCGGGGCGCTGGCCGCTGCGCTGGTGCTGGCGCTGGTGCGCGATCCGGTCGTCGCCGCTGCCTTCTTCGGCAGTGGCCTGGTGCTGACGGGGGGATTGCTCGCGTTCCGCCGCCTGTTCCCCGAAGCGACCGAATCCGAGCCGTTGATCGACTGGACGATCGCGCGGCTCGTCGCCGATATGAGCGACCACGCAATCGGCATAACCGATCGCGCCGGCCGGCTGGTGTGCGCCAATCAGGCCTATGAGCGGCTGTTCGGCGGCTTCCCGACGCCCCCCAATCTGCCCGTCGATGATGCGACGATTGCGACGCTCGCCGCGCTGGGCCGTGCCGCCTGGCGCGACGGCGCGGGATCGCTCACGCGCTTCCAGTGTCGCGGGGCGATGATGGATGTCAGCGTGTCGCGCGGCGGCGATGCGGAGGATATGCTGGTATGGCGCTTCCGGCCCGCGCAGAGCATGGATCTGGTCGCCACCGCGACCTCGCTGATCAGCGGCGCGACGGGGGATCGGCTGGCGGCGGCGGGGATCATGCTCGCACTGATCAGCGCGGAGGGGCGCATCAAGTCGACCAATCGCGTCTTCCGCCTGCGCGCGGCGGGGGACGAAGCGACCGATGTCGGCGGCCGCGATTTCGCGCGCTTCCTCATCACCGACACCGCCGGCCGCGTTCATTTCGAGCGCGAGGGCGCTGAGGGGCCCGCCTTGCGGGTGCTGCAAATCCCCTTTGTCGACGGCGAGGGGGCGCCGTTGCTGATCGCCTTGCTCGATGAGGATGCCGCGCTTGCGCCTGCCGGCGGCGTCGATGCCGGTACGCAGGCGCGCAGCCTTGTCTCGCTCATCCCTTTCAGCCTGGCGCTGATCGACCGCGATGGCCGCTTCGTCCACATGAACGAGGCATTCGCCCGCTCGGCGCAGATCGACCCGGCGAGCCCGCCGCTCTACCCGGGCGACCTCGTCGTCCGCGAAGACAAAGCGGCAGTGGCCGATGCGATCCGCCGCTTCACCAATGGCGCGTCGCATTCGACCGATATGGCAGTGCGGCTCACAGTCCGGCCCGAAATGCCCGTGTCGCTCTCCATCGCGGCGGCGCGCGGCATGGGCGATGCGGCGGTTCTGCTGAGCCTCAAGGATGATGGCGCCGACACGCTGTTGCAGCACGAGGTGGCGCAAGCGAGCAAGATGCAGCCGATCGGCCAGCTCGCCGGCGGTATCGCGCACGATTTCAACAATATCCTGACCGCGATCATTGGCCATTGTGACTTGATGCTGATGCGCCACTCACCCGGCGACAGCGATTATGACGACATCCAGCAGATCAAGGCCAATTCCAACCGCGCCGCGAGCGTGACGCGGCAGCTGTTGGCGTTCTCGCGCCAGCAGACGCTCAGGCCGCAAGTGATCCAGCTGCCCGATGTCATTTCGGAAGTGTCGTATCTGCTCAAGCGCCTGCTCGGCGAGACGATCACGCTCACGGTGCAGCACGGGCGCGGTCTGGGCGCGATCCGCGTCGATCCGGTTCAGCTCGAGCTTGTGGTGATGAACCTCGCGGTCAATGCGCGCGATGCGATGGCGGTGCGGTACGGCCATGGCGGCGGGACGCTGACCATCCGCACGCTGACCGTAACGCAGGCCGAGGTCCGCAAGCTTGGCGCCGATGTGATGCCGGTCGATGATTATACCGCGCTCCAGATCACCGACACGGGCACCGGCATCCCGCCCGAGATCCTGCCGAAGATTTTCGAGCCGTTTTTCACCACCAAAGAAGTCGGCAAAGGTACCGGGCTGGGGCTCTCGACGGTCTACGGCATCGTCAAGCAATCGGGCGGCTATATCTTCGCGGATTCGAAGATGGGGCAGGGGACGACCTTCACCATCTACTTCCCGGTCCACCACGCTGCTGCCGGCAATGGCAAGGCCAAGGCGATCCCGCCCAAGGTTCGGCAGGGCGAGCTATGGGGATCGGGCACCATCCTGCTCGTTGAAGACGAGGATATGGTCCGCAGCGTCGCCGAACGCGCGCTCAAGCGCCAGGGCTATAGCGTGATGACCGCCGAGAATGGGGAGGTAGCGCTCGAGCTGCTCGCAAACAGCCCGCGGCCCGATCTGTTGATCTCCGACGTGATGATGCCGCTGATGGATGGCCCGACGATGGTGCGCCGTGCGCGCGAGCGTTACCCCGATCTGCCGATCCTGTTCATGTCGGGCTATGCCGAGGAAACGCTGCGCAAGTCGATCGACCTCGATCAGGTGCACTTCATCGCCAAGCCCTTCTCGGTGCAGCAGCTGGCGGAGGCCGCGCGGATCGCGCTTGCAACCAAATAGGCGCTACCGCGTTTAAACCAGTTAATCCGCTGCGCGGATGTGGAGGGGACCGCCCATGGGGCATCGAATCTTGATCGTCGAGGACGAGCCGTTGATCGCCATGATGATCGAGGATTTCCTGGTCGAGCTCGGCCACCAGCATGTCGGCACCGCCGATACCGTTGCCGAGGCGCTTGCCTATGTCGGTTCGGGCGTCGATGCCGCGATCCTCGACGTCAATCTGCGCGGCGGTGAGAAAAGCTGGCCGATCGCCGATGCGCTGAGCGATGCGGGACGGCCGTTCCTCTTCGCCAGCGGCGGCGACGAGGGGGTGATCCCCGAGCGGCATCGCGGCCGGCCGATCCTGGTCAAGCCCTTCACCATGGAAGCAATTGCGCGCGCGCTCGACCATCTCCAGGCGGCGTAAGCGGCGCGATCGGCGCCTCAGTTGCCGCCCCAGGAAATAAATTATCCAAAATCGACTGTTCCACTCTTGTTCTGGTGGAACATTCCATGTACATCGCTTCCAACAGATTGAACCGGTCGTGCCGACCGGCTAGCGGTGGAGGCTCTTGTGGCGACATCTCTGAAGGTCATCGACGGTACCATGGCAACAACCAACGACAAGGCGGCGAGCGATCGCCAAAAGGCGCTCGATGCGGCGCTGGCGCAGATCGATCGCGCCTTCGGCAAGGGCTCGGCGATGCGGCTGGGGCAGAAGGAAGCGATGCAGGTCGAATCGATTTCGACCGGATCGCTCGGCCTCGACATCGCGCTCGGCGTCGGCGGTCTGCCGCGCGGCCGCGTGATCGAGATTTACGGTCCGGAGAGCTCGGGTAAGACGACGCTGGCGCTGCACGTGATTGCAGAGGCGCAGAAGCAGGGCGGCATGGCGGCGTTCGTCGATGCCGAGCACGCGCTCGATCCGGTTTATGCGCGCAAGCTCGGCGTCGACATCGATCAGCTGATCGTCTCGCAGCCCGATACCGGCGAACAGGCGCTCGAAATCACCGATACCCTGGTGCGCTCCAACGCGATCGACGTGCTGGTGGTCGATTCGGTCGCGGCTTTGGTGCCGCGCGCGGAAATCGAAGGGGAGATGGGCGACAGCCATGTCGGCTTGCAGGCGCGACTGATGTCGCAATCTTTGCGCAAGCTGACCGGCTCGATCAGCCGCTCGCGCTGCATGGTGATTTTCATCAACCAGCTTCGCCAGAAGATCGGCGTGATGTACGGCAATCCCGAAACCACGACCGGCGGCAATGCGCTCAAATTCTACGCGAGCGTTCGTCTCGACATCCGCCGCACCGGCCAGATCAAGGATCGCGACGATATCATCGGCAACACGACGCGCGTGAAGGTCGTCAAGAACAAGGTCGCGCCGCCATTCAAGCAGGTCGAGTTTGACATCATGTACGGCCAGGGCATCTCCAAGATCGGCGAAGTGCTCGATCTCGGCGTCAAGGCCGGGCTGGTCGAGAAATCGGGCGCCTGGTTCTCCTATGACAGCGTCCGCATCGGTCAGGGGCGTGAGAACGCCAAGACTTATCTCACCGAAAATCCCGATGTGGCTAACCGCCTGGAAACCGCGATCCGCAACCGAATGGATAAGGTCGCCGAGGAAATGATGACTGGTCCCGACGGCGATGCCGACGAGGACTTGTAAGGCTTAAGCTTATCGCGACGCTTTCTCCCGTCGCACGCTCGGAAAGGCCCGCCACTCCCCCCTGGCGGGCCTTTCATGCATTTTGATCTGGTCGGGTTCTGCTTAGGGGGGAGTGCCTATGGCCACTGTTTCGCCGGGGCCTCGATCGCTTTGCCATTGTTGGCGCGCGCGATATGTCGGACCGACATCGTTCGCCGGCGGTTGCCGCCGGTCGGCGCCGTTGCGGAGGAACTCCATGGAAGCGAGCGAATGGATCGGCCCGGTTGGCGATGCCTGGGCGGCGGAATGGCAGCGCACCGATCGCAGTTTTGCCGACCTGGGCGCGATGCTGAACGAGCATATCCTCGCGCATTTGCCGGCTGATGCAGCGCGGGTCGTCGATATCGGCTGCGGCGCGGGCAGCACCGCAATCGCGCTCGCGACGGCGCGGCCCGATACGCGCATTACCGGCATCGACTTGTCGGCTCCGCTGGTCGAAGTCGCGCGCGAGCGCGCCGCAGGTCTCGCGAACCTCGACTTCCTTATCGCTGCTGCTGACGAGGCGGTGGCGACGCTGGCGCCGATCGACGGCTATATGTCGCGCCATGGCGTGATGTTCTTCGACGATCCGGTTGCCGCGTTCACCAAGCTACGTCGCGCCGCCGCGCCGCGCGCGCCGCTGCTGTTTTCGTGCTTCCGGTCGATCGCGGCCAATCCATGGGCCGCCGAATTGATTGCTGCGGCAACGGGGGGACCCCCGCCTGTCGATGCCGGAACTGCGCCGGGCCCTTTCGCATTCGCCGACGCCGATCATGTCGTGCGCCTTCTCCGCGCGGCCGGTTGGTCTCCATCGGCGCCCCAGCCAGTCGATTACATCTATCATGCCGGGGCGGGTGCCGATCCGGTGGCGGACGCGATGGCATTTTTCGCGCGCATCGGCCCGGCCGCCAGATTGTTCCGCACTGCCGACGACGCCGAGCGACCGGCGATGGTCGCGCGCCTTCGCGCGTTGCTCGAGCGACATCGCTCGGGCGATGCAGTCGACTTTCCCGCTGCGGCATGGCTATGGTACGCGATTCCAGATTGACCCGGGGGAGGCACGTGTGACGATCATCATCCACCATCTCGAAAATTCGCGATCGCAGCGGGTGATCTGGCTGCTCGAAGAGGTCGGCCTGCCTTATGAAATCCGGCATTATGCGCGCAACAAAAAGACCATGCTCGCGCCGCCAGAGCTTCGCGCGGTGCATCCGCTCGGCAAGTCACCGGTGATCGAGGATACCGATACAGGCAGCGTCGTTGCCGAGACCGGCGCGATCGTCGAATATCTTGTCGAGAAGGCCGATGGCCGTTTCGGGCCGCCGGCGCATCGCGACGCGGTGCTGCGCTATCGCCATTTCCTCCATTATGCCGAGGGCTCGCTGATGCCGCCGCTGCTGGTGATGCTGGTCGCCAGCCGTGTGCCCCTGTTCGGCAAGCGCATCCGCAAGCGCATCAATGCGATGTTCCAGGTCCATCTCGATTATGTCGAAGGCGAACTGGCGAGCCGCCCCTGGTTCGCCGGCGACGAAATCAGCGCGGCCGATGTGATGATGAGCTTCCCGCTCGAAGCGGCGCGCGCGCGCGCAGGCCTCGACGGGTCACGACCCGCAACAATTGCGTGGCTCGAGATGATCCACGCACGCCCGGCTTATCAGACGGCGCTTAGCAAAGGCGGGCCTTACGCCTACGCCTGAGCGCTAACCGAGGTCGCGCGCAGTACTTCTTCGGTATCGGCACCCGGCTCCGGCGCGGGTCGCGCTTCCGGGGCAGGCGTCGCCGAAAAGCGCGGGCAGGGCGCCGGCTGGATCGCGCCGCCTAGTTCGATGAAGGTGTCGCGCGCGCGATTGTGCGGATGGTTGGGCGCGTCGGTCATCGACAGCACGGGCGCGAAGCACGCGTCGGTCGCTTCCATCACCGCGCACCATTCAGCCCGCGTCCGCTGTGCGAAAATCGCCGCGATTTTCTCCTTTTGCTGCGGCCAGTTGCGGCGGTCATGCTGTGCGGCAAAGGCGTCGTCGTCGGCGATGCCGAGATGCTCACGGAGCAATGCGTAGAATTGCGGCTCGATCGCGCCCACCGCGACAAAGCCGCCGCACGCGCAGCGATAGGTGTCGTAGAATGGCGCTGCGCCATCGAGCATGTTGACGCCGGCTTGATCGCGGTTGAGCCCGGCGGCGAGGAAATGCCAGCTCATCCCCGCGATCAGCGCCGAGCCGTCGGTCATCGCCGCGTCAATCACCTGGCCGGGCGCGCCGTTCCTGACCGCGATCAGCGCGGCGAGGATGCCGAACGCCATCATCATGCCGCCGCCAGCAAAATCGCCGACATAATTGACCGGCGGCACCGGCTTTTCGCCCGCGCGACCGATGCCATGCAACACGCCCGATAGCGCGATGTAATTAATGTCGTGGCCGGCGGCTTGCGCGTACGGCCCCGTCTGCCCCCAGCCGGTCATGCGCCCATAGACCAGCGCCGGGTTGTCGGCGAGCAGCACCTCCGGCCCCAGCCCCAGCCGTTCCATCACGCCGGGCCGATAGCCCTCGATCAGCGCGTCGGCGGTGCGGCACAGCGCGCGGGCGGCAGCGATGCCGTCGGGCGTCTTCATGTCGAGGATCACCGAGCGGCGATTGCGCGACAAGGCGTCGCGCGGGTCGAGGCGGGCGCCGGGGCGATCGATGCGGATCACGTCCGCGCCATGGTCCGCCAGCATCATCGCCGCGAATGGCCCGGGGCCGATGCCGGCGAATTCGATGATCCTCAGCCCCACTAGCGCGCCTGCCATGCCTACCCTCCGCCTTTTGTTTGGGCAGGGTCATGCCCGCGCGGCGCGGCGCGAGCAAGCGCGCTCAGCGGCTCGACGGCCCGCGCGATCCCGCCTTCGGATTGCGCCAGATCATCCGCTGGTGCGTGGCGAGCGGGGCGTCGACATCCTCGAACCCCAGCTTCAGATATAGCGCATGCGCGCGACTATTGTCGTGCGCGACGTGGAAGTCGAAGCCATCGGCGCCGGCAGCGGCGGCCAGCGTCTTGGTCCAATTGAGCAGCGCCGCGCCAAAGCCGCGCTTGCCGGGCAGGAAGCCCAGGTCGAGCGCGCGCCACAATGTGCCGTGGCGATTTAGATAATAGCGGCCGATCGGCTTGGCGCCCGCGTTGCCGGCGCGCTCGATAATCCAATAATCGGCGCGCGGAAAATGCTGGAGATAATGGCGGTGCTGGAGATCGAACTGCTCGGTCATCACCGCGTCGCGCTCGGCCGCCGACCAGGGTGCAAGCGCGAAGGCCGGCGCCAGGATCGCGCGGTTGAGCTGGCGCAGGAACGGCAGGTCGTCCATCGTCGCCGCGCGCAGCCGAACGCCAGCGGCCGCCAGCCCCGGCGACAGCGCCGGCGGCGCGTGGCGCGGCACGGGGAAGCGGGGCAGGGGCTTGGCCCGCGCACCGGCGGCGGACGTGTTATTTGCTGGTTTTACTTTGGCCGGCATGGTTGCGTCTTGCGCCTTGCGGGTTATCATCGCTGCGTATCAAACCGCGACGTGCCCGTCGATCCAGGAGACTTTCCCATGAAATTGCCGACGCCCGAAGATTTCGAGCCCTGGGTCGGCAAGAAAATACGGTTGAGCACCGTGCCCGAGCCGATCGAGATCACGCTGCTCAGGATCGAGCGCAAGCCGCATCTGCTCAACGAATTTCGCGAGCCC
Source organism: Sphingomonas sp. GlSt437 (assembly GCF_048015635.2). NCBI lineage: Bacteria > Pseudomonadati > Pseudomonadota > Alphaproteobacteria > Sphingomonadales > Sphingomonadaceae > Sphingomonas > Sphingomonas sp. GlSt437. The sequence goes on along the minus strand of NZ_JBPGYA010000002.1, from coordinate 15,279 downwards.
TTTACGCTCATCTTCGAATCGCCCGAGCAAATCTACCTGCTCGACGAAACCTACAATATGGATTGCGGCAAGGGCGGCCCCCACGACATCTATATCAGCCAGATACAGCCGAGGCCGGGTCAACCCCGGCTGTATCAGGCGAACTTCAGCTAGATTAGTTGCGCGTGGGGTAGATGCCCTGCAACGAGATATTGGTCTGCACCGCCAGCACCGGCTGAATGTTGTTGAGCGGAACGCTGCCGCCCGAAGGGCCGACGGTTACAGTGCCTTGCGGGGTGAAGTTGCCGCCGTTGATGGTGAGGCCGGCTAAATTGACCGAGGTACCACCGTTTCCGGCAGGCGCGTAGATTTTTGCGCCGGTGCTTCCAGCAGGTGAAATATTGGCGAGCTGGTTTGCTGTTGAAGCCGGCACACCCTGTTGGCCGGTTGCATTCGACAAAGCGGCGAGCGAACCCGTCGCCGTCGTCGCGCCTTGGATACCCTGGAATGTCGCGGGGTGGTTATGCACCGGCATATTGCTGACGAGAATCGTATTATTCTCGGTGCCGGTCACTTCGCCCCAAACATAGTTGGACAAGCCCAAGCCCTGCCCGACTCCGACAAAAGTGCGGCTGCGCGCATCGGGCAAACCAAAAGTCTGCACGCCATTGCCACCGAAGGTGGTACCGAGCAGCGAGAATAGCGCCGAATTTTGCGGGATGGACATTATCTGCCCTGCGCACTGCGCCCAACCTTTAGGCGCGAAATTGAACCCGACTTGCATGATCTGCCCGATAAAGGGATCGGCCATTTTGTGTCTCCTGCATTCCTGGTGGCGAAGCGGACCGATACATGCGGCGCCGACTCGCTTGTGTCACCGCGGAATACGCTGCGGCGTAGACAAAGTGGCCGAAATCGGTCGAGACAGGCAAGCAATGATCTGCTCGGCGCGCCGAATTTTACACCGGTTTGGTGTTAATATTTCAGTAGGATGTCACCTGACCGCTGGCGTGGAAATATTCCTTCGGCTTTGTGTCCTTCCGGGTCATAACGAAACGGATTTGAGCGCTTGGTCGACTGAAACGGGTTTACGGATTACTCGCATAGGCGCTACCGCTGCTGCAAGGGTGAGTCGCGCGGATCGCCTTGGGGGGTATTAATGGGGCGCATCGTTTCTCGGTTGGTTCGGCATTTTTCTTTGCGACGCCTGCCATTTGGTGGGTCTTCGCGCGGCGGCTTGCCGACATGCGCGAGCGCCGACCATCCGGATATGAGCACTTCCTTTGTGCGGCCGAGCCGCAATGCGATCGAAGGCTTGGCGCAGCCAACTTCGGCCGGGGGCGTACGCTCCAGCCTCAATTGGTTTGTCTCCCGGCTGCCGACGCGTCGTCCGCTCGTCTCGGCCGTCGCGGCCATCGCTTTTGGCGGGATGATGGTCGCGCCGTCAGCTGCGATGGCATCGGCAACCTGCACAAATTTCAATAACCACACATTAGATACGGCTAACTCGACGGTTCCTAATATAATTGGAAATTATGACGTTCCAACTTTTAGTGCGGCGCAGATAAACGCTACAGGCCCCTTCACAATAGGCGATACGTACACCGTAACGTATCAAGTTACGGCGGGTCATGGCTCGTTAAGTCTAAGTTTCGATCTCTGAAGCTCTTCGGGAAGCGTAAATTTTGCGGAAAGTACTACATACTCCACAGACAATCCTAATGGCAATGACCAATCGACTTCGTCGACCATTCATACTATCAGCCATACTGTTGATGCGAACGATAATGCAGATTACACTAATGGCCAGTATGGAATAATTATACTCCAGGCTGGGTATGTCACCCCCTCAAGCGGGACCATCAAAGTCCTGTCGGCAACGTGTAACCCGTACGCTCCCGTCCTCGGCGTCACCATGACGCACAGCGGCAACGGCACGCAGGGCCAGACGCTCGCCTACACGATCACCCCGAGCGCGACGACTACCAACACTTCGGCAGACGTGTTCGCCGATTTCACGCTGCCGCCCGGCATGACGTTCAGCAGTTTCAGCGGCACGGGCTGGACGTGTAACGGAACAGTCGGCAACAACACATTCCGATGCGGCACGATCTATACTTTCGGGCCGAGCAACCCAGGACCACCACTAACGCTCATCACCGCGATTGCGGCCAATGCGGCGACATCGCTGACGCCGAGCGTCATATTGTCAGGCGGGGGAGCCTCTGCAACCGCCAGCGCGTCCAGCCCGACGACGGTCAATCAGGTGGCCGCGTCTGTCACCATCAATGCCGGCAATAACCAGTCGGCCAATATCAATACCGCCTTTACCATGCCCTTCCAGGTGACCGTGAAGGATGCCGGCGGCGTGGCGATCCCAAGCACGTCGGTTACGTTCACGGCGCCCGCGTCCGGCGCGAGCGGTACGTTCGCGACGGGTGGCACGAACAGCCAGACGGTGACCGCCAACGGCTCGGGCGTTGCGACCGCCAGCACCTTTACCGCCAACGGGACGGGGGGGAGCTACAATGTCTCGGCGACATCGGGTTCTGCGTCGGCCAACTTCAGCGTGACCAATATCGCAGCGCCGACGGTCACCACTAATCCGACCAACCAGTCGGTCAATGAGGGATCGACCGCGACGTTCACGGCGGCTGCTTCGGGCTCGCCGACGCCGACGGTGCAGTGGCAGCAATCCACCAATGGCGGCTCGACCTTCACTGATATTAGCGGCGCGACATCAACGACACTGACGTTGAACAGCGTCAGCTATTCGCAAAACAACTATCAATACCGCGCGGTCTTCACCAACAGTGCCAACAGCGCGACGACAACGGCAGCGACGCTGACGGTCAACCGCGTTGCCGATCTTGCCATCACCAAGACGGACGGCGTCACCTCGGTCAGTGCTGGTGGATCAACAACCTACACCATCACCGCGTCGAACAGCGGGCCGAGCAACGCATCGGGCGCCACCGTCGCCGATACGCTGCCGGGCTCGATCAGCTCGGCATCATGGACATGCGTCGGTGCGGGCGGCGGAACTTGTAATGCGTCAGGCACCGGCAATATCAACGAGTCCGTCAATCTGCCGAGCGGTGGTTCGGTGACGTTTACGGTCGCGGCGCAGATCTCGTCATCGGCGACGGGCACCTTGTCCAACACGGCGACCGTCACGGCACCGTCCGGAGTGACTGACAACAATTCGAGCAACAATTCGGCGACGGATAGCGATTCGATCACCGCCACGACCACCACGACGGTTAGCTCGGGCCAGGCGACCCAGGCCGTCAGCGGCTCTGTGACCTTCACCGCGACGATTTCGGGCAGCCCGACCGGTGGCACGGTCGCGTTCCGTAGCGGCGGTACCAACATTTCGACCTGCGCCACGCAATCGGTGACCGGGGGCACCGCGACCTGCACGACGTCTTTCGCCACCGCGGGCACCTATTCGATCAGTGCGGTCTATTCCGGGACGAGCGGCTATGCCGGATCGACGTCGAGCACGATCTCGCAATATGTGGTCGCGCCGCCGACCGTTTCGGCTGCATTTGGTGCCAGTTCTATCACGACGGCTCAGTCGACTACGCTTACCGTGACGATTACCAACCCGTCAGCAAATACCGTGCCCCTCAATACGGTGACGTTTGCTGGGATGCTGAATGGCCTGACTGGCATTTCTCTGGGCTCGGGTACCTGCAGCCCCGTCGGGTTTAGCGGTCCATTCAACGTCGCCGGCGCGACAATCAATGCCAACAGCAGCTGCACGATCGTCATCAATATACCGAGCGGGCAATCGCCTGGCACTTATAACTACACCCCATCGGCCGCCTCTGCGGCGGGCGCGAATGGTCAAGCGCTGAGTCTGACGGGTGTCGGTGGAAGCCAAGTGACATTGTCAGTCACTCCCCCGACGCTGTCGATCAGCAACGTGTCGCACAACGAGGGTAATTCGGGTACGACGAGCTTTGATTTTACCGTGTCGCTCAGCACGCCGGCTGGCGCTGGCGGCGTGACCTTCGACATCGCGACTGCAGACGGCACCGCGACGACGGCTCACAACGACTATATCGCCAAATCCCTGACCGCGCAGACGATCCCTGCCGGGCAGAGCAGCTATACATTCTCGGTCTTGGTCGTTGGCAACACGATCGTCGAGCCCGACAAGACCTTCACGGTGAACGTCAGCAACGTGAGTGGCGCGACGGCCAGCGGGTCCGGCACCGGCACGATCGTCAATGACGATTTTGCGCCGACGGTTACCTCGGTTTCGCCGACGTCCGGGCCCGGCAATGGCAACACGTCGGTGACGATCACCGGCACGGCTTTGTCCGGCGCGACCGGCGTGACGTTTGGCGGCACGGCTGCGACGGGGCTCACCGCCAACACCGCAACCTCGATCACCGTGACCGCGCCGAGCGGGACGGGAACGGTCGATGTGGTGGTGACGACGCCGAGCGGATCGAGCGCGATCACAGCGGCTGACCACTACAGCTATGTCGCCGGGCCCTCGACCACTCAGGCGATTGCGTCAGTGACGGGCGTTGCGGGCACCAACTTGTCGGTGACCCCGGTTACTTCGACCGGCGGCTATGGCAGCGTGAGCTATGCGTTGTCGGGCGGTTCGTTGCCTACCGGGCTGAGCTTCAACACGTCCACCGGGGTGCTGTCCGGCACGCCGACGGTGACGTTCACGAGCACCGTCTTCACGGTCACCGCAACCGATGCCGCGTCGCAATCGAGCAGCAAGACGTTCAACCTGACGGTATCGGCGCCGACGATCGCGCTTTCGCCGGCGTCGCTGACGGCGGCGACCGTCGGGGTCGCGACCAGCCAGACGGTTAGCGCGAGCGGCGGCAATGGGAGCTATAGCTATTCGATCACGGCCGGCGCATTGCCGGCAGGCATGTCGCTGTCGAGCAGCGGCACCGTGTCGGGCACGCCGACCGCAGGGGGTACGTTCAACTTCACCATTACCGCGACCGACGGCAATCATTTTGCTGGCGCGCAGGCCTATTCGCTGACGGTCAACGCACCGACGATCGTTGTAGCGCCATCGACGCTGGCGACGAGCCTCGCGGTCGGCACGGCGGTGAACCAGACGTTCACGGCGTCCGGTGGCACCGCGCCCTTTAGCTACCGGGTAACCAGCGGCGCGCTGCCGGCAGGTCTGACACTCTCGACCGCAGGGGTGCTAACGGGCGCACCGACGGCGCAGGGGAGCTACAATTTCACGGTGACGGCAACAGACAGTTCGACCGGCACTGGCCCGTATACCGGCTCGCAAGCCTATTCGGTATCGACGAACAAGGGCGACCAGACAATCAGCTTTACCTCGACCGCGCCTGCCAGTGCGGCGGTTGGCGGCGCAAGCTATACCGTCACGGCGACCGCGACTTCGGGGCTGACCGTGGCCTTCACGCTGGATGGTGCCAGCACCGGCTGTTCGCTGTCGGGCAGCACGGTGACGTTCACCTCGACCGGGACCTGCCGGATCGATGCCAACCAGGCGGGTGACGGCAACTGGAACGCTGCGCCGCAACTGCAGCAGAGCTTTGCGGTCGGCGCGGCGCAAGCGATCGGCGCATCGGTCAGCTTCGCCGCGAACCCGCTCAACGCCGGCGCCACCGGCACTGTGACGATCAGCTTCACCAACGGCAACGCATCGACCGCACCGCTGTTCTCGACGCTGCTCACTTCACCGAGCAACCTAACCCGCGTCATCGGCGCCCCCGGGGGGACCTGTGCCGTGGGCTCGGCCAGCATCCCGACGCAAACCACGATTCAGCTTACCAATGTGACGGTGCCGTCGGGTGGCTGCACGATCACGTTCAACTATACAGGCACGACCGCTGGCAGTTTGTCGGGCTTCACGCTCAGCGGCTTCACGCCGACCGGCTATCCGGCAACACCGGGTGTGAGCAGCAGCAGCGTTGCGGTGCTGCCGACGGTGACCGCGATCAACCCGACTTCGGGCCGTCCCAGCCAGACGGTAACGCTGACCGGTACCGGCTTCGACACCACCGTCGCCAACAACATCGTGCGCTTCGGCAGCACGACGGCGACGGTGACCGCAGCCACCGCGACGACGCTCACCGTAACCGCGCCCTCGGCCGGATCGGGCACGGTGTCGGTGACGGCCACGGTCAATGGCCAGACCTCGCCGGGCGGGGTAAACTTCACCTTCATCGACACGCCGATTGCGGCGGACAAGACGGGCGTTACGGTTGCGTATAACAGCGCCGGCACGGCGATCGATCTCTCGGGCTCGATCACCGGTGGACCACATAGCAGCATTGCCGTGGGGACAGCGCCGCAGCACGGCACCACGGCAATCGCGGGCGATGTGGTGACCTACACGCCGACCGCCGGCTATTATGGCACCGATAGCTTCACCTATAGCGCGTCGGGCACCGGCGGCACGTCGAACACGGCGACGGTCAGCCTAACGGTGGCGACGCCGCCAGCGCCGACGGCGAGCGACAGGACCGGCGTCAGCATCGGGTATAACAGCACCGGCACGGCGATCGATCTGTCGGGCAATGTGAGCGGCGTCTATGCGTCGATCGCGATCGGCACGGCACCCGCGCATGGCACGGCAACGATCAGCGGCTCGACCGTCACCTATACGCCGGCCGCCAATTACTTCGGGGCGGACAGCTTCACCTACACGGCAACCGGCCCAGGCGGGATCTCGGGCACAGCGACGGTGTCGTTGACGGTCGCAACCCCGCCCGCGCCGGTTGCGCAGCCGACGAGCACGACGTTGACCTCGTCGGCGACGGTTGTTGGCGGTGGGAGTGTTGATGTTGACCTGTCGTCGTTGGTGACGGGTGTATATGGGACGATCCAGATCAGCACGCCGCCGACGAATGGCACGGTGACGCTTAATCTGCCGACCGGCGCTGTGCCGGGGACGCAGACGAGCCAGGCAGTGCCGCGGATCACCGCGACCTACCGCGCCAATGCGGGCTTTTATGGCCGTGACACCTTCCAGTTCGTCGCGGTGGGGCCGGGCGGCACCTCGGCGCCGGCGACCGTTACGATCACGGTGACCGGCCGTCCGCCGACGATCCAGCCCAAGACGGCCAATACCGGCGACAACCAGGGCGTCGATGTCGACCTAACGGCGGGCGCGACCGACGGGCCGTTCACGACAGCGGCGATCGTATCGGTGACGCCGTCGGGCCAGGCGACCGCGCAGCTGGTCGAGAGCGGGGCGGTGGGCAACCATCTCTACCATCTGACCGTCACGCCGGCGGCGCATTACAGCGGCACGGTGGTGGTGACCTATACGGTCAGCAACCAGTTCGGTGCGTCGCAGCCGGCAACGGTGACGGTGACGGTGACGGCGCGGCCCGATCCGACGCTCAACCCGGACATCCAGGCGATCAGCGATGCCCAGGCGGAAGCGGCGCGCGATCTGGCGCGCGCGCAGATCCAGAACTTCATGCGCCGCGCCGAAGCGCTCCACCATGGCGGCGGCAGTGCGCATAATGTCCAGGGCATCCAGCTTGTCTCGCTCAATGGCGGCCGGGTCGAGCTTGCCAATAACCAGCGCTTCCCGAGCAACGATCCGCGCGCGCTGGCTGACCGCAACGACAATGGCATCAGCTGGCGGGGTCCACAGGGTGATGGCTTGCGGTTCGGCCGCGGGCTGGGCGGTGGCGGCGTCAGCACGCTGGGCATCAGCGATGACGATCCGTCGCAGGGCTTTGCCGGCAGCGGCACAGGCTCCGGCTCGGGCCTGGGTGCGCGCGGCGGCATCGGCCAGCGCGGTGCGGGCGGCACGGTGGGCAATGCCCCCGCGCTGGGTGCCAAGGCTGATGGCGGCGGCAATGGCGAGCGGCAGGTCGGCTCGCTGGTGATCTGGTCGGGCGGCTCGATCGGGATCGGCACGCGGGACCGTGAAACCGGTCGCGACAAGATCACGATCAGCACCGCCGGTCTGTCATCGGGCATCGACGTCAAGCTCGCGCCCAATGCGACCGTCGGTATCGGCGGCGGCTATGGCGCCGAGACCAACAAGATCGGTGGCGATACGGGGCATGTCCGCACGCAGAGCACAGTGGTCGCGGCTTATGGCAGCGTGTCGCCGTTCCCCGACACGTTCCTCGACGTGACGGTGGGCTATGGCAGCCTCGACTTCGCGACCCGGCGACTGGTGCGCGAGAACGGGTTGACCGCACTCGGCAGCCGCTCGGGCAATATGTGGTTCGGCGCGGCAGCACTCGGCATCGATCGCACGTCGAAGGTGATCGACTGGTCGGGCTATGGCCGCCTGGAGTGGATCGACGGGACGCTCAACCCTTATGCGGAAACCGGCGCCGATCGGTATAATCTGCGCTTCCTGTCGCGCTCGCTGGTATCGGTGACGAGCGTGCTCGGCGGCAAGATCAGCTACACCGCAACCTGGGGCGGGATCACCGCGACCCCGCGCCTGCGCGGCGAGTGGCGGCATGAGTTCCAGGACGGTTCGATCCAGGCGCTCGATTATGCCGATGTCTCGGGCCCGGCGTTCTACGCGCTCAACCCGATCGGCTGGACCCGCGACCAGTATCAGCTGGGCCTGGGCTCGCGGTTCGGGTTCGGCAATGGCTGGGCGTTCGACATCGAAATGGACTTCAGCGGCGCCCAAAATACCCGCACCGGCACCCTGCGCGCGTCGATCAGTAAGAAACTCTGATCGGCGCGCCGCAAGGCGCTCGCGGAACATGGGGCGGTGGGAGGCTGGGAATGGCCAGCTTTGGTGCGATGATGCGCAAGCCCCTTCACAGCGCCGGGGCTTGCGCGTAACCAACGCGCTTCGTCCTACGAATGAGCGCCAATGCCCGATCTAGCTATTTTCTATGAGCACCCGCAATGGTTTGAACCGCTGTTCGCGGCACTCGACCGGCGCGGTATCGATTATATCCGCTTGCCCATTGCCGGCCACAGCTTCGATCCCGCCGGATCGCCGCCGCCAGCGCCGGTGGTGTTCAACCGGCTGGCGATGTCGAGCTTCCTGCGCTCGGCCGAGCATGCGATTTTCTACGCGCCGGCCTTGTTCGCGCATTGGGCGGGGCAGGGCGCGCGGGTCATCAACGGGGCCGATGTGCTCGCGGTCGATGCCAACAAGGCGCGACAGCTGGCGTTGATCGCTGCGCTGGGGTTGGCGGTGCCGGCAACACGCGTGGTGCATCGCGCCGAGGATATTCCCGGCGCGGCGCAAGAGCTGCGCTTCCCGATCGTGGTCAAAGCCAATATCGGCGGCGCCGGCGCGGGCATCATGCGCTACGAAACGGCGGAGGAACTCGCGCTCGCGGTCGCCGACAAATTCCTGCCGACCAGCATCGACGGCGTGCTGCTGGTCCAGGAATATGTGCCGGCGCGCGGTGGCCGCATCACCCGTATCGAGACGCTGGCGGGCCGTTATCTCTACGCGATCGACATCGATGGCGGCGGCCAGTTCGATCTTTGCCCCGCCGACGCCTGCCTTGCGGACGGCAAGCCGATCACCATGACCAAGGCCGATCCCGCGCCCGAGTTGATCGACGCTGCCGAGCGGATCGCCCAGGCGGCCGGGCTCGATATTGGCGGGGTTGAAGTGATGATCGACGATCGCGACGACGTGCCCCGTTTTTACGATATCAACGGATTGTCGAATTTCGTCGCCAAGCCGCTCGAGGTGCTGGGTTGGGACCCGCATGAGCAACTGGTCGACTATCTGGAACAGGAAATCGCGCGCGCCGCGCGCCAGGGAGAGTTTGCATGAGGTTCGGCTATTGGATGCCGGTGTTTGGCGGCTGGCTGCGCAATGTGCCCGATGAGGGCATGGCGGCGAGCTGGGCCTATAGCCGTGACTTGACGGTGAATGCCGAGCGCTGGGGCTATGACCTGACGCTGATCGCCGAGCTCAACATGAATGACATCAAGGGTGTCGGCGCGCCGACGCTCGATGCGTGGTCGACAGCGGCGGCGCTGGCGGCAGTGACCGAGACGATCGAGCTGATGGTCGCGGTGCGCCCCAATTTCCACCAGCCGGCTTTGTTCGCCAAGGCGGCCGCGAACATCGATCAGATCGCCGGCGGGCGCCTTGCGCTCAACGTCGTGTCGTCCTGGTGGGCGGACGAGGCGCGGCGCTATGGCCTGCAATTCGACCAGCATGACGATCGCTATGCCCGCACGTCGGAATGGCTGAAGGTCGTTGAGGGGTTGTGGAGCGAGGAGGAATTCACTTTCTCCGGGCAATTCTACCAGACCGACCACGCGGTCTGCTCGCCCAAGCCGGCGCGCAAGCCCGTTACTTACGCGGGCGGCGAGAGCCCGGCGGCGAAAGCGCTGATCGCCGAACAATGCGATGCCTATGTGATGCACGGCGATCCCGTCGAGGCGATCGCGCCCAAGATTGCCGATATGGCCGCCCGGCGCGAGGCGCTGGGCAAGCCGCCGATGCACTATGGCATGGCTGCCTATGCCATCGTCCGCGACAGCGAGGCTGAGGCGCAGCGTGAATTGGCGCGCATCACCGAGGTGAAGGAACTGCCCGCTGGTTACGCCAATTTCGACCAATGGCTGTCGGGCACGCAGCTCGAACGCGAGATGAAGATCCAGGAATATGCCGTCTCCAACCGCGGCTTGCGCCCCAATCTGGTCGGCACGCCCGAGCAGTTGCGCGAGCGGATCGAGGAATATGAAGCAGCTGGCCTTGACCTGCTGCTGCTCCAGATGAGCCCGCAGGCCGAGGAAATGGAGCGCTTTGCCGCGCAAGTGATGAGGCGGGAGAAGGTGGCGGCTTAGGCGGCCACTCCTCCGCTGCAACCGCCGCTCGTCACGCGCTCAACGACAGCGCGGTGGCCTCTCCGGGGTCGTCGCCAACGAAGCTCAGGATCAAGTCGATCAGATAGCCGGCTTCGTCGGCATTTTCCGCCGAGATTTCGGCGAGATCATGCCCGTGCAGGGCTCGGCTTACCCAGCGCGATGGTCCCACATAAGCCAGCGGCCAGTTGGCGAAGCGCCGTCGCACCAGGGGGCGCCGCTCCAGCAAGCGAACATTTTCGTGGCGCGGGTCGGCGCGCACGCGGCTGAACATGCGCTCGACGTCGCTGCTGTCCCCCTCGAGCAGATGGACGAATGCGCCATCGCACAGCAGCAACGCGCCGGTCAGGCTGAGCTCGATGTTATTGCGCCGCCACAGCCGCAGCATATCGTCCAGCACCACGTAATCGCGATTTTCGACGGCAGCAAAGCGGCAATCGCTGACCGCGATCGTGAATTCCTGGTTGGCGATGTTCGTCGACCGGCGGCGCTTGCCGATCGGCGTTACCGAGGCGTTCATGCCGCCAAGGCCGCGCGATGCTCGCCGCGCGCGATGTCGACCATGAAATCAATGATCGTCTCGTCGCGCAGCACGACATCCTTGCCCGCGAGCGGTGATTGATTGAAGCGCTGGCGGATGGCGGGCGCGTCGCCGACAAAGCCCATCGACCATTCCGGGAAAAGCCGCGCCGGATTGGTCGTGTCGACCAGCAGCTCAACTCCTTCGTGCCGCGCATCCTGAGCAATGCGATTATACGTCGCGTAGACTGCGTTGCGATCGCCTTCCAGAATCTGGACGAACCAATCCTCGTTGAACAGGAGCGCGCCGGTTACACCGACTTCCGGGTTGCGCCGGCGGGCAGTCGCCAGCATGCGATCGACCTCAACCAGATAGTCACGGACTGGGCCGGTGAAGACGGGAATGCTGCGATACGCGATGCAATGGACGGTCATGTCTATGTTCCCCGCAATTGATCATCGCGGAATGCGCCAACATCACTAATGAGGTGTCGCTGAACGGGGTTAATGACCGGTCAGTCTTACTCAATATGAGGATTGATCTTGCTCGTCAGACCGGCAGGTTCGCCTTCAACTCATCGAGCCAAGGCTGCGCGGTGCCGTCCGATGGTGCGCGCCAGTCGCCGCGCGGCGAAAGGGCGCCGCCGGCGGATACCTTTGGCCCATTGGGCAAGGCGGAGCGTTTGAACTGGCTGGTCGCGAAGAAGCGCGTGACGAAGACCTCCAGCCATTTGGCGATCGTCGGCAAATCATAAGCCTTGCGGGCGGCTAGGGGATAGCCAGCCGGCCATTCACTGGCTTCGGCGTCTTTCCAGGCATGCCAGGCGAGGAACGCGACCTTTGACGGAGCCAGCCCCCAACGCGCGACCAAATTCACGAAGAAATCGTGGAGCTCATACGGCCCGATGATGCTCTCGGTCGATTGTACGGCACCGCCATCCGCTGGCACCAGCTCCGGGGAAATCTCGGTATCGAGGATCGCCTGCAGCACATGGTCGGTCTCGGCATCGAACGCGTCCGAGGCAATCGTCCAGCGGATGAGATACTGGATGAGCGTCTTGGGAACGCCGGCGTTGACGCCGTAATGGCTCATATGGTCGCCGACGCCATAAGTGGCCCAGCCCAAGGCAAGCTCGGACAAGTCGCCCGTGCCGACGACCATGCCTTCATGGCGATTGGCGAGGCGGAACAGATAGTCGGTGCGCAGGCCCGCCTGCACATTTTCGAAGGTGATGTCGTAGCGTTTCTCGCCGCGCGCCACGGGATGGTCGATGTCGCGCAGCATCTGCTCGGCGGCCGGGCGGATATCGATTTCGTCGCCGGTCACGCCGAGCGCGCGCATCAGCCGCCAGGCATTGCCGCGCGTCATGTCGCTCGTCGCGAAACCGGGCATGGTGTAGCCGAGGATGTCGGTGCGCGGTCGCTTGAGCCGGTCCATCGCCTTGCTCGCGACGATGAGCGCATGCGTCGAGTCGAGCCCGCCCGACACGCCAATGACCAGTCGTTTAACCCCGCTCGCGGCAATCCGCTGCAGCAGCGCCTCGACCTGGATGTTGAAAGCCTCGTAGCAATCGGCGTCGAGCCGCTCGGGATTGCTCGGCACGAAAGGGAAGCGACTGACGCTCCGGCGCAGGCCGATATCGGCGAAATCGGGCTTGTGCTCGAAGGCGATGCGGCGGAAGCGCTGTTCAGGATGGCCGGCAAAGGCGGCGGCGTCGTTAAAGGTGCCGTTGCGCATCCGCTCCTGGATCAAGCGACCGGCATCGACATCGGCGACGATCATGTTCGCCTCGCAGCGGAAGCGCTGCGATTCGGCGAGCAGCTGGCCGTTCTCGTGGATCAGGCTCTGGCCGTCCCACACCAGATCGGTGGTACTCTCGCCGGGGCCGCTCGCCGAGAACAAATAGGCCGAGATCGTACGCTCGGACTGAGCGGCGGCGAGCGAGGCGCGGGCGCGACCCTTGCCGATCAGGCTGGGCGAGGCGGAGAGGTTGCAGAGGATGACCGCGCCCGCCAGCGCACCGTCGATCGAGGGCGGGGTCGGCGACCAGAAATCTTCGCAAATCTCGATATGGAAGATGAAGGGGCCTAGGTCGCCGGCGGCGAAGATGAGGTCGGTGCCGAAAGGCGCGGTTTCGCCGGCGACATCGATGCTCAGGCCACTCAAGCCCTTGCCGCTCGCGAAATAGCGCTTCTCGTAGAATTCGCGATAATTGGGCAGGAAAGTCTTGGGGACCACACCTAGGATGCGCCCGCGCGCGATGGCAAGCGCGCAATTATAGAGCCGCCCGTTGCGCGGCAGCGCGGCGCCGACGACCAGCACCGTCTTCAGCTTGGCGGTGGCTTTCACCACCGACGCGATGGCGGCCTCGGTCGCACGATGCTGCGCTGCCTGCAGGTGGAGATCGTCAATCGCGTAGGACGAGAGGTTGAGCTCCGGAAAGACCATCAGGTCGGCGCCAACGGCATGCGCTTGCTTGGCGAGCTCGATCGTCTCGGCTGCGTTCGCCGCCGGATCGGCGACGGTGCCCCGTGGTGTGGCAGCTGCCACGCGGACGAGTCCGTGGCGGTGGATCGAGTAAAAGGGGTGCGGTTTAGTGAGGCGCGGCATGGCGCCAGCCTCTAGCGCCAATGCTCGGCGATTGCCATGCGCGCGTCGCTACGCTGAAAACCAGAAGAAAATCACCGTTGCCGCCAGCATCACCAACGTTGCGATCCAGCCAAGCACCGTCGTCCGCCAGCCGATAATCAGCCGGCCCATCGCCCGGCCGTTGCGGGCGATCAGCATCATCACCACCATCAGCGGCACGGCGAGCACGCCGTTGACGACGGCAGCCCAATAGAGCGCGCGCACCGGATCGATGCCGATATTGTCGAGCAAGGCACCCGCCAGCGTCGTTACCGCTATCGTCGCGTAGAACAGCCGGGCATCGTGGAGCTTGGCGTTGAGGCTGCCGGCGAGGCCGACCATCTCGGTGACGGCATAGGCCGCCGAGCCCGCCAGCACCGGTACCGCCAGCATCCCCGTGCCGATAATGCCGAGCGCGAACAGGGCGAAGGCGAATTGCCCGGCGATCGGCCGCAGTGCCTCGGCAGCTTGGGATGAGGTCGCAATGTCGGTCATGCCATGCGCGTTCAGCGTCGCGGCCGTCGCGAAGATGATCGACAGCGCGACGAGATTGCTGAACACCATGCCGACGAGCGTATCGGTCTTGATCCGGCGGAACTCGGCTTCCGCATCGCCCGGTGCGATGCACAGGGGTTTTGCATAGCGGCGGTGCTGTTCCTCGATTTCCTGCGCGGCTTGCCAGAAGAAGAGATATGGACTGATCGTGGTGCCCAGGATCGCGACGAGCGACGTCGCATAGGCTTGCGTCCATTGCGTGCCGGGGACGACCAGCGAGCGCAATGCGAGCGGCCAGGGCACGCCGGCGACTGCCACCACCGCGACATAAGCGAACAGCGACAGCGTCGTCCATTTGAGGATCGCCGCATAGCGCGGATAGCTCAACGTGATTTCGAGCACCACGCATAAGATGCCGAAGCCGATGGTGTAGTAAGTGGCGTTGCCGCCGACGAGCAGCTTGAGCGCCGCGCCCATCGCGCTCAGATCGGCGCCGAGATTGACGACATTGGCGAGCAGCAGCAGCGTCACCATCGCGAAGAGCAACGGGCGGGGATAATGGCGGCGCAGGTTCTGCGCGATGCCGGCGCCCGTCACGCGACCGATTTCGGCGGAGATTTGCTGGATGACGACCATCAGCGGGGTGCTGAGAAACAACGCCCAGGCGAGACCATAGCCGAATTGCGCGCCGACCTGACTGTAGGTGCCGATGCCGCTGGGATCGTCATCCGCTGCGCCGGTAACGAGGCCGGGGCCGAGCCTGGCGAGAAATCCCCGACGCTCCTGCGCGGCAGGTTCGGCCTCGGGTGTGGGTGGCTTGGGCTGCGTAGGTTCGGCCACTCGCTGCTCCCGTACAAGCT